>NZ_JAGZMO010000002.1 GCF_018364065.1 Veillonella sp.
AGTCTGAGCCATAGGGCCGTCAGTTGCAGCGATAACCAAGATAGCGCCGTCCATCTGAGCAGCACCGGTGATCATGTTTTTAACATAGTCAGCATGGCCTGGGCAGTCAACGTGTGCGTAGTGACGTTTGTCAGTTTCATATTCTACGTGTGCAGTGTTGATTGTGATACCGCGTTCACGTTCTTCTGGAGCTTTGTCAATCATGCTGTAGTCTTGGAACTGAGCTTTGCCCTGTTCTGCAAGAACTTTAGTGATTGCAGCTGTAAGAGTAGTTTTACCATGGTCAACGTGACCGATAGTACCGATGTTAACATGCGGTTTAGTACGTTCAAATTTTGCTTTTGCCATTTTGAATTGTCCTCCCGGATAATTAAAATTCTAATTTATTCTGTTAACCCTTAGGGATTAGCCATTTTTCTTAGCTTGAATTTCTTCAGCTATTTTCTTAGGTACTTCTTCGTAATGATCAACTGTCATGGAGTAGTTACCGCGACCTTGAGTCTTGGAACGAAGATCAGTTGCATAACCGAACATTTCGCTCAATGGAACGAATGCTTTGATATGCTGGCTGCCGTTGCGAGCTTCCATACCTTCCATGCGGCCACGACGGGAGTTCAAGTCACCGATTACGTCGCCCATGTATTCTTCAGGCACGTCTACTTCAACTGCCATGTATGGTTCTAAGAGAACCGGATCAGCTTTACGAGCACCTTCTTTGAAGCCCATGGAGCCGGCAATTTTGAAGGCCATTTCAGAGGAGTCAACATCATGGTAGGAACCGTCAAATACGATTACTTTGATGTCAACCATTGGATAACCTGCAACTACGCCTGCTTCCATCGCTTCTTTAACACCGTTCTCAACAGGACCGATGTATTCGCGAGGAATTGCACCACCAACGATTTTGTTTTCGAATTCGAAACCTGCGCCTGGTTCTTGAGGAATTAATTCCAACCAGCAATCACCGTATTGACCGCGACCACCGGACTGACGTACGAATTTACCTTGAGCTTTAACAGATTTACGAATAGTTTCGCGGTAAGCAACTTGAGGTTTACCTACGTTACATTCTACTTTGAACTCACGGTTCATACGGTCAACGATGATGTCAAGGTGAAGCTCACCCATACCGGAGATGATTGTTTGACCGGTTTCTTCATCTGTACGGACTTTGAAAGTTGGATCTTCTTCAGCCAAACGGGCTAAAGCGATACCCATTTTTTCTTGGTCCGCTTTTGTTTTAGGTTCAACAGCTACGGAGATAACCGGTTCAGGGAATTCCATGGATTCAAGAATTACTGGAGCCTTGTCATCACAGAGTGTGTCGCCTGTAGTAGTATCTTTCAAACCTACGGCAGCAGCGATGTCACCGGAGTAAACACGGTCAATTTCCTTACGGTCATTGGCGTGCATCTGAAGGATACGACCAATACGTTCTTTCTTACCTTTTGTGGAGTTGAACACGTAAGAACCGGATTCTAAGGAACCGGAGTATACGCGGAAGAACGCTAATTTACCAACATAAGGGTCAGCCATGATTTTGAAAGCCAATGCGGAGAATGGTTCAGTATCGGATGCAGGGCGAGTTTCTTCAGCGCCTGTATCTGGGTTAACACCTTTGATGGCCGGAATATCAAGTGGAGATGGCATGTAGTCAATAACTGCATCCAACAACATCTGTACACCTTTGTTTTTGTAAGAAGAACCGCAAAGTACAGGGAACAATTTGTTTTCACAAACTGCTTTACGAAGACCTGCTTTAAGTTCTTCCAAGGAAAGTTCTTCACCTTCCAAGTATTTCATCATAATGTCGTCATCAGCTTCTGCGATAGCATCAACTAACATTTCACGACGAGCATTAGCAACTTCTTCATACTCAGCAGGAATATCAGTAATTTCGTACTCTTTACCGTCATCACTGATGTAGATTTCCGCTTTCATAGTCATCAAGTCGATGATACCTTTGAAAGTATCTTCGGCGCCGATTGGCACTTGAAGAGCTACGCTGTTTGCACCAAGGCGTTCTTTCATCATGTCTACCACACGGAAGAAATCAGCACCTACAGTATCCATCTTATTTACATAAGCGATACGAGGTACGCCGTAAGTAGAAGCCTGACGCCATACAGTTTCAGACTGTGGTTCAACGCCACCTTTAGCACTGAAAACAGCTACGGAACCATCAAGTACACGCAACGAACGTTCTACTTCTACAGTGAAGTCAACGTGACCAGGAGTATCGATGATATTGATGCGATGGTCTTTCCAGTGACAAGTTGTAGCAGCGGATGTGATAGTGATACCACGTTCCTGCTCTTGTTCCATCCAGTCCATTGTCGCAGCGCCTTCATGTACTTCACCAATCTTGTGAACTCGGCCTGTGTAGTAAAGAATACGTTCCGTTGTGGTCGTCTTACCAGCATCGATGTGAGCCATGATACCGATATTACGAGTTTTCTCTAAAGAAAATTCTCTTGCCACGAATGTCACTCCTCTTAACTAATTACCAACGATAATGAGCAAATGCCTTATTGGCTTCTGCCATTTTATGAGTATCATCTTTTTTCTTAATAGCTGCGCCAGTGTTATTGAACGCATCCATTAATTCACCAGCTAAGCGTTCTTTCATGGTACGTTCGCCGCGAAGACGAGCATAGTTTACCATCCAACGAATACCTAAAGTCTGACGACGATCGGCACGAACTTCAACTGGTACTTGGTAGTTAGCACCACCGATACGGCGAGCGCGAACTTCCAATACAGGCATTACATTTTTTAAAGCCTGATCAAAAACTTCCATTGGGTCTTGACCCATTTTAGAACGAATAATTTCAAATGCATCATATACGATAGTTTCGGCTACGCCTTTTTTGCCATCGTACATAACTTTGTTAATGAAGCGTGTAACTAATTTGCTGTTGTACACCGGATCTGGAAGTACATCACGCTTCAACACAGGGCCTTTTCTTGGCATGTTAGTTTCCTCCTCTACGATGTGTGATTACAATGTTTTTAGCTATAATTATTTCTTAGCTTTTTTAGCGCCATACTTGGAACGACTCTGCATACGGTTTTGTACGCCAGCTGTATCCAATGCACCGCGAACAATGTGATAACGCACACCTGGTAAGTCTTTAACACGACCACCTCTGATAAGTACTACACTGTGTTCCTGTAAATTGTGACCAATGCCTGGGATATATGCAGTTACTTCAATAGCGTTTGTCAAACGAACACGGGCAACTTTACGAAGCGCGGAGTTCGGTTTCTTTGGAGTAGCTGTATATACACGAGTACATACACCACGTTTCTGCGGACTTTCTTTAAGTGCAGGAGCGTCGGATTTTCTAGTCAAAGTTTGACGGCCTTTGCGTACTAACTGGTTAATTGTTGGCATATGGGCACCTCCTTTCCAAACATTTAGATTTATAATTGATCTGTCACCGCAAAGTGCGGCGTCAGATATTACCAAGTTTATCGAAGTACTCCAACAGCAGCGGCTTTCACTTTAATCTTGCCGGCTTTACCGAGCTCTTCCATGGAATACTCCTGGTTGATTGGCACGCCGTTGGCTTCACAAAGTTCTATAATCGGTAAAATCACTCGATCATCGCTGTTATTGGCAACAAATACCATATCTACTTCGCCACGAGCGATTGCTTTCGCTGTCTGTTTGGCTCCGATTGTCTTGTTGGCAGTTGTTAAACGCTCAATTTCCATCTTTGTACTCCTCAATATTTTTTCGCACTCAAAAGCATACTGCTCCCTGAGCGCTATATCAGTTTATCATTTCTCCAAAGGGGTGTCAACACTTTTTATAGCAAAAAACGCTTGAAATATCGGCGTTTTATATGTACACGTATCCGTGTGTACAAAAACGTTTTCATTTTGCATATTTCTCAAATTTTTATACAGATATAGCCGTATTTTTCGACTTTTTATACATCGTCAACTTTCAATTGCAAAATTAGCATAAATAATTTGTCAATTTTATATAAAAAGAGGCTGTTTTTATTTTACAAAACAGCCTCTCATTACATATTTACTATTATACGGATACACTTAAAACAGAAAACTATTACAGAGCACTATATATAGTATTAATTATATAGTACGACAGAAACACTATAAGGAGGCAGCGACTTCGAAAAGTCACCGCTCACTTATGTAAACGCAGTGTAATAATTATTCCCCTGCTTCTACTGTTTCAATCATATTTTCAATGTTAGGTTCTTTTTTTACAACCTTAATCTTACGGTAGCGACTCATACCGGTACCGGCAGGAATCAATTTACCGATGATAACGTTTTCTTTAAGACCTAACAATGGATCGATCTTACCTTTAATAGCAGCGTCAGTTAACACGCGAGTTGTTTCCTGGAAGGATGCGGCAGACAAGAAGCTGTCTGTAGCAAGAGCCGCTTTCGTAATACCGAGAAGAATACGTTTGCCTGTAGCCGGTTTTTTACCGTTAAGTACTAAGCGGCGGTTTTCTTCGTCAAAGGTATTAACGTCGATAGGATCGCCAGGTAACAAGTCAGCATCGCCCGCTTCTTCAACTTTAACTTTATGAAGCATTTGACGAACAATAACTTCAATGTGTTTATCGTTGATTTCTACACCTTGAGATTTATATACTTTCTGTACTTCATATACAAGGTAGCGCTGCGTTGCTTCTGTACCCATTACGCGCATAATGTCGTGTGGGTTGATGGAACCTTCTGTCAAACGGGCGCCAAGTTTTACAACGTCGCCGTCGCGTACAATAATACGGGCACCGTAAGGAATGAGGTAATCGTGTTCTACCCCTTCACTGTCAGTTACCAATACTGTGTTAGTACCTTTCTTGGAGTCGTTAGGTACTACGCGCACAGAACCTTCTACTTCACTGATGATGGCATGACGTTTAGGACGACGTGCTTCGAACAATTCTTCGACACGTGGAAGACCCTGAGTGATGTCATCACCGGCAACCCCGCCGGTATGGAACGTACGCATTGTAAGCTGTGTACCCGGTTCACCGATAGACTGAGCCGCAATAATACCTACAGCTTCACCTACCTGAACCTGGTTGCCTGTACCGAGGTCACGGCCGTAACACTTCATACATACGCCATAAGGGGAACGACAAGTCAATACGGAACGAATCTTAACTGTTTCGTAGTGTTTAACTACTTCATCAGCCAATTCTTCAGTGATTTCACCGTTAAGTGGAACGATGACTTCACCGGTTTCCTTATTGATTAATTCTTCCGCTGCTGTACGGCCCACAATACAATCTTTAAGAGGTTCGATAATACCGGAACCTTCCACGATAGCTTCTACTTCGATACCGTGAATATCGTTGTTGCGAACTTGTACTTCCTTCACGTCGCTGTCGAGAATAGCTTCGATGCCTTCTTCGGTCAATGCGCTGTGTGCAGGGAAGATTTCACGGCCTTCGCTGTCTACAACAGCGTTTACCGTATCTTTGCCAAGCATGTTATGAATCATAGTTTCGCGTAAAGTCTGACGAATTTCTTCATCGGATTCACCTAAACTGATTTTTTGTACAAGGTTGGAGTGGTTAATATCGCTGTCGCTGCCAAGATGTGCACCGCGAAGAGCAATATCGCTCACTTTGTGATCAGCTAATACCATAAGGTCTGCTTCGGAAAGGATAGTTTCACCTTCAAGCAATAATTCGCCTGTTGCAGGATCCACTACGTCTTTGTCGAGAACGCGGCCGATCAATTTATCTTTAAGAAGGATTAATGCCTGACGAGGAGAACTTGCCAAACGAGCACGTTCACGCACCAAGTCAATGCCCACTACGTCGCAGTCTTCTTCACGAACGATAACGTCCTGAGAAACGTCTACGAGACGACGGGTCAAGTAACCGGAGTCAGCTGTACGGAGCGCCGTATCGGCCAAACCTTTACGAGCACCATGGCTGGATGTAAAGTAATCCAATACAGTAAGACCTTCTTTGAAGTTTGCTTTGATTGGTAAGTCGATGATTCGACCGGATGGGTCGGCCATCAAACCACGCATACCGGCAAGCTGACGAATCTGTTGCTTATTACCACGGGCACCGGAGATCGCCATCATGTATACCGGGTTGAAACCTTCCTGGTCGCGCATCATTGTATCCATCATGGCATCGGTTACATCTTCTGTAGCCTGAGTCCACAATTGGATAGTTTTACGATAACGTTCGTCTTCGGACATGTGACCACGACGATATAGACGAGATACTTTTTCTACGTCTTCATCGGCCTTCTGTAAAATACCGGCTTTTTCAACAGGTACTTTAATGTCCGCAATGGCGATAGTCATACCGGCACGACGAGCATAGGAGTAACCGAGGGATTTTACGCGGTCAAGAAGTTCAGCTGTTTTTTCGTTGCCGAACAATTGGAAACATTGGTCAACCAATTTACCAACCATTTTCTTGTCCATAACGCGGCCCAATGTGTAGTGGCCGTCTTCCTGTTTTTCGTACTGACGAAGTTCAGGATATAACGCGTTATTGAAAATGAGGCGGCCTGCTGTTGTTTCTACGCGGCCATGACCTTCTTCACGGATGTACAATACGTCCTGAAGTCCAATAACACCGGAATCATAAGCAAGCATAACTTCATCATAGTTTGCGAAGTATTTTGCATGTTCTTTTGTATGTTGACGTACTACGGTTAAGTAGTATGTACCCAAGATCATATCCTGAGATGGAACCGCAACCGGTTTACCGTCTTTAGTGGATAAGATGTTGTGAGAAGACAACATGAGCGTACGCGCTTCAGATTGTGCTTCTACGGAAAGTGGCAAGTGACAGGCCATCTGGTCACCGTCGAAGTCGGCGTTGAACGCTGTACATACTAACGGATGAAGTTTAATGGCACGGCCTTCCCAAAGGATTGGTTCGAACGCCTGAATACCTAAACGGTGCAATGTCGGTGCGCGGTTCAAGAGTACAGGATGTTCTTTGATAACTTCTTCCAAAGCTTCCCATACGCCGGCGCCGATGCGTTCAACTTGGCGTTTAGCCGCTTTAATGTTGCTTGCCTGGCCGCGTTCTACAAGGCGTTTCATAACGAAAGGCTTGAAGAGTTCGAGGGCCATTTCTTTAGGCAAGCCGCATTGGTGCATTTTAAGTTCAGGACCAACTACGATAACGGAACGACCGGAATAGTCAACACGTTTACCCAAGAGGTTCTGACGGAAACGACCTTGTTTACCTTTAAGCATGTCGGACAGGGATTTCAATGGACGGTTGCCCGGACCTGTTACAGGACGGCCGCGACGACCATTGTCGATAAGAGCATCCACTGCTTCCTGAAGCATACGTTTTTCGTTGCGAACGATGATATCAGGAGCGCCTAAGTCAAGAAGGCGTTTCAAACGGTTATTACGGTTAATTACACGACGATATAAGTCGTTCAAGTCGGAAGTGGCGAAACGACCGCCGTCGAGCTGAACCATAGGACGAAGTTCAGGTGGAATTACAGGGACTACATCCATGATCATCCATTCCGGTTTGTTGCCGGACTGACGGAATGCTTCTACAACTTCAAGACGACGAACGGCACGCACTTTACGCTGACCGGATACAGTTTCCAATTCGTTGCGAAGTTCAGCATTCAATGCATCAAGGTCAAGTTCGCTAAGAAGAGCCTTGATAGCTTCGGCGCCCATGTCGATACATACGAATTCCACTTCGTCAACAGCGCCAAGTTCAAAGCGTTCTTCACGAGTTAATTCTTCGTATACTTTTTCGTCTTCCGGTGTTTCAGTATCAGCTGCCAAACGTTCGTTAGCTGCTGTTTTGCGTTTAGCTTCTTCTACGATAGCCAAACGTTCACGGCGCTGAGCCACTGTTTCGATAACAATGTTCTTGCCGTTGATTTTATATTCTTCGTCGTTAAATTGCGCTTCATATTCTCTGAATTCAGTTTCAGATAAGAGTTGACGCTTCATAAGAGGCGTGTTGCCCGGGTCAACTACAATGTAAGCTGCAAAGTAGAGTACTCGTTCAAGAGAACGAGGGGATACGTCAAGGATCAATCCCATACGAGATGGGATCCCCTTGAAGTACCAAATATGAGACACAGGTGTAGCTAATACAATGTGACCCATACGTTCGCGACGTACTTTAGCACGAGTTACTTCAACGCCGCATTTATCACACACAACCCCTTTATGGCGAATGCGCTTGTATTTACCACAATGACATTCCCAGTCTTTGGTTGGCCCAAAAATACGCTCACAGAACAAGCCGTCTCGTTCCGGTTTCAGCGTACGATAGTTAATAGTTTCCGGCTTTTTAACTTCCCCGTAAGACCATTCTAAGATCTGTTCAGGCGAAGCCAAGCCGATTCGCATAGAATCGAATTCATTAACGTCTAGCACAAGTATCGCTCCCTTCTTTATGGATACTTAAATTAGTCTTCATCGGTATCGGAATCTAAATCGGAAGCAGCACCGTCATAAACTGCCATAGTGCTGAAAATGCTGTCATCTTCGCCGCTGGTTACAGGTTCGGATACATCCTCAACAACTGCATCAACCGGAGCTTCTTCGTTGACAGTTTCATTACCTTCCATTACTTCTTTGATATCGCTTGTATCATCATCGTCATCAAGTTCCTTAATGACAACTTCTTCTTGATCTTCATTTAAAATCTTCACATCAAGGCCGATACTCTGAAGTTCTTTCAGCAATACTTTAAAGGATTCCGGAACGCCCGGTTCAGGAATATTTTCGCCCTTAACGATTTTTTCATATGCTTTTACACGACCAACTACATCGTCAGACTTAACAGTTAACAACTCTTGTAAGGTGTAGGCTGCGCCATACGCTTCAAGAGCCCAAACTTCCATTTCCCCGAAACGCTGACCGCCGAACTGAGCTTTACCGCCCAATGGCTGTTGTGTAACCAAGGAGTACGGACCTGTGGAACGAGCATGGATTTTATCATCAACCAAATGATGGAGTTTAAGCATATATACATAACCGACTGTAACTTTGTTATCCATCGGTTCACCGGTACGACCGTCATAAAGAACGGTTTTACCTTCATCTTCTTTACCGGCAATGCGCAAGGTATTGAACACATCGCTTTCGTGAGCACCGTCGAATACAGGTGTTGCAATGTGGATACCTGCCACGTCAGGCTTAGGCATACCGTAAGATTCGAAATCGTAACCGTAGGATTCCAAGTCTTTGCGGATTTCTTCGCGTTTAACACGTGCCGATTTGATGGCATCAATAATGTCAACTACAGCGGATACGGATTTGAGTTCGTCTTGAAGAGCCTGTTCCATTTCAGGAGCTTCTTCTTCAGTGTCGAAGAACTCGATTTCTTTATCGCTATAGGATTTTTCAATGGCTTTCAATTCATCGTAACGGGCACGGCCGCCTAATGTATCGAGCTGGCGTTGTGCTTCGCCCAAGATTAAATCGAGAGCTTCTTCACGACGGGTGTTGATTTCAGAATCAACATCCAAGTGGGATACAGTCACATTTTCCGCAATTTGAGATTTCAATTCGTCGATTTCGCCGAACAATTCTTTAATGCGGTCAATGTTATCCCAGTAACGGCTGTCAGTTTTAGCCTGATTCAATACGTTCTGAATCTTGAGGTCAGTTGCTTTAATCTGCATGCCTAACCCTTGAACAGCCCAACCCAAGTGAGTTTCAAGTACCTGACCGATGTTCATACGGGATGGTACGCCCAATGGGTTAAGTACGATCTGTACAGGAGTGCCGTCCGGCAAGAATGGCATGTCTTCCTGACGCATAACGCGGGAAACGACACCCTTGTTACCATGACGACCGGCCATTTTATCGCCTTCGTGAATCTTACGTTTCTGTGCAATATATACACGAACTAATTTGTTTACGCCCGGTTGTAATTCGTCGCCGTTTTCACGAGTGAAGACTTTAACGTCTACGATTTTACCGGATTCACCATGAGGAACGCGCAAGGATGTGTCGCGTACTTCACGTTCTTTATCACCGAAAATAGCACGTAACAAGCGTTCTTCCGGAGTCAGTTCAGTTTCTCCCTTAGGAGTTACTTTACCCACCAAAATGTCGCCAGGATGTACTTCCGCACCGATGCAGATGATACCGTCTTCGTCAAGATTGCGAAGGTTGTCATCGCCTGTGTTAGGAAGTTCACGTGTAATTTCTTCAGCGCCTAATTTAGTGTCGCGCGCATCACATTCGTATTCTTCAATGTGAATGGATGTATAAATATCTTCTTTGCAAAGTTCTTCGCTCAGAAGAATCGCATCTTCATAGTTGTAACCTTCCCAAGGCATGAACGCTACAAGAACGTTGAAGCCCAAGGCCAATTCGCCGCCGTCAGTAGCCGGGCCGTCAGCCAATACCTGGCCTTTTACGACGCGGTCGCCGCGGAATACGATTGGTTTCTGGTTGAAACATGTAGATTGGTTGGAACGAAGGAATTTGTTTAATTTGTAAATATCGATGCGGCCGTTATCGCGAGTAACGTGAATTTCATTACCCCAACAACGAGTTACGATACCGGCTTCTTTTGCCAATACGCAAACGCCGGAGTCAGTAGCCGCTTTGTATTCCATACCGGTACCAACGAGCGGAGCCTGTGCACGAAGAAGCGGCACGGCCTGACGCTGCATGTTCGCACCCATCAAGGCACGGTTCGCGTCATCATTTTCGAGGAATGGAATCATAGCTGTACCGATGGATACAACTTCTTTAGGGCTAACGTCCATGTAGTCAACTTTTTCAGGGCCAACTTCAAGGACTTCAGAGCCGCGACGACAAGCGATATGAGAATCTACGAAGTAACCGTTTTCATCAAGGATGGAGTTGGCCTGCGCGATGGTCATACCTTCTTCTTCATCAGCGGTCATGTATACTACCTGATCACTAACTTGTACTTTTACTACTTTATTAGCATCTTCGCCTGTGCCGTAGATTTTTTCTACACGACGGTAAGGAGCTTCGATGAAACCGAATTCGTTTACTTTCGCATAGTTGGACAAGGAAGAAATCAAACCGATGTTAGGACCTTCAGGGGTTTCAATCGGACACATGCGGCCGTAGTGAGAGTGATGCACGTCACGAACTTCGAAGCCTGCACGTTCACGAGACAAACCGCCAGGGCCCAAGGCGGATAAACGACGTTTGTGAGTCAATTCGCCAAGTGGGTTTGTTTGGTCCATGAACTGGGACAACTGGGAGGAACCGAAGAATTCCTTAATAGCTGCCACAACCGGACGGATATTAATTAATGCTTGTGGTGTAATCTGCGTATTGTCTTGAATTGTCATACGTTCTTTAACCACACGTTCCATACGAGTTAAACCGATACGGAACTGATTCTGTAACAATTCGCCTACGCAACGAAGACGACGGTTGCCCAAGTGGTCGATATCGTCCACATGGCCGGCACCATCCATCAAGTTCAACAAGTAGCTGATGTTGGCGATCATGTCTTCGCGAGTTACAGTGCGATGTTCGAATGGAAGATTGCAGTTGTTGCAAATTACTTTGAAGGAAGAGCCTTCGCCGTTACTTACATAGAACTCTGCAAAACCTTCGCCGCTAAATACACCGCTGTTAGCCACTACATCTAACTGATCTTCAGTCATGAGTGTGCCCGCATCAACGATCACTTCACCGGTTTCATGGTCGATGATTGGTTGAGCCAATGTTTGACCCAACATGCGTTGACGCCAGCCTAATTTTTTATTCAATTTATAACGACCTACACAAGCTAAATCGTAACGGCGTGGGTCGAAGAATAAATTGTCGAATAAATTGCGCGCACTTTCTACAGTTGGCGGTTCGCCCGGACGCAATTTTTTGTAAATTTCCACAAGTGCTTCATCGGAAGACTGGGTTGTGTCTTTTTCGAGCGTACGCACTAAGCGTTCGTCGTAAACACGGTTGCCGTTTTCGTCTACTTCGCCATTCCAGAATAATTCTAAAATGGATTCGTTGGAGCTCCAACCAAGAGCACGTACTAATACAGTGGCCGGTAACTTACGGTTACGGTCAATACGTACGGCTACCATTTCATTGGCATCAGTTTCAAGCTCAATCCACGCACCGCGGTTAGGAATAACCGTAGAACCATACAAACGGTTACCCATAGTATCGATTTCACGAGTGTAGTAAACACCCGGGGAGCGAACAAGCTGAGATACGATAACACGTTCCGCACCGTTGATAATAAATGTACCGGTTTCAGTCATCAATGGGAAATCGCCCATGAAAACTTCCTGTTCTTTAATATCTTGGTTTTCCGGATCGTTGTTAACTAGGCGGATATTAACACGCAATGGCGCTGCATATGTAGCGTCACGGTTTTTACATTCGTTAATATCATATTTTGGCTCTCCAAGGCTGAACCCTTCAAAAGAAAGCACTAAATTACCTGAATTGTCTTTAATCGGAGAAATATCGTCAAAAATATTTTGTAAACCGCTCTCCAAAAACCACTCATAAGACTTGCGTTGCACGTCCAATAAATGTGGCATTTCCAGAACTTCGTTAATTTTAGCATAGGTATAACGCGTTCTCTTTCCTACCTGTTCAGGTTTGAACATACCAGCTTTCACCCCTCATTTCAATTGGCTTACCTTCTATTCTATAACGGTATGACTACAGACAACCAACCAGGTCTCAGTTTTCCTGCTCACACAATGACAAAATAAGCAAGGCTCTCTTTTTATTTTTTGAACCTTGCTTCGCCATTTGTAGCACAACCTTGGAAGATCTACCTTCATCACTAACAGTGTTATAGTTATATTAATCAGTACCCTTATCTTTATGCACCGTTTTGCCGTATTTATAACAGCCGGCGCTCTATAAATTAATTGACTATATTTTATTTTTTTATAATATATAATCAAATTTCAGAGAGTACATTTGCAATTTGTAATTATATCATTGTAAAATTACATTGTCAAATATTATTTTTTCAAAATTCTTATTTTTTATAATCTCGAATTATACCTTTCCTCAATTTTAAAACTTTGCTATACTAAATGCAATGCGATATATAAATTCATATAAGACATGATGGGGAGCACCACCGAAAGGGTGCTCTTCCTTCATGTCTTTTTTTGTTGCCAAGGGGCAGCAATTATTTATACAGGGAAATTCTTCGAGTTTATATATTAGTAATTAGGTATATATATTATATGTGTAAAAAGGAGGTCCTCATGGTAGTCAATGGTAAAGAGCAGACGTTAACGGAATCTGTGACTGTATTGTCCTTTCTGGAAGCAGCCGGCTACAATCCGAAGCGCGTCGTCGTTGAACGCAACTATGCCATTATCCCCCAAAGCGAGTTTGAAACCACGCAATTATCCGACAGCGATACACTAGAAATTGTTCATTTTGTAGGAGGCGGCTGATGAGTATTACAGTTAACGGCCGGCAACTGGACGTAGCCTCCGGTACAAAGGCCTCACAAATTATGGCTGAATTCGACTCGTTGGGCTCAGATGCCCTGTGGCTCTTGAACGGATTCGCCTTCTCCAATGATCCGGTACTTGCAGACGGAGATAATCTGCTTTGTGTTTCACGCACAAAGGCACCGGACCGCATTACCTATGACGCCATTTGGACGGCTCGCTACGGCGAACGTATTTATAACCGACTAAAAGAGAGTCACATTCCTGTTTGCGGCGCCGGCGGTCTCGGTTCCCACATCGCCATCAGCTTGGCACGTCTCGGCATCGGCGGACTCACCATTATCGACAAGGACGTGGTGGACATTACGAACTTGGGACGCCAGGCCTATGAAATGACCGACTTGGGAAAGCCGAAAGTAGAAGCGTTGAAGAATATCTTGCACCGCATCAATCCGTTTATCAACGTTACAGCGGTTCACACCACTATCAACGAAAGCAACTATGATGAGTATCTGAAAGGATATCCCTATGTAATTGAAGCCTTCGACTCAGCGGAAAACAAGGCGAACCTCACGTCCTATGTACTCACCCACTATCCGGAAACCACGTTGATCGGTGCCAGCGGTGTGAGCGGTTACGACCATCCAAATACGGTCCAAACCAAAACACTTCTGTCGAAGTACTATCAAACGGGCGACGGCCACAGCGAAAGCTCATTGGGCCTCCTGGCACCGCGCGTAATGCTCTGCGCCGCCCACGAAGCGACTATGCTTCTTCATCTCCTGTTGACTGAAGACTAATAGGGATTCGAACCCTAATCCCGGCGGAGGTGGGATTCGACCCCTACTTTCGGTGGAGGTGGAATTCGAACCCTACTCTCGATGGAGGTGGGATTCGATCCCACGGAAATCCACCCGCAAGTTAAGTTTTTATAATATACAAGTTAATTCTCCAAAGGAGTTTAATTATGACAACTACATCTGCATCAACAACGACCGCACCGCTTACAGCTGCAGCCGATACATATACATTGGGCGGCAAGACATTTTCTTCCCGCCTCATTCTCGGTTCCGGCAAGTTCTCCTTGCCTCTCGTAAAAGCCGTCGCTGAACAGGGCGAAGCTCAAATTATTACGCTCGCTCTTCGTCGTGCCACACCGGACGGCAAGGAAAACATCCTCGACTACATGCCGAAAGATGTTACATTACTGCCAAATACATCAGGTGCCCGTACAGCGGAAGAAGCAGTGCGCATCGCCGAACTGTCCCGTGCCATGGGCTGCGGCGACTTTGTAAAAGTAGAAATCATCAGCGATGCACGCTGGCTCTTACCGGATAATCAGGAAACGATTCGCGCCACTAAAATGTTAGCTGACCGTGGCTTCGT
Source organism: Veillonella sp. (assembly GCF_018364065.1). Lineage (GTDB taxonomy): Bacteria > Bacillota > Negativicutes > Veillonellales > Veillonellaceae > Veillonella_A. The sequence continues at coordinate 14,781 of NZ_JAGZMO010000002.1, forward strand.
AGTGCTCCCATACATGTATCCGGACTACTACGCCACCAAAGCATTGGAAGATGCCGGCGCATCCGCCATCATGCCACTGGCTGCACCAATCGGCAGTAACCGCGGACTCTGTACAAAAGCATTTATTGAAATCGTATTGAAGAGCACCGACCTGCCTGTCATCGTGGATGCCGGTATCGGCAAGCCGTCCGAAGCTTGCGAAGCCATGGAGATGGGCGTTACCGCTATTATGTGTAACACAGCCATCGCCACCGCAGGCAATGTGGAACAAATGTGCCGCGCCTTCAAGTTGGCAATTGAAGCGGGCCGTCTCGCCCACTTAGGCAAAACCGGTCGCGTTATCATTGATCAGGCTGCCGCATCCAGTCCGCTCACCGGATTTCTGGGCGAGTAGGAGGTGCCACCTATGCTACAAGCTACGCAAAGAAAAACGGCACCGGAGCTTCACGGCCACATCGCCACAGCCACCCCCGCAGATAACGAATTGCTTGAAAAAGATATAATGACCTTCACATCCTCCATGGATAAGTTGGATATGAGTCGTTTACATTATGTATTGGACACGAAAAACAGCTTTGTAGACGAAGCCTTTACAGCAGACCATGTAAAACAGGCGCTTCAAAAAGACGAGTTGGAACCGGAAGATTTTATGGCGCTCCTCAGCTCTGCTGCTGCACCGTTTTTAGAAGACATGGCGCAAAAAGCGAAAGCCTTAACACGCGCCCGCTTCGGCAGCAACATTCAGCTGTTCACGCCGCTCTATATTGCCAACTACTGTCACAACGGCTGCCGCTACTGCGGATTTAACAGTAAGCAAACTATAAAACGTGCGCAACTGACAGCCGACGATATTAAACGTGAGTTGGAAGCCATTGCCCAAACAGGACTTCAAGAGATTTTATTCTTAACCGGCGAATCGGAATCGCGCTCATCGGTGGAATACATCGCTTCCGCTTTGGAATTGGCAAAACCGTACTTCGCCAATATTGGCATTGAGATCTATCCGGCCAACCAGGCGGACTATAAAATTCTCCATGAAGCCGGAGCCGATTTCATTACGGTGTTCCAGGAAACCTACGACTTAACCGCCTACGAATACTATCATCCGTACGGAAATAAACGGTCTTTCCCATATCGTTTCTATGCACAGGAACGCGCCTTGAACAGCGGTTTCCGCGGTGCCGGTTTCGCCGCTCTGTTGGGCCTTAGCAATTTCCGTTACGACGCCTTAGCCACCGGCCTCCATCTGTGGTCCACACAGAAATCATTCCCTGCATCGGAATTGAGTTTCTCCGTGCCACGTCTACGTCCGGTAAATGGCGAACTCGGTCATTTCAACCACTTAGTCAGCGACCGTGATTTATTACAAATCATGTGCGCCTATCGTTTATTCGTGCCTCAGGCACAGATTACTGTATCCAGTCGCGAAAGCAAGGACTTCCGCAATGCGGTTATGAATATTTGCGCCACTAAAATTTCCGCCGGCGTTCAGGTAGATGTAGGCGGTCACAGTGATTCAAATAAACACCGCAGCAGCGATCAATTCGACATTAACGACACACGCAGCGTGGCACAGATGCACGAAGACATTCAAAAGATGGGCCTACAGGTGGTATACCATGATCACATCCGACTGTAAGCCGCCGCAAACACTCCTTACCTATGTAACAGATTTGCCCACATTGAGGGAGTTTTTAGTGGAAACTGCACCGTCCATGACGGTCACATCCTATTTAAAAGCACTCATTCAGTCCCGTCCGGACCGGCTTCTGTTGCGCGCGAAAGAATTATCAGTCAGTTCCTACGAAGCATTGCTGTTGCAACTGCTTCCCTACACCCGCGCCGCCGGCGTGGAACTTATCGTAAGCCACCACATGCATTTGGCAAGTACATACAACTTACCTGTGCAAATCGGGGTGGCAGAATGTGAAGCTATATTGAACAGCAAGGCCTCAAACTTCGGCGTATCCGTTCACTCCTTAGGGGAAGCGGAAACGGCCATTGCCGCCGGTGCACATTGGCTCGTATTGGGGCATATATTCCCATCCCGATGCAAGCCCGGCCTCACACCGCGGTCGGCGGAAGAGTGCAGCTCCATATTAGCGTTAGCGCAAAAACATAACATTCCCGTACATGCCATAGGTGGCATCAACTTTAGCACCTATGCGAAGGTTGACGAAGCCTTCGCGGGAATCTATGTAATGACTGAAACGATGGAGCAATTGCATATAGATGAGTACACCGCCCATTGGCGGCAGTGTTTAGCACACTTAATCAAACACCGTGCCTGCAAACCCTAACACCATTTGCAGGCAGCCTTAGTCATCACCGGCCATATAACACCTCCCGGCAAGCCCTAACACCACTTGCGGGATACCTTAATCACGGTGATGAATAAAAACTGCTCGCAACCTTAACACCTTTGCGAGCAGTTTCTTTTTGTTCAAAATTACTTTTAAAAGACTTAGCGTATAGCGTTTTTACCTTTAAAGGATCTCAATGTATAGAGGTTTTACTTTTTCAGGACTCTCAAAGAATCTAACTTGTACTTTTCAACAATCTCAAGGGATATAACTTTTACTCTTTAGACAACAAAAACACCTTAATCGTCGGTTTGGTAAGATACAACTAGCGGCCATCAGAGCTATTCCTGGTCAACTGTGAAACTTTCCATATGTACCATTGATTAAGGTGTTTTTTTAACCCTTACAATTTATATATTTGCCATGAGCAAGTAATATTAGTTCCCTTTTACCTTTAAAATGTCCGCTCCGGCGATGCCCGGTTTAGTCATTTCAGCAGGTGATAAGATATGTTCCATATCTTCTTTGGACAATAAGCCTTTTTCAAGGATAATATCCTTAATAGCACGGCCTGTTGTGTACGCTTCTTTTGCCAATGCGGATGTATTTTCATAACCGATATGTGGCAATAAGGCTGTAACGATACCCACACTGCGGTCCAACCAGTACTGACAACGTTCGCGATCCACTTCAAGATCGATAAGTAATTTATCAACGAACGTGTTTACGCCATTTTTCAGATAGCACATGGAGTTGAACAAGTTATAGGCGATAACAGGTTCCATTACGTTCAATTCGAACTGACCGTTTTCAACGCCCAAGGTTACAGCCAAGTCGTTGGACACAACCTGGTAGCAAACCTGATTCAACACTTCTGCGATAACAGGGTTTACTTTCCCCGGCATAATGCTGGAGCCCGGTTGACGTGCAGGCAACTTCAATTCGCCAATACCGCAACGAGGGCCGGAAGCCATTAAACGGAAGTCGTTAGCCATCTTGATCAATACAAGGGCTGTTACTTTAAGACCGCTGGAAATGTCAGCAAAAATATCTGTATTGTTAGTAGCATCGATTAGGTTGTCGGCTGTAAGGAATTCTTCACCAACAACGGAGGACAATTCACCTACTACATCGTGAATGTATTTAGGTTCCGCATTGAGACCTGTACCTACGGCAGTAGCACCCATGTTTACTGTGTGAGCTGCTACGATAGCCGATTCAATACGGCGAATACCGCGGCGAACGCCGGACGCATAAGCGCCCATTTCCTGGCCTAATGTGATTGGCACCGCGTCTTGTAAATGAGTACGGCCCATTTTCAACACTTCTTTATATTCTTCAGCTTTCTTTTCAAGCTCATCAACTAAGCGTTGAAGGGCTGCAATTAAAGGCTTGCTCTTTAAAATCGCACATACTTTAATAGCTGTTGGGAATGTATCATTGGTGGACTGTGCCATGTTGCAATGATTGTTTGGCGAAATGATGTCATAACGACCTTTGGCTTCGCCTAAAATTTCCAAACCGCGATTAGCCAACACTTCGTTCATGTTCATGTTAAATGAAGTACCTGCACCGCCTTGGATCGGATCAACCGGAAATTGATCTACAAAACCGCCGGCAATAATTTCGTCAGCTGCGCGAACAATTGCATTACCAATGCGCTCTTCCATACGGCCGGTTTTCATATTCGCCAAAGCACAGGCTTTCTTTACCATGGCCATGGAGCGAATAAAATCATGGTCGAGGTGCTTACCGGTAATGTTGAAATTTTCCATTGCCCGCAAAGTTTGAACTCCGTAGTACAATTCATCTGCAACTTCTAATTCCCCTAAAAAATCTCGTTCTGTACGCATACTATACCTCATTCCTGTTGTTAATCTACTAAGATCCCTTTATATAAACATGCACTCAGCTTAACTTGCGTTGTTTCATGTACAAGTTAATTCGTCCTATAACATGTTTAGTTTGACTAACTTTATTACATTATATCATGTATACATAATACAATGTAAGTAAAACCACTCTCAGAGCTATATCAATTAAGTAAGGTTGACGCTGACTCGTCCTATTTTTTCGTTTTTTTCTATAGAGAATACATTAAACATCTGTACTTACGGCGTATATTAAAAATGACTTCCAGGAATAGTTAAAGTTTTTCTATTACTTTAATTAAAATTTATATAAAACTCCCTATTAATTATCTCAAATAAAATGCCATGAAATTATTTGCGTGATAATCGGCAGTCCATTGACTCCCATAAATAAAAAAAGCGGTTTGAAGCCCTTATCTCCTATAAGTTCCTTCAAACCACTTTGTAACCGTACTTTTAATTATGACCTTTAAAACGAATCATGATCCGCATCATCGTTCCAATGGTATTCCATGCCGCTATAAATTTCCACAGCTTTATCCAGTCCATATTGGTCGCGAATGAAGCCTAGTGCCATATCAATCCCGGCGGAAACGCCGGCCGATGTATAAAACTTTCCGTCGTGAACCCAGCGCGCCTGTCGTTCCCACTGCACCTCATCACGTTGGCTCTTCACCCAATCAAAGGCCCGCTTATTCGTAGTGGCCCGTTTGCCATCTAAAACGCCGGTCTTCGCCACTAATGCGGAACCTGTGCAAACACAAAGTACAAATTCGGAGCGAGTGGCAGCGTCGCCTAATGCGTTAAGAAATGCCGTGTTATTCACTTCATCACGGCTGCCCCAACCGCCCGGCACCAATATAATGCCATTGTCTTCAATAACCGACATCGGTTCTGTTTCAATGCGAATGGATTGATGATTGGTAACAATGCCACCTTCAAGAGACACATAGCGGATTTGGAAGTCTTCAATACGTGCTAATGCTTCAATAGGGCCGAATGCATCAAGAGCTGTGAAGTTTTTGTACAAAATTACATATACGTCTTGCATATTAACCTCCTGTAACACTTCTTACTGTTGCCATTATTATGTCTGTTACAATTACTGGTACTATTACTATTACTGGTACTATAGTTATAGTTATTGCTATTAATACCATTAATGCCATTATTACTTTCATTATATATGACGGTTTATTCGCAAGCAATATCCGGGTATATAACTGTTGCCCATCAACTTTTCCCGTAAACTATATGCAACTAATCTACGATTCTGCGATGGTTTGTGCTCGCTCCAATTGACGGCCTAAAAACTCATCACCCGGAGGCTGTGCCATAATGACAAGCCTTCCGGGTGATAAGTAAAGGAGGATAAAAATATATCAAGTTAATGCCGATAACTCTATTAAGTTAATGCTGATAAGTCTATTAAGTTATTACTGACAAATTAGGGTACTGCCGGTAATTCTATTCAATTAATACCGATAGTCTCTTGAGTCTATACTAGTAATTCTTCAACATGGCCTGTAATTCTGTCTTCATATCTTCCACAAATTCCGGCGGTTCCAGTACCTTAACGCGTCGGCCCTGTCCCAATAGGTAATGTTTAATCCCCATGCCGAATACTTCCGCCTCGATGAGGGCTGTTTTTTCTTCCAGGGACAACACTGTGGCTGTAGGAATTCGATCCAGCACGGATTGCAGCGAGTCACCGGTATAAGTAAACTTAACCTTTTGCGGTTTCCCTGCGTGCATAAACTGAACTTTATTCCGCAAATTGCCTTCGTCAAAATCTACATCTTTCGTCAGTTCGAAATTGCGACGATGTTCTTTCACGCCTACAATGCGATCTACACGATACAAAATCGGCACATAATCAGTTGTACCTTCGTTGTTCAACCAATAGCCGACCAGGTAAAAATAATATTCGGAAAATAACAATGCCACCGGTTGGATGGTGCGATTTACCTTCTCCATATTAGCCTTATAATAGGTAATCGTTATTTCCGTATGGCTCTGGATGCAGCGTGTAAGGCGCCACACCATATCGATTACATCTTGGCCGATATGCTCCACCGGTACATAGCGGTGCAGTTCTTTCTTAATCAGCTGTTCCACCAACACTCTGTCGCGACAGGTCGTCAGCATTTTCAGCTTGCCCACAAGGCGCAACAAATCGTTGCGACGTAATGCGCGGGTACCGATTAAAATCTTAATCAGCACCATAAGCTCTTCGTTTTGGAGCATCGAGTCGAATTGTAACTGATACCCTTTCATTTGGCCGTTATATTGAAGCTCTGTATGCCCTACGAGCTCCCGATTTTCCGCCAAAAAGTTTTTAATCGTAGCCAAATAGCGGGAAATAGTCTTCGTCGTTACCTCGTATTCATTGGCTAAAGCCTGTACATTGAGGAGTTCCCCCTTCATGGCCCGATATAAGATAGCAAGCACGCGATTGTTTTTGTCAAAATTTTGTCGATTCATAATATCCCCTGTTATAAACACTAATTCCTATAGTATGTATTCAACATAAACTTTAACTTATCCTTCAATCGCCCCAATAGCCATCGTTAAACAAATTCGTCAAACGGCTCTTCCCACAGATCCATTTGCTTCAGTAATTCTTCTTCCTCTGCCGACAGTTCGAGCAGCATTCGTATATTAATTCCCAGGCCGTTGGCCAAAGTATAAAGCATATCAATAGAGAGATTATCATTATAGCTGCCACGTTCTACTTTATTAATCGTGCTGCGGCTCATGCTCACTCTATCAGCCAGCTCCTGCTGTTTTAAACCACGCAAAGTTCTGTAAAACGCAACTTTGGCACCGATTAACTTCAATAATTGTTTCAACGTATAAGACATTATTCACACACCTCAAACTACACTAACGGATAATTGACTCTACATTGTTTGCTTACTAATACCATAACAAAAAGACGCGACAGAAGCCTGTCCGAGTAAAGTCAACCTTCATTATTTTCTTATATTTAGTATGTCATAAAACGTTTAATCATGAAACACATTAATAGTCGCCATAATTTACTATATTATCCCAAAATCAAGATAATATATCACATAAATCGACTTAAGTAGAATTTAAACCTGCAAAAATCATGTTACATTCGAGTTATTTCTGTATGCCTGCCCGGTAAAATTACAAGCTAAATATAAAAAGAGCGATGACCTGTATCATCGCTCTTTCGCTTGTTCTATTTATTTCTCCACAAATTCTCTATCGATTTTATCCCAAAATGCCACATGGTGATCGCGTCCAAATTGACCTTCGTTCATATGTGCATCAGGTAAGGTAAATATCATATAGTTTTCGCGGTTCGGATTATATGCTGTCCACTCAGTCTGTTTATTGATTTCACCGGCATTCGCCCAAAGCTGTACCATTTTATCCGCCAGCTTCTGCTGGTCAGCGTTCAATGCGGTATGATGATTTTTATTATACTCACCTTACTTACCGCTCTTATCGCCCGTATATTCGATTACGATGATGGCGCCCTTATTTTCCATTTCTGTAATTGGCTTGCCATCTTTACCGAGAGCATTGCCTCCGTTATCTGTAGCCACATAGAGTTTTGTAGTATCCGGGCTTACGATAACATTGCGGTAACGGTTATTTGTTTTGAACAGTTTTTCTACATCGCCCTGAACCTGTTCCTTCTTGCCATCAAGTTTCACTCGATAGATGGCGCCACTCTTAAGTGTCGTAATGAGTAGCGAATTTTGCCATTCTTTAATTTTCCCATTGTCCGGATAGTAAGTAACGCTGGAAGGCGCAATAGTCGGCCAGCCTACATAGTAAAGCGGTGCATAGGTTTCATCTGCGAAGTTATATCCATTGCGGACAACATTAAAGGATTTGAGCGGATCTTTAAGGTTCGGCGCATTAAAGTCGGTTTCCTGCTGAGTTGGAACGCCTGCCGGAATGTAGTTCGGATCGAATTTTTCCTGTAACTCTTTTGGAGCCTTGGAATAGTTTGCATACACATAGGATTCATTATCTCTAAAGCCTGCCACATATGGCCAGCCATAGTTGCCGCCTTTTTCAATTAGATTCAGCACATCATCCGTAGACGGACCATGTTCTGTCGCAAAGAGCTTATCGCCAACAAACGTGAGCCCCTGGGAGTTGCGGAATCCATAGGCATATACATGACTTTGGACACCATTCAATACAGGATTATCATCAGGAATGGAACCATCTACATTGAGGCGCAAAATTTTTGCCCGGATAAAGACTATAGTCATTATTTGCTACCTGCTCTACCGTCGGTAACATCTGCGACTGAATTTCATCTGCTACGTGAGTCCCCTGATTATGTCCTTGGTCGCCGATAGTATAGTAAAGCTTGCCATCCGGTCCGAAGCGGAGACGACCGGAGTTATGGTCAACGCTTGCAGGTAGATTATCGAGGATAACAGTCTCATCACGAAGTGTCTCTGTCTTAGGATCATAGGTCATGCGGACAATACGGGCATGTTTTTCACCGTTTACTTCATAGGTATAGGCCGTGTAAATATAGTTATTCCCCTTAAGGAACTGTGGATCCAGTGCGAGCCCCAGAACCCCTTGATGAGGCGGTGCTGCAAAAGCATTAGTAAAGGTATACAGTACCGTATGTTTACCTGTTTTTGGATCTACCTTAGAAATCGATTTGTCCTGACGTTCTGTTACCCACAACGAATTGTCCGGACCCCAAAGGACTTCCCATGGAGATCCCAAACCATCTACAAGGACAGTGGCCTTGAAAGGCTCTGCAATATTTACCTTGTCTCCATGAGCTGCCTCAACCGCCATATTAAAGCCTACCGTTGCGGTAATGGCGCAAAAGGCACATAGTGCTGCTGTTGCTAACTTTTTCATACTGTTCTCCTTTCGAATAAAATTTTTTAAAAAAAGACCGATAAGACTAGGTAAATACTAATCTTATCGGTCAATAAAACAACTCAAAATATCCTCTAAGCCGGTATTTATCATGTTTAAAGTTTCATATTGTGTTCATCTCTTCTTTCATTATAAAGAAAAAATGATTACTTGTACATTAAAATCGATTAATTGTACACTAAAATCGATTATTTGTATATTAAAATTGATTACTTGAATATTAAAATTGATTACTTGAATACTTAAATTAATTACTAGTACTCTAAAGTTACTTGCATAAAAAAAGCACCCCATGGCTTGAGCCACAGGGTGCTTTACTTGTTAAGCTAATTCGCTAAACTTAAATTATTTAAGTTCAACAGTTGCGCCAGCTTCTTCCAATTTAGCTTTAAGAGCTTCAGCGTCAGCTTTAGGAAGACCTTCTTTAACTGGTGCAGGAGCGCCGTCAACAACAGCTTTAGCTTCTTTCAAGCCAAGGCCAGTTGCTTCACGAACAACTTTGATAACGCCGATTTTACCAGCGCCAGCGTCTTTAAGAATTACGTCGAATTCAGATTTTTCTTCGCCTGCGCCAGCAGCACCGCCAGCAGCAGCAACAGCTACTGGAGCAGCTGCAGTTACGTTAAATTTTTCTTCGATAGCTTTTACAAGATCATTTAATTCAAGGATAGTTGCTTGTTCCAATTCAGCAACGATGTTTTCAATGTTAAGTGCCATGATATAGTTCCTCCACTAATTCTATTTTGTAATAATGTTTTGTTACTTATTAAGCAACAGTTTCGTCTTTTGCTTCGGCAACAGCTTTTACTGCGTAAGCCACGTTGCGGATTGGAGCCTGAAGCACGGAAAGGAGCATGGAAAGCATACCTTCGTGGTTTGGCAACTTGGCAACGGCTTTAACTTCGTCAGCAGTAACAACTTTACCTTCAACGATACCAACTTTAACTTCAACAGCTTCAGTTTTAGTATCTTTGATGAAGTTTTCGATGATACGTGCAGGTGCAACAGCATCTTCAGAGGATACTGCAAGAGCAGTAGGACCTTCAAGATGTTCAGCGAAACCTTCTAAACCTAATTCATTAACTGCAATGCGAGTCAATGTGTTTTTGATTACTTTGTACTCTACACCTTCAGCCAAGAATTTACGACGAAGATCAGTTACCTGTTCAACAGTTAAGCCATGGTAACCTACGAGTACGGCCCCCTTTGCTTCGGAAAGCTTTGCTTTCATTTCTGCAACGATTGCCTGTTTCTGTGTAGTGACAGCCATTAGAATACCTCCTTATAGATTTTTGGTGATGCTCTATGTACTATCTTAGCGTAAAAAACGACCTCATCACAAGGCCGCGATGAGGTCGTACCGTTTCATAATAGAATTCGGTGTCAGCCTCTGCGGGCGGATAAATTATCCATTATACATACCTGCGGTCTACAGCTAAGAGAACATATATTATTGTTGTTCCTTAGTAACGCTTGTCAATTTGAAAACGTTAAGTGGAACGCCAGGGCCCATAGTAGCGCTCAAAGTAACAGTCTTAATGTACTGACCTTTAGCAGCTGCTGGTTTAGCCTTGAGAATAGTATCTACGATTACGCGGTAATTGTCAAGCAATTTCGCTTCATCGAAAGATGCTTTACCGATTGCGCAAGCAATGATACCTGCTTTATCAGTACGGTATTCAATCTTACCGGCTTTAATTTCATTAACAGCACGAGCTACGTCCATCGTAACGGTACCAACTTTAGGGTTAGGCATTAAACCTTTAGGACCCAAAATTTTACCCAAACGACCAACCTGGCCCATCATATCAGGAGTTGCTACAGCAACGTCGAAGTCGCTCCAGCCACCTTGAATTTTTGCTACTAATTCTTCGGAGCCAACATAATCTGCGCCGGCATCCTCAGCTTCTTTAATTTTGTCGCCTTTCGCAAATACGAGTACGCGTTGAGTTTTACCAGTACCATGAGGTAAAACAACGGCACCACGAACTTGTTGATCAGCGTATTTAGGATCGACGTTCAAGTTGAAAGAGATTTCAACAGTTTCGTCGAATTTAGCAGTTGCAGTTTTCTTAACGAGCTCGATAGCTTCTACTGGTTCGTAGAATTTGCCGGCTTCGATAAGTTTAGCTGCTTCAGCGTATTTCTTACCTACTTTTGCCATCTTAAAATCCTCCTTATGTGGTATAACGGGAATACCCTCCCACCGATATGCGCTCTAACAGCACATGTCGTACGCTAATTAATCAACGATAACAATACCCATGCTGCGTGCAGTACCTTCTACCATACGCATGCCTTGTTCTACAGTATTTGCATTCAAGTCAGGCATTTTAAGTTCAGCGATCTCACGAACTTTATCGCGACTAACTTTTGCTACTTTGTCACGGTTTGGAACTCCGGATCCTTTAGGGATGCCTGCAGCTTTCAATAAAAGAACTGCTGCCGGTGGAGTTTTAGTGATGAAAGTGAAGCTTCTGTCTTCAAATACAGTAATAACAACTGGAATAGTTAAACCAGCCTGTTGTGCAGTGCGTTCGTTAAATTCTTTAACGAATGCCATAATGTTAACACCTGCCTGACCAAGAGCCGGACCGATAGGTGGCGCTGGACTTGCCTTTCCTGCTTCACATTGAAGTTTTACAATTTTTGTAACCTTTTTAGCCATGGTGATTACACCTCCTTGCGATCAAAATGTGGTGGTAACGGAAAACGAAAACGTGTTTTCCTCCCACTGGCGACCACCAAGCCGCCTAAAAAGTTTAGAGTTATATTGTATATATTAAAGATCTTTCTCGATTTGAGAGAAATCTACCTCTACCGATGTTTCACGATTGAACATTTCCACGTCAAGCTTCAATGTCTGTTTTTCGTGATTAATTTCAGTAATTGTACCTAATCTATCTTCAAAGGCACCGGAAGTAATGCGCACTGTTTCGCCTACAACCACATCAACTGTTTGTTTCGGCTCTTTATCGACGCCCTGTGACTTGAGGATATATTCAACCTCGGAATCAGACAACGGCACCGGTTTGGTAGCAGAGCCTACAAAGCCTGTTACACCCGGTGTGTTACGCACTACGTACCAGGAGCGGTCATTTACTTCCATTTCGACTAACACGTAGCCAGGGAAGATTTTGCGCTTAACTACTTTCTTTACGCCATCTTTCTCATCCACTTCATCCTCTACCGGTACAAGGATACGACCAATCGTTTCCTCGAGACCCATGGATTGAACCTTCAGTTCCAGATTAGTTTTTACTTTGTTTTCGTAGCCTGAGTAAGTATGAATAACATACCATTTCTTATCTGCTTCCACGGAAAGGCCTCCTATCCGACAATATGCATCAATAATTGAATGAGTTCGCCGAAGATAGCATCTACGACGCCGATTAAGGCAGCCATGAATACTACGGTAACGAACACCACAATGGTGTAATTGATGAGCTCTTTTCTTGTCGGCCAGACTACTTTTTTGAGTTCAGCTTTCATTTCGCGCCCTAAGCGACCGATGCCGCCTTTGCGCTGCTGTACTGTAGAATTGGATCCTGCCATCATTTCACATCCTTAAATCATAGGGTACTAAGAAAGAAACAATTATTTTGTTTCACGATGTAGCGTATGTTTACCGCAGAATTTGCAGTATTTCATCATTTCAATACGATCAGGATTGTTTTTCTTGTTCTTATTTGTCTGATAGTTACGCTGTTTGCAATCAGTACATGCCATAGTTACTGCATTACGCATCCGGATACACCTCACTTCATAATCTACTTGCCTAAAAACACAATATGCTTATATAGCCTATCACAGCAGGCTATACCTGTCAAGTTTCAGGCAACTTAAAAAAGCCAGGTTTTTACCTGACAACTTATTATAGCAACATTGTATTCTTTTGTCTACACTTATTTTAAGGAATTTTTATTTATTTTCAGCCATTTTTATTCACTATCGATGAAATAAGAGAAATTCCATATACATAAAAACGCGGCGAGTGTAACCTCCACTTACACCCGCCGGTTTTCTTTTTTAGTCAAGTGAAATAATGCGTTTTGGATTTTCTACAGTAACGGAGAAATACTTAGGATTATTATTATGCTCCAAGTGCAGGTCTGTACCATCATATTTACCGCGCCAGCCTACTACTAACGGATACATACGGCTAATTGCCTTAAGTAGTTCAATAGGTTCTAAGTTTAGAATAGGTGCGAAGAGAACATTTACATTGTCCAGCAAAATTACTTCAGAGCCGCACGCCTTCAATGCCTTACACATAACGTCTTTGGCCATCTGTGGTCTTAAATCGCGAGCAATTTCCAAAAATTCCTCTTCAATCAAGTCCTTTGCTTCAATGTACTTCCAACCATCTTGTTCTGCCAACTCACGAATTAACTTACTTTTCCCCGATCCGGGACCGCCGACAACAAATAGAATACGTTCCTCATCGTTAGCCAGTTCTTCCCAGCGGGCTTTAATCTCTTCTGCTGTTACCATTGGTTGACCTCCTCTACTGCAACACTATGTACACCTTATATGATATTATCTCCATCCTTTTCAAGGACACGGGTAATAGTATACCTCAAATAACTCTATATGGACACCATTAATTTTAAAAATAGTAAATTCAAGCTATAAATTACTAACATAAGTCTATATTTTGTCTATAAACTCTATATATACATCTATAAACTAAACCATATCTATATATAGTCTGTTTTAACTACTCATTGTATATCTTTAATTAACGTTCCAATTCGTTATGGGGTCTGTCTGACAGCATAACATTTTTTATGAAATTATCTTTTTCACCAATCACAAAGATTAAGTAGCTGTGAGTGGAGAACGGGTTCTTATAGGAATATACTTCCACTGCATCCCCGTTATTCGCCTTGTCGCTTTCAATCGTTGTTGGCAACCCATATAAATATAATAGTAAATATTTACTGTCGCCGATTGAAATACCGCGGCGTGTAAGCGCCGTACTCTTCGTAATCATAGCGCGTGCAATATAATGGTCCTTGTCATAGCCGATTAAAATATTATCGTAGCTCAAGAAATCTTCATCATACAAGGTGCCGCGCTGTTGCCATTCGTCATCCTGGTTCGTTACAAACGGACGGTTTACTTCATAGCCCATGAGGACAAAGTCCCGACTCGTCAACTCATTCGCCTTAAAGTAGTTTAGTTCCGTGCTCGGTAAATCCAGTTTGGATCGCACTTGGCCATCCAAGAAATCAATCGCCGTTACCTTATTATCCACTAACGTGAATAAAATATAACCGTCACTTTGATCTTCTTCTCGTAATCGTTCACTTAATATCGTCTTGTTACTTAAATTCGCTACGGTACTCGTAAATTCCTTCTTATTATTTCGATTTTTTTCAGCACTTTGTGCATAAACTAAAACCATGGATTTATGAGTTGCGTCACGCCACATCGCCTGTGGTGCGCCATAGGCGAAAAGCACGGTGCCACGGGTCTTTCCAATGCCGATATTGCGGTTTGTTTCGAAGTCGCCGCCGGTAATATGAATGTTCGTCACAGCCCCTACCGGCAAGTTATAATCCAACCCTTCCGTACGCAATACGCGCTGTTGATCCTGAACAGGACCGGCATACACAGTATACGATCCATTTTCACCTGTATACGTAATAAAGGTGCCGTTATTTGTACCGGTTGTACCTCCGCCGATTGCTTTGTAAAGCGGCATCATATCAGAACTGATGGCATCAACATTAAGCGGTTTGCCCAATTGGAACGGGCCCACTACGAAATCAGCAGCTTCCAACGCATTCAATTCATTGGCCGTATAACTGCGCCCCACCGAATTCAAGTCAATCTTATCTTTATCCTTATTTTGTTCCCGCGTTTCCAGAGCCACTTCGATTAATGTTTCCATCTTGCCTACTGCGGCCTTTTCAGCGCGCCAATCAATCGCTTCTGTCGGAGTCGGTCCTTCATTGCCGTCTTTAACTGCGTCGCTTTGCTGCGCATCGGTGCCTTTCGCAGGTACATTTTTCAAGGTCACATCAACCTTATCCGATTTTTTCGCCGCTGCTGCTTCGGCGTCTTTTTTATTTGTTTCGCTATTTGTTTTATTGGTTTCGTCCACCGCTGGTTTTGCGGTATTTACATTCGTGCCGGCGTCTGCTGCGAATACAGGTCCGTTAAATACCGCCCCGGTCCACAACAAAGTCCCCATGAGGGCCGCTACTGCCAGCCGTATATTTTTTCGACTCATATGGCTCCCTTCTTTACGGCATCAATTTGTTGCCGTAACCAATCTGTCCAAGTCTGTAATCCTTCTTGCTTTGTACAGCTCACTTCAAAAAGCGCCACTGTAGGATTTAGATTTTTAATATCTTCTACTGCCTTATCTTTATTAAAAGGTATATATGGCAATAAGTCAATTTTATTTAACAAAACGGCCTTTGACTCTTTAAAAATGAGCGGATATTTAAGCGGTTTATCTTCCCCTTCAGTTACAGACAATACAGTGACCTTCATCGATTCACCGATGGCAAATTCCGCCGGGCAAACCAAATTGCCTACATTTTCGATGACAATCATATCTAAATTATCCAGGTCCAGTTTTTGCAAAGCCTGTTCAATCATGGATGCATCTAGGTGGCAGCCGCCTACTGTATTAATCTGCAATACGGGAATGCCAAGCTTGTGGATGCGGTCCGCATCTTTATCTGTATATAAATCGCCTTCAATAACGGCAATTTTATAATCCTTAGCCAAGTCCTGTAAGGTCGCTTCCAACAGAGAAGTTTTACCGGCTCCCGGTGAGCCTAATAGGTTAAATACAAATATTTTCTTCTCCTGAAACACATGCTGCAAATTTTCAGCCAACGCATCATTTTTTGCCAGCACATTGGTCATTACTTTTACTTCCATAAAAAGCTCCCTTCCCGATTATCTGTGAATCGTACAAGACTGTATGACACAAAGGCGCTCTTCCAACGAAAAGCGCCCTTATATAGTTTAAACGTGTTAATAGTAACCTGCTGATAGCAACTTATATGCCCCTATCAATCCATATCAATGGATGCCACCTGGAGTTCACGGCCTGATTCGGTATGTATAGCTACACTGCCGCAATTCGGGCATTTGAACGTGTAGTTCTCCACTTCAAAATGGGTGGCACAATCGAGGCAACGGCCTGTGAGCGGAACCATTTCCAGTTCCAACTTGGCACCTTCCGCCGCCGTACCTTGGGTAACCGCATCAAAGCAGAAGTGCAACGCCGCCGGTTCAACGCCGGACATAACGCCCAGGCGAAGCTGAATGGCATGAATCACTTTCCCTCCATTTGCTTTCATGGTGTCCAAGGCAATATCTACAATTCCCTCAGCGATTGACATTTCGTGCATGATACGCCTCGTAAATATTTTCTAACAACATAGTGGTAGTTACGGATCCTACACCGCCCGGTACCGGCGTAATCGCCTGCACCACTGCAGTGGCGGATTCGTAATCCACATCACCAACGGTTTTACCGTCCAGATCATTAATGCCCACATCGATAACAACCGCATCCTTTTTCAACATGGAGCCGTCGATCATATGAGCACGACCGGCTGCGGCGATAACAATATCGGCACGGCGTAATTTGTCGGCCAAGTCAGTGGTGCGGGAATGACAGATTGTTACGGTAGCCTGTCGTTCCAACAACATCAAGGCAATCGGTTTGCCAATAACCTGGCTGCGCCCTACAACCACAACGTCTTTGCCATGAATCGGAATTTCGTAGTGGTCCAAAATGGCCATACAAGCACGCGGTGTACAAGGCCAGAAACCGCCTTTACCGCTCATTACTAAGCCGATATTTCGCCAAGTAAGTCCGTCAATATCTTTTTCCGGTGCCAATAAATCCAAAATCGCGTCTTTGTCGATTTGTTCCGGCATCGGCATGAGCGGCAACACGCCGTATACATCAGTTGCTTCATTCCAACGTTTAATTACAGCAGCCACATCTTCAAACGTAGCCGTTTGCGGCAATTGTGCCAAATCCACATTGAAACCGGCCGCTTTCGCGGTCTTCTCCATGAAATGCGCATACATATGAGCCGCTTTATCATCCCCTACCAGCAAAATGCCCAACGTGAGCACAACGCCGGCTTCTTTTAACGCCTGCAGTTTCTCATTCAACGCAAGTTTATGAGCATCTGCAACAGCTTTCCCTCTTAATTCCAACATAAGGTCCTCCTTAAACGGCAAACACGTATCGTAATCGGTAACACATACTTATATTATACTATTATTTATCAAAAATAAGCTGTTCTGAAATCGCATAATTACCTTACAAAGTGAACGGTAATAGTACCGCCCGGCGGTACGGTGCTGCCTGCCGGTTCATCCTGTGAAATAGCATAGCCTGTTCCGTCAGGGATAAATTGCAATTCAGCCTGATGGAGCCAGTCGCGCACTTCACCGGTAGTCCAACCGGTAAAGCTTGGTATGATAATTTCACCCGTATCACTCTTCGTAACCGGCGGTTTGGCCGGACGCGTATCTACAGTATCTTTTAATTTATTTTCCTTCGTTACGGATGGTGACAATTGATAGTAGCGAACCAGTTGACTCATCATATCCTTGAACACCGGCGCCGCAATCTGACCGCCGTAATATACACCGGACGGATCGTCGATGACAACGAGAGCCACGAATCGCGGATCTTCAACAGGCCCCATGCCGATGAAGGACGCAATATAGCGGCCATCCATGTAACCGCCTTTCGGGTTCAGTTTTTCCGCCGTACCGGTTTTACCGGCAAAATGATACCCTTCCACAGCGGCTTTATTACCGCCCCCTTCGGACACTTCTTTTTCCATCATGCCGAAGATTGTATTGGCAATGTCAGCCGGAATTGGCTGGCCTACCTGCTGCGGTTCCGTTACCTGATATGGTGTGCCGTCCGCATTGTTAATAGACTTAATAACATGCGGCGTCATCATCTTGCCTTCGTTGGCGATTGCCCCGAACGCACGCACCATTTGAAGCGGCGTTACGGCAATCCCTTGACCGATGGACATGGATGCCACGTCGTGCTGCGTCATGGTTTCATCTTCGAAAAGAATCCCCGAACTTTCGCCCGGCAATTCGATGCCTGTAGGTTGGCCGAAGCCGAAGTCGCGCACATATTTCTGTAAAATATCTTTACCGGTAGTAAGACCGATTTTAACCATCCCTGTATTCAGCGAGTTTTTGATGATGTCCAGCAAAGTAACATTGCCGTTCCCTTCGCCGTCCCAGTTCTGAATGCGTCGGTCATCGAGCATGATGTAACCTTTATCGTAGTACACCGTATCGACGCTCCATGTGCCCGCCGCCAATGCAGCGGATGCGATAACCGGTTTAAATGTGGAGCCCGGTTCATACATATCTACAACGGCACGGTTTTTGAAATCATTTTCATTGGCATTGCTAAAGTTGTTCGGATTATAGGTTGGACGGTTAGCCATAGCCAAAATTTCGCCGGTTTTCGGATCCATGATGATAATGCTGGCCCCGCTGGCCTTCGTTTCCGCCATAGCCTTATCCAGGGCCCGTTCCGCAATAAACTGAACCGTTGTATCAATAGTAAGGGTGATACTCTTTTCTTTATCCGGCAAGAATTGGGTCAACACGGAACCGAAAATAGCCTTACCGTTTTGGTCAACGGAAATCATTTCCTGGGTCACGCCGCCCTTGATAGTCTTATCGAATTGTTTTTCGATGCCGTCAAGGCCTTCATCATCAGTGCCGACAAAGCCGAGTACTTGTGACAACAGCGGCCCGTTCGGATAGAAACGGCGGCTTTCTTCCTGGAATGCCAGCCCTTCAATTTCATTTTTATTAATAATCTCCTGCACAGCTCTGGATTTTTCAGGATCCATCATGCGGTCAAGCCACACGAACGCTGTATCTTCCTGCAGGCGTTTTATAATTTCTTCTTTCGGAATACGTGTATATGGTGAAATGAGGTCCGCAATTTCTTCCGGACTCTTCTTGATCATCTTCGGATCTCCGTAAAGAGACTGCGTAACAATACTCATCGCCAACGGATTGCCGTTGCGGTCATAAATAGTACCGCGCGGTGATTGGAGCTTGCGCTTCTGTTCCATTTGACTTAAATTTCGTTCGGCCAGCCAACTTTGGTTGAAAATTTGGAGATACACCATGCGCCCCGCCAAAACCAATACGGACAGCATAAGGATGGCCATCAGAATTTTTATATGCTTTTTTATGTTTGTTGATTCCGGTCTTGAAGACTTAACCTTCCTCTGTCTCATCTATTCTGTCGACTCCTTGTAACTTCTCATGCGAATCATGGGAAACATTCGCATTCACTGTATCCGTTTCTTGTTGTTTATGCGCACTGCGTTCTTTAATGCGCTCTATGCGGTGAAGCGCCGCCTCCATGAGTACATCCGGCTCATTAGCCAGTTGTCCGTTCTGAACGCGTTGCAATAAACTTTTTAATATATCTGCTGTTTGAGCGCCTAATTTTTGCGGCAATTCGCGGGGATAGTTTAAATCGCGCGTATGAACCGGCATGCTTTTCGTAATTTCAGCCAAGCATTCTCCAAAGGCCAATGTGCCCTCAGTGGAGCTGTTCGGTATACCGCAACCGATTACATCGGCGGCACACACTTCGGCCATCTGCCGAACCGCCTCTTTCATCTGCTCGCTCTTTCTAAACGTGCCACTGCGCGCTTCTTTACGCATCCACTTCCATGGATCCGATTCCTGATTATTTGCAAAATAATGGAAGCGCATATGGTTTTCCACAAGCCAGCTCACCCGTTCCACCATCTGTTTCGGGTATTGAAGGCGTTCGAGCATAATGGCTGCTAATTGGGCGCCTTCTTTATCGTGACCGTAATCAGTAATACGGCCTTTGTTAAATCCCCGTATGTTCGGAAGCCCCTTGGCTACGTCATGAAGTAAGGCGGCCCAACGGAGCGTTAAGTCCGGTCGGATTGCATCAACTACAGCCAAGGTGTGAACCCAGCCGTCATAGGCGTGGAATTCTTTTTGCTGCGGCAAGTCTACCAGATGGCTGAGCTCCGGTAAAATATCGATTTCCCGTCGAACGCCCTTTTCCAGCACGGAGCAACGGCATTCGTTTAAATGGGATTTTACTAATACATCAAGGCCTTTCGCCACGTAGGGCGTTACTAAGAGGCCATTCAACTCCTGGCGCACTCGTTCCAATGAGAGTCCGGGCACGCGATGGAAGCTCGGTTCCATCCCTTCCAGCAGTGATTTATGAGGCAAAAATCCTAGCTTACCCACAAAGCGGCAAGCTCGGAACAAACGCAACGCATCTTCAGAAAAGCGTTCCTGCGCATCGCCGATAGTGCGCAACACTTTATTCTTTATATCCTTGCGACCACCTACGAGATCCACGATTTCGCCGCCCGCTGTCATGGCCAGGCCGTTCACCGTAAAATCCCGGCGCTGTACATCTTCTTCCAAGGTCTTTGCATACGTTACTTCTTCCGGGCGATGACTGTCAGCACCATATCGTTCCATGCGGTACGTAGCCATTTCATAGGAACCTTCCGGCACCGTCACTACCACTACGCCGAAAGATTTTCCCACCAGGTCCGTCGTTTCGTAACCGGCCTTCTTCATCACTTCAATAATTTCATCAGGATGCGCATTCGTTACAATATCGTAATCATGCGGTGTTGTGTTAAGCAATAAATCGCGTACGGCGCCGCCGATAACATGTCCTTCAAAGCCGGCCTGTTCCAAGGTCGTCAAAATTCGGTGCGCTCCGCGCCACAAACTATCATTCGGTACTGTTACCGAAGTCGTATTGCTAAACCACTTCATAATGCCACCCCCTCATGGTTCATGCCTTCGTATCAGCTATATAACAGGTAAGCGATCTTAATAAAATCGAGTAAACGCTCCCAATTAAATCGGGTAAAAGTTCCTAATTAAATCGGATATACTGACCTGACTAAATAGTCTTATTTCAATATATCATTATAGCATATGCCCGTGCACTTATAAAAAGAAAAAATGATATATCATCAAAGCGTTATAGGAATACTTGACTCCTATACAAACAATCACTTTGACGATATATCATTTAGTATTTCATATGTTGAATATGCAGGCTCTACGCTTACATATTCTTCAATTGTTCAGCAATGCGTTTCGCTGTCTCTGTTACGGCTAAGCCGCCTTCACTGGTTTCGCGCAAGCTGCTTGGCAATGCACGACCGATGCGGTTCATCGCTTCAATAACTTCATCTACCGGAATCTGACTGATAAGTCCGGCCATGGCCATTTCCGCCGCTGTCATAGCATGTACGGCATAAATACCGTTACGTTTTACGCAAGGCACCTCCACCAAACCAGCCACCGGATCGCACACAAGGCCCAACACGTTTTTCAGGCAAAGTGCTACAGCGTTGACGATTTCAGGTGTAGTTCCTTCCAACATAGCTACAACAGCACCGGCCGCCATAGCTGCTGCGGAACCGACTTCCGCCTGACAACCGCCTACAGCACCGGCCACACAGGCCTGGTTGGTAATTACATTACCGATGCCGGCACCTACGAAGAAACCTCGCAAATAAGCGGCATCGTCCATTTCGTGTACATCACCCAAGGCGCACATGCAGCCCGGCATAACACCACAGGAACCGGCTGTAGGACAAGCCACTACGCGGAACATTTTAGCATTCGCTTCATTTACGGCGATGGCATAGGTCATAGCTTTGTACGTTACTTCGCTCATCAACTTTGGCGTATGCTCCATAAGAACAGGTGCCTGACCGCCGGACATGCCGCTCACCGTACGTGTGCGGTCTACAATCCCGTTGCGAACGGAATCTTTAAAAATGTTAATGCGGCGCAATGCTTCCCGTTCAATCACTTCGCGACTTTCACCGGTAGTTTCCATTTCGGCGCGCAATACAATTTCCCACATGGGCAGCTGATGGCTTTCACTCAAATGAGCCAGATCAGCAATGGTTTCATATAAATAACTCATTATTTCACCGCTTTCTCTAAAGGCTCAAAATACATAACGGACTCTACGTCGCGGCTTTGTTGAATTGTTTCCAATACATCTTCACTTACAGGTGAATCCACATTGATCAACATAACAGCATCACAATTTCTACGTTTTCTAAATACACGCATGGACGAAATGTTAATTCCCACATCACCTAATGCTGCCGTTACGCCGGCAATAACGCCGGGGCGGTCATTGTGAAATGTAAGAATGGTATAATCATCACCGGTAATTTCCACTTCCAATGAATTGATGGACGTAATCATAATGCGGCCGCCACCCAATGAACGCCCTACAATTTGCATATGATGACGGTTATCGCCAAACAAATCGAAGCGCACTTCATTTGGATGTCCCCCATCAACAGGAGACTCAACGAACTCATACTTTAAGCCTGCATTCTTCGCCTCTTTAAAAGCGTCACGAATGCGTTCATCTTCCGCATCAAAGCCGAGAAGTCCGCCAATTAATGCACGGTCCGTGCCATGACCTTTATAGGTCTTAGCAAACGAACCATATAGAGTAAGACTTACCTTCTTAGGTTCCGCCTTGAAAATGTAGCGTGCCATTTTTCCAAGTCTGGCAGCGCCGGCCGTATGAGAACTGGACGGTCCTATCATGACAGGACCGATAATGTCAAAAATACTGCTCATGATGTCCTCCTACAAGAAACATTTACCTATTGTCAATGTGCCTTCGATAGCCATCAACAATCTAGTATTTTCCGATATAACTTACTTTTAATTATAGCACAATTTGTTTTTGTGCGGTAGACACATCTATGAGTTTTAGAAATACTTAGTCATGCGTTATTTTGTGAATCTCTGTGATATAATAGAATCAATAATTTATCGTGCATGATTTTATTCATAACGTCCCATATGACAAGGAGTTTACACCATGTATTGTCCAAACTGCGGATCACCCTTACAACCACATCAAAATTTTTGCGGCGAATGCGGTACACAGCTACTGTACAGTCCCCCTCCTCCTATGAACATGCCAGTCACGTCACTGCCTTTTTGGGATAATTTTATGCTTTGTATTACAAAAAAATATTTTACCTTTTCTGGGCGCGCGTCCCGCGGTGAATATTGGAAGTTTCAGGCAGTAGGTTTCGTAATTGCTTTGGCTCTATTTGTAATTGGTTGTATAATAGCGCTTCTAGTGCTCGCGTCGTTAGATCAACGCGAGCGGCCGGACGCCTTTATGTCATTTATCCTTATGGGTACTATCGTCTTTTCTATTTACGGTTTTTTTCTGTTTATCCCTTCATTGGCCCTTGAAGTTCGCCGATTTCACGATGCCGGCTATAGTGCCTGGTGGGTTCTGCTCGGCTTCATTCCTTACGTTGGTCCCTTCGCGGTTATGATTGTATGCGGTGTCTTAGAAACACAGCCATACCCCAATGAATATGGCCCTATTCCGGACTATACGGAAGAATTACAACGAATCAATGAAAAGAAAACCGCTTCTAAAAACAATTAAAAATAATTAAAAAATAATAAAAACAATAAAAAACAGTAAAAGACAATAAAGAAGACGCCACCATAAACATCAACAGCAAAAAAGCCCCATCCAATTTCGGATGGGGCTCGTTTTATATTAATTACTGTTTGTCACCTAAGATAGCGCGCATATCGGCTTCAGGAGTTGTAATTGGATGTAACTGGAATTTTTCTACCAAGATGTTCAATACATTGCTGGACAAGAATTTTGGTAAAGTTGGTCCAATGTAGATATTGCGGATACCTAATGCTAATAGAGTCAAGAGGATACATACCGCTTTTTGTTCGTACCAGGAAAGAACCAATGTTAATGGCAAGTCGTTTACGTCGCATTCGAATGCGCCTGCCAATGCGATAGCTACCTGAATAGCGGAGTACGCATCGTTACATTGACCCATGTCGAGCATACGAGGAATACCGCCGATTTCACCGATTTCAAGGTCGTTGAAACGATATTTACCGCAAGCTAATGTAAGTACAACTGTATCTTTAGGAGTTTGTTTTACGAATTCAGTGTAGTAGTTACGGCCTACTTTAGCACCGTCACAACCGCCAACTAAGAAGAAGTGTTTAATAGCGCCGGCTTTAACTGCGTCGATTACTTTGTCAGCAATGCTGAGCACTGTGCCATGACCGAAACCGGTAGTTACTTCGTGACCGCCGTTGATGCCTGTGAATTCTTGAGGTTCAGAGTAACCGCCAAGTTCAAGCGCTTTTTCAATAACTGCGCTGAAATCTTTAGTGCCGTCTTCGTTAGCTTCTACGTGTTTCAAGCCAGGGAAACCTACCATATCAGTTGTGAAGATGTTGTCTTCATAAGTTTTACGAGGTGGCATTAAGCAGTTAGTTGTGAAGAGGAATGCACCAGGAACGCCGTCGAATTCGTTCTGTTGGTTCTGCCATGCAGTACCGAAGTTGCCTTTTAAGTGTGCATATTTTTTAAGTTCAGGATATGCGTGGCAAGGTAACATTTCACCATGAGTATAAATGTTAACGCCTTTGCCTTCGGATTGTTCAAGTAACATTTTAAGATCGTGTAAATCGTGACCTGTTACTACGATGAAAGGACCTGGTTCTACAGTCAAAGGTACTTTTGTAGGAACCGGAGTGCCGTAGCTTTCAGTGTTAGCTGCGTCAAGAAGAGCCATACATTTTAAGTTTACATGGCCGAATTCCATGAGAAGAGCCAACCAGTCTTCTGCACTGTGATCTTTAGCGAATTCTACAAGGCCTTTTACAAACCAAGCATCTACTTCAGGATCGTCGTAGCCTAATACGGATGCATGCCAAGCGTATGCAGCCATACCGCGCATGCCGAGTAATAATGTGGAGCGTAAGGAAATGATATCTTCCTGACCTACCCAAAGAGCAGTCCAGTCGAAATCTACTGCACTTGGATCGATTGCTTCACGAGCAGCTTCCACGCGGTCAATGAATTCCTGTACACGTTCTTCGTCAAAGTTTACGTTAGTTACGCACATGAATAAACCTTGTTTTAATAATTGGTACTCTTTAGGACCTGCTCCTTTTGCGTCGCAAGCACGTGCAAGACCAACGAGTGCGGAAGTCAATTCATCCTGCTTATTCGCTACCGGTGCTGTTTTACCGCACACGCCCTGAACTGTACAACCACCAGGATTTGCAGACTGTTCGCATTGGAAACAAAACATACTCATATTAGCCTCCTTCTTCGGGACCACCCGAAACTGTTCATTCCTACCACTCAGCAGTAAGAGAAAACTATAAAAAAAAAAAAATATTAACTAAACTATTAACATCACCATTTGAATGTTCTTTGTTTGTGACTATGGTTAAATTATAGTATACTAAAAAAAGAAATGATGTAGCTGGAGCAACATTTTTTGATATTTTACATAGTTTTTAATGAAAGCTTACCATTTCGATATACCATTTATGTATATACGATTATATGTAATGCTTTGAAATATCACTGTTAGCGCTTAATATACGGCGCTTTTAATCTTTGATATATAAAATGCTAACGCTTGCAAGGGCAAACAAACTATATGGCAATAGTTCTACCAACTTAATTGTGCCCTATACTTCGAAATTAATCAATCCATTTTTTCTCAATTACAATAATTTTTGCGAAAAGCATTTATTATCGCGTTTCATCTAATATTGTAATTTACTTACTGTCTGTCATTCAAAGGAGTCTACTATGAGTTTTCCTATAACCGATGCGTTAATTACTCAACATCTGGCTACCTTATTGGCCAGCCCTTTGTTTAATAATTTATCGGAAGATCAATTACGTCATTTTCTGAGCGAACCCAATTTATATATTGAGTCCTATAAGAAAAACAGCTTCGTAGCTATTGCAGGGGAACCGATGGAAGGAATCGGCATTCTCCTCACCGGTCATGTGCACTTAACACGTGAAAACATTTTGGGACAGCGAAGTATCATGACGGAACTCACACCATCCTCCATGTTTGGGGAAGCCATTCTCTTTACAGATATGCCGAACTGGCCGGCCACCTTGGAAACAACGAAAGATAGCGAAGTCCTGTTCGTACCTAAAACAGCCTTTACGTCGTCCTTCAATCACAACGAAGCGTACCAAGTGCAGATCTTAACCAACTTGTTACATGACATGTCTGAAAAAGCGTTGGCCTTAACGCGCAAAGTACACTATCTGTCATTAAAGGGCATGCGGGAACGTATCTTCGCCTACTTAAATGACATGTACCAACGGCAAAAGAAAAATCCGCTCACCTTACCACACAATCGGCAAGAAATGGCGGATGTACTCAATGTATCGCGTACAGCACTGAGCCGCGAATTGGGTCGTTTACAAGACGAACACATTATTGAACTGTCGGGCAAACAAGTTCATATCCTACAAATAGAAACAGTCCGGGAGTATGCTTTTTAGCATATTCTCGGACTGTTTTTTTGTTTGTATTAATACCAAGGTGTTAAATCGAAATCTTCACCAATGGTGATTTTCACATGGGCTTTACCTAAGTAAAGACCAAGCAAGGTCAAGCTCATAGTGCTGATTGGCATGCTGTCATACACTTCCGCCAATTTAGGAAGCAATGGAGAAATTTTTTCCAATACACCGTAAAATTCGTTTTTCTTGTAACTGATTGGACGACTTTGTGCCAACTGTAACAAACGAGTCTGTACATCATGATCCTGAATGTTGGCGCTGCGGAAGTAGCGAGGCATCAAACCTTCGTCGGCAACGGCCAATTTTAAGCGGTTGGACATGAGGCTTTTCACAACGAAGCGGCCTTCCAACATTTGACCTTGTAACGCCCGTTCCAATTCTTCACGAGTGAATCCGTCATAGTTAAATACATATGGATAGGAGTTGCAGAAAATTTCGCCCAGTGTCGTGCGTTCCGGTTCCAAAGCACAGCAACGCAAGTAATCCAGCTGGTTATACATGAACTCTTCGCGAGGCAATTCAGACAAGAACGGTTCGATGTATTTACCTACGTAATGTTTAAAATGTTCTAAGTTGTAATTATTGGAATTGCGGGAATATTGCAAGAGCAAGGCCAACGCCATAATTTGGAAATGGCCCAAGTGGAGATGAGGCAAAATGCGAAGCGCATCAAAGGCCAATAAGTATGGTGTGCTGGACTTAGGTTCCTGCACAACATCCATAAACGCCATAATGGCCGTTTCTTTCATCCAAGGCAATGGGGACGTAACGTACGCCTTCTGCATGCCGAATAATGCTTCTTGCACCACAATATTTTCTAAAAGAGCACGCAGTTCATCACGAGCGGTAATGCCTAAACGAAGTAAGGCTTCCGCTGTGATTTGGCGAACCAACTCTTTCGTTTCATCATTTAAAATACCGAAGGACGCAATGAAGTGTTTCGTACCGAAATCCACTAACTCGTCCATACCGCCGGACTGCGTTTTTTCAGTAGTTGCCACCGTCGCTGCTGCAGTCGTTCCGCTTACGGAACCTCCATTGATGGTGCTTTCACTTGTACCGGCCGTATCAGCCATAGCATGACTGATGCGCGGCATAATGATCGTTGCATCTGTAGCCGTTTCAGAATCCTGCACCTTCACAGGCTGAATTCGACGAGTCAATTCATTGTCAGATACAGTTTCATTCGTTGCAGTAGCGGATGTAAACGCCGCTACACCAATACCGGTACCTGCATTTGCTGTTGCAGTTGCACCTGCTGCCGCTGTATTGCCCGCACTTGCGTTTTTAGGCGCAGCACCTTTATCATGGCCCCAACCTTTTACCATCGGCTGTGTCATTTCTATACTTGCTGCTGATGAAGTGGCACTGCTGTTAACATTTGAAACATTCGAAGTTCCGGTTGAAGCTCGACCGGGTTGGAATCTTGTAACATCAGATGCTGTACTTACAGAATCTGTACTTGGGTAAGATGTTCTCGCGGACGCTGTGTCAACAGTTGCTGCAGCAGTACCTGCCGAAGTCGAATGACCGGCTCGCGCTCCGTGCTGCTCTTCTTCGTGCTTTTGTGCTTCTTCACGATAGAATTCAGCACCATAATCTACGCGACGACGTCGATTATAATAATCTGAATCGGCCACCGCTGCCTCACGAGCGGCAGCTACCTTCTCACGCGCCTTTTCAGGACTCTCGCGGAACATAAAATAACAAATAATGAAAAATAGAACTATAACTCCTAATACTACTAAATATGGAATATAGGCAGACATCAATTTTCCTCCTACTATACGATTAATTACTCTCTTGTATGGTATCACATCTTGCAGGCTTAGCCAATGAAAAAAGCAAAGAAATGTGGTATGGTGCGGAATGAGGTTTCAATATATTTACAACTCATCACATTCTTCACACTTTTTCTAATCACTTTGTCATTCTAATACAAGAAGTTGTTGATTTAATTTTATTTTCATTCTAAGATGAAAGTATAATTGTTCATATCAAGTAAAAGTAGTGTTCTTAACACCAATTGCATTTTTAGCTAAAATCTTATTTAATCGCTATAGGTATATCTAGGACTCTCTAGGGAATTTATGAGTCCATTAAACAAAAATCAAGAAAAATCATCGGGATAACATTATATAATTCTGAAAGTGACCAGAAATACCTTGCAAAAAACTTTTACTAATACCGAGTAAAGGAAAGATTGGAGATATTTATTATGGAAAATGTTCAGCGCCTAAACTTGTCAATGAAATGGTATTTTGAGCAGTGGTTTATTAATATTTTACTAATAATCTTCTCTGTAATACCTTTTGCCAGTATATTAGTTATCCCTCTGCTATATGCTAAAAAGAAAACTATCAGTGAACAGCTCTATCCTTTAGTTGAATTGCAACAGGGTGGCGTCACTGCACAAAGCATGATTGCTGAAGCCCAAAATACAATCGAAAATATCAAAAGAAGCCATGAATATGAGTTATCACAATTAGAATATAAACTAGCTAATAGAAACTTCGAGTATCAAAACGTCATCAATCAAGCTCATGCTGATGCAAACTCACAGCTAGTTGGTTTAAACCAAGAAATTCAAGGGTTAATGAATCAACGAGCAAATATACTATACGAGATAAATAATCTCAATAACTCGTTAATTAAGTTAAACGATGAAGCTTTATATCAAAGCTTTGCCTTATATGAACCCCAATATACATTCCAAAACGTAGAGGACTACAAAGTTCAATTAGATCTCATCAGAGAGCAACAGAAATCTTTAATTAAAACCAATAGAGCTGCTTTAGGGGCCACAGATTGGACTGTAAATAATAGTAAATCTGAAGGTCGAAAGATGGTAAATGATACTAAAAAATTACTTTTAAGAGCATTTAATAATGAGTGTGACTTCGCAATTAACAAAGTAAACTATAGAAATTTTGAAGCTTCTAAAAAAAGAATTGCGACAGCATATTCTACTATTTCAAAACTTGGCAGAGTCATGTCAATCTCTATAACACCCGAATATTATGATTTAAAAATTCAAGAGTTACATTTGGCATTTGAATACGAGGAAATGAAACAACGCGAGAAAGAGCGCCTTCAAGAAATTCGTGCTGAACAACGTGAACAAGCTAAACTTCAAAGAGAGATTGCAGAAGAAAGAAAGAAACATAACAAAGAAAAAATTCACTATGCTACCGCTATAGTGGCAACAAAAGAACAATTGGCAATGTGTACCGATGAACTTCAACGTTCTAACTTAGAAGAAAAGTTACAAGAATTACAATCTGAAATGGAAGAAATCGATAAGAGTATAATAGATCTCGATTATCGAGAAGCAAACGAACGAGCTGGATATGTTTATATCATCTCTAACATTGGAGCATTTGGGCCCGATGTCTATAAAATCGGCATGACAAGGAGACTCGAACCTATGGATCGAATTAATGAGCTTGGAGATGCTTCTGTGCCATTCAAATTTGACGTACACGCCTTAATCTTTAGTAATGATGCTCCATCATTAGAAACAGCATTACACCAGGCTTTTGACAATGAAAAGATTAATATGGTAAACCCACGTAGAGAGTTCTTCCATGTTAAACTAGAAGAAATAATTAGAGTTGTAAAAGAAAACTTTGACGGAACTGTAGAGTTCACAAAAATCCCTGAAGCAACACAGTATCGCGAATCACTAAAACTAAAAGAAATACATAATATCCCTCAACCAATAATGGGATAATAATATAAGTTAAAAATACTTTAATATAACAAAGTTGATTGCATACTATAATGTGTAATTATAAAAAACCGCTTACTTACGTAAGCGGTTTTATTTTTTAATTTCTAAAGATAACTCTACTTATCCTAGTTCCCTAGCTTATCATTTGCAGCAAATATAATTTGCTCAAAAAAAAAACGAACTTTTCAAATGAAAAGTTCGTTTTTATTATGGTCTGGTGGACGATGACAGGATCGAACTGCCGACATCCTGCTTGTAAGGCAGGCGCTCTCCCAGCTGAGCTAATCGTCCATATTGGTGACCCGTGGGGGAATCGAACCCCCGATACCGCCGTGAAAGGGCGGTGTCTTAACCGCTTGACCAACGGGCCACTGGCTCCTCGAGTAGGACTCGAACCTACGACCGATCGGTTAACAGCCGATTGCTCTACCGACTGAGCTATCGAGGAATGGTACAAGAGATATTTTATACTAAATCAGGTTTTAATGCAAGCACTTTTTTTATTTATTTTTTACAATTTTTTCAAAATTCTGTATTAGCTTTTATACATACTTTACACAAGCGATTCTCCTTAGATGTTACAGCAAGACTTGCTATTCCTACAGAGTCTCTTAAAATCTGATTTTCCACAGGGCCTCGTTATCAACAGCAGTTTATACATATATTTTGCATAGACTACTTTGAAAGACATCCCTTCCCTATGTCCTTTCAGTAGGTAATATTACATAAATCATAGAGTACTACATAAGGCTATAAAGAACATAAAAAAACGACCGGGCATACACCCGGTCGTTTCAACGCTCCGCATCCTTCTAAATTCCATATCATTTATTACAGTTATATGCATTATTTAATATAAGCTATTCTGTGTTTCTCTTAGACAGTCATACATTGCGTTATATATGATGTACGTTACGTACATGCAAGGCAAATTTATTAGCCGTTAAAGCCGCGAAGCTGGCTAGCTGCCACTAAGCGTTTTAAAGCTACCATGTAAGCTGCTAAACGAGGATATACTTTGTATTCCTGTTGCATTGCCCACACTTCTTCAAAGCTCATCTTCATGTTCTTTTCAAGACGTTCGTTAACTTCGTCTTCAGACCAGTATAAGCCTTCTTTATTCTGTACCCATTCATAGTAGGATGTTACAACACCGCCGCCATTAGTAAGTACGTCAGGTAAAATATCTACGCCTTTTTCGAAGAAGTATAAGTCAGCTTCGTTAGTTGTAGGGCCGTTAGCACCTTCCAATAACAATTTAGCGCGAACTTCTTTCATGTTGGAACCGTTAATTTGGTTTTCCAAAGCTGCTAAATATAATACGTCTACGTCGAGTAGTAACAATTCGCGATTGTCGATGCGAGTCATGCCTTCTTCTTCATAGCCTTCCAAAGAACGACCATGAGCGTTAGCATATTTGTAAGCGCTTTCTACATCGATACCTTTTTCATTGTAAATGGAACCATGAACGTCGCCGATAGCTACGATCTTAGCGCCTTCACGATGCATCAATAAAGCACCAACGCTACCTACGTTACCGAAACCTTGAACAGCGATAGTTACATCGGAGATTTTCTTACCTTTTTTCTCTAAGTAGCTCTTCAATGTAAACATACAGCCGCGGCCGGTTGCTTCGTTACGGCCTAAGGAACCGCCTACTTCTAATGGTTTACCGGTAACAACACCTGGGGACCATACGCCTTTTAATGTGGAGTATTCGTCCACGATCCAAGCCATGATCTGAGGGTTAGTATTTACGTCCGGAGCCGGAACGTCAGTATCTACGCCGATAATTGGAGCAATTTTACGAACGAAACCGCGAGTCAAGCGTTCCAATTCGCGTTTGCTTAATTTCTTAGGATCAACTTTAATGCCGCCTTTACCGCCGCCATAAGGAAGGTGTGCGATAGAGTTCTTAATTGTCATCCAAGCTGCCAATGCACGAACTTCGTTTTCGTCAGCTTCAGGATGGAAACGGAGGCCGCCTTTAGCAGCGCCCATAATCGTACTATGTTGAGTGCGATAACCACTAAATACTTCCACATGCCCATCGTCCATATGAACCGGAATAGCTACTGTCATTTCGCGTTCAGGATGACGAATTACTTCGTAATCATTACGACTTAAACCTAACTTCTGAGCCGCTTCATCCAATGTGTTAAGCATGTTTTCATAAGGATTGTACTTTGCCATAACTTATCTCCTCACATATCAACAAATAACATATTACCCAATTCCTTTAGTGGTTGTTACAGAGTTGTTGGCCTTAATAAAGGCGATGTTTGATTTCTCTACGGCGCACTAACGGCATTAGTAAATAAAAGACTTAATTAATCTTTAATTCAACTATATCACAAGCCCTGGCGAATTCCTATGATTGTTTTATTTATAACATAATACTTAGAACTTAAAGTCATGATTTATAAAGTGCTTAAATTAAAAGAATCCAGGACATTATGAGTCCTGGATTCTAATTTTTTACATCATATATGACTATTCAATATAAGATTTTTTAGTTAAATTGCACAATCTATAGAATACTTTTAGTTTTAGTACCCTAAGGGCGTGCTCCGTCCCATATAAATACGCATTTTTTCTACGTATTTTAAAGTGAAATTTCCAATTCTACAGGGCAGTGATCGCTCCCCATAATTTGTGGGTGAATCTTCGCATCAACGATTTTATCATCCAACGATTTGGAAGTAATGAAGTAGTCAATTCTCCATCCTACGTTCCGGTCGCGCGCTTTGCCCATGTATGACCACCAGCTGTAAGCGTCGGTTGTATCCGGATATAGCTTTCTGAAAGTATCGGTGAAGCCGGCAGCTAACAATTCTGTCATTTTAGCACGTTCTTCATCAGTAAAACCTGCATTTTTGCGGTTTGTTTTAGGATTTTTCAAGTCGATTTCTTCGTGTGCCACATTTAAGTCGCCACAGAGGATAACCGGTTTCTTTGCATCCAGTTCCAATAAGAACTCTCTGAATGCGTCTTCCCAGGTCATACGGTATTCGAGGCGTGCCAATTCGCGCTGGCTGTTCGGTGTATAGCATGTAACGAGATAGAAGTTTTCGAACTCTGCCGTAATAACGCGACCTTCCTGATCGTGCTCTTCAATACCGATGCCATAAGTAACAGACAATGGTTTTACGCGAGTGAAAATAGCCGTACCGCTGTATCCTTTCTTCACCGCACTGTTCCAATACTGTTCGTAGCCCGGTAATTCCAGCTGAATTTGTTCCGGTTGCAACTTCGTTTCCTGCAAGCAGAACATATCCGCATCCAGCGCTTCAAAGCTATCCATAAATCCCTTCGTTACAGCGGCTCGCAAGCCGTTTACATTCCAAGATATTAACTTCATGTATACTCCTTTTTCTCTATCTATAATTCATTTATTGTCCGTTGTTGGACTTTTTCGCGCCCTCCGCATCAGCAGTCACCGTTTCAGTTCCTGCCGGTGCAGCCGTTGCACCTTCAGTGGCAGTTCCGTGAGCTGCCGCTTCAGCTGCGGCCTGTTGCGCTTCTTTCTGAAGTGCTTCCTCTTCTTTACGTTTTATATACGCATCAATTTTAGCTTTCCGTTGCTTCTTCGTAAGTTCCATAAACGCTGCAAACACCAAAAGCAACGCGGCAATAATATTGACCGTTGTAAAACCATGGCTATATATATGATAAATAATATATGCCAAGGCGATTATTGTAAGTACTCTTTGAATGCCTTGCATTCTAACAACCTCCAAGCGATTCTAAATTCTCAAGCAGCTATGTGTATAAAATGGTATCTCTATTACTTACCTGTATCTGACGCATACGGCGTAACAATCAGCTCGCCACGCACCAGCTCCGCCAAGTAAATCTGAGAAATAGTGTACCCTTGCGCCGCCACGGTTTCTTCAAGCCATGTCAAATCCTTATCCACTAAGGACAGCACATTTTCATCGGCCAAACCGTCAGCAATAAGAGGATAATGTACGGTATCTTCACCATATTTTACAACAGTAAGCTGACCGTTCTGTTCTAACACAGCCCGTTTCACTTCACCTACACGCGTTACGCCTGCAGCGCGAAGTTTCAAATGAAGATTGCCTGCATTAATACCATGTTTCATACATTCTTCTACCTGTATGACACCATAGTCAACAACTATAACCGGATCGCCGTCTACAATCTTTTTCACTACACGGCTGTAGGCCGTTAAAAAGCGCAAGCCCATAACTACGATAGTCCAGCCGATTAGAACGAGTAAAAATTGTAAAACGCCGATGGCTTCCGTATAAATAACGCCGCCGATGATACCGCCAAGTACATAGTTCTGCACCTGATCCACCGCCGAATTCGGCGCCAAATTACCCTTACCCATGAGATTAATCTGAAGCACCAGGCACAGAATCCCCAGGATAAGTTTAATCATGATTAGTGTGTAACCCGTTATCATCATGTCTTACTCCTTCGAAACATCAATTACATTGATTTTATTATTTACCATATGCACCTGGATCAGGGTATAGGCTTCAAAGTTTTTCGTAAAACGGACCTGATAAAAACGGTCCCTCACACTGATGATAATGCTGTCACTGAGCTGTAGGGCATTAACCCGCAAATCCTCTTTCGGCACAGCCAGTCGCTCCGACACACTCGTGAGAAAAGCGGCCATTCGGCCAAGGCCTTCCGAGCTTTTTAGCGAAGAGTTGTATTCGTTCCAACGAAGACCGAGGAAAAACAGAATGACTAAGGCTAATAATATAGTTAAGTCTCTGTATTTACTGTTCAGTCGATGGCGGATAAATTGAACGCTCGCCCCCAGAAGCGCCAGAAGCAAGAGAAAGGAAATACCGTATTGCACAACGGCATTTAATTGGCCCTGCTGCGCAATATATCCGTAGGTATAAAAGTCCAAACTGTATCACTCCTACATTAATGATTCATCATATACTGCGCGCGGACCGCCAATATATTTAGGACGGATACGGGCCGCTGTTAAATGCGCTTCCCCAATTGATTTAATGCTCAAGCGAACCGGTACTACTACAGGTTTTAAATGCATACCGATGAAAGTGTCACCAATATCAAGGCCTGCTTCCGCTTCCACTTTTTCAACCGCTACCGGTTCCTTAAAAGATGCATAGGCCGCCATAGATGCGGCACCGCCTGCATGCAATTGAGGAATTACGTTGCCGATAGGCCAGTTATGTGCTTTAGCTACCGCTTTTTCCACGATAACCGCACGGTTTAAATGTTCGCAGCATTGTACGCCCAGGTTAATACCTGCCGGTACCAATACTTCCTGTAAAGCGGCTACAATGGTCGTGCCCATTTCTTCCGCAGAATCTGTACCAATCTTTGATCCTCTAATTTCACTCGTGGAGCAGCCTACTACCAGTAAGTCGCCTCGTTCCAATTTTGCCACTTGGAGCAATTCCGTTACCGCCGTGTGTACGGCCTGTTTCAAATCAGTTTGACTAATAACATGCGTTGTCATACTAAAGCCTCCCTTAATAACTAGAGATTTTCTATCTTAATCAACGCACTGCATACCCGTTAAGGTATGCAGCCGCAGAGATTAAACCTATATCATTATATAACACTTAAGAATTCCATATGAACCACTGAAACTTCAGTCTAAAGCAAGTTCAACACGAACAAAGAAATCATAGTGGGCTACAATGAAGCTCACCACAATTAATCGTCGTCCTGCTCATCCAGTTCATAGTCTTTCGCCATCCAACGTTTTGTCGTTGTAAAGGTAATTGTCACCCATTTTTCATCAGCACGCCCGCCGATGGCCGCGTCGATTTCATTACGAATCTTATCCATATCTTCCACGCGCTGCGCTTCATAGTTCTTCGGCAACAAAATGTCAATTTCAATAAACCGCGTTTTACCATATTCCTGAATACTTGTTACATAGTCTTTGAAATGGTAGCGTTCCATGAAGTCGTCCATAATGGCCTGAATCTGTTCGTGAAGTGCTGTCGGTGCCAACCCGATAATCTGCTTTGTCGAAGGCACCAGGATTTTAATGGCACTCGGCATCATCTGTACGGACAATGCGATAAGAACGATACTATCCACGTAACGTGCGTAAGAAGCCCATTCGGTCTGTTCCAATGCCCAGGCAAAGGCGAAACTGATTAAAATCCCCGCTGCCAATACGGCGTCAATGGACCAGCTGATATTATCAAACTTAACCAGGTTTGACTTTAAGCGTTTATTCAATTGCCGCACATAGAAATAATAGGCCGAATCCACTACAGTAAAGAATGCGGCGTAAACTACGATCGGGCCCGCTTCAACCGTATGGCCCGAACCTAACAGGTCCGTAATCCCGGTCATGAAGGCATATAACACAAACAGCAAGGTAAAGAACCCTTCCACCATTAATACTAATGGTTCGAATTGCCAATACCCATACTGGAAACGCTTACTAGTTTCCCGGGAGATAAGCTTCGATGTCATAATCATCATTATTTTAATAATAACCGCCATAAAGGATACGATACCATCCAACAGAACGGCGGACGAACCGGTTACAACACCCATCACAGTACCGCTGACGGCAACCAGAAACATAAGCCATGCCGATTGCCACAACAATCGTTGTTCCACATCTTTTGTACTGATCACATAAATCCCCCCTTTCGAAAATTACATGTTCCTATAAGTATCTATAACTATTATACATGTTTTTTCCTACTTATAGATAACAAAAATCACTAAACTGAAATAAAATTCGTAACAATTTAATCATAAAAAATTAAATATATTACCTCCCTGTCAATAAAAAAGAGGGCTCCGAAAAGAAATCACACGAATTCTCTCTTAGCCCCCTATATAAGCCTTTTAGTTTGTGCGGTTACATTTCACCACATGAAGTTGTAAAAAGACCTGCTTATTCAGCCGGTACAATCGTACCATGGAATTTTTCTTCCATAAACTTCTTCACGCCTTCCGAATGAAATAATTCGGCAATGCGTTTGTAAGTCGGATTGTCTTTATCAGCATCGCGCGCCGCCAATACCATGACAGCCAACGGTTCATCCTTAGGTTCGAGGAACACGCCCTGTTTCTGCACATCAAGGCCTGCGCTCATTACATAGTTCATCGGAATCGCCGCCAATGCCACATCATCAAGACTGCGCGGTAATTGTGCCGCTTCCAATTCTTCGAACTTCAAGTTCTTAGGATTGCTTGTAATGTCAGCCTTTGTCGCCTTATAGCCTACGCCGTCTTTCAACGTAATCAGGCCCGCTTTCGCCAACAAGGCATAGCCACGACCGCCATTAGTCGGATCATTAGGTACCGCTACAGTGGCACCGTCAGGTAAATCTTTTACATCTTTAACGGAGTTGCTGTAAAGACCCATGCGCATTAAAATCGTTTTGCCGATAGGCACTAAGTTCGTATTGTTTTGTTTGTTAAAATTGTCTAAGAACGGCTTGTGCTGATAGCTGTTCAAGTCCAAATCACCTTCCGCCAATGCTTTATCCGGCGTAATGTAATCGGAGAACTCAACGACTTTGATGTTAATGCCTTCTTTAGCCGCTTCTTTTGCTACCGCTTCAACAACCTCAGCATGAGGGCCTGCGGTGGCACCAATTTTAATTTCTTTAGAACCGGTCTGACTCGACGAACCTCCGGATCCACATCCGGCAATGCCCAGCGCCAATACGGCCGCCAATAATGGAAGTACTATCTTCTTTAACTTCATATAAATTACCTCTTTCTCTCAATATTATATGTCTTCTCACGGACATATTCCCCCTTGGACGTCTCAAAAGTCCATTACTAATATACTACCATATAAAATCAACTTCGAAAAGAGGGGCCCCCGGGCATAGAAGCCTGTTCCCTATAGCAATAATCTATAAGGTGCTATCAGTACTTCATATACCGCAGAGGTCCCTGCCTATGCTTACTGTTTATGCTTACTGTTTATGCTTACTGTTCCTGCTCAGCAAATATATCCACACCGTCATCTTCTGTATATTCTTCGTGTACAATAGGGCGTTTGTAAATGCCGCCCAAGTAGTACCCTGCCGTAACGATGGCGATAAAAATCCACCCGATAATCAAGGACAATCGTGTTGATTCATTCCACCACATGCCGATAGTAACCAGTACTAAAAACAAGAGGCAGAAATAATTGGAATATGGATACAATGGCGATTTAAACGGATGTTTCGCCATAATTTCTTCGCCCCAACGCTTACGGAATTTCAGCTGTGCCCCGGCCAATACAAACCAGGATACCATCGCCGGAAATACGCTGGCGCTGTAAATATATAAGAAGAGCTGCGTATTCGGGAATATGTAATTCAAAAATACGCCCAGTCCCAACGCCGCAATGGATACGTAAATACCGTTACGCGGCACGCCCGCCTTCGACAACTTGCCGAACATTTTAGGGGCCTGACCGTTTTGCGCCAAGGTGTACAGCATACGGCCACAGCTATACACACCGCTGTTACAGCCGGACAAAGCGGCCGTGAGAACAACGAAGTTAATGATCCCCGCTGCACTGGTAATACCGATGCGAGAGAATGTCTGCACAAAAGGACTGCCAATGAAGCTCAGTTCGTTCCACGGATAAATACAAAGAATGACGAAAATGGCGCCTACGTAGAAGATCAAAATACGCCACACAATACTTTTTACAGCCTTTACCAAGGTATGACGAGGATTTTGCGCCTCACCGGCAGTAATGCCTACCAGTTCCACCCCTTGGAATGCAGCCGCCACCACGCACATGGCGATGAGCATACCTTCCATGCCGTGTGGGAAAAATCCGCCATGCTCCCACAAGTTGGAAATACCGATCGGCACACCATTATTACCGAAGCCGAAAATAATTAACGCCGCCCCGGCAATGAGCATGAATACAATGGTGGATACTTTAATCAACGCGAACCAGAATTCAAACTCGCCGTAATATTTAACGGACACCAAGTTAGCCGCCACAACGATACCCATCCCGACCAATGCCGATATCCAATGTGGAAATTCCGGGAACCAGTAACTCATATAGATGCCCACGGCGGTCACTTCCGCCATGCCTACCGTAATCCACATGAACCAGTAGCACCAGGCGGTTAAGAAGCCCACATATGGTGAAATGTACCGATAGCCGTAAGCGGCAAAAGAACCGGGCACAGGCTCCAGATACAACATTTCCCCCATAATCCGCATAATTAAAAACATTACAACGCCTGCTAAGGCATAACACAGCAGTACGGCCGGACCGGCGGTCTGAATCGTACTT
The DNA here is from genome assembly GCF_018364065.1 of Veillonella sp. GTDB lineage: Bacteria > Bacillota > Negativicutes > Veillonellales > Veillonellaceae > Veillonella_A. The sequence goes on from NZ_JAGZMO010000002.1 coordinate 54,301, forward strand.
GCTGAGCCCATAAACAGGCCTACCCCAATCGTTCCTCCCAGGGCGATCATCTCCACATGACGCGGTTTCAAATGACGTCCCAATTGTTCCGATTTCATAAAACAATATCTCCTTCTAGCTCAAAAACTCTATCTCTTTCCTTCTGCCTGCACACAGGCTTTACTACATAAAATAAGGCCATGTTTGGCAACACGGCCTTATTGTTAACTTCTAATACGCTAAATGCATCTGCTATTTAATGACTGCCGGGAATCCGTGGTCAATTAATGTTTGATGCAGATTTTTCACATGTTTTTCGCCCATCGTTTCAATTTCCAATGACACGTGTACGTAGCCCACTTCAATATCGCGCTGACTGCGATCATGCCAAATACTCAAAATATTAGCATTCGTGTCGGAAATGAGACCGGTCAATGTAGATAATACGTGTGGACGGTCCTGTACAATAACATCCAGATAAATACGGCGCCATGATTTTACGAGACCGTTGTTGATAATACGGTCAATCATGTTCACATCGATGTTACCGCCACTTACGAGGGCTACGACCTTTTTACCTGCCAGGCCGTCAATTTTATCGTTAATCATCGCTGCCACCGGACACGCACCCGCACCTTCAACAGCTGTTTTAACACGTTCTAACAAGAATAAGATGGTTTCCGCAATTTCCGATTCCGTTACCGTTACCACTTCATCCACGTACTGTTGCACCATTTCAAAGGTCAATGTACCCGGCGTACCAACGGCAATCCCGTCAGCCAAGCTCTTATTGGCCGGTACGGTTACTATGTGGCCTTCTTTCAAGGACTGCTGCATGGATGGCATATTGGCAGTCTGTACGCCGATAATGCGGATACTTGGCTTAACTGCCTTGGCTGCTGCGGCTACGCCGGCAATGAGTCCGCCACCACCGACAGGGACAATGATTACGTCCGCATCAGGCACTTCTTCCAAAATTTCAAGACCGATGGTCCCCTGACCGGCCATAACCACAGGATCATCAAAGGGGTGACAGAATGTGTAACCCTTTTTTTCCTGCAAACAGCATGCTTCATTATATGCATCTGCGTAGAAATCACCGGACAACACTACATCGGCACCGTAGCTCAATGTAGCTTCCACCTTAGAGAGAGGCGCGTTGGAAGGCATACAAATTGTGGCTTTGCAGCCATATTCCTTAGCCGCTAACGCTACGCCTTGTGCATGATTCCCTGCTGACGAGGCTACAATTCCCAGCGCTCGTTCTTCGTCTGTAAGCGATGCCACCTTATTGTAAGCGCCACGCAATTTGAAAGAACCGGTGCGTTGGAAATTTTCCATTTTCAAATATACTTCACAACCACAGCGTTGACTCAGTGATGTGGACTGCATAATCGCCGTCTCCTGAGCCACCCCTTTTAATCGATTTCTCGCCTCTTTAATCATGTCCAAAGTAACCATAGCGTGTGCCATATTAAACCTCCTCATCAAAAAAGACTTGTAAAGGCTCTCTCTCTGGCATGTAACGGTATTTATATTGCGGATACCCCACCATGATCGCCCCAGCGACCTTGTACCCGTCCGGAAGCCCTAACTTTTCTAACAGCGGTTCATAGCCGGCCTGTGCGCAAAATTCCACAAAACCCGACCAGCAGCTGCCCAGCCCCAACGTAGGTGCGAACAACTCCGCATAGGTTAAACAGAAATGCCCGTTATCGCGACCGCGTTCTGCTATTTCACCGGAATCCTTACTTAAGGCCAACACTAATGCCGGTGCTTTATGAAGAATAAAATCACGGCCTGTCTTGTTGTAACGTTCCGCATTCATGGCGTAGAGACGCATACGTCCATTGGACTTGCCCATTTCATGCATCCAGTTCATAACTACGCCGCTAATAGCCTGTAACTGCTCTTTATCTTGAATAACGCGATAGGAAACGCCCTGACTGTTCGTGCCCGTTGGTGCCATGCTGGCAATTTTCAAAAGACGCATAATTGATTCTTTAGATACTTCCTTGTCTTTGAAAATGCGGATGGAACGCCGATAGCGCATGAACTGCTCAGCCTCTTCAGGCGTAGGCAATGTATAGTCACCGATTTTTGTCTGCTCTGCACGCGGCGTCACATCGTAGTCAATCGCCTCCGTTGGACAAATAGCTACACAATGACCGCATACTATGCAACTGCCCCGTCCGGCCACCGGACCATTGTCGCTCATCTTCAAGAGCCCTGTCGGGCATTCGGCCACACACATATTACACCGTATACAGACTTCTGTATTCACTGAAAAGCTCATTTAACAGCCTCCTTATAAATAGTTCGCTCATGATTATACCGCAAAAAAGGAAATTTGTACACTCATACAAGCCCTTTAGTACCACATAGAGCCTCTTCATTCCGTTTAATTTTTGTTTAACACTTTTTTATACTTTGTTGATTCTTCTGTATTAAACTAAACCTATGCAACAAACTGTCAACATAAGACATATCAACCTTTTGACAGCTCACACAATAAAGTATTAATATGTTATAACAGTAACATATTAATATGCTATAGATGATTACAAAGCACTACATTATGTAAGAATAAAGCACTGCATTATATAAGAACTGAGACTATATAAGAATCGAGGTCATTATGGATATTCTCACCACTGATAATTTATCCTTTCAAAATACCATACAGTATCCTGATATACGCATTCCCAAAGAAGCCATGACCTTTATTCAAGGGCCCAGCGGTTGCGGGAAAACGACGCTGTTCAAGTTGTTCAACAACACCTTGTCCCCTTCAACGGGTACAATTTATTTAGACGGCAAGGATACACGGGACATGAACGCACTGGAGCTGAGAAAGCGCATTTTACTGGTGAATCAACAGGCCTTCCTCTTCGACGGTACCATTAAAGATAACTTTGAACAGTTCTACGCCTATCGGGAAACGCCGGTGCCTACGCAGGAGTGCATGGATTTTTTCCTAAATCTGGCCATTGCACCGTTTACAGTAGATAAAGAAATTACTTATTTATCCGGCGGTGAACGGCAACGTGTGTTCAACGCCATCATGCTTTCCTTGGAGGCGGACGTTTACTTATGGGACGAACCGAGTTCCGCGCTCGACTCCGCTACCGCTACAGAATTTTTCACTAACCTGAAAGAGTATATGAAAACGAACCATAAAACGTCAGTCATCATTTCTCATGACAAGAATTTATATCCTGTGTTCAGCGATCAGACGATTGTGCTCAGCGCACCTCGTAAAACATCACCCACTGTAGTTCTTAAATCCCGGGAGGCCTAATCATGACAGAATCCATAAGTATGGAGTTGACCGGTTTTCTTTCTACCTATATACTCCTTCTCATCGTTGGTGCCGTGTTTAAATACTGCGGCATCGATCAGACAAAATATTTAATCTTCGGTTCCATTCAAATGAGCGTCCAACTCATCATTGCCGGTTATGTACTACTTTACATATTCCAATCACCGTCGCCATTTTTTATCTTTCTCTACCTGGCATTGATGGTGGGCTTCGCCATTTATCGCACACTGAACAAAAATAAATGGCTCAATCAGCGCTTCCGCTGGATTGTAGCCATTTCCATCTTCTTAACTTGCACATGTATTACCCTGTTTATGCTCCTTGCGGTAATTCGTAAAGATATTTTAAACCCTCAATTTGTCATTCCAATCAGCGGCATGCTCGTAAGCGCCACCATGAACGGTGCCACCTTGGCACTAAAAACATTCAAAGAAGTGCTCACCGGCCACCGCCAGCAAATTGAAGTGCTCTTAAACGTAGGTGCCGATCCGGCCAAAATACTCCATCCATTTATTAACCAATCCTTGGAAACGGCATTTCTACCTACAATGAACTCCATGGTAGGTATGGGCATCACCGCCTTGCCGGGCATGATGACCGGTCAGATTTTAGCCGGCGCCTTGCCAAACGAAGCGGTGCTCTACCAAAGTACCATCATGATTGCCAACTGCAGCTGCGTATGTCTCGCTTCATTCGGACTCCTCTACTTCGGCGCCCGCACCTTATGGAACAAACAGTTACAAATCATGCCTATTACTTTGGAAAAGGTGAAATAAGCAATCTCAGTTAAAGCTACTGCAGAGCGGTTGGGTATTGAAAACTAAAAAATTACGCCTATAAAATATTATGCCCATAAAGTATTACGCCTATAAAACATTACGTTTATAAAACAAAAAACTATCGAACCGGTCTAAGGACTGATTCGATAGTTTTTTTATATTATAGGAAGATGATTTGCATAGCCTCATCAGCAACTGATGGGATTCTGCTTGAGTTGAAATTGCTGATACAGTGATAATCGAAATTACTGTTTAGCATGATTTACAAAGTTATGCGTCAACGACTTCTTGTTTGTTGCTTACCGGACGATCTACTGTAGTTTCGTCATTGAAGGCATTTTGGTCAAATGTGCCCATGAGTTTATCTACTACGATCGCATTGGTCATGGAACCGCTTACGTTAAGCATTGTACGGCCCATATCAATGATTGGGTCAATAGCCAATACCGGAGAAATCAAACCGTAGAATGCGCCAAGGCCTGTACCGGACAAGGATACGGATGCAGCCATAGTCGCTGTACCCGGAATACCGGCAATACCCAAGGAACCGAGGGCAATAACGATAACGCTCATTACATACATAGTGATATCCAGTTCAACACCGGCTACATTAGCAATGTAAACGATACAAAGAGCCGGGAAGATACCCGCACACCCCTGCATACCTGCAGTTGTACCGAAGCTGCCAACTGTATTAGCTGTCGCCGCATTTACACCTAGACGTTTAGTCAATGTATCTACTGTCAATGGCAATACACCCATACTGGAACGGGATGTGAAAGCCAAGAACAATGGAGCTCTTGCTTTGCGGAAGTACATAACCGGATTTACACCGAACATCATGAGTAATACGGACTGTACCACCAACATAATAACAACGCCCACGTAAATCAATAGAACGAAGAGGCCCATGTCGGCAATCGCCTGGAAACCTTTAGTGGCAATTGTGCTTGCTAACAAAGCTAAAACGCCGTAAGGCATTAAGCCGATAACAAAGTCAGCCACCCAGGAAATGATTAAATGTAATTCGTTGAAGAATTTAGTAACTAATTCCAAGTCACTGGTACCGGTCTGTTTGATCAAACGGGCAATACCGCCGATGATAACGCCGAATACTACAACAGCGATTACGCTGGTGTTAGCCATAGAAGCTACAGGGTTCTTAGGAATTAACGCACGGATTGTATCTACTACAGGTGTTACGTCTTTCATTTTAGCAGGGCCTGTAGATGCCATGGACATACCTTCACCAAGGTGTGCCAAAGAACCTAATGCCAAGCCTACCGCAGCGGCAATAGCCACCATGATTAACGCCACAGCTGCCGTGGAGGTTACCAACTTTTTCAAGTCTGTACTGCTGTTCATGTTTAAAATAACATGGATAATCGATACAAATACCAATGGAATAACGAGCATCAAGATTAAATCAATGAAGCCGCCACCGATTAAGGAGAACCATTTTGTACTTTCCTTGATGAATAATACTTTCGTAGGATCTGTAGGGAATCCTGCCAGAGCCTGTACGAAGAAGCCAAGGGCCGCACCGATAAGAGTACCAATAATAACCAATGTACCAAATGCTACTTTTTGACGTTGCAAGTAGTACATAAAGCCCAGTAATGCTGCAAAAACTGCAATAATGAAAATACTGGTTGGTGTACTAATCATTAAAAACTGTTGAAAAAATGGAATATTCAATTCCGCTCCTCCTAACTTTATTCAATTGTGAATGTGACTGGTTAATTATAACACAGAACCTTTTAAATTCCTACTATTTTGATATAGATATTTTTTATCTAGTTTAACGCTATGTTTGTCGCCACAAACAAGGCATTTACAGCAAAGCTATACGCCCAACGTCATTGCTATAAAATTATTAGCTATAAAATTGTGCGCTATAGTGTTGCGTTGCAAAATAATCGTCGCAGAATAATCGCTACAAAATCATCAAGCCTATAATTGACCGGAATAACATTTTACACATGCCGCCATTTTGATTTCCTACATCTTAAATCCTACGTTTTTAATATAGGTTCCCAAATATGACAAAACCGATGGCAATACATTCGTACCGCCATCGGTTCCATTTCGTTAGTCATTATAGGCTTTGCTTAAACAGCCATCGGGAAGATTTCCGCAACCGCCGCCGAACTGTTCAGTCCGGAAGAAGATATAACGATAACAAAATGCTCCCCCATGGGCATGTTTAAAATTTGATTTTTCGCTCTCTTAATCTACCAAGATAAAGGTTACATTAATCGGGCCGTGAACACCAACTACACGTACAAGTTCGATATCCGCCGTATTGGATGGACCGGAAATATGAACTACGTTTGTTGGGAAGTTTTCAGGATCGGCCTGATAAATTTCTTTAAGTTTTGCCATTGTCTGCGTCATGCGAGGCATGATAGTTTCAGTGCGGATAACGGCAATGTGACAAAGTGGCAACAAGCCAACGGAACGACCGCTTGCTTCAAAGCTTGGCTGAATAACTGTAGCTGTTTCAGCAATACCTGCCAATGGGAATGTAATCCCGATTTCAGCAGTTCTTGCTTCATTTACATTCGCTTCACGGCCATTAGCGCCAACCCATTGGAAGAAAGTAGCTTCGCTAGGATCTACTGCTTTAAAAGCTTCTTCCAATTTATATTTAGCCACTTCTTCGGTGGAAGGATAAATAACCTTTCCGCCGCCACGTTCTTTAATTTCATTAATAATAGCTTCCGCTACATGTGCTTCATCAGTAGTTACATATTTAGTACCTACTTTTTCACATTCCACTTTGAACATATCTACAACTTGTTCATGTGTAAGGTCGGAATACATGTTGTTTTGAGGCCCTTTTACATAAGGATATGGAGCTACATAAGTAGGGATCTCTTTACGTCCTAATGCATGAGAAATACGGCCAAAAAATGCGTTACGTTTTGCTTCATCCATTGTCATTTCTCTCCTTACTTGCTCTTCTTAGCAGCTTCATAGGCAGCATATACATCACGGAATTTCTTCATCTTAAGAGTATTCATATCTTTGGCCTTCACCCAACCGCCTACAACCGGTAAGAGTTTAGTCCAATCGGCCATAACACCGTTCTTACTCATAAGTTTCATGCCGATAGCACCAAGCTTAGTACCGTAGTCGAACAGGAAGGAGTTACTGAACACAGTGGCCACTGTATTGAAGATTGCTTTTTCTGCAGCAGGGCGTAAGTTAGCTTTTTCAGCAATGTTTACACGATGCTTGCGAAGTAATTCGTGGAGTGGAATCTTAACCGGACAATGTTCCCAACATTCGCCGCACAATGTGGACGCGTAAGGTAAGTCGCCGGCTTTTTCATAACCTACAAGAAGAGGTGTCAATACGGCACCCATAGGTCCCGGATAGATGGAGCCGTACGCATGGCCTGTAATGTGACGATATACAGGGCAGATGTTCATGCAGGCGCCGCAGCGGATACAACGAAGCATGGAGTTGAATTCGCCGCCTAAAATATTGGAACGACCATTATCTACGATGATAATGTGAAGTTCTTCAGGGCCGTCTGCTTCACCAGGTTTAGCAGGGCCTGTAATTACGGAGAAATAGTTGGAGATCTTAGCACCTACAGAGGAGCGGATCAACATTTCCATCATAACGTCAAGACCGGCAAAGTCCGGAACCAGACGTTCCATACCCATAAGACAAATCATAGTCTTAGGCATGGAGCTACTCATACGGCCGTTACCTTCGTTGGACACGATAGTAATGGAACCGGTTTCAGCAACGGCGAAGTTACAGCCGGTGAAGCCGATATCTGCATGAAGGAAACGATCGCGAATACGTTTACGTACGAAACGTGTCATTTCTTCAGGATCTTCCGTACCTTCGTAACCTAATTTTTCATGGAAGGTTTTGCGGATGCGGTCACGGGAGAAGTGAAGAGCCGGTACTACGATGTGAGATGGTGGATTCCAGTCAGCAGTCTGAAGGATAAATTCCGCCAAGTCAGTTTCGTTTACTTCTACGCCGGCTGCCATCAAGTGTTCGTTAAGGCTGATTTCTTCGGAAACCATTGTTTTACCTTTTACGACCATTTTAGCGTTCTTAGCACGTACAACTTCCATTACATATGCGTTAGCTTCTTCCGCATCAGCAGCGAAGTGAACGTGAGCGCCTGCCTTGCTGGCATTTTCTGCGAATTGATTCAAATAATAGTCCAAGTTGCTGAGTACATGGTCACGAAGTTCAGCCGCTTCATCGCGGAATTCTTCCCATTCAGGTACCTGGTCAACTAAAGTTTTACGTTTTTGATAGAATACATCTTGCGCTTTTTGAATGGCTTTTACCTTAAAGTCATTGGCAAGAACATCCTTAACGCGTTCTTTAAACGGGCGTTGATCATATAAAATAGCCATTTTCAGTTCCTCCTAACGACTAGCGACAGTTCAACAATTCAGCAATGTGCATTACGCGGATGTGACGATCGATTTCGCCATCTTTATATAAGCGTTCCAACATACCTTCAATGTTCATAAGGCAGGCTTGGTCGCTGCCGGCTACTACATTAGCGCCGGATTCGTAAATTGTCATTGCTTTTTCGCGTGTCATAACCGCAGAGATTTCTGGCTCTTTTACTGTGAATGTACCACCGAAGCCACAGCATCTGTCAGCGCGATGCATTGGAAGGTATTCCAACCCTTTGATGCCTTCAAGAAGTTTCATAGGTTGTTCTTTAATACCCATTAGACGAGTTACATGGCATGATTTATGATAGGTTACTTTGTCGTTGAAAGTGGCACCAACATCGGTAACACCTAATACGTCAACGATAAATTCAGTGAACTCATAAATACGTTCACTTAATTTGGCGGCGCGGGCCAACCATTCAGGTTCGTCCTTTAATACATGGCGATATTCATCGCGAATTGCCAGTGCACAGGAACCGGATAAACTTACTACATAGTCTGCATTTTCGAATACTTCGATAGTATTCTTGATGGCTGCCTTGGCCCCCTGGTCATAACCGGAGTTCATAAACATCTGTCCGCAACAAACCTGTTTCTTAGGAACAGTAATGTCACAGCCCAGGCGTTCTAAAACCTGTACGCCGGCCATTCCCACATGGGGATAAAACATGTCAATCAAACATTGTGAAAATAAATGAATTTTCATTTCCTCACATCCTCATCTTTCCTACGTACTTACAACGATTGATTCTCCACACTTGCGCATACATTTCTAATACTCTCGATTTAGAAAACATATTTTTAACCAGTTGTATAGAAATCACTACTAATATTATATAGAATATCGAATTCAAAGTCCAAAGAATTGCGATATTAGCAATCAGGTTATTCCATATGCGTAAAAGTAATATCGATTATAAGGTATTAGTAAAAGCGATAATTATTATCACAGTGCTCCGTTCCTAATTCTCCATCTATCCCCTCACTTCCCCTATGTTCGCCTTTAAAGCAGGCGCACTTCATGATATAATCAAACTAATCGGTGATGCCATTTTTTATTTTTATAATCACCACACAATTCTCCCTGTATGCAAGGCATTATAATCATTAAATGACCACCGCCTTCTTGATACAGGCTTCTATTTATAAATTAGGATTACGTGTAATTAACTCGCCATGAAAGGAGTTTTTTTTATGTCTCCAAAAACTTTACGCTTAGCCGTTTTAGCGGCTACCTTTTTTACGTCCGGGCTTTACAGCTCCGTAGCGTTCGGTGCCACTGATGCCACCGCAGCTACAACAAGTGCCGCCGATCAGAACGTAACGGCCGTAAGTTCCTTAGTCAATACTGACGGTTCCCGTCAGGTAGTAACTAAAACACCGACTGCAGCTGATCAGGAAGCGGCTCAAATCGCAGCTGCCCGCAACGAACAAACAATTGCGGCTGAAAAAGTGGCCCGCGCACAAGCGTTGGAGGAAGAAAATAAAATTACCTTCAGTGATGTAAAAAATCACTGGGCAAAACCATATATTAACGATTTTGTTAAATCCGGTATCCTGTCCGGCAACGGCCAGGGCGAATTCAGTCCCGATGCGCCCCTTACTGTTAAGGATGCAACGTCACTCTTTGATAAGTTAATTATAACAACTAAAACTGATATCGCCAATAACAAAACGGCCAAAAAAGCTACAAACACCAAGAATTCTGACAAAAACCCGGCATTCGTTCCACTCGATAAAAACGGCAGCATTTTGATGGCTGATTTCAAAGGGGATACAAATCTGTCCCGTCAGGAATTTGCCAGCGCCGCCGCGTCCTATGCACGCTACCAGCAAGACCTGGAAGATGCGGCTAAGGGCATGACACAAAAGCAACACGACAAAGCGAGAGCGAAAGAAGCTAAAGCAGAAGCGGCAAATGCGGCTCTCACCTTTGAAGACAGTGCCGATATTTCCGCAGACTATCAAAAAGACGTAGCATACTTGGCACATAAAGGCTACATTGCTTCCGGCAGCGCCGTAGAATTCAGACCGGCCGACTTCATTACCCGTGCTGAAGCGGTAGCCATGTTATATCGCATTAAACACAACGAAACAGCTCCTGTAGTAACAGCTACAGCCGCTCAAGATACTGATGCGGTAACGACTGTAAATACCGGCAAAACAGCTTCCGATACAACAAAAGCAACTGACAGCAAAACAAACAGTGCCGCCACTGCCAAAGATACAAAAGCAACTAAGGCGGACGCTGCTGAATCTGCTCATGTAAGCCTTGAAAACCGCGTGTTCAAAAAATTAAACACCTTGTACAAAACACCGGCCAACTTCCAGAACTACGGTGTAATGTACTGGCAGGATAACCAGCTCCATGTAGCACTTAAAAACTCCGAAGACTTAGATACATTAACAGAAAAAATTGATGAAGATACTACGGTAGATAAAACGACAGGTAAAACACTGAAAGACTCGGTAGTCTTGGAATCCACTCAATACAGCCAGGTTGAATACGACCGCATCGAAGCAAACTTCCGTAAATTCTATGCGCAGAAACAGCCGCAAGGTACTGTACTCAGTGCATATCCGTCCGTAACTCACAATCAGTTGATTGTGACGGTTAACAAGACCTTCGACTACATGAACGATTCCATCAAAAACGCCTTCGGCGATAAAGTTCACGTATTCGTATTGGAAAGCTAATCGACAGGGAGATTGCCATAATGAAACGATCAAACCTATATCCTCGGGAGTATCGCTATATAGGCTTCCTCGGTATATGGCTCCTACTTTCATATCTGCTGTTCACGTGGAATTTTCCAATCACTGACACAGTGGAGTCCAATTATGCGCTTACAGCCCTCACGATGATTCAGCATAACAACTATATATCGCCGATGATCTACGATGTATATTGGTATGATAAACCGATTCTGACCTACTGGATGCTCATCGCATCCTATAAGCTGTTCGGCGTGTCTGACTTTGCGGCCCGTTTCCCTTTCGCCATTTGTGCAACCTTAAACGGACTGGCCATGTATTACGGCGTGCGCACCCTCTTCAAGCGGGTGCGCCTCGCTTTATGGAGCGCCATTATTCTCGGCACCGCCTTGGAATTCTGGTACATAAGTCATGGCATTTTAACAGACGGTTTCTTATTCCTCTTCTCTCAGGGCATTTTCTTTTTTGCCTATGAAGGGCTTCGTCATAAATCCACAAAGCACATGGTATATGCGTATATTTGTGCCGCTTTAGCCGTATTGACGAAGGGACCTGTGGGGCTCATATTACCGGGAATTATTATACTCATCTATGTATTAGCCTTTCAGCGATCAAAAACAAACCTGCAACTGCTCTTTCATCCTTTAGGACTCATTGCATTCTGCGTAGTTGCACTACCTTGGTATATCGCCATGTATGCCATTCACGGCATGAGCTTTATTGACGCCTTTTTAGGCCTTCACAACTATGTACGAGCCACCGTGCCGGAGCATCCGCAACAAAACTGGTGGTTTATGTACTTCGTTCTTTGGCCTGTGTCCCTGTTCCCATGGACCGGCCTCACCATATACGAACTCGTCTATCGTTTCCGCCATCGCCGGGACGTTGATGAATCGGCACCGCCTCATTGGTTGGCTTATGCATTGACCTGGGGCCTGGGTGTTTTCATCTTCTACAACCTGATGGCCACGAAATATCTGACCTATACATTTTTATGTTTAATCCCGTTCATTATTATTACGGCCCAAGGGGGCGAAACCTTATATCGACGCCTGCACAGCCAAATTCAGCGTCATCATTTTACACTGGATAAATGGCTGCTCTTCGTACCCTTACTGATTATTACAATTAGCGGTGTCTTCGGCGTTGTCTATGGTATCGCCAAACTGCCGGGCAACGAACATTTTCTAGATACGCAGGGGCCGCAGGTGTTAACCCTTCTCATATTGAGCGTCACTTTGATTGTTCTTCCATTAGTTGTGGCCTATAAAAAGCAGAATGTGCGTGCCACGTTTGCCGGTGTAGCCATCAGCATCAGCCTGTTCTACATCATTCTCCTCTGCATTTTACCGCCGCTCGTCGGTCCGGCCTCTACAAAGGATTTGGCCAAAGTACTCCCTATGGAAGCGTCTACCAATGTGTATTATTACCGCGACTATCGCACGTCCTTAGTGTATTACAGCGGTCACAAAGTAACACAGATAATCCTCCCTAAAGAAGCGGATAATTTGTGGAGCGAAGGTAAAAATGTTATGCCTACCTTAACAGTCCCTGATGCAGTAACAGCCATTTCCAAAGAACGTGATTTTCTTATCTTAGTACCACAAAAATATAAAACTGACTTTATGAATTCCGGGCTTGCCGGTGCCTCCTTCGAATGGGGCCGCGTCGGCAATGTAGTTATCTTTATGCCCAAATAAGGAGATTCCAAAATATGTCTTTACCAAGTAATCACCTAAAACATATCGCTATTCTTTCCATGGTCCTCTCCTGGACCTTGGCCGGTCCGGTCTTTGCGGCCGATACCGATGCAGCGAATATTTCTACCATAACTGCAACTACTGCCAATGCAGCGACCGGCGCAACGTCTGTAGCTCGAGCAGCTACTAACACCGCGTATGCCAATGCTGCTACGCAAAGTAACTCCGCAGTGAACGTCGCCGCAGATACAACCGCCGATGACGATGCCTCTTTGGCCGATTCCGAAGCGGTGTCCGTAACTAAGGAAAAAGAAAAAACGGTCCTCAGTCCGCTACTTTCCAATTACTACACCAATGTAAATACAAACCAGGCGGTGAACAAGGCACAGCGCGAAGCGCAGGAGCAAAAGGGGCAAGATTCCAACAATCCGTTCAGCACCAACTTCTCCGATAACCGTAATACAAATGTATATGAAACGGCGCGAAAATATGTATTCAAAGATGTGCCGTCCGACTTTTGGGCTGCCACATCCATCTCGGTAATGACAAATCAGAAAATGATCTCCGGCTACAGCGACGGCACCTTCCGTCCGGATAAACCGATTACCCGCGAAGAAGTGGCCGCTCTGTTCAGCAATCTCGTTTCCGACGAACCGACTGTTATGTTGTCCAGCAGCTTCAACGATATTACATCCGACCGTTGGTCCGCTATGGCCATCGAACGGGTGGCACGACTCAACATCATCAGCGGCTATGGAGACAACACGTATCGCCCTGAAAAATTGATGTCTCGTCAGGAATTTGCCGTGGTAGCGGACAACTACATCCACTACTTAGGCTATGAGTCAGTAAATTATGCGAACGACGATGATATTCATTTCAGCGATCAAAAGTTCATTGCCTCCTGGGCACAGGATGCTGTAAAAGAATTGGCGCGCCTCGGCTTTATCAGTTACGAGCCGCACAACCTGTTCAATCCGGAAAAATATATTACCCGTGCGGAAGCTACGGAAATCACCTATCGCATTACGAACAGTAAACAGGCACTCCAGTTGCGCGAAACAATCTTGCATCAGCAAGTGCAGGATAAAACCTTGCAGCTCATTGAACGCACCTTCGGCAAAGACTATGTATTCCGTCTTCACGGTGCCATGTTCTGGCAAAACGACAAACTGATTGTGGCCTTCCAAAGCAGCAGTGACGCGAAAGCCTTCGGTGCCGCCTTGGCCTTCTCCAAAGATAAGGACTTCGTTCAAAACGTGGAAGTTCGCAAAGGCAGCTTGAATGAAATTGATTTGAATAAATTGCAAATTGATGCGGCTTACGCATACAACCAATTGGAACGGACCGGCACGATTTTAGCAGTTACACCAAACAACAATGTGAACGGCATTATCGTTACAGTTGACTCTTTGAGCGCTGACAGCCAAAAATCATTGAATAAACAATACGGTGAAAAAGTCGTATTCACCTTGCCGGAAAGTAAATAAGGCCAAAGATAATAGAATATATTAGATTAGACTTGAATCGTATCGGTCTTACAATCTGTACGCAATAAAAAAGCCCTCTCCCATTAGAATGCTCTAACGGGAGAGGGCTTTTATTTAGTTGCACAGTTACTTAAGTACTTAATAGGTACAAAAGCACCTAATAGTTCCAAAACATATTAACTTCAACCTTGGTCTTACTAACTGTTTATAAGCAACTTATTTTTCAACGCGACGAGCCACGCCTGTTTTGATAGCCATTTCGGAAACGGCTTTCGCTACTACGAGTGGAACGCGTTCGTCGAATGCGCTGGCTACTACGTAGTCTTCGCGAAGTTCTTCGTCAGCCACTAAATTAGCCAATGCTTCAGCAGCAGCCAACTTCATTTCATCATTAATCTTGGATGCATGAACGTCGATAGCACCGCGGAAAATGCCAGGGAATACGTTAACGTTGTTGATCTGGTTAGGTGCGTCACTGCGGCCTGTACCGGCTACGCGAACGCCACATTTCTTAGCCACATCATACATAACTTCCGGCGTAGGATTTGCCATGGCAAATACGATGGAATCTTCTGCCAAGTTTTTAAGAATATCTTCAGTGAATACACCGGCAGCGGAAACGCCCAACAATACGTCAGCGCCCTTAGCCACTTCTGCCAATGTACCGGTCTTTTCTTCCTGGTCTAATAATTTAATCATTTCAGCCTGCAAGGAATCAAGACGTTTGTAATTTTTATTCAATACACCGGAACTTACCATCAAGGTAATGTCGCGGGCACCGGCCAAGTATAAAAGACGGGCAATGTTAGCACCGGCTGCACCGGCACCGTTAACTACGATTTTAACTTTGCTCAAATCTTTTTTTACAAAGCGAAGTGCTGCTTCTACCCCTGCCAGGCAGGCGATAGCTGTACCATGTTGATCGTCATGAAATACAGGAATTTCCAGTTCTTCTTTGAGTCGGTTTTCAATTTCATAACATTTAGGAGAGGAAATGTCTTCCAAGTTAATGCCGGCAAAGTTTTTCTGCACTAATTTTACAGTGCGGATAATTTCTTCGGGATCTTTTGTATCCAATACTAACGGTACGCAGTCCACGTTGCCGAAACGCTTAAACAATAACGATTTCCCTTCCATTACAGGAAGTGCCGCTGCGGCGCCAATATCGCCGAGGCCCAGCACGCGAGTACCGTCGGATACAACGGCTACCATGTTGCTGCGGCATGTGAGGTCAAAGGAAAGTTCTTCCTTTTCTTTAATACGCAAACAAGGCTCTGCTACACCCGGAGTGTAAGCGACAGATAAATCATGTGCATCTTTCAAAGGATACTTCGTACCGGTTGTCAAAAATCCGCCTAATTCCAACTTCTTTTGAACTGCTTCTTCACGTACGTCCATGTTTTGCCTCCTAAACTTTTAAGCTTGGTAAATTGCGGCCATAAAAAATTTCAGCCATTTCTTGTCTTAACAATTGATTGATATGTTTCTTCTCTTTTGGAGTTAAGTCATCTTCAGTAATACCAAACAAGTAGTTGTTAATGTCGTATTCCTTGAGCATCATTTTCGTGTGGAAAATATTTTCCTGATATACGTTTACGTCGATCATGTTGTATAAGTTTTTAGTTTTCGATTCAATGTAATTTTGAATGGAGTTAATACGATGATCAATGTAAATCTTCTTGCCCTGTACATCACGGGTAAATCCGCGTACGCGGTAGTCCAAGCTGATGATGTCGGAATCGAAACTGCTGATCAGATAATTTAACGCCTTCAATGGAGAAATTTCACCGCAGGTGGAGACGTCAATATCGGCACGGAATGTGCTGATACCGCGATACGGATGGCTTTCAGGATAGGTGTGAACCGTCAAATGGCTCTTGTCCAAATGGCACACTACATCTTCCTTATGCACTTCCTCTTCGGATATTAAAATCGTAACACTCGCACCTTGAGGATCGTAATCCTGCTTGGCCACATTTAAAATGTTGGCGCCGATGATGTGGGACACTTCAGTTAAAATATCCGTCAATCGCTGTGCATTATACACTTCGTCGATATATTTAATGTATTCTTTTTTCTCTTCTTCAGAGCTGGTATAACATATATCATAGATGTTAAAGCTTAGCGTTTTAGTTAAATTATTAAAGCCATATAACTTCATTTTCTTAATTGGCTTAACGGATGTTTCCATAAAGTTCTTACACCTTCCTCAATTGAATTCATTATCATTATATCGAAACTTTTCATTTGCTTCAAGCATCCCCATCTATATGGGATATAAATCATCCCGGCTAGGTAATACAGCTATATATTACTTCTAGATATTGCTTCCAAATATTACGGCTATATATTGCCTCCAGGTAATACGGTCAGGTATTGTATCTAGGTATTACAACCAGGCATTACCACTGAGAGTCCTTCAAATATAAAAACTCTCCTTTAAAATAACCGTTCTCATAAGTGGCAATGGCAATTGTGCCGCCGGACTTATCTCGCGGCAGCGCCGGGCTTCCCGGGTTGATAAATAAACAGTCCCCCGCATCATACAAGCCGTGATGGTGCGAATGCCCTGCAATGCAAAGGCGCGCGCCCATACTGCGCCCTAAGCTGATGATTTCCTGAATGCGGTTATAGGGATAAAACTGATGCCCGTGGATCATATAAATATACGTATCTTTATACGGTATAAGCTGTTCTTTCGGCTCCAACGGCTGCTGTCGGTCATTATTGCCGCGCACCGCAATAACCGGCACATCAACCTGCTCCGCCATATAGCGTGCATCATCACCGTAATCACCGGCATGGAGCCACAAATCTATATCAAGTAACGCTGTGCGTTCTACAATTTCATCAACTACGTCTAAATAGCCATGTGTATCACTAATAATGCCTATACGGCCGAATTGTTCCTTACTCATGGAACTCACCGTCCGACAACTGTGCCACCAGTGCCTCTAAGGCACGACCGCGGTGGCTTATTTTATTTTTCTCTTCCATGGAAATTTGTGCCATTGTCTGTTTCAGCGAAGGGACGTAAAAATACGGATCGTAACCGAAACCGCCGTCTCCTTCCGGCGTATCCTGAATCAATCCGGAGCAGGTGCCGCGTGCCGTAAGCTCGCGACCGTCCGGATACGCCAACACCAACTCGCACACATAATGAGCCACCCGTTCTTCAAATGGCACACTCTGTAATTCCTGAATCAGTTTCTTATTGTTCGCGTCGTCATCACAATCATCCCCTGCGTAGCGCGCGGAATATACGCCCGGTGCACCGTTCAATGCGTCCACCGCAAGTCCGCTGTCATCAGCCAAACAAGGCAACTGTGTGGCATTCATATAATACTGCGCCTTGATGCGGGCATTTTCAAGGAATGTAGTGCCCGTCTCTTCCGGTTCCGGTACGTGCACTAATTCGCCTACGCCCACAACTTCAATGCCCAGTGCATGAAACACCGCTTTAAATTCTCGTATTTTCCCTTGGTTATGCGTTGCTACTACTAGTTTCATTCACCGCTCCTATTAAATCGGCCACATCGCCCAAAGCGGCTTTTTGGGCCTTCATCAAATCATCTGTCGCCTGTTCGGCAAAGTCCAACAATGTATTCAGTTCCGCACGGCTGAACGTTCCATGTTCACCGGTCCCCTGAACTTCAATTAAGTTGCCTGCACCTGTACGAACTACGTTCATGTCCACTACGGCCCGACTGTCTTCTTCATAACATAAGTCGGTAATCGGTCCTTCTTCGCCGATACCTACGGAAATGGCGGCGCAATAATCGCGCACAGGGAACACGCCCTCACCATTGTAAATGGTGTTCACCGCATCAACCAAGGCTACGAAAGCACCGGTAATGGCGGCCGTACGTGTACCGCCGTCAGCCTGAATTACGTCGCAGTCCAATGTGATAGTGTATTCGCCCAAGGCTTCCAAATCGACTACGGCGCGCAAGGCACGGCCGATTAAGCGCTGAATTTCCACAGTGCGTCCCGATTGTTTGCCCTTGGCCGCTTCACGGCTGTTGCGTGTCTGAGTGGCACGAGGCAACAGGGAATATTCCGCCGTTACCCAACCGCGACCTTCACCCTTCATAAAGCGAGGTACCTTGGCTTCCACCGAGGCGGTACAAATTACCTTCGTATTACCGCTCTCAATCAGCACGGACCCTTCCGCATATGCAGTAAAGTGGCGCGTAATTTTTATTGGCCGAATCATATTATCTTGTCTGCCGTCAATTCTCATTCATGTCACTCCTGTTACTTCTAATTTCTTTATCTAGTATATTTCTACTCTATTATATTATACATCATACCGGAGCAATTCCTGTACACCTTTGTAGGGGATTATAACTTGCGATGCTTTTTACAGTTTTTACTGCACATCTTTGTAGCGAATCATAACTTCCGGCACTTTTTACAGTCCTTACTGCACATCTTCGTAGCAAATCATAACTCACGGCGCTTTTACAGTTCCTCTTGCACGTCCTTCATAGGATCTACAACGACGTAGCGGTCCGCCCCGCCGATTTTCTTGGCGCGCCATGCTTCATCATACGCGTCGCGGCGACATTCTTCATCGGCCTGCCAAGGAATAAACATGGCAAACACATGTTGCGCACCGTAAGGGCCGTGATAGCTGGACGAGTCAATGCTGTGCCAGCCCACTTTATCCGCATACAATCTGATGCGTTCGCTGCGTTGTTCGGAAATACCCGTTTCATCATAGTAAATCTGATGGCGGTCAGTCCAATAATCACCAAGACCTAATAGAGCCTCAGCCTTTATTTCATTGCGGCGGCGCCACTGGGTGTGCCAACGCTTAATTATCTCGTCGATTTCACGGGTTACCTTGTCACTTTGACGATATCTTGCTTCATCAAACGCAGGTTCAATCACCTGGCTGTAATCAAGACCCGCCATGGCCAATACAATAGCCGTATTTACATAAGGAAGCGCATCTTGAACGGAGTAGCCCCCTTCCAACACGGCAATCTTCGACTGCAACATGTCGGTAATTTTCGCATACCCTTTGGCCGTCACTTCCATATTGGCCAGCGGATCAGTAAAATGATTATCCTGGCCGGCGGAATTTATAATAATTTCCGGTTCAAAATCGGCCAACATAGGCAATACTACTTCATCCAGCACCTTTTGAATGCCCGCATCACCGGTCCCCGGAGGCAATGGAATGTTTACCGTACTGCCCACCGCTTGAGGGCCGCCGAACTCATACATAAAGCCGGTGCCCGGATATAAAGTGCGTCCATCTTGATGGAAGGAAATGTAGAGTGTGTCCGGATCGTGATAGAAAATATCTTGCGAACCGTCGCCGTGATGCACGTCCGTATCTACAACGGCAATCTTTTTCAAGCCGTAGTGGCGACGCAAATAGGCAATCATGATGGCTTCCACGTTTACTGTACAGAAGCCGCGAATGCCGTGAACCATGGTCATGGCGTGATGTCCCGGTGGGCGCACCAAGGAAAAGGCGCGATTTACCTCACCTTTCATAACCGCATCGGCCGCTACGAGCGCACCGCCTACAGACACGCGATGGGCTTCTGTAACCCACGCTTCCAATGATGGCGCCCCTACATGGACGCGTTCAATATCTGTCCACGAAGCTAACCGCGGATTGTATTCACGAATGGCCGGATGTTCCAGCAAGCCTTCTTCTAATAATTGATCCCGCGTATATAACAAACGTTCCTGACGTTCCGGATGTGTACTGGAGATTTTCCAGTCAAATGCGGGAAAAAATACGAGTCCTAATTTATTTAACATACCATTTCACCCCCGCCGGACGCTGTGCTCTTACTGTAATTAAATGATGCATGGACTGCCAGCCTTCAATAATCGGCACGTCTTCACTTTGAATGATTTCACACCGTTCCGGTTCATCCAGCTTAAGATCTGTTGCTGCTTTTTTTATGCACGCCTTCGCAAATGCTTCCGCCTGTGCCAAGCTGTGGAGCCCTTTTGCTTTATCGTGAATGCCCAGTTCCGGTACAACTAATGTGTTTTTAGCCGTATCCACATGAACCGTAATTTCCAATGTTTCTTTAGCCACCGCTGCACCAATCGCATTGGCCACAGCACCATCTTCCGGAATTGTATACGGCAAGCCCATTGCGTCAGCTACGAATGGCGTCAATGCACCGGCCGTACCGCCTACGCCCACAATGTGTTGTACCGTAAACTTATGAGGATTTACAATGTCCGCCACCACATAAATCGGCAATCGATTTTCCTCTTCTATGGCCTTTTCAATGCCCGCTTCAACAGCCTTAACGGCCAATGCCACCGCAGACTTAGCCACCGCTTCCGCGGTCAGACCAAGCTCATGACCCAACTGTTCAAAGCCGGCCAGCGATTTCGCCGTATCCCCATAGGATGCCTTGCCAAGCACAATTAACGCATCGCCTAACGTCGGTTTCGCTCCGCCCAATGCTAAGGACGGACCAATGCGCATAGGACCTACATGTAACGAACCGTTTTCAATATATACGCGGGTTTCACCGCCTACGCCTACAGACTTCACGGCAAAGGAACGCACCGCACTCGGATATTCGCGAATGGTGGCACCCCCGCGCGCCATGAGCGGTTCCTTACCACGCCACAGAGAAATATCTGTCGTTGTACCGCCCATATCAAGGGCTACGGTCATTTCCTCCGGCATATCGTGAAGCGCTGCAATGCCAAGCACACTGGCAGCCGGCCCGGTAAAGACCGTTTCTACCGGCCGATGAATCATAGCTTCCAACGGTAAAGCGCCGCCATCAGCCTTCAAAATATAAATAGGAGCGCCACGGTGATACCCGGCTACCGCGTCTGACACAGCCTTGGCAAACTCTTTAAATACGGAGCTTACAGCACTGTTGAAATAGGCACTCACGGTGCGGCGTGGGAAATTTAATGTACCGCTAAGGCGCGCCCCTTCCGACACCACTTCATAACCGGCATCACGAAGCGAACGCCCT
This sequence comes from Veillonella sp., assembly GCF_018364065.1. Taxonomy (GTDB): domain Bacteria; phylum Bacillota; class Negativicutes; order Veillonellales; family Veillonellaceae; genus Veillonella_A. The sequence goes on from NZ_JAGZMO010000002.1 coordinate 75,711, forward strand.
ACAAACTGTTCCAGGTCCGGATTGCGCACGCTGAACTTGCCGGATACAGCCGCTTTGCGGTTGCCGGGCTGCGCAGAAACATTGTGATTCGCCCCTGTCGCATCAGCTTGATTGTCGTCCTTTTTTAAAGCCTCTTCCATAGCCTGCTGTACAGCCCGTTCACTGATAGTACGCACCAAAGCACCACGATGGTCGGTGTAACCGGCCAGGATAATCGGCTTTGCCGGTAACATGGGCCGCACATCCATCCCCGGTCCGGGAATGATGAACAAATCCACCGGTTCTTCCTTATGATTAATTAATGTATTCGTAATAATCGTAGTAGACAAGGTAATTCGTTCCACCTCTTCCGGCACAACGAATTCTTTAATACCTGCCAACGCTTCTGTAATCCCGTTTAATAAATTATCATAGGTGGTTCTACATTTATGACTGCCCAGCAGCCGCCCTTTTTCAAGGACTACCGCATCAGTAAATGTACCGCCCACATCCAAACCGATTAACATACGTACCTCCTTTACCTAACGCTATATGCAAATTCTTAGCTAGCGATGCATATTCTTACCTGTCAATATATGTATATTCTTGCCTAACGATATACGCACATTCTTACTTAACGATATATGCATACGCTTACTCATACCGCTGCACCCCTGCAAAAACAAAAAGAGGCCCTAGGCCTCTTTTATTATGATTGTCTTGATACAGACGCAAAGTTCTTAATAATTACAATCGGTGTCATCTGGTCGTCGTTACCGAACGGATTGTCAATCAAAATGCGCGCAATGCGCTTAGGATCCATGCCGCGGCTTTTGCCCAGAACGGCAGCGCGTTTTAAGTCATTAACGTCCGCCACAACAGCACCATAACTGCCGGTGCGCTGTACAATATGTTCCGCTACCTTATCAGGATCCTTCGGACCATATACAATATGCTTGTCAAATGGCGGCATTGTACCTGTTACATCGTCGGTTAACGACGCTTGGCGGGCGATTTGGTAAAATACACCGGCTTTGCCGAATACTTTCGCAATAGCGCCAAGAATAAATGCGCCGAACACTTTCCATTTGCCATCCAATTCCATGGCAGCCTGTACACCATAAATCGACGCCATAGAACCTTCAGCCGGCACGAAGCGGTTAATCAGACGAGCCTGCCATGTAGGTTTCAATTCTTCCGGACGTGTGATCATGCCCTGCGTAATCGCAACAACAGATTCGGCCACGCACACAATATCTTCAGGTCCGATAACATGACCTGCATATTCGGAAATCGCATCCGCAATATCATCGCGCTCCGTAAGAATGCGAGTGCGAACGGGGATTAATTCTAATTCTGCCATATGTCTCGCCTCCTATCGCAACGCCTGCTGTAATTCTTCAGCAGTTAATGTAATACGGTTCTTGGAAATGTGCCAATCGGAACGGCCCACTACCTGGTACACAATGTCGATATTCATATCAGGGAAACCATTTAAGTCTTTGTGAATATTGCCGTTTTTCGCAGTGAAAATCAAGCGTAAACGCACAGTGCCGCCCTTACGGGTTTCAATAATCTGCGCTTTCCAGTATCCGTCATGACGTTCTGCATTCGCATCGGTCGTCCAGGACTGAATCAGCACATTGTCAAACTGTTCCTGCGGCATCAAATGACGTGGATACAAGTCCATAATCGTGCCGTTCTGACGGCCTTTATTTACGAACGGAATATCTGATACAAGCACAACCTGATGGAAATTTTCATCTTCCAAAACAAATGGTGTGCGTCGTTTGGTGAGCATCGTAATAGCTTCGTCGCCCTGACGCCATGCGTAGATTCGGAATGCTAAATAGAAAACTGCAATAATTACCAAAATGGCGACTATTACATTGAATAGGGTGTAAATGTACATGTTCTGGTGCCACTCCCTTACAGCGTAATTTCTCGGATTGTAAATGCATCGGCCGGAATCAGTCGTTCAGTCATTCGCTTAGCCAGTGCTATATTCTTGGTAAAACAAATATCTAATGTACCGGCAGTGCGCTTAGGGTTTACCAAGTCCTTCGCCTCTAAAATGCGTTTTACTTCATTCGCCGTTTCATATGAAGGGTCTACATAAACAACTTCAGGCCCTGTAATCTGCTCCATTACTGATTTTAAAAATGGAAAATGCGTGCAGCCCAATATGATTGTATCGGAACCTGCAGAGGTACTCTGTGCCAAATAATCGCGCAACAGCCCTGTAATCAGCTCATCGCTCAGATGGCCTTCTTCGATAAGATGCGCCAGCTCCGGACAAGCCTGTTCAAAGACCTTCACGTTTTCATTGTAGCGAAGGGCTTCTTCCTTATGCTTATGGCTGTGAATGGTCGCTGCGGTTGCCATAACGGCAATGGACTTCTGCGGACTGATATCAATAGCAGTATGTACGCCTTTGCACACACCTACCACCGGAAAATCAAAGGTCTTTTGCAACGCATCCAACGATACTACCGAAAACGTGTTGCATGCTACAACAGCCATTTTTACAGGCACTCTATCTAAAAAGTGCCCAATATTAAGGGCAATCTCGCTGATTTCTTCAGGCGGACGATTGCCGACCGGATTGTTCGCATTGTCCCCTACATACACAAAGTCTTCATGAGGAAACATCTGACGCAGTACGGACAGCACCGTAAGGCCGCCAATACCGGAATCAAATACCCCGATAGGCAGTTGATTGTGATTCGCACGCTCTGCGGACTGTGTCGCTCTCTCTGTCATCATGGCTGATCCTCCTTTGCTTTCGCTACCATTGGTAAGTAGAAGGCATCAGGTAAACGAATAATTTTCCCCGTATCTTTTTGAGTGAATACATTTTGTGTTTCCCCCGTAGCAATCAGTGCGCCGTCCGATTCGCGTATAATGCGATAGGAAAAGGCACATTGTGCTCGCGTAATCTTAGTAACAGTAACCTGTACTTCTAAGACATCATCAAAGCGGGCCGGCTCTTTATACTCACAACTTACCTTCGTAATCGGAAACACAATACCTTCATTCATCATGTCCCATAAGGTAATACCACAAGCACGGAAAAATTCCACACGGCCCATCTCAAACCAACGCAAATGATTGGTGTGATGCGCTACTTCCATCATATCCGTCTCGTAAAAACGCACCCGTAATGATGTGGCAAACATAGTTGATTTCACCTCTCTTATTACAAATAATCTAAATTTTATTGTAAACCACACAGTGTGCAGTGTCAATTATTTACTATAGTCTATTTGCTATTACCGGCCATGTATTGCTGCAGCCCGTCATGACCAATGACACTCTATGGCAGCCCCATATGGCCGATTACGCTTCACGGCAGTTCGTCATGATCAATTACACCTTACTGCAATCCGCCGTGGCCCAGCTCAATGCACTGTTCTTTAGTAATCTTATAATCCGAAGCCAAACGTGGAAGAATCACATCAAAGGCGGTCGGTTTGCTGAACAAAACACCGCCCGGCAGGCCCACCAGCGGCGTGCCGTCCGCCATGTACGCAATGCACACCATGGAACCCGGTAATACCGGTAGTCCATAGGTGACAACTTCTTTCGCTTTCTCGTAAATAGCACCCGGCGTTAAATCATCCGGATCTACACTCATGCCGCCGGTACAGAAAATGATATCGGCACCTTCCGCTTTAACCGCATCGATATCAGCTTCAATGGCCGCCTTGTCATCTGTCACGATTTTATGAGCTACCACCGACATGCCATACTCGGCGATTCGCTCTTTAATAATCGGTGTAAATGCATCGGCAATACGGCCGGACGCCACTTCGGCACCGGTCGTAACCACGCCTACACGAGAGCGCTTATACGGCAGCACCTTTACAATCGGTTCACCGGACCAGCCTGCTTTTGCTTCGTCCCATTGAGCCCGTTCCAAAAGCAGCGGAATGCAGCGCATACCGGCCACTTTATCCCCGGCCTTCACAGCCTGCCCATGCCACTTCGTAACAATAGTAAGTTCACCAATGCTGTTAATGCGGCGAAGCTCCGGCACATCGATAACCAGCATGCCGTCCCATTGAGCAATGGCTTCGATTTTCCCTTCACGAACCGGTGTAGGGCGCAAACTGTCATTTTTACAGAGAGAATATAAATGAGCGGCTACATCTTCCTCGTGGATTTTATCTTCATCAGCCGCTTCCATAACGTAAATATGTTCCTTACCTAAGTCGAGCAATAAAGGGATATCCTCCGCCTCAATGCGATGCCCTCGTCGAAATGGTGTATCCTTTACCTTCCCGATTACAATGCGGGCAATATCATGACATAATACACGGCCTACGGCCTCAGTTACATGAATCTTCTTCACAGTGCGTCCTTTCTATTACAGCTGCCTTAAAAACAGATATTAATATGTTTATCTTGAATCTTTGTCTTATATCTTTGTTTTACATCTTTGTTTTATATTTCTATATAAACCTATGGGCTTTCATACAACTTTATTATATGACATTCCGTTGTACTTAGCCTACTGATTTGTATTTGTTTTTAAACGCACAAAAGCCTCGGCGTTAACCGAGGCTTTTGTGCTTGAGAAAAAAGAGAGAGAGAACATTTGAATCACATTCAAATGTTAAGGGGCTTTGGGGGTTGCCCCAAGATGTAATGTTCATCACATCTTGAAGTCATTATAACAAACTAGTTACAAAATGTAAACAGCATTTATGCATTTTTTGCATTTTTTTATTCTATTTTTTCAAAATTTGTCTTTCACTCACAAACTATTTCTTTTAGAATGTACAAAAGTTTCCAATGCAGACACAATTGTTAGCAATCTGTCTTTTTGAATGAGATGCATCTAAAAACAGTTATGCATAATGACTTGTCTAACAGCATTCCAAAAAACTATTTTTTTCTAAGTGTAGATTATAAATGAACCTTTGTAAATTATAAATAGACTTTACAACCTGTGAGCTGTAAAGTCTATTTGAAAACGTTTTATACTGTCAAATTAGCTTATACGTTCGCCTGTCCGAATTTTTTAGCACGCAAGTCCGCATGAGCCTTTTTAAATACAAAGGCGTTGCGAATGTGTTCGCGCATAGCATGTTCCGCTTCTTCCGGACGACGTTCACGAATGGCGCGCATAATATTTTCATGCTCATGATTACATAAATCAGTACGATCCTGATCCATGGTGCTGATGTACATATCGCGATTTACCATTTCACGGAACTCGCCTAAATAATCCATTACGCGGTCGTTACCGGAGAAGAAAGAAATCAACGTGTGGAAACGACTGTTAATCTGCACGCGTTCTTCCGCATCAGTAGCAGCCAGGCAAGCGTCGCAAACGGCCTGCAATTCTTCAATCTGCTCATCTGTACAAACTTCTGCACATAAACGTGCGCCCAAGCCTTCCATCACTTCACGGCACTGGTACATGGAAATAATCTCTTCCGGTGTATATCCTTTTACAGTAACACCTTTCCAAGGCTTAATCACTACCAAGTTGTCTTTTGCCAACTTGCGGAACGCTTCGCGAACCGGTGTAGCACTTACATTCAACTGCTCCGCAATCTTTACTTCATTCAGCTTGACCTGCGGCTTCAAAGCACCGGTTAAGATAGCCTGCTTCAAAGTAACATATACCTGCTCACTTAACGGCAAGCGTCCTATGGAATCGATTGTATTCAAATGATATTCTTCGTGTTTACCCATTTGGTTCCCCATCCTTCATGCATGTTGCAGCCTGCACTTGCTAAATACCCGGTTCCCCTCCAATGCGGATTGGTCCTCTCGTACTATCTGATTGGCACCTAAAAGAATAAAACTTACTTCTTTTAAATGACAGCAATTTTATCTTATAATATAATTATAGATAATGTTAAAAAATAACCATCAAAAAGTATTCGACGTGCTCGCCACTATTCTACAGTCTATATTTTATAGTATCAATAGTATTATGTACCATTATATCTACAAGATTAGGGGCACGTCAACTGATATGATGTAGGAGAGTATATATGAGTCGTTGTTTAATTATTATAAATCCCGTTTCCGGTGGGGGACGGGCCTGTCAGTATGCCATGGAACTTGAATGGCAGCTCAGTACACTTTTCGACCACATGGAAGTTAAGTTCACCACCAAAGCCGGCGATGCTACCCATTTTGCCCGCGAAGCCACTGAAAATGGCTATGATGCGGTCTTCTGTATGGGTGGTGACGGTACGATTAACGAGACAGTAAACGGTATCGCCCAGGGAGGCGGTACATCCAAATTCGGATTCATTCCGGTTGGCACCGTTAACGATATGTCCCGTGCACTTGGTATTCCGCTGGAACCACTGGCGGCTATCCGCGCTTTAAAACACAGTAAAATAAAACGCGTCGATATTGGTCGCTGCAACGATCAATACTTCTGTAATAATATTGCGGCCGGCGTTATTCCGAAGGTAGTGGAAGAAGTAACTCCGAAGGAAAAACAGCTTCTCGGCCCTCTGGCCTACTTCGTGAAGGGCGGTCAGGCCCTTTTCAACTCCCGGGACTATACCTTCCACATCCAGGCGGAAGGACACGACTTCACCGTCACGTCCCCACTCGTTTTGGCCCTACTTACCAATGTGGTGTCCAGCTTTGAAAAATTCATGCCTCCGGCCGAGGTGGATGACGGCTACATGCGCATCATTATATTTAAAGAGTATTTCCTTATGGACATCCTCCGCATCGTACCGTTAATCTTACGCGGATCCATTTACAACTCCAAATATGTAACCATTTTAAAAGTGCGCAAAGCGAAAATCACCTTGCTGGAGGACATTGAGCTGCCAACCAACATGGACGGCAACAAAGGCCCTCTCATGCCGGTCGACCTTGAAGTATTGCCGGGATTCCTGCAAGTCTATGTACCGAATCGGGGCCACCATCGATACATTTAATCGGAAGACGAAACTAAATACAAAAATTAAATACAATAATTTAATACAAAGCTATATATGAAACTATATGCAAAAACATATACGTAACTATATACGAAAAAACAAAGAGACTGAACTATTGCAAACAATGCATTAGTTACAGTCTCTTTTTTACTGTCTATAAATTTTTAATTACGCGCCCCCGCTTTGCGGCGCCTATGATACGTCTATTAACAAATTAGCGATTACGAATCATGGACGGTACAATACCGATTGCACAGAATACGGCAAAAACTACGAAAGCGATTTGAATATTTTCCAATAAGGCGGCCGAGCTGCCTACTTCACCGGCACTGCTGGTACGCGACAAAATAGACGCTACGATGGCCATACTAAGAACTTGCCCTAACAAACGAACTGTGCCGATGACGGAGCTGGCAAAGCTGAAATATTTAGGCGGCACGGAACTCATGATGGCGTTATTATTCGGTGCGGAGAACATGGCAAAGCCGAAGCCAACTACCACAAGCCCTGCGATAATGATGGTTAACGCGGAGATGTGAATTGCGTACAGAATTACCACGAGGCCGCACGCAATAATCCCCATGCCCGACGAAGCCATCACGGCGGAGCCGTAACGATCCGACATGGCTCCCGTCACCGGCGATAACACAGACATGATGATAGATTGTACTAGAAGAATTAATCCTGCTGTAGCAGAGTTAAATCCCATAATCATCTGTAAATAAAGCGATAATAGAAAGCCGATAGCGAAGGTGGCGCTGTAATTCAGCATCGCTGCCAAATTGGAGAAGGCAAACATTTTGTTTTCCATAAAAATCTGTACCGGAATCAACGGTTTCTCCGTACGGGCTTCATGGATGACATAAATAACGGCCAACACCAAGCCTGCCAATAGCAGATATTTAGCGATTGGCTGATTTACAAATTCAGACAAGCCATACATGATGAGCACAAGTGTGGTGCTATATAATACAATACTCATGGCATTAAGATGATCTTGCCCCGGCGTTTTCCAGTTTTCCTTCATCCAGAACAGCGTCATAAGGAATGCCAATGTGCCGAGGGTAGCTGTAAAGTAGAAAATACTGCGCCAGCCGAAGTTGTAATTTAAAAAGCCCCCTACAACCGGCCCCACGGCCAGGCCGATATACACAACCGACACTACCAAACCCATGGCTTTACCGCGTTTCTCTATGGGATACGCCTGCGCCACAATGGCCGTGCCTGTAGCAAAAATCATGGCGGAACAAATCCCCTGCAAAATGCGCAATATCATGAGCATTTCAATGGATGATGTAAAATGAATCATGAACGACACAATAGCAAAGCCACCGGTGCCGAGCAAATAGATAGCTCGCTTACCCCAGCGATTCGACAACTGCCCCATAGGCAATACAAAGATGGCGCACACCATCAAGAATGCTTCAATAATCCAGCTTAGCGCCGACGTACCGACCATAAACTCCCGGCCAATGTCCGGCAGCGACAAGTTGATAGAACTACCTGTAAATGGCGTCAAAAACGAACCGATCATGACGGCCACCAATATTTTATTTTCGCGTGATATAGTCAATAAAACAACCTCCTCAGTCAGTGCAACACGCATGCCATTTCGCACTGATTCCAATTTTATTTTACAGGATTGGACGAATAAGGCAAGTCAGGGAATCGTAAAAAGTGAATCAGCGCATTATAGGCATACTATCAAATTGCAAAGAAAAAGCCCTACAGACAAAACGCTGTAGGGCTTTATTAACATTTTCTTGTAGACGTATGCCCGTTATTAGCAACTGCTGCAGCTGCAAACGTTCATGTTATCCAACTCTTCATTTGGCTGGTTGCCGTCAACCAACAAGGTCAATTTGCTGGTATAAGGATTTAACATAAGACCGTGAATTTTTACATCATTAGGAATAAGAGGGTTCTGGCGAAGCTGTGCCACCGCCTTAATAACATTCTGTTCCGAATGGCAGAAGTTATTGGCCCAACGATCCATTTCACAACGAATCATGGCAATCGCTTCCGGTTGAATACCGCGATCAATCATGCGCTTCGACAATTCTTCAGGACAAGTCTTTTCCATACCGCAGTCTTCATGACCGACGATGAATATTTCTTTGGCGCCCAATTCGAAAATACTTACAATCAAGCTGCGCACTACGTCACTGAATACGTCAGTAATGCAGTTGCCGGCTACGCGGATAACATTGGCATCGCCGCGATCCACGCCCATTGTTTTTTCCAATAAATCAACAAGACGTGTGTCCATACAAGTTAAAATCGCAATATGCTTCTGAGGCGTCTTAGCCGCATGAGAGCCATCCTCGCCGTGCTCATCTAAAATCCCCTGTACATATGCCTCGTTAGCCTTTAATACGTCGTCTAAAAATGACATGATAGGCACCTCCTTTGTGGAAAACTACTAACAATATAACTATATCATATTTTTTCGATGTGCGTATTAAAAAATTTAAACATATATAAAAACTCCCTTACCTAATAAGAAATTAAATCTCATATCGGATAAGGGAGTACATACACCGGTTGATGCTACTACTATTATTTATTACTGTAGCGGATCCGGGCCGTATCGGTTAGGTCCGTTCACACCTTTTCTAGCCATAAAATAAACCTGCCCCATCATTACAGCTAACGCTATATAATGCCGATATTCCACAAAGAAAGCGACTTTTCCTTTAGGATGTGGATCAGGCCAAAATTCCATTACCATGAAAATTATGTCAAAAACTGCTATTATTTCTGAAAGCGTCGTCCTGTCATTCTTTTCACCATCTACAGACTCTGTTTTATTCGCTAAATCTTGTTCTCGCCGAATGTTAATGCAGTAATTGGAGTAGATAAACACACAGGCAAATAAAAACAGTACAATAGAACCCATAGTAGTCAATTCGCCATAACTGTCAGATAAAATTAACCACATCACTGACACTAAGATATATCGGCTTATATATATGGCAATAAGGCGAATATTAAATGGTTGTCGATTTAATCGCCCATCTTTCCTAAAAAAGTAATCGAAGAAACTTTGATCTTTAAGACGGTTGTCTTTCTGAAAAGTTTTAGACTCATTCAGTTTATTCGTAATCGTTTCATTGAGTTTACTGACCTTCTCAACAACATTATCGACTAATATTTCCCCGGCGCTTTCATTTAAACTCTTGCCACATGCAGAGCAAAACTTAGCTCCTTTATTTAGTTTGTTTCCGCAATTGGGACAGAAGTTTGCCATTCTTTAGCTCCCTATAAAAAGTAAAACATATAACAAGACAAGCGACTTATATAAATAGCCCTCAACTTATTTTCCATGTTTTTCCCAAGCTTCCCTTATTACATCTTCCGGTACATCAAATTTTTTTGAAGCCAAACTAATAGCAGATGTTAAATTAACTCCTTTTACTAACATAATCTCTATAATGAATTTAATTATTTTAATTATGTCTTTTAAAGTAAAATCCATTTTAATTGCTCCCGATACACTCTATATGATGATCACAATCAAATCCCTTAATATTTTCATTAAAAGCCAAAAGCCTTCGCAATTTTACTACAACCGGCGCTAACAGTATTAACAAGTGCCTTGCCAACAGTTTTGGCTCCTTCTGCAAGCGTTGTAACAACTTTTCCTGCAACATCTCTAATTGTCTTAGCAGTTTTATACACAGCCTGTCCAACTTTAGACCCCGCCATATAACCAATAGATCCGCCTACAAAAGAACCTACCGCTACACCTACAGGGCCCAATACCATACCCAAAGCACCGCCAATCGCAGCGCCTTCCCCCATTCCAATCAACGCGGCCGATGTCGTAACAACAGTTTCTTCAATTTTCTCGATTCCTTCTTTAACTGAAATTTTGCCTGTCGCAATTTTATACATCTGTTTTGCAACATCAACACCAACAACTGCTATATTAGCTATAGTTGCTACAGGAGTTCCTTTAGGTATTACTGTAATAATTCCCTTTTCTACACCTACTTTTAAAGCTCCTCCCATTGCAGCTTTAATCCCCGTATCCACTCCAGTATTAAGGGCATTCTCTATTATTTCTTGACCATTTATCTCTTCATCGTACAAAATGTTATTCCATACTCTCTGAGCCACATCAAAACCAGTACTAATACCAGCGGATAAGAGTGCTCCTTCAGCCGCTTTTCTGCCAATCCCCATAGCTAAATCTTTTGTTTTATATTCGTTCCAATTCAGCTCATTCCATGTCCCATTTTGTGCCTCATCACGCATTTGCTCGGCTCTTCTTTTGGTTAGTGGATTACTCTTAGTTCCATCAGGAGCTTCAAGGTAAGTAGTAGATTTTTTTGAAAATCCATCCTTTTGTTCCAAAGGAATTAGTTTTTGCTGTCCTCGATAATCTCCCTTTTCAAAAGCATCTAAAGTTGCCTGTGCATCTTTACAATATTTTGATTGATAGCGGCTTACAATTGTCCCATTACTATCTTTAATCACTATGTCTACAGAGTTTTTCGTGTATCCACTTCCGTTTGGTTGTAACACTTCTGCTCTATATTTACTACCAATCGATTTTGCATTCATATTAAAAGTTTGTGCATGATACTGCTCTGCAATAAAGCCATCTAAACTAGGATTTCGATTTATAGCACCTGATTGAGTAGTAATTGTTCGATATAATGACTCATTCGCTTCAGAGATAGCTACCTCTGCACCTTTCAAATACTCTACAGTCCTTTGTGTACTCATTTCTGATGTAGATTTCTTTACTTCCGAAGCAAACCAACTCTCTTTACTTCTCCCACTAGCAATTGCCGTATCTAATGATTGTTTATATTTTGTGTTAAACTCAATACTATCAATAATTTCATTAGTAATATCATTTATTTCTTCATTATTTTTCTCTGGCAAGTTATTCTTCAATTCTGCACTTAACCATGTTTGGATAGGTTTATCCTTATTTGCCACATATGCAGAAATAAAAGATTTCATAACAGGTTTTAACGCTAAACATTCATTTTCGTGTAAGATAGGAGCAAAATCCATATCTATCAATAATTGACTCTCTAGTATTTTACTCATTATTAATCTCCTTTACTCTCACTTTTACTTGCATTTTTTATATTCATTTTCTTAATTGTATTTTCAATGCTTTTTAATCTATCTTTCATAGTATCTGTGATTGACTTAGTCTCTTGTATTGTTTCAAGTAAATTATCTGTTGTTATCGAGTCTTTTCCATCTACAAAAGCTTTTTCTATCGTTTCCTTAATAACAGCTTCTAAATCAGCTCCATTAAAGCCTTTTGTTTCTTTAACAAGTCGTAGAGTATCAATATTCTTATTCCATTTTTTGCGTTTTCTCAAATGAATCTCCAGAATTTTTGTTCGCTCATCTGCATTAGGTAAATTAACAAAAAATAACTCATCAAATCTACCTTTTCTTAAAAATTCCGGAGGCATTCTCGAAAGATCATTGGCAGTAGCAATTATGAAAACCGTATTTTCTTTTTCTTGCATCCATGTGAGGAATTGTCCAAATAAACGTGTCGTAACATCACTGCCACCACTTTCACTCCCTACACCAGCAAAAGCTTTTTCAATTTCATCAATCCAAAGCACACAAGGGCTAATTGCTTCCGCAAGCTTTAATGCTTTACGCATATTTTCTTCTGATTCACCAACATATTTCCCAAGCAATCTGCCAACATCTAATCGTACCAATGGAATTTCAAACAAACTTGCAGTTGCCTTAGCTGTTAAACTTTTTCCACATCCGGGCATCCCAACAATCATAATTCCTTTGGGAATGTCCACACCAAACTTAATTGCTTTATCTAAATTGCTAAATACTTTAGATTTTCTAGCCAACCATTTTTTTAAGTTTTCAAGCCCACCAATATCATCAACTGTCTCATTAAAATTTATCATTTCAAGCATATTTGATTTTTTTAAAAACTGCTCTTTTTCTTTTAATATTAGTGCCTTGTCTTCTTGATCGATACTGCCACCGTCATTATAAGCCAACCTTAAAATTCGATTTATTTGAAACTCAGTTAATCCTTTAAATGATAGCGCAAGATCATTAATGACACCTTCTTCAACATCTATTGGCAGTTCATCTACAAACTTCTTAATGATTTCTAAAGTCTCAGAAGGCGTTGGTATTGGAATATCAACAATAGTTATAAAGTGCTCTAATTCTTTTGGAATTACTATTTTATCAGAAAGGATAAATATTGTAGCATTATAATTATCAAGATTTAGTTGGTTTTCTGCAATACGTTTTAAAAATGCAATGATCTTGGGGCTTTTTATTTCCTCATGAATATCCTTAAGTATAATAAAAGTTTCTTTCTCAAAGCCATCATCCAGCGTCAACTCCAAAAATTTTTCTAAATCACACTCAACCATAGGACTTCTTGTTTTAAAATTTACCATTCCCAAAGCATTATTAAACTCAACACAGCTAATACCATTTGACATGTCTCGTATTATTTTATCGATAACAGTAAAGTCAAAATGATTAATATAAATAATTGGATTTGATGTATCAACATAAGATTGTAAAATATCAATAGTATTTTTCTTCATGTTTATACCTCCATATATATTAAGCTACAATCCTGTGAATCGCTTTTGAACTCTATTCCATTTACTATTAAGAATTGATCTTTTATATCAGAATCATTCAGAATATAATTATCATTATCAGCAGGTCGAACAACCCCTGTATCACCTAAACTGATTACCATGTACTGATTCCCTTTAGGTTCAACTGTTTTCCAATGACCTTCAGTTGTTCCCACAACCTTTTTTAAATTATGAGCTAACTTATTTTCAAATTCATCACTATGTATAATATTCTTGATTTCTTTGTACATTGCAGCTTTATCAGGGTTACTGTCTATGTCCCATATTACAATATATCTTGGTATTTGAAGGCCATAATCAACAGTCACTGCCCAACCAAGAACATTCGTAGCAACATCTAGTATTGATTGAGACTTTTCCATATTTTCTTGCACTTTTAACAGTGCATTCTGCCATTCTTTATACTGCGGATTCTCTCTTTCTCCGATTTTTACTGGCAAAAAATAAGGCCTCAACGTCTCATTCATCAACATTGCCATTATCGAATGAATAGATTTACTCGCAAATAGCCAAAATAAGTCTTTATAAGCCAATTCTAAAATCCATTTATACTCAGTCACCAGTTCATTAATATGAGCTTTTATTATTGGCATCTCATTAGGATGCTCCAGTATCCCATTAACTAAATCCTCATACTTCTTTTTATAATCATCTATTATACCCTTGACATTATAATTTCTTTTTTCAGTTTCTTTTAATTTCCTCTTTTTCTCAGTTTGAAAATTCAAAACATACATATTCTTTTCGATCTCTTCATCATCGGAGCTTACGTTAAAAATTCTAACTAGATCTTTGATAATATCAATTGGATCTGTTGATTTTATTTGATTTACTTCACTCAATTCATCAGAATATCCACGAACTTCTAGCCATCGTTGTAACGTTTTATTTCCATAGTAAGCCAATATATCTTCTATTACAAAGTTATTTCTTAAGTCTTCAATTGTACGTATATCTTTATCATCACATTTAAGATTAAATTTAATTGCCCTAACCATATCCTCTACCTTTAATTTGCTATCTGATCTAATTTCTGTTATACATGGAATCATATCTAAATTTCCATATATAACAAGCTTCCTATATCTAACTTACTTTTATAATCAATTCCATCAATTATTAAAAATTTATTTTTTACATCTTCATTTGATAAAATAACATCTTCTTTATCTTTTGGACGTATATCTGCCGCTCCCTCAAGCTTGATAATCATACATTTACTACTTCTCGGTTCAATGTTATTCCAACGCCCCTTGGTCGTTCCCACATGCCTTTTTATATCATTTCCTAGTCGAGTTATAAAATCCTCACTTTTAATGATATTTTCTATTTCATAAAACATTTCTGCTTTATCACGGTTATTTTCAATATCTAATAATGGTTCAAATTCATCCCCACGATCTAATTCTGCATTTATTCTTTTAAGTCTCTGACAAATTATAAATGCCTCATCATCGCTAATACCTCTACCTAATTCTCTTGCTTTTTCTTTTTTTTCATTTAATAAAGCTCCAAGTTTTGTGTTCGGCTTTTCCCCTACTTTTATAGGCAAAAAGTAATCTCTTGAGTCACTATTCATCAGTAATGCCATTATTGCATGTTGAGATTTTTTCGTGAATAGCCAAAATAATTCCTTGTAATTTAATTCAAAGATCCATTTATAATCGTTCATTAATTGATTTATGCACGTTTTAATTAACGGCATGTCCGTAGGATGATCAACTATTGCTTTAATTATCTTCTCATAATTTATTTTATAGTCTTCAATAATTTGTTTTACATTATAATTTCTTTTCTCGGTTTCTAATAGCTGTTTCTTTTTATCGGCTTGAAACCCTAAAAGATAAACACTTTTTTCAAATTCTTCATCATTAGTTTCAATATTAAATATTTTTAATAATTCTCTAATAATTTCTACTGAGTCCTCCGATTTAATATTCCTAAGTAACTTCAATTCATCTTCGTAGCCATGAACAGTTAACCATCTATCTAATATTCCTTTTTCATAATAAGTTAATATATCTTCTATTACAAAGTTATGTTGTAAATTTTCAATAGTTCGGATTTGCTGATTATTACATTTAAGGTTAAATTTAATTGTTTTTGTCATTTTTATCCCCTTTTAATATATATCTAAACTTAATTTCAAAACATTACAACGTGAACAAAGTCACTCTATCTAATCCATATTGAAAACACCTTATTTCCCTACCTCCATCCGAGTCAGTATCTGCTAATAATAACTATAGTTAGAATTCAGTCCCACATTTTGAGCATTTATAAGTTTTACCTGATTTTGCAAGCATACTTCCAATCATTGCTCCTGCTACTAAACCAACCGCAGTACCAACACCTAGAAATATAGACCCTAACACTCCTCCAATTCCCCCAGCAGTTGATCCAGCAACACTACTTGCCATGGCACCTCCAGCGACAGCAGATGAAACCGCTCCTACTTTTGAGGTCGATTTAATCGACTTTATATCAAAGTTTACTCACTTTGGAAATCTAACTTCATTTCCCATTATTGTTCCTCCTTACTTCTACCAAAACTTATAAACTACCTGCAGTCTCCTTTTAAAGTCCATACTCTAGTCCATCACGTCCCACTCATCTAACTTATTCTTCCTATCCTCAAATTTATATTTAATCTTTTCTTCCCTTGATAATTGGCTACATCCAGCGTCTCATCCTCAATGTTTCTCTTTCTCTAATCAGCTTAGCCAATTCATCCTTTTCTGAAAGACTTAAAGTATCTTTTCGTCCTAACTCTCTAATTCTAGATTCTATCTCAAATAGCTTAAATATATTATTAAGGTTATAGTCTTTTCTTATTAGAGAACTAATTATTGAATTAATCATTCTACAATCCCCCCCTTATACACATTATTATCTTCATGAATCAAGCAATGCCTATTTTATACTACTTCTACAGCATATTTCATTTTTCCTTCAGATATTAAAATTCAAGATTGTAAAAATACAGTCAAAACTACGCAATTAAAATTTCTTTACAGTTTTCTTCCCCTAAATCATTTATTAACAGTATTTTTATTATTTTACCTACTATTTCCCCATGCCATCACGTACTATGCACCTCTACACTAATACTGTATCAAACGAGAACGACATAAGTCTGTCCGCGAAATGATTTCTTCATCTTTTTCTTATATTTAGTATGCCATAAAGCTACTTTTCATAATGCGCATGAATAGACTACTTTCGTTGAATTATAGTCCTGCCTTTAGCATTAAATTCATATTCATAGATGTAAACTGCCCCATATCATCTCGTCCCCACATATTTCTCCTACGTCTCCATATATAAATAGAGCAGGCCAAAACATTTTCTGTCTTAAACCTGCTCATCTGCTGCATGAGTAATATTAAAGTATGGCCAGCACGAGTCCTCCTATGCGGAAGCACAGTATGAAGAGCATAAGGAATCCTGTGTAAAGGACAAACATGGACTTCATAGTATAATTCAATTCGTCTGAACCGGTTTTAGTTTCATTAACTAGGGTATTGCTATTAGAGCTCATTTGACCATCATAGCTAACTTCCATATACTGTCTAAAATCAACGAACTCCAACAAAATAAAGTAACTGACAATGCTTAGCTCCACAGTAAACAGTATTGCTTTTATTGGAACATAAGGCTCGATACCATAGCGTCCGTCATATAAGTCAAACAGGAGCATGCCACCATAGTATAAAGCCATTAATCCGAGGAACATCCAACGTAATTTTACAAATGTAGTTCGGTGCTTATTTACAGTACCACTCAATAAGGCTAGAAAAACGAACCACGCAATGGCCCCTAATACAATCGGAGTATAGTATGTAAATATGGTTCCTATCAAAGGCGCTACCAAATAAGTACCAATTACACTTAATAATCCATATACAGCCAGTTCTGTGCTTATAGATTCTTTCCAATTAGACACCAGGAACCAAGTGGTCGCCAAGAGCCAGCCCCCAATGGTAAAACCAACAATCTCCTCAATGGGCTGCACACTCCCCCAATTAAGCCAGATTATTCTCGATGCCGTTATCGAAATCGTGCCGAAAATCATCATAAACAGCAGCAGTATGCCCACAGCGCTATTAACGATCGTTCGTTTACTTGGCATCGTCTCAAGTTCATCAATAAAAACAAAACACCGGATTAAATCCATATTAATCTCCTCCTTACATTAAACCTGTACTTCGGTGAGCATCACCATTTCTACTATTACCTTACCAAAACAAGTAGACAAGGGGTTGTCCCAGTAAATAGTTTTAACATACTAATTGCACCAATGTACAAACTATTTACAAACATATTCAAACTTGCTAAAATATAAAAAGACATTTGCGGCCGTAGTTCATCGGTAGAACGACGGCTTCCCAAGCCGTAGAGGTGGGTTCGATTCCCATCGGCCGCTCCAGCGAAACATACAGATACAGCGCAGGTTTTAAAACCATAGCGCTGTATTTTTTATTTAATGCCACTTCATTCAAACACCAATAGATGCTAAAATATAATCAAGATGCAATTTAATTTTAAGAATATGACTCTTTCCCGTAAAAAGGAGGGCATTAATTGAATTATAAACGTCTAAAGAATAAATACGCTTATTATATTTCTAAGCTTAAAAGTAGAAGTCCTAAGAATTTCAGTCGGTTTCTTGATTGGCTAGTGAAATACATTCACTACAAAACATCCGAGCATACATTTAAACCGACGTTTCTTCCAAAATACGATGAAGGGCAAATTATATTTATCGACTTTGGTTGTGGTATTAGTCATGAATTCAGCTACCCACATTACGCGATAGTCTTAAATGGTCAGGATCGGAAAAAAAATTCATTACTTACTGTTCTGCCGTTAACGTCTAAGAAGGAGTTTCACGATAGGTTACGGCCTTTTGAGTATGAATTGGCCATTCCAATTTCAGATTTATTAATGATTAAGACCATTAATAGCTTTGATTTAAACCGGCCGGAGTATGCAGAGTTGCGCAAGGACGCTATCAATCTTACGCAGCAAGAGTTATGTAACGAAGAGTTTACTCAAAAATATAACGATTTAATACAGCAAGGCGTTCAGGCAATTGCTGAAAATAATCCTGCCATTATGAACTTACGCGAAAAGATGAACCGAGGCAGTATTGTGGAGTGTAACCAAATTCGAACGATTAGTAAGGCCAGAATTCTGGCGCCGAAAAAAGCATCCCACCCTTTGTATAACATTAAAATCGCAACAGAAGATTTAAACCGCATTCGCGTAAAGCTCATGCAGCTGTTCATACTGACCAACATTGACAATTATCAGGAGAAAAGTATAAAATAAAAGTACAAATTGGGCTTGAATCCCAAAAACTTTTTTATCATTGCTTTTATAGCAAAACAAAAGCGCTCTCTAATTTTGAGAGCGCTTTTTCTTTTTATACTCATGAAAAACCACAAACACGATTTGTCCTATATTCCGTAATTTCTGTTTTCCTATAATTTATTATTTATATCTAACTGTGGATGGGGATTCTCCGAAAAGTTTCCCTTTTTAAAGAATATTAATATTCCAATTAAAATAAATGCAAAACCACCGCCGATTACGTAAAACCCCGGACCATAATAATCCGGCTTCAGCATAACGTATAGCATCATACCTGCAAACGTTAAGGCTGTTCCAATTAAGATTAATCGATTGACCTGGAATAAAGGTTTTTCAGGCAACAAGTGTTGGATAAAGACTACCAAAACCACCAATGCGGGGTACAGGAAAAATCCTATATCTTGATGAACAAATCCATATGAGATCCCTGCAATTTCAAGTGCTTGTTTATATGCCAGCGAGTTTAATTCGATAAAATAGCCCATCCCCGGCATCATTGCCACCAGGAACAGCCAGATATAAAAGACAGTTCTAATTGTTTTTTCAACATCTTGAGATGTTTTAACGCCAGCATTCTTGCCAAGGTAGATAGCACCAATAATAATTAGACCACCTATCATTACACCAATACCGGTGACTGCATCGACAAGTACCAACCCACTCGGTCCCGGGCCGGCTACAGCACTCTTAGGATCCAGAAAGTAAACCGGGGACTGCATTGTCGGACCGCCAAATCCTTCTATTTCATACATAAACGTCATGATGATTGTCCCACAAAGAACAAAGTATTCACCTAATTTTTTAATTTTAGCGGACACACCGGTCAGTTGTCTTCCATACTTCCAACTTACCATAGCAATAACCATGGCGAGGACGGCTACCACCATTTGATGTGAATGAGATGTTACTAAATCAGAGAATAACGTTTCATAAGGTTCATTCAAGAAATTAGCCCAACGGTGCAGAATGTCAAACGGCAAATCGCCAAACTCTAAAGCATAACCTACTAAATCACCTATTAACACGGCAATTAATGCAGAACAAGCGGATAGCAAGCCGACCCAATACGTTAGAGAGTTTCGCAGCTCTTGATTCTTCGTTTTAATGAATCCAAGTATTAAGCAAATCAGCACGTAATCCAAGCTAAAGAAACCCAAAACTTGTACACGAAGCCACCAATAATGTTCAATCCCTGTATTGAAAATACCACCTAACATAACAAAGAAAACTGCTAACACCATCCCACCCAGTGCACTTCGTCTTACCCATCCTGCCATAGAATAAACTTCCGCCGATATAAGTACCGTAAAGCTGGCTAAACCAACTAAAAGCCCGTGCAGATAAAAGATATTACGGTAATCTACTTCATGATCTATCTGAGGTCTAAATGGAATTGAAACAAACACACTCCCTAATGCATAAACCACTGATACTGCTAAAAACCACTTTACTACTGTTGTCCATGGAATTCCGGCTAAGTGATTTACTTCACCAGTAAATAGCCACTTTTTAAACCCATTCATAACGGCTCCCTCCGCTCCAAAATTCAAAATTGATGTTTCAATCGGTTGATATTTCTAACAGTTGATATATCAACCTTTATTTTAAACACAGCATAACATCTTGAGGTTGATATGTCAACTGTGATATACTATAGGCATGAAAAATACTAAACTAACCGAAAAAGAATTTAATATATGGACGGAATGGAAGCGTACTTGTGATGACGTATTTGCCCTTGTCATTAATGAAACCTTGCCTTTAACCGGATTATCAGCCGGTGATTTTGGCGTATTAGATCGACTCATTAAGGAAAAGAGTCATAAGATGAGACAAATCGAATTATCCGATTCCATGGGCTGGAGTAAAAGCAGACTATCCCATCATTTAACACGTATGGAGAAACGCAATCTCATTACACGAGAGCCTATTTTAGGGGGCATAATGATAGTTCTAACCGAAGAAGGTAAGACGCAAATTACAAACGCCCAACCAATTATGGCGGATGCCATAAAAAAATATTTTCTTGATTATTTAACCGAAGATGATTATAAGGCCATTGAACGATTGGCTGATATATTGCCGAAATTTGATTTTAGAAAATAAATAAACAGCCTTGCCAATGTACGGCAAGGCTGTTTTTGTGTTTTCATGCATTGATATTAATTTCATCATATGGTTGTAATTATCAGACTACTTATACATTATATGGCCTATCTAATGTATCCAACTTCTCCAAATACTGCACCGGCACATTCTTCGTCAGCCACACTCCATTCACGGATTTATAAAATACAAAACCATCTTGATGCATGGCACCGGTTCTGACTTTATAGATTACCACATTACCATGACGCTTCCCTACGCGCTCCGCTGTTTCCAAATCGCCCGACAAATGCACATACAAGCGATTCATCGGTTTTAGCCCTTCCCGATCAATATGTACCACTGATTTTTCTCCGGTCCCATGATAAAGAATTTCCGGAGGCACCGTTTCAATTAGTTCTACATCAACGTTAATCGAGTGCCCTTGGTTTGCGCGGATTTTCGTATGATCCTCATTAAATGAATAGCGCTGCTTATTATCTGTACGCACAATTTTCTCAAGAATATCCATAGTAATCAGATGCTTGTGCTTCATTTTTTCCAACAACTCTACTACATCGGCCCAACCATGTTCATCTAAATTCAATCCGATAACATGTGGCTTATGACGCAGCACCATGCTGATAAATTTACTAATTCGAGTCAACTCCGACGGATTTATATTCGTATTTAATTGTATATCCTTTGTATGTATTG
This sequence comes from Veillonella sp., assembly GCF_018364065.1. Taxonomy (GTDB): domain Bacteria; phylum Bacillota; class Negativicutes; order Veillonellales; family Veillonellaceae; genus Veillonella_A. The sequence goes on from NZ_JAGZMO010000002.1 coordinate 97,432, forward strand.
GAGCATTCGTTGCATTTCTGATTGCTTTGTCGTTCATCGTTTCCTCTTCACCTACTACTACAATATTGCCCACGACTATCTTGAAAACATGGTGTCATTTATTCGAAATTTGATTATTTTTATACATTATGTGTTAAAATATAAGTAATATCGTCTCTTATAGGAAGATTATAGCAAATTCCAATTTACATGGAAACGAGGTATTAACTATGAAGCGAATTCTTATCCTTACCTTAGCCTTTATATCCTTATTTTCAATGGCATCGGCCATATCGCTAGACGAATTGTGCAGCAATACGTACCGTTATAAACATGTACACACAGGCCCATTATCCGATGAATACATTGATAACACCTCAATCAATGTGGTAAGCAACACGCCGCCTTATTATGTAATCAATGCGGACGCCTATGCCGTCTACTACGATACAAATACGATTTCTCAGTATAGTAATGCATACCATTTAGATTATAGCCGCAGTTTAAATCGTCTAATTCCATTATATGGCGATGATAGTGCCAGTGGCGTAGCCGAATGGAAACAGGATTCCGGAATTAAATGGGAACCTCGTGGCATCGCCGTGTTTGGCTTCGACGGATCCACAATTATTCCGTATACATCTGCCGCCTCGTTAGCTCCTATGCCGACAAGCCTGGAACCGGCAGCTCCTATGTCACCCGCATATATGGCCGGCATGTACGTCTTTTATGAGGCTTTTGATATATACTTCAATCCTCCGATGCGGCAACAGATGTTTTAATAATGTAACAGTATTAATAATGCAGACAGTTTAAATACGTAAACACATCACTCATACAACTAAGTAAGCGTTGCCATCATATTATCTCTAATTTCAGCTATTATATATTTAACGAAAGAGGTCCTGCTATGAAAAAATTACTACTCGCATCCGCCCTACTGCTTCTGTTCTCCGTATCCTCTTCACAAGCCCATGTGTTCGGCGGTTCTAATCTGACGTTCAACGAGTACCCTGAGATGTCTGATTTTGACAAACCAAGCTCATACAGTGTTCCATCCGAGTATGAATTAGACCGCTATCATGAAGCACTGTTGGAATATTTAGACAATGCCAACAATGACATCATGCGTATTCAAGAAGCGCAGGACAAAGCTATCGAAGAGTATAACGAAGCGGTTCGCCGCTACAACAGAGAGTATTAAATAACCATCAACAAAATTTGGTTCCTCAGAAGTTTAATCATTGTCTCCAACGCTTAAGATACGAACAATCAAGGCAAACAAAAAGCACAGCTCTTCGTAAGAAGACCTGTGCTTTACTTTTACTGTTTAACCCAATCTCGCTTTTTATATTTTATTTGAAAGTAGCGTGCTTTGTTTATAATGTTTTTCAGCACAACGGCAACCATGATCAATGTAGCACCTAGAATCCCCTGTAGATCCATGGTTTCACCGAGGAAGAAGTAGGCCAGAATCGCTGCGAATACAGGTTCTGTGGAAAAAATTAAGCCGATTTTCGCCGGTTCCAAATAGCGTTGCACCACACTCTGCATTACGAAACAGAACGCGCTGCATACGAGTGCCAACGCGATAACCGCCCACCACTGTGCGCTGGTTTGTGGTAACCGCGGTGTTTCAAAGATAAATGAGCTGATTGTACTCAATACGGCAACTACAGCAAATTGGAGGAGGCTTGATACAAACGTGTCCTTTTCCTTGGCAAACTTCCCTACAATGATAATGTTTACGGCATATAAAAATGCGCCCCACAAGCAGTATAATGCCCCGATATCAAGAGATAAGCCATCTTTTACAGTAAAAAGTACGAGCCCCACAAAGGCCAATCCCACACTGAGTATAGTCAACTTCTGTGGTAATTTGCGAAGCCATATACTTTCCAAAATCGGCACAAGCACCACTGTTGTCGTTCCCAGAAACGCCGCAGTAGATGCAGTAGTATGCTTTAAGCCTGTAATCGTACCGAATATGGCCGCATATATGGAAAAGCCCATAATAAAAGCTTTGAAAAGGGTACGCTTTGTACAGATTTTAAATGATTTATAGAAGATAGCCACTACACATACAAAGGCAATAGCAAATCGTAACGCCATTAAGTTAAACGGATCTACGCCTTCCAAAGCGATCTTCATTAGTAAATACGACGAACTCCACGAAAATGTAACAAACAGCATCATCCATTCTGCCTGCTTAATCGACATGATAAACTCCTCTATTCCTTACCAATTTTTACCACAATATATTCAAAATAAATTAATTTCAAACTGCAATAAATTCTTGCCTAAAATAAAAAAGCCGTATAACTTTATTATTTCACAGCCTGAGCTATAAAGCTATACCAACATGTAAGTTATTTATCCTCCAATATCTATATTCGTTCTTTTCAAGAGGACTTTTCAGTTATTTTAGTACATCTAGTGTATACCATCTTACAAATAAAAACAAGTCCCTAAAATTAAAAACCGACCTCATCAAAAGAGATCGGTTTTTAATATATAGGACAGAACATCACACAATCTGTAAAATGCAAGCGCATCCAAACAGTTTGTAATGTGTGATAACATCTATAAACTGTCAACTAATATTGATTAAACGTTAACAGTATGTTTCACAGATGTATCTGCTTCATAATGAATTGGTTTAGCCAAAATCGATACCAATACAGCACCTACGACAGATAAGCCGCCGGCTACTAAGAATGCACTGGTGAAATGGCCGGTACCGTTTACGATAAAGCCGGTAATACTTGGTGCAAACACACCGGCAATATTGGAAATGAAATGTACGAAGCCACCTACACGCCCTACGCTGGAGCTTTGAATGGAGTCTTGAATAATAGCCCAGAAGCAAGGAGTAATAAAGTTAACAAAGAATACTCCGATAGACATTAATGTTACAGCTGCCACAGCGGAGGATACATAACCGCACAAGCTGATAGATACTGCAATTACCACAAGACCTACAGCGATAACCCATTTACGGGCTGAGATCGCAGATTTGAATTTTTTAACCAGGCTATCCGATACAGTACCGCCAACGATAAAGCCTAGTGCAGCGAGTGCCCAAGGGATTACACTGACAATACTCATTTCACGAATACTTAAATTATGTTCAATAACTAAGTAACTTGGGAACCAGTTCATAAAGAAGTATGTAATATAGTTTGCTGCGAAGAAGGAAATGGCTACTGCTAATACTAATGGCTGTTTCATATAGTATTTGAAAGGAATTTTTACTTCATCGCTCGCTTTAACAGCTTGTTGACCACCTTCAATGAGTGCCACTTCTTCAGGAGATACTTTTTTATGTTGACGTGGTGTATCTTCTACATAATGCCACCATAAGAAAGCCCAAACAAGACCTAAGATGGTCAATGCAATGAAGGAACTTTTCCAACCATAGTGATAAGCGGTGAAACCAATGATAGGACCGGAGATAGCAGCACCTAAAGACATACCGGAGTCGGAAATCCCTTTTGCCTTAGCACGTTCTGAAGATGGAAACCAGTTACTTACCATTTTGTTTGTAACGGAACCTACAGGCCCTTCACCGGCACCAAAGCCGATACGGAAAATAATTAATGAAACATAGCCTAATGCAATGGCAGGAGCACCGGCGAATAGAGACCAGATAATCATGGCATACCCCAATGTTTTCTTAGGCCCCCAAATATCTGAGAAGTAACCACCGATAAAACAGAAAAGAGGATATGTGATAAAGAAGCTACTAAATACAATCCCCATCTGGCCCGCATCAAGACCAAACTCTTTCATAACAAATGGTGCTGCGATAGGTAATGCTGTACGATCGATATAGTTAATAAATGCCCCTAAAAACATTATCGCCAACACACGCCATCTATAATTACTTATATATTGACTCATAATAATCCCTCCAAATAACTATCAAGCTTGCTCATTTTCCCCTTAAAATCCATTTTCACGATATACAACTGAGCCATTTAGCAGAGTTGCTTTGCATGTAAAATAGGAATTTCCTGTACGAACTTCCCCTCGAACATCCAAATATTCAATCGGTTCGTTAACCTCTTTGACAATGGCAATATCAGCATACATACCTTCATCAAGACCGCCCCGCAATGGCTCATGAATAGCTTGTGCCGGTGTATATGTAACCGCCTTAACGACTGCCGGTAATGACATGCCCATGTTAACAAATTTGCTAACTAAGAATAACAAATTGCTAGTGTAGCCCGGTGTATTAAAGTTAGCCTGTGTTGTATCAGTGCTGATAATATCCGGGTACAATCCATCCTTCATGGCTTGCTCTGCAACTGCAAAGGCGAATCCTGTGCGACCATTCGCCACATCGAAAATTACACCGCGTTTTTTAGCTTCCCATACAGCCTTTGCCACTTTGCTGTCTTCAGTAAGAATGGTATTCCCTTTTCCATGATAACAATGGCAGAATATATCACCCTTACGCATTCTCTGTAATAGTTGATCCACCGTTGATGGCATATCAGTCATATGGATACACAACGACAGGTTAGGATTTACTTGATCGATTAATTCATATACTTTATCTAACCATGCCAACCCTTCGGCTCCATCAGGGAATAATCCCCGTGAGAATCTAATTTTAAAGCCTATAATATTATCTTTATAAGTTTCTACAACTTCCTTTATATGCTCTATGTCATATAGCTTAGGATCAAAGTTTTCGTCTAATGTTACTGCCAGCTGACCACCGGAAAAAATGTTCAAATACGTCTTTACTGTTACGGCGGACGATAAAACATTCAAAAGATAAAAGTTCTTATAGTTTGCACATCCTGAAGTTCCCGCATCAGCCATGGAAGTTACTCCATAGGGAATTAACCAGTCAGGTTTTACACCAATATGACTGCCTCCGTAGAATACATGGGTATGATGATCCACTAATCCGGGAAATACGTAACACCCGCTTGCATCAATTTCATGCACTTTTTCGTCAATATCAAAGGGTTTAACTAGATATTTCCCATTGATATAAATGTTTCTTTGCTCAATGGTTTCCGTCTTCGGATCTACCACTTTCGCATTTTTAATTACTATGCGTGTTGCATCCATCTTCAATCATCCTTTCCATCTGTGTCGTCTCTACTACGCACAGGGATGCTTTCCAATCTGACTCTGCAAACACATCATACGAATTGCTCAAAGTGAGCGTCCTTATAAACACGCTTTACTGTATTTAGTAAACAATAAGATCTAACGTTCTGTCTTAAGCTCCCTATTTATATTCATGTGAATTTTCCCTTAAATTCTTACATGAATCTCCCTATCCATTGCGCCTCTAAATGTGTTTTAATCATCAGATACATTACTTTATGTTATAATTATACACTTCAAAATTATTCAGAAATATGTTCTACATACTAAATAGAAAAGCAATTATCAATAATTTTTATGTTGTGTTTTTTAAAGTTATATCTACTTAAACAAAAATACCCCTCAACTGTATGATTAGTTGAGAGGTATTACTCGTTTATAACTTTTAATTATAAATTAATTTTACCATTCAGCCACAGTGCCATCATAGTTTTCCCATTGTGGGTTTGTCCAGTTGATGGATGCTTTGCCATGTTCTTCAATGAAGTCTTCGTTCAGCTTGATGCCGAGGCCCGGGCCTTCAGGGATAGCAACGTAACCGTCTTTGTAGTAGAAGATTTCTTTGTTGTCTACGAAGTCGAGGAGGTCGAAGCCTTTATTGTAGTGGATGCCCAAGGATTGTTCCTGAATGAACACGTTTGGTGTGCACACATCAACTTGTAATGTGGCTGCCAATGCGATTGGGCCATATGGTGCATGTGGTGCCACCGCGATATCATAGGCTTCCGCCATAGCTGCGATTTTACGAGTTTCCAAAATGCCGCCTACCATAGCAACGTCCGGTTGGATGATGTCGATTACATTGTCGCGGAAAATGTTTTTATAAGCCCAACGAGTGTAGAGACGTTCGCCGGTTGCCAATGGCGTGGATGTGTGACGAGCGATTTCTTTGAAGGATTCTTCGTTTTCAGGAAGTACTACTTCTTCGAGGAACATTGGACGATATGGTTCCAACGCATGCGCCAAAATTTTAGCCATTGCTTTGTGAACACGGCCATGGAAATCCACGCCAATGTTTAATTTGTCACCAAATTCTTCACGCAAGGACGCTACACGTTCTACAACGGCATTCACTTTTTCCAAGCTGTCGATGTAGTGAAGTTCTTCGGTTGCGTTCATTTTAATGGAATCGAAGCCTTTGTCTACACGGTCCTGCGCCTGTGCCACTACGTCAGCCGGACGGTCGCCGCCGATCCAGGAGTACACTTTAATGCGATCGCGCGCTTTGCCGCCTAGCAACTGCCATACAGGTACGCCCAAAGCCTTCCCTTTAATATCCCAAAGAGCCATTTCAAAGCCCGATACGATGGTGCCGCTTACAGGGCCGCCACGGAAGAAGGAGCGATGAAGTTTCTGCCACAAGCGTTCAATATCAAATGGATCTTGTCCCAATAAAATGCGGTTGCCCCATTCGTAAGCGCCGGCAATAACAGTTTCTGTTTTAGTACCGGAGATCATTTCGCCCCAGCCGGAAATACCTTCGTCAGTAGATACTTTTACAAATATCCATCTTGGCTTTACCTGAAATAACTCAATTTTTGAAATTTTCATTATGTCCGCCTCCATTAACGTATATAACTTGCGGAATCAATGTTCCGTTGAAATCTTACAGAATGTAACAGCCACCCTGCGGCAGCTGTTACATTGCGATGTATATGTTACTATACATCTCTGTGCACTTATTTCTATATTTAGTAAAGGATCTCGTATGAATCTTACATTTCAGCTTGATCACTGGTAGCGATAGCGCGTTTGTAAGCTCGTTGTGCGAAGTAGTAGATAACGCCCAATGCGATAAGCAAGATTGGTACAGTAATCATTAAGTTGTTAATAAATACCTGGTATACCAAGAAGCTGATGGTCATACTTACGGATGCGAAGGAAGAAATCATCTGTCCTTTGAAGTCCAAGCCGGTCTGTGTAGCCACGGCAGTAAGTACAGGAGATGTTAATGTGCCGGCGTAAAGGATAGCGGCCATAACAACTAACCCCATCAAGATACTGCGGAATACGTTACCGCGAGCGATTGCTACTACGAGGGCAATACGGAAGGTAATAACGGCCAAATCGGCGAACGGCATTACGCGGTTGCCAGGTAAAATGGCTGCCATTAAGATTGTTAACGGAATCAATACTAAGGCTGTAGTAATAACGCGGCTGTCACCAACAACTACGGCCGCATCAAGACCGATTAAGAACTTGCGGTTTTTGAAGCGTTTGGAAGTAAATTCGGTCGCTGCTTCGGAAATTGGCATCAAGCCTTCTACGAATAGAGATGTCATTTTAGGAATCAACACCATAACGGCTGCCATGTGAACACCTAAGTTGAATGCAGCGCCTACGCTGTATTTAGCAAGACCGCCGATGATACAACCAAGGATGAAACCAAGCATTGTGGATTCACCGAAGATACCTAAGTATTTCTGGGCTTTGTTCAAGTCCATGCTGATTTTATTGACGCCCGGAATGCGGTCAAGCACCCAGTTCATCGGATAGGCAATAATTACGGAAGACAGGAAGGACATGGTTGGTAAGGATACGTTAGGAATACCGAAGAAGCGTTCTACCAATGGAGATGTCCAGTCAGATAATTTGAATGTAATGAACGCCATAACTGCAGCGGATGCAACAGCTACGAAAATATTGTCAGTTACGAAGTAAACCAATACACCTACGATAGCCATGTGATGATAATTCCAAATATCTACGTCAAGTGTATCAGTGGCACGCAGGGACAAGAGCAATACGTTCATAAGGAAAATCGTTAGAATAAGTAAAGGAATGATTGGTGACGCCCAGGTTACGGAAGCGATAGCGCCCCAACCTACGTCGATAATGTCTAACTGTAAACCGAAGTTTTCTACCATCGCTTTCGAGGCAGGTCCGATATTGGCTGCCAACATATCGATGACAAGTTTGATCCCTACGAAGCCGATACCTACGGTCAAACCGGAGCGGAACGCACGGGTGATTTTCATGCCTAAGCACAAGCCTACAACTGTAATAATTACAGGCAACATTACGAAAGCGCCCGCTTTCAACAGTGCCTGGAATGCATCATATAAAAATTGCATAACATGACCTCCCTATAACACACAGTTCGGGATGAGGTCGATGCATTAGCACCGACCATCGATCCGAAAACCGTTCTATACTATACAACACGTTACCTGCCAGCTGCTGTTTTGACGATTATATGGTTTATCATTACGCCATTTACACCAGCGGTTATTTTAATGCAAAGTACTTTATTATTTATTAAGTGCTGCTACGATTTCATCAACTACAGCTGCTTTGTTAATGCCTGTTAAGAAGGCCATGCCGGAGATGATTGGAGTTGTTAAGTTAGTTGTGTTGTCATAACGACCGGTTGTTACAACTACGTCATAGTCGCCGCCTTTTGCAGGCACTTCCAACAATTTACATTGTTCTACTTTAACTTCAATACCTTTATCTTTTAAAGCTTCTTTAACTTTCATAGCTACCATAGTAGAAGTTGCAATACCGTTACCACAAGCGATCAATACACGTTTCATAATAAATTCCTCCTTGAATAATGAATCTAACACGTTGACTTTCGCCCTCTCGTTTCCTCGGGCTACATTGCTTTTATATAAACTCTATAAGTAAAGCCATTATAAACGTTCATCCAACACAGCCAGCACTTCATCAAGTGTACGGGCTCCGGTAAGAGCGGCCAAGTTGCCGTCTCCCTGGATGAATTCAAACACTTTCTGCAACATTTCCACATGGGCATGAGCTTCAGTAAGGGCAAACATGAACAATACGGACACATCTACCAATTCATCAGGCGCATCCATGCGGTGAAATTTCACAGGATTCTTCAACACGGCGATGCCCAGTGTTTTCTGATTTACCAATTCCACTTCCGTATGAGGTACGGCTACGTTAATGGCACCGCACAACAGGCCGGTCGGATATTCCGCTTCCCGTTCCACAATACGCGTTAAGTACTGTTCTTTTACGCGGCCCTGTTTGTACAATTGGTCCGCCAGATAGCGAATTGCTTCCACATCGCTGTGAACATCTACGTCAAGAAACACACAATTTTTATCGTAAATTACTTCTTTGGCAGCCTGCACTGCCACTTGTTCACTGTCGTTCATACTTGTCATAACCCCTTCACTCATTTGTTGCACCTCCGTTATTGCAAGGCCTCAGCAACTGCCTGGTCAAATGCGGCCGCTTCCGCCTTCATAGTCTCTACGTCCTTCGCAGCCAGTGCGGCTTTAGAGAACACACCGCCTACACCAAGATATCCGGCGCCTCGTTCCAACAACTCTTTCGCATTGCTGAGACGAACACCGCCCACCGCCATAAGCGGGAAATCACCGAGTGGCGCTTTTACATCTTTAAAATAAGTTGCGCACACATTGCTGATTGGGAATACTTTGATTACATCGGATCCGTTCTGCAAGGCTTGCCAGATTTCAGTTGGCGAGTAAGCACCGCTTACGGTAAGCACATCCATCGATTTTGCATAATCGATGATTTCTTTCCCCAACACAACCGGTGCCAACAAAAATTGTGCACCTGCCTCAATGGCTTCCTTCGCTTCGTCCAAGGTAGTTACCGTGCCGGCACCTACATTTAAACGATTGCCGTATTCGGCTGCAATCTTGGCTATACAATCGATAGCACCCGGCGTATTCATGGTAATTTCCACGTTGCGAATGTATTTTGTTTCTAAAATCACTTCGCACACTTCTTTTACCACATCATAGCCGTGTCCTCGCAGTATAACTGTTACAGGACTTAACTGTTCAAGCTTCATTTGTATGTACCTCCTACAATGTATTTCTTTTTACGCTTTACTGCGCTAATCATTGAATCGCATCTTACGCTTTACAGCGCCAATCACTTGGCAGCATCTTTCACTTCTTTGTGTTCTTCAAAAAATCGGATAAGCCGCAGCACGTCTTCCGCACTGTTCGCCTTGCGCAATTCTTCCAGATATACGGTGTTTCCAACCAATTCCATCAAGGAATAGAGGGAGTTCAGATGACTCGTATTGTCTGCAGCGCTAAGTCCGATAAAAATGTCACACGCACCGCCGTCGTCCACCACAACCGGTTCTTTCAGTCTCAATAGGGAAAATCCTGTTTTCAAGGCACCCTGTTCAAAGCCGCCGTGCGGAAATGCTACGCCCGGACCGATGACGATGTATGGACCGTATAAGTTAACCGACTTGATGGCGTTATGAGCAAATACAGTGTCTACATAGCCTTCCTTCAACAGAAGGTCCGATGTTTTCTGAATCGCTTCCTGCCAATCTTTAGCGGTTTCATCCAATGCGATACAATGCACATCCATAAAATCGGAAAGGAGTCGTTTCTTTTTGCCTTCCACGTGCTCCCAATAAGTAAGAGCCGGCACTTCCAAGGCTTCGTACAAGCCGGGATACTCTTTCGTCATTTCACTTAAATCCCGTAAGAGCTTCTTCAGTTTCTCGTTCCCCGAAATATCTTGGAACGCCGTATCTCGCGAAGCAACTTGGCGAAGCAGATCGGAAATTTTATCGAAATCACTTTTCGGCAAGTTTACGCTTACCGTAATGTGTGCCTTTTCCAACCAATCCGGCAACGGCACGGTGGCAATCACACAATCTATGGTATTCAAATCGTATTCATACAGTTCAAACACTTGAATCGTATCTACAATTTTCATCTTATATTGACGGAGCAACTTGGCTTTTAATAGCTGTACCGTACCGATACCGCTATTGCAAACTAGAAGTACTCGCACATCGGCGCTCAACGTGGTCAGCTTTTCAATGGCCGCCGACACATGCAGTGCAATGTACGCGATTTCCAAATCACTCAGTGTGCGTCCCAGATAAGATTCAAAAATTCCAACGGCAGAACCGATTTTTTCAACAATGTCCATATTCTTTTCCATGTAGATTCGTATGGACGAGTTTTCCAAGCTGGCCGGTACACCATGTTCCGCAATATCTGTCATATGGTTAGTCAGATTAGCGATTAAGTCTCGATCTTTGATGAGGTTATACCCCAACACATCGGAGACTTTTTCTAAAAACAGGGTTACCAGGAACTGGATGGATATGTAAGAGAATTCACCGTTCCGGTCCCGCCCTTCTGCGGAGCGGTCTCGCACCGCGTAGAGGCTGTTCATAAAGTGTGCCAACAGATGAACTTCTGCAATCGAGTTTTCCTTGTGAGCCAGTGGCAAGATGGCCTTCGCCATGTCGCATCGTTCCTGCGTGCTTCCTTCTTGCATCGTCCGCTCTTTCGGCAACGCTTCAATGGTTGGTCGAAACGCTACCAACAGTATGTATTGCCTCAACGCCTCTAAGGACTCTTCGGTAAAGAAGAATTTATGAGCCATCATGATATTCACAATGTGTAGGTGAACTTCATGACTTAAACTTGCAATTTCCGGTCTCAGCTGCGTTAAGCTGTCCCGTACGAACAGGCGGAGAATAAACAGGTGGCCTTTGTAGAGTTGCAAGAACGCATCTCGTAACGCCAGCTCTTCACCTTCCAGTGCAATCCCCCGTCCCGACTTTGATATAACCGTCACGTTAAAAGGTTCTAAGGTCTGTCGCAATTGTTTTAAATCTTTTAACAATGTGGAGCGGGATACCATGAGGATTTCAGCCAAATGGTCAATGGTAATGTCTTTCGTTATGAGCAGTACCAGGAGCAACAGTACAATTCGTTCCTCTCCGGTCAATTCATAATCTTTATAGGCCAGTTGGTTCTTCAAGAAATTGCTCAGTACATCGCGCTGTTCCGGCGAAATATTTTTATCTTCACTGAGTTCCAAAGGACTCAGTTGGTAGGAATTTAAGAAATCATTGATTTCCAACAAATCGTTATACACAGTTCGTTCCGTCCGGCCCATTAGAGCGGCCAGTTTCTTCGTTGTGTAAAATTGTGGATCCACTAAAATCCGCTGCAAAATCTGTACTTGTCTGTGATTCATGGCTCCTCCTTTTACCCTTTTCTAAATACGTGGGGCATCATAGCATCTAATTGAATCAAATATTGTTTTAATGTAATTCAAGTATAGCTCTATGAGCCTCATATTTAATCGGTCTATGTAATGATTTTTAAATCTATTTTTAATACTATTACTTTTAATACCACCAGTTTTAAATGCTGTTATTTATTAATAAGCTACTGCTTAGTTAATCGTCACTGCTCATCTTTAACGATGAGTTTTAGTAATCTTTATATGTCACTTCTCGTATCATTGTCTTTATCATAAACAAATGTGTCCACTAAAAGAAGAGCAATCTTTTACACCGCATTTGAAATTTTTTATTTTGCACGCAAAAAACCGCAGTACAAATGCATGTACTGCGGTCTTTTTATCAGAGTTTATGTTTAAATCTATATGGTATTTTGCTGTATATTATACTGTATTATTTCTACATCTTATTCTGTATTTCTTAGTATTTTCTGTTCCATATAAAAAACCGTATTTAATACTATGTCTAATACGCTAAACAACTTTATAGCAAACTGTCTATCAGCTTAAAGAGGCTTCGCTCGGTTCCGGAACAAATTCACCGTTCTGGTTGCGGATTTCCAATTCTTCTTTTTGTGCTTTCAACGCAGGATCGGCCGATGTGCCCAACAAACGACCATATAAGAAATGGTAGCAAATGAAGGCCACGATGGCAACAACTGCAGTTAATAAGAACATATTGGTGAAGCCGATTAATTCTTTAATGCCGCCCAACGCATAAGGACCAAAACCTAAGCCCAAATCAAGGGCAATAAAGTATGTAGAAGTGGCAATGCCGATGCGATGGAATGGCACCATTTTAACAACAACGGCTTGGCCGTTCGACATGTAAGTACCATAGCCAAGACCTACGAATAAGGCGGATACCAAGATCATCCAGCCGGATGTTGCATAGGCTAATAATAAAATACCGATGGCTAGGGAAATAAAGCAAGGGTACAATACATAGTTTTCGCCTTTGCGGTCAAATAACAACCCCAAGGACGGACGAGTCAAGGTAATAATAACTGCATATACTACGAAGAACCAGGTGCCGGCTTGTACCATGTTGATTTCACGAGTGTAGGACGCCATGAAACCAAGAATACCGGAATACGCAAAACCGACTAAGATGGATACTAATGTAATGGAATTTACGCGAGGTTCCAGGTAATCGGAAATTTTACGGCCCGATTCTTCCTTGCGAACTGCTTCACTGAACACAGGTTCTTCGTATTTCATCATGAAGGCGCCAACTACGCAGAGGGCAACCAACACAACGCAAAGACCGATAATGAAGTTAAAGCTTGTTTCAGATAAGAGGAAAATTCCTAAGAATGGTCCGATCGCCGCAGCCAAGCTGGTGCTCAATCCATAATAATTGATACCTTCACCGCGACGGGATTTAGGAATAACACTGGCGACGATGGTACTCGTTGCCGTGGATGTAATACCATAGGCGAAACCATTGATAAAACGAACTGTATCAAGGACGATAAGATTTGGCATGTAAAAATAAAGTGCAGTGGATATAAGATAAATAAAAAGTCCTGCAAATAACACTTTACGACTGCCTAATGTCGTTACCATGCGACCGGCAAAAATACGGGCCACGACGGTGCCGATAATATAAATGCCAACAGCGAGACCGGCCTGGCTTGAAGTAGCGTGTAATGTATCTTTTGCTACAACCGCGATGATTACAATTAATAAATAATAAATCAAAAATACCAACAAATTAATTACCGTATCCAACATAAACGGCAATGTCCAAAGCTTTTCTTTCTTAGCCTCCATAGCTAATTACATCTCCTCATATAAATTAATAAAACCTTGTTACAGAGGCTAATTATATATACCCAAACTGCTCTTGTAAAACAGCAAAAGATGAACTTAGTTATTAATTTTATTGATATTAGTAAGTCGACCTTGATTTGCGTGATTTATAAAGAAAAGCTATACGGGGGTATTCCTAAAGGCCATAGAATTGCATTCAACAAAATAGAATCTAATTAATTTTTAAATATAATCAAAATAAATCACACTATCAAGAACAGTTTATAACGCCAAACGTTATGTTTCAAAAGCAGGTTACGATTTACGTCCCGTCACGATAGATTCGTTCACTACTCATGCCTGAAATTATATATGGCAGATAAAACTGTCTGTGGCAAAGACGAACGAAACATAGTACACTGAAATCAACAGGATACATGTACTTACAAAAAGGATGGACAGAAATTTTTTATGATATTTTTCCGTCATACAAATCAGCCATCTATTCATTTCTTTCAGGTTTATTTTTTATTTTAACCTGCATAAAAGGAGCAACTCTATGAATTATGTAAAACTCGGCAAAAGTGATTTAATGGTATCCCCTATTTGTATGGGCTGTATGAGCTTCGGCGATCCGGCCAGCGAAATGTTTAAATGGACACTGCAAGAAGAAGACAGCGCCGCCATGGTAAAACATGCTTTGGATCTGGGCATCAATTTCTTCGACACAGCCAATACCTATTCCGCCGGAACGAGCGAGGAGTATTTAGGCAAAGCCATCAAAAAATACACCACCCGTGACAAGGTGATTCTCGCTTCAAAGGTATATTTTAACGACGGCAAGTTATCTCGCGAAGCCATTAACCGCGAAATCGAAGGTACGTTAAAGCGCTTAGGTACAGACTACTTGGATTTATATATTATTCATCGCTTCGACTACTCCACGCCTATCGAAGAAACCATGGAAGCCCTGCACAACTTGGTGAAAGCCGGTAAAGTGCGAGCCCTCGGCGCCTCCGCCATGTTCGCGTACCAATTCTACGATATGCAGTTGGCCGCTCGCGACAACGGCTGGACACCATTCGTTTCCATGCAGAACCACTACAACTTACTAAACCGAGAAGAAGAACGTGAAATGAATCCCCTTTGTGATCAAATGGGCGTAGCCAGAACCCCTTATAGTCCACTCGCTTCCGGTCATCTGTGCCGTCCGGACTGGGATAGCGATTCCCTGCGCAGCCAAACAGACTATATTATGGCGAGAAAATATAACGCAACGAAAGATTCCGACATGGAAATCGTAAAACGCGTTCACGAATTATCTGAAAAGTACGGTGTTACCATGACACAAATCGCCTTGGCTTGGCACTTCGCCAAAGGCGTTACCTCCGTTTTAATCGGTGCAACTAAACCGAAATACTTGGACGATGCGGTTGGTTCTTTGAACGTAAAACTCTCCGCCGAAGACATTGCCTACTTGGAGGAACCTTACGTACCGCATGAACTCATGGGCGTAGTACGGGCTTAAAGCAAAAATACCATGATGCATAATTGCATCATGGTATTTTTCTTAAGTGCTTAAGGATTTTACTTATTTAATTTTATTCAAAGCCTGTGGAGGTGTTTGACCATCTAAAGCTGCGAATACGTTCCGTGCACACATTTCACCCATATTAATACGAGTTTCAATTGTACTTGTACCAATATGTGGTGTCATAATAACGTTTTTAAGCTCAAACAGCGGTTTATAAACTTCCGGTTCTTTTTCAAATACATCAAGACCTGCGCCACCGATAGTTTTTTCTTTTAAGGCAGTATATAAAGCCTGTTCATCCACAACAGGACCACGGCTACAGTTAACTAAAATAGCCGTTTTCTTCATCATCTTCAATTCTTCAGCACCGATATAATGTCTAGTACCGTCATTTAATGGCACATGCAAGCTGATAAAGTCTGCTTTTTGAAGGAGTTCTTCTTTTTCTACACGGCGAGCACCAATTTTATTTAATTCTTCACGGTCATTATGGTCTACATAAAGGATCTCCATATTAAATCCTTTAGCCCGTTCAATGAATGCCTGACCAATACGGCCTGCGCCGATAACGCCAAGAACCTTGCCGCTGATTTGAGTGCCTAACATATTAGTTGGCCCCCATACTGTATTGCCTTCGCGAATAAATTGATCGGCTTCCACAACCCGGCGAGCCACAGCACACAATAATGTAAACGCCAGATCCGCTGTGGAGTCAGTTACTACATCCGGTGTATTGCTGGCCCACACACCAACCTTTGTTGCTGCCGCCACATCAATATTGTTATAGCCTACACCATGACCGGCAATGATTTTACATTTTTTTGCCAGTACATCACATACATCCGCATCAATTTTAGTGCCGGACACTACAACTAAGGCATCTCTGCCTTCTACGGCTTTCAATAAACGTTCTTTTGTCCATTTTTCATGATTGACTTCTACATCGCAACGGGTGCGCAATAAAGCCAACGCTTCATCAGGTATTGGCCAAGTCACCAATACATTAGGCTTTGTCATACTAAACCTCTTTCACATTCAACAACTATTCTTACTGCACTCTCATTAATTAATCAGAGGATATGCAGCTTTTATACTATAGTGAGTCTTAGCTTTCTTCAAATAAAGACCACTGTTAATTCTAAGCATCGATTAGCAAGCTTTATTTTTTGCTACTAGTGGTTCAACAATAGTAGATAGTAACAAGAAGCAAAGCAAGGAACTTACAGCTAAGAAAATAAATACGCTGTCCCAGCTGTATTTATCCAAAATAATACCAACGATTAGAGGTGTAAGCGCACCACCCAATTGGCCGCCTGTGTTTACAATACCGAATGCCAATGGATAACTTTCTTTACTTACTAAGCCCATTGGATATACAGTGTAACCGGCATAGCCGATACCGATAAGAATACCTGCCACTGTAAGCATGAGGCCTAAGTAGAATGTATTATTAGGTGCATATACTAATGCAAATGTAGTAAAGATTGTACAAATAGCACCTAGCATCATCATTGGTTTTCTACGTTTATCCAACACTTTGTCTGATAAGAAACCGCCAATGAAGTTACCGATTACAGAACCGATAAATGGGGCGGAGGCTAAGAAACCCATTTTCAAGAATGTGAAGCCTTTTACTGCCATCAAGTAGGATGGAATCCATGCCATAAATGTGTTGCTGATACCGATCATGCAGCCATAACTGATTGCACAGGCCAATACGCTCCAGGATGTACATACTTCTTTAACGGAACTCAATGGAGCCATATGTTTAGCTCTGATAATTTTATCTAACCAACCGAAGTTAAGAGCATATTTGGCATCTTCCTTAGCTTCTTCTTTAGTTTCAACTGATTCGCATTGTTCAATATACTTAACTTCTTCTTCGTTTACAAAGCGACTTTCAGCCGGTGTTGCCGTAACGAGGACTTTCCACAAAATAGCTAAAATCAAACCTGGAATTGCAAAGAAGTAGAAGATGTGTTCCCAGTCAAACATTTCCAAAATAACAACACTGATTAATGGCACCAACACAGGCCCCATCTTAGAACCTGCAATGAATACCCCTGTTACAGTACCTTTTTCTTTTGCAGGGAACCAGCGGTTAATCGCATTCGTACATCCTATCCCTAGAGGCCCTTCCGATAAACCGAGGCCTACACGCCACATTTTAAGTAAGAATACTGAAGATGTAGTCCCCATTAAGCCGGTAAACAGAGAGATTAAGAATAAGAATACAGGTAACAATTTGTTAGTAACCTTTGTGCTTAATTTACGGAAAAATAAGCCTGTAGGAATCTGAATACATGCATAAGAAAATGAGAACAAACTAACAATTAAACCTGCTTCCGTATTGCTCAAGGCAAATTCCTTTTTCATGTAAGGCAATGCCACACCTAAGTTTGCGCGGTCCGCGTTTGCAATAATCCATACGAGCGCTAACACAACCATTACAACCCATCTGTATTGTGTCATCTTTTTCCCTATAGAGGCCGGTTGCGCTATTGCTTCTGCTGCGTTGATGGAGACACTTTTGTTTCCCGTAGCGACTTTACTCATTGTAATACTCCTTCCCTAAGTACCTATGAAATTAAACCTCTGTCAACGTGAATCACCTTATGCAACGCGTGTCGATCCCCGGCGCATCCCAATTATTGCCGTACTACAATCATAATAACTTGCAGATTCTAATTACATTTAGTCATTCATGTTGTACCTTTATGTAATAAATTATATATATACTGAAAAGCCTTATATATATTACAAGTAACATATAAGTTTGTATTTATTTCAAAATTTTAGTTCTTGATTACGCATTTTTATAAAAAGAAAAGGAGTACAATATGAAGTATCTATTCATTCTATTAATCTTCACTATGAAAATTGCGCATGATTAATGAATGTATTTTTCGGAACTCCGACTTCCATTTACTCTGAGTCGGACGGATTAATTGATGAACAAAGGATCCGCTAATGCACTGTCCTTCATTAACAGGTTCTTTATTCAAAAAAAAGACGATACACGCTTCGCTTTCGCAAATTGTGTATCGTCTTTTTTGAGTTAGGGTTAGGTATCCCAGTCTCAGGTACTGCTTAACTTGTATAGTTAGGTGATGTAGCTTCTTTATATATCCGTTTAGAGGATAGTGCAGAACACTTCGGATATATGAAGGGGGATGCCGCATCTACTTAACTTGCATTAAGTTTCAATTAATTGTCTGGCAATCGATTCCAATAGATAACACTCAGAATCGCCTTCAATTAATTGATATGTCAGTTGACGTTTCAATCAACCGAATTACATCGTATGAATTAAAGAATGGATTTGTAAATTCCGATAATTTCTTCTTTGGATACGTCGCGTGGGTTACCAGGAGTACAAGCATCGTTCTTAGCGGATTCTGCCAAGAAGTCGATATCTTCTTCTTTAACGCCTACGGACAACAAGCTTCTAGGAATTTCTACATCGTCAGCTAATTTTTGAATAGCAGCGATAGCAGCTTCCTGGTATTCTTCTTTGCTCATGTCGTCAACGCCTTTAACGCCCATTGCTCTTGCAAGATCGCGATATTTTTCACCGGTAGCAGGTGCATTGAATTTCAATACAGCTGTTAACATCATAGCACAAGCTTTGCCATGTGGAACGTCATAAAGAGCGCTCAATGGATGTGCCATGGAGTGAACGATACCAAGACCTACGTTGGAGAAGCCCATGCCGGCGATGTATTGACCGTATGCCATGTTTTCACGAGCTTTAGGATCGCCTGCAACGGAATCACGTAAGGAGCGAGCAATGATTTCGATAGCTTTAAGATGTAACATGTCAGTCATTTCCCAAGCGCCTTTAGTGATGAAGCCTTCAACAGCATGAACTAATGCGTCCATACCGGTAGCAGCACATAAGCCTTTAGGCATGCCCATGGACATGTCAGGGTCAACGATGGCTACGATAGGGATATCGTTAGGGTCTACGCATACGAATTTGCGATGTTTTTCTTCATCAGTAATTACATAGTTAATAGTAACTTCTGCTGCTGTACCGGAAGTAGTGGATACAGCAATAATTGGTAAGCATTTGTTTTTAGTATCAGCAACGCCTTCCAAGCTGCGAACATCGCTGAATTCAGGGTTTGTCATGATAATAGCGATAGCTTTACTAGTGTCGATAGTACTGCCGCCGCCGATAGCAACGATGCAGTCCGCACCGGCTTTTTTACAAGCTGCTACGCCGTCTTGAACGTTCTTAATTGTCGGATTGGCTTTGAGTTCATCAAAGATTTCATAAGCAACGCCGGCTTTATCGAGTAAAGCGGTAACTTTTGTTGCTACTTCGAATTTAATTAAATCTTTGTCAGTTGTTACTAACACTTTCTTAAGATTTTTCGCCTTCAATTCGTCAACAATCTTCTGAATGGCGCCAAAACCAAAGTAAGACGTTTCATTAAGAACCATACGATTAACCATAATGCGATACCTCCTAGTTAGGTAACCCGAAAAATTGAATTAATTATAGTATTCTATTTGTTTCCGCGTATTTCCTTCTTAACCGGTTATTTTATTTTTTATTACGCCATAATGCATTGGCCACCGGTTCAAGCGCAGCCTTTTCCTCCGCTGTAAGCGGCTGAATTGGAACGCGGCAGTATTCTTCCATAGGCATGCCCAATTCCTTGAGCGCCCATTTCATTACCGGATTGAATGGTACATGCACTTCGTAGAAGGCAAAGTAAGCGTCAATTTTGCGCTGTAATTCTTTCAGTTCACTCAGGTTTTCTTCGCCCAACGCCTTAACTACCTGTGCACACATAGGCGCATCCACATTGGAAAGAGCGCCGATGCAGCCGTCCCCGCCGGATATAACGGAAGGAATACAGTTGTTGTCATATCCTGTATATACTTTAAAATCAGGATATTTCGACTTAACAATTTGAATATATCGTTGTGTATGACGAAGAACCGGATGCGTGTCTTTTACACCCACCAAGTTAGCATGTTTCTCGCGAAGGCGGAGCAGTGTTTCAGCACTTACATCATAGCCCGTACGGTCGCCATAGTTGTATAAGTACACCGGCCCCTTAACAGCCTCCAGCACCTCATCATAATACGCGAATACATCTTCACTATTGCAAGCGCTGTAGTACGGTCCTACAATGATAACCGCATCAGCACCGGCATCTAACATTTCATTGGGCAGCTGTATAGTTTCCGCTTTCACCATACGTCCTGTGCCTGCAATGACTTCCCAACGTCCCTTGCTATAAGCAATAGCATCTAAAATCAACTCTTTTACTTCATCGTAAGAGAACGCGTAGAATTCACCGGCGCTGCCGCCCGCTAACACACCATCCATACCCGCTTCAATTAAACGGTCATAGAAAGCATGCATTTGATCGTAGTTTACCGATTCATCTTTGTTAAGCGAAGTCAGAATCGGACATATATATTTTGCTTTCACTAATACTCTCCCCTGACTTATTTCTTATTCAAATCATATACCATATCCATGGATGCCCACCATTCATCCTTGTGTGCCCCTTCGATACGGGTTTGGCAAGGATCGGTTTCACGCCACCAGCGTTGTGTTTCCGGATCTTGTGCCATTTTAGCCATATCATAATCGAAGTCGTCCCCTTCATAAACCATTACGGAGAACAATAAGTCATCACGATTAAAGATTTGGTAATGCGTAATGCCGCATTCGCGAATCATTTTATTTACGCTTGAGAATGGATCGGCATGTAATTGTTTATAATATTCCGCTTTTTCCGGACGTAATTTGATTACGCTGGCAAACACTTGCGGTTTATTAATTTTGTATAATTTTTTAGTGTTTTTCGAGAAAATGTCCTGATCGTCACCAAAGTATTCACGCACAGCGTTTAAATGCTCGGCGAAAGATGAGTACAATTCCACTACCGGGAAGTTTGATGCATAAAGCAATTTACCGTGGTCAAATGTACCGCTGATAAAATCGAGCAAGTTTTTCACGAAGGTTTTGTCCTCTGTAGCAAAACCGGATACTTTACAGTATACATTCGGC
This sequence comes from Veillonella sp., assembly GCF_018364065.1. GTDB lineage: Bacteria > Bacillota > Negativicutes > Veillonellales > Veillonellaceae > Veillonella_A. Next base: position 118,887 of record NZ_JAGZMO010000002.1, read on the forward strand.
AAGCTTGCCAATTTTGTCATAGCTGCTTTATAGTCATCAGTCAATTCACTTACGTTACCGCAGTGATTAATAACCAACTTCAATTCAGGAACCTGTGCAGCCGCCTGGTAAATGTCCATTAATTCATCAACGCGGTTACAACTTTCGAAAATCAGGCCACGTTCGGCCAATACGCCCATGCCTTCGATGAAGCTGCGTTCTAAGCAGCGTCCGCGTGGGGACGTTTCAATATGAAGTGGTTCGCGCACGCCCACAATCCCCGTAGGCAAGCGCATATGACCACTTAAGTGACGAGCACGCATAACCTTTGCCAGAATCTGCGGACTGTTGAGCGTAAAGATATATTCGTCTTCTTTAATCGCATCGTCACAGTCTACTTCTACGTAGACGCCGCCTTTAAAGTCGACGCCTACTTTTGCATATTCCTTTACAAGATCATCCGCTGAAAAGCTCCGTTTTATTACACCCTTACAAGAATTTAACCAAGGTAAACGAAGTACATCCAAGTCCCAAATATGAAAGTGGGAATCTACTATTTCTAACATGTCTATCGTCTCCTTTTATTATTTTTCGTCGGCTAGAGCACCTTGTAAACCATACCAAGCTACATATAAGAAGCAAGGTAATAACAAGAGATAGCTGGCACCTGTACCCCAGTGGTCAGCTACATAACCCATGAAGAATGGCATGATCGCACCACCTACGATACTCATGATTAACAAGCTGGCTGCTTTTTTAACCAATCCGTCCGGAATCTTCACAACAGACAACGCGAAGATTGTTGGGAAGCTGATGGACATGAAGAAGAAGGAAATCCATAATACAATAACTGCCGGTAAGTTGTGAACAAACTGTAAAGCTACCATTAAACCTGCGTTAATCAAGGAGTATACAGCCAAGATTACATTACTTTTAACTTTCTTCATGATTGGTGTAGTTACTACACGGCCAAGAAGGAAAGCTACTAATGCGATACTGAAGAAGTAAGCTGCCTTGCTGTCGTCAAGACCTTTCCAGTGTTCTACAGAGTAGTTGATGAAGAATGCGCCTGCACCTACTTGCGCTGCAATGTATAAGAACTGAGCAAGTACGCCAAGACGGAAATGACGATAATGGAATAATTCGGAGTAAGAACCGGACTCGCCGTCCAATGTTTGTTCTGTGTTACCGGTAACTTCAGCGCCTTCAGGCATACGAGCTACGAAGAACGCTACTAATACGGCTAATACAACAACTGCGATACCTACGTAAACCATTTGTACGTTGGCCATGTTTTTTTCCACATCGCCGTGAGACAAGGATAAGAAGAGCGCGCCGCCTACCATTGGCCCTAAGAACTGGCCTACACCGTTGAAACTTTGCGCCATATTGATACGGAAGGCCGCATCTTCATCGCGCCCCAGTTTCGTGATGTACGGGTTCGCGTTTGTTTCCAAACTGCCGAGGCCACAAGCAATAATAAAGAATGCCAATAAGAAAAGTTGGAAACTTTGCGCATTACTTGCCGGAATAATAAGCAAGGCACCGATAGCATACATTGCAAGGCCCATCATGATACCGCCTTTGTAGCCGAACTTAGTTGCTACCATGGAAGCCGGAATAGCGATTACGAAATATCCGCCGAAATAAGCGGCCTGTAATAAACCGGATACTGCTTTTGTAATACCTAAATGGTTCTGGAAGTTTTTATTCATTACGTCTAACAGACCATAACTGAAACCCCAGAGGAAGAACAAGGATGTTACCAGCCAGAAAGCGATTTTAATATTTCTGCTTGTAACAAGACTATTTGCCGCACCTGCATTTTTCATAAACAATTCCTCCTATAGCTTAGCTTAATGCACGATCAAGATGTACATAGCCGCCATCTACGAATACCCATTGACCAGTTGTGTGAGAGGATTTTGGCGATAAAACGAATACAGATGTATCAGCAATTTCCTCAATGGTAGTGAAACGACGTTCAAATGGAATTTTGTCTGTAATAACTGCTTTACGAGCTTCAGGATCATCAAATGTTTTAATCCAGTTAGCGTATAGTGGAGTCCAGCATTCGCTGACTACGATGGCATTACTGCGAACGCCGTCTTCTAGAAGTGCTGCGGCCCATTCACGAGTAAGACCTAAGATTGCGCCTTTAGCTGCTGCGTATGCACTAGTTTTGCCTTGGCCTGTTAATGCAGTTTTAGAAGAAATGTTCAAGATAGAACCTTTGGATGCACGAAGGTATTTAATGGACGCATGTACTAATTCATAATAATGAGTCAAGTTGCCATGAATACTTTCTTCGAATTCACGCCAGGATGTGTTGTCCAAATCTTTGTTATCGTTAGCACCTGCGTTGTTTACGATGCCGTAAATGCCGCCGCGACGTTCAGCTACTTCATCAACAATGCCCTGGATTTTGTCTGCTTCATTCAAATCGATTTGATAGAAGTCATAATCTGTAGTGATTGCTTCCAACTCTTGTTTGAAATCGTCAGTCAATTCGGAACGAGTTAAGATTACAGGAATTGCACCTTCTCTTGCTAAGGATAATGTGATCCCGCCACCAATACCTCTGCTACCACCTGTTACGATAACAACTTTGCCTTTTAACTGTAAATCCATGATACCTACCTCCCAAAAAATAAATATATGCCTTACTTAATTAAAATCCCCATTATTGACATCATGTGATTGTCGTATTGTGGATGTGAAGCCTTATTTTGTAGATATGACGCTTTATTTCGTATATGTGAATCTTTTATTGTTTTCCGTAATTCTTTATGCCTTAATCTCATACTTAACATTCGCATAAGTCAACGACTTACGTATATGCGTAAACGTATTTTTGAATTTATTACGCGTACCATATACAAACTCTATAAAGCTATAATCTAGCTATAAAAGCGTTACTTAAAAAATTAATTAAGTGAAATAGCAAACTTTATAACAAAATAAAGCACTCCTTATTACGCATATACGTAACAATGAGTGCTTTTTATTTTCTGTAACAATGACATATTCTTACGTCATATTACTATTTTATTTTTTTCAATTCACATGCGGGTATTATATTCCCAAGTTATGCGCCAATACCTTTTTATATTAAACATTATATTACGAAGGTATTAGACATAGATGCGTGGTACACGTTCGGAGAATCCGCAGAAGATTTCATAAGGAATCGTACCTACTAATGTGGCGATTTCAAGGGCCGTAATGCTTTCTTCACCTTGCGTGCCAAGGAGTACCACTTCATCACCGGGATGCACCGGCACACCTTCCGGCATGGCTACCATGAGCTGATCCATACAAACACGACCTACAATTTGACAGCGCTTGCCGTGAATTAAAACGGCTCCACGGTTTGAAAGGCTGCGCGGATATCCGTCAGCGTAGCCGACCGGGATTGTTGCAATGGTAGTAACGCGATTTGTCATATACGTTCCACCGTAACCGATTCGTTCGCCCGATTTTAAATGCTGCACATGAACGACTTTACTATGAAGACTTAAGGCAGGGCGAAGCCCCAAGCGATTCGGCACATCCAGCGACGGCATAATGCCGTATTGAATAATCCCCGGACGAGCATCGGTGAAAAGGCTGTCTTTAACTGCTAAAAGGCCTGCACTGTTAGCCATGGAGAAACGGAACGGTTCCGAGCGATGAGCCCGCACCATTTCCACCATATGGCGAAATGCTTCTGTTTGCTTATGGGCGCTGGTTTTATCGGCGGAGTCCGCACTGGCCATATGCGAAAAGAATCCGTCCACACGAAGATGTGGATGACTTTCCACTTTTGCCATGAAGTCCAGAGCCTGGTCCGGATGAATCCCGATGCGATGCATCCCCGTATCAACTGCGATAGCGCAATCAATCGTCACATCATGGCGTGCGGCGCAAGCTTCAAGCGCTTCTAAATCGGTAGATTCACAAACGGCGGGAATAGAATGTCCCTCCACTATTAAGTCGAATGACTGTGGCAAGGTAATCCCCAACAAATAAATCGGCAAGCTAATACCGGCACGGCGAAGAGGCAACGCTTCTTCCGGGAAAGCCACCGCCAATGATTCATAGCCTTCTTCCATGGCGATACGTCCCACCATAACACTGCCATGTCCATATCCGTTCGCTTTAATGACAGCTGTCGCCGTACTCCATTCCGGTAAACTGTCCTTAATGCGGCGCAAGTTTTCGCGCAAAATTGCCGTATCTATTTGTAAATGTGTAGGTCTCATGATCTAACGTCCTCCTAAACGGCCCCATAGTCGGCTACGCCCTGACCGGGGTGCGGTTCGCTTTTAAGTTCGTTGTAAGCGCATTTTGAAATATCCGTTAAAAGCAGTTCCACGTACTCTTTACTTTTGTAGTGCTAAACTGCTTCTTTCTTTACATTTCTAATGCGACCTTAAATTCTTTTCATATTATAGCACAAATCCTTTTCCTGTGAGGATTAAGATTAAATATTTTCTTCTCTCCTTTAATAGTATTATATAGGGAAATTTATGTAGGGATCCACATGAATAAAATTTCATTCAAATCATAGATGAGCAAGTTAATCGAATTTCTGGCAAAATTTGCTTATTAGCAATTACCCTAATATATATAACCTTAATAAAGAGCCATATCTATTTTTATTAATCTGTTATATGTATCATTGATTTCTCATTTTACACAACATGATAAGTACCCTATATACCCTCTTAAGGGCATGTTTACTTGATTTTGTGACTCTATTAAAATTTTCGAACGTCCACCTCAAACGCACAAGGGATTTTCCCCGACCCTATCGGTACATCTATTCGCCCACCCCTAAAATAAGCATTTTAAAGCATTTTTTGACAGTTTCGCCTATTTTTTCTTGATTTATTTTAAATTTAATTAATTATTGCCATCGCCCATCTATGCGATATGTGAAAATGTCTTATGCCATAAGGCTCTACAAGGTTATTTTACAAAATTTTTACAATGTACTCAGTAGAAACTTTACAAAGATTGTGTATACTAAGTGCACAAGTTAAGGATTTTACTTCACACAATTTAACAGGAGGCATTACACAAATGAAATTTAACTTGAAAGCACTGACAGTTCTCGCCATGGCAGGTATGTTAACCTTAGGTTTAATGGGTTGTGGCAACAGCGGTAGTTCTGATCAACAAGCCGCACAAGCATTAAAAGGAACAATCACTTCCTCTGGTTCTTCTGCCTTACTTCCATTGGCTAAAGAAGCCGCTGCTGAATTTAAGAAGAAGCATCCTGATGTATCGATCGTACTTAACGGCGGTGGTTCCGGTACAGGCTTAAAACAAGTTTCTGACGGCACTGTAAACATCGGTAACTCCGACGTAGCAGCTGAAACAAAATTACCTAAAGAAAAAGCTGCAGAACTTGTTGACCACAAAGTAGCTGTTGTAACTGTAGCAGCTGTAGCTAACAAAAACGTTGGCGTTACTAACTTAACTCAACAACAGTTAATCGACATTTTCACTGGTAAAATAACTAACTGGAAAGAAGTTGGCGGTGCTGACACTAACGTAGTTCTTGTAACTCGTCCTAGCACATCCGGTACTCGCGCTCTCTTCACTGAGTTCGCTTTGAACAACAACCAGGAAGTTTCCAACAAATCTCTTGAAACTGACGATTCCGGTGCTCTTATCCAAAGTATCTCCAACACACCAGGTGCTATTGGTTATGTAGCTCTTCCATACTTGTTAAATAACACAAGCGTTGCTCCTATGTCCATCGATGGCGTTGCACCATCCCTTGAAAATACCTACAACGGTACTTACAAAGTTTGGGGTTACGAACACATGTACACTAAAGGTCAACCAGACGCAGTTCAAAAAGCATACCTTGACTTCATCATGTCCGACGAATTCGGTAAAATCCTCGAACAAAAAGGCTACGGTATAGCTTCTAAGATTAAAACGGGGAAATAAGAATGAACATACAAAGCACACTTCGAAATGATCGAATTTGGCGCTATGTGATTCAAGGAGCAGGCTTTTGTCTGCTCCTTCTTACCGTAGCAATAGGTGTTTTCCTAATCTATCGCGGTACAGGCACATTCACCACTTACGGTCACAGCATCTCTGAATTCTTATTCAGCACAAACTTCAAACCTAACGATACATTGGAAGGCGGCGGCCAAGTAGGTTCTGCAATCTTCATCGTTGGTTCTCTTATCACTTGCGGCCTTGCACTTCTTATGGCCACTCCGGTTAGTATCGGCCTTGCCGTTTACATGGCGGAAATTACACCTTCCTTAGGTCGTCGTTTCTGGCAGCCGGTTATTGAAATCTTCGTAGGTATTCCTTCCATCATCTACGGTTGGTTAGGTCTTACGATCTTAGTACCATTCATTCAACGTCACACAGCGTCCGATAGCGGTTTCTCTGTATTAGCCGCATCGATCGTACTTGCAATCATGATTTTCCCGACTATTACGTCGGTTACAATGAACGCACTTAATGCAGTACCTAAAACATATCGTCAAGGCGCTTATGGCTTAGGTGCTACTCGCTGGGAAGTAATTCACAAAATCGTACTTCCTATCGCTAAGAACGGTATCTTGGCAGGCATCGTATTAGGCCTGGCTCGTGCGTTCGGCGAAGCCTTGGCGGTTGCCATGGTTATCGGTAAGATGAAAGCCTTACCTACTTCCCTCTTAGATCCAACGGTTAACTTAACCGGCGCTATCGCAGCGGACATGGGCGGTACAATGGAAGGCAGCGAATACAACTTCGCTCTTTGGTCAATGGCACTCTTGCTATTCATCATCTCCTTATTCTTCATCTTATTAATTCGTTACATTTCACACAGAGGAGGGGCATCTCTTGCAAGCAAGTAAAGCAATTCCAGCACCGCGCCGTCGGGCTCTTTCAAGTGATCGTTTAGTAACACTTTCACTTCACTTATTAGCAGGCGCAACCCTACTTCTTCTGGTTTCCTTCATCGGTTATATCGCTTGGTCAGCCCTCAGCGATTTCCATCCTAACATGTTGGAGTTCTCTCCTACAGGGATTGGCAACCAGTTATTCAACACTGTGTATCTTGTGTTCTTAGCCTTACTTATCTCTGTACCTCTCGGTATCGGCGCCGGCATCTACATGGCCGAATACGCTACCAACGGTAAGAGCCAAAAAGTTCTTCGTATCGCTATCGAAACACTTTCTTCTTTACCATCCATCGTAGTTGGTTTGTTCGGTTACTTGGTGTTCATCATCATGACCAACTCCCAATGGAACCTCTTCGCCGGTGCATTAACTGTATCCATTCTTACATTACCGTTAATCGCAACTATCACCGAAGATGCGCTCCGTGCACTGCCTGCTTCTTATTCTAAAGGTGCTTATGGCTTAGGTGCTACAAAATGGCAAACAATCAGCCGCGTTTTAATCCCTGCAGCATTCCCTGCAATCATCACCGGTATCATCTTGGCCGCCGGCCGTGTATTCGGTGAAGCCGCTGCTCTTATGTTTACCGCCGGTATGAGTACCGACATCAACTGGAACAACATGGACATCACATCTCCAACAAATGCGTTGAACCCATTCCGTTCCGGTGAAACTTTATCCTTACAAATCTGGGCATCCCGCAGTGAGTCTCTTGATCCTCATGCGAGTGCCATGGCAAACTTGAGTGCCTTGTTACTCTTAATACTTGTTTTATCCTTCAGTATTGGAGCACGTGCTTTGAGTCGTTATCTAAATAGTAAAAATCTAGGAGATACTAAATAATGGAAATCACTAATGCAACTAATCCTGCACTTGCAAATCCGCAATCTGTCAGTGTAGCGCAACCTATGGCTGTTGCTCAGGAAAGCTTAGCAAATGCATTTACTGTAGAAAATCTTGACTTCTTCTACGGTACATTCCATGCGTTGAAAAACATCAACATGGAAATTAAAAAGAATGAAATCACCGCTCTTATCGGTCCATCCGGTTGCGGTAAATCCACATTCTTACGTATTTTAAACCGTATGAATGACTTGGAAGGCGACATCACTGTAAAAGGTCGCATCGCTCTTGAAGGCGAAGACATCTACAAAGACATCGAACCAATCGTTCTTCGTCACCGTGTAGGCATGGTATTCCAACAGCCAAATCCGTTCCCTCAAAGCCTTTATGACAACGTAGCCTTCGGCCCACGTTTACAAGGCATCACTAACAAATCGGAACTTGATCAAATTGTTGAAGAAAGTCTTATTCGTGCATCCTTATGGGGTGAAGTAAAAGACCGCTTGAAGAAAAGTGCTGTAAGCTTGTCCGGTGGTCAACAACAGCGTTTATGTATCGCTCGTACATTAGCTACTAAACCTGAAGTTATCCTCATGGACGAACCTACAAGTGCTCTTGACCCTATCTCCACTGCAAAAATCGAAGAATTAGCATTGGAATTAAAGGAAAAATACACAATCGTAATCGTTACACACAACATGCAACAAGCAGCACGTATTTCTGATAAAACAGCTTTCTTCTTAATGGGAGATTTGATAGAATATAATAAGACAAAGATTATTTTCAGCGATCCAAACCAACCAAAAACAGCTGACTATATTAACGGTCGTTTTGGTTGATCTGCCATTAAACAAAGGAGCTAAAAATGAAATCCACCCCACCCTTAATCTACTGTGTTGAAGATGAGGAGAGCATTCGCGGCCTCATCTCGTACGTACTGAAAGGGCAGGGATTTGAGGTCGGCACCTTCGAATCGAGCGAGCCCTTCTGGGAAGCCATCGAAGCGCGCCGGCCTCAACTTATATTACTGGACATCATGCTCGAAGGCGAAGATGGCCTGGCCATCCTCAAGAAACTTCGTCAAAATCCGGCAATGAAAGACCTGCCTATTATCATGCTCACCGCTAAGACCTCGGAGATTGACATTGTACAAGGCCTTGATAACGGTGCTGATGACTACATTTCTAAACCTTTCGGCGTTGTGGAACTGGTATCGCGTATCAGAGCCGTATTGCGCCGTTCTCATGTTCATTCCGTCTCCCAAAGTAAAACGTTACGTTGTGACAATCTTGTGCTGGACCAAAGCAGTCGCCTCGTTACCATCGACGGCAATGTGATTCCCCTCACCTTAAAAGAATACGAACTTCTCCTGTTTTTCATGGAAAATCCTGGCATCGCCCTTTCCCGTGAACGCATCATGGAAGTCGTATGGGGCTTCTCCTATGAGGGCGAATCTCGTACAGTGGATATGCATATCGTAACATTGCGCCAACAACTGGGCTCTTCCGGTAAGCATTTGAAAACTGTCCGCGGCGTCGGTTATCGTTGGGAGACAAAAGTATGAGACAAAAATTTTTCCGAGCCCTGTTCGGTCTTGGCATGATGAGTCTCGTGTTCAGTACTGTTATTCTGAGCTATCTGTTCTACAACAGCTGGAAGGAAGACTTTAAAAACGTACTCTACACAGAAAGTAAAATCATTGCCGCCACAGGCACTATCGACAAAGAGCACTTGGAGACAATCACTAAGTCCACCGGCAACACATTGCGCATTACCTGGATTTCGTTCGACGGTCGCGTGCTCTATGACAATGTGTCGGATCCGGAAGAAATGGGAAACCATTTGGACCGACCTGAAATTAAGGAGGCCATCCTTCACGGCGAAGGTAGCGATATTCGCGACTCCTCCACATTAAATACCATCAGCTATTACGAGGCCTTGCGCTTACCGGACAATTCCATTTTGCGAATTTCCCGTAACGGGTCTACCGTATATAAGGTTATTTTCGATGCCGCTCCGGGCTTTATAGCCCTGTTCCTCATCTTCTCCGCCGGTTGTTACCTTATCGCTCGAAGATGGACCTCTGAGGCCATTTATCCGATTGAGGAAATCGTAAAAGCCTGGACATCCAACAGTGATACGCAGCCGGTTATTGATGAAGCGTACAACGAAATTACACCGCTTCTGTCTCGTCTGTCATTCCAGAAAGAAGAACTGGAAACCATGATCTTGCGCCTGCGCGGCGAAAAGAACACGCTCCGGTCCATTATGGAAGAAATGAACGACGGTTTGCTCCTGGCAGAACTGGACGGCACCATTATCGTTTATAACGAACATGTGAAAGAGTTTTTAAATACGAAAACATCCTTACATGGCGAACCATTACTTCTCTTATCGGACGATAAAGAATGGCGTGAACATGTAATCAATGCCCTCAACAAACATGTGGGCGGCGACTATATTTTCCAACGGGACGGTCAATATTTCCACGTGTTCTTCCACATTACGGAAGATGACCGCTACAAGGGTCGCTTGTTGATTATCATCTCCGATATTACACAATCCTACTTGGAGCAGCAACGCCGTCACGAATTTACATCCAATGTTTCCCATGAATTGAAAACACCGCTTACAACCATTAGCGGCTATTCAGAAATCTTAGCTAACGGCATGTACTCTTCGAAAGATGACGCCACCGAGCTGGGCGGTTACATTCATCGCGCAGCCCTTCATATGCAGGATTTAATCAATACGATTTTAAAGCTGTCCCGCATTGAAGATGAAGACTCTGAAATTACCTTTGAAAACGCATCCATACGCCATATCATTCATGTGGCATGGCAGCTTCTGGAAACAAAGCGTCAAGGAAAGAACATTACGTTCTCCTTAACAGGCAAAGATGTGAGCCTGCCGTTATCAACAAAGCTGGTGGAAGAAGTATTTATTAATCTCTTCGACAATGCGATTAAATTCAGTCGTGGTATCGATAATCACATTACGGTGAATATTTCGACCAATGATTTAACGACTACGGTGACTGTAACTGACGAAGGTATCGGCATTGCCAAAGACAAGCATTCCCGTATCTTTGAACGCTTCTATCAGGCCGATCCAAGTCGCAACAGCAAACGCGAAGGCAGCGGCCTCGGCTTAGCCCTTATCAAACACATCATGGAAATCCATCAGGGCTCCGTATCAGTGACAAGCGAACCGGGCGAAGGCAGTACCTTCACCTTGAGGTTCAAAAACACACTGAACGAAGACATAGCCAAGGAAAAAGAAAAGAAGCGCAGCCAATCTGCCATCTCCTTACCTGGTAAAAATCGGGTAATTGAGCAAAAAGGCTGACCGTAAAACTGAACAAAATTCAACTAAAAACTCCCCATAGCATTTGCTCTGGGGAGTTTTTGTGTCCTATTATAACCTATTATTGTGCCGTTCCGATATCAATGGCATCAGCTTTATATACACCTTTTACAGGTAATAACTTCAAGCCCGCAGCGTCTTTCGGTACATCAAAGATTAACACGACATCGCCTGTGGCACCGGGATTAAATTTATCTAAATACCAGTTAGATGAATAACTGCCTATGAGTCGTGCTGCCAACATAGCCTCATCATCTTGGGCAAACTGACGACCTTTATTATCGAATAAAACAAATTTACCTTGCGCATCAGCAAATTGTCGTGGCGTGCTGCCGTTATTTTTTATAGACATGCGCAAAATAAGGAATGATTGCTGTGCCGCATCATTTCCAATGGTGTTAACATTCGTCTTACTATCTACCTTATAGTCCCAATCCGCATAGGAAGTGAATTGTCCGATTGGAGTCATTGGCTTATCTGGAATGCCATGATCAATCTTTCCTTCATATAAAACCTTCCCATTACTAGTAATTTTACCTTCTACAATATAATTATCCTTATAGGTACCTTCCTGAGCAAGTCCGGTGGCCCAAGTCGTTTTCCCCTTACCATCCATTTTACCGTCTTTGACTTCCCCTTCGTAAACCCAATTAGTGCCGGCGGAGTTTGTGCCTTTAATCGTCCCTTTGCCGTTAGGTGCATCATTTTCGAATTCACCTGTGTAAGTAACCTCTCTCACAGTATCCCCAAAATGCATCGTCAACGGTTTGTCAGTTACATTCGACTTACAACCGGTAAACAGAATCACACTACCTACCAACAACATCCCTAACAACAACTTTTTCTTGTTCATACAAACACTCCTTATACCAAAAAGCAAATACCATATAATACACATTCGATTTTTGAGTGTGAAATTCCTCTTTTTTGATGATGAACAAGAGGCTCTTATCCACAAACCACTGAGCTTGCATATTTCTGTTCTAAAGGAGCTTAAACTCCATTCGCAAAGAACTTAGACTCTATTCTAAAAGAACTTAATGCTCTATTCGAAAAAACTTCATAATCTATATAACAAAAAGCGGTATCGCCTTGGCGATACCGCTTTTAGACTACTTACTCAAATAAGCTTGCAGCAGTTCATTCGTATAGATTATTAAACGTATTAGCCTTCAACTTGAGGAAGAATTAATTCAACGTCAGTGTGTGGACGAGGAATTACGTGTACAGAAACTAATTCGCCTACGCGTTGAGCTGCAGCGGCACCGGCATCAGTAGCTGCTTTAACAGCGCCTACGTCACCACGAACCATAACAGTCACGAAACCACCACCGATAGTTTCTTTACCGATTAAATAAACGTTAGCTGCTTTTACCATTGCGTCAGCTGCTTCGATAGAGCCTACTAAACCTTTAGTTTCCACTAAACCTAATGCTTCGTTCTTCATAATAAATACCTCCTATAAAATGACTACATAGAACTATAGTTAATTTCTTTAAAACAAATTTATAAACTCACAAAGTGAATTAACACAATTATTAGACCTGCTGCGTGATTTAATAATCTAATGTGATGTTGTTTGTATTATTGTTGTTTCTGTAATAAAGCAAGTACTTCAGCTACGGCGTTACGTAAGCTTTCATCAGTAATTGCAGTATCGCTCTTAGTGCTGCTTGCTGCAGAACCACTTGGGCAACCACAACCAGCAATTTCATCAGTTGGGTAACATTCTTCAAGACCGTAAGCCACACGTTTAATGTTAATCAAGTTAAGTGGGGATACGTTATCGGAAGTAGCACTGCCGCCTTGAGTACCGCAACCAAGTGTGAATGCAGGTAACAAGCCTGTGCAAGCACCTGTACCACCTTGAGAACCGGATGTGTTAACTAAAATACGGTTAACTGGTTTAATGGAGAATGCCATAGCGATTTCAGGATCAGCTGTATGAAGAGTCATTGTATGACCTGTACCACAGTTGTTCAAGATTTCGATACAAAGTTCACAAGCTTCATGCCAGTTTTGTACTACATAGTAGCCCAATACAGTAGTTAATTTTTCATAAGACAGTGGGCTATCTTTGCCTACACCGGTTTGTTTACCGATAAGGATCTTAGTACCTGCAGGAATTGTAATACCTGCCGCATCAGCCAATACTTGAGGTGGGCGACCTACGAATTTAGCGTTCATAGCGAAGCCGTTTTTGAAGAGAATCTTGCAGATTTTCTTAGTTTCTTCGTCAGTCATGAAGTAGCAGCCTTGGCGAGTAAATTCAGCTTCAACTTGGTCTTTAATGCATTCTTCAACAACGATACTCTGTTCAGAAGCACATACAGTACCATAGTCAAATGTTTTACTTGCAATAATACGACGTACTGCATTTGGAATATCAGCAGTGCGTTCAATGAAGCAAGGACCATTACCAGGGCCTACGCCAAGAGCCGGTTTACCGGAACTGTAAGCGGAGCGTACCATAGCTTCACCGCCGGTAGCAATAATCATATTAACTTCCGGTGCATGAAGTAATTCTTTAGTAGCTGCCATGGATGGCATAGTTACACAAGTAATAATATCTTTTGGAGCGCCTGCCATTTCAGCTGCTTCAGCCATTAAGCGAGCTGCTTCACAAGTTGCTTTTTTAGCAGATGGATGTGGTGAGAATACAATACCATTACGTGCTTTCAAAGCAATCATAGCTTTATAGATAACAGTGGAAGTAGGGTTTGTAGAAGGGATGATACCGAACAGCAAGCCTACCGGTACACCAATTTCAATAACCCGTTTAGCTGTATCGTTGTTAATGATACCGCTAACTTTCATGTCTTTAATGTCGCGATATAAAATGGTAGATGCTAATTTATTCTTCGTAATCTTATCGACTACTTTACCGAACCCGGTTTCTTCTACCGCCATGCGAGCTAAACGCTCAGCATTTTCTTCCGCTACGCGAACCATATTCTGCAAAATACGGTCCACCTGTTCGTCTGAAAAATTAGCAAATTGTGCTTGTGCTTTTTTTGCTCGTCTTGCACAACAACGAGCTTCTTGTATGGATTGTAGATCTTTATCGAAAGTAGTTTCCAATGTTCTACATCCTCCTTTCCCTAACCTAATTATGCCATCGTTTCTGCCCAGTTGGCCGGATATGTTACATAAAATACCTTGGCGTATTCATCTGCGCCCCAAATAACTTCGGAGTTTTTAGGTACATAGAGTACATCGCCGGCCTTTGCGGTCCGCTTAACCCCGTTAATCGTAATGGAAAGCTCCCCTTCCAATACCATATCGATTTCATCATATAAAAGCGTCCATGGGAACTCGGAGCCTACAATTTTCAGCAAGCCTGCACTAATATTAGGAGAATCGCTATAACCAATTAACTCTTTATATTGTACATTGGCACCTGGTACACCTGTATCAAACACTTCAAAGTCCACGTCTTGAGCACGAACGATTTGAAGGCCCGATGCATCTTTATCCCGAACCAAACCATCAGAGGCGACGGTGCCTCCAATTTTATTCACCAAAATGGATTGTAATAAGTCGATTAACTGATTCCCTGTAGGCACGGCCCCTAATGGTGCACCGCCGGCAACCGGAGCTACCGGTGCGCTTGGTGCTGCCTGAGCAGTTGATCCAACAGTCTTTGTACAGGCCGGCACGGCGTTCAAGGAAATATCTTCCGTAAAAGTAATGCCATTCTCTTTTGCTACATCTCTGGCAGCTGGTGTGATTAGTGTATTATCATCAACAGCAATGGTAAACTGCTTATTTGACAATGCGCTTTCCACATCAGACGCTGTAATCAATTTCTTCAACACATCTCACCACCTTTTACTTTGGAGTCGCTCTAAAAAGTACTTTTTGTCGTTCAATTTCTTCGCTTATTTTTATCATGGCTGTCTCAACACTGGATGTATCGCCAAATACGGCAATCATTACCAAGTTTTGCGGACAGTTCCCTCGTACATCCACTACGGTAACTCCCGATGCCTTTTCCGCAATGTCTGCGGCAAAAACCATGTCACAAAGTTTACCTTGCATAAGTCCGATTGCTTCGAATGATTTCACATCCAGCTTCGCTGTTGCATCAATTCTACGCTGAAGAATCGAGCTGACCCCTGCTGTGGGTGCTTTAATTATTCTGTAGTCCATCATGTACCTCCGCCAACGCTCGAATCACTGTTTCCACTTCATGAACACAAGTAGTAATTACTTGTATATATCCTTGCCGTACACTGTCTTCACCAGATAAGCCTTTCAGCTTTTCCGCTACGTCAAGACAAGCTACCCGTAACATGTTGAGCTGTCCTTGTGCCATAGCGCAAGGTGTATTCACAGGGAATTGCTGAATCGCAAATGCATCAGCACCTGAACCTTCCGCTCCACCGGCCAATAAATCCAGCCCTATCGGCGACTGTGTCTTAATCGCCCCCTGTAACGCAGTCAAACGATCACCTATCGTCACCAACGACTGACTCAATGTGCGATTACACATTGCAGCCGTCATGCTTCGGGTCATGAAGAGATGAGCTTGCGCCCACTCCAGTGCCACCGACACAGGTGCTACCGTATCTGTCGGACGTTGTAAGGAAGAAACATCCGTAGTCTGTATTTGTTTTTTACCTTGCATCCGTTGGAACTTCTCATCCTCATAGTGAACTACGACACGGCGGTCTACGAGGAATTGATAGGCTCCTGGAGTAAGGCGGGTATCCTTTTCTACGAGGTAGGACTCAAACGGTGATTGCCGATATTGAGTTCTCAACGTTTCTTCTGTAATAAATTTCATACATTGGCTCCCATTTACTAATATAGAAGCTTACAAAACTCTTTATACGCTAATATGCGTTCTTTGCCCTCTTCAGTCTTAGCAGACCATTCAATAATGTCATCTGTTATACCGATTTGTCGCAAAGATTCATAGGCTTTTTGAATCTGAGCTTCACTTGCTAAATCACATTTAGTAATAATACCACAAATCTTCCCATAGAATGATTTCGAGAAAGATGGCGGATATTCCTGCTTTTGTTGCAACGGATCAATCAGAAAAAACACAACACTTGCATCCTGATTCGATGCGATTATACAATCATACATCCAAGGACTTTCCAAGTAACCACTTGGCATATCAATGGTATATTCACCATAGCGAATATCCGGCGTCCCTTTTAGTACATTGGGTTTCCCTTCAATCATGTTAGCCAGTGTAGTTTTCCCCGACTGCCGAGGTCCGATAATCATAATCTTTAACTTCATACTTACGCTCTGGTTACCGTTGCCGGTGTAAACCCTAATAACTTATGAAGCGTATCATTGATTGCATTTACTGAAGTTTCGACGCTTGATACATCACCCGTTATAACTACCGATCCGGTAAAACGATCCAGGAAGCCCAGGTGGACATTCGCGGCTTTGCGCGCTATATCCCCGGCAATTATGGCCGCTTCAGCCGGTGAGATTGTCAGTACCCCGATGGCGCCTACAGGATCTACGCCGATACGTTGATACACTTCTTCATCCGGTGAGGCAATAATATGAGCCATAGTAACTTGTTTACCCGGAACCAGCTCCTGAATAATTCTCTGTTTACTGTTGTCTAGTACATCCATAGTAGCCCTCACTATTTTAACTCTATATATTGCTTATAGGTTTCTACAATGAGATTTACGCTTTCCTGTCGCATACGTCTGGCAAACTCGGATAAACGTTCCAATGTGTCCACACTATAAGTAAAAAACTCACCTTTTAAATATGTATCAATCGATGTGTCATTTGTGCCATCGGCACTAACTGATCGCCCAAACATAATCGTTGTAGGCAGCAGTTCTTTAGCCTGTTCATACCAAATTTTATGATATGATATAAGCTCTGTTACCAATGCGACTTTAGCAGGTGTTTTGGGAGGTAACTCATGTTGTATCCTCGCATAAGCCTCTGGCTGTGTATCTTCCATCATATAACCGTATTTCTCAATCATGAGGTTACGGCCTTCCTTCAGTGCCGTATGGATATCTCGCAAATAGGCTGCCTGAATATCTAGAGGATACACATTCCATTGACTCCGTCGCATGAGGAGAAACATGTATTTATTGTTTTTGCATTCCAGGTACTTCTGATTACTGCGTGTTTTCAAAAGCATATCCCATTCATAGGCTGCAATTTTATCAATAACCTTCATAATTACCCCACCCTCACACTCTGATTCACACTTATCTTGACCAAGGACTGTCTTGCTTCAGCACCGGATCTGAAATGGATTCGAAGATTTCATATCCATGTGCTAATAAGAACGTTTCCTTTGTCTTAGTTAAACCGACTTCGTGAAGTCGATCAATAATATACTCACAAACTCGTTCTATACGATTGGTGTTTTCTTCATCAACCGTAGCGGTTTTTACCATTGACTCGATAATCTGTCCAATCTCTGCCCCTAAGATAGGCAAAGACTGCAGTTTTCTATGGCGCCATTTATAGAACGGCATGTACGTTTTATTTAAAATAAATACTATGGCCATCGCATGATTCATAGCTTCGTGAAGTGCCAACGACGCCGCTACTAACTCATTTCGTTTCAAGCAGCGTGGAAAGTTGTATTGCCCTGACTGCGCCAACTTTATGCACTCAAAGGCTAAATACTTCTTCCATAAATCTTCCGGGTAATATTTCAGCAATTGCTCTCTGATGTGAGTAAACTCACCGAGATTGTCAAAGTAAATTTCACCCGTTGTAGCCGTAGCCAGGAAATCTTCCGGAATGGCTCGCCATTCGCTTAATGATTTAGGCCCCTGTGAAGTCTTCGTATACTTCTGATAGAAGTCCTGTGTAGGAATCACATAAGCATGCCCCTTACTTACGGTCTGCAAAGCCCGTTCTAATTCGGTATGTTGTGCCAAATAGTCCGGTGTATTTAAGAAGAGTAACACTTTCGCTTCAAAATCATGATCTTTGGAAAATTCATCATCATAGCCTAAACATTCAGAACCTTTCCCTACCAGTCCGGCCGCCATGCGTCCTAACAGTTCAGGAAATTGCTGTTTTAAAATTGGATATACTTCCTGTTTTAATAGGCTGTGAGATAATTCGAGTCCTGATCCGGGCCAAAAACTTTTGCTTAAAAAGGCTTCATCCAAGGTGCCGGTAACAGTACTACCTGTATGGACCATACTGTTTGAAGTATACTGCGATTGACCCGCCGATGAACTACTATTGGATTGAGTCATCTGACTATCATCATACGATGATGTTGATTGCGCGCCCATAAGAGCGGCACTAGCCTGTTCCAACATAGCTTCCAACGAATCCGCTGCACCATAACTGTGTACATCGTGAATATCAATCGAGTTGCTGCCTGTATGTGTGACAGTTTTATTATTACTTCCCACATTTTCTACACTATTTCCATATTTCGAAGTATTGTTATTGCTTGAGCTAACAGATTGACCTGGCTGCCCAAGTTTTTCCTTAACAATGTTCAAATTTTGCGTCAATAAACGATAGCCTTTACTATGTGTGCCATAGGTGCGTTCCATAATCGGTAACGCTTCTTCCATCAAGCTACATGCTTTTTGATAATTGCCCTGATTATAAAGCATAGTCGCTATATTATTGACAACAGTAGCGTAGAGCGGATGATTTTCGCCCACTGCATTTGACAAAAGTTCGGTTGCCTCATTCATGAGGCTCTCGTATTCGTCAGTTTTGCCCATAAGCCGACAAGTTTCAGCAAAGTTGCTACAGGAGATGGCCAATTTAACTCGGCTGTTTTCCTGTGTACGTAGCAAGCTTAATGCTTCTTTTTGGTTTTTATAGGCCTTATCATAGTCTTTACGTTGTAAATATAGGTTACCCAAATTATTACATAAAGACACATACACTATATTTCGGATATTTAACTGTTTAGCAATATCCAAAGCGGTTGTAAATTCTTTCTCCGCTTCGTCAAAATGTTTGGAATCCAATTCATTGGTTCCTGCATTCAGTAAAGTAGTTACATACGCTTGGCTTTTAACCCCTGCGGTACTCGCTACGATTGTTTTCGCTTCGTCCAACACAACGCGAGCTTTATCATATTGCCCTGTGTTTCGCAAAACTCCGCCGTAATCATTAAGAATACGTGCTAACAGTCCACGATCATTACGCAACCGCGTTTCATGAATGGCGTCTTCAAACAGAGGAAGCATTTCAATATCGCGTCCCTGTCTGCCGAGGTTATCTATTTGTGTTAGTATTTCATTTAATCTATCCATTGGAAAACCTCTTTCTTCAGCCGTTAGTGTTTAACGACTTTTACATCCATATCATATTCTTTTACGATTGACTCAATGTGCTCCAATTCTTCTTGTTTGAAAGACAAGTCTTCTTTAATGGTATATTCCTTATCCAATTGAGCATATTTATTAACGCCCAATTTATGATATGGTAGAATGTCGATGCCTTTGAAGTTCGGCAAATCTTTATACGGCATTAAGAATTCCATTGTCTTACGAATTGTTTCATCATGGCTGTTAAGTCCGCGAATTAATGGCATACGCACCTTCACATTGTAGCCTTGCTTCAAAATCTCTTGCAGGTTTTCCAGAATACGTTCATTGCGAACCCCGGTTAATTCAGCATGCACATCAGAATCTATTTGTTTGATATCAAACAAGAACAAGTCAATGTGTTTTGCCATCATTAACAAGTTTTCCAGTTTCGCATAACCACAAGTTTCAATGGCTGTGTGAATTCCCAATGCCTGACATTCACGAAGAATATCGGTAGCCGCCTCCGGCTGCGTGGATACTTCCCCGCCACCTAGCGTTACACCGCCTCCGGAACTAAGATAGAACATTGAGTCTTCCTGAACCACATCTACCAATTCGGTAATTGTTTTATCCTGACCTACAATGTGGATTGCCTTCCTTGGACAAACGCTTTCGCATTTACGACAGCCTACGCAGTTAGTTTCACGGTCGACGATGTGAACAACTTCATCACCATTTTTTACCAACGAATGTATGCCCATCGGACAAACCGGAACGCAGCTACCACAGCGAATACATAAGTTATCCTGGTACATCACTTGATATTTACGTTCCAGTCCTTCCGGATTAGCACACCACCGGCATCTGAGCGGGCATCCTTTAAAGAATATCAACGTTCTAATGCCGGGGCCGTCATAAATTGAGTACTTCTGGACGTTAAAGATTCGTGCCTTACGCTCTATACAAAGCTGTTCAGACATAACGTCCTCCCTACTGTGCTTAAAAACACCTCATATTAACGGAAGGATTTTGGCAAGTAGCTTTTGAGTAACTTACGACCTTCATCATTAATACAATAATAAACATCCAATTCTCCGTCTTTAGTAAGACCGAGTTCCGCTTCATCAATAACGCCGTTAGCCACCATGGATAAAGCGTGATTTTTAAACTTATTTCTAGTAAACTGGCTTTCTGTGCCATACTCAGCACGTAAGCCGTCCATCATTTGATCAACATTGGCTTTCTCTACTGTAGAAAAAAAGTGGAGTAAGCGAAAGCGCAACGGTAATAATTGACTCATAAATCAGTCGCCTCCTATTTTTTTCTAAATAAATCCAATGGATTCATAGATACCATCGTTACCCCGATAAGTACTGCTAAACAACCAACTACCATATTAGTTGTAATTTCAGTGATATTACCGAAGGCGATATTTAATAATACACCCCAGATAACGAATGTAGAGTTCATAGCCATACCCTTAGCACAGCCTACTTTATTATTTGCTGTATACCACATCAAATAAGAGAAGCCTGCTACAGCACCGGCTGCTGCCAATGAACCAATTGCCATCGGCGTTCCGGCAATTACATTTACTGCTGTCCAACCACCTACTATCGGCAATACGATAATCGACAGAACAACACCGGATGTAATTTCACGTAAGTTAATGGCAATATTAGGATCCACCATGGACATACCAAACACGGCCAATACGATTTCAGTGCCCCAGCACAATGCTGCAATACCGGCAAAGATAAGACCTAATGTGAAGTTAGGTGCATCTCCATCCGGTGGCGCATAACTTACAATAATGGCCCCGATTACAGACATAAATATGCCGACCCACATACGGGCATTAATCGGTTGTTTTAAGAATATACGAGATAACAGACAACCAATGATTGGGTAAAGCGCTGTAATTGTCAGCGCATAAGCCGGTCCGGCCATTGCAGACCCCATAAAATATGTAGATTGTCCGATTGGACCACCTAATAATGCGGCTATACATACGATTAAGCCCGGCTTCGTTTTAAACGTACGCCAAACTTCTTTACCCATGCCGTTAATCGCATTAAAGATTAACAATGCGATTGCTGCACACACGTCGTTGATAGCTGCACAGGCAAGAGGTATTGCATATAGTGCAGCACTTGCGCCCATCATTGTCGTGATAACATCTTCAGGTATAAACCCATATCCCAAGGAGAAGAGTAAGTTATTTACCCCCCATAAAAAGCCGCTACCGATACCAATCAGTATCCCTACGCGATTAAATTGCGAATCCTGTTTGGCCTTCAGAGCCAGCGCTTGTTGCTGTATTGCTTGTTCCAAAAAATCCACCCCTATCGTGTCACCTTATCCCCGATACTATCTTAGAAGTGATCTAACATAGTACGGCTAATAATTTCGTCCTGTACTTCCTTACAAAGTTCTACGAAGTAAGCACTATAGCCAGCAACGCGGATAATTAAATCACGATATTTGTCAGGTTCAACCTGGGCTTTTTTCAATACTTCGTTATCTACATAGCTGAACTGCATTTCCCCGTTCCCTAAAATCGAGGCTGTGCGAAGCAATGTAATCAGGCCGTTTTCGCCTTCCGGAGTTTCAAGAATACCTTTTAATAATTTGAAGTTATGAACCATACCGATAGTCATATCTTCGTTACCCATCTTACTTACAGACTTGATAATAGCTGTAGGTCCTAATTTGTCATCCCCTTGTGTTGGGCTGATGCCGTCAGACAATGGAGTCCAAGCTTTACGGCCGTTAGCAGATGCAGCAGTTAATGCACCGATTGGCGTATTGTTGGAGATAGATAATGTACCATGACTGAATTTAGCATATAACATGTCGTATTTCTGGCATTCATCTTCAGTCCAGTTAACGATATCGCGGCAGATTTCGTCAGCGTATGGATTGTCATTACCATATTTAGGAGCATTTACACAGTCTGTATGGATGTTCTGATAGCCTTCAAAGTTAGCATTAAGAGCATCGCGGAGTTGAGTTAATGTGTATTTATGATCATCGAATACTAATTTTTTAATAGCTGCCATGGAGTCAGCATATGTAGCAAGGCCGGAGAATACGATACCAGGGCCACTGTTAACCAATGCGCCGCCTTCCATAACGTCTTTACCGGAGTCCATACAACCTTCAACCATAATGGACATCAATGGTTTTGGAGCTACATCGCGATGTACACGCTGACTTACTACAGTACCAATTGCGGATAAGCGAATGATATGAGCAATTTGTTTTTTAACAGCTGCTTCGAATTCTTCATAAGTCTTGAATGCTTCAATATCGCCTGTGTCAACGCCTTCTTTGCGTTGGTTAAGCTGCATAACGCCGCGGTTCAATACGAATTCGATAGCGATTGGCCATTGTGTATAAGAAGTGGATGTCCACTGGTAGATACGGCCGGATTTTTGAGGTTCAACGCAACCCATTAAACAATAGTCGCGGGAATCTTCTAAGCTGAAGCCTTTAGCAAGCATCATCTTAATATGGCAATCATCGAAGTGACAAGCAGGGAAACCAAGGCCTGCTTTAACTACTTCTACGATTTTCTGCATGTATTTTTGTGGTGAACGGTTATGAATACGTGCAGCCAAGGATGGTTGGTACATACGAGTCAAACGAACAGCATCCATGATTAAGTATGTTAAATCATTAGTAGCGTCGCCGCCCTTACGTAACTGACCGCCGATTGTACAGTTGATGAATGGTTGGTAACCTGCGAAGTAAGTAGAGCCACCTTCGGAGGAAAGCCACATAAATTCGGAACATTTGATAATGAAGCAGCTCAATAATTCAAATGCTTCCAATTTGTTCATACGACCTGCATCCATATCAGCTTTGAACATTGGGTAAATATATTGGTCAAGACGACCTAAGGAAATACCTGTTTGGTTTTCTTCTACCATGAACAAGGATTCTACAGTCCAGATGGATTGTAACGCTTCATGGAAAGTTTCAGGTGGGTTAGCTGGTACACGAGTAAGAATTTCAGAAATTTTCATCAATTCTTGTTTGCGTTGTGCATCGGATTCAGTCATTGCTAACTCACGAGCGTAGTCGGATAAACGACGTGCATAAGTTAAAACGCCTTCACACGTTTCGATACATGCTTTGTAGAAGTAGATTTTTTCAATATCTTCAGGACGTTCCATGGAAAGTTTTGCTAAATGTTCTTCAGCTTCTTTCTTCACGCCGTTGATACCTTTTTTAACCAATACTACGTCATAGCCAGGGCAAGTATCGCCACCGCCGTTGATTTGGTGGTAAGACAAATCACTTACACCGCTTTCACCGGAGATGCTCCATACACCTGCTTCACGATATTGTTCTTCACAAATTTCGTCCAAGCTGCGGTTTTCCCAGAATGGGAATACTTGTTCACGAAGAATGCGTTTATCTTCTTCACTGATAATGAATGGATCTTGAGGGCGAGTTGCCATTGTATCCAATTCATCGCGAACCCAGCGCCATGCGATATCAGGAGATACGGAACCTGCACGAGGTTTACCGCCTGGATGCCCTACAATAAGTTCATCTGGCTGAATCAATAATGGTGCTGTTTCACAAGCGCGACGGAAACATTTAGCACGAAGAACCTTCTTAGGAAGACCTGCATGAGCTTTAGTCACTTCAGTGAAAGCTAATGCACGATGAATACTAACACTTGGTTTAACTTTTAAATACGCTTCACGAAGGCGTTTCATACGAGGTGTCAACTCGTTAATTTCCCCATCAAATGCAGGTGCTTTGTAGTCTTTGTAGCTACCGCCGGCACCATTGCTTTTAATATCTTGTGACAAATTTTGGAATAATTTTAGTAATGCAATAGACTCTTCTTTAGATAGATTCTTCGTTGCCTCAGAAAATTTATCAGTAAATTCCTGAATGTTCATGAATAAATCCTCCTTTGCCAATTCAATATATGAATCCCTAACAAACCTTACTAATCGTTAGGATTGTAAATTTTTTAATAATACGTTTAATGCGTTTTCAAGATCGAAATCTTCGCCTTCGAGGAGCGAATGTCCCATCTTACAACGTTTAGCCGGATTCGATGGATTGGATACGCCTGTCGATGCAGCTTTTACCGTTTCCATACCATTAAAACCTGTCGCATGAGCCGGTACATCGTCGTGTGTCACTGTGCCCTGAGCCGGAACAGTATGACAAACGCCAGGATGAGCTAATGCTTCATCTATGTGCCGTACACCATAACCAACTTTTCTGATGTTGATTAAGTTCATCGGAGAAATATTGTCCGATGTGAAACCGCCACCAACACTACCTGTACTCAAAATTAGAGCAGGCGGTAAGTGAGTTGTTAAACCAATGCCCCCTAAAGCACCGGAAGTATTAACAAGCATACGCGATACCGGTTTCTTCAATGCGAATTCTCTGATAACCGCTTCATCCTGCGAGTGAATTACCAATGTATGGCCCTTACCTTCGGTAATGAGCAATTCAATACATTTTTCACAGGCAAACATCCAGTTCTTTTCTACGAAGAACGCCAATACAGGACATAATTTTTCTCTGCAATATGGGTTCGTAGCAGATACATACTGTTGTTCGGAGATTAATACGGTAGTATCCTCAGGTACTGTAAATCCTGCTTTTTTAGCAATCTCATACGCAGAGCGTCCTACAATATCCGGATTGTGGCGTCCATCTACCGTATAGAACAGCGGACAAAGCATGTCCGATTCTGCCTGCGTCATAAAGTATGCTTTATGTTTAAGTAATTCCTGTTTAACCTGGTCTGCAATACATTCTTCGGCTACAATCGATTGTTCCGAGGAGCAAAGCAAGCCATTGTCAAATGTTTTACTACTTACTATTTCACAAACTGCCTTTTTCACATCCGCTGTGTGTTCGATAAAGGCCGGACCATTGCTCGGACCACCGTTAATTGTAGGTTTCCCTGCAAAGTGAGCTACATCCGCCATTTGTCTAGCGGTATTGGAAATAATAAGTGATGTATCTTTGTGCGACATAAGCGCCTTGGAGCCTTCTGGAGATAATACTGTTAAGTACGAAATAATATCTTCCGGCGCACCATTACGCTTAGCTGATTCGATTAAAATATCAAGTGTGCGCATAATTGAACGTTTTGCTTTAGGATGTGGCGAGAATACGATCGCATTGCCCGACTTAATAGCAATTAAAGTCGTACAAATAGCAGTCGATGTTGGATTTGTCGATGGCAGTAGGGCCACAATAACGCCTACCGGAACACCAATATCCATGGTTTTCGCTTCATGGTCTTCATTAATGATACCGACAGTTTTCATGTCTTTGATATATGAATATAAGAACTCAGACGCGAAACGATTCTTTACGCATTTGTCATGAACTATACCAAATCCTGTTTCTTCAACAGCTAATTCTGCAAGTTCTTCCGCATGTGATGCAATATCTTTTGCCATGCCTTCCACAATTTTGTCAATTCGTTCTTGTGTATAAGTACTGAAGATTTTCTGTCCTTCACGAGCGTTTTCAATTAGAATACGCGCTTCCTGTGTAGACATCAAATCTGTATCAATCCGTATCACAGCGCACCTCCCTTCCCCTTTTATTCACCGAGTTCTACAGTGTAAAAGAATATTTTCTCGCAATTTTTACAATATCAGGATGCGGGTTAGGCAGTACTAGATGACAGTACACATCGCCCACTTCCTGAGCTCGCGCTACGCCCGCTTCTACGGCGGATTGTACCGCGCCTACGTCACCGCTGATAATTACGGAGATAAGACCGGAGGCTACGTTTTCGTAACCGATCAATTCCACATCTGCGGCTTTACACATCGCGTCGGCAGCTTCCAGAACCGATACGAGGCCAAATGTTTCGATAAAACCTAATGCATTGTGCTGCATAGTTACCTCCTACTCTTCCGCATCCAGTTCATGTGCGTCTACAATATGTTTAATCTTACCGATTGGTCTCGGCATTACGTTTTTAGCAGTCATTTCGCCACAAGCGGCTGCCGCTTTGGCGCCTGCTTCTACAGCTGTTGTTACAGCTGCTACATCACCGCACACAAGCACTGTTACTAAACCGGAACCTACGTTTTCATAGGAAATCAACTCTACATCAGCGGCTTTACACATAACATCGGCTGCGGCGATTGCCGGAACCATTCCGCGAGTTTCCACTAAACCAAGAGCATCACCCTGGTATTTCATAATTGTTCCTCCTGCAAATACATACTATAATGTACTTTCAACAGCGGTAAACGCTGCTAAATTTACAAGATCATCTACGGAATACTCATCCGGTACACGCTGCACCGGCTTAGCTGCTCCAATGAGCAACGGTCCGAATGCTTCGGCACGTCCGAACAATTTCACCAGGTTGCATCCGATATTGGCTGCATTTAGATCTGGGAAAATCAATACATTTGCTTTCCCTGCTACGTCAGATTGTGGTGCCTTACTTTTTGCTACTGACGGTACAATGGATGCATCCAATTGTAATTCACCGTCAATTTTGTGAGCCACATGCGAGTTTTTAACTACTTCACAGGCCGCTACCACTTTGTCTACAAGCGGATCTGATGCACTGCCTTTACTGGAGAAAGACAGTAAGGAGACCCGTGGTACTCCAATTCCAAATACCTTTTCCGCCAAATCAGCGGTGCCGATAGCTATTTGAGCTAACTCTTCAGAAGTAGGATTTTTAACAACCTCACAGTCACTGAAGAATAAAGTTCCTTGTTTGCCATACTCCGGTGTGTTCGTATGCATAATCGTCGTGGAGGAAATTCTTGTATGGCCTTTTTTAAAGCCTACAATGTGTCCTGCCAATTCGGCGATACTTGCACACGTGCAGGTATTCCCTAAAATTAATCCGTCGGCATAGCCGGCTTCTACGAACATCATTGCGAACACGGCTGGATTTGATGTTAACAAATGCATAGCCCGTTCAAAGTTATCGACTCCGCCACATTTTTTATCGCTTAATAAGTGATTCACCATTGTGCGCAGACGATAATCTGTAGTCACATCAACTATAGGCATAAGGCCTAAGTTGATGTGATGTTCAGAAGCCAACTCTTTAATACTACTCTTCTTACCTAACAAGGTAACCGTAGCAAATCCGGCTTGCATAATTTGTACTGCTCCTTGAAGCATACGTGCATCAGCATCAATAAGCATTGCAATATTTTTGCGCCACGGCTTTGCTTCGGCCTTGATTTGCTCCATTATATTCATATCGACTAATCCCTATTACGCTTCGTTAGCATGAGGAATGATTAATTCAACGTCGGTATGAGGGCGAGGAATTACATGAACAGATACTAATTCGCCAACGCGTTGAGCTGCTGCTGCGCCTGCGTCAGTAGCGGCTTTAACTGCGCCTACGTCACCACGAACCATAACTGTTACATAACCACCACCGATAGTTTCTTTACCGATCAAATACACATTAGCTGCTTTTACCATTGCGTCAGCTGCTTCGATAGAACCTACTAAACCTTTTGTTTCCACTAAACCTAATGCTTCGTTTTTCATAACATGTTCCTCCATTTTCTTATTAATGTTTGTAAGAAGCTTCTAAGTAATTAATTAACACCTGTTTGTTGGCCGAAGAAATCTTACGACCTGAAATACCTAGATTTGGCTGGCGTCGCGCTAATTTGCGTAACTCCGAAACCGACATTCTCTGCAAGTTTTCCGCTGACAGTTGAACTACATCTGTCGCAATGGCTGCTGTTTCCACCTTTACTGGTTCTTCTACTACAGCTACGTCTTCAATCACTTCGATTGATTCAGCACTGTGCAAGTCTTCGGAACCGGCATCGGCAGTCGGAGCAGTTTCTGCAACGTTTTCACTGTCGAAGGCCACTTCATCCACTGTTTTTTCCCCTGAACCGGAAGGCTTCTTAGGCGTATCTCCCGGGCCAAAAGCTTTTTCAATGTCGCCAATCGGCCTTGGAATAACATGGGCAGACAAGAGTGAGCCGGGTGTTACCTTTTCAGCAGCCGCTGCACCTGCTTCTACAGAAGCTTTAACAGCACCCACATCGCCGGTAATCAAAATCGTCACCAATGTAGCTGTTGATTTTCGTTTACCTACGAGCGAAACATTCGCCGTTTTCAACATAACGTCACAAGCTTCAATAGCAGCGATTAAGCCCTTAGTCTCAATCATACCTAATGCATCCATCATGTCTCTCCTTTCTTATTAGATTCTATATGTTTTGTGAAAAACCGTTAGAATTTGCAGTCTTCGTCGATAATACCTACGATAACTGCATCTACAGGTATGTTATCATCGCCAATCATACGGCGCGCCGACGAACCTGTAGTTACAAGTACACGTTCCCCAATGCCGGCGCCGATAACATCGGCCGCAATGAGTCGCGATATACTCGCCTTTTCGTCAATTACTTCTACTATCATGAGCTTCAGTCCACGCAAAGACTCGGCTTTACGAGTGGACCAAATGTTGTCAATAACTTTTGCTGCAATCATGCTATACTCCTTTTACTCGAAATCGAGCTTACCTAGCGTTTTTATAAAGCACATTTTTAACCTTGCTTTTAGCAAGATAATCAACGCTCTTTATAAAAAATGATTAAGGCATTATTTCATCTGTACATTCCAAAGCAATTCCCAAAGGAGTAACAAACATTGGATTCAATGGTTTTACCACTGTAAGACCCAATTTTCGTTCCAAGGCCTGCTCAATGCCGGTCAAGCAACATGTGCCGCCTACCAGATAAATGGTATCAATATCATAGCCCTCAATATGCTGTTCTATAATCGACCCCACTTTATCAATAACCGGTGTTAAAATCGGTAACAGTTCACGATGATTTTTTGGATCTCTCTTAAACTTTTCCGCTTGGTCGAAAGCCATTTGATAAGCCCCTGAAATAACCAAAGAGAAATGAGTACCTCCTGTAGGTTCATCGGCTACATATACGCGTTTTCCATTTTTAAAAATGGAAATCCCCGTTGTACCACCACCGATATCGACGATAGCGCCGTTATCAATCTTAAGTACCGCATTAGCTGCGGTAGGTTCATCCAATAAATTAGTAATTTCAAAACCTGCGCCCTGTACAACATGCTTTACTGCACCGCCATCCACACCTTCAGTTCCTGGTGGAATTGCAGCGGCCGCGTAAATTAATTCAGTACCGAGCTGTTCTTCCAACTTAGCTTTCATCTGTCGTACCAGCTGTACAGCGCCTACATAGTCAACAACCATACCGTCTTTAACCACATTGGCAAACTGATAAGCTCCGGCAACAGGTTCTTTATTTTCATTAAGTACTGCAATTACTACGAAGGCAGTCCCTAAGTCTACCCCGCAATAATATGTGGAGGATGCTTTTTTAATCGGCTTTTTTACTACCTTTTCAAACGTTTCCACCAATTCATCACAATACTGAAAATCTTTTGTGTTCTCTTCCAAAGTGTCCTCCTAATACGCTAAATTCGGCAGTACTTTCGATACTCCAATAGTGCTTCCAATTCAGCTGACTTTTCACCTTTGAGTGCGCTCAAAAGATCAAGTGCAAAAATATTCGTTTCTTCTATCCCCAACTGCATTAAGTATTTCTTCGCAGTTGCTATCTGACGTTCATCCGCTAAGTCTGCCTTTGCAATAACCCCTACAGGTCTGCAATTGAATGAAGTAGCAAACAAAGGAGGATATGTAGTTGTTTCTGTCAGAGGGTCTATGACACAAACCAGGACATTTGCTTCCTGAGATGTGGCTACGAGATATTTATAATTGTGTGGCATCTCCAAATACACACTAGGTGTGTCAATGGTGTACTTGCCATAAATAATATCTTGTGTTCGTCGCGCCGGCCGCTCTACTTCGTTGAATATATTTGCCAAAGTAGATTTACCGCATCGTCCGGGGCCCACAATCATAATCCGTTTCTTTATCATAGAGTCTAAGCTCGGGTAATCTCAGCAGGTGGGAATCCGAGCATTTTTTCCAGAACATCCAGGATAGCTACAGAAGCTGCTTCTACACTGGATACATCTCCATAAATTACTAAAGATCCGGTAAAACGATCTAAGAATCCAATTTCCACGCTGGCCGCCTTCGTCGCAATATCCGCAGATATAATGGCCGCCTCTTTCGGAGTTACGGTAAAGATACCGATAGCCCCACAGGGATCAATCCCTAGCCGCTCATATAAATCCGGGCTTGGCGAGGCGATGATATGGGCCAAACTGATTTGTTTCCCCGGCACCATTTCTTGTATGATGCGCGCTTTATCATTTCCATTCCCCAAAAATAAATTTTTCATCAAAGCACTTCCATTCTATTGCTGATACAGTCTACGAGTTAATAAAGCGTGACTTAAAAGCGTTGGCTATAAGCTTTTTTATACAACTCTACAATATCATCCAGCTTTGGTTGGCGTGGTGCAGTTGGTGTACAACGATCTTCCAAGGCATTCTTCGCCATATCCGGAATCGCTGCAAGGAACTCGCCTTCGTCAATTCCTAGTGCTTGAATATTTTTGGCTACGCCTAAAGTACGTTTCAAGTCAACTACAGCAGCACGGAGATTCATATATCCTTCGCGAACTGTGCGAGCTGATAAACCTACTGCCTTTGCCATCTCAGCGTATTTCTGTGCCACGCAGCTGCGTTCTAATTGGCAAGCGCCAACATTGTAGTCCATAATGGTTTCAAGTAATACAGTATTCGCACGGCCATGTGGAATGTGGAACTTGCCACCTAACGCATGTGCCAGACTATGATTCAAACCCAAGCCTGCTTGCGAGAAAGAAATCCCTGCAATACAAGAGGCTTTATGCATTTCACTACGAGCCGCTTTATCTTTTAAGTTTGCCTTTAACTTAGGTAAGTTTTCAAATACCATGCGAGTGGCTTTTTCAGCTAACGCATCTGTAAATGAAGTGCTGTCTGTTGATACATAGGCTTCAAGAGCATGTGTCAATACATCAAGACCGGTATCATAGGTGATTTTTTCCGGTACGCCCATAGTATAATTGGCATCTAAAATCGCAATGTCAGGTACCAACCAGTCTTCAATAATACAAATCTTACCTTTTTCTGCTGTAATTACTGCAAAAGATGTACATTCAGAGCCAGTACCACTCGTTGTAGGAATTGCCACAAATGTAGGTTTTTTCCATGTGGCACTGTTTTCTACCTGACGCTCAAAGTACATAATCCCTTTAGCCGCATCAATTACGGAGCCACCACCTACAGCAACAACTAGTTCAGGCTTAGCCTCTGCATAAACCTTAACACCTTCAGCGATGACTTCTGTACTTGGATCTGGCTTAACACCGTCAAAGCAAGCTACCTGAACCCCTTTGGCTGCCAACAGTTCGTTAACCTTTTTCAAGTAACCAAATTCCACCATGAAGTGGTCTGTTACGATTAAGGCTCTTTTACAATCAATAGTATCCAGCACGGATAAACTGTCATCGCCGCTGAACACTTGACCTGTAAACTTAAACTTCTCCACTCATATCCCTCCTCAAATACCTTTTATATGTCTATTTCAAACCTTTTTGTAAACAGATAGTAAATGTATGCAAAAAAACTCATATATACTATGCAGATATTTTCTTATAAAAAAATTTGCCCGTTTTACACAGTAGTCGGATAACTGTTATATGCAACATTTGTAAAATTTTTACACAAATTTTACTCATTAATTATTTTATTAATCAACAACACTTGTTGTTCATTAATCTCTCATTTTAAGTCTGCCATATAACCAAAGTGTTTAAAAAACACTTTACTATCCAGCTATTATGCGGGCTTACATTACTTTATTTATCTCTTCATAGTTTTTATATATACGTATTTAACATATTAACTATAACACATTCGTAAGTACCATTTAACCTTTTAGAAGCAAAATAGCTATACAAAATTGATATAGTCACCAACAAAAACCCTATTGCAAATCATATATTTTTTGGTTACACATACCAAATAGTCTTATTTAATACCATATTTAAAACGATTATTACAAAGAATTTATCAAATTTATAAATTCTTTTACCGGAGGCAACTGTGGTAGCAATATCGTAGGAGCCACTATTTTCAAGTCTTCCATAGAGTAACACCCGGTAGCAACCCCTATAGATTTCACGCCTATATGATGTGCTGCTTTAATATCAGCAGGTGTATCCCCAATAAAAATACATTTTTCGATATGCTCCGCATAGGTCCCCGAAATTTTACGTTTTAATTCTTTTGCCACCTCCAATTTTGTTGTAAATTGATCGGCAAGAATACTGTCTTTCCAATTAAAATAACTGCCCAAACCATATAGAGCCATTTTATTTTGAGCACAACGCTCTCGATTGCCCGTAAAAAAACGATTCTCCCAATCTGCCTCTTCGGCAATTCCTTTTATAATAGACTCTACAGAAGGTAACAGTGCTCGCTTTTGAGCCTGTAGAGCATTACAAAGTTCATCTTCATACCAATCCAAAAATAAGTCCAGTGCCTTAGCGTCCGGACTGCCTTTATATGCTGCAATGTAGTATTGCCATGCCACATAGCTATCAGTTTTGCCACCTATCGTCATCGTCAGCGGCGGGCGTTTCATATGTAAGCGCTTTTCAAATATAGCATCAAGCGCAGCACAACCTGCCGGCCCGGTGTCAATTATCGTTCCATCTATATCCCAACAAAGAATTTTCATAATTCTGACCCTTATACTTCTATCGCTTAACTACTTTCGATGTAATTTAAAATTGCCGGTATTACCCTAACATTAATTAGATTTTGAATTTTATCTTTAATTACGATTTTAATTATGTCTTAATTATATACGTTTTATGTTTCAACTGCAATCTTCTAGTTTTTATCTGACTAATATATGTCAAGAATTTATCATGACACAACTTCATAAAATCACTCATTTTATATAGCCTTTATATTCCGAACCTACTCTTTCTATAAAGTAAAACTCAGCTACTTAAAGTTTATATAAAACATATATATTTAAAGCATATATTTGTAAAAAATATAAAATAAAATTCCCCTCTTTACCGGTTGTTCGGCAAAGAGGGGAAAGTTTAAACCACTATACCATTCAGCAGGTCATTCGATTCTATTCGTAGTTTATCTCCTTTATCGATTGAACGTAAGGAGCATTAAAATCTAAAAATTACAGTTTATAACTTTATAAATCCATCGATTAGAACATAAAGAATGTCATAACTTGAATTGTCAACGCCCCTAACACTAATGGGATCATTGTCTGTTTTACCACTTGGAACGGCGATACGTTAGCCACGCCGGATACGGCTACTACAACGGCCGCGATTGGCGATGTGGCACGGAAAATACTGGCTGTTAATTGCATTGGCAACAAGATGTTAACCGCTTCTACACCCACTTTTTGCGCTACGTTTGGAGCAAATGCGGAGAAGGCGAAGAATGGCGCATTCCCGGAGCCCATGATAATGGTGGCACCGCCAATGATGGCGCACATTACGAGAATCATAGCTGTTGTTCCGAAGCCCGCATTTTCAGCCTGGCCGATAAGGTAGTCAATAGCACCTAACTGTTGCAAGCCTTTGGCAAATGTTTCACCGGCGATAATCAGTGTTACTACGGTAGCGAATTGAACGCCCATGCCGTCAAAGAAACCTTGCATGCTCTTGAATACTTCTTTTAAGTTCCAGGTTCTGATAAATTCGCAAAGCATAGCAAATGCAAAGCCAATATACAATGCTACGTTAATACCCATTTTAATGCCGCCTACTTTAAAGAAACCGAACAGCAACACAAGGATTACCGGTACAGTCGGTAACAATGCATAGAATTTAGGCACTGATTTAACTTCTTTTTCTACCGGTTCTTCTTCAATTACCGTTTCTACAATACCTTCCAATTTTCGTTTTCTGTCAAAATACTGTGCCACGAAGTAGTGTGCCACAACCATTACCAAGCTGATGGCAATCGCAACCGGCAACTGATAGCTAATAAAATATTCCACCGGTGTAAGTCCGGAGTATTTAGCTGCCAAAATTGTATTCCCTGAAGATGGTCCCAAATCCAGACAGCCATTGGTAGCAATAACGGCAGTGGCTGTTGTGCGGCTGATACCTAACGAGATGTATAGAGGATACATGGTAACCATGAGTAAAAGACCGAAACCGGACGCACTTGGAATGAATGGATGCAAGCATTGGCCAATCAAGAACCCCATACATAACACAATGTACGGAGACTTAACTAAATGCAACGGCTTGGCAGCTACGCGTACCATAGCTTCACTGGCACCAATCATGTTCATGTATTTCGCGAAACCGGCGCAAACCATGATCATCAGACCTAATCCGCCTGTACGGCTATTGGTGAGTATATCCACGAAGCGGAACATATCAAACCACACGTTCCCCGTAGATTCCTTAGCACTTACTAATGGTTGTCCATACCCCAGCATAAGTGCAATAGCAATCATAATAAACCCGGCGCAGATTAACACAGCCTGCGCTTTGTATTTCTTTAAGATGAAATACCCTGTAATAACTGTAACGATCAACGCTATAATTGTACCTAACATAACGTTTCCTCCCTTATATTATTCTTATAATATGAATTGCAGTTTTACTTCTAACGTTTCCTTATTCGTTTCTTATTCAATTGTAGTTTTGCTTCCCTAATTGTAGTTTTACTTCTTCTCTTATTGTATGGTGCATAGCCTTAATGGTGTATGGCCTTAGCATTCTACTTCTTTAGTTCCAGTTTTACTTTTCCAGGTCTTCTTTAATTTGTTTAAATTCAGCCTGTATCTTAGCAAGCTCTTCCGGTTCATTTACCAGTTTCATAACCGTTAATGCAAGGATTTTACTGCCCCATACGATTGCATTAAACGCCCGTTCACTCTTGCCAAGATCAATCCAACGCTGTGAGTGACTGGAAACACCGCGGTCCACATATTTTACGCGGATGCAGGCGCCCGGCACACGATAAGTAACACTGGAGAAGTCAGTGGAGCCTGTTTTTTCACGAGGGGCGGAGATGTCGTCAGCACCCACTTCATGGGCATAGGCAAGCAGCACTTCGTTGAGTGACGGTGTATTTACCTTATTGTCATAACTTTTCATAACACGCCAGTCTACAGTAGTCCCCGTTTGCAGAGCGGCACCTCTTGCCACATTATGTACGCGCTCGATTAACTTATCTAATTTACCACGTGTATTGGCTCGCACATACCATTGCGTGGAAGCCAGTTCAGGCACAATGTTAGGTGCCTTACCGCCATTCGTAATAATACCGTGTAAGCGCACATCATCGGTTACATGTTCCCGCATATACGCCATGCCATTGTAAAACTGAATTACACCTTCCAAGGCGCTGATTCCCTGATCCGGTGCAATGGCCGCATGTGCCGCCTTGCCATGGAAGTTGAACTCGAACATCGTCAGCGCCAATGATTTGCAGTCTACTGTAGTCGAATCGCTGCCATGCATCATAAAGGCTACGTCCAAATCGTCAAACACGCCATCTTTCGCCATGACCAGTTTGCCGCTGTTAGTTTCTTCCGCCGGCGTACCATATACAAGAAGCGTTGCCGGTTTCGTTAAAAACTTCTTCAATGCCACTGCAGCGCCAACAATGGATGGGCCCTGCATATGATGACCACAGCCATGACCTAAGCCGGCCAGGGCATCATATTCACAGAGAAGGCCTATCTTAGGACCGCCGCCCTGCACCTTAAACTCTGCTTTAAACGCCGTATCCAATCCACTTACACTGCGCGTTACTGTAAATCCCTGTTCTTCCAAATAATCGCACAATAATTTATGAGCCTTATATTCCTCATATCCGATTTCAGGATTATCAAAAATAAAGTCACTCATACGTTTCAATTGTGGACTTAGTTCGTCAATAAACGCCAACATGTCCGATTTCATAATCCCCCTCCTCTACGCCATACTTTTCTATACGCACTAACATATACTCAAAAGCACTTTAATATCACATTAGAGATAATAATTAAATCTTGAATTACTTGAAATTCACTCAAAATTCAACTTTTTTTTCAAACATTTAATACATATCTTGAATATCATATTTCTTTCTTGATAATTATAACTCCTATGATAATTAAAGGCTTTAAAAAATATCCGCTCCTCTCAGTCAC
Organism: Veillonella sp.; assembly: GCF_018364065.1. Classification (GTDB taxonomy): domain Bacteria; phylum Bacillota; class Negativicutes; order Veillonellales; family Veillonellaceae; genus Veillonella_A. The sequence goes on from NZ_JAGZMO010000002.1 coordinate 155,373, forward strand.
ATTCCTGTTAATACTACTATTTCTACATATATCGCCCTTTTCCTTCTTTTAAATATAAGTTCATATAATAATATTTTTAGAGCACCTCAAAAATTATTTTATGTCAAAAACAGTCATGATTCTCTTTTCTATAGATTTAATATTTTATTCTATAAAATGTAACATTCTTACAATGTATAGAATATGGTATTCATATTTCTTTAATCCGCTTTGTGCGCTCAATCGCCTATATAGTGGCGTTTATGTAAACTCTATCAATCAAGAATTATGTATACATTTATGAAATTTAAAACTGTATATTGTATTATTAACCACCGCCATAGTATAATATTAAATGTCTAGAGAGACTTTAAAGCACTATTTTATTTAAAGGAGCGTGTTATTTATGGGTGGTGAAATTCTAACCATAAAAGTCAATGCTGTCCAGTCAGTTGCACTGGCATTCGTAACGTATTACATCGGTTTATGGATTAAAAACCATGTATCCATTTTACGAAAACTCAGTCTTCCGGCGGCAGTAATCGGCGGGTTGCCATTTGCATTTATTGTTTCCGGTCTGTACGACCAGGGTATCGTCCACGTTGTTTTTGACGACACCTTATCAAAGGTAGCCCTTCTGGTATTCTTTACCACAATCGGTATGATGGCCAGTCTGAAGCTCGTTCGATACGGTGGTATGGCACTTATTATGTATCTCATAGTCTCCACTATTTTGGGCTTCCTTCAAAACTTATTGGGCATGTCCATTGCTACAGCGATGGGTATTGACGGACACTACGGTATCTTGGCCGGCGCCGTTTCACTCATGGGCGGTCTCGGTACATCAGCCGCGTTCGGTCCACAGTTTGAAACGCAATACGCTATCGTTGGTGCCAAAACAGTAGCTATTACAGCTGCCACCTTCGGTATGGTTATCGCCTTGGTTCTCGGTGGTCCGTTCGGCGAGTTCCTTATTAAACGTTATAACATTCCTACACCTGGTCATGGCGGGAATGCAAACGCACAGATGGAACCTCACGTATACGATATGTCCATTCTTGAAGAAGAAGAACATACAGACGTTGACGGCGTTTTAAAAGCGGCCGGCTTCGTATTCGTAGCTATCGGTATCGGCTCCATTGTCAGCGATTACTTAAATCAGTTCATTACACTACCTGCTTATATCGGCTCCATGCTCGTAGCAGCTGTTGTACGTAACTTTGGTGACTTCACTAAAATGTATCGCGTACAGGGCGGCGGCCTCAACGTAGTTGCTGAAGTAGGCTTAACCGTATACGTTACAATGGCGATCAACAGCTTGAAATTGTACGAATTAGTTAACTTAGCATTGCCATTAGTAGTTATCTTATTGGCACAAACTGTATTGATGATAATCTTCGCTTGGTTCGGTTACTTCTTATTATTCGGTAAAAACTATGACGGCGTAATGCTCGGCGTAGGCGGTATCGGTTTCGCCATGGGTGCTACAGCCAACGGTCTTGCAAACATGCAATCCTTAGCTGAAAAATACGGTCCATCTCCAAAATCATGGCTCATCGTATCCCTAGTAGGCGCGTTCCTCATTGACTTCGTCAATGCGATTCTGATTACCTGGATGGCCACCTGGTAAGCGGATTTACAATAATAAAACAAAGCGCTATCAACCAATGAACAGGATAAGCAAAAAGGACATCTTCCTTGAGAAGATGTCCTTTTTTATTACCCCAACAGTTTTACGCCCATAATTACCAACGGTAATGTGATGGCGGAAAAAACAGTAGTGGCTACAACAATCTGCGTCGCGTAGTCGGAGTGCGACTTCAGAGCCGCCGCAATAAGTGCCGTAGTTACGCCACTCGGTACGGCCGCGGAAATGATGAGAACCTGTGTTACCAACGGCGAAACCGGTTCTATCAGGAGTTCATAGACAATGATACAAGCCCACGTGAGCAAAGGCCCGAGCAGCAATCGCCCGACGGTAGCCCACATAACGGGACCATTGAAGAAATTAAACGGTGTGCGCGCTAATTGCACGCCTAAGGTAAAGAGTGCTACAAGCACCAATGAATTGCTTATATTCGTCAATACAGGCCAGAAGAAGGTTCCTTCTAAGGGAATATTGGCCGCATTGAACACTACGGCACCTAGCACCGCATAGATAATCGGCATTTTCAAGACGAGCATCACTGCATCGCGATGACTCATTTTACCGGCACCGGCAAAATAAAAGCCCAAACTATTCGTTACCATGCTTTGGAAAATAAATACCACAATCTGAATGGCAATGGCCGCTTCCAGCCAAATGGCGTTGCCCTGCTCTAAAAACGGTTCGTTAGAGTAGATAAATACGATCAGCGGTACCCCGATGTTACCGCAGTTATTGAAGAGCAAGGCGTTTCGAAAAATCCCGCGCATACTGGGAATAAAGCCCAACGCCCGTTCCATGATAAGGCTGCCGAGCCACAACGCAATAAAACTCACTATGGTAAGCCAAATAATTTGCGAACTCTCAGCGTTGAAGTGGTATTTATACATGTTCAAGAATAAAAACGCCGGTGCCACAATATAAAAGTTCAACTTACTAAGTGTATCTAAATCCATATGAAATTTGCGATCCATTCCATATCCGAGCATAACCATCAACAAAATAGGCATAATCGTTGTCAGAAATATATGCCAAATCATATAGCGACCCTTCTCTCTGTATTAATAATCCGACCTGACAAACAGCTATAATGTAAAAATTATCTTACTCATCTTACAGGATTATAGGCAAAAAGAAAAGAGCCTATATGACAAAATCGTATTCCGATTACATTCTCTCTTTAGTATCCATCTTCTATTAGCTTGCATCTTCTACTTAGTGCACATTTTCTATTTAGTGCGTATTTTGAATTTAGTTTACATGTTCGGCGTCCAAGAAATCCACGCCACTTTATCTTCGGTGGTATTTTTAATGCGTCCATCCGCCTCTTTAAATGGCTCCAACAATGGTTTTATGGCTGCTTTTGTATCTTCCATAGTACCTTTCGCATCACTATGAAGTCGCATGCCAAAATAACGAAGCGCCTCTTCTTCTGTGAAATACTCCACTTCCGGCGTCGTAATATAGTCTACATGATGAGCATCAGATAATTCGCCCACCACTGCGAGAATGCCGTCAATATTGCCCTGCCAGTCAAAACCGTCTTCACCATAGAGTTCTTTAGTTAAATGATCTACAATCGTGTCCTGACGGCCTGCAAAGGCAACCAACAGGCATTTACCCTTGGACGTACGAGACATGGCTCTCACATTATCAGGATCGAACATAACCGGGCAGAAGAAGCTGTAGGTTAAGTCAAAATCTCTGTCCCATCCCAAGCTCATACGCGTAACTTCACTCCATGGCCCTACATATAAATCAAGATCCACATGTTCCATTTCAGATAATTTGCGAGCCCCTTCAATCATGCCGTCCGACAAATCGATACCGGTCGCTTCAAAACCTTCTAACGCCAATCCTAACGAGTAATCACCTACACCGCATCCGATATCCAAGGTCTTTGCCGGATGTTTTGGCAATAAATCATGTTCCTTAAGGTACTTCAAAAAGTGTGTTACCTGCGCTTTTCGATCGGCACGGTCATGTAGTTCCACAAAAAACTCCGACCGCTGATTCCATGCTTGACGCTCTTCGTTCCAGGTACCGGTTCCATCAGACAATGCTGTAATCTTTGTATGATTCATAGTATCTCCTTCTGATATGCGAGTCACCAATTAGTATTTGAGAATTTATATCATATTTAATAATTTCTATATACAGAATACGCCTCTTTTACCATAAAGGCAAATTTATTTTATTTATATATCAACAATAATTATATTTGTGCTCACATAGCGCTCATAAATGATTATTTGTAATCGATTTTGATTGTTTTTGATTGACTATTATTCGTTATAGGGGTATATTATACATATAAAGAATAATATATATACTTTTTAATCAAATAATAATAATTCATTCTACATAAAGCCTCAGCTACGGAAAGGAGGCCCTCATGTTATCGGAAGAACGTCAGGCCCGCATATTGGAGCTGGTCAACAAACATCGCACCATTACGGTTCAGGAATTAACCGACGCGTTAGATTCCTCACCGGCCACAATTCGACGCGACTTAACCACCTTGCATAAGCAGGGATTACTGCAAAAAGTGCACGGCGGTGCCGTAAGCAATGAATCAAGCTACGCCACAACAGAGCCGGATTTCAATACAAAATCCACTTTGTTCCGCGATGAAAAAACGGCTATCGCCAAGGCGGCGGCCGCATTGATTGAAGATCACGATTTCGTTTTTATTGACGCCGGCACTACCACAGAGGCTATGCTTCCCTTTGTTACGGCGCGGCAAGTAACCTACGTGACGAACGGTACAGCCCATGCGGCATGGCTCGCCAGCCACTCCTGCAGTGTCATTCTACTGGGGGGCCAGGTAAAAGCAGTCACCGGTGCTGTCATCGGCCATACAGCGCTCACACAGCTGGATTCCTTCAATTTTACGAAAGGCTTTTTCGGAACCAACGGTATCAGCTTAAAGAGCGGCTTCACCACACCGGATCCTGCGGAGGCGGCCATCAAAGAAAAAGCTTTAAAACAGTGTCATTATCCATATGTTGTTTCAGACCCGTCAAAGTTTGACGTGATTACACCAATCACATTCGCTAAACTTGGCGCAGCGGCTATCATCACTACGAAAGCTCCAAACGAAGGGTATTATTCAGAAACAGCCATCACAGAAGTGAGTGTGGATACGACTTCATTGTAAGAGGAATCTATATTTTAAGACATATCTATTAATACAGTTTCAAAAAAGAGACTCTCAGAAACAGTTTCATTAAAAGGAGGTCATGCCATGATTTACACGGTAACGGTAAATCCATCCTTAGACTATATTATGCGCCTTAAAGAATTTAATCCGGACGCAGTTAACCGCACCTATGAGGATGCCATTATGGCCGGCGGTAAGGGCATAAATGTATCAATTATGCTCCAGCATCTGGGACATTCCAACACCGCGCTCGGCTTCGTAGCCGGCTTTACCGGTCAAGAAATCATTCGCCAACTTCGCGAAGAGGGTTGCGCCGAAGATTTTATTAAACTGGCGTCAGGCAATTCGCGCATTAATGTAAAGTTAAAGAGCACCACAGAAACAGAGATCAACGCACAGGGACCTCACATCAGTGAAGCGGATCTGGCAAAATTGTACACACAACTAGACACACTGTCACCGGGTGATACGCTGATTTTATCCGGCAGCATTCCAAATACATTACCAAACACTATGTATAAGGACATCATAGCTCGGCTGGCCGGTCGTCAAATCCGCATCATAGTTGATGCTACACAGGATTTACTACTCAATGTGCTGGTGCACAAACCATTTTTGATTAAGCCGAACAATCATGAATTGGCGGCTATGTTGAATACTACATTCCAAACGACGGAAGACATTGTAGCCGGCGCTCGTGAATTACAGGCGCGCGGTGCTCAAAATGTACTCGTCTCTCTTGCCGGTGACGGCGCTATTCTACTTGACGAAACAGGAATGGTTCACAAACGGGGCGTACCGAAAGGTACCGTAGTCAACTCCGTCGGTGCCGGCGATTCCATGGTGGCAGGTTTCCTGGCCGGCTATCTGGAAACGAATGGCGACTACCAAAAAGCCTTATCTATGGGCATTGCCGCCGGTTCCGCTTCAGCCTTTAACGAATGGCTGGCTACGCGCGAGCAAGTTGAATCATTATTAGTAAAGGAGTAATTCCATGAAGATTACAGACTTATTAAAATCACAATCAATCCTCTTACAAGCTTCACCGGCCAACAAAAAAGACGCCATTCTCCTTCTTGGTGATTTAATGGCTGCGGGCGGACATTTAAACGACAAAGACCAGTACATCCACGATGTATTGATTCGCGAAGAATCAGGTTCCACCGGCCTTGGTCAAGGCATTGCAACACCACATGCGAAGAGTACAGGCGTAAAATCCGCCGGCTTATCCGCTATGGTAGTTCCTAACGGTGTGGATTTCGAAAGTTTAGACGGCGAACCGGCTCGTTTATTCTTTATGATTGCCGCTCCTGAAGGAGAAGCTAACACTCACATTGAACTCTTAAGCCGCTTGGCTACCTTCGTAATCGATCCTGATTTCAAAGAAGCCCTCATTAAGGCACAAACCGTCGAAGGATTCCTTGCTCTAATCGATGCGAAAGACGCTGATCAATTTACCCCGGGCATGACCGAAGCGGAAGCCGTAGCCTTACAAACAGGTGCTACTACTGCCGGTGCACAAGACAGTGCCACTACTACAGCCGATGCTGCTGTTTCTAAAGCAGCTCCTGCAGCAGCTACAACTGCTGCATCCGGCAATAGCAACCAACCATACCAGGTATTGGCTGTTACTGCTTGTCCAACCGGTATCGCTCACACCTATATGGCGGCAGAAAGCCTTGAACGTACCGCCAAAAATATGGGCATTTCCATTAAAGTTGAAAAGAATGGCCAAAGCGGTATTAAAGACGCTTTAACGTCTGAAGAAATCGCCGCAGCTGACTGTATCATCGTAGCCGCAGACAAGAACGTTCCTATGGCTCGTTTTAACGGCAAACCTGTTATTCAGGTAAAAGTATCCGCAGGTATTAACAAAGCGAATGAATTATTAACACAGGCTCTGTCCGGCAATGTGCCGATTTACCAGGGCGGCGACAGCGAAATTACTGAAGCAGCCGGTTCCGCACAGGACAGCATCGGCCGTCAAATTTATAAACACTTGATGAACGGCGTATCTCATATGTTACCGTTCGTTATTGGCGGCGGTATCTTAATCGCCATCGCCTTCTTAGTGGACGTGTATGATCCGGCAAACCCTAGCAAGTTCGGTTCCAGCACTCCATTAGCCGCTTTCTTCATGCAAATCGGTGGCGCTTCCTTCAGCTTCATGTTACCTGTATTAGCCGGCTTTATCGCTATGAGTATTGCTGACAGACCGGGCCTTGCCGTAGGTTTCGTCGGCGGTTATTTAGCTAACACAGGCGGCTCCGGCTTCCTTGGTGCATTGATTGCAGGCTTCGTAGCCGGTTACATGATGCTCCTCTTAAAACGCCTCTTCTCTGTACTTCCTGATTCTCTGGAAGGTATCAAACCGGTATTGCTTTACCCTGTATTAGGCGTTTTACTCATGGGCGTACTCATTACCTATGCAATTAACCCTCCTGTAGGCGCTATTAACTCGGCTCTTACTTCGTCCTTACAACATATGGATACCAGCAGCCGTGTACTCATCGGTATTATCTTCGCAGGCATGATGGCTGTTGATATGGGCGGTCCTGTAAACAAAGCAGCATATGTAACCGGTACAGCTTTATTGGCCAGCGGTGAATATGGCGTTATGGCCGCTGTTATGGCCGGCGGTATGGTTCCTCCATTGGCTATCGCTTTATGTACTACATTCTTTGGAAATCGCTTTACTCCTGACGAACGTAAATCCGGTATTACCAACTATGTAATGGGCTTCTCCTTCATCACAGAAGGTGCCATTCCATTTGCCGCAGCCGACCCAATCCGCGTAATCCCATCTTGCGTAGTCGGTGCAGCAACAGCCGGTGCATTAAGCATGATCTTTGATTGCACATTGCGTGCGCCACATGGCGGTATCTTCGTAGTACCAACTATCGGCAACCCGCTCATGTACTTAGCCTCCATCATCATCGGTTCCATCGTAACTTGCCTCTTATTGGCAGTATTGAAAAAGCCGATTAAACAGTAAGGCTAAAGATGTTACACATCGTGTGTAACAATCAAATATATTTGCCCCTGTAGATAGCAAAGTTATTGAAATCGACAGGCAAACGAATATTATACAAAAGACGGTAAAGAAAATTCTCTTTACCGTCTTTTTATTCTTAACTCTCATAGATAGTTATATTATTTGTGTTTATCTTATATATATTTATCTGGTGTGCATTTGCCTAACATGTATTTATGCTTACATACAATTAGTCTTGAACATGATTATTCTGCGTCTGCAAAGCGCTCGCGAAGAGCCTTAAGGTCCGATTTCAACAACCAATCCACGTCCACTTTATCGCCTACCGGAAAACTATGTTCTCCGAATTTAACAAAGCCATATTTACTATAAAAATTCTGTGCTTTGTAATTGCGTTCCCACACGCCGAGCCACACCCAGTCACAGGTTGTACGGCATGCTTCTTTAAGGGCGAATTCAAAGATTTTCTTGCCAAGGCCCAAGCCCTGGTATTCTTTTAAAATATAAATTCGTTGCACTTCGAAGGCGTTTTCTAACTCATGTTCGGTCTGTGCAGCCCCTACGTTTAACTTCAAGTAGCCGGCCGGTTTACCGTCTACCATTACGAAATATTCGCTTACTTCCGGATCTTCAAGTTCCGCTTTTAACACATCAGGTGCATAGGCTTCGTCGAAAAATTGTTGCAGTTGTTCTTCCGTATTATCATGGGCGAACGTTTCACGAAACGTGGTTTCGCATAATTCTTTCAACACCGGCACATCATCAACAGTAATCGGTTTAATCTCAATTGTATTCATAAATAAAACCCTCTCTTGCTTCATTCGTCTATAATTTCTCAATTTTATATGCAAAGGTATTATAAGTTAAATAACGCCCCTCTGCAAGGGGCAAAACACCGCGCCCCTGCTGTGTTGTTACAACAAAAGCGTTGCATCACCACCGCTACTGTGCTATAATCACGTTAGAAAATTTCAGGGGAGCTGTTATGGCTGAGAGGAAGTATTCTTGCTTCGACCCTTATACCTGATACGGATAATGCCGTCGTAGGAAGATGTTATACTGACTTAACACCTTTCAGAGGTACCGTATCGGTGCCTCTGTTTTTTTATGCAGTCTGTCAATACAGACCGAATGGCGGGGGAGCGCCCGACATTCGTCATTACAGCGATGGGAAGCCGTGTTCCGGCGTGAGAGGAGACCAATAAGTCTCGACCGTACAGGTATTTGTAATGAACTCAAATTTAAGTAATGTAAGAAAATTAACTATCACAAGCTTACTCGTGGCCGTAGCCGTTGTAGGCAGTACTATATCATTCCCTGTAGGTCCCAGTAAAATGGCACCGGTACAGCATATGGTCAATGTGCTCTGCGTGGTGATTTTAGGATCCTACTACAGTGTAGGTGCCGCCTTTTCAGCCAGTGTATTGCGTCTCTTATTAGGCTTGGGCAGCGTGCTTGCATTTCCCGGCAGTTTATGGGGTGCGTTCTTAAGCAGCTACCTTTATAAAAAAACGCAAAAGATTCACTACGCCCTCTTAGGTGAAGTATTCGGCACCGGCATTTTAGGCGGATTAACTGCCTATCCTATCAGCATCCTCGTGTTGGGGCAAACAGCAGGCAAAGCGGCTTTCTATGTGTACGTTATTCCTTTCTTAATCTCCACCATAGGTGGCTCCCTATTGGCGGGTATGTTATTATACACATTACGCACTTCAGGAGCTTTAGCGCAAATTAAGCACTCATTGAATCAATAGGAGTACACTCCACTACAAGGAGTTTCCTGCTTGATTTCAATGACAGAGGAGACTCTATGAAAACGAACGAAACAAATCTGTTATCCCATGGTCTGCTTTGGTTCGGTGCGGCCGTATCCATTGCAGAAATCTTTACAGGTACACTCTTTGCTCCGTTAGGCTTTGAACAAGGTCTGACTGCGATTATTTTAGGCCATATTATTGGCGGTTTCTTATTCTTCCTGGCCGGTCTTATTGGCGGTAAAACCCGTCGTAGTGCCATGGAAACTGTACGTATCGGCTTCGGTCGCCAAGGGGCTTCCTTCTTTGCCTTAGCCAACGTACTTCAACTCATCGGTTGGACAACAGTTATGATTATCACCGGTGCTGCAGCGGCTCAAGCCGTAATGCCGTTAGGCTCGGACATCTGGTCCGTCATCATCGGCGCATTAATCATTCTTTGGCTTTTAATGGGGCCAAGTCAATTAACCAAACTGAACATGGTAGCAATGATCTTATTATTCTTATTAACTATCTGGCTCAGCTACCTCATTTTCGGTCCATCCGTAAGTTTAACCGAACTGCCAAGTCTTGGTGACGACAGTCTTTCCTTCGGCGCCGCCGTAGAATTGGCCGCCGCTATGCCATTATCCTGGTTACCGCTCGTATCTGATTACACACGCACGGCGAAACGCCCTGCCGCAGCCACTGTAGTAAGTACATTAACTTACTCAGTCGTAAGTATTTGGATGTATCTCATCGGCCTCGGCACTGCCATCTACGCCGGTGAAAGCGATATTACCGCCGTTATGCTTAAAGCCGGTTTGGGGTTGTTACCAATTCTAATTGTTATCTTCTCAACCGTTACCACAACATATTTAGATGCCTTCTCAGCCGGTGTCAGCGCACACAGCATTTTCGAAAAACTGCCTGAAAAATCTACCGCTGTAGGCATTACTGTTCTCGGGGTTATTCTTTCCCTCACCGTTCCTATGACTGAGTATGAAGAGTTCCTCTACATTATCGGTTCGATTTTCGCGCCCATGATTGCGATTCTATTTACCCAATACTTTCTCCTTAAGCAGGATGCATCTGGGCGTAACTTTAACTACACGAACCTGGTCCTCTGGATCATCGGTTTTATCTTATATCGCAACTTCTTAGCCTTGGAAACGCCAATCGGCTCTACCGCTCCCGTTATGATCTGTGTGGCCTTGCTCACATATATTATCGGACGTTTTACGAAACGGGCATAACGGCAAAACTGGCTTAAAGGCTAAACAAACGTGTGTTACCTATTTATATAAAAGCAAACGACTTGTTACTTTATATATAGTTTTAATCATACATTTAAAACATAAGAGAAGAACCTACACCATGCATGCGGTTTGAGGATATTTCCATATCTTCAAGCCGCATTCTTGCTGTCTGCGTATTTCACTTTTTTCAGCCTATGACGTATACTTAATAATTGATGCTACGTATTATAAAAGACATTTTCCTATAGAAAGGACTTCTCATGCGTACAAAACGAACCGGCCTATTTTCTTATGGATTTCTTTGGTTCGGTGCCGCCTTATCCATGGCCGAAATTTTTACAGGCACCATCTTGGCTCCTTTGGGCTTCACCAAGGCGTTGGCTGCCATCATCCTTGGTCATATTATCGGCGGCTCCCTGCTGTTCTTAGCCGGTGTTATTGGCGGTCAAACTCGTCACAGCGCGATGGAGTCCGTGCGTATCGCCTTTGGTCAGCGCGGTGCGTCTTTCTTCGCCATTGCGAACATTTTACAGTTAATCGGTTGGGCAACGGTTATGATTATTACGGGCTCCGCCGCGGCACAGAGCATTCATCCGCTGGGTACCGGCATTTGGGCCGCTATCATCGGTGCCATCATTATTCTTTGGCTCTTTGTAAGTCCGCAAACATTAACTAAAATGAACACGGTCGCCATGTCGCTGCTGTTCCTGTTAGCCTTATGGCTCAGTTCCGTCATTATTACTCCGGCCATCAACCTGTCAGGCCCTATAACGACCAACTTCTTCAATGATGACCTCAGCTTTGGCGCCGCTGTAGAATTGGCTGCTGCCATGCCGATTTCCTACTTGCCGCTCATTTCCGATTACACCCGTAATGCGAAGCGTCCGGTAGCCGCTGCAGGCGTAAGTACCGTTACATATTGCGTTATCAGTGCCTGGATGTACGTTATCGGCTTGAGCTGTGCGATTTATACAGGCGAAAACGATATCGTTGCCGTTATGGCGAATACAGGCATTGGCGTGTTCCCATTACTCATCATCGTATTCTCCACGGTTGCTACGACCTACCTGGACTCCTACTCATCCGGTGTGAGTGTGGCCAGCCTATTCCCGAAAGCACCTGAAAAAATCACGTCTATCATCGTGACAATTCTAAGTGTGTGCCTCGCCATCATCGTACCGATGACTGAATATGAAGAGTTCCTGTTCCTTATCGGCTCCATCTTCACGCCGATGATTGCCATTCTCTTCAGTCAATATTTCCTTCTGAAAAATGACGCGACAGGATCCGCCTTCAATATGCAGAGTATCATCCTCTGGATTATCGGCTTCGTCTTATATCGCAGCGTATTGACCTTTGAAACGCCATTAGGCACTACCTTCCCGGTTATGATTACTATCGCCCTCCTAACCTACATCGTAGGCCGCATTACAGGCAAACGTAATACGCGCTACGCGAAACAGGACATTCACGAAAAAGAAGAATTGCCTTTGAATCATTTGTAATCTAAGCAAAATAGTTTTACAAATCTTCCGGCAATAAAATACTTTGACGATACGTTAAGTAAAATCACATATAAATAGCTCGCTCTTGTGTAGTTCTCAAAGACTGCATAGGGCGAGCTTTTTCTTACACGTTAGCTTTTAAGTCATATTAACACTGTTCTATTCCTTACCGCCGACTCACTCTACACTTTTACAATTTTATTAATAAGCAAATTTACACTATATCGAAAAATGTAAAACAAATTATATACAATCGTTTGTTCTTATGCTATACTATCTATGAATTTAAGAACCCTGAGGGGTATTAAAAAGAGTGTTAAATTTCCGGGAGGACTTATCAATGAATGATTTTATTAAAGGCTTTAGAGACTTTGCCATCCGCGGCAATGTAATTGACTTGGCAGTCGGCGTTGTTATCGGGGCTGCTTTCGGGAAAATCGTTTCCTCATTAGTTAGTGACATTATTATGCCTCCACTTGGTATGATTTTGGGCGGCATCGACTTCTCCGATTTCTTTATCAGCTTGAACGGCCAACATGCTGACACATTGGCTCAAGCTAAACAATTAGGCATTCCTGTAATTGCATACGGTAGCTTTTTAAATGCACTTATCCAATTCCTTATCGTTGCTTTCGCTATTTACGTTGTTATCCAACAGGTAAATCGCGTTATGCCTAAAGATGAAAAACCTAAAGTTATCGCTCGCGTTTGCCCTTACTGCAAACAAGAAGTTGCTGACGACGCTACTCGTTGTCCACACTGTACTTCCGAATTGGAAGCCGTTGCAAAAGCAAACTAAGCTTTTAGGATATTCAACTAATCTTACAAACCAAATAATTATGACACACAAAAACGCTGTATTCCATAAGGAATACAGCGTTTTTTATATACTTATGTTTTTATTGCTTATGCCTATGCTTATCCATCCGGCAACTTAGAACAAGCCTGTACGTTTGCCATAGTGCTTGGAGTCACCGTTTTGTTTCCAGCCCACCATGTCTCCGATAGACATAACGCGGCGAGTGAGGCAGTCCTTACATTTATCCGCATTGTCATCAACGCAAGGTTTGTTATCGTATAACAAGTATTTCGCGCGATGTTCAGGAACCGTAATAATCGGCATTAAAATGTTAGCCCCTGCAGCCAGACCTTTTTCACGACCCAATTTGTCCAACGCCTGTAACGCCGTTGTTGCTGCAATGTTAACGTCTTTTAAGAATAAACGCGTTAGCGCAATCATTTTAAGGCCTAACTGAATGCGGCGATTTTTGCCTTCTTCGCTATCAAGCCCCTGTGCCAATGCTTCCTGTCCAAGCGGCGTGTCATGATGCACTACATACGGTCCCATACCGATCATATCGATATCCATGTCGCGGTAGAATAAAATGTCGTTCACCAAGTCTTCTTCGGTCTGTCCCGGCAAGCCGATCATAACGCCCGTACCTACTTGGAAACCTACACGACGCAATGCTTTCAGGCAATTTACACGCGTTTCAAAGGAGTGAAGTTCATCTTTCGGATGGATCTTTTCGTAAAGCTCCTTATTAGTCGTTTCAATACGCAACAAATAACGGCTTGCACCTGCTTCCACCATGCGGCGATAAGACTCTTTCGTCTGTTCGCCCACACACATTGTGATACCCAAGGAACCATCACCGATAGCCTTAATGTCGCGAATTAAATCCACCACATAGTCTACAAAGGCCGGATCATTGCGTTCACCGGACTGCAAAGTAATGGAACCGTACTCATGATCGTACGCCCATTTTGCCATCATTAAAATATCTTCGCGGCTCATGTCAAAACGTTCCGTCTTGTCGTTGTCGCGACGAATCCCGCAATATTCGCAGTTCTTGATGCAGCGGTTGGAGAACTCGATAAGCCCGCGGTAATACGCTACTTTATCTACATATTTCGCCTTTACTTCATAGGCTTTTTTATAAATAGCCTGCAATGTTTCCTCATCGGTGACCTGCATGAGCGCATGAAGCTCATCCACCGTAAGCCATTCATTGCCGACTAAATCTTTTTTTAAAATGTCTTGTACTGTCATAGCTACCCTTGTGCCTTTACTCTATTGGTTAATCTAAAATTTACGATATAATACACCCTATATTATATTACATAAACGCATGTTTTTTCCAGTATCATGCATTTTTTAGTATACCTATATTGTCTAGTACCTATGCCATAATTAACTTTTAACGGAACGCATAACTAATCATGCAAATTTACGGCACATATTATTTACACGTCACGCATAATAACTATTAATTATTTTGTACAATTAGTCTTCCAATGCACCGAGGAAATCTAATGCATACAGAGCGTATAATTCAGCCCCTACTTTTAATGCATCTTCATCGATATTGAAGTGACCATTATGATGTGGCCAACAAGCACCTTTTGCTTCATTTTCGGCCCCTACATAGGCAAATGCTCCTGGTACTACCTTCATATATGCCGCAAAATCTTCACCAATACAACGTTTTGGCTCATTGAATACTTGATCGTCCCCAAATGCTTTAGCTGCCAATTTACGAACACGGCTTGCCTCTGTAGGATTATTATCTACTACATCTGTGCCATATTCATATGAGAACGCAGCTGTACCGCCATACATGTGAGCTGTATCATTAGCAAAAGTACGCAATCTTTCTTCTACTAACGTGCGATCATGTTCGGAGAATGTACGTACAGTACCTTCTAAATAAGCTTCTCCGGAAATAACGTTAAAGCGCGTACCTGATACAAGTTTACCTACGGTAACAACAGCAGTGTCAAGTGGATTAATATTACGGGACACAATAGTCTGTACATTAGATACGAAGGCCGCTGCCATAACGGTTGCATCTATAGCTGTTTCAGGGACAGCACCATGACCGCCCTTACCTGTAAAAGTAACACGGAACACATCGCAAGCAGCCATACATGGACCGTCAATGCAAGATACCAGGCCGGCTTTTAATGGGGACCAAATATGTTCACCGAAAATTCCATCTACACCTTCCAAAGCGCCTTGTTCAATCATAAGTTTTGCACCGGCCGCAGCTTCTTCAGCTGGTTGGAAAATAATACGTACTGTACCATTAAAACGATCACGTACTGCATGAAGCACTTTAACAGCAGTTAACAACATAGCCATATGGCTATCGTGGCCACATGCGTGCATCTTGCCATCCGCCTTAGATTTATAAGGCAAATCTTTATTAATTTCTTCTACAGGAAGTGCATCGATATCAGCTCGAAGAGCCACAGTTTTTCCCGGACCTTTACCAACAATATCCGCAATGAGACCTGTCGGTTTAGTCAAGCGATATGGTATACCCAATGTATCTAACTCAGCCGCTAATGTTTTCGTCGTTTCAAACTCTTCCAAAGATAATTCTGGATGCTCGTGGAAATGACGACGGTGATTTATTAATTCTTCTTCCTTAGCTAAAATCAAATCTTTTACTTCGCTGTGTTTCATAGTACTACTCCTTTTGTCCACACGATGCCTTAGTTAGCTCCGCAGGACATATAAAACTCTCTTAAATTCTCTTTATGTTCTTTATTGTATCACTTGACGGAGAATTGTAAATTGCTTAATTCATACTTTTTTAATCTGATATAGTCAACACTACAACACTCTCGACTTACCCGTGCAACCAATTTACCATCAACCCGGCCAATACAACAGACACGATAGTTACGGTAATAAAACCGGCTACCAGCATAGGTGGCAGCATGTGATGCGTTAAAATGGCGCGTTCCTTAGGATCATCTGTTAATGATGTAATAACTTCCATTGTAATTACGTAATCGGCGGGGAATCCATACAATGCAGTTAACGATGTAGCAAAAGCAAGTTCTTTTGATACACCGACCAGACGACCAACAATAATCGAGAATACGTACATACCAACGACACCAATGACTATAATAACAAGTAATGGGTACATGAGTTCTAAAATCATACTAGGTGTAGCCTGTTTTAAAGTATCAAAAATGAACAGCATTAAGCTTAACAAACAGAAACCGAATCCCCCGGCAGACTGCAGACAATTTGTTTCCAAAAAGCCAATTGACTTGCCAATAATCCCAAAGAGCAAACACAATACAAACGCATTTACCTTCAATCCTAATGCGGCAAAACCTGCAGATGCTAAAAAGGCTAAAGCTGCACAGAAAGCCAAACGGAAAAATTTAAAATAGGCAGTATTACAAATATGCGGTGCACGTCTGAATAGTTTAGCAGGCTTATCATCTGATGATTTAGTAGGATCATCTGTATCAGACTCATTTGTAAGCTCGCCATTACGATATTGTTTAATTAGTCGAAGGCCCTCTTTTTTTAACATGATTGATGTAAGCGGATAGCCCGCAAAACCTTGAATTACATAAATTAATACAGCCAATACTGCCAAGCTGGTCAATCCTAATTCCTTAGCTCCGTTACTCATAATCAATGACGATACGATGCCGCCTACTAGTGGTGGAGTCGCAACAACGACCGTATTCCAATCTAAGAAATGAACAGCAATAAAAAGCAAAAATACTGAGATACCAGCAATCCCTGCCAAGGCAATTACTATAATCTTCCACTGTTTCATTAATTCTTTTATAGATAATAACGTTCCCATATTAGTAATCAACAACGCCATCATCATTGTAGCTGTTACTGCAGGAACCCCTGCCTTTGCAACAGCATCTTTAGGCAAAAACGTCCAATATGCCAGCAAAAACAATACTGCTGTAATGAATACAGACGGAATCCAGGCCTTCGTTTTAATTGAAATAACTTCGCCTATAAATAACATTAGTATGAGGATTGACAATAATCCCATTTGCGATGAAATAAATAACTCCATAGCGTTACCCCTTTTCTCTCTACTCTACCCATCTTTCTCAAAATATAAACAGTGTAAATACAATTAACATGTATTCCCGGGCTCTCAATAAGTACCGGCTTTCATCTCATGACATCTTTACAATTGCTTCCCCATAATCAACTTAATTAAATGACTACAAATTTCGATAACCCCACTTTATCGAACATGAATTGCAAAAGTGTACATCGTATAAAAACATCTGTTTATATCTAATAATGATAGCACAGTGAGTCTACTAGGTCAACAATCATCATGAATTTGATAAATCCATGACTATAAAATATTTGCCATTCTTTCCTATGGATGATAGAGTTATGATTAGATGGCACAGACCGTGCCGAGTTTCTGTTAGGGATATAGAAAAGAGGGTACTTATGAACTTACAAGAATTATTTGAAACACGCCGTACTTACCGTCGTTTCGATCAGACAAAATTAATTCCTCAAGCGGTTATCGATGATATCAAAAATGCCTTGCGCCTCTCTTCCTGCGCTGTCAATCGTCAAGCATTGCGCTACATTTTCGTTCGCTCTCAAGACGTTATCAGTCAGCTTTTCGACTACACTCATTGGGCCGGTGCATTACCTCCTGAATTAGGCCAACCAAAAGAAGGCGAAAAACCGACATTACTGGTTTTCATTACCCTGCCTAAAGCATTAAAATCCGCCAACACGGACATTGACGCAGGTATTGCCATGGCAAACAGCACGATGGCTGCCTGGAATCATGGCGTTGGCAGCTGTATCCTTAAAAATTTGAACTACAACGAAATTAAAGAAGTACTCGGTTTAGGCGAAGATGTAGAATTGCACAGCATGATCGGCTTCGGCTATCCAACACACAAATCTACCGTTGTGCCAATGAAAAACGGCGAATTCAAATACTACATTGACGACAATCGCGACTACTATGTGCCAAAATTGAGCGTTGATGAACTTGTAAAAGAGATCTTATAAGTCGTTTCAATGCAATGATCATCAAAAATACAATAATCAATGAAGCTATAAGTTTCGTATAAAATGATGGTATAAAACTTTAAAATTCTCACCATATACATAAAGAAATCCGGGCTATTTTAGCCCGGATTTTTCTCTTATATAACTCATTTATGACGTTTATAGGTTACAGTCAACGGTTCTGTCAGTTCGTTTGGCAAGTCGCCCTCTCGCACGAAATCGGAGATTTCATCCGGCAAGTCAAGCCAGGAAGTGCACCGATTTTCCACCATGTAGTGCGCAATTCGGCCTCGCATCTGCTTGGACGATGTACTCAACTGACGCCAAGTACCATCTTTTTCTTCCAGAAATTCTACCGTTACCATATGCGGATGATCCACAATAGAACTGTATTCCTTAGATGCCACATTAAGCAACCAATCTTCCTTTGCCAATTCCGTGTTGACCAATTCCGACCATTTCGCAGCCAGATTCGTCCCCATCCCTTTGTAAATGTTATCTATAAAGTCGAGACGATAATCCGTGATGGCACTCAACGGTGCCACCAAACCGTACAAGGCGGATAGAATATACACATGGTCAGCTCCGAACGCTTTACCTTCGTCGCTGAGCCCTTTCCAGTCAAAGTTTTTAAAGGCCAATCCCGAGTACGACTCCGCCGCCGTTCCTACCGGTGCGTCCGCAAACTGTTGGTAAAACGCAAACCAATCGGCCCCTTTATCGCCTTTTAACTTCAAGGCCTTCGCGAAGGCGGCGCTGTCCATTTGTTGTATATGCGTTACAATTTCCTTGGTCAACGCCTCATTGAAGACACCTTGCTTCGGTGTACCCGTCAAAGTCTTCGTTTTGCTGGGAGACAATAATATTTTCATACACAACTCTCTTTCCTAACAGCCTGTCTTTTAGCAAATTCCATTATGCCACAGCCAACAGATAGAAGTTCATCCCTGTTACAATGATGCCGATAATCCAAAGCATTATGGCCGTAGACGGTCTGTTTTTATATTCGCCCATGATTCGTTCCGAGCCGGTTAAGTAGAGCTGCAAGAAAATCGTAAGTGGCAACTGAAGACTTAAGAACATTTGCGAGATGAGCAATGCTTTAAAGGAGTCTTCAATAAACAGAATCAGACCGAGAGCCGGTACGTACGTCAATGCCAAGCCGATGCGGCTGTGCATATCTTTCATGTCATAGGATTCACCGAACATACCTGCAAATATGCTGGCTCCCGCCATGCCTGCCGTAGCAGACGATGCCAAGCCTGCAAATAATAATGCCAACGCAAAAATAGTCCCTGCCGATGGTCCGATAAGCGGTACGAGCAATTCTTTTGCCTGTTCCAGCTCTTCAACCATGATGCCTTCCTGGAAGAAGGTGGCCGCCGCTAAAATGATCATAGCGGAGTTAATAGCCCAACCAATCCCCATGGAAAAAATAGTGTCCAAGAATTCGTAACGAAGGCGTTTTTTCATAACTTCCGGATCTTTTTTATTAAATTCCCGGCTCTGAATAATTTCAGAGTGAAGGAATAAATTGTGCGGCATAATAACGGCACCCAAAATACTGAGCACTACCAACATGGATTCGTTCGGCAATACAGGATTCACCCAGCCGAGCCCCGCTTCCGCCCAGTTAATATCAACCATTGAAAGCTCCGCCAAATAGGCCAAAGCAATCAAGGAAACGAAACCGGCAATTACCTTCTCCAATTTGCTGTAGGAGTTAGTTAACAGCATGACCGTACATACGATGGCCGTCAATACGGAGCCGATAAATAACGGTATGCCGAAGAGCATTTTTAAGGCGATGGCGGCCCCTATAAATTCAGCTAAGGCCGTAGCCGCAGCCGCCAATCCGGCGGTGCTGAGCAGTGTTCTGGACAACCAGCGCGGTAATGCATCATAGGCGCATTCCGACAAGCATCGTCCGGTTACAATTCCCAAGTGGGCCACATTGTGTTGCAATAAAATGAGCATAATCGTCGACAATGTTACAACCCAAAGCAAATCATAACCGAACATGGCACCGGCCGCTAAATTGGCAGCCCAGTTGCCCGGATCAATAAATCCCACGGTTACGATAATCCCCGGTCCGATATAACGGAACACCTCGGATACATGCCGACCGCTCTGATGCACTGTATTCAACTTATCTTTTATACGTGAAAGCCACATTCCCTTCTCCATTCCATCCCAAAGGAGCCACGCTCCTTCACAATTAACTAACACACTATATGCCTTTGCATATAAACCTTACTGCACATAACTTAATATGCGTCATCGTTTCTTAACTTCTTTTAAGTTCTTTTAACTGTTTTAATTCGATTGAGTTTCGCCACCGGTTGGAGCTACATTAGCCTGCACTTCACTACCATTTGTTGCTGTACCGGCTTGAGCTTCGCTACTATTTGGTGCTGCACCGGCTTGAGCATCGCTACCATTTGGGGCTGCACCGGCTTGAGCATCGCTGCCCTTATCGGCTTTAGTCTGCTCTTTAGCAGCCTGCTTGTCAGCTTTAGCCTGTTCTTTGGCGGCTTTCTTGTCAGCTTTTGCCTTTTCCTCAGCTTCTTTCTTCTGCTGTTCTGCTACCATTTTTTCCAGGCGTTTACGAGATTCTTTTGCTTCTTTATCAGCTTTGGCAATCTCCATCTTACCTACTTTGTCATATAACATATCAGGCGCCGCTACGCCGTTTGTGGAAATAACAAATCCCACGCGGGCACGATAGTCAGACTTGTCTCGGTTGGATGTGCGGAAACGCACGTCGCCACCTACAGCTACATGGCGATTTTCTACCTCAAGATCGTCTACTTTTTTATCTAAATCTTCTTTTGTCAAAGCCTTATGCTCTACATCAACGTCATCCTGATGGCCTTTAGCACGAATTTCCTGCTCACGGTTGTAAGCCATCAATTCATCTCTAAATTCACTATACAGACGAATCGCAATATTTTTATCTGATTCATTCATTTGTTCACGTTTTTCTACTACTTCCGCCACTAACGGAGTCAACTCATAACGTGTATATGTTTGGCCTTCCAAAGAGAGACCTTTCGTATCCGTAATAGCGCCATGACGAATTAGAGTTTGAATGGCCTGATACGACCAATCTTCAGGCGTTACATCAGCCCAAATATCAGCGGATGCACTCACATTCATAAAAGAACCGGCACAAAACGCAGCAGCAATTAATAGGCGTGATAATTTCATAGTAATCCTCCTCTAAAATACATTCATATGTATTTTAACAACAACATTATAACATGTATATTTGCATTTTTCTATAATTAATTGAAATTGATTATCAACCGACAATGACGTATTTAACATACCTCCAAATAAAAAAACTATGGTTCTTTTAGGCATATATACTTTATTAAACCACAAAAGTATAAAAACCAAATTAAGAACCATAGTTTTCTTTTATATAAATACCCTTACCTTTTATATAAATACCCTTACATTATAAGACTTATATAAATATTTCTTACTTTATAAGATTGGCACTCATGAATACTACTCCATGCCCTTCATAGCGGCCGCTTTCATGGCGCCCACGTACTCATGCAAAGCTTCGTCTGCATTGTCCCCATGTTGCGCAATGATATTTACGATTGCCGAGCCTACGATAACCCCATCGCTGAGTCGCGCCATCGTTTCCGCCTGAGCGGGCTCCGCAATACCGAAACCGATAGCTACCGGCACATCGGTGTAGCGTTTTATTTGCCCCACCAACTCGTGTATATCCGTCGTTATTTCTTTGCGCATCCCTGTAACCCCCAAGGACGATACGCAGTAGATAAAGCCCTGCGCCTCTTTGGCGATCATTTCAATGCGCTGCGCCGATGTTGGTGCAATCAGAGAGATGAGTGCCACACCGAATTCATCGGCTTGAGCAGATAAGGTATCTTTTTCTTCAAATGGCATATCCGGCACGATTAATCCGCGCACATTCAGCTCTTTACAGCGTTTGAAGAAACGCTCCGCTCCATAAACGAACACAGGATTTAAGTAAGTCATAAATACTAATGGAATCGTCACGGTACGTCGTACTTTTTCCACCATATCAAAGATTTTATCCATAGTCGTACCCGCTTTGAGAGCCCGCTCCGACGCGGCCTGAATTACCGGGCCTTCTGCTGCAGGATCAGAGAATGGAATGCCCACTTCAATTAAGTCAGCACCCGCATCAGCCATCACTTCAATGTAGCGTGCCGTTGCATCCAGGTTCGGATCGCCTGCAGTCAAGAACGCAATGAAGCTCTTTTTATTTTCAAAGGCACAGGCAATATCATACGAGTCGCCGCCCTGTTGTACTTTTATTTCCTCGATCTTATTCATACATGTTCATCCCCCTGTAACGAGCCATAGCCGCCACGTCTTTATCACCGCGACCGGACAGGCAAATAATGATGGAATCGTCTTTGCTCATGGCAGGTGCCACCTTCATAGCATATGCCACGGCGTGAGCACTTTCGATGGCCGGAATAATACCTTCTGTGCGAGATAAATATTCGAAAGCGTCTACCGCCTCATCATCAGTAACCGGTACATAGGATGCACGATGAATGTCATGCAGGTACGCATGTTCAGGCCCTACACCGGGATAGTCGAGACCGGCGGAAATGGAGTATACCGGTGCGATTTGACCGTATTCGTCCTGTACGAAATAAGAACGCATGCCGTGAAAAATGCCCGGAGTCCCTTTCGCAATCGTCGCCGCATGTTCGCCGCTTTCAATGCCTCGGCCCGCCGCTTCACAACCTACGAGCGCCACATCTTTATCGTCAATAAAATGATGAAACATACCGATCGCATTACTGCCGCCGCCTACACAGGCAATTACCATCTTCGGCAACTTGCCTTCCGCTTCTAAAATCTGAGCACGCGCTTCGCGGCTAATAATGCTTTGAAAATCGCGTACGATTAGCGGGAATGGATGAGGACCCACAGCAGAGCCCATAGCATAATACGTATCATCAACGCGGCGCGTCCATTCACGAAGCGCCTCATTAACTGCATCTTTCAATGTCATAGTTCCCGTCGTTACCGGATGCACCTTCGCGCCCAAAAGCTCCATGCGATACACATTAAGCGCTTGGCGCTCCGTATCTTCCTTGCCCATGAACACTTCGCATTCCATATCAAGCAAAGCTGCCGCTGTCGCTGCCGCCACACCATGTTGGCCTGCACCGGTTTCAGCGATGATTCGCTTTTTCCCCATCCGTTTCGCCAACAAAACCTGGCCCAACACATTATTGATTTTATGAGAACCGGTGTGGTTTAAATCTTCTCGTTTTAAATACACCTTGGCGCCCCCAAGCTGTTCCGTCATTTTCTTTGCAAAATATAGCAATGACGGACGGCCTGTATATTGAACCTGTAATGTTTCCAGCTCTTTTACAAAGTCCGGATCATTACGATACTTTTTATACCCCTCTTCAACTTCAAGCACTGCATTGATTAGGGTTTCCGGTATAAATTGGCCGCCATGATTCCCATAGCGCCCTTTATGTTTAACATCTGCCACAATAATCGCCTCTCTCTTTATCTAGCACGCAATTCACATGCGCTCCTCTATCTTATGCGCCGCGAACTTTTCGAAGCACGCGCAAATATTCGTTAATTTTATGACGGTCTTTCTTGCCGTCCGTTTCCACACCGCTGCTCACGTCCACCGCGTATGGCCGAACCGTGCGTATAGCTCGCGCCACATTTTTTACGGTCAATCCGCCGGCCAGAATAAACGGTTTCGTACATTCCTGTAAAAGGGACCAGTCAAAATGCTGCCCCGTGCCGCCATGCTGACCTGCCACATAGGAGTCAAACAGGATTAAATCCGCTACGGAATGATTCCATGCCACCACATCGTTTACATCGCGGACCCGCACAGCTTTCCAAATGCGGGCCGTCGTCAGTTTACGAAGGGCCTTAATATCTTCTTCCGTCTCATCACCGCTGAGCTGAATAATCTTGAGTGGAATCGTTTCCGCCAAGTGAGCCATTCGTTCAATAGACTCGTTCACGAATACCCCCACCGACTGAATCTGTGGTGCCAATCGGGATACCAAGTTTCGTGCATCCTGCGGCGTTACCTGCCGAGGACTTTCGGCAAACACAAAGCCTGCGTAAGCGGGCCGTGCGGTTGGATTGTTTACCGTGGCGATATCTTCATTTCGGAACAGTCCGCAAATCTTCGCCTGTACCCCTCGCATTGGCCCATATAGTTCTGCCAAGGCCGCAATTTTGTCATCTGCTCGCATGAATCGTTCACCGATCAGTGCGGCATGTATTCCGTTTTCTTCCAAGGCCTTCACATCGTCTCGTGTATTAATGCCACTTTCGGATACGCAAATAATATGTCCCGGAATCAATTGACGGAGGCGGATACTGTTATTAATATCAACGGTAAAATCTCGCAAGTCCCGATTATTAATGCCGATAATTGCCGGGTTTAACTTGAGTGCCCGTTCAATTTCCTCTTCATTGTGCGTTTCCACCAAACAAGACAATCCCAAACTGCGAGCCAAATCATAGAAATGTTTCAGTTCTTCATCAGTCAGTACATTGCAGAGTAATAAAATAGCCGATGCACCGAGCAGTTTGCTTCGATAAATCTGGCATTCATCAACGATAAAGTCTTTTTGAAGAACCGGAATATCTACGGCTTCCGCTATCTGCTGCAAATATACTTCATCCCCTTGGAAGAACTCCGGCTCCGTCAACACGGAAATCGCGGCGGCGCCTGCTTTTTCATAAGTCTGCCCAATCTCCAAATACGGGAAATCTTCAGCAATAACGCCCTTTGATGGAGATGCTTTTTTCACTTCGCAAATAAAATTCATTTGAGCTGCGCCCAAGGCTCTTTCAAAAGGAAAGGTGAACGGACCTGCGCTCAGTTCTTGTTTCACCAACTCTTCCGCCGCGCGTTTATCGGATTCGAATGATTCTGCTTTTAAGGCGGCCACACGAACGCGCGTGCGGGAAACTATATCATCTAAAATCATGGAACACCTCATTATTAACACTAAAAATCTATTCTTTAGGAATTGAAATTAACAGTCACTTGAATAAATAACTAATCTATGTGAATCAAACTCTACTCTATATGTGTTAGAAATCGGGTCAGTATGAATTAATTGTCTAATCCGTATAACCTCAAAATTTTATTGATTCGTCGCTGCAATAAAGCGGTTCAACACATTCATGGCCGAACCGTCATCGATTAAACGTTCCGCCATGCGGATGCCATCCTCAATGGATACATTCGGCAAGGTTAAATGGAAGCCCATACCGGCATTCAGCACTACGGCCTGACGGCGCGGCCCTTTCTCACCACTTAGCACGGAGCGGGTAATGTCCGCATTTACCGCTGCATCGCCACCTACTAATTCGGCGCGCTGTGCATAGTCAAAGTTATAATCTTTCGGATCCAACAAATACGTTTTCAACGTGCCATGGTCGATTTCGCAAACCTTCGTCGGTGCACAGGCCGTAATTTCATCAAGGCCGTCCATACCGTATACAACGGCACCGCGTTCAACCCCCAAGTTCACCAGTACCTTTGCCAACGGCTCTACCAAAGCTTCGTCATACACGCCCATAAGCTGCTTGGTCGCACCGGCCGGATTGGTTAAAGGCCCTAACACATTAAACACTGTGCGGATGCCCAAGGCTTTACGAACCGGGCCTGCATATTTCATAGACCGATGGTATACAGGGGCAAACATAAAGCACATGCCCACTTGATTGAGCACATCTTCATTAGCATCAGGCTGCACTTCCAGCTTAACACCCAGTGCTTCCAGGCAGTCAGCGGCGCCGCATTTGCTCGATACGCTGCGATTGCCATGCTTTGCCACCTTCACACCGCCGGCGGCGATAACCAAGCCTGCCGTAGTGGAAATATTGAACGTATTTGCCTTATCGCCACCGGTGCCTACAATTTCAAATACTTCATCATCATGAGTGAGGCGTAAGGCCTTCGCGCGCATTGCTTCCGCAAATCCGGTGATTTCTTCCACCGTTTCCCCCTTCACGCGCAGGGCCGTTAAAAATCCGCCTAACTGTACATCATTTACTTCGCCGCTCATTATGGAGCTCATTACATCAAAGGCCACTGCCTTACTTAAATCCTGTTTATCTACAATCGTTTCAATGGCTTGCTTTATCATGGGGACCCACACTCTCTTTCTTTTTATCGTCTCAAGTAGAAATTATTTTTCTTGCTTCTCTTATTTCTCTAGTTTTTGTATTTTCTCAAATTACTCTTAGCTTTATTTCCTTTTTTGCTTTTAACGTTCTATGTATTCAGTCTATGTGGAGCTTGGTATTAACGCTCTATATGTTTGATTTATGTTCAACCTATATGGAACGCTCTACTACAGTGCGAGGAAGTTTCGCATCATCTGCTCCCCTTCCGGTGTCAAAATGGATTCCGGATGGAATTGAAGGCCATATATAGGAAGTTCTTTATGTTCCATGGCCATAATTTCGCCATCGTCGGTTTGCGCCGTTACCACCAAGTCATCCGGAACGGTGTCAGGATCGATTGCCAAGGAGTGATAACGGGCCCCCTGGAAAATTGGGGCTATGTTTGTAAATAACGGCGATTCTTCAACTTGCCGTATCATACTGGATTTACCATGCATGACTGTTTTCGCATAACTTACTGTTGCACCCAGCGCTTCACCCAGTGCCTGATGCCCCAGACAAACGCCTAAGAGCGGTGTGGTTACTTTCTCTTTCACCATATATTGGAGCAAGTCTTCATACACCCCCGCTTTATCCGGCCGTCCCGGTCCCGGCGACAACACGATATGGTCAGGCTCCAGTTCCATGATTTCATCTACCGTAAGTTCATCACTGCGAATTACTTTTATATCACTGTTAATCGTTCCCATTAGTTGGAACAGATTAAAAGAAAAGCTGTCATAATTATCAATCAACAATATCATAGGTTGTCACCTCCCGGCCCCGTCGAATGGCCTCAATCATGGATCGCGCCTTATTGCGCGTTTCTTCATATTCTTTCCGTGGCACGCTGTCTCGTACAATGCCTGCGCCGTCTCTCACTTCCACCACGCCATCTTTGGCCACCGCCATGCGGATGCCGATGCAAGTGTCCATATTACCGGTCATACTCAGGTATCCGATAGCACCTGCATAAACACCGCGCTTCGATGGTTCTAATTCCTGTAAAATTTGCACCGCTCTAATTTTAGGTGCCCCCGATAAAGTACCGGCCGGCAACGTCGCTTTTAGCGCATCCAATGCATCATATTGTGCTTGCAACGTACCTGTTACAGCGGAGCAAATATGCATTACATGAGAGAATCGCTGCACTTCACGCAAGGTCGTTACCTTTACTGAGCCAAACTCACTGACACGGCCCAAATCGTTGCGTCCCAGGTCAACCAACATGTTATGTTCCGCCAATTCTTTTTCGTCATTCTTTAAAATCTCTTCGTAGCGTTCATCTTCTTCCGGAGTGGCACCACGCGGCATAGTTCCTGCTATCGGGAATGTATCGATGCGGCGACCGGTTACTTTTACAAGTGTTTCCGGAGATGCGCCGGTCAACTCCAACGATGGACTGCTTAGGTAGAACATGTACGGCGAAGGATTCATGGTGCGCAACACGCGATAGGCATTTAAGAGGCTGCCCTTAAACGGAGCACGTCGTGCATTGGATAAGACGCCTTGGAAGATATCCCCTTCCTGAATATGCTGTTTCACCGTGCCTACGGCTTTTATAAACTGATCTTCGTTATATTCGTCTTCAAAGTCACCGAGCAATTCGCCACCTGGCACGTCAGCTTCTTCACCGGTAGCCAGCAAGCGTGCTAAACTGTCCAGCTCTGTCTGCGCCTTATAGTAATTCGTTTCCAACTCATCCGTACCAATATTGGCGATGAGGATAATTTTCTTTTTATAGTGATCGATGGCAACCACTTTATCGAACAACAACATGTCTACGTCGTTGAGTTGAGGTATTAATGACGGATTGTTGCCATTTACTTGTGCATCATGATTTTCTTCTGATTGAAGGTTGTCTTGCGTCCCCTCTGATTGAATGCCGTTTTGTTCCGACTCAATTCGTTTTTGTTGTGCCTCAAAGCCGGCTCGCAAGCTCGGTTCGCTGTACTTGATGTATTCGTATCCGAAGTATCCTACAAGGCCGCCTGTAAATGGTGGCAGCCCCGGGATAATCGGGCTTTTATATTCGCTCATAATGCGGCGAATCACTTCGTTCGGATCCGCCTGCTCGTACACTTGAGTTATGGCCCCTTTTACAGTAACTCGTCCATCTTTACAAGCCACCTCCAGCACCGGATCAAACCCTAAGAAGGAGTAGCGTCCCCATTGTTCTTTATTGTCTGCACTTTCTAACAGAAACGCTGTCTTACTGACACGCTTTAGCACTTTTAAAATACTGATTGTCGTCCGAATGTCGGAAAAGATTTCCTTGTACACCGGAACTTTCGGATATGCCCCCACATATGCCTGTAGGTCTTCTAACTTCAACTGTGCCATCATAGCCTCCTCATAGGTATAAAAAAACGCCCTCAGCAACAAACTGTTGCCAAGGGCGGGTTAGACTTTATTAACGCCTGTCTTTACTACCTGTAACGCTGAACCTCTGTGGATCACATCGATTCTTTATGTATTCCCCATACATCGTTACCGGCGATTGAAAACAAAACGTGCTGTCTGTACTCGCGGTACCACCTTGATTGGATTTTCATCCCACTTCGCAGGGTACTAACATACCCCTCACTGTTAACGCCAATGTCGCGTCGCCGAATACTAAGCATAGAAATATCTATGCCTTTCACAGCGCCCTCAACGGTCCATTTAATAAGCTGCGTTCTGCGAAATCTCAGCCTTCTTCGCTCTCTGTAAGTGCACGTCCTATTTTTATCTCCGTCTCAACGGTTTAAAGGTCATATATAAAATTGTTCATCCCGTCTCTTTTTAATCAAGCAGATTCTCTTCTTTGTCAAAATTGTCTCTCTAAGACTCTCTTCTTTGTCAAAAATCTCTCTTCTTTATCAAACAGGTCTCTCTTTTTTGTCAATTCCCCACGTACATTTTAAGCGCTCTCTCTGTGCGCCCTCTATGTAGCTTTGTACATTAAGGTTGTATTAACTATAAACGGAAATCAATAAATTGTCAATACGTTTTTCGCTTTTTCTTGTAATTTTTTTAATAAAGTACCCCCGAATATCACTCCATCCCTTAAAACATGTGATGTTAGCGCCTCTCCTCTTCATTTCATCATATACTCATCTTATTTTCATGTGTGCATAAATTCTTATATACGCCACCAATACGGTGTTGTTATATAAAATCATGTACACCGGAGATGTATTTTTCAATTCGTTTCTATCTACCACTTCATAATCAAAATTGCCTATATCATCCTCTGTACGCGCATTATGAAATTAACTGATAAAGTCCAACTTGATTTTACGCCGTCACAATTGCCATTGGAATGCATAAAAAAAGGATTCCCCGCGCCGTTTTCAAATAATCGTATTTGAAAGCGGCCCGAAGGAACCCTTTTCTAAATCTACCTATTCAATTATGAGCATGCACTCTGTTGAATTACTACATTTTCGTGGCGTATTAGGTAAGCGAAATGTAAGATTAAGCCCCGATAAAACGTGTTAATTCTGCAGTACTGGTCATATGGCGCTTGTTAAGGCCCAATTCTTCAGGGCTGATGCCCAATGCAAGACCAATTAATTGGCTCATATGAATGATTGGCATATCTTTGTCGCTAGGCACATATTGCTTAGCTTCTTTCTGGAACATATCTAACTGCATCTGGCAAAGAGGACAAGGTGTTACTACACAGTCAGCCCCTTCTTTGGCAGCGTCAGCATTGATAGTACCGGTCATATGCATTACGGAATCGTGAGCCGGATAAACGGCATGGAAACCGCAGCAGTCAAGTTTACGAGAGAAGTCGATTGGTGTAGCACCGATCGCTTTGATTACGTCAGCAAGGCTGGTAGGAATTTGATAATCTTCAAAGCCCAATTCTTCTTGCGGACGAAGTAAGTGACAACCGTAGTATTCGGCAACGCGAAGACCACGTAATGGTTTTACTACTTTTGCCTTCAAGTTATCTAAGCCGTATTCGCGAATTAATACCCAAAGGAAGTGAGTTACATCGCTAGTGCCTTTATAGCGTAAGCCGGCCTGGCCTAAAATATTGTTAACACGAGCTTTTTGCACTTCATCGCGGTCCAATTCATTTTTGGCTTCTCGAAGCATTAATGTACAAGTGTTACATACAGTCATAAGCTCAACGCCCTGCTTTTCAGCCAAGGCAATATTGCGGGCATTCGTGGATAATGTTACTAATGGATCGATATCTTGTACATGTGATGCACCGCAGCAAGTCCAGCCTTCCAATTCTTCAATTTCAATGCCTAACTTTTTAGCAACCGCAACAGTGGCTATAAAATCTTCTTTGGCTGCTCCTTCAAGTACGCAACCAGGGAAAAATGCGTATTTCATTATTGTTCTGCCTCCTCTGCTGCTTTAATAATGGTGCGAACATCCTCGATGCCGTCTACAGGTTTGTGAGGCACAAGAAGATCCATAGGATTAATCTTACCATGAGCCCATAAACGCATTGCATAGAGACCCTGTTTTGCAGAATCCACTAAGCCGTCTGTCTTCAAGCTCATAGTTACTTCGTTCAAGCGGCCTGTTTTTTCCAAGTCCTGCTTGAAAGCAATCGCGTGGCGAGTACCTTTGTTAACAAGGCCTGCACGAGTTGCTGCAGCACGAAGTTCAGAAATATCTTTTGCAGGTTTTAAGTGTTTTGGACAACGGGAGATACAGTTCATACAATGAACGCATTTCCACAAGCCGTTTTCAAATGCAGGATTGATGTGAGCGCGAGGAGCCACGTCACGGGAGTCCTGTACAAAGCGGTTCGCTTTTGTATATACATATGGGTCGAGGAAGTCTTCCCGTTTAGCAGACAATTTATTACATTCAGACGCACAGCAACCGCAAAGGATACATTCTGTGTTCATAACGAATTTTTTGAAATCTGCAGGAGTCTGGCGAGCACCGTTGTCGCGATTGAATTCAGGTTTCATGAAAATCCAAGGTGCCACAGTTTTGAGGCGATTAACTTTAGATTCCCAATCCACAGCCAAGTCGCGAATTACGTCGAAGTTGCCGATAGGTGCAATTTCGATAGTGTCGCTGCCGAAACGTTCAGTGATTTCATCGATTTTGCTTTCGCAGCCGAGCATAGCCTGACCGTTAACTTTAATGGAGCAGGCACCACAAACCGCACTACGGCAAGCAGCGATGAAAGTCAAAGTTGGATCGATTGTATCTTTAATTTTCTGAAGGCCCCAAAGAATTGTACGGTCCGGTTCGTAATCAAAGGAATAGGTCTGTACATAGGCGCGGCCTTCATTGAAGCGATGAATTTTATAGGTAATCTGTCTCATCTTAGTACGTCCTTTCTTTTGGTTCGTAGCGGGTAATCACAACTTTGCTCTGACCCACTTCATACTCGCCGTCCTCTTTCAACGTTACAAGTGTATGATTCAAGAAGTTTGCATCATCACGTTTTGTATAGTCTTCACGAAGATGACTGCCACGGCTTTCCTTACGACGAATAGCGCCTAATGCTACCGCTTTGGCAACGGTTAACAAGCTGCCTACTTCAAGGTAATTTACGAAAGCCATATTGAACGTACGGTTGGAGTCACCGACATAGCACGTTTTGTATTCTTCAATTAAGCGGTTCAATGTTTCCAATGCCACTTCCATTTTCTTTTCTTCGCGGAAAATACCTACATTGTTCCACATGGAAAGAGCCATTTCATCGCGGATTTCAGCGATTGGACGACCGGATTTGCGGTTGGTAACTTCTGTGAAGCGAGCTTCCCAGTTAGCAGCTGCTTTTGCAAGAGCGTCCTTAGCGTCTTTCGCTTCATGGTTCTGTACGTAGTCAACTGCACCTTCACCGGCGATTTTACCGAATACTACCGCGTCAGCCAAGGAGTTACCGCCAAGACGGTTAGCGCCGTGTACAGATACGCAGGCAGCTTCACCGGCTGCGAATAAACCTGGGATTACAGTACCGCAAGTTTTATAGTCAGTTACATCAATACCGCCCATGGAGTAGTGACAAGTTGGACGAATTGGAATAGGTTGTTTCAATGGATCCGCATGTTCGAATGTGATTGCCAAGTCACGGATACCATGAAGTTTTTCAAGGATAACTTCTTTTGGTAAGTGACGAACGTCAGCTACTACATACGCATCAAGACCGGTACCGAAACCGCGGCCTTCCGCAATTTCAGTTTCAATGGCTTTCGCTACAACGTCGCGAGGTGCCAATTCCATTTTGCTTGGTGCATAGTCTTTCATAAAGCGTTCGCCCTTGTTATTCAACAAGTAACCGCCTTCACCACGAACCGCTTCGGACATAAGAATACCGCTCTTGCCGAGGCCTGTTGGGTGGAACTGAACCATTTCAGGGTCTTTCAATGCACAACCTGCACGGAAGCTGGCTGCCATGCCGTCACCTGTGGAAAGATAAGGGTTGGACGTACGAGTCCAATACATACGGCCTGCACCGCCTGTAGCGATAACTACTGCAGTAGCGGCGATTTGTTCTACGCGGCCTTCTTTCATGTTCCACGCAACAACACCGCCTACGGAGCCGTCATCAGCTTTAACGATGTCTAATAAGTACCAGTCTTGAAGGAAATGTACATTTTCTTTCAAGCATTGTTCGTAAAGAGTATGCAAAATTACATGGCCGGTTTTATCCGCACTGTAGCATGTACGAGGATATGCCTGGCCGCCGAAGTTACGTTGCGCAATCTTGCCTTCTTCTGTACGAGAGAATGGCACGCCGAAGTAGTCCAATTCACGAATACATTCAGGGCAACGGCTGATGAAGAATTCAACAGCATCCTGGTCTGCCAAGTAATCACTACCTTTGATGGTATCAAAGATATGATCTTCTACAGTGTCTTCTTTGGCTACGTTTTTAAGTGCACCGTTAATCCCGCCTTGGGCCATAGCTGTCGCTGAACGACTTGGGAAAATCTTTGTAATAAGAGCGACGCGTAAACCTTCTTGGTGTGCTGCGTACAGAGCTGCACGTTGGCCGGCTCCGCCACTGCCTATTACCAGAACATCAAATTGTTCCATACTTACCTCCTAAATTTGTACCTACTTCTATAGTCTTATTATTGATACGCATACCTACACGTACCAAGTCCATAGTTATTACCTAAATTATAGCGTTTTTACAAGGTTTTTGTCCAAAATATATTTTGCATAATAAGCACTCTTCTTCTTAATTGATAATCCTTCTCTTTTCGACTATTTAAGTTTTTAAGAGAAGGAAAAATGTACTTTATAACAAAACTTAATTATTCGGCTTAACTATTTGTTTTATTCAAGATATGCAGTCTTGATTTCTTTCATTTTATCAAATTATTGATAATGAGAGTTTTCTCATGAAGCAAAAAATAATTTTTAATGATTTTCCGAAAAAGTCTTTATTATATTCATTTTTTTCGTATTACTTTGCTTATTATGAATGAAAGTTACTTTGTTATCAAATTTTTATACCCTTTAGTTATCATTTCACATACAGTTCATTCCTCTCAGTTATACTTTCTTCACAATTTTAGTGATATAATAAAAACACATATAACGTTAATCAATATGCTTGTAATGCAAATACACCACTAAAGAGTACAACAATATAGTATATATTTTATTTTAAGGAGGAACATATGAAGGTTTTACTTGTAGAAGACGAAGAAATGCTAAATAACATTATTGCAAAACGTTTGCGTGTAGAGTCCATGACAGTGGACTGCTGCTACAACGGCGAACAGGTTTTGGACTATTTAAACACATCCAGCTATGACGTTGTAGTTATGGACGTAATGATGCCGAAGATGGACGGCTTTACCGTTGTAAAACATCTTCGCAATGAAGGCAACAAAACACCTGTATTATTCTTAACTGCTAAAGACGCGCTTCAAGACAAATTGAAAGGCTTCAACCTTGGCGGCGACGACTACCTGGTTAAACCGTTCGAATTCGAAGAATTGGTAGCCCGCATTTACGCATTGTCCCGTCGCAGCAACAACCATGCGCACAATGACCTCGTTGTTGGTCCTTTGACAATTAACAGCCGAAGCCACACAGCCACGTTGCAGGGTCATGAATTGACATTGACTGCCAAAGAGTTCGCATTGCTTTACTACTTGGCAAGTAATGCAAACATCGTACTTTCCAGACAACAAATCTTAGACCATGTTTGGGAATATGACTACGAAAGTTACTCCAATCTAATCGATGTATACATCAAAGATTTGCGTAAGAAGCTTGACGTAGCCAATGAATCAAAACTGATCCAGACCGTACGAGGCGTGGGCTATGTTTTCAAAGTCGAAGAATAATTCATCCGCACCTGATGGTGGAAGGCTCAAGACGCCCTCCATTTTATTAAAAGCATTTTTCAGCAAAGACGAGAACGGCAATTACTCCAATCCGTTCAAACGTCTGCCTTTATCCATTAAAATTACCGGTTGGTACTCTGTATTTCTATTACTCATGCTCCTCTTGTTGAGCGTGTTCATATTGCAATTTACACAGCTTTGGGAAGATTCGGAGATGCGCAGTACGCTGCAATCCCGCGTCATCAACACAGCCGATAATTTATCTCGCTTTCGTCCGTTCCAGGACGGCGTGTTCTCCGTAATTTATACGGAAAACGGCGTGGCCGTAAAAGGGGCCATTCCGGACGGGTTCCCGCCGGAAAGTATGCTGTCTCCTCATCACATTACGGAGATTACAGTACGTAACGCTACCTTCTATTATTACGATTCGCCGATTGGCGACCCGTCCTTCCATGGGTGGGTTCGTGGCGTATTGCCGGCCAGTTCCGTAAGCCGCACAACTAACGTGATGCTCATTTCTCTACTCTTAGGGGGCATGACCTTCCTCATTATCGGGGCCGTTGGCGGGTACTGGCTCATCAAACGCGGGCTTAGCCCGATTCGACAATTGACGCGCACCGCTTCCGATATCGGGGAGAAACGTGACTTGTCACAACGTTTGAAGCCACCGATTGAAACGTATGATGAAATCTCCTCGTTGGCTCGTACGTTCAACAGTATGTTGGACAGTTTGGAAAATTCATCCATACGCGAAAAGCAGTTCAGTTCCGACGTATCTCATGAGCTGCGCACACCGATTGCCGTTATTCAGGCGGAAAGTGATTACGGCCGTTCCTACATCAGTTCCGTAGACGAGGCGAAAGAAAGCTTCGAGCACATTTTCCAGCAAAGCCGCTTTATGACTGCTATGGTCACTCAGCTGCTGGATATCGCTCGTTTGGACAATATGGAAAGTATTAAAAAAGAATCATTGAACTTTTCCCAACTCGTGGAAGAAGTGGCCAAGAGTTACGTTCGCATCTGTCAGGAGCGAAATATCACTCTTACTACAGACATCCAATCGGATATCTCCCTGGTGGGCAATCTGCCGTTCTTAAAACGTGCCGTGGGCAACCTGGTGGACAATGCCATTAAATTCACGAAGGACACAATCAGTTTGTCCCTTACGCGGGATGAGGCTTCTATTAAAATATCGGTTACCGACAACGGTGCCGGTATCAGCCAAGACGATTTGGATAAAATTTGGAACCGCCTGTATCAAGTGGATCCGTCGCGAACCAAGAGTTCCGAACAAGGTCTTGGGTTGGGCCTCTACTTTGTACAGAATGTAATTAAATTACATGGCGGTAACGCCTATGCAATCAGTGAGCAAGGGAAATCTACAAGCTTTATTCTTGAATTTCCTTTAACCGATAATCAGTCGGACTGACAGGTTCGACTCGCGCCTCAACAGAAAGGTAGGACCTAATGTTTTTCCGTTTTAATCCCTTTAACGCGTCGTATAAAGAGAATATTGAGTTTCTAAAAAAGCGATTATATCGCTTACTGTTGGCCGGGCTGATTATTATTTTGACATGTGCCGCCGCCTATAGCGTGTACGACTATTACACAACTCAGGAGCATCTGCGCGTTGTGGCCGCTCGCACGGACATGGTGAAAGCACAGGCGAAAGCCAACAACTTAACGATTATCAGCGAAGATAAGATTAAGGAAATTGTGGCCTTAAATACGGGCGTTCCTTTGAAGGACCTCAAATTTAAGGAAATTGGACTTATTACATTCGATAACTTACCGGCTCCGCCTATGCCTATGTCATCGCACCCGGGTGATACTAATAATCCGGGCCAAGGGCCTAACGGACCGTTAAATCGTCAAATTCCTTCAGATAAAAACAGCGATTCATCACTGCCACCGATCCAGATGCCTCCGGAAATGAGGAATGACACTCGTCAAAATAGTGCCTCCAATGGTAGCGGTAAAAATATAGGTAGTGCTAATAACGAAAATGGTGCTACTAACCAAACCGGTAGCGAAGGTGGCGCTTCAGAGCCTTCTAACGATGGCAATTCATCGGGTGATGTGTCGCGTACGCCATTGCCGACCAATGGACGACCACCTATTCCGGAAAGCGATTTCAGCCGTACACCGCCACAAGAGTTGCGGAAGCATCCTCTGTATCATTTTTTTGCTAAAAGTGCAGGGCTTACTTACGAGTTAGTTATCGATGGTGTTAATAGACATATTATAAAGTCTAATGTATATTGATTATATAGGGCATTTTATAAAGCCTTTTATTTACTATATTTATAGCGATTTTCCGTTGTAAAAAAATAGTTTAAATTATTTTCTATTTTCATTTTCATTTCATCTTGATGCCGTATTATTGTACCATCAGATGAATGGTTATACCGAAACCCCATTCGGTATGCCTCTTATTATTGATTACAGGGAACCATATCAATCCCCGAGCTCTCCCTGTTCGGCTGATATGGGTAGTCAATTTTTTCATTTGATTAACACTAACACTCCCCTTACAAGAAAGACAGGAATCCATCCCCGGATTCCTGTTTTTCTTTTTATACAAATAGTTAGAGCTTATATAGAGGCTTAACTTACAAATAAAAAGTTCTTCTTTAAATCAATTTATGTTTTTCTCAAAAGATTAGTTTTTATTGAATTTGTTAAAAGTTTAAGTTAATTCAAATTTTAATGAGGTTTTATATATTCTATAGAATTATGCATCAAACTAATACGACGTATGTAAAAGTAATATCCTTAATTCGTCCCTTTTGTTTGCATTCTATAGAATCCGTGTAGTACAATGAGTTAAATTGATTATTAAAAAGGAGGTCTTTGCCATGGCCACGATTAACGAAAACTACTCTAACTTGCAAAATTCCTATTTATTCGCCAACATCGCCCGTAAAGTTGCGGACTATCAAGCGGAACATCCGGAGGCCGATATTATCCGCCTCGGCATCGGCGACGTAACATTGCCGCTGGCACCGGCTGTTATCGAAGCAATGCACAAAGCAGTTGACGAAATGGGACAACTTGAGACATTCCGCGGCTACGGTCCGGAACAAGGGTATGATTTCTTGCGTAAAGCTGTGGTAGAGCACGACTATAAAGCACGGGGCATCGATTTGGCCTTAGATGAAGTCTTCATCTCCGACGGCGCCAAATCCGACTGCGGTAACATTCAGGAACTATTCGGCACCGATAACGTAATTGCCATTACAGATCCTGTGTATCCCGTGTATTTGGACAGTAATGTTATGGCCGGCCGTTCCGGCAAATCGGTGGATGGTGTTTTCGAAAATGTAGTCTACTTGCCTACTCATGCGGAAAACAACTTCTCCCCTGACTTCCCTACACAGCCTGTCGATATGGTCTATATTTGTTGTCCAAACAATCCGACCGGTACCGTGATCAGCCGCGCCCGCCTAAAAGAATGGGTTGACTGGTGCCGCGATAATGATGCGATTCTACTCTTTGACTCGGCGTACGAAGCCTTCATCAGCAGCGAAGACACGGTTCATTCTATTTTCGAAATTGAAGGGGCACGCCAGGTAGCCATCGAGTTCCGTTCCTTCTCGAAAACCGCCGGCTTTACCGGCACTCGTTGTGCCTATACGGTTATTCCGAAGGATTTAACATTGAAAAATGCGGCCGGCGAAGATGTGTCCATCAATGCCATGTGGAACCGCCGTCAGTGCACTAAATTCAACGGTGTTCCTTACATTATTCAGCGTGCGGCAGAAGCCGTCTACACGCCGGAAGGGCAGAAGCAGATTAAAGAATCCATTGCCTATTACAAAGAAAACGCCCGCCTCATTCGCGAAGGCTTAAGCTCAATCGGTCTGACTGTATTCGGCGGCGTTGATGCACCTTATATTTGGCTTAAAGTACCGGCCGGTATGACCAGTTGGGAATTCTTCGACTTACTGCTCAAAAAGGTAAACATCGTAAGTACACCGGGCTCCGGCTTCGGCCCTTGCGGCGAAGGTTACTTGCGACTCACCTCCTTCGGCAGCCGCGAAAATACACTGCGCGCTATCGAACGCATTAAGTCTTTGAAATTCTAATAATTTAAAAATTCTAGTCATTTAAAAATTCCAGTTATTTAAAAATTACAGCTATTTAAAATTTTAGAATTTCAGTTTTCTTTTTCAAGTCTGTGTTTTGTACATATAACACTTAAATTTCATAACTCCTGTAAAATCCTTACACTAAAAAGAGCTTGAAGATTAATTCTTCAAGCTCTTTTTTATCTGTAAGAAGTAGATTTTACCCCTGGAGGACACGTTTTTCTACTTGCAGAATATACCTACTTATTTCACATAAAAAACCGCCATAAAATTATTTTATTTACCTGGAAAGCCTTGTTATGTACGGGCTTATCATGATATGATTTTAGTATTGTTCTAAATAAATCGATATATAAATACTGGGAATTAAACGAGGTAAGTATGTATACAGTAATAAAGAAATTAGAAATCAGTGCATCTCACCAGTTGAAGCTTACATATGAGAGCAAGTGCCAACGTCTTCACGGCCACAACTGGATTGTGCACATTTACGCACGCGCCGCGGAGCTCGACGAAAACGGCATGGTCATCGACTTCGGCCACATCAAGGAGCGCATCCACGGCCGTTTAGACCATCAGCATATCAACGATATTATGGGGCCAATTAATCCGACAGCGGAAAACATGGCGAAATGGATCGCTGATGAATTAGGCGAAAAATGTTTTAAAGTTGTTGTACAAGAGTCAGAAGGGAATGTAGCTATTTATGAACGTGATTGAGCTGTTCAGCTCCATCGAAGGTGAAGGCACCCGCCAGGGTTTCCCCTGCTCGTTCCTGCGCTTATATGACTGCAATCTGCGCTGTGTCTATTGCGACACCACGTACAGCTATGGTAAAGACGTAGATTACAAGATTATGAGCATTCCGCAAATTATCCGCACATTAGAAGGTTTTAAAAACCGTTATATCACTATCACCGGCGGCGAGCCCCTATTGCAAGCCGACGAAGTGAAAGCGCTCATTAAGACAATGAGCCGCGAAACGACGCCTTGGGGGCCTTACGAATTCAACATTGAAACGAACGGATCCATTTTGGCACCATTCCGCTACGACAATGTGTTCTACACATTCGACTACAAATGCCCTGATTCATTGGCGGAAGAAGATATGCATCCTAAACTATTGGAGAACCTTAAGAAACGTGACGTACTGAAATTCGTCGTTTCATCACACCGCGACTTGGATAAAATGCGCGATCTGGTACTTTCCAAGCAGCCAAAAGGACACATCTTCGTGTCTCCTGTATTCGGCAAAATCGATCCGAAAGACATCGTAAACTACTTGCTAGACAATGACCTGCAAAACATTCGCATCCAGTTGCAAATCCACAAGTTCATATGGGATCCTGATACTAAAGGGGTTTAACGAAAAAACGGCGTAGCCTAAGGGCTATGCCGTTTTATTTTACGCTGTAGTCACATGTTTGACACTGCGATAAGGTGTTTTCATTATTCTCCTTATGATAGGCTCCGGACCACCGGCAAATATTTTGCAAAATGGGAATGACCGATTGGCCTTTTTCAGTAAGCGAATACTCAACGCGCGGCGGAATTTCATCAAACTGCACACGCTGTATCATATCGTCCGCGATAAGCTCTTTTAAGGTTGTGGCTAACACCGCATCAGTTATATTACTCATTTCTTTGCGAATCGAGCTATAGCGTAGAGTTCCTTTTTCATTGAGAACGCAAATAACGCGAGACTTCCATTTACCGCCAAACACCGTGAGTCCGTATTCCAAAGGGCACCGAATATCTTTTTCCAATTTTGGCTTGTACATCTGAATCAATCCTTTCTATGCATTTTATTATAATGAATCCCCTGCCGGCGCTCAAGTTACTATGAAATTTATTAGTTACTCATTAATTTGCTTATATCTTTTCAAAGAGAAGTCCACCTACTATAA
Source organism: Veillonella sp. (assembly GCF_018364065.1). Taxonomy (GTDB): domain Bacteria; phylum Bacillota; class Negativicutes; order Veillonellales; family Veillonellaceae; genus Veillonella_A. The sequence continues at coordinate 195,955 of NZ_JAGZMO010000002.1, forward strand.
TGAAACCAAGCTCAAATCGAGAAACATCAAACTATACATCCCGATTGAGCGTATAAACATCACATATATGCTTGCAAGCTCAGATGTTTCACTAAGGGTCAATTACATATTTATTGATCATTTCATTCCACATTTTATTACATACCAATCATATACAATCTTTTAATCGTAATAAAAAAATAACCGTAGGAGGCTATCATAATGAGTGTAAAAGCGTATTTAGAAATTACCATGACTATTGATGAATCCAATCGTCCGGCTGCTGCCAAAGTGTATACGGACTATCGTAAACCATTCCTCGACACAATTGAAGGGGCTTTAACAAAAGACCTTTTAATCCGTGACGAAGACGTACAAGTTTTACATGGTTTTGACAGCGTTGAACATGCACAAGCTTATTTACAGAGCGCTTTATTCCAAAACGACGTGTTTACAGGTTTAAAACCACTTTGGAGCGCTGATCCTGACGTAAAAATCTACGCCGTAGCATAAGAACGGTTCAATGTAAATTCTATTATATATAACAGAATATGATGTAACGTCTATTTTGTAACAGCTACATCATACACTGTCATATACATAGCGTAATATAACATTCAACCCGTGTTATATTGCTTGGTACATATTTCTTCATACCATGCGTACCAAAAGGGCTATAACCGCAGGAGCCCCCTCTTGCCGTTATAGCCCTTTATGCATATCTCAATATGCCTCCTGCTTACTGATGATTACTTACGCATACGAACTTACGCATAAGAAAAACGCTCTATAACTTACTTATAGAGCGCTTTATTGAATTACCCGAAATTAAAATCAGAGCATTTCGTTAAATGGTTTTTGATAACTCCGTCTGAAAAGTTTAGGCGGTTTTAAATAACTATTTCTGTGAGTTGTTAGAAAACTCTTCAATTATTTCTCCTATAATTTGCTTTGGAGCGCGGCTACCAGGTTATCCACCGCCTGTTTTACTAACGCAGGATCTGTAGCTAAATTAAGTCGGATAAAGCCTTTATACTTATCGCCGAATTGTTCACCATAGTCAACAGCTAACCGGCACTGGTTAACTACGAAATCACTCACGTTTTCGGTACCGATATATGGGCGTAAGTCTAACATAACTAAATATGTGCCGTCCAAATCAGTAACAATAACATTTGACACTTCTTTTTGAAGACGTTCTTTTAGATAATGCAAATTTTCACGAATAACATGCAGTAAAGCATCCAACCATTCATCACCATGTGTATAGGCAGCCTGCACAGCTTCCATGGCAAGCACGTTTAATTCAGTGCGGTTCATACCACGAGCGAACAAATCATACTGAGCGCGTAGTTTTTCATCAGTAATAATAATATGAGAGTGAATCAAGGCCGCCAAGTTAAATGTTTTGGATGCAGCATTCAACGTCACTACTATATCACGATATTTGCCGTCTTTAACTACAGCTGCAGGAATGAATTTACGAGTTTCATCAATAACGAAGTCTTGATGAATTTCATCGCTCACTACGATAACCCCGTGTTTTTTGCAGATGCCTAAGACGGTGTCCAATTCCTCTTCCGTCCAAACACGACCGGCCGGATTATGTGGGGAACACTGAATAAACAATTTCACATCGTTTTCTACGATAGCCTTTTCAATCGCTTCGTAGTTCATAGTAAAGTGACCATTTTGATCGTTGTAATCCAAGTCAACTTTTACTAGTTTTCGGTCATTATACGTTACTACGTTATGGAATGGATAATATACCGGTGTAAGGATTAGGCACGCATCCTGAGGTTTAGTAAATGCCCAGATAGACCAGGCAATGGCAGTCACACAACCGGTACAGAAGCGAACCCACTCTTTTTTTACAGGGAAATTATAGCGTGTTTCCATCCAATTGGACAATGCATCATAATATTCAGGCCAATCATTGGAGTAACCGAATACGCCGGCTTGCGCGCGTTTCACAATGGCGTCAATAACAGGTTCCGGTGTTTTAAATTCCATATCCGCAATCCACATGGAAACTAAATCTTCACGGCCATATTTGCTTTTTAAAGAATCCCATTTCATGCATCTTGAGTTGTGACGATCCACTAAATATCGATTTAAAAATTCTGTCGTTTTCATATTATCAACCTTTCTATACCAACCTTTAATCCCTAAACTAATATGATTTTTAGTTTTTCATTTTATTCCACGATTTACTATGCCTGTTCATGTTCAACAACTACAGGTTCATCTTTTTGTTTGCTGCCGCAAAATTGAATTACTAAAATACCGATAGCAATAATGATGAATGGATAGTAGGAATATCGTAATATGTCCAAGTAATTAACACCACCATATTGTTGCACCAGCAAAATGCTGCTGTCGTATGGAATTACCGGCAAAATGGAGCTGGAGAATAAGCTCATATAGCCTGCAATTTTCTTAGGCGAAATGGATTCATATTTTTTAGCCAATTCTTTTACAATCGGTGCCGTAATAATAACAGCTACTGTATTATTCAATGTAGAACCTGCAATCATTGTGGAAACCAAGGAGATCAAGTATTCGCAACTCTTGGCTCCGGAAATTTTCTTGGTCAACACATTTAGAAGCCAATTGATACCTCCATAATACTCGATTAATTGAATTAAACCCGATACAAGGCTGGCAAATACAACGAGGAAGAACATGAATTCCATGCCTTGGCCGATAGCTTTCGTCCATTCGAAGAACCCAATACTGCCCGTAGCAAATCCGATAAGACCGGTAGATAAAATACCTAGCAGCAATGTAATAATTACACTAACACCGAACATGGCAATAACGATTACGATTAAATAAGGAATGATATGTAGCAAGCTGTACTCACCGGCTGTAGGAGCTGCCGCTACTTGTGCGCCACTACTTTCCAAAGCATATAGTACGATAGTAATAATGATGGCCGGCAGGCAAATCAACATATTTCGCTTTGCTACTTCACGAATCGTACCGCCGACGCCTTCTACGGCACAAATCAATGTACTGGAAATAAAAGCTACCGCATCACCGAAATACGCCCCTGCAATTGCAGCCGCACCGGTCATGGCCAAGTTCAGCCCTGCCCCTTCAGCCATGGCAATAGCTACCGGAATAATGGCTACCTGTGTGCCCAAGGAAGTGCCTGTACAAGTGGAAATCAAGCAAGCGATTAAAAATACGCCGGGTACTAAAAACTGTGTAGGAATCAGATCAATCCCCATATTTACAATAGAGCTCTGCGCGCCCATAGCAGTAGCCGCCGCCTGGAAACCACCGGCTAACAGTACAACCAAGCTGAGCATCATAATCCCTTGACGACCGGCACCGCGAGAGTATTCAGCCACCTTTTCACTCAATGTAATATTTCGTGCATAACAGAGTAACGCAATGGCAATGGCTAACATAATAGCCACGTAGCGAGGTATTTGTTCAAACGATTGCGCCACGCCTTGAATCGTAAAAAATACACCGCTTCCAATGTAAACCAGTAAAAATATAAGTAACGGTAGTAATGCCTTGCCTTTATAGTCCTTTACGTTAGGATTTGTTCCCATAGTCCACCTCATATAACATCATAAAAATGTATTCCCTTAACTAGCTTATGTTGTGCCACTCTATTTGCTAATCCCCTATACATATCCTTGATTAACAGCTTAATGGCATATTTTTATTTCTTCACTTTGCAATTATTTGCCCGAATGATATAACGCATTAACCTATATGACGTTTCTTAGCCTGTATATTTTTCAGTATGCTTATTATTTACCGCATCACAGATACGATAGAGCCCTTCTTCCACAAGCTTCTTAGGACAAGCCAAGTTCAATCGAATAAAGCCGTCGGAATTCTGAACAAACATGTTACCGCCTTCCAAAAGAACGCCTGCTTTATTAGCGAAGAATAATGGCAAATGTTCATCCGGTTCGAAGTAAGCACTCAGATCAACCCAAGCCAAGTAAGTAGCTTCCGAGACTCTATATTTTGCTTTTGGTAAATGTTCTTTCAAATATTCACCTACGAGCTTGAAGTTTTCATCCAAATATGCCTGCAATTCTGTAAGCCATGGTTCCCCTTCTTCATAAGCGGATTGTGCTGCGGCAATGCTCAACGGATTATCAAAGTTGTAGTGACGACTCAACCAGATATTGCGAAGCTCTTCATTGCGAATAATCACATTAGAGATCATTAACCCCGCCATATTGAATGTCTTACTTGGCGCCATGGCTGTAACAAGACGTTCATAGGTCGGCATTACTTTTCCCAGCGGAATATGTTTTAATCCGGAGCGCAATAAGTCACAGTGGATTTCATCAGAAATGACCCATAAATTATGCTTTTCAATTATGGCCGCCATCTTTTCCAATTCGTCCTGTTTCCATACACGACCGCTTGGATTATGAGGATTGCAGAGGATAAATAAAGTTGTTTTTGGATCTGCCGCCTTACGTTCTAAATCTTCAAAGTCGATGCTGTAATAACCGTCATCATTCTTTAAGTTGGAATATACTGATTCGCGTGAGTTAAAATCAGCTGCATATTTAAAGTATGCATAAGAAGGTGTGAGGAATAATACCTTTTCGTCTTCTTCGCAAATGTAATTTACCAATTCATACAAGGCCGGAATAATGCCATTTGACATAACCAGATCTTTCTTCTCGAATTCCCAGTCATATCTGCGTTTACACCAGGAAAGCAGCGCTTCATAATAGCTGTTTTCAAAAACACGAGTATAACCGAAGATGCGTTTATCCAGTCTTCGTTTAATTCCATCAATAACTACGTCCGGTGTAGCAAACTCCATATCAGCCACCCACATGCGGATAAATTCTTCGTCTTTATACGGAAATACCATGGTTCCATCATCATGGAAAATGTACTCCCTAAACCCATCCGTATTCATTGCATTTGTATGCGTACGATCAATAATTTCGTCAAAATTATACATGACTTTCACCCTTTCTTTGATACATCATTCATTACTTAACTGTATTTTAAGTATTACTCAAATGAATGTCAAAAAGCCTATTTTGTCATGTAAATAAAATTTTATACAAATTTTTATCTCCATAATAGAAAAAGTAGGTCTAAATCATGTTATAATTAAGAAGAGTTAAAATTTTATTATTTACATATGGTTTTTATATTTATAGGAAAAAAGCTATGAACATTGGAAGCGAAATTGGAAAAATCATCCGTTTAGAGCGCAAGAAACGGTCTCTAACATTAGAGTCACTGTCCAAACAAATTAACAAGAGCACGTCCACCTTGGCAAAATACGAAAAAGGGGAAATCACCATAGATATTGCCACCTTATATGACATTGCCAATGCATTACATATAAACATCGAGCATTTATTAGTGCCTCAACAACGAACCATAAACATGGCTGACGCTAAAATTCCTACATTCTTTTCCGGTCTGTCTCATTTTTATGGCTATATTTACGATGGCCGTGTGAACGCCATTATCCGCTGCGTATTTGATATTATTGAACAGCTGGAGCCGAATAAGTTTAAATTAATTATGTATATGAATTTTAAAAGCTTTGACCATTACCAAGCGGCCGAAAACATTTACGATGGCGATATTGAGCACTTTGACGCCCTCACACATATTGCCCTGACCAACCGCCATATGCCGATGGAAAAAGCTAGCGCCCAAGTACTGGCCTCTCAATTAGAAGCGGATACAAAACTTGGGCTGTTTAACGGCTTCTCCACACGGCCTATGATGCCTATTGCCACCAAAATATTACTGGCTCGTAAACGCCTAGACGAGAACGAAGACCTCATCAACCAATTGAAAATTTCCCGCGATGACATAAAACTTTATCGCCTCTACAATATGCTCATTGCCATTTAATGGCTTAACAACGTAAAAAGACTGCAATAATTACGGAATATTCCGCAGTTATTGCAGTCTTTATTGCTTACATTATCTCTAATTATGGATATTGTTTATATTATCTTTGATTGTAGAAGTAAATCATCTTTGTCTGATCCGGGCTAACGAGTACGCCGGTCATGACTTGATGGTCAGGTACGCCGCCTACGTTAAATACGTAAAGGGTGTAATCGTCAGGGATTTGTACGGAGTTGAATTCATAGGAATAGTAGCCCAATAATTGTCTCTGCAATTTCTTGTTTTCCCTGTCGGACAGGAGCATTGGTTTACCCGCAGCCTGTGCAGCCATGGCTTTAGAGTCGTTCATTAAGCCCGGTACAAATTCAGGTACTGTGCCTAAATTTTTAAGTGTATCAGTGCGTCTGATATCGTAGTCCAGAAGTAGCTGGCGAGCGCTGAGCGCATAGTCCATGTTGGAATCGCTTTCCAGTTGCACATAAACATTGCGGCTGTCTTTGATGGTCATTGTATCAATGGCCAAGCGTTTCGCTTCCGCTAAATACGGTGCCATTTCTTCCTTAGTGCCGCTGAAGCTGACCTGGCCCACTGCACCGGCTTTTAGAAATTGCGGTACGTAGTAGATTTGAGCGTCTTTGGCAAAGCTTGGAATTTCCTTAGGGAATCCGTCGTAATGCGGCATCTTCCCGTAGTCTTTCGGATTATTCATAGGGAATAATATTTTCAACGTAACTTCTTTATATTGAGACGAGCGAGGATATGTTAAATTGACATCCACATGGTTCACAGGCAACTCATAGGCTTTAATCGTCCGTTCCATAGCGCCACGTTCCGGTGTTTCCGCCATCATATTCGGCACGCCCTGCAAACTGAAAGTACGTTCATTAATATTGGCAAAATTTGCCTCCGACGGTGTCATATGTTCTGCAGCCGATGCGGATCCTACTACGGCAGCACTCAAAAACAAACCGGCGCCTAACACCGCTACTTTTAATCGTTTATAATTCATACGACCAGCTCCTTTTAACACAACTATTAAACACGGTTTATTAAAACACAGTTCAATAACACAAAAAGAGACAACAATGGCGTTCAACATTGCAACGCCTTGTTGTCTCTTATTATACTACACCTTAATTTTAGTGTAATCTGCAAACGACATGACTTTGAAACGTTAGACGCTTACAAATTGCGCTACAACTTAATTAGTGTATGTTCACCTTACATTTTCCTCTACGGTGTAGAAATTATTTTTCGTCTACATTATAGAAACCGCTAGGTTTTTCACTAAGGTTGATGATGATATTTTTCTTCTGGCTGTAGTGATCAAGAATTACCTTGTGAGTTTCACGGCCGATACCGGACTGTTTTACGCCGCCGAATGGAGCGCCTGCAGGGATCTGGTTATAGCAGTTAACCCACATACGACCGGTTTCAACGCCTTCAGCAACGCGAAGGGCACGGTTGATGTCGCGAGTCCATACACCGCCGCCAAGACCGTATTCACTGTCGTTAGCCATAGCGATAACTTCTTCTTCCGTATGGAAAGGAATAACAACGGCAACAGGTCCGAAGATTTCTTCCTGAGCAACACGCATTTCGTTTTTAACGTCAACGATCAATGTAGGACGAACGAAGCAACCTTTACCCAAGTTGCCTTCAGTAAGACGTTCGCCACCGGCTAAGATGCGAGCACCTTCCGATTTAGCGATGTCCACATATTGAAGCACTTTCTTAGTCTGACCTTCATAAATCTGAGCGCCCAACTGTGTATCTTCTTCCCAAGGAAGACCCACTTTTACTTGATTGAAATGTTCAGCTAAGCTGCTGATGAATTTATCGTAAATAGTATCTTGTACGAAGATACGGGAACCGGCACAGCATACCTGGCCTTGGTTGAACAGAATACCTAATAAGGCACCGTCCATAGCCATGTCCCATTTAGCGTCTTCGAAGAAGATGTTAGCCGATTTACCGCCTAATTCCAATGTAGCAGGAATCAATTTTTCAGCGGCCGCTTTATATACGCTAAGGCCTACATCGGTAGAACCGGTGAATGCCAATTTGTTGAAGCCCGGATGGTCAAGGATGTATTGACCGGATTTGGAACCTTTACCGGTAACAATGTTTACAACGCCGGCAGGTAAAATGTCTTTAAGAATGTCGCCTAATTCGAGCAAGCTTAAGGACGTATGGCTGGAAGGTTTAATAACAACTGTACAGCCTGCAGCCAAAGCCGGAGCCAATTTCCACGCTGCCATAAGGAATGGGAAGTTCCAAGGTACGATCTGACCTACAACGCCGATTGGTTCGTTTAAAATCAAGGACAATGTGTTGTTGTCGAGCTGAGTAGCACTGCCTTCTTCGGCACGAATTACACCTGCGAAATAACGGAAATGATCAATAGCATATGGCACGTCAATGTTACGTGTTTCGCGAATTGGTTTACCATTATCGTATGTTTCAACTTGTGCGAAATGTTCCAATTTAGCTTCCAACGCATCAGCAATTTTTAATAAATAGGAAGAACGTTCCTGAACAGTCGTTTTCTTCCAAGTTTTGAATGCTTCAGTAGCAGCTGCTACTGCTGCGTCAACATCTTCCTTCGTAGCTTCCGCACATTGTGCAAGTACTTCACCGTTGGAAGGGTTGTACGCTTTATACAAACCGTTATCGCTGGCTGGGCGCCATTCGTTGTTAATCAACAAGCCATAAGTTTCTTTTAATTGTAAATCCATATTTCATTCCTCCTCTAAAAAGAATCAGGTGTATATCTACTCGTTACAATGTGAGTTTATATGAATTATCGTTTTATTCAGATATACGTCCTTATGCAAATAGGAAATCAAATATTAGTAGGTACAGTTTCCATCCCACCTTTTTCACAATCGGTTCGAAGTTTTTCTATATCCTATGGTTTGAGTATACGCTTTTCGTTAAACTTTATCAATACATTTATCGAAAATTTTCTATATGTATGCCAAATCGGTATAGTCTAAAATCAAAAAAGCACCATTAACAGAGCGTGTATCTACTGTTAATAGTGCTTTCTTTTGTTTTTGTCTTTTCCATTAGTACGCGGACTGTACCTTGTATAACATCATTGTTACAGACAACATAAATTGATTATATTCTCTCTTTTATTTTGGGTCATTTACTATCCCGGAGGTTTGAGTTTAAGTCATAAATCCCAAAAAACGTACCCGCCGGGACGATTATGTCCAATGAAAGTCTTACGCTTCTTCATCCAATAATGGAATCAGTGCGCCATAGCCTTCTTTTTCCATATCTTCTTCTTTTACGAAGCGAAGAGCCTTACTGTTGATGCAATAACGCAAGCCGCCCATGTCGGCTTTGCCATCCGGGAACACATGACCCAAGTGGGAATCGCCGTGAGCACTGCGTACTTCGACGCGCTCACGAGCCAGCTTATGATCTACTTCATAGGTAACCGCATTGGCTGTAATCGGACGGGAGAACGCAGGCCAACCGCAACCAGAGTTATATTTATGGGCCGACAAGAACAAAGGCTCGCCGGACACGATGTCCACGTAAATACCTCGTTCAAAATGATCGTCATATTCGCCGGTAAACGGAGCTTCCGTTGCCTCGTTCTGCGTGATTTCATAGGCATCATCACCGATACGGTCGCGCAACGCATCCGCTTCTTCGCGCACATAAGGCGGCACGTTGAAGAGCGGTTCATCGGCCTTAGTCAATTTTACATGACAATAACCGGTCGGATTTTTATCCAAATAGTCCTGATGATACGTTTCCGCATCAAAGAACTGTTCCAATGGAAGGAGCTCAACCACGAAGGTACCGTTCGGATCCACCGCTTTGAATAATCGTTCTACACGCGCTTTATCCGCCGGATCAACATAGTAAACACCGGTACGATATTGTGTGCCCACATCGCCGCCTTGCTTATTTAACGAACGTGGATCGATAATGCGCAACAGATGAAGGATTACTTCTTCCAGTGAGATTTGATGTTTATCGAAAACGAGCTTTACCGTCTCCGCATGGCCTGTATTTTCATAACATACCTGCTCATACGTCGGATTCGCGGTCTTTCCGTTGGCATAACCAACTTCCGTCTCCATAATACCGGGCACTCGTTTAAAATACGCTTCTACCCCCCAAAAACAACCACCGGCCACATAAATTGTATGCGGACTTTGAATTACTGATGCAATCTGCATAGACTGTCACATCCTCTCTCTCAATTATTACCGCGATTAAGCAGCGGCCTCAGCCACCGCGCGCACGCGACGTTTATATACCATCCAAGCCACAATCACAAGTAAAAAACCTGTGGTTAAGAACACATAGCGAATGCCAAACAAAGTGGTTACACCACTGGCAAAGAGCGGTCCCACCATACAGCCGAACTGGTTGGCTGTGGTCGACATACCGAATACACGGCCTCGGAAGGACGGTTCTGTATAATGTGCCACCGCCGCACTAAGAAGCGGATTAACCCCTACAATGAAGCAACCTACGAGAATCTGCAAGCTGCCGAACCAGTAGATGCCGAGCGGAACACTTTGCAACAATAAGAATATTCCTGTACCGGTCAAAGCGTAACACACGGCTCTGAAATAGCCTTTTTTCTGGCCGAAATAAGACCAAATATTAGTCGTAATGGCACCGGCCACACCACCGATACTTAAGATCATACCGGCTAATAAAGCAGCCCCTTCCATTGTGCCTTGCATATGGCCTACGTACAATGCCAAAATCGGCTGTAACATAAGGATGGCTGCCTGCATAATGAAATAAAGCCATAAAAGATCAATCAATACAGGGCGTTCTTTTACAAAAGCCCAATCTTCTTTAAATGATGTAGTCTGCACTGTCGGTGCTTCTTCGATAACAGGTTCCTTTACGAAAAAATACACCACTGCGCTGGCGATGAACAATACAACGCCGGCAATAATAAATACCGGGCGCATACCGACAACCGCTTCAATCATACCGCCCAACGACGGTCCGATAACGTTACCGATAATAAGGCCGGTCTGGAAAATCCCCAAGGCTGTACCGGTTTTTTCTTTAGGTACGCTCAGAGACACCATGGTCATGGCCGCCGGCATAAAGCCGTTGGCAAAACCCATTAAGGCACGAGTACCGAATAATTCCCACGGAGTCTGTACAAAGCCGGTTAAGGCATAGGCAATCCCGATAAAAATACCGGCCCGAATAGCCATCAGCTTTTTCCCCTTCGTATCAGCCATTCGTCCCCAAATAGGAGCCATAATGCCGGCTACCAAAAAGGTAATGGAGAAAACGATGCCTGACCACATCGGTACATCTGCCACCTCGACCCCTAAATCTAATAAGTACAGGGGTAAAAAGGGCACTAACATGGTATAGCAAATTGAAAGCGAAGTCATACATGCAGTTAAAATCCACACATTTCTCATACCGCCGTTTTGATTTGCTTCTGTCACGATATTCCTTCTTTCTATCCTTGAAGAGACTATAGTGCGGAGATACTTTCGCACCTCCGCAACATAATCACATATTAATACACTCTAAAATACCTATCTAAGCTTATACTTTCTGTTCGTGTCCTGTTAAACGAGCCAGAATTTTGTAGAGAAGCTTGTACATGGTAGCAAATTCTTCTTCCGTAATGGAAATGATATTTGCCATTTGACCCGGTACATGCGCCACTGTTTGCTTAAGGGCTTCACCTTCCGGAGTCAGCGCAATAAGAACAGTACGTTCGTCTTCTTTGGAGCGAGTACGGGACAAAAATCCCTTCGCTTCCATTTTACGCAACAATGGAGTTAGCGTACCGGAATCAAGATACAAGAACTCGCCCAGAGATTTTACATTCATCTCTTTGTGTTCCCACATTACCATCATAACAATATACTGCGTATATGTTAAGTTTGCCGGCTCCAATAAAGTTTGGTAAGCCCGCACAATTTCTTTTGCACATGCATATAAAGGAAAACATAATTGATTTTTTAATGCCAATTCATCAATGTTATTTGTTTTATCATTTATATCTGCATTGGTCATGTTGTTAATAATATCGGCCACTGTGCAACTCCTTTCATAGATAAACAATACTTTACACAAATAAAACTAATCAAAATATAGGAATAAACAAACTAATATATGCTATTAATTTGTTTACAATATAATTAAGTAAATAAAAACGCATCATCAGCTCATGGCCAAACAATGCGTCTTTTTTCTAAGCAAGCATTACATGTCGAATTTTTTGTCCAGAACATCTTGCAAAGTAACACCTTTCATATATTCTTTGAACTGTGCCTGCATATGTTCCCACAATGGTAATGTGGCGCAGGTTTTACTTCTTGGACACTGGTTTACTTCGTCTTCCAGGCACGCAACGAGCGCGATGGAGTCCTCTGCAGCCCGCAGAATATCATATACTGTATATTCTTTAGGGTCTTTAACCAAACGATATCCGCCGTACTTACCGCGTACACTCTTTACATAGCCTGCTGCACTTAAACGCGCAACAATACCTTCTAAATATTTATCTGAAATGCGTTGCCGCTCCGCAATTTCGCGGATTGACACATTTTTATCTTTACCGTTTTCTGCCAAGTCAACTAATACGCGCAAAGCATAACGGCCCTTAGTTGAGATTTTCATTTTCATATACCTCTTTCACAGTAGGAATTACCTTAATTCATTATATCATAGGTAGCAAGTACATCATAGAGGGCATTTATAGCATATTTCATATTATTATTTCTGAATCTTCAATTATAAATTGCTTAAAATTCATTTATATTAATAAGATTATCACTCTACAATTGCAAATGTCCATGGTAAAATGAGGTAGTACTAATTTTATCTATATGTTAAGGAGGTACGTATGTTAGAAAAACTGTTCGCACTTAAAGAGCGAAACACGACCGTAACGACTGAAATTATCGCCGGTCTTACTACCTTCATCACCATGGCTTACATCCTGTTCTTGGCACCAAATTTATTAGGTATCGCCGGTATGGATCGCGATGCTGTATTAATCGCTACAGCCCTTGGTGGTGGTATTGTCACTATCTTCATGGGGCTTTACGTAAACTACCCGATTTGTTTGGCCCCGGGCGTTGGTCTCCTGGCCTTCTACGCCTTCACCGTTGTACTCGGTATGGGAATTCCTTGGCAAGTAGCCTTGGGCGCTGTTTTCATTTCCGGTATCGTCTTCCTCATCCTCACGTTGACCACGATCCGTCAGCACATTGTTGAAGGGATTCCGGCTTCCATGAAAATCGCCATCACCGTCGGTATCGGACTTTTCATTACCATTATCGGTTTAAAATTATCCGGCCTTATGACGATTTCCCTGTCCTTGCAACCGGACAGCTTAGCTAAAATCGTAGCCGGCAACGGTCACGGCATTCCCGGCCCGTCCGAAACGATTTTAACCATGGGTAACTTAGCGGATCCACAAGTTCTATTGGCTTTATTCGGCCTCTTGTTCACCGCTATTTTAATGGCGCGCAACATTCAAGGTTCCTTCTTGATCGGCGCTATCGCCACCAGCGTATTGGCCTACGCAACAGGCAATGCGACCTTACCTGAAAACTTCTCCATTATGTCAATTCCTGACTTCAGTAAAGCCGCCTTCTTCCAGCTCGACATTTCCAGTGCTATGCACATGGGCCTTGTAACAATTATCTTCTCCTTCACCTTCGTGGAATTATTCGACTCCATGGGGACTTTGATCGGTACGGCAACAAAAGCCGGTATCGCCAATCCGAAGGAAGGTAAGTTCCCTGGTCTTGGCAAAGCCATGACCGTCGACGCTATCGGCGTAAGCTTCGGTGCCGTTCTCGGTGCCAGCACAATTACCGCTTTCGTTGAAAGTGCTGCCGGCGTTGGTGCAGGCGGACGTACCGGTCTTACTGCGGTAACTTGCGGTATTCTCTTTATTCTGTCCTTATTCTTTGCACCGCTCATTACTTTGGTGCCTAACTGTGCAACTGCTCCTATCCTAATTCTTGTAGGAGCATTGATGATGGAACCAATTCGCGACATCGATTTCTCCGATTGGACCGAAGCATTCCCTTCCTTCATCGTAATTGCACTTATGCCTTTCACTTACAGCATCGCTAACGGCGTAGCTGCAGGTCTTATCATGTACCCATTGTTGAAAATCATTGCGGGCCGTACAAAAGAAGTTCACTGGATCATGTATCCTCTGGCTATCATCGTATTGGTTCGTTACATTTGGTACTAATGGTACACTCGTTAGCATAAACGATCTGAAAATTGACCGTGTTTATACTAACCGGATTAATAAAAACAAAAGGTTGAGAGATTTATCTCTCAACCTTTTTTATTTGCCCCTTTATCTATATTCAGTTAAGCGTATGGGGACTCGCATTATATGTATGCTAAGCGTATGGGGACTCGCATTATATCTATACTTAACGTGCGCATACTTTTTAAGACTTTTCTACTTATATACAATTCTATTCTACTTATACGCAATTCGGGCACATTCCATCAATCGCTGAACACCCGTTTCCAATTCTTCCATGGTCAAACTGCCATAGCCCAGTAAATAACTTCGTTTCGTATAGTCTTTCGTCTTCGAATGTACAGCGCAATTTTCCATATTAGACGTTTCGTTGTTAATCGCTTCATTATTAATCATTTTATTATTAATCGTTTCGTTATAAAACGTATCACTATGAGGCGTTTCGCTATTCGCCGTATTCATATAATAATGCTGCAACGAGTCTATATTAATACGTGCCTTTGTGCATTCCGCTTTAAATCTCGCTTCATCCAGACCTTCCGGGAAGGTAATCACCAAGTGAAGGCCTGCCTCGGCGCCCTGTACGACAACCGGTTGTTTCAATGCCTTCAACGACGCCTTGTGTAATGTCTGCACCAAGAGCCCCCGCTTTTTCTTATAAAGCGTCCGCATACGATTTAAGTGCTTTTCAAAATGCGCCTGTCCAATAAATCGATGTAATACCTTTTGACTCACAGTTCCAACCGGACAGCCGAAATACGGTAAACGCTCACGATACTGTGAAACCAACGCATCAGGCAATACCATGTAGCTTACGCGAATAGCCGGACTGATGGACTTGGAAAAACTCCCCAGGTAGATGATTTTACCCGTTCGATCCAGCGCCTTTAGCGCAGGAATTGGGCGGCCCTGGTATTTAAACTCACTGTCATAGTCGTCTTCAATGATGAATCTTCCATCCTCTTCCTCCGCCCAGCGGAGGAGCTGACTGCGCCGATTTAATGACATAATCACACCGGTCGGAAATTGATGGGACGGCGTAATACAGGCCACATCCACTTTATTCTGATTGAGCGATTCCACCTGAATCCCCGACGCATCTAAGCTGACCGCTTTATAGGCCACCTCATTCGACTCGAACAACTGGTGCAGTAAATGATAACCCGGATTTTCTAGGCCAAACACCTTTTGAGGCAGGAGCTTAAATATGATATGGAACAAATACTCTGTGCCGGCACTGATGACTACCTGCTCCGGCCGTGCCGTAAAGCCTCGCGATTGTCGCAAATAATTGCAAATACTGCGGCGCAACGGCTCATACCCTTGCACCTCCCCTTGAAAGGCCAGATCATCACCCAGTTCGTCGTATACGTCCTTCGTAATGCGCTTGAATAGCTCCGTCGGCATGTGGGCCGTGTCGATGCCGGAATAGGTAAAGTCGTAGAGGATTTCTGACTCAGTAGCAATGGGGTCAGCATCTGCATTCAGATTTACTGTTTCACTCCCTAACACTGCACGTAGCCGCCCTGTTTCCCCTTGAGGAGCCGCATTAGACTCCACATAGGAGATATAAAGTCCCTGCAAGTTCTCCAACTCCGCCACGTAATAGCCTTTGCGGGGAACCGAAACGATATAACCTTCTTCCTGCAATAAGAATAATGTATTTTCAACGGTATTCTGGCTTAAATTATACTCATCCATCCACCAGCGCTTGGACGGCAGCTTCTCCTGTGGCGCCAACTTTCCCTGTAAAATCTGTCGTTTAATCCCTTCATATAGCTGTAAATATAAAGGCTCCTGCGATTCATTACGTAATACAATTAACTCCATAACACTCATCCTATACATATACCCGAACTTAAATGAATCAAACTGATATTTGATAAATCGCAATTTATCTGACCCCATTATTTTTATCATTTCTGACTCTTTCTATAATAACAGTATATAGGTTATACTGTTATCAAGTCAATTAACAAAAAGGTATTTAGGAGGCTTTATTATGGATACAAAACAATTTATGGGTGGAGTAATCATGGACGTAACGAATGTGGAACAGGCTAAAATTGCCGAAGCGGCCGGTGCTGTGGCTGTTATGGCATTGGAACGCGTGCCTGCCGATATTCGCGCTGCCGGTGGTGTTTCTCGCATGAGCGACCCTAAAATGATTCGTGAGATTATGAAGGCTGTTAAGATTCCGGTTATGGCCAAAGTTCGTATCGGTCATTTCGTAGAAGCGGAAATTCTGGAAGCTATCGGCATAGACTTTATCGACGAATCAGAAGTGCTGTCTCCGGCCGACTCTGTATATCATGTAAATAAAAGAGATTTTAAAACTCCATTCGTATGTGGCGCTCGCAATTTGGGCGAAGCTCTTCGCCGCATCAACGAAGGTGCTAAGATGATTCGCACCAAGGGTGAAGCCGGCACCGGCGACGTTGTACAGGCCGTATCCCATATGCGCCAGATTATTAAAGAAATGAACATTGTAAAAGCATTACGTGATGACGAACTCTACGTAATGGCTAAAGACTTACAAGTACCATACGATCTTGTAAAATACGTACACGACAATGGTAAATTACCTGTGCCAAACTTCTCCGCCGGCGGTGTGGCAACACCTGCAGACGCAGCCCTCATGAGACGCTTGGGTGCTGACGGCGTATTCGTAGGCAGTGGTATTTTTAAATCCGGCAACCCTGAAAAACGTGCGAAAGCCGTTGTAGCCGCCGTTGAAAATTATAAAAACGCCGAAATCATCGCAAAAGTATCTGAAGACTTAGGCGAAGCCATGGTCGGCATCAACGAAGACGAAATCGAAATCATCATGGCAAACCGTGGCGTATAATCGGTTTACTAAACAATCAGTCATTATCTTGTTCCGGAGATGAGCCTATCTGCCCGACCTCAACAGATTGCTTCATTCCTCCGAAAAACTCCATACACAATGAATCTTATGTAAAAAGCCCGCAGCAGATGGACCCTATACACCATCTGATTGCGGGCTTTTTGTATATTCCTTTCCTTTTTATATCTATATTCTAGCTCTTTTCCATTTAACTAAATTTGTTATTTTTAATTCATTAACAATTTTTTTATTCAAAATAATGTTATTTTTAACCTTTCTTAATTTTATTTATTAAATGGCTTTCATTTTTATTGGTCATTCAGAACCTCCCCTTATATATATCTTGTATTTCTATTCTCTTTTTTCAAGATAAATAAAAATTTATCTAAAAAATAAAATTTTATTATTGATTTTTTATAATCGTAAGTATATTATTAAGTCATAGTTAAATATATCGTTATTTTTACTTTTATTTTTAAGGAGGATTATGATGAGTATTCTAGGAAAATCAAAAGAAGCTTGGATTCAAGAATTTCCACTGTTGGAAAAAGTTACAAATCTAAAAGAGGCGGTATATATCAATGAAACGATTGACAACACTCCTAACCATACTATTACGAGTGAACTTAGCCTTGCAGATATCGAAGATGCAAGCCAGCGTCTAGAACGTTTTGCCCCATATTTAAAAAAGGCTTTTCCGGAAACAGCGCCTTCCAACGGGATTATTGAATCTCCTTTAGTGAAAATAGACCATATGCAGGCCTATTTAAACGATCTGACTCATTCTGAATTATTTGGCCAATTATATTTGAAAAAAGATAGCCACTTACCTATATCCGGCTCCGTAAAAGCTCGCGGCGGTATTTATGAAATCTTAAAATTAGCGGAAGAAATAGCTATTAACGAAGGTCTCTTATCATACACTGACAATTATGAAATTATTGATAGTCCAAAATTTAAGGATCTATTTAAAACTTACTCTGTAGCTGTTGGTTCCACCGGCAACTTAGGCCTTAGTATCGGTATCATCAGTGCTAAACTAGGATTTAATGTTACAGTTCATATGTCAGCTGATGCTAAACAATGGAAGAAAGATATGCTTCGTGAAAAAGGCGCTATCGTAGTTGAGTACAAAGATGACTACAGTAAAGCTGTTGCCGAAGGCCGTAAACAATGTGAAGGCAATCCAAAAGCTTACTTCGTAGACGATGAAAATTCTAAGACATTATTCTTAGGTTATGCAGTATCCGCTTTACGTTTACGCAAACAACTGGAAGCATTGAATATTTCTGTAGATGCAGAACATCCTTTATTCCTGTACTTACCATGTGGCGTTGGTGGGGCTCCAGGTGGCATCACATTCGGTATGCGCACTGTATTTGGACCTAACGCTCATTGCTTCATGGTAGAACCTACACATTCCCCGGCTATGATGCTTGGCCTATTAACCAAATTACATGAAAAAGTAAGTGCCCAGGACTTCGGCATTGATAATTTAACTGCAGCAGACGGACTCGCTGTTGGCCGACCATCCGGATTCGTAGGTAAAACTTTAGAAAAAGATATTAGTGGCGTAATGACTGTAGAAGATGATTTCTTATACAAACTACTCTATCATTTAGCAGAAACAGAAAATATTTATCTTGAGCCATCCGCTTTAGCAGGTCTTAAAGGCTATATCGATTTATCCACTAGCCATGAAGCTCAAGAATATTTAAAGAACTTTAACTTGTTACCTTATATGAAAAACTCTATTCATATCAGTTGGGCTACCGGTGGCGGTATGGTTCCTCAACAAATCATGGACGAGTTTGTTGAAATTGGCAAAAAGATGCAGTAATGGAGGACTATTATGGATGGAAGTACATTTGCATTAACAGCACTGCTATCATCAATCATTCTTTTAATACTATTAATTCTAAAAGCTAAACTACACGCTTTTATTGCTTTACTTACTACTTGTTTTTATTTAGGCTTTATAACGGGAATGCCTTTACCTAAAATCGCCGCTTCAATTCAAGCCGGCGTAGCCGATATACTAGGTTTCCTCGCCTGTGTTATCGGTTTAGGTACAATCTTGGGTAAACTTCTTGAGTATTCCGGCGGTGCTGAAGTTTTAGCCACCACGATGCTGAAAAAGATGGGCGAAAAACGTGCTGCTTTAGTTATGACTATTGTAGGCGTATTAGCCGGTATCTCAGTTTTCGTTGAAGTTGGCTTTGTACTACTGTTTCCGATCGTTTTCTTCGTAGCAAAAAAAGCTAAATTACCACTTTTTTATCTTGGCATTCCTCTGGCTGTAGCACTAATGATCGTTCACTGTATGGTACCACCTCATCCTGCAGCTTTTGCAATTACAATCTCTTTGGGTGCTGATGTTGGTAAAGTTATTTTGTATTCTTTATTAATTAGTACTCCAACCGCAATTTTAGCTGGTCCAGTATGGTCAAAATGGATTACTAAACACTTAAAAGGTGAATCTGAGTCTAATACTTCTAAAAATTTAGATGATCAAGCAAATCCATTAAAAGATGCTACTACTTTGCCTGAAAATGCACCTGGATTTGGTATCACTCTCTTTACGATTATTTTGCCATTGCTTATCATGGTAGCAAGAACCATCTTATTAATGACTTTAGACAAAGGATCATCCCTTGTTCCTGCTGTTGAATTAATCGGTAATCCTTTAACTGCCTTATTTATCTCTGTATTATTCGCATACTATGCATTAGGATTATCTAAAGGGAAAACGATGGATAACCTCTTGGCCATTACCGATGAATGCTTCAAACCAATTGCAGGTATTCTATTAATTATCGGTGCAGGCGGTGCATTCAACCAAATGTTGATTGACAGCCATTTAGGTGCCAGTCTCAGTCTATGGTTAAGTTCATTAAATATGAGCCCTATCCTCTTAGCCTGGTTCGTAGCATTTGTACTCCATGGCGCTATCGGTTCTGCAACAGTTGCCATGATTGGGGCAGCCGGCATGGTATCTCCACTACTCGCTTATTATCCGGGCCTCCAGCCGGAAATCGTAGTATTAGCTATCGGCTCCGGTGCTATCGGATTAACACATGTTAACGACTCTCTTTTCTGGCTAGTTAAGGAGTTCTTAGGTGTATCGTTACAAAATATGTTTAAAGGATTTAGCTCGGCTTGTCTATTAGCTTCGTTAATTTCTTTAACTGGTATTTACCTATTAAGTATGTTTATTTAAGACTATCTCAAGAATAAAATAAACTTCACATACTTGTTTAAATTTTAAACTCTAATATTTCAACTCATCACAATGTATTAGAGTCAATTTAAGAAGCACCTATTGATAACATTCAATAGGTGCTTTTCTATGTTATAATGAATTATTAAGATAATAAAGTCTAGTTTTTCTTGTGAAAGGTCTTATTGTGGATAATTATAATCTCGGTTTACGCATTCAATCAATCCGTCAAAAACAAAATTTAACACTAAAAGAGGTCGCGGATAAAGCAAATATTACGTCCTCCATGCTCAGCCAACTTGAGCGCGGCAAAGCAAATCCGTCCGTTGAGACATTGAGAAAAGTAGCCAGTGCATTAGAGGTCCCTTTATTTGCTTTTTTTGCACAAGACAATATAGTGCCTACAAGCCATGTAATTAGAAAAAATGAACATAAAAAAGTAACGTTCCTTCCCGCGAAACAGGTTGAATATACAATTCTTTCACCTCAAAAGAACACAGAAATAGAGTTAGCACTCATGGAAATCTACCCTATTTCTCAATCTATTGATAAAGCTATGAGTCATGTAGGCGAAGAAATTGCTTATGTATTAGAAGGAACCGTAGATCTCACATTGGGTTCTGAAACAATCAGTTTAAACACTGGAGACAGCGTACATATCCCCGCCAGCACTGTACACAAATGGGTTAATAACAGCAATAATATTGTTAAAGTTATTTTTGCTATAACTCCACCTACTTTTTAAAATATTTTTTTACACTCAATCAAAAAGGTACTGCTCTAAAGAGCAGTACCTTTTAATAGTTCTATTATTTGATTTGCGACTGATTTATAGCTACTTTCTCGCTATATTATTCTATACAACTTAACATTACTTATTTACTCCCCCACAGGTTCATCTTTCACATCTTCAAAGCCGGTCACCAATGTGAGTATAAAGCTGATTGTAAAGGCTAAACCCAAAGCGGTAAGGTACCACACGAAGGACGGCCCTACAAAGACGGGCAAGGTTGTTACGGCCGGGATGGCGAATGCTGCGGCACTAACTTTGAAGAAGCCCGCTACGGCACCACCGATGCCACCGGCAATACAGGCACAAACCATAGGTCGTTTCAAACGAAGTGTGACCCCGAATACGGCCGGTTCTGTAACGCCCAGCAATGCCGTAATGGATGCCGATAAGGCTTCGGAACGGAACAATTTATTTTTACTGCGCACCGCCACGGCTAAACTGGCACCGGCCTGAGCAAACATGGCGCTGCCGAATAGTGGCATTAATGTATCGAAACCGTACACGGCCACGTTGTTGATGGCAATCGGGAAGAAGCCCCATTGTAAGCCAAGAATACCAATAAATGGCTGCACAACACCAATAACAATGCCTGCAATTAGAGGACTTACATTATACATTACTTCATAAGCTATACCGAGCCAGTCACCCACCAATTTCCCTAAAGGCCCCAAAAGCATAAGTGTTACCGGAGCCATGATGGCGATGCACACAGGCGGCGTGAACAAACCTTGTACGGATGCCGGGATAATTCGTTTACACAATATTTCAACGAATTTCATGCCATATACAGCCAATAAAATTGGAATCACTGACGCCGGATACATAACAGGCAATACAGGAAGACCGAAGAAATCGGCGTTTTCTCCATTTTTTAACAGATTCGTTAAGTCCGGATACAGAATAACGCAGGCCAGTAATATGGCCGTGAACGGATCTACACCGAAGCGCTTCGCCGCCGTATACGCCAAGAAGACAGGTAAAAAGTAGAAGAAGCCATCGCTCATGGCATGCAAAATAGTATATGTACTGGAGTTTGCATCCACCAGCTGATTAACGGTAAGAAGAATAAATATACCTTTTAGAATACCAGTAGAAACCAGCAGGGCAATAATTGGCAAAAACAAAGAAGATAAAAGATCCATAGTAGCATTCACGGATCGCTTAAACCATCCGAGAGAGGCTGCCTGACTCATGAGAAGCTCCTTTCAAAATAGCATAACCAACGTATAGTACGATTGTTAATATTATAAATAAAGATAACAAATTATCAATGTATTTGATGTGTTTTTTCACATTACCTTTATATTATAACCTTGTACGAAGCAGACAACAAGACAGCCCTACCGGTTAACATGCATCTTGAAATTCATTAAGATTAAACCGTTTTAAATTAGAATCAGATTACTTTAAACTAAAATTAGATTACTTTAAATTGTCGCCACTTGCCCTGTTTAAATCGCCACCAGAAGATAATGCCGCGAACGCCCCATTCAAGGCACATGGCATAAGCGATACCTATAACGCCCATATTCAAATAGATACCGAATAAAAAAGAGCTACTCAACATAACAAGCCACTAAAAATAGGATACACCTATTTTTAGTGACTTGTATTCATGTCTCTACTGTTATAGAGGTTGTATTCATGCCCCCACTTTTATAGGCACTATATTCATAGTCCTATTTTTATGCTAGCTACATTCATAACCCTACGTTTATGGGAGTTGCACTCATCACGCTGCTTATTTGGTTACACCCATGTCTTTCAACATTTGTTTGATTACAACTTCCTGTTCAGCTGTAACAGGTGTACCAGGAATTCTCGTAAATGTGGAAATATCCAAGCCTTTAGCTTTTACGGCTGTTTTGATAGCCACGATGAAGAGGTCAGTTGTATCGTATACAGCCATAAGTTTAGAAATCTTTTCGCCATATGTTTTCACGGCTTCAAAATCGCCGGATTCGTAAGCACTGTGAAGGGCTACGAACCATTCAGGAACGATATTGGTCAAACCACACAATACGCCGTCGCCGCCGGAAATACGGTTACCTACATAGTATTCATCATAACCGGACAATACGTTAAACGAAGGTACAGCTGGTTTTACCGTGTTGATCATTTTACGTGTATGGCTCAATGTATCTACAGTGTCTTTAATCGCCACAATGTTGCTGTGTTTTTCAGCCAAGGTTTTTACTAACTCCGGACTTAAGTCACGACCTACACGATCAGGGAAATTATAAAGCATGATTGGTAATTTAGTGCTGTCTGCCACACGGCCGAAGTACGATTCTGCAGCCACTTCAGTAATGCCGAAGTAGAACGGAGACACGATGTTAAGTGCATCCACCCCTTCATTTTCACAGTAAGCTGCCAATTCTTTTACTTCTTCAAAATTATTACCACCAATGCCCACAATGACAGTACAACGCTTGTTAACTCTTTTTACAGCAAAACGAATCAGTTCTTTTCTTTCTTCCAAAGTCAACGCATAGAATTCGCCAATGCTTCCTAAGAATAATAAACCATTCAAACCTGAATCAGCTAAATAATCAATGTGTTTTCCAAAGTTCGGGTAATCGATAGCTCCGCTTTCTGTCATAATTGTAATGACCGGTGAATATACGCCTTTAAACATAGTTGTGTCCTCGTTTTCTACTTTTACTACATAGTCTGTCTCTTCTTTTACTGCACAGTCCTGTGCATCTGTTCTCGTGAAAATATCACATGAAAGACAATGCCCAATGATTCTCAACTGAAGTAAATGTGATTCTTACATCGTTCATCATTGGGCATCATAGTCTTACATTATTTTGTTTTTAAAACTCTATTCAAGTCTTATTTTAAATAGTATGCTTTGCAAGCATTGTTATAGAATACATCTTCTAATTCTTTTTCGTCGAAGATACCTGATTCAATAATGAAGTTATATAAATCAGGGAATTTGAACTTGGTAAGTACTGCAGGTGCGTCAGTACCCCACAAGTTTTTGTCAGTACCCAAGATTTCCTTAGCCATAGCAATATATTCTAAGGCAGTTGGGTAAGGATATTCTTCAGGAGCCACGTTCCAAGGTAAGGCAGATAAGTCTACCCATACATTGTCATGTGCCAAGTAAGGCAATGCACAACGTAATGCTTCGCCATCTTTAGTGGATGGAGCCAACAAGTGGCAAATAACGATGTTAAGATTTGGATATTTTTTAGCAATGCGATATACAGCTTCAGGTTGGCAGCTGGCCATATGAGGGCTGCCGATATCAAGAACTAAAGTAACGTTTTCTTCTTGGGAGATGCGGTCGTAAATCTTAGTCAACATTGGGCTGTCAACGAAGAAATCATTGTGGTAACCCATCATACCGCCGCCGATACTGATTTCAAATTTGAAAATTTTAGCTTTGAATTCATTGATAAAACGATCTAAAATGCTGTCTACTTCTTTACAATGTGGATCTAATGTAACAGCCGCTTTGAATTTGTCAGGATATTTTGCAGCCACTTCAGTAGCATATTCGTTTTGGAAGCCGTACAAGCTGCCTTGTAACAAGATTGCTTTTTCAATATCATTTTCTTCCATAAGTTTCAACAAAGTTTCAGCCATGAATTCTTTGTCGCCATAACCTTCAGGGATGATAGCCATTTCATCACCATTGGCCCAACGGCATACGCCATTACCGATAGGACGGAATTCGCCAGCTTTACCAAAACTTGCAATTCTTTCAAAAATGTGTGCATGTGAATCGATCTTTTTCATAACAATTCCTCGCTTCCAACAGTTCCCTGTTAAAACAATAAATACCTAATACCTTGAAAAAATACCTAAAAAACAAACACGAACAACTAAAAATATATGTTAAAAAATTGAAGCCCATTGAAGCTTTCTAGAAGCTTTTATAAATAAAACCCTTACATGGTTTTGACAGCACCGCCCCCTGCGGCACAGCTATGTGAAACAGCTATAAGTCTGTCAATTATTCCTTCGCACCTTCTGCCGCAGCAGCATCCAAATCTTCATCAGTTACGTCTTCGAATTTTACGAACAAGGTGAATACGAAGGCTAATACGAAGGCTACAGCCAAGGAAAGTACGAATGGAATGAATGCATGCGTCATGAATACAGGCAATGTAGTCAATGCAGGAAGAGCGAAGGAAATAGCTCTGGATCCGAAATGACCTGCAATAGCACTGCCGATACCGCCCGCTACACACGCACAGAACATCGGTGTTCTTAGACGCAAGTTAACGCCAAACATGGCAGGTTCTGTAATTCCGAGCAATGTAGTCAAAGAAGCGGAAATCGCTTCAGAGCGGAAACGTTTGTTGTTAGTTTTGAAAGCTACTGCTAAAGCTGCACCGCCTTGACCGAAGATGGCGCCGCCGAATAACGCCATAATAGTGTCATAGCCATAAACAGCTACGTTGTTCAAAGCGATTGGGAATAAGCCCCAATGTAGGCCGAAGATAACCATAAATGGTTGGAATGCACCGATAAAGGCACCGGCCAATAAAGGACTGAGGCCATAGATAAATTCGTAGCCATCGGCCAACCAGCCGCCTACGATTTTACCCAATGGGCCAAACACTAATAATGTAAGTGGAACAATAATGAGTACGCAAATTGGTGGTGTAAATAAGCCTTTGAATGTTTCAGGAATGATTTTGTAGCATGCCTGTTGAATGAATTTCATGCAGTAAATGGTTAATAAGATTGGAATTACCGATGCGGAGTACACAACAGGTGTTACCGGAACTCCGAAGAAGTCTAACGGTGCGCCCGACTGCATGATACTGGAAATGTCCGGATGTAAAATGATGCACGCAATAAGAATAGACGTAAATGGTTCCACGCCAAATCGTTTAGCTGCCGTGTAGGCTAAGAATACCGGAATGAAGTAGAAGAACGCATCACTCATAGCGTTCAAAATGTGATACGTGCTGGAATCAGCAGGTACAACATTGTTAATCGTTAATAAAATGAATATCCCTTTTAATATCCCCGCAGATACCATCAACGCGATGAATGGTAAAAACACGGAAGAAAGTAAATCAATTACTTGGTCGACGCCTCTTCTAAATGCATTTTTTTCTTGCTCTTGCGCCGCTTTGTTTTCAGTTGCCATATTATTCTCCTTACCCCTATAAATAGTACCTATACTATTAATCCGGAGACGTCCCTCAATCTGAATGTATCCCTATAAATCCTTCTGTTAAGTTATATAAATTTTATTCATATAGCCTATGTATCACAAATGCCAACGGTCAAACCGTTGGCATTGCTGTGATAGTATCAGAAATTACGGGTGTCCCCTCATACCTGACAGTTAAACTGTCGTAGCTAATCGCCAAATGGAAAAATCGTTTTGTTCGTTCATTTCCGCCTTAGTCAGTTCCCCTTCACTAACTTTGACGATTAATTCTAGAATTTCTATACCAATATCGTATTTAGTTTTGCCGCCATCAATGATTGTGCCTGCATTGATATCGATGTCGCCGGCCATTTTCTGAGCCAATGGTGTATTAGTGGCTACTTTGATAGTCGGTGTAATCGGGCTGCCTGTAGGAGTACCGCGACCTGTTGTAAATACTGCGATATTACAACCGCCGGCTACCATGCCGCTCAATTGTTCAATATCGTTGCCAGGTGTGTTCATCAGTGTCATACCTTTGTCGGTAATCTGTTCTGCGTATTCTTTAACTGCTACTACAGGTGTGTTGCCGGCTTTGTAAATACAACCTAGGGATTTTTCTTCGATACTGCTCAAACCGCCTTCAATGTTACCAGGGCTTGGGTTAGAACCGCGAATATCCGCATTGGAGTCGATAACTGTCTGTTCAAACCCTTTGATCGTATCCAAGATTTGTTGTTTAACTACCGGTGTTTGACCACGTTCTGCTAAGATGTGTTCCGCACCGATAAGTTCGGTTGTTTCTGCTAAAATAACCGCCCCGTTCTGTTGTACTACGATGTCCGATACAACGCCTAAGGAAGGATTGCCTGTAAGGCCGGAGAAGCTGTCGCTACCGCCACATTCAGTACCAAGTACTACATCGGCTAATGTACCTTCGCTCTTAGTTTCCTTCAATGCATCTTTCAACATGCGTTTTACAATTTCAACGCCTTTTTTAACGCTGTTTGCAGTACCGCCTTGATCTTGAATCTTGAAGTATTCAACATCTTTATAAGGAGATAATGCTTTAATAGATTCAGCTACGTGATCGGCTTGAACTACTTCACAGCCAAGACCTACAACCAACACGCCGTATACGTTAGGGTTGGCACCTGTACCTACCAATACACGTTCAGTTTGTTCTGCGTCGTAGCTCAATTCACTACAGCCATGCTGATGAGTAACATATACCGGTTTAGTGTCATCACGGTATAATTCTTCATCACGAAGTACTGTCTGTGCAATGCGTTCAACGACTTTGTTAGCACAGTGTACACTTGGAATGATAATTACGTGGTTTCTGAAACCGAAGGTGCCGTTGGAACGACGGTAACCTTTTAACTTAAACTGTGTATCACTGGTAGCTACTTTGTTATCGCGATGAACGTCCTGGTCGATGTCACGCACTGCGCTGTCTGTGTCACCGCGACCACGTTCGCCTTCAATATTATGCACATGAACCCAGCTGCCGGCTTTAATATCTTCTGTTGCTACGCCGATATGTGCATCATATTTGATAACAGGTTTTCCTTTCGGAATGTCTTCTGTTGCAAATTTGTGACCTGCCGGAATAGCTTCACGAATTGTAGTGCCTAAAGCTTCGTCGCCTACTTTTAAAGCTTCAATCGCGGTTGCCACATTGTCTCTCGAACCTACATGAATCGCTTTCATTTTTTGCTCCTACTCTAGTAATTTGCATTACTTAAATACACCTGTATAACGAATATCCGTATCTTGATAATAGCATTTAACCTGTATATGTTCAATAATTTACGTATATACGTAATCTTATTTTATTGCTAACATACCGCATTACATCGCTATTCAATCTGTTAACTTTTCAAGTTTTTATAGGTATATGTTGACATTACGAAACACAAAGTTTATATTGTAATCAAAGCAACCCTAATTTTTTCTTTATTTTTTATCATTTTATTACGTATATAAGAAATCAGGTGTTTCCATGGCAGTATTGAAAACGAAGTACGATCATATGCCGACCGTCAGAGTATTAGATATATTGGAGTCTATCGCCAGCGCTCCAAAGGGCTTAACGTTGTCGCAGATTGCAGAAAAACTGGGCTATCCGCGCAGCACGTTGACCCCGATTTTAAAAACCCTTACAAATCGCGATTATTTGTCCTGTGACGAAGACAGTCTTATTTATAATATCAACCGCCAGCTCTTCATCTTAGGCAACACATACAACGAAACCAGCACAGTTTTAGAGCTTATAAAAGAGCAGATGCTTCATATTGTGGACGCATGCAATGAAACATGCCACTTGGGCGTACTGTCCGGCAATCGCGTCATGTACTTGCAAAAAGTGACCGGTACGCAGCCGATCCAATTTTTTTCCTCTATCGGGAAAAAATTACCGGCTTACGCCACAGCATTGGGTAAGGCTATTTTTTTCGATCACAACAAAACGGAGCTTGAGTCGGTTCTTGGTAAAACCTTCATTCCTTTAACGGAAAATACAATTACCAATATCGATGAGCTATACAAAGACATTCATCGCGACGGCATCAACAACTTTACCTACGAACGAGAAGAAATTACGAAGCATGCCCGTTGTATTGCGCGACCTTTGCGCCTAAACGGCCGCATCGTCGCAGCCTTGAGCGTCAGTTTCCTGGTATTCAACTCCTCACCGGAACATGTGAAGGTAATCAAAAACAACCTCAGTACCTACGGGAATATTATCGAAAAGCTCATGCACTCCCGAGGATTCACCTATTAAATAGTGATCCTTTAAAATAGTGCATCCTTTAAGCTTCAGGCAAAATTTTAAAGAGGCGGTAAGCCTGGTAACCATCTAGGTTTATCGCCTCTTTTACCAACACATTTTGTCCTATAACTTTGTTTTGTTCTATAATTCAATAGTATCCAAATATAAAGCGGCTATAGTCAGACTATAGCCGCTTCATACACATATTATTAAAAAGTCCACAATCCTTTTAGGGAAAGGATGTATCTGAACTCCTAAGAGTTAGGGTAACTATACACGCTATAGTTACCCTTTTTATTTTGCTCTTACTACATTATTGCTTTTCTATGTAATAGAATGATTGTGTTTGCTATGTATCTTTTATGCGTTCCGTCTTATTGCAATACAAGCCACACATGCATTGCAATGGTGGCACCGATGATCGGGCCAACAACAGGTACCCATGCGTATTTCCAATTCGCTGTACCTTTATTAGGTACCGGCAAGATTGCATATGCCAAACGAGTCGGGAAATCACGAGCCGGGTTCATGGCGTAACCGGTTGTACTACCGAAGGAGAACCCGATACCGGCGATTAATAAACCGAACATCAATGGTTTAAGCCCTTGTACCATATCGCCTAAAAGAAGTACACAGAATAAAAACATAAATGTTGCTACAATTTCAGATAACACGTTAAAGAACTTGTGTTCAATAGCCGGACCTGTAGCAAAAATACCAACACAGTTCCCTTCATCAGGGCCTGTTACTTTAAAATGTGGATAATAATGAATAATAGTCATTGTAGCGCCCAGGAAACCGCCCAAGCACTGTGCAACGATAGTGCCAGGTACTAACTCCCATGGGAATGCGCCGCCGCTGGCCAACGCAATGGTAAGCGCCGGATTCAAATGTGCGGGAGCACCAAAGAACCAGCCTGCATATACGCCGAACGTTACGGCAAAACACCAACCGAATACAATTACGCACCAATTAGGACTAAATGCTTTAGCAATGGTTTTATTTAATAATACCGATGCATTCGTACTATTACCCATAAATAATAAGATCGCTGTCCCTATAAATTCACCTAAATATACCTTCACTGGATCCATATTCCACCTCGCTGTATCCCCCTTATTTCAGCTGAAGGTGCACTAACTCTTGCAGCGCATAGGTTCCTACTTCCACATCTTCAGAACCTGTACCGCCGCTTATCCCTAACCCTCCAATCAGTTCATCATTATAATAAATCGGAAATCCGCCACCCAATGTAACGATAGGGCGTTTTACCATGGACTCCAATTGAAATAATGGTTGGCCCGGTTGAATCCGCGCTGTTAAGTCCCCCGTCTTACAACGCATAGCCACTGCTGTATAGGCCTTGGACGGTGCCACCTCGGATGCTATTAATAAGGCATCATCCATTTCGTATTGAAATATAATACGCCCATCCCGATTGGCTACAGCAATAACCATAGGCACCTCTATTGCCTCGGCTCGCTCCAACGCTCTGCGGAAAATTTCCGGCAACAGCGCACGCAGCACATCATTGGCGGAAGACTTTATACAGTTTTGCTCTTTAGCTTTGTGATGTACGTGTTTCCCTTGAAAACGCTCGATAATCTGCGCTACTTCTCTACCTACTTCACTCATAATAAAGCCTCCTAAAACGGACGTATCATTTCAATACATCAAATCATAATCACAAACATATACGAACATCTTTTACTACACAAGTTAATTTACTGCTAATATTATATGCCGTTTACAAGTTAAGGTTGGCATATACAAGTTAAAATTTTACTTCACAGGATTTTGTTTTGCTGCTCAATTTAAGTTTTAAATTTTACTTCGCAAGTTAAGTGTGATGCACAAGTTAAGTATTACTATACAAGTTAAGTTACTGCTAATGAGTATATGCCGTTTACAAGTTAAGGTAGCATATACAGGTAATCGTTTGCATGTCATGCGGTCCACAGTCGTGAACCGCATCTGCTATTCAATTAATTCGAAGTCGAGTCTTCTGTTGCCGTAGCGGGTTTCTTGCGAGTCCGCGTTGTCCGCCGTGTACGTTTCGTGGCCGTACGCGGCTTAGCGTCCACCGCTGCTTGCGCCATCTCAACCAGTGACGCCACCGTGTCGCTATCAGCTGCTGATAACGCTGTTGATTCAACCGCATCATCCGCCGCTTTAACAGCCTCTTTTACTGTTTCGACTTCAGTGACTGCCACCGCTGTATCCGATGTCGCTGTAGCAGGAACCGCTTCAGCTTCTTCTGCAACTCCAGTTGCTTCGACCTCTACAACTACTGTATCCACATCTGCTTCTCCGGATGCTTCCGCAGTATCCGCTACCGGCTGAGTATCCTCTAATACCTCAACCGTCTCGGACACTGCAGCGGTGTCCGCCTGTGCCTCTTTCACAGTCGGCTCCGCCTTTGTTTCCGGTGTTGCTTCCGCTTTCACAACAGGTTCTGCTTTCGGTTTTGTTTTTAGAAAAAGCGCCTCAATGTTTTCGTTTGGGCGGGGAATTACTTTTGAAGTAACGAACGCATCCGCCTGCATTGCCACCATGCGACCTGCCGCAATTGCGGCCTCCACGGCGCCAACACGACCGGTTACCTTCACCGTCATCCATCCGGATCCCTTTGCTTTTTCTATATCAAATACCTTTACATCTGCAGCTTTCACCATTGTATCGGCTACAGTAATTGCACTGGCCAGCCCTCGAACTTCTATAATTCCCAGGGACGCTCCCATACGCATGTCCTCCTCACTGCCTGTTCCACCACATTTGCTAAGTGTTTACATCTTATCGAATGCTGAAGGCTTCGCTTAATACGCAGCGACGGCGACGACAGAACGATTTTGCTGACGTAATACCTTCACCGGTAGGACCGGCGATTGTAAACGTCGTATGACCTTCACCTTGTACACCGATACCGGCATAGGAAGGAGCGTTCTTTACGAAAATGGTAGTTTCCAATAAGCGTGCCATCTTAGATAATTTGTCAACATTTTTGGAGTGCATAATCGCGGTGTGGCGGTTGCCATGTTCCGCAACATATGCATATTCAATCGCTGTATCCACATCAGGTACACTCACGATTGGTAAAATCGGCATCATCATTTCTTCGTCTACCAGATGGTGATGACGGCCTACGCGGCAGATGATCAATTTTACAGAATCATCTACAGTAATACCGATTTTCTGTAATAAAAATTGAGCGGATTTACCTACGCATTGAGGATCCGGTTTACCGGACTCTTTAGTAACAGCTTTTACTAATTCGTCGATTTTAGCATCGTCCATCAATTCATAAGCGCCATTTTTCTTCATGAAGTATACGAGCTGATCGCAAATTGCTTCCACGGCGAATACTTCTTTTTCAGCGATACATGGCACATTATTGTCAAAGCTTGCACCGGAAATAATATCCTTAGCCGCTTTTTCAATGTCTGCTGTTTCATCTACAACTACAGGTGGGTTACCTGCACCGGCACCGATTGCTTTTTTACCGGAAGAAAGAACGGTTTTAACAATGCCGGGACCACCGGTAGCTACTAACAAGCGAACTTTTGGATGCGCCATCATAGCATTTGTGCTGTCCAGGCTAGGCTCTCTTACCATGGTAATCAAGTTAGCCGGTGCGCCTGCTTCCTCAAGGGCCTGGTTCATAATTTTTACCAATGTGGCCGATACGCGTTTCGCGCGAGGATGCGGACTGAATACAACTGCATTGCCACCAACAATCATAGAGATGGAGTTGTTGATTAATGTTTCAGTCGGATTGGTTGTCGGTGTGATGGAACCGATAACACCGAAAGGTCCCAACTCTTCCAAGGTCAATCCGTCTTTACCGGTCATAGCCAATGTGGCTAAATCTTCTTTGCCCGGTGTTTTTTCCGCAGCCACTCTGTTTTTGATCAGTTTGTCAGCCACACGGCCGATGCCGGTTTCTTCAACCGCATCATAGGAAATCATTTCCAATACATCCTGTTTCAAAACAGCTGCGCGGATGGCGTTAACAAAAGCGTCGCGTTCCTGTAAAGAGAACTGCATCAATTGTTTTTGCCCTTTTTCAGCGGCTTCGATGGCCTCATCCATGCAATCGAATACGCCATATGTGTTGGCCGGTTCTACAGCTACGCTTTTTTCGAGCTGCATGTCAGCCAGAACTTGTTTTACTATATCTTGAATTAAATCGGCTTGCATATGCTACCTCCCCATTTATTTGCTTAATATTGCGGTATCCCCGTTTTTAATGCCCCCTGCATTGGCCTCATCCATGTCCAAATGCATTTCCAGTTGATATTTGGGAGATACTCGAATCAATACATTGGATAGCATCAATTTGCGCAACCCAAAAATCTGTACATTTACGAAGTCCCCATCTTTCACATTCATGCGTCGCGCATCATCCGGCGACATGTGAATGTGTCGTAATGCCACAATGGTTCCTTCTGATAATTGCACCTTGCCTTTCGGCCCGATTAACTCCAGACCCGGTGTATCAGTCAATTTTCCGGACTCTTTAACAATGCCTTTAACCCCTAGGCGGAAAGAGTCGGACAGGGAAATTTCCACTTGCGTTTGAGGACGTAAAGGCCCTAAAATACGCACTCGTTCAAAATCGCCCTTTGGACCGCGAATTGTCACAACTTCTTCGGCTGCAAACTGCCCCGGTTGCTTCAAGTCCGCTTTTTTATGCAATACTGCATCCGGTCCGAATAAAGTAATAAAATCTTCCTCGGATACATGCACATGACGATTAGATACACCTACCGGAATTCTGTAATTTTCTATTTCATTTAATTTTTCTAACACTCTGCTGTATACTTCTTCAATAAGTGTTTCGTATGTCATATTCAGACTCCCGTATTAGTTCTTAATGCGGTGTCCATCGCCGTTTCCAAGCCCCGATTGAGCGGCCCCATATTACTTCTATACCCTTACCTTTGCATCGTACGTTATGTTTACAGCACATTACGTCGTCCGCACATCTTGCTTATACGCCCGGTACGTTTATACGTTGGCGCGACTCCGGAATTCGGAAATAGTGATATTTTCGTACTTCTTGAACACCTTACAAAAATAACTAAAGTTGCTATATCCTAATTTGTATCCCACTTCGCTGCCGTTGACCTGATTGTCACACAGATACTGTTTAGCGAGATTTAATTTTTTTAAGTGAATGTAGTTCATCAGGGTCATATTAAAATTACTTTTAATAATGCGGCTTAAATAGCCTTGGCTGAGATTACATTCTTTCACAATAGTGCTCAGTGATATATCTTCTTCAATGTGTTCCTCTATAAAGGCGAACACGTGATCTAAAATGTAGGAGTTGCGCACACTCATGGTTTTAAAAATGTAGTCCACGCAGTTAAACAGCCAAATTTTACAGCGCCGTTCATCGCCTACAACAGCCAGGCTTACAGGGAATTCTGTAAGCACCGGTATATCAATCCCTTCCGATTTCGGGAAAACATGTTTGAGTAAGCTGTCAATTAAGGCTTCCCCGGCCTTCTTACGGTACTCGATAGTTCCCAACTCGAAAAGTGAAGCTACTACCTTATCCAGTAAAAAGTAGACCCGTTCAAAATCCTGATCGCTTACGGCTGCCTGTAAGGCATCATCCTGCCAAATCGGCATTGCCACCGCCGGAGTGGTCTGTGCTTTTTCTTTATAGGTCGTCAATATATCATATATTTCCTGTGGTATCACAGGTTTTACAATATAATTTTTAACACCGTTTTCCACAGCAAACTTTGCCATTTCAAACGAATCGCAGCCGGTAATGATATAAATCTCCATATTTGGCTTTGATTTTCGCAGCTCTTCAATCGCCATAACCCCATTTTTCACAGGCATACGAATGTCTGTAAATAATATGGCAATGTCATCCTGCATACATAAATCGATTACTTCCTGCCCATTAGTTGCTTCATACGCCACTTCAAATCCGTCTACAGATTCAACCAGTGCCCTCATGGCTTGGCGCATCAGACTGTCATTATCAGCAATCACTATTTTAGTCATATTAACGCACCTCGCCATAACGAACAGGATAACTGATTTGCAGATCCAGGCCGTTTTCCGAAACTCGTTTCACTTCCATTGTGCCCGCTTCGCCGAAGCGCGCCGCCAAAGTCCGCTTCAATGCAATCAGTGCATATACAACACGTTGGCGTTCAGTTTCATTTACCCAGTCATTTTCACGCATATCTTCATTAATGCTGTCTGCCGGTGTTGCGTGAATGTATTCATACTCCGATGAAGATAAACGTAAATTATTTCCTTTAACACGCAGCACCGTTTTATCTTGCTCAATAGCGGTCGTAACCACCAATTCCAGCGTACCTACTTCCACATTGAAGAAGTAGTGTACGGCGGCACAGATAAACGGCATAACCAGCATGAACGGCATGCTGTGATTTAATGTGGCCGGATCACTGATACACTCGTATTGCAAGCGGTCTCCGTAGGAAATTTTATTCAGTTTAATAAACAGCTCCATACGGCGAAGTTCGTCATCCACCGTATTTTTGCCGCCGCCGGGATTATTTCCCATCATATCCAGATAGGTAAGTACGGTGTTATTGGTTTTAACCGCCCCTTCTACAATCGCCATGTTGGCCATAATGTTGAAAATTTGACGGTCAAACAACACGCCCATAGTTCGCTTCAGATCATAGTATTTATCTTTGACCAGACGATTCTCCAGCTTTAAACCGCGCAGCTGTTTTTCCAGCTCTTGAATGTGCTCTCTCCCTTTTTCCTGCTCTTCCAGACCTACAATTCGCTGGGACAGAATTTTGGTGACGATGAGCTCAACCAAATTGGCAATGCACACAATTTCATCGTACGTATAGCGCCGTACATCGTCCAACGGCACGTCCGTATTATTTATATCCCATTTAGACTGCATAGCGCCGCCCACCATGTTTTTACTGAAACGCACCAGATCTTCCGGTGGATCAATACACATGATTTGCCCGCCAATAAAGCCGCCTAAATATTTCCCTTCTATGATGATAGGAATCGC
Source organism: Veillonella sp. (assembly GCF_018364065.1). Classification (GTDB taxonomy): domain Bacteria; phylum Bacillota; class Negativicutes; order Veillonellales; family Veillonellaceae; genus Veillonella_A. Next base: position 231,860 of record NZ_JAGZMO010000002.1, read on the forward strand.
CAGATCAATAAGGCCGCAAGGGCACTGGTAAATGCTGACCGTTTCATTGGCCGCCGCCAGAATTGCCCCCGATGCGTCAGACAGGCGACACAACAGATTACCGCTTAAGTCCTCCCTGACTGTGCGGCAGAAGCCTGTAAAGCCGGTAGTTTCAGAAACTACGTCGCCTTTATAATCTACTGTTACAAACGCCAAGCCTGTTACATTGGCTATGGTATTTTGAATCTCATTGAGCTCATCCAAACTCATGACGGACAAAATATCCATGCCATTATTCGCCATTACTGCAGCCTTACTTACATCCCTTCTTTGCTCACCCATCTGCGAAACCTCCTAGCCATTACCTATGTATGCCTATATCATCTCAACATTTCGTGTATATACTAATGATTTAATTATACACTAATTCATAGGGTTTATGCATGAAATAACAGCTGTCAGATGTATTTTTGTCTACTCCCTCAGTCCATAGACGGTGAGTCCACCAATACACAACGTCGTTTCTTCGAAAAATCTTCCGCTGTAACTACCCCTTCACCGGTAATATTGGCGATAGTGAAGCCTGTGCCACCAACACCGCAAATGCCGATGCCGTCAAGGGAGCAGCCGTTTTTAATAAACACAGCGGTTTTCAACAAGGAAGCTGCCCGTCTCATACGGTCCACGCGATTTGAGTGAATCCCGGCCGTATGGTGGTATTGGCGTTCGACGCATACTGCCACATCCAAGGCTTCTTCGAAATCCGCTACTCGTACAATGGTAATGAGTGGCATCAAGAGCTCGTGCGTTACCATCGGATGAATTTTCACCGTATCTACGGCGATTAATTCATAGTGCTTATCTGTAGGAATCCCGGCGTCGCGCAGAATGTCATCGGCACAACGACCGCCGTACAGTTTGTTCGGCGCCATATCTTCCGTCAACAACAGCTTTGAAATCTTCAGCATTTCCTCAATGCTGTTAATATAGTACACATCGTGTTTTTCGAGAGCCTCCACGAACTGTGGTGCCACTTCGTCAACCAGTACAATATTCTTTTCCGATACGCAGGTGATGTTATTATCGAAGGTGGCCCCTTTCACGATGCAGTGAACGGCCCGTTCGATATCTGCAGTTTCATCAACGATAAACGTCGGGTTGCCCGGTCCGGCGGAAATTGTTTTCTTGCCACTGGAGATTGCACAACGGGCACTTTCGGATCCGCCGGTCGATACGATTAAGTCTACGTCCGGATGTGTCATGATTTCACGAATATAGGAAAGCATGCACGAATCCATAGTCACCACCATATTGTCAATCCCGCAGGTTTGTACAATGATCTGGTTCATCAGATGTGTTAAGTGTTTTGAAACTTCCATAGCGCGTGGATGCGGGCAATTGATAACTGTATTGCCTGCCGCTAAGAGGCCGATCGTATTGTTGATCATCGTTTCGCAAGGATTCGTACTTGGCTGAATCGCACATGCCACACCGTAAGGTAAGTATTCAAACAATGTGAGCCCGCCGTCACCATGCTTAACACGACTTTCCAATATTTCTGTGCCCGGAGTTTCATTAATTGCTAATTGTATTTTCAACTTTTTATCGGCAACTTTGCCCATGCCTGTTTCAATAAAAGAACGCATAGCCAGCTCATCAATAAAAGGTCGCAATCCTTGGCGAAGCGCCTTAATTATTTCTTCGCGATTGCGCAAACTGAGCCGACCGTACAAAGCTGCCGCCGCTTTCGCGGAATGCACTACATCATTGACTGTTGAAAATACACCTTTTTGTACATTCATATATACCCTCACTCATTTAATCTAAAGATATAGTGCTTTGTATAGCCCACAATCAATATGTTAAATGCTTACGTAAACGGCTTCGTTAACAGGTACGCAAAATGTACCTCCACCGAAGTGGAGATACATTGCGTGAGGTTAGTTTACACTGCCTGTATCTGCTTATTTATCAAAGCCAGGGATAATGTTTTCTGTATCAGCATGTGGTCTTGGAATTACATGGATGGAAACAACTTCACCCACATGACCGGCTGCTGCTGCACCTGCGTCAACGGCTGCTTTAACAGCACCTACGTCACCGCGAACCATAACAGTTACTAAACCGGAACCGATTTTTTCGTAACCTACCAAGCGAACGTTAGCCGCTTTGGACATTGCGTCGGCTGCTTCAATAGCGCCTACTAAACCTCTAGTTTCTACCATTCCTAATGCATCAGAATTCATAGTTGGCCTCCTTACTATCTATGTGGACCTTTGCCTAATTTACTAAAATTAATTTTGTATTTTGCCCGCTTACTATTAAATGTAGGATGGGCTGTCGTTCTTAGGTGTATCACCTAATGTTCCGAGTAATTTTAAGCCTACTTCACGAGCGGCGCGTACAGCCTGGCGTACCGCACCGGAATCGCCGGAGAATGTTAAAATTACTTCGTTGGAGAAGCTTGTGCCTTGGGATGGTGAAGAGTAAGATACTACATCAACATTGGCTGCTTTAACTGCTGTATCGGCTAATACTGTACCGATAGCTGCAGGGCCGGCGCAAACTAAACCGAATGATTTGCCCAATGGAGTGTTGAACGTTTTGTTCAAGCAGTAGCTGGCTCTGGCTGTGTATTGGAATTCCAGATGACCTGCTTCGTTGGCATATACATCACCGAAGTATTTAGGTAATGTTTCAAGTGCGATTTCTACAGCGCGACGAGCGTCGGAAACGTCATCAGCACCGATGTAGATCAAGGAACCATGACCGGCTCCGCCTTTAGTGTCGCGTGGTAATTCTACAGAAATAATTTCTGTGTTTGTTGCTTTTACTGCATCATCAACTGCCATGATTTGAGGGCCTGCGCCGATACGGCCGCCGATGATACCGATTGATTTGAATTTGCCTAAATTCATAGTCTCGGAAAGACTGGAATCTACGCTGGCAATAACAAGACCGATTGTATCGCCTACAGATGTACCTACGAACTCAGTTACGCCGATACCCTGGCATGTACGTTTTGGTTGTTCTTTTGTTAAGCCTAATTCCTGAGATACTTGTCCCATGACTTTCTCCAGTAATTCTTTATCCATACTAACCTCCTACCTGTTTATCTTAACCACCTATGACACAAGTAAGTCCTTTGCTTTCAACAATGGATTTAAACTTGTTCATAGTTTCTTCCGAATTTTTTGGTGTGCCTTCCAATTCGTATTTACGCCCTAACAGCTCATATTTACCTTGACCATAATTATGGTAACCCAGTAAATGTATTTCCTTCACGCGGGGCATTTCGTTTTTCACGAATGTAGCAATCTTATCAATATCTTCTTCTGTGGCATTGAATCCCGGCACCACCGGAACACGTACAATTACATCTGTCAGTGTTTGAATGAGACGGGCTGCCTTTAAAATGATAGCATTGTCTACGCCGGTAAATTTTTTGTGTTGTTCCGGATTCAAGCTTTTTATATCTAATAAGACTAAATCAATATGTGGTACTACATCGCGGATAATATCTTCCCCAACATAGCCTTCAGTCTCTATGGCTGTATGCCATCCCTGTGCATGACAGGCCTTAAAAATTTCCCGGGCAAATACCGGTTGTGTTAAGGTTTCCCCGCCTGACAAGGTGATGCCGCCACCGGATCGATAGTACTGTGTTTCATCTTTGCGAACTTCTCTGATTACATCCTGTACTGTCATTTCCTCGCCTTTCATCTGAAGCGCACTGGAAGGACATACTAAGGCACATTCACCACAAAGATTACATTTTTCCCGATCAACCCAATGCGGATTTGTTTCCGCAATGGCGTGCTGCTTACAAACAGCAATACAACGTTTACATCCTATACACATGACCTTACGATACATAAGGTCGGGAGCATATGATTGAGACTCAGGGTTTGAGCACCATTTACAGCGTAAAGGACAGCCTTTTAAAAATACGATGGTACGAATTCCCGGGCCGTCGTGAATGGAATATCGCTGGATATCAAACACGGTACCCTTAGCACTATAATCAACAGAATTCATAACGTATCCTCATCCCGCCTTCTCAAGAAAGCGTCTAATTAACTCCAGTCGTACTTACGCTATATCGATTACGGCTGTATGGCCGACGCGGTGGCCGGCCACACGCCATATAATCGAGCTAATCAGCAAACGCTGTTTTTAATAATATATTACATATTATGTTCTGTACGGTTGATGATATCGTCCTGTACTTCTTTAGCCAATGTTACGAAGTGAGCACTGTAGCCGGCTACACGAACGATTAAGTCCTGGTTATCTTCAGGTTTTTCCTGAGCGTCGATCAAGCGTTGTTTGTCAACTACGTTGAACTGAACATGGCTACCTTTGTGATCGAAGAAGCTGCGGATAATGGAAACGAAGTTCTTGAGACCTTGTTCGCCACCAACAGCTGCCGGTGTAAATTTCTGGTTGTATAAAGTACCGTTGGATGCTTGCGCATGGTCAAGTTTAGCAACGGAGTTGGATGCTGCTGTAGGACCATTTGTATCCACGCCCTGACGAGGAGATACGCCGTCAGCAAGTGGTTCGTAAGCAAGACGACCATCAGGTAATGCTGCTACGTCTTTACCGAACAATACGTTAGCGGATACAGGGTAGATACCTGCCTGGAATTGACCGCCACGTGGGTTAACGTATTTGTCAACTTCGTTACAGTAGATCTTACCGCAACGTCTTGCGAATTCGTCAACTTCTTCACAGTCATTACCGAAGCTTTCAGTATTTTGTAAAATCTTACGGATTGTAGCGTATTTGCTTACATCGCCGGAAGGAGCTGCACTGCTGCAGGAAGAGCCGGATTCCAATTTATTTTGTAATGTAGCAAGATCGATGGAGCCGGTGCTGCTGAGGATTTTCTTAACAGCTTCGTATACTTCTGCTTCTGTCAACTGAGCATTAGGAATCTTGGATTTGCAGCATTCAGGTTGAGCCTGATCACTGTAACCGAAGTTAGCTTCTAATGCTTCACGTAATTCGCGTAATGTGATCTTCTTGTCGTCGAATACGTTTTTCTTAATTGCATATAAGGAGTCGCCGGAGTCAGCTACGCCGAATGCCTGAGGGCCTGTGAAGTTGTAAATCGCGCCGCCTTCCTGACAGGATTTACCGCGTTTAATACAATCATCAACCATAGCGGACATGAATGGTAATGGACAACGTTCCATATGAGCAAAGTCAACTGCATTGTCAGCTTTAGCCAAGTGGGATACGAAGTATTCCATTTGTTTCTGGTAAGCATCGAAGATTTTTTCCATAGTGTCTAATTCTTCTAACTCGCCAGTTTTTGGTCCCAACTGTTCGCCTTTACAACGACCGTTGTTAAGAGTGATTTCAAGAACTTTTGCGATGTTGAAGAATGCAGCGTCATGCCAGCCTTCTGTACGATGGCCTGCTTGTGGCTCAACGCAACCGATGATGCTGTAGTCGCGAGCATCTTTTAACGCTACGCCACGAGCTACTAATGCAAGGATGATAACTTCGTCATTGTAGAACGCAGGAACACCGTAGCCTAAGCGGGATACTTCGCAAGCGCGATATAAGAATTCCATAGGGGAGTTCTGATGAACACGTACGGAGAAGGAAGGAGCCGGTAAGCGAACATGAGCAACGGCTTCCATACACATGTAGGAAACTTCGTTTGTTGCGTCTTGACCTTCTTCATCTTGACCGCCTACACAAAGGTTTTGGAATACGGAGTAGCCGGCGAACGCCTGAGCGGAAATTTCGTCACGAGTTTTGTTAACGTCGTTTAATTTTACCCAGATACAGTCAACTAATTCTTGAGCTGCTGCGCGATCGATTGGATCGTTTTTCAAGTATGGGTACATGTATTGGTCGAAGCGGCCCGGAGAAATGGAGTGACCATTGGATTCGATCTGAACCATGATTTGAACGAACCAGAAGGACTGACAAGCTTCGTAGAAGTTGCGAGCGCCGTATTCAGGAACGCGTTCACAGTTTTCAGCGATTTTTAATAATTCAGCTTTACGTTTGGAATCGTATTCGGAAGCTGCCATTTGACGAGCTTTTTCAGCATAGCGATGAGCAAAGCGGATAGCTGCATTATAGGAAATAATAACTGCATTGTAGAATTGATGTTTGCGGATGGATTCAGGATCGTTTTCATCAAGAGCAGCTTTAGCAGCAATTGTTTCTTCGATTACACCGCGGAAACCTTTTTTAAGGATTTTGCCGTAGTCAACGTTTACGTGACCTACGCCACCGTAGAAATAGTTACCAACTGTGAAGATACCGTTAGCGATACAAGCTTTAGTTTCAGGGCTCATGTAGGAGTCAGCTAATGCACTTGTTGTTTTGCCTTCCCAGTATTTGAACGCTTCATGCAATTCGCCTTGCACTTTTTCAGAAATTTCAAATGGGTCCGCCATACGGTTATGCATGGTTTTGAATTCTTTTTCTACCCAATCGTAAGAAAATTCAGGACAGATTTCAGTGGAACGAGGGTTGATTGTAATAGAACCAACGATTAATTCGTTGTCGCGAATTGTAATAGGCAACTCATTAAAGATTTTTTCTACGGCTTTCGCACGGCGAAGGATGACAGGAAGTCCTTCAGTTTCTTTAAATGATTCGGTTACCAATACGGCACGTTCTGATTCCACTTGTGGCATTGCATCGATAATTACCTGACGTAACTTTTCAATACGTTCTGTGGGTTTACTAAATCCTCTTTCAATCATGTAACAAACCTCCTTAATAGAAATAATAGAATCCTGTGATTTGTCTGCTATCTTTTTTCCTTGATTCGACATCCCCTATCACAGACGGCTATGGCCGTGTCATTTGTTACCTATACATCTATTTTAGCTACAACATGGAAAATGCAGTTAATGGAATCAAATCCTATAGAGGCACTTTTAAGACATAAGTACATCGGAAATCATCTATATACCTCCTATGCTTTTTTCGCATTTCAATTATGTGTTCTAATTCAACACTCTTATGTGCAGATACAAACGTATGAATTAAATAGTATAGTTTTATATATAGGAGGCAGATATAATGGACTTAATTATAAATAGATGAGAGAGTGTACATTGTAAGGGAAGGTACATTACGAGGTAATATTATGACAACAGTTGAATCGCTCGTGAAAGAGGCGCACCGGCTGTGGCGCGAAGGGAATGAGCTGGCCATGATTCCTCTCCTGGAGGAGGCCATCCGCTTGTCCAAAGAAATACGAGACTACAAAAAAACGATCGAGATTCAAAATGAACTGGGCGGTTGTTACCGCAATACGGGGCAGTTCGAAAAAGCCATTGCCGTACTCAAAGAGGCACTGGCTCTTTATGATGCGCATATGCCGAAACAGCCTATCGCCTATGCCACCATGCTTGTAAATTTGGGGAATATTTACAGAGAGCATAAATCATTCTACGAGGCGGAACAGTGTTTTCAACAGGCACAGACTATTTTCAAAAACGAAGGCGACAAATCCTACGCCTACGTGGGCCTTCTGAATAACTTTTCCCTCCTCTACCAAGATGTAAAAGAATATACAAAGGCACACACTATGCAGGAAGAAACCATCGCTTTGTTGGAGACTGATCCGTCTCTGAAGGTGCCCCTCGCTATCAGCTATCAAAACCTTTGTGAAATAAAAAAACATACGGCACCGCAAAATCCTGAATCCGGTTTGCCATTTTTAGAAAAAGCGGAAGCCATCTTACTCAAAGAAGTAGGTACAGATCACCCGCTCTACGCGGCCGTCCTCAACACAAAAGCGGACTATGCACTGCGTCAAAAAAAATATAACCAGGCACTTCATTGGTATACAGAAGCCCTGGCTATTATAAAAAAACACTACGGTGAAACCAGCATCGCCTATGACGCCATCATGCAGAACCTGGTGGCCTTGGCGGATATTACGAAAACTTTAAATGGTAATGACGTGGGTACCACTCAAGCTGTCATGCAACAGCATACGCCGGGAAAGCGCGAAGAATATAACGCGTCCGCCATGTGGTCTTCCATTCATAACGATGCGCCTACAACACCTGTTGCAGCCACTGAACCGGACAAGGCGCCGGTTATTGCCACGCCCAAAGGTGAAGGTCTTCGCTTAGCAGAAGAGATGGCCTTAGGTGTTTGCTCTATTATTAATACCTCTTACCGGAGCTTATTGCCTCACATTTGTCTTGTGTTGGCCGGCACCGGCTCTGAATGTTTAGGCTACGATGACCTGCAATCGCAAGATCACGACTTTAAAAAACGTTGCCAACTTATCTTGCCGAAATCAGTACTTGAATCACAAAGCTCCACAATTGCTGCACTGGTAGCGCAATGTAAACGCGACTTGAGCGGCGACTTAGAAGTAAAGAGTATTGACGAGTTTTATTCGTTCTACAGCTTCTTCCCGGACGGGCCAAAAACATTGCGTGAGTTCCGTAAAGTGCCGTCAGACTGTCTGCGCTGCGCTACGAACGGAATTGTCTTCGCCGACACACCGGGACAGTTCACCGCCATTCGCGAACGACTACTCAATTACTTCCCGGAAGATTTACGTTTGAAAAAGATTACCTTCTGCCTGAACAAAATGGCACAATCGGGGCAATACAACTTCAGTCGTACGTTAAATCGCCTAGACTATGTAGCGGCCACACTGGCATGCAGCGAGTTCGTCAACTATTATCTGCAACTCGTCCATCACCTCAATCGACGATATATGCCATTCTATAAATGGGCTTATCGCAGTGCTATGGAGTTACCGATTTTACACGAAACAACGGCCAACCTTTTATTGAAGCTTGTGCAAGCTCCGCTCACCGCAGAACGCCAGCCACTCATTGAAGCGATTTGCGCCGACGTTATCAAGGAATTACACAAACTTGGCCTCAGCCGTTCCGATGTAGACTTCTTAACCTATCAGGCCCAGGAAGTTGTCACCCATATCAGCGACGAATCGCTGCGCCGGGAGGACAGTTGGACTGAATAGAAATTCTATACGCTGCCACATATCTTAAAAGCACAGTATACGCACAATAAAGACACTTTAAGCCATCTTATAGAAACAGTCTTACATTGAGACTATCGGCTACATATCGTCAAAGGAGCTTTTTATGAATACATTAATTCAAAACATCATCACTCAGGAATGGGAATGCTTTTCCAGTACACAAAATATTGGTGCACCTGCCGGTTGCCAATCGCAAAAAGGCAACTTCTATGCGTCTCGTACAGCCTACTGGTCCATGTATCCGGAAGATGTATTACAATATTATTCACTTGATTTAGTACACGCTAAAAATGCACGACTCAACATTGTGGCCCAAAAGTACGCCTACATGATGGCCTACACCGATCCGGAATATTTCAAAACAATCCAGCCATTATTACCACCAATTTCACCACAAAAAGTGAAATACGTAGAAGCCATTATGGTCATCTATCTACAGTGGGAACTGGCTCTGGAAACATCGCATCCGCAATTATTCCACGGTCATCGCCCACTCCTCGCCAAAGAGGACAGCAAAACCGTAACCTCCGTAGAAACATACATGCGCGGTGAATTACAAACTTACTCGGAGCAAACATTAAAAGCCATTTTAGAACACTTCCTCATGGAACTATCCAAAGGCAATAACGTACTTTTGAAACAATACGAACAGTTACAACAGTACAAATAAAAAAATATTTTAACATTTTGAAAAGTGTTGTCAGTATAGATTCTTTAAGAATCCCATATAGACAGCACTTTTTTTGATTAATCGCATCAATATACAGAGTCTTTAATTAAATTACGAACAACTAAATTTTATTTAATACTTGTAATTCCTACCTGAGATATGGTATTATGTAGACATAGATTCAAATAATTCGATTTGAAAATTATAGATTAATAAAAGGGAGTTGCTATTATGAATTTCAAAAAATTATTAGTTTTAGGTGTTGCTGTATCTTCTTTAACCGCTGTTGCATCCGCTAAGGACCTACCTACTGACCAATGGTACTGGTACTATTCCGATGCTGATCAAACAGGCCGTGTATTATTAGATTCCGTTAAATACGACGTAAATACTGACGTAGCTGACGTTGAAACATCTGCAGTAAACCCTAACACAGGTCTTACTGAAATCAACTACTACAAATTGAATTTCACAAATAACACTTTATATCTATACCAACATGATGTATATCCAAACAACAGTAATGATCCTGTAAGTGTTCAGAACTTAGAAGGTAGAACATCTCGTGTAATTCAGCCAAACAGCATGGACGCTGCTTTGAAAAACGTAGTTGCCAACCTTGTTGACCGCAACCAACGCTTAAAAGAAAAACCTGATACTGTACTAACACCTGCACAACAACAGGCTAAAAAAGTAGAAGACGCTAAAATTGCTAACACTTGGCAGAACGCTAAACAGCAGAGCAATGCTGAATTAAAACAGACTGACGCAATCATCGAAAACACTGATGCAACAACTCCAGTGCCTCAAGATGAAAACAAAAAAGCGGCTGAAGAACGTTTAATCAACGACAACCAGACAAAAACTTTCTAAGCCTTAACAACATCTCCTAGTATGGTACTAACCATACATCCTATACCATAAATAACAACCTCATATCCAACAAGAGCGATGGCTGCACTGATTCGTGCGGTCATCGCTCTTTTTTACGAAATCTTCGTATAATAAAATCGGCCTTAACAACATCTCCCTGTAAAGATATCCTCTGAGTAAATCGCTTATCATATGAATATTTTTTGATAAAAATTGCACATCTTTGGTCAATATATTTCAACTTAGTCATGTTATAATGAAGTTAAATTATATACTACGTGTTAATAAGGAGATGTGTTATGTCAATTCGTGAAGCAGCAAACGTCAATTGTCCATCCTGCCATCAGGATTTTGAAGTTTCCATATGGCAAAGCTTGAACGCAAACCTCGATCCTAAAGGCAAAGAAGATTTGTTAGCGGGACGTTTATTTCAATTTACCTGTCCTCATTGCCATGCGGACGGCACGGTGAATTATCCAATTTTATATCATGACATGGATCATCATGCCATGGTTCAATATATTGTGGACGAAAAAGACGTGGAAAAAGCGTACGAAGACTTCTTTGAAGGCCCGGAAGTTATCGGTGATTACATGAAAACGAAAGGGTACCAGGTTCGCTTCGTAACCTCCCAGGAAGACTTGCGCGAAAAAGCGGCTATCTTCGATGCAGACCTGGACGATCGCATTATCGAATTAGCCAAAATCGTATACGCCATCCTCCATCAAGAACGCTATCCGGACCAAAACTTTAAAGAAATTTTCTTTATCAATCATCCGGAGCAGGGCCCTTCCCTCTACTTTGCTACAGGAACTCCGGAAGAAGACTTCGCTATTCCAATTGCGGAGAAATTATACAACGACCTGAAGAGCGCCTTGTCGCTGGTTCCGGAAGAGGATTTAGATAAACCAATCATCGATGCTAAATGGGCCGGTGAATTATTGAAGGACTATAATTTGTTGATGTCTTAAGATAACTAAATATAAAAAACGACCTCCTGCTACCGGACATTTAAGTCTAATAGCAAGAGGTCATTTTTTAATTTTCATCTAATTACCTTCAATTATCCTCTAGTTCCGTATATTTCAAGTTCTTCCCTTTTATCTTTTCCACCGCATAGCGTTTATCATTATACGCCATTTTCCGTTCTAAGCAGTCTTTTAAATCAAAGCCGTTCATTTGGGCAAAGCGAAGTAAAAAGAAAAATACATCTGCCAGTTCGCTCCCGATTTCGTCCCGTTTATGTACATCTGCCAGCATTTCTTTCATTTGCTCTGCCGTCTTAAACCGAAATAGGTCCAAAAGTTCATTCGATTCTGTAGACAGGCCAATAGCCAAGTCCTTCGGTGTATGAAACTGATCCCAGTCGCGAGCTTCGCAGAATGTTTTTATTAATGTGGTTAGTTCTTCTAATGTGTCCATGTGTATTCTTCAGCGCATTGCGCTGCTCCCTATTATGAAAAATATATCTACATTAATAATAAAACGATTCCCTCTAAAAAGGCAACATATATAGAACCAATCAACTGCAAACAAAAAAGCCGCTATAATCGGGAGCTTGGCTCATCCGGTCATAGCGGCGTTTGTTTAATTAGAATATTACAGAACTTTAGCGCTCCAGTATTCTTTTAATATTATGTTTTACTACTGTTTATAATTTTCTACTGCTTTTGAAATTTTATTTTACTGTAGCTTTTACTTCTTTCGACTATTTTATTTCTTCACTCTTACGAATAAGAGGATGATGGATCCGATAATCGGGAATACAGAGATAGCATACAGCGCCGTCTGATAATGCCCTGTATGTGTTAAAATGCCCCCCAAGATGATTGGTGCCGTAATGGAACCCATCTGGTTAAACAGATTAACGAAGCCTGCTGTGGTGCCGCGAAGATGACTCGGTGCAGATTGTACAACCAACGCATTTGTAAGCGGGCTGTACATGAATGCGCCTACCCCCAAGATAGCGCCCGTCACGTAGAGCATATTCGGCTGCATGGTCATGGCGAAGGAAATTAGTGCCGGACCGAAGCAGAACAGACAAATCGATGCAAGATGATTCTTTTTAATCGGCAAAATATCTGACAAAATACCGATAGTCGGTTTTACGAGCAATGCAGCCAAGCCGTACACAGTCATAACGGAACCGGCAAAGATGGATGTTACACCCAAGCTTTTTACCATGTACAAATTCGTCCAGTTCGTTACACCCCAAGTAGTACCAGTGGCGAAGAAGCCCGTAATAGCGAGAAGCATAATATTGCGATTCGTCAATAAATAAGACAAATTATTCCACAAGGTAGATTCTGACGTTCCTACAATATCTTCTCTGCGTTTAACCGTAGCTTCCCGGTCTGCACTTTGTACCGTACGTCCGGCCGGATGTTCACTGATGAGCTTGCCCACTTCGTCATCCGATTTTTGTGCTTTTACCAGAGTAAAATAAGACATGGCCAGCACGATTAACGGTAAAACAGCCGTTACCAGGAAGGCCATGCGCCATCCGTAATGAGTGGCCACTGTCGGTGCGTACAGGTTAATGGTGAAGATACCAAAAGATGTACAGGACATAAAAATACCAACTGCCGTGCCGCGCTGCGTATTACTGAAATGATCGCCGATAGCACTCATACAGGATGACTGTATCGGTCCTGAAACCAGCCCCAAGATGAGACGCAATACCCACCCCATGGTATAGCTCGTGATCGTGCTCATAAGTCCCGTAATAATCGCCATGGCCAATAAGCTGAACAGAATCGTTTTACGATAGCCGATTCGGTCCGCAATAATGCCGCCGGGCAACACCATAATGGCATACCCGATATAAAAGGCGGTTACGTAGCTGGTGCCTTGCACCGGCGTGAAATTCATAGCTTCATTTACGATTGGCATCAATGTAGACCAGGACAATCTTACGACAAAGCTAAGCAAAAATGATAGCCATAATGTCGCCAAGAGTAAGGTCTGACGCCGTGAAAAATTTAATGCATTCATACTTTCACTCCCTCTTTATAAAATTATATTTCTTACATACTAACAGGAATTGGCACATAATTCAACAAAAGAACGCCAAAGCCGGCTGAAAAATGCACATCAAAAATGCAATTCTATGATACAATAAAAATATACTTATATTGTGACTGAAAATGAATGAGAAGAAAGTGAGGTCCGATTATGACCAACTGCCAAATCATGCGCGACTATTTGCTGACTCTTGATTTAACTTCTGAAATGTCTGAAAATCCGGACCAGCTATTCTATCAGGAGCTTCTGGTACCCCTCACTTATAACGACATTCATCATACTATTTACATGCGATTCAGCCGCGACGAAGACGTTATTCATGTAGTTTTCGTCAACATTGTAAAATACGATGTAAATAACACGAACAAACTCTTCAAGATTTACGAACTGCTAAACGAAATGAACTACAATTGTTTCTTCAGCAAGTTTGAAATGGATATGGAAGAGCATGCGGTAGTGTTGAACTTTGTGTACAACACCCATCCGGACACGTTCGACCCGGACAAACTCTTCGAAATCATCGCCAATGCTATTCAAGATATAAATAAATGGTATCCTGCACTTATGAAGCTTAAATGGGGAACTTCCAACTAGCGCCATATATTTAGCCTAATAAACAAAACTATCTTCTAATAAATAAAACCCTCTTCTATGAGTAAACGAGCTTTTCCGACAGCCTGGGCCGCCGGGAAGCACGCATCCATAGAGGAGGGTTTATTCCTATTGAATTTCCACAGTAACAAGCTCACCGGTTCGGAGGGACACGAACACAATGCGTTTTGCCACTAATGAATAGGTGCGCCCCTGAATGGCATTACCATAAAGTGAATCACCTACAAGAGGATGGCCTAAATGCGCCATAGCTACGCGGATTTGATGGGTTTTACCGGTATAGAGGCGAATGTCCACATGCGTTATGAGCTGCGATTTTTCTTCGTCCGTCAAAGAATTCAATTCCTCCGGATTCACCGGATGTTCCGTTAAACGCATTTCCGTATAAGAGAATCCATCCACCTGGCGATGTTTCGGTACCACTAAGGAACCATCGGCCTGACTCGATGTTTCGTCGACCATGTCTTCTTCCAAACGATATATGCCCAGCGCCTTAAACGCTGTTTTCGTCATTTTACCGTCCGGATGAACTTCCTGATGGATGCCATCCTCACTGCGCCGCATTGGCAAATCGATAATCTGACTTCCTTCCAACACGCCTTCCACCTTGGTGGTGTACCATTTTTCGAAAGTGTGATTTTCCATTTGCTCCTGATAAAATCCCTGTGCCACCGCACTTTTAGCAATAACCACACAGCCCGATGTATCACGGTCCAGGCGGTTTAAAAAACGCACTTTTCGACGAATACCATTATCTTTGAAATACTGTGCCACGCCATTTGCCAGCGACACCTGTCCTTGGGAGTTCACCGTGATTCCCACCGGTTTATGAAGAACTAATAAGTCCTCGTCTTCATATAAAACGGTCAGTTCCATTTCAATCGGTTCATAATCCAGTCGCTCTTTCGGCATTTGCAGTCGCAGTTCATCACCGACGGAGACTTCCTCCTTCGGCGTTGTTTTACGGCCATTCAGCAGCACCAGTTTTTCCTCAAACAACTTCTTCATAGCACCGCGCGCCATATGCTTTCCATCGAGCCACTGTCCCACCGTCGATATGCCCATTTCCACATCAGTTGCGGTTAATAAAAAGCAGAGATCATCTGCGCGATATGTCTTGCGAGCCATGTGACCACCTCCTTTTAAAAATCTAACTAAATGCTGAGCATTCAGCGGCACTGCGCCGCTTATAAAATAAAAACAACCAAGACCTAAAAACTTTACTATCAATAACAGCTAACGTTTCAAGATACTATCAAATAAAGACTTCTTATAGTATCAAACGCTTATATGCTACTCTTTGCTTAATATACTATGGATAATTACTATGCGATTAGTCTTTGATAATCGTGTCCGGCAAATAACTCAAAAATATACTTGGCCGATTCTGTTGATTCCGATCACTGACGACGCTGTAAGAAATGTACAACTGTTTCTTGGCTCTCGTAATCGCCACATAGAACAGTCGTTTTTCTTCATCCAAACGCCCTTCCCGCTCCGCGTATCCGTTCGGGAAATTTCCCTGCGTAAGCCCTGCCAGGAAGACATAGTCAAACTCACTGCCCTTTGCCTGGTGAACCGTAATAATCGGGATGCGCTTGCTATTTTTAATGCGCCGGTCCGGTTCGCCCACCGTAAGCGCCGCCTCTTCTAAAATGCGCTGCAAACAGTCTCGACCGCCCAAGTCGCTATTAGTGGCTTCCAACTCAAGCAAAATGCGATACAGGTCGCGAATATTTTCTACACGAGAAGCTTCTTTGTGACTATTATAATAGTCCACAACGCCCATATCTTTCATAATATAAGCGAGCAATTCGGTCGGTTTATCGGTCAAACTCTTCCGCCGCAAAGTCGTCATTTGAGACGCAATTCCTGCAAAGGCATTTTTATAACGGCCGATTAAAGCACGCCGCTGATCCACGGCAGGTTCAATCTTTTCTTTGACCACATACAGCAATAAAGCCGCCGTAGCCCGAATATCATCCAGCGCGTTGTGCGAAGGCTTATGCTCAATCGGGAAGTAATTGCTCAAATATTCCAATTTATGATTTAATAGGCGCGGATAAAAGCGTCGGAACATATCCAGCGTGTCATATACGGCTCTGAAGGCCGGACGCCCTAAATTATGGCGATGCAGTTCACTGGTGAAGATATTTACGTCATAGTTTACATTATGCCCAACGATAATGGCCCCTTCTGTAAATTTTAAAAAGTCGTTCAACACCACTTCGGCCGGTTCGCCATGTTCCGCCAAGTATTCATCTGTAAAATGATGCACGTCCGCCGAAGCACCTACCGATTTGGTTGGACGGATGAAACGTTCAAATACTTCCCCTTCTGAGCCGTCCGGGTTAATGCGATACGCCGCAATCTGAATGATTTCATCCCGCGTCGTGTCCGTCCCTGTACTTTCCACGTCATATACGATGACCTGGCCCGCTTCCAGCCCTTTCAGCAAAATATCGTACGGTTCCCGTTCGAAAATCTGCATATCCATAAAGTCTGTAAGACGAAGCCCCAAGGTCCGTACAGGTTCGCTGTCCAGTTCTTCCAGACGACGCTCACCAATCCCCGGCACATAGCGCTTTACAATGCGTTTCACGCTGAGTGCGTCATTCGGATTGAGCAACAATTTGAAGAACGCCATTACGTCTTTAATTTCCTGGCGTCGGAAGAATTTAAACTCATCAATAATCATGAAATCACGCCGTTCTTCCACAGGCAATTTCATGTTCAGATTTTCAAAAAGACGACTAAAGTCCTGCGCCTGTCGATTGCCACGCACGAGTACGCCAATAGACGCATCTTTCGGCAAACTGCGAATCGTATCAAAGATGTAGGCCCCTTCTTTCCAAGGCATAGCTGCCTGATGGAGGACAATCGGATGACCCGCATCATTGCTGGCTGCATACGGTTCCTGCTCATAGTATTCCCCAATGAGCTGAGGGAACATATTTTTCAGAACGGAAAATGACGCTTCAAACAAGTATTTATTCGCCCGGTAGTTTTCGTAAAATACAATCACTTCCGGATTAAATTCCTCTTTATAAACCTGTAAAAACGCCTCCGGATTGGAACCGCGCCATTCGTAAATGGTTTGGAAATAATCGCCGCACAACAACACGCGATTGCCGGGCCAAAGCATTTTCATGACCTCCGCTTCCAAATCGCTGGTGTCCTGCATTTCATCAACATTGATAAAGCTGTAGCGACTGCGCCAGCGTTCCCGCACTACCGGGTCTTGGAACAGGCGATGCACATCCGTAATCAAATCAGTAAAATCCACGCCGTGCAGCTGATGAAGGCTCATATCATACGACGCCACAGTATCCTGTCCGCTCAGTAAAAATCGCTCATAATCTTCCCGTAACACATAGCTGCCGTCTCCGAAGAATCGCCGCAAATCGCCCTGCCGTTCTCTGCTGATGCGCTCAATCGTTTTCTTGTAGTCCCCTACCGCATCATCCGTGTAATAATGCCACAACGAACGCTGCTCTTTTACAAAAGCGATAAGCGCCGCAAAAGTGGCTATTTTCATCGCACGCGGACGGAGAGGCTCCAGGAGTTCCTGGCAATCCACCTCATCATAGATAGCCATGTCCACATAAAGCTCTTCGTTCGCCTTGCTCTCCTGTTGCAAAATCTTATAACAGAAGCTGTGAAATGTCCGTATTTCTACATTCTTTGCATCCGATCCGGCCATGCTCATAATGCGTTCTTTCATTTCCCGGCAAGCCTTATTGGTAAAGGTCAGGCAGAGAATATCTTCAGACCGGGCCGCGCCGGTTTTCAAAATATGCGCAATGCGATGAGCCAAGGTGTTCGTCTTGCCGGTGCCGGCCGATGCGAGCAGCAGAATATTGGATTCCAAGTTCGTTACTACCTGTTGCTGCGGTTTATTCAATTGTTGATACCCCGTAGGATGTTGTGTTGCTGTTTCCTGTACCACCTTTTATACCTCCTACGCTTTTATACATGCTAAAATTGGTAGCCGCCGAAGCAGCTACCAACTAAATATCCATATTTACATACCATGATGCCATAAAGACATGGCAATAACAGGAAGAGGGCCGAATAAAGCACTTAACGCCCACATTCCTACGCCCATATCGAGGGGAATATGAAAATAATTAACCGCAATATAATAGGCCGCATAGCCGGTAATCAAATGAATAGCTACGCGTTTAATTGTAAAATACGCTACTTTAAAAATAAAGTATACTGCTACTAATCCTACGGCCACTTGTATTAAAAAATCGAAATTCATACAAATCCTCACATTTCTCGACGATTCACTACAGCTCCTCCGAGTGTCAGTTCATCGGCGTATTCAATATCGCCGCCTACAGGCACGCCGCGTGCGATACGCGTCACTTTAATTCCCGTAGGTTGCAATAATCGTGCAATGTATAAAGCGGTCGCTTCCCCTTCCACATCAGGGTCCGTGGCCAAAATCACTTCCTGCACGGTTGTATCGCGGAGTCTTGCAATTAACTCCTTGATGCGTATATCTTCCGCACCAATCCCTTCAATAGGGGATAAGGCGCCTTCCAATACATGATATACACCCTTGTAGTCGCCGCTTCGTTCAATCGCCATTACGTCGCGCGATGTTTCCACCACGCAAATCGTGCTGTGATCGCGATTGTCGTTAGCACAAAATTGACAAGGGTCCTGGGCTGACAAGTTGAAGCAGATGGAACAACGCTTCGTCGCTTCCTTGGCGGATTTAATCGTATCCACCAACTCGTCCACCTCTTCAGCCGGCAACTCCACTAAATGATAAGCCAGTCGGCGCGCCGATTTGGCTCCAATGCCCGGTAAACGTCGTAAGGACTCTACCAGCTTTTCTAACGCGTTTGTCATCTTAGAATAATCCCGGAATGTTCATACCGCCTGTAACTTTACCCATTTCCTGAGCCATCATGTCGTCCACTTTACGGCCTGCTTCATTTACAGCGGAAACAATAATATCTTCTAACATTTCTACATCTTCAGGGTCTACAGCTGCAGGATCAATAGTGATAGATTCTACAACCTTTTCACCGTTCATAACAACAGTAACAGAACCGCCGCCTGCAGAAGCTTCTACAGTGCGTTGTTTTAATTCTTCCTGCATTTTCTGCATATCTGCCTGCATTTTCTGAACTTTCTTAAGCATGCCTTGCATGTTGCCCATACCTTTATTAAACATTGTTATCCTCCTTAATATTACATGTCCCGACATTAGGGGGGACTCATTTATTTCGTATCTATTATACCCTAAATCCACCTGATTTGTCCGCATCAAATAGAAAGGGCCTTAAAATTATTCGCCGTCCGAAGCACTTTCTTCATCATCAGGAACGATTTCCACGTAAATATCATTACCTTCCGCTGCAGCCGTTGTTAAGGCGCCTAGCAAAAGAGGATTATTACGTTCTTCTTCCGTACTCGTGTCCGGGGTCCAGCGAGGTAATTCCTGCAGTTCTTCAATCGAAAGGCCTTCATCGTCCGCAGCATCTGCTTCATGTGATCCTTGAGGCGATACAGCAGGCGATATAGCAAATGATGCAACAGGTGCTGCTGTAGGAGATGGTGCTACAGAAGGTGCGGCACTGACGGTTTCTATATCGCCATACACATCATCCAAACTGAACGGTGCCACATCCATCATTTCGCCGTCTTGAAATTCATCGTCCGCCATAGGTATCGCACTCGATGCCGTACTCGGATCAATACCTTGTTCAATGAGGGAGCTGCCAAAGTCATCAATTATCTGCGCACTTTCCGCTTCCGGCACATCACCGTAAGGTTTATTCGTGTCGCCCGATGATACAGTGCTCACCGGCTGTGGACCGCCACTGCCGGCACCATTACCGGCCGGCCCTTTATTAGCAACAGCCGCCTGAGGCGTCGGCACAGGTGCCTGCGGAGCTCTTTGAGCTTGTGGAGCACCTTGTGATGGAGCTGCGCCTCGCATCTGCGCCCCATTTTGAGCCTGTCCCGGCTGGGCACCACCATTTAAACCCTGACGCTTAGCCAGACTGGCCAAGGCCGCCTGTTTGGCGATTTCATGAGGAGTTAGCAGCTCACTGCCGGCGGCTCCGTTTCCGGACATAGGCTGAGCAGCACCTTGAGGGCCCATATGTGCCGACCCCTGTGGTCCGGCCTGAGTTGGTGCCTGACGAACCGGTTGTACCGGCTGTGTCCTATGACCTTGACTGCTACCAGCCCCCTGACGGGATTCTTGCGATGCACCCTGTTCTTGATGCACCGGTTTCGCCTGATTAGCATTTCCTGATTGGCTTTGACCGGAACCGTCATCAACAAGTTTGGCCGCATTTCGGTAAGCCTGTTCCGTCGGACTATTGAGGCTGACGATTTGAATCGACACTTCATAGCCTAATGCATAAGCCATGGCCTGTTCCACTTCAAACAGACGGTCTTCCGTGCCTGCTATGCTCAGCAAGTTTCTAACTTTAAATACGAATACAGCATGTTTTTCATCAATATACACGAGGCCCGCCATCTGATAAAAGCTCTTCGTCATGTTGAAGTTTTTTTTGTCTAAATATTCCAACATTGCTTTTTGTATGGATTTATATTGTTTAGGATTTACCAGACGCTCGCCTAACATGACCGACATATTGCCAGGCATAGAAAGGATCTTTCGTTTACCGCCGTTTCCTTTGCCCCCACCGGTTGCACCGGTATTAGCCGATGTACCGCTTTGCTGTGGCGGCTTTATATTGCCTGTCGAAGGCCGTCCCCCTGCGGGTGGTCTCATACCTACTGAGCCGGCTAATCCTGCAGGACTTGCACCGGTCTGCACGGAAATACCTGAAGGTGCAGTCATAGGCTTGACACCGGGTACAGCACCGTTTACAGGAGGCATTACGCCGGGAGGAACTTGACTGGCTCCAGCTACCCCGGGATCCATAGCCCCTTGACCGGAAGGGGCCACACTCGGAGCCCCGTATGCGCCTGCCATATCAGGACTTACAGAGCCGGTACTGAAACGTCCATCTGCCAAGCCCTGTTCAAGTTCAGTTACGCGTATTGCCAATGAATCGCCGTCACTGTTCAGGCGTCGCTCAATAGCATCTACCCGTTCCACAATGTCTTCCGGTTCCACTTTAACGCGAGCACAAATGCCGAGAAGGCCCATTTCTATTACAATGCGCGGATTATCCACCCGTTTTGCATCATTTAAAACCTGCTGCAACTCTTTTACATAGTAATTCAGTTCGTCCACGCTGCACGAATCAGCTTGCGCCTGAAAAGCTTCTTTGAACGGTTTATATAAGCTCAGTTCTTCCGCTTCAGGCATAACTTTCTGAATTACCAATGCACGCAAATGCTCGATGAGCGCCTCTAAAATCTGACGGCTGTCGCGCCCTTCCATGAGCGCCGTTTTAGCCGCCAACAATAACTGTGCGCCGTCACCGGTTCTAAGGTACGTGAAGAACTGAATAATCCATTCCTTGCTGACCAGACCGATCATATCCTCAACCGTAGCAGCCGTTATGGTATCCGATGTCATACCGGAACACTGGTCTAAAATACTGAGCGCATCGCGAAGGCCTCCGTCCGCATGAATGGCGATAAGTTGCGCCGCCTGCGGATCCAAGGAAATATTCGATGCGTTGGCCACTTTCATCAAGTGCTCGCTAATGTCTTCCGCTGTAATACGTCGGAAGGTATAGCGCTGACAACGGGATAAAATAGTGACCGGCAATTTGTCGATTTCCGTTGTAGCGAAGATAAACAGCACATGGTCCGGTGGTTCTTCAATGGTTTTCAACAGCGCATTCCACGCTTCATTCGTGAGCATGTGCGCTTCGTCGATGATGAAGATCTTCTTGCGACCTTCGGCGGGCATGAATTTAACACTTTCACGGAGCGCGCGAATTTCATCAATACCGCGGTTGGACGCCGCATCGATTTCCACCACGTCCATGGACTGCCCG
The DNA here is from genome assembly GCF_018364065.1 of Veillonella sp. Taxonomy (GTDB): domain Bacteria; phylum Bacillota; class Negativicutes; order Veillonellales; family Veillonellaceae; genus Veillonella_A. The sequence continues at coordinate 253,983 of NZ_JAGZMO010000002.1, forward strand.
TTTAAAATCTGTTTACAGCTGGCACATTCGTTGCAAGGATGGTCGGTCGGCCCTTTTTCACAATTAATGGCGCGAGCAAAAATCTTGGCCACACTGGTTTTCCCTGTACCGCGCGGTCCTGAGAATAAGTAGGCATGAGCCACTTTATCTTCCCGGATAGCCCGCATCAAGGTCTCGCTGACCTGCTTCTGCCCTACTACATCGGTAAATGTTTGCGGACGCCATTTTCTGTATAAAGCTAAATAGCTCATAAGGCCCTCCTCCCTAAGCAACATGTGCTCTGTATTTTAACTGACAAGGCCTGTTCCGCCTTGTATGAAATAATTCTTATTTTCGAAAATAAGCTAATATGCAAAAAAGCAGCGGTAACCGCTGCTTTTCTTCTGCCGCAGCAGCACTCGATTATGACAGCCTCATAGGTTCCCTCGTGGCACATGAAAGTAACCGCTTAGTGCTGCTATCTCTCGATCCTGACACGATTCACAGGCTCTCATTGCACGAGCCCCACAAGACTGCCATAATCCAGTCCTGCATTACGGCTAGCTCTAATATTATATACTAAATATTGTGAAATGACAAGCAAGGACCATCGGCATACCGTAAGGACATGTAAGGGACATAATCGCCCATTAATACATTCCGGTCTATTTCTAGTTCAACCTCAGTCTATCTTTAATTCGATCCCGCCCATCTATAATTCGTTCCAATCTTGCTCTTATTCTACTAATAAACTATGAATATTCACAATATGTGTACAAAAAGTTTTTCTATAGGATATACGAATTTAGTTTTTATGTAGTATAATAGATTTTGTGTTTTTTTAACCCAATTTTATTTAAAAATCATATATTTGCGATTAGTTTCTTGTTTTTTTGTAAAGAAAGGATTTTTATGGAATTACTTAACAGTTACATTAGCTCATTTACCGGTTTCCTTTGGGACTACATCATCATTATTCTATTAATTGGTGCCGGTATTTGGTTCTCCTTCAGCACGAAGTTCATCCAAATTCGTGAGCTTAAGGAAATGGTACGTCTCCTCGGTGAAGGTGTGGGCAAGAAAACGGAAGGGAATCGCATTTCCTCCTTCCAGGCATTCTGTGTAAGTTCCGCATCCCGCGTAGGCGTAGGCAACATTGCCGGTATCGCCATTGCGGTCGTACTCGGCGGTCCCGGTGCAGTCTTCTGGATGTGGTTCATCGCCTTCCTCGGTGCTGCTACAGGCTTCATCGAAAGTACATTGGCTCAGATTTACAAGGAGCCTTCTAAAAAAGGCGGCTTCCACGGCGGTCCTGCTTACTACATTAAAGCCGGTTTAAAAAGCCCTGTATTCGCGTTCCTCTTTGCCGTGCTTATCAGCGTAACATACGGCTTAATTTACAACTCCGTACAGGCTAACACGTTGGCCATGTCCATGCAGGTATTTAGCTTAAGTAATCAATGGATCGGTATTATCGTCGCGCTCTTAACTGCTGTCGTTATCTTCGGCGGTGTAGCCCGTATTGCCAAAGTAAGTGAATGGCTTGTGCCAATCATGGCCGGCATTTACATCTTAACAGCGGTTATTATCACCCTCATTCACATTGATGCATTACCTGGCATTTTCTACCGTATCTTTACAGAAGCATTCAGCTTTGATGCCGCTACAGGCGGTTTCTTCGGCGCCGCAATGATGAACGGTATCAAGCGCGGTCTCTTCTCCAACGAAGCCGGTGAAGGTTCTGTACCGAATGCGGCTGCTACCGCTGATGTAAGCCATCCTGTAAAACAAGGTCTCATTCAGAGCTTCGGCGTTTTCGTGGACACCTTCCTCGTATGTAGTGCGTCCGCATTTATCGTATTGGTTTCCGGTAACTATGAAACAGCAGGTATGACGGGTATCGAATTGGTACAACACGACTTGTCCTTCCAATTAGGCAGCTGGGCTCCTAGCGTAATGGCCATTTTCATCTTCATGTTCGCCTTCTCTTCCATCGTGGGCAACTACTACTATGGTGAAATCAACATCGCTCATTTAACTAAAAATCCACTTTACCTCAACATTTTCCGCGTACTTGTTGTATTCATGGTATACTTCGGCTCCATCGCTTCCTTGGATCTCGTATGGAATCTGGCCGACTTATTTATGGCCTTCATGGTTCTTACCAACGTAACCTCTATTATTCTCTTAGGTAAACAGGCAATCATTGCCATGAACGATTACTTTAAACAGAAAAAAGCAGGCGTATTGGAACCTGTGTTCCATCGCAGCACCTTGCCTAACACTGACGGCATCGTTTGGTGGCACGAAGGCGCGAAACATCCGGATCAGCCGTCCAACGATTTCCATGATCCATCCGGTGTATCCGCGAAAGATTTAGACAGCATGGCACAAAAAATGCACAAATAAAATTCACTACATAACATGGTGAAATAGTTTGTATTAAGTGCTCTATGCAGAATAAAAACTTATAAAACTAAGACAAAATAAAAATACATCCTCTGCAAAGAAGGTCGTTCAACGATGCCTTCACTTGTAGGGGATGTATTTTTTATTACGCCAGTCTTATTAAGCCAGCTATACTTGTCTAATCTTGCTTATACTTTTCTAAGCTTGCTTATACTTTTCTAAATTTGGTTATACTTTTCTAAGCTTGGTTGTACTGCTCTAAACTTGGTTATGCTTTTCTATGCTGGCCATATTTTTCTAAGCCTGGTTAAATTCCTTTTTAATGGCTTCCAACTTAGCCGGATCTTCCATTAGATGCAACAATGTTTTCACGATAATGGACGCCCCTTCAGTAATGGAGGTTTTAATGGTCGGTTCGCTCATAGCCTTCGCAAATCCAATCGTGTGCGCCACTTTGTCGTCTCCTTTAAGACGCAAGGTCGGATGGAATGCAGGACACACCTTACTTACATTGCCGATGTCGGAGCTACCCAAGTCGGTCGGTTTTCCGTCTTTATGAGGTAATCCCAATTCGTCATACACTTCGCTGATAAGTGCCGTCCCTGCTTCATTCCACTTCATGTCGTCAAAGCTGTTGCCATACATATTCATTTCGTAGGTAGTACCGGTTGCAATGGCCGCACCTTTTACGCAATTGCGCACTTTTTCCACCAAGGTATTCAAGTAATCTCGTTCTGTATGGCGCACGCAGATTTCAAATTCCGTATATTCAGGAATTACATTGGATGCGTTACCGCCGTTAATTACATAGTAACCGATACGCGTTTCCGGACGAGTCTGCTGACGCATCATGTCGATGGCCTGGAACGCCAAGTTCATGCTGTTCAATGCATTAACGCCGTTCCAAGGTTCGCCTGCCGCATGAGCCGGTACTCCTTTGAAAGATACGCGGTAGCAGTCCAACGCGAGGAATGCGGAGTTAGGACGGGATTCCACACCATCCATGTGAACCATAATAGCAAAATCATAGCCGTTGAAGGCGCCCGCATTTACCAGGTCAACTTTGCCGCCGGTCGCTTCTTCGTCCGGTGTACCGATAATATCCACGTCCATCGGCAATCCGCCCTTACCTTCAGCCAATAATGACTCGTGAAGGGATTTCAGCGTAAGTGCCGACAAGACACTGATGGAACCGCTTGCACAGTGACCGCACGCATGACCGATATCCGGGAGTGCGTCGTATTCTGCCAGAATCGCAAGGCGAGGACGATTTGCGCCTTCACCTTTTACCACAGTCCCTTTAAATGCATTGGCTACGCCGCAAAGTTCCGCTTCTACAGTAATGCCCGCCTCCTCCAATGTTTGGCGAATGAACGCTGACGATTTTACTTCCTTCCCGGATACTTCCGGATGCGCCGCCAATTCAAAGTTGATGGCAAAAGCATGTTCCTTGTTTTTATCCATATGCGACTGTGCCGCTTCCCAGTATTTCATAGTAAACTCCTTTATTTCTATCTGACTATAACTATATATATTGCAAAATCCTTTCATCATGGAAAATTATACTCAATATTTCTTGCTTACGCAAGTTTATACATACATCTATGTTGTATCCGCGAGAATTAAAATTCACCACACCCACCTTGTCACTTATAGCTTTTACTATATTTAAAGCCATATTCAAAGTTGTGCTACAATTCAAGCATGTGTTTTTATTACTAAAATTATGCATAATTTTCATTATTTATGTATTGATATTTATACAGAAACACGGTATAATGTGCGTATGCATTTAAGAAAAGACACAAGTACGTTGTGAGTTGACGTTTTAAGGGCACATCGCTTATGATTCGAAAAGTCTTAGTCGCCGGTTGTGGCGTGGCAGCACAAAGTCATAGTGGTAAAACGGCAGTCAGTAGTCGAAGATTGTGACATACAATCCGTTGCCCGTCTGTTGTGATTAAGGAGGCATATATGTTTAACAGTCTTAAGAAATTCGCATCCAAGAAAGTGGTTCTCGGCGTAACCGCCGCTTTATTAGCCGTAGGTCTTTTGGCCGGCTGTGGCAGTGACACTGCTCAAAAAGAAAAAGTTCTTCGTGTAGGTTCTGAAACAACCTTCCCTCCATTTGAATTCGCTGAAGGCGACAAATACGTTGGTTTCGATATCGACTTGGCTGACGCTTTAGCTAAAAAAATGGGCTACAAAATGGAATTCAAGAGCATGGGCTTTGACGCTTTGATTCCTGCTCTTCAAAGTAACGATATCGACATGATCGCTGCCGGCATCAACTCCACTCCGGAACGTGCCAAAGCAGTTGATTTCAGTGACCCTTACTTCACTGAAGGCGGCTTCGCTATCGTAGTTCGTAAAGACAACACTAACATCAACGACTGGAAAGACCTTGAAGGCAAACGTATCGTAACTCAGATCGGTACTATTCCTTCCGAAATGGCTCGTAAAATCCCTGGCGTACAGTTAAAAGAAGTGGACAGCAACTCTCAAGCATTCAACGAACTTCAAGCTAATACAGTTGACGCTATGATCCTCGACAACGCTGTTGCTATGTACTACTTAAAACAAGGCGCTGACAAAGACCTTAAACTTACCGGCGAACCTACTAAAGGCGAACCAGTTGTATGGGCATTCCGCAAAGGGGACAACGAACTTCGCGAAAAAGCTAACAAAGCTTTACAAGAGTTAAAAGCTGACGGCACATACCAGAAAATTTACGACAAATGGTTCGGTGCTAACAAATAATTAGTGCAATTCAGTACTGGCCGATACTTGGTTTCTTTCGGTAACGGCAACGAATTGGTACAATTCAGTGCCAACAAACAATCGGTACTTGCGTTTACGTGAACATGCACACAACGCCTATACCGTTGCATGAGTTACCGCGACCTACCCGGTAACTACGTATTCAATAGTATAAATAAAAGGAGCTCTCCCGGAGCTCCTTTTTCATTTGCCTATATAACTATAAAGCTTTTAGGCTTCTATATTTTTTGCTTTTAAGCATTTATACTTTCATTCTTTTAGACTTTCATGCTTTTATGTGTTTATACATTCATGCCTTGATGCAAATATACGTGTATGCTTATATGTTTTTGTCATTTTACAGGTTCATCGATACCGCATCATGGAGCGCGAAGGAGTAGATATAAACTTCCTTCACACGGCGATTAGTCAAACGTTCCAACGCCTCTTTGTACAGTTTGAGTTGCAAGCTATACCGGCGACGCAGCTCGTCACCGGAGGTAACGCGGTCCGTCTTATAATCCACCAACACCCATTCCTCATCTTCCAGGAACACCGTATCAATTATACCTTGTAAGAAAAGGCTGTCTTCGCCCGTTACATCCGGGTACACCTTTTTTGCATCGAAGAGCAAGCTGAACGGCCATTCCCGTTCAATCCGCGGCGATGCCAGCAGGCGTTTGCCCAAATCGGAAATAAAGAAACGGTATAAACTGCCAAGGCCCAACACATTTCGTTCGGCCTCCGTAAAATATCCATTCAAGGTTAACTCATCCAATGCCTGGCTGAGACTTTCTTTTGTATATGGCACAAGTGGCAACCATTGCATCGCCTCATGCATCAACGTACCCCATTGAGCGCCGCTCTGACTGACAGGCGTTTCCGTCAATGCAGTAGGTTCCATACCGAAAATACCCAGATCTTCAGCACTTTCAATTCCTCCGGTCACAACCGCATCAGCGTCATTGCCCACATTAGAAGATGGATGTGCCGTAACGGTTGGCTCCGGTTCTGCAGAAGAACGTTCAGAAACTTCAGCTGCCGTAGTGCTGATCGGCTCCGCAATATCCTCCAATTCAGCAAAGCGCCGTTTTAACTCACTCACAGATATTTTAGCCGCCTTGGTAGTGGCTCCTTCATGGGGATAGGTAAAATCGAATCGTTCTGCAATGTTCTGCGGCAACGGATCCGCCTTAATCGGTGCCAATTCGCGCACTACGTCGAGCATTTTATTTTCATGGTCCTTCGTAAATAAACGACCGCGATAGTCATTTCCGTCGTGAATTTCAATCGTCACATTACATTTCTTATCCGGCAAGTCCATAAGGCCCGGCTCTTCCACACCGCTATTAACGCGCAAAATATTGCCGCTAATATGTCGTCCCAAAGCCATTAAGAGCCAGGATAAGTATGATTTCCCCGACTGTATCAAGGTGGCCGGGAAGCTTGGCGTACTCACTACGAGCCCCGGTGCTACCCAGGATTTGCACTCCGATTCCAAGCCTCGAATATATCCCGTAATGTACAGTTTATCGCGTGCACGTGTCAGGGCTACGTATAAAATACGCTCTTCTTCGGACTTCATGGCATGTTCCGCCTGCGCTTTCGCGTAAAGCCAGGAGAACGAGCCGTACAAGAGACGGTATTCTTCAAAATATCCTTTCAGGCCGATACCGCTGGTACTGTCTAAAATCATGGCCTTTTTTAAGTCCTGCGTATTGAAGCCTTTGTTCACTGATGCCAGGAATACAACCGGGAACTCGAGCCCCTTACTCTTGTGAATGGTCATAACTCGCACCACATTGTCCGCTTCGCTCACCGTTGTGCCCGGTCCCAAATCCTTACCCGCTTCCTGCAAACTTTCCAAGAAGCGAAGGAAACGGAACAGACCGCGGAAACTGCCCGACTCGTACTGTTTAGCGCGAGTGTAAAGAGCCATTACATTGGCACGGCGCACCAATCCGTTCGGCATGGCGCTGACGTATTCCAAATAATTCATTTCTTCGTAAATCGTCCAAAGCAAATCACTTACACTGTGACGTCGAGAGTAGGTGCGCCAGTTTTCCAAACGGGCAATAAACTGACGCAACAAGTTATTGTCATATGTTTCCGCATACACAGGCAATGCCGACCAAAGAGAGCCGTCGCCGCACAGGCGCAAACGTCCCAGTTCATTCGCATCCATGCCCACAAAGGAAGATGCCAATACCACAGCCATCGGCAAATCCTGCTCCGGATTATCAATGATTTGAAGCAGTGAAATGAGCAATTTAATTTCAATGGCACTGAAGTAGCCTGTCTTTTCTTCCGCATAGGCCGGAATATTAACGGCGCGCAACGCTTCGACAATACGGCTGCCCTTACCGGCCGTAGAGCGTAGCAAAATAACAATATCGCGCCACATAATTTCGCGGAATGATCCGTCCGGCTCCTGCACCTTCTTCTTTTGAGCCATCAATTCCTGAATTTTTTCTACAATAAAGGCAATTTCCTTGTCCTGATTGTCCAATTCATCACGATCATCCTCTTCAGAACCGCCATAGCTCGGTGCAGGGCTCTCCTCCGTCTTCACATCAATAAGATGCATTTCCACAGGGCCGCCGACCCAGTCTTCCGGCGCGTCTTCTACATAGCGCCCCGGGTTTAACGCTTCTTCGTCGCCATAATCCAGCTCCGCCCCGGACTTGGTCATAATCTGTCGGAACAGGAAGTTCGTAAATGTCAAAATGTTCGCTTCAGAACGGAAGTTTTTCGCCAAATCGATGCGCCGTTCCACATCGTCCAGTTCTTTGCCGAAGTCATTATATTTCTCCAAAAACAACCCCGGATTGGCCATACGGAAGCGGTAAATACTCTGCTTTACGTCACCTACATAGAAACGGTTATCTTTACGCGACACGGCGTTTACAATCGCTTCCTGCACACCGCTCGTATCCTGATATTCATCGACCATGACTTCCTTAAACTGTTTCCGCAGTTCCAACGCCACCTCGGATGGTGCCCAGGAGCCATCGTCCTGCTTATCGCGAAGCAAAGCCAGGCAAAGATGTTCCAAATCAGAAAAGTCCACCATGCCCTCTTCTTTTTTACGGGCCTGGAAATGGTCAATAAAGGCTTTCGTCAACGACACAAGTCCATGTATATATGGCAGTTGCTGCTCAATTTGCGCGCGGAACTGTTCTTCCGTCACGCCGAACGGCCCCTGACTCATGCCCTTCAGCTGATCTTGATTCAATTTACCTAAAGTGGATGTTTTCGAAACAACGCCCGCATTGATAGCGCCGGTTTGCAAGCCCGTTTTATACTTGTCCGTGCGGAAAGCCTTGAATTTATGACCGCCTACCATTGCTGCGGCGGTTACCATTTCGTCCCAGGTTTCAGCCGATTTGAGCGCATCCATGATGTACTCTACGGAGCTTACATGTTCGTCCCAGGCAAATGGCCCTTCCGGCAAGGCAATGAGTTGCCTCATTTCCTCGTAGCGTCCTTCAATTTCTTGAATCAATTCCTGCTGACGCTCCCAGAAGTATGCACCCCACAAGGTCTCTTGAATTGGCAAATTTTTACTGTCCGTATAAAGTGCTTCCGCCCTTTCCAGCCAACCCATTGGATCGTCCTGTGCCATAACGAACGTATGCAGATTGAGAATCTGCTCCTTAATGCCGTCATCGGAACGCGTGCTTCCGAACATGTCCGCCAGCTTATAAATATTATATGAGTTATCACTATACGCCTGAATCAGGAGCTCGTCCAACACTTCCGATTTTATCAGAAGGAGCTCCGATTCATTGCCGATGCGGAACGTAGGATCAATATCCAGACGGTAGAAATAATGACTGATTACCCACTGGCAAAAGGAGTGAAGTGTAGAAATGTGAGCGGACGGCAGCAAACTGATCTGTTCTTCCAAATAGGGATTATTCGTCTCACTGAAAACGGAAGACAGTTTCGCTCCAATGCGAGCCCGCATTTCTGCAGCGGCCGCCTTCGTAAAGGTTACGACCAACAGTTCCTGAATGGATAAGGGACGCTCCGTATCCTGTAAGCGCTGTATAATGCGCTCTACCAATACGGCAGTCTTGCCGGATCCGGCTGCAGCCGCCACCAATAGAGTCTGCGAATCGCGACTTCCCGGGCGAGGCGCATCAATTGCCATCTGCTGTTCTGTTGTCCACTTCATACACCTCACCTCCTTTCTCCATCTTATCCAGTGCTTCATCTTCACTCAATTTATCTATATAGCGGTACGCGTTGCGGCTATTTTCGAAGCGGCACAAGGCCTTAAACTGGCAGAAGCCGCAAGGAATTTCATCGCCGTAATTATACGGGCTGATAGGGAAATGTCCTTCCAGCATATGTTCGCCGGCACGGCCCATCACCTGCTCCGCATAGCTCGTGAGTACATTAAACTGTTCCGCCGATTTCACTAAATCCTTGTCGCCGCTGTGAATCCCGCCCTTGCTGGTAATACGAAGCGGCACATAGGTAGCCTTCGAGGTTTTTGCTTCTTCCAAGGATTCATCAATCTTGATGAGCACATCCACATTATCTGTGAAATAGCCCGTATTCCTAATTTCGCCCTTTTTCTCAACAATTTGAGGGGCCGTAATCTCTGTCACCATAGAGGATATACTAATGCGCGGATTTTGCACAAAGCTATATACCAACGCGGCCGGCACCAAACCCGCTGCGCGCTGTGCTTTTTCAAGGGCCAGTAAATACGTGACTAACTGCAATTTTAAACCGTAATAGATTTCAGACGCTGTCACCTTAATATTGCCGGTTTTGTAGTCTACTACGAGTCCATAGGTACGTGAACCGTCGTTCCATTCATCTACGCGGTCCAATTGCCCCTGCAGTCGAATGTGGTTGGCTCCTCCTAAGGGGATCATAACCGGAGGCCAACTCTGTCGGCCGCTGCCGAAATTCTGTTCCAAATACTTCGTATCAAAAACACTCTTTCGCGACCAGTCGCTTAGGCGTGCCACCGTGCGTCGCAGCGTATCTTCCAAACGCTGGCGCAACACGATTTCATACACATTCTCGTCTTCACCTAAATGCACTTCTTCCGCGATTTCGTCAATTACTGCTTTACACAACTCGTCCGTATTTACACCCTCAATATCGCGCCATTGCTTCTGCTCACGCAAAAGTTGCTGTCCCAGCAAGCGCAAGCTTTCATGTAAAAACGTACCGATTTCCGGTGCGCCGAACTGTTTTACCGGACGGTCATCCAACTTAAGACCGTATTGCGCATAAAATGCGAACGGACACTTCTGATATCGTTCAATTCGCGTCACCGAGCCGCTGAGAGCATCATTTCTGAAGAGTAATGCCTGTACAATATCTCGCTGCACCGGCGGCACTTCATTGGAGTCCAACGCCCCTCGCGTAGCTAAACGCAAGCTATCTTTATATTCATTTACGCGGGTCCATTCGTAAACGCTTCGCCAAATAGGCGATAATTCATCCCCGTGAGCCAAACTGCTCATTTGCCCCGCTAAAAGATGTAAACTCTGTTCAGGGCGCCACAAATAATCCGCAAGCTGATCCTCTGGTATGGTAAGTGGCACATCTTCCGCGGGTCCTACATAACCAAGCTGCTGCCACCGCTTGAGCGGCAAAGCCATTTCCAATGCGCCACCGTCATCCGTATCGCCTTCCGACGATTTAGCGCAGGAAATATAGAGCTGCTCCGTACAACGGGTACAAGCCAAATACAAGAGGAAGTTTTCGTTAAATGCGCGCACCAATGCGCCTTCCGCCAGAGTAACTCCCGCTTCCTTCAACGCTACACGCTCGCCGTCATTTAACAATCCTTCATCGCCCATATGTTGAGGAAATACACCGTCATTAAGCCCCATAAGGAATACGACCGGATGCTCCCGCGTATAGCCACGTTCAATCGTCGTAACAATGACGTGATCCAAACTTGGTGGCACCAGGGAATACGTCACATTCTCAATGCCTTCTTCCAGCAAAAGTTCCAATTCGGCGATCGTTAAATCATCGTCCAGTTCCAGCTTCATAATCTCGTCAAACAGGCCGATAACTTGCTTATACATTTGTTCATGAGCGGATGCTTCTTCTGTTTCACCCGCTTCACGAGCCGCTTCAGTCCATTCATGCAAGCGTTGCGGCACACCTACAGAAAGCATCGTTTTATATAGAAACTCACACCATTCACTGCCTTTATGAGCCGTTTTAGCAAATTTCCACAACGGCAGCAACTGCTCCATAATTAGGGTACGACTTTCATTTACGCGCGCACAGCGATCTTCTTCACCGGGCAGCGGAATGCGATTCTGTGCAAAAGAAGCTTCCCCTGCTTGTTCATCGCGATTCTGAACCGATGTCACATCCACAGCTTGATCGGCGCCACTCTGCATTGTTTCTTCCCCATCAGTGTTTTCACTTTCATCGCGAGTTTCTTCCGCAACAAAGCGGTTATAACGCATATACTCCCATTTATCTTTGAGCCACATGAGGTCACGAATGCCGAATTCCAGGCAATAGTTTTCCAGTTCGTCTACCTGGGTGCGCGTTAAGTTCCAGAAGTCTGTTTTCAAAAGTCTGAAAATCGCATCATGATTGAATTGGCGATGAACCACTTCCAAAAGACCCAACAAAAAATCACCTAGCGGATGACTCACGATTGGACGGGTTCGATCCGAAAAATACGGAATATTGTAGCGTTTTAACGCCTTCTCCAATACGTCTCCGTAAGTTTCCGATTCGCGCAACATAATCGCCATATGCCGCCAACGGCGTCCCTGCGTTTCCATTTCTTGTAAAATTTTACGGCACACCGCATCCGCTTCGCGCTCCCGATTGTATGCCAATGTGAACGGCAATGTATCCGACACTGTATTTCCTTTAGCAGGTGTATCGAAATAGCGCGTAGCCAGTTCTTTCACAGCCGGATTTTTGAAACGGCGGGTCTCCGTAAATTTACGAATCTCCATGTTTTTACCATAGTGTGTAAATAACTCGGTAAACACCTCATGTGTACGGCCAAAGAGGCGCAACTTCGAAGGCTCCACATTCACTTGCGCTAGCTCAGGAGGAAGGGTAAGTGTTACGATACTGTCCTTCGCCAGTGAAATGAGGGTATGCACCAACTCCATCTGTAATGGCGTAAACCAATGGAAACCGTCAATGATGACATGGCTATTTTTTAATAGGGGGCTAAGCGGTAAATCTTCGATGAGTTCACTCAGTTGATCCTGACCGTCCACGCCCACTTCACCGGCTAAAGCCTCATAGGAGTCCATTAAATGTGCCAACTCATTCAACTTGCGCTGCAACACGATGGATTCCACCTGTTGCGCGCCTTGGCGCAGACTGTCCCCATTGACCTTAAAATTATGACATTCTGTCAACAGTTGCTGCACAATATCCGCAAAATGAGGCTGTTTCGCCACTTGTCCCAATAACTCCAGCGAACCGCCCTGACGCTTCATAACAAGGCGAAGCAATAATTTTTTACCGATGTCCGACAAGCCGGTGCTGCGCACCTTGCCCAGCGATTGAAACACCTGATAGGCCAGTCGACTGAAGCCCACTACACGAACCGTTGTGAAGCCGCCTTCATCCATAAATTCCGCCAGCCGGCGCTCCGTTACATACGTAGCCGGATCCAGTACAAGCATAATAATCGGCTCACCCGGAAAGCGCTTCATCGTGTCCTTGATGTACTCGAAACACGCTTCCGTTTTACCTGTACCGGCCCTTCCCAGATACAATGAAATTCCCATCTTAACTCCTATACTGACTCACTTAATAACGCACTCACTGATACAATTATCAATTCGTTAATAATATATTATCTACTATATACGTTAACTCGACCTGATTCTTACATGCATCTATTATATCATTTTCAAGGCATCCCCCTCAAAATATCCTCGTGCTCCCATGGTTAATAAAATTTAACCTGCCTTTAATGAAGCAGTCATAAAATTATAGTGATACACAAAATGCACTTACACGTGCTACCTGTTTATCGTTTTTTTATATATGTACTATTTATAATTGCAATTTAAAATCAATTGACATTTTAAGTGCACAGTTTTAGTATATATTAGTCAGACATATAAAATTTTAATAAGGAGGATGCCCGATTATGCTTGATATTATAGGTGAAAAACTAGAAGAAAAAGCTATGATTAATTTTCTCCAACGGTTTAACGCCAATCCCTTTAAAGTAAAATTTAAAGACAATGAATTTATAATCGGTGAAGGTGCTCCCTTATTTACCGTAACTATGAAGGAACCAATTCCTGTAAGTAAATTAATAAGCAGTACCTCCATCGCTCTCGGCGAAGCTTACATGGACGGCACCCTCGATATTGAGGGCGACTTATACTATGCGCTGAACCATTTTCTGGGGCAAATGGATCAATTTACAACAACCGGTGATGTGCTCAATAAATTGATGCACAATCCGCTCACAAAGAAACATCAGGCCGAAGAAGTGCAGAGCCATTACGACATTGGCAATGATTTCTATTCTCTTTGGCTGGATGAAACGATGCAATATTCCTGTGCGTATTTTAAAAATCCAGACGACACATTATACGAAGCGCAAATGCATAAAATTGACCATATTTTAGATAAGTTATATTTAAAAGAAGGCATGCGCCTCTTAGACATCGGTTGCGGCTGGGGCTTCCTGCTCATCGAAGCGGCCAAGAAATATAAAATTAAAGGCACCGGCATTACTTTGAGCCACGAACAGTATGAAAAATTCCAGGAACGGATTAAGGAAAATCACTTGGAAGATTATCTGGAAGTGCGACTCATGGATTACCGCGACTTACCAAAATCGGGACTCACCTTTGACCGCGTTGTGAGCGTGGGCATGGTGGAACACGTAGGCCGTCAAAATTACCAGCTCTTCAATGATGCCGTTGATTCCGTCCTCGTAAAAGGCGGGCTCTTCTTACTTCATTTCATCAGCGGCATGAATGAAAAGCCGGGCGACGCATGGATGAGCAAATACATCTTCCCGGGCGGCATGGTGCCAAGCCTTCGCGAAATGATTTCTGACATGACGGAAGATAACTTCCATGTACTGGACGTGGAAAATCTTCGCCTTCACTACAATTTGACCCTGTTGGAATGGGCCAAAAACTTCCACGCCCAACTTCCAACCATTCGTAAACAATTCGACGAGCGATTCATTCGCATGTGGGACTTGTACCTGAACGGCTGCGCCGCCGCCTTCTACAACGGCATGATGGACTTGCATCAAATTCTGGCAACTAAAGGCATTAATAATGAATTACCATTAACTCGTTGGTACTAATTATATTGTCCTGTTAGTATTAGTTGGTATTAATAGTATTGTCCTGTTGGTATTAATTGTATTGTCCTATTGGCATTAAGCTGCACAAATAGAAAAGGAGACTTATGTAACATAAGTCTCCTTTTTAATTTATCGGGATTACATCTACAGCTTTAATTTATCTAGATTACATCTACAGCCAAGCCCATAAAGCCGCCACGATTAAGGTTGGCAGCATGTTGGCAATGCGGATGTGTTTGTCCCATAAAAGGTTAACCCCTACAAGGAATATCATGAGCGAGCCCGTAAGTGCGATATTACTTAAGGCCTGCGCCGTAAGCCATGGTGCAATGAACACAGCCAAAGCCGTAACCGCCCCTTGTAAAAACCCTACAGGAACCGCCGAATAGATGCAACCTTTCCCCATAGTGCTGGTCATAATCATGACAATAATACAGTCCATCATGGACTTCGCAATCAAAATGGATGGATCGCCCGACGCATCCTGAATGGACCCGATAATGGCCATGGCTCCGATGCAGACCGTAAAAGACGCTGTTAAAAAGCCGCTGATAAAACCGCCTTCGCCGTCATTTTTACTCTTTACCTTCAGCCAGTTGCCAAATGTTTCCAATTTGCCATCCAAGTCGAGCATTTCGCCAATGATGGTTCCCACCACAAAGGTAACAACCACCATCATAATATTCGTCATAGTCAAGTGGCCATTTTCAATAACCAGCGATTCTTTCATGGCGCCGCCAAAGCCGATAAATAAAATACAAACACTCATGGCGGCCATAAGTGTTTCCAACAATCGTTCTTTCAAAAAGCGCCGTGCCGTGAGGCCGATAATCCCGCCTACCACAATGAGCGCCATGTTAATCAGCGTACCTGTTCCGGGCATACTATCACTCCCAATGTCTCTTCAATGATTCGTTCTCTCTCAATAACTTCTGTTAATGGCTAAATTATACCACAGAATTATATTTTATATAGACTTGAACGCAAGATTGTTGCACCACTATTTTCAATATTCAAAATAATTATTGATTAATATTTTTCAAAGTTTACTGAAATTGTTCACTATTTTTTTGCTTCCACATCTTTATGCTTCATATTTTTTACATAAATGTATTTTTCAATTTGATATTTGTTGATTTCAGGCGTACAATAGAAGTAAACATAATAGACTGATTAATGTTTGTTTTTAATATTGCATGATTTTCACACTGAAAAGAGGTAATGACTATGAACGAACAATTAGCTTTCTTTAGGAAGCCGGAACCGATTACGGACATCAAAGATGTCAAAACCTATGACATTGTCGTTGTTGGCGCCGGTTCGCCGGGGGTACCATGTGCGCTGAAAGCTGCAGAATTAGGTGCCAAAGTTGCCATTGTTCAGAAACTGAAATCCGCCATGGCCGGCGGCAATTTCGGTGCGGGCGTGTTACTGGACAAGAGCGATCCTTACGACGTAGCTCGTTTGGTTACTTTACTGGAAGCATCGGCAGACCATCGCGCTAAGCGAGGCCTCATTGAAATGTGGGCGAACCACTCCGGCGAAGCGGTAAGTTGGGTTATTGAACAGGCCAAGCTGGCAGGTGCTCAGGTTAAAGATATGGGCACACCGGTTCATACAGCCCTTCTAAAAAAACATGGCTTCAAAATTGAGTTTACCACTTGTGTTTTCGGCCCAAAACCATACAATACAGGTCAAGGTATGAAAGCACTTTGTAAGATGGCGGAAGAACGGGGCATCGACATTTACTACGGTACTCCGGGCCAACAGCTTGTGCAGGACGAAACCGGCCGAGTTACCGGCGTTATCGCCAAGTCTCCGGACGGATACATCCAGTTAAACGGCACTAAGGGCGTTGTTCTCGCCACCGGCGACTATGCCAATAATGATGAAATGATGCATTATTATTTACCTGATATGGATAATTTAGGCCGTAAGCGTTTCGGTTATGACGGCGACGGTCATAAAATGATTGCCTGGGTGGGCGGCCGCATGGAACATGTAGGCCATACGAAAATGGCCCATGATATGGACGCAGGCCCTGCCTCTATGATGGACTCTCCATATTTACGCGTAAAAATGAACGGCAAACGCTTCTGCGATGAAGCACTGGGCATGGATTTAATGAACTGCTACTTAACAAGCAAGGAAGACCAAGGTCACTATTGTCAGGTTTTCGACAGTACATATATTGATCAAGCCAAACGATTGGGCCTCGGTTTCGAAGATTTCGAATCCATTAAGCATTGGATGCCGGAAGAAACTGAAGTGGAACACACCGGCGTTGTACCGGGCCTCATCGCTACATTTAAAGCGGACACATTGGAAGAATTGGCTGCTAAGCTGAAAATTACAGACGTACCTACATTTGTAGCTACAGTAAAACGATACAATGAAATGGCGGAAGCCGGTCGCGATGTGGAATTCGGCGTAGAGCCTGAAAACCTCTGCCCGGTTCTGAAACCACCGTTCTATGGCATCCATCGCCATATTCGTTTCACAGTCTCCTGCTCCGGCATGGTTGTTAATGAACGACTCCAAGTCGTGGACGCAGAAGACAAACCAATTGAAGGTCTTTATGCCGCAGGCAATTTAGCAGGTCATTTCTATGGCAGTACCGACTATCCATTGGACGTATTTGGCTTAAACTTAGGCCATAACTATACCCAAGGATACGTGATTGCCAAAGAATTGATGGGCGAATTGTAAAACGACAAGACATATATTAGCCAAGAGGCGTGTTGTGATTCCTAAGGAGGAATGAACTATGAAAGACAAATATGTTTGCTCCGTTTGTGGTTATGTGTATGATGAAGCAGCTGAAGGCGTAGCTTTCGCTGATTTACCTGATGATTGGGAATGCCCAACTTGTGGCGTGCCAAAAGAAAAATTTGAAAAAATGTAATGTAAAACTAAGTTAGAATCCTTCCTTTGAAAACGTAAAAAAGCTCCTGTAAGACGATGATACATCGCTTTACAGGAGTTTTTGAATTACATATAATTTTTATCGAATTTAGGGCAAAAAAAATGGCGGAGGATTAGGGATTCGAACCCTAGCGACGGTAACCCGCCCTAACGATTTAGCAAACCGTCCTCTTCAGCCTCTTGAGTAATCCTCCAGTAGTCATAACTACTGAATAAGTATATCATTTTCATTCGAATATTGTCAATACTGTATAAAAATTTTGTCCGAATATGGTAAATTAAACTAATAAACTATGATAAACAGGAATAAACGGCTATAGACCGGAAAATAAAAACCTCTATTGAACAACGATTCCATCGGATCTCGCCATCAATAGAGGTTTTATTTTATATATTTTTTGCTATCGGATCCCTAATCCTCCGCCATTTCAGCGAAGAATAGAAATAGTTAACTACAAGCCAAAGGCTTTATCACGTCCGAATAAGAGTTTATTTTACTTGCAACTGCAACATCATGCCGTTTTCTTCGTGTTCAAGGATATGGCAGTGAACCATGAAGATACCAGGCTGTGTGAAGTGGATTCTAATGCGAACGTTTTCACCAGGTGCTACAGAGATTGTATCTTTCAAGCCTCTTTCGTCAGGTGTTGTAGGCACGCCGTTACGGGACACTACTTCAAATTGTACGCCGTGAATATGGAATGGATGGATCATACCCATCATGCCGTCAGAGTTGGAGATTTCCCAAACTTCAGTGCTCCCTAATTTTGCAGTCAAATCAATGCGGTCCATGGAGAATTTTTTACCGTTAATGGTTACATCTTTTGCCATGCCGGACATAACGATATGCTGCGCAATTTTATCAGTTGTAGCCGCTTTTTGAAGTTCTTCGTCATGTTTCTTTGTTTCAAAGTTCCATGTAGGAATTGTGTTATTAACACTTGCCGCACTATCTGTATTCCAGGATGCCGCTTTTCTGAATTCCAATACATTGATAGTTCCGTTCTGTGTTACCAAGCTTGGAAGTTTGTCGGCATTTGCATAACGGGAGAAATCAATCAATACTTCAGCGCGTTCGCCCGGTACTAAGGTGATTTCTTGCGTTGCTACCGGTGCTTCCAATAATCCGCCGTCACTGGCGATTTGATACATAGTAGAACCATCGCTTAAACGAAGTGTCATGTTACGTGCATTCGAACCGTCCAACAAGCGAACACGAACTAATTTCTTAGGCACTTCAAAGTATGGATTAATTGTGCCGTTCACTACTAATGTATCACCATAAACGCCGTCATCGGAGTAAGCGGATTTATAATCCCATTGGTTGTCTTTTGTAAATAAACGGTCTTGAATGGCTACCGGAATATCATCTACACCGTATTCATGAGGCAAGTTCAATTTACCGATTTCATTGTCATCGATGACAATCAGCCCTGCCAATCCTTTATATACCTGGCTTGCTGTAGAGCCCATAGCATGTGGATGGAACCAAGCTGTGCCTGCCGGTTGATTTACAGTGAATTCAATTTTACCGGTGCCGCCGTTAGCAGCGATTGGATAATGAGGACCACCGTCCACATCGGAACGAACGACCAAACCATGCCAGTGGAATGTTGTTGCTTCCGGTAAATTGTTAGTTAAATTAATGGTTACTTTTTCACCGCGTTTCATAAGTAACGCAGGGCCCAACACATTGCCGTTGTAACCATATGTAGCCGTTTTTTGACCGTCTTTAATATCGCTTTCACCGGTCTGCGCAGTCACGTTGTATACCATACGGCCATTTCCGTCAGGGGTACCTTTAACCAATGGAGGAATCGCCAAAGGACGTGGTGCCTGAGTAGACTGATGAAGTGTCATTGCTTCATCGTGCATGCCCATCATGCCCTGACCGGACATCATATTGTTCATCATCGTATTATGCATGGAATTTTGGTTCATCATGCCATTCATCATTGAACCGTTCATCATGCCATTGCCGTAGTTTTGGTTCGAGCTGCTCTGACCCATCATAGTATTCATCATGCTGTTCATGGAGTCTTGATCCATTACATCCTGACTCATCATACTTTGATTCATCATGCCGTTCATCATTTGCGCGTTTACCACATAGCCGCTGCCGGTCATCAAAGTCACAGCTAAGGCAAGTTTCGCCAATTTCATTTGATTTATTTTCATCGTTGTATCAATCCTTTCTCACACAACAATGTGTATCTAAAACACAACTTAGGTTATCAGTAAAACCGGTTTACTGTTACACAACAGCACATTTCCGTTCTATGTTGTTACATAACAACATATTTGATTTCTTTGCTTTCACATAACAACATATTTAATTTTTTCGAAGTACAACCAGTTCACAATTATCATAGCACGATAGGCCGGAAGGCTCAATACGGGGGTATACCCCTAAAATTAAAACTGCTATCCCCGTGCGCTTATCCAGTACGCACAGAAATAGCAGTTTCTATTGCAAAAGTGTTATATACCCCTACTTACTATAGGTATTTTATCCGATTCCTTTTGACAAATTTATGATAATCAGTGTCTCTCTCAATATAAGTCCCTGTTTTCAGGGGGAAGTGTATCTTTTCTCTCTTTTGGTTTTGTTTTAATGCTTAAGGATTAGTCCATTGTCGGCCTTGGCTTTTATTTTGCCTTGACTGGCAAATGAATCGAACCGGTTTATTTCAGACATTTGATTGTCACATCCACGTCTACGATAAAAAAGTTTTTGTCTTCTTCTAAATAAACCAAGCCATTTCATCTGTCATGTCTTTAGGTAAAAAAGCCACTTTATGCCGAGGTTTGCGCTTACTGCTTTCCACGATGTGGATGGCACGTTTCGGTTTGCGCACGACGATATTTTCCGGTTCTGTTTCGTAAATTACTACGTTAGCCGGTACATCGCGTTTAATAACTAAGTTACAGCCGATGCGGCTGCCGTCGCCAATGGTTATATCGCCCAGCACCTTTGTGCCGGCGCCGATAAGTACATCATTGCCTACGGTCGGATGGCGTTTCACCCGTCGGGAGCTCATGCCGCCCAGCGTAACGCCGTGGAACAAGGTTACATTGTCGCCTACAATCGCCGTTTCACCTATAACCACACCCATACCGTGATCGATGAATAAACCGGCTCCAATTTGGGCGCCCGGATGGATTTCTATACCGGTAGAATTCCGTCCATGGAGTGCCACACGGCGCGCCAGCAGTTTAAACCCGTGTTTATATAAACGATGGGCGAAAAAGTGCCAAAACAACGCTTTAATGTGCGGATAGGTCCACAGAACCATGAGCACCGAAGTGGCTGCCGGATCTGAGTCCATCACTCGTTTAATATTGTACCGAATAGATCTCCATAACTTCTTCATAGGGCCTCCCGTTTATATCGTCCTAACCTTAATTCCATCGGCATTCCACTGAAACGTAAGCACCTTGATAGCTTATGCTTTTACGTATTCTACATCGCCGAATTCAAGCATAGATAAGTATTTTTCAACTCCGTCCGGAGCGATAGCCACAACTGCAACGCCAGGATTCTGAGCTGCCAAGTCTTTTGCGGCTTTAATAGCTGCGCCTGCGGAAATACCGATGCTGATACCGGTTTCGCGCATAAATGTTTGTACTTGGTCAATAGCATCGCTGTCAGTTACTGTGCGAACTTCGTCCATCAAGCTGCGGTCGAAGTTGTCAGGAATAAAGCCGGCGCCGATACCTTGAATCTTATGTGCGCCACCTTTACCTTCAGAAATCATAGGAGAACCTGCCGGTTCAACTGCGACTGCTTTTACATCTTTTTTAAGTTCTTTCAACTTACGGGCAACCCCTGTGAAAGTACCACCTGTGCCGATACCGGCTACTACGATGCCTACATTAGGAACTTGTTCGAAAATTTCAGCACCGGTTGTTTCGTAGTGAATTGCAGGATTTGCAGGGTTCACGAATTGGCCTAATGTTACAGCACTTGGATTGTTATCAAGAATTTCCTGTGCCTTAGCAAGAGCACCCTTCATACCGGTTTCTTTTGGTGTTAATACTAATTGAGCACCATACGCTTTTACTAATTCGCGGCGTTCTTTACTCATACTTTCAGGCATTAAGATAACAACTTTGATACCGAGAACTGCACCAAGCATAGCAAGGGCGATACCGGTGTTGCCGCTGGTAGCTTCTACTAAAATTGTGTCCTTTTTAATCAGGCCTTTTTCCTGTGCATCACGCAACATACCGTATACGGCACGGTCTTTAACGCTGCCGCCGGCATTGTATTTTTCCAATTTTACATATACGTTAGTATCTTTAATTTGATAAACAGGTGTATTACCGATTAATTGCAAAGTATCATTTACAGGTTTCATACTCATTGTCTCTCTCTTCCTTTCATCAATTACATTTCGTATTTCTGAAATTATTATATTTTGTTTACTTTTACTTCCACTTACACGGCTCGATGTTATCTCGCCATACGATTTGAACAAATGATATCACATATCTACGAATCCATACATTTGTTAATTCATACATGGGCAACCCTGCAGTAGTCAGCCGTATATGTCATGTAAAATTAGCAAATCTATAAATCCGAAGATGTATGCGATGTGCCTCGATGTTGCAATAAAAAAAGCCCTTGATCACATCGTGACCAAGGGCGATATATCGCGGTTCCACCTTGTTTTATTTGACGCATGCGCCGAAGCGTTCATCAAATATCTCATACTGTACAGGCCTTTAATTATTCCAAAGACTGTATACAGATTCGCTGTAACGGGCGACTCCCGAAAAAGACTCCCCATCGATAACGCTGACCAATACTTCCTCTGAAGCATTAATCTGTTATCTTTGCTTTGCCTTCCTAACTCCAAGATGCACTTCCATATATGTCCTACGACCCGCTCTCACCGTCCGGGCTCTCTGCACATACTTCATATATGTACTCTTCTTTTCATCGTTTAAGCTCTATTCAAATCATAAACCTACTATAACACTATGAATTAGCCATGTCAACTTCTTTTTTACAAGTTTAACACATTTAATTAATTTTTAAAAGCATCAATATGCGTAATTTCCCGATTTTACCAATATATTTCAATACCCTTATCAAAATTTTTCAATCAGTTACATGTATGAAAAAATACATTTATGTATCATAAGAGGATAAAAGAAGATAAAAAGCCGACCCCATAATAGGGCCGGCTTCTGATTTTTTAGGAACAGTTAGTTACTATGTGTTGATTACTCAGTGTTAATTACTAAGCACTTAATTACTAAGCACTTAATTATTAAGCGTTAATAACCAATGTTAAATTGCTATCTTTTTGTGGAGCAGGTTCTTTGTCCTTAATATCTTTCTTTGGTGGCTTTGGAGCGTCTTTCTTTACTTCCGGTTTTTCTACTTTTTTGCGATTTTCATAATCGTTAGCCAATGCTACGCGGCGTTTTTCTTTGTCATCCTGACTTACAGCCGGTTTATTTTTCTGTTTATCAATAGCTTTCTGCTCTTTGTTATTGGCAGGTGCTTTTACGTTCTTGTCATTTGCACCCTTCTGATCCTTGTTCATATTTGGAGCTTGTGGTGCTTTATTAGCATCTTTAGCGTCCTTGTTATCATTTTGTGCATTCCATTGAATATTGGATTGGCTGTCATAAGGCATTACAGATGCAGCGTTTACAACAAATCCGATAGAGTTAGCCCATAAAGTTACGGCCGCCACAGGCACCATCAATACATACTTACGTTCCATAATTAAATCCTCCCTGAGTTTCATAATTATACAGATTTTACATTCTTGGAACACATTTTATTAGCGTATTCCATTTAATCTACTTACATGTATACGTCAATTTCTTATCTATACCCTCGTGTTACAAACAACTGTTTTTCTGAGGGAATACCTATAATATACGCATATTTTATGAGTTCAGTGTGAACGTTAAGTGAGAGTTTGATGAGTTCTGTAGAAATACCTTTGTATTTTCTCTAATGGAATCATCATTTTATACAATCGCATTCAATTGAATTTTTATTCTCATATACTTCACTATTTATTCATGATAATTAATGGATGACCACCCGCTCAACAAAAAAAGCTGCCAATCATAAGATTGACAGCTTATATTTACAAAGAAAAGTGCCCCAGCCCTTAGGGAGGAGGCTGAGGCAAGGTGTTCGTACATGTTTGTACTCACGATTAGGTATAGGTATTTAGAGGTTTTAACAAGTAGAATCACTTCCTATAATTCCGGGATAAAGAATTATATTAAGTCGTAATCACTAGGGAGAGTAATTACTGTTCTCTTGTTATGTACACATTATAACATGTAAATCTAATAATTTCAATATGTAAAATCTATTTTTTTCGATTTATTTTTCTAAAAATCTAAAAAAGGCTATAAACCCAGTCATAGAGCCTGTTTATAGCCTTTTATATTTTGAAATTTATTTGATTTTCATGGCGTTTTTAAGAAATTCTTACCATAATTTTACCAAAATTAAACATCCAACGAATCAAATACGCCCTTTTTATTGTGATATGGACAATCATAATTCATTCTGTTTATTAATTTTTAAAATCAAAAATTAATATGATATAAAATATTCGCCCCAATTAAGCTTCGCTCTGTCTAATAGTTTCGCTTAAGAAGATTATTCAATTAAAGAGCTAATCATCTCCGGCTCAAACTAAAAGTCTAATATTCACGGTCTACTACCATGGTCTAATACTCACGGTCTCAGACTAAAGGCCTAATAACCTCCGCAGCGATCTCATACATATAGCGATACCCCAATTCATTCGGGTGCACATCGCCGTCATAAATGATTTCCTTTCGGTCATCCGCCGCTCTCAATGTCTTATAAAAGTCTATAAACAGCATGTGATGAGCGCGGCAATATTCCAGCAGCTTGTCACGATACGCCTGAATAATCGCATTATCGCCATCCGGATCCCAGTCAATATGAGGGGGAATCCCCATAATAATCTGTGCACCGCGGGCGCGAATATACTGGATGCTCTTCAATAACGTTTTTAAACAATACTCCGCATCACGGCCCTGTAAAATATCATTCGTGCCACCCATGATAAAGACAATATCAAACGAAAGCTCTTTCGTAAGTTCACCAATACCGCATGAGCGACTTTGGCCATATATTGTGCCCTCAAATGATCCGCTATAACAGCGCTCCAGATTATTATAAATCGCCTGCAAACTGGCTCCATCCACGCCGGCATTGGTAACCGCCAAAGTAGTCCCCGGCTTCTTATGTGCCTCCAAGTCTTTAGCAGTCAGTTCTACCCATCCCAATCCGTATGGCACATCATAACCGCGCGTTAAACTGTCGCCAATAAATAAAATGTTCATCCTGACCTCCCTATGCTACCTATATTTCCTATACTTCCTATACTTTCCATACTCCCTCATAAGTACGCACAAACCTTTAACATCAAGTCTATTTTTTCATCAAAGGATCCACTGTACCGTTCAATTCGAAGGCTTTGATTCTGTCAATACACGTACCGCAGGTGCCGCAAGGTGTATCACCACCTTCATAGCAACTCCAAGTTAACTCATAAGGCACGTTCAATTTCAAACCTACGCCAACAAGCTGCGCTTTGTTCATCGCTGCAAACGGAGCCACCACATTTACTTTTTCGTAAGTACCCAAAGAGATAGCTTTGCCCATCGCTTCAATGAACGCTTCACTGCAATCGGCATAGGCATTACCTGCCGCATCATCCGCATGAGCGCCCAAATAAATTTCCACCTCTTCATCAGGGAACAGGCTCATTCCCAAGGCGGCCACAGAGGACATCATGAGGCCGTTTCTAAATGGCACATAAGTGCTTACAATTTGCCCCGGTTGCTCATCAATCTGTTCCGCGTAGCTTTTATGAACAATTTTCTCTGTAGAACCTTCCATCAATGATGAATTTGAGTATTTTAAAATATTAGCCAAGTTCAATTCGTAATGAGGCACTTCGTAGTATGCCGCAATGTTACGGGCACATGCTAATTCCTTATCATGCTTCTGACCGTAGAAAATCGACACGGCCACCACATTTTCCTTCCCTAATTTATCAATGGCTAAAGCCAGACAAGTGGTGGAGTCAACACCGCCACTGGATAATACAACTGCTTTCATGATTTACTCCTTTATATATAATTTCGTTTAACTGTGTACATATAATTCAGTTTCAACATATAGATACAATCTACGTTGAATATATTGTGATGCATGCGTTGCAATGTCCAGCAATATATACAAATGTGTAGACATGTGTTGCAATGTCTAGCAATGTATATAAATGTGTAGACATGTCTATACATTTATATAATACCACAGTGTCATCAGATAGAGGCAAAGAAAAACGACCACTCTGTAAGTTGCGATGTCTTACAAGAGAGGTCGTTTTACTAACCGGTAGCTCTACTAACTACCAGCTACGAATTACTAATTTTGCTAATTATTGATTTTACTAACTACAAAGTAAACTAGCTAATAATTAGTTAACTTGCCTGTTCATGATGAACTGCATTTGATTTAATGTTATTGTAATTCAACAACATTTATTACATCATGCCGCGTCCGTACATAATGAGTGCCACGGTGATGGCCACTAAGATGAGGACTACTACATAATCCAAGCCTTTCATACCAACTTTAGCTACGAAGCTGTGATCTTCATTGCCGAAGCCGCGAAGTTCCAAAGACAAGGCCATGGTTTCCGAACGGCCAAGGGATTTTAACAATAAAGGCTGTACGATTGAGCCATAGGATTTGCAGCGTTTGAAGAAGTTGCTGTTCAAGGCTAAGCCACGGCATGCCTGTGCTTCCTGTACGGCTTTGCTTTCCGCGATGAAGTCCGGTACGAAGCGAAGAGCCGCTGTAAACATAAATGCGTATTCGTAAGGAATTTTACACTGTGTTACAAGAGCTGCCGTTAAGTCCTGCAATTTTGTAGTAGCCAAGAGCATGATGAATACCATGGTCATGCAAAGCATGCGAAGGCCTGTTACATACGCAGATTCCAAAGTGCCGCCGCCCAAGTATTGAACCAAGGCAAGGAATACTGCAAAGATAGTTAAAGTCACAACTGCTTTATACTGTTTTACCAATAAGCCGGTCGCCAATAAGATTAAGAGTTCTAACGCTAACAGCATAAGCAGGTCAAGGGACGTGGTCAGCAAAATCGCCCAAACGGAGAAGGCAATGGTCATCAATATTTTAGTAAATGGTACTAATTGTTTCATCTTTACCTCCTACTCGGCCCGGCCTAATGCCAACATACGCCGTTCAAATTCTTTCATAGATTTGCAGTAGCCGATGCCCGGTACCGCTTCAGATAATTCCACACAAGGCGGTTTAGTTAAACCTAAGTCAAATAAATCGTTTCGTTTCGTAAATAGTTCTTCCGGTGTGCCGTCAAATGCTTTGGTACCATATCCGATAATAATGGCGCGGGTGCAATGACCGGCCATAATTTCCATGTCATGAGTAACCAAGATAATCGTCAAACCGGTAGCTCGCAAGGTTTCCAAAAGTTCCAACAGTTCTCTTGTTTCTTTACCGTCCTGACCGCTGGTCGGTTCGTCAAGAATAAGGATCTTGGAGTTCATTGCCAACGCGGAGGCGATGGCTACGCGCTGCTTTTCACCACGGCGTAGAGTTGGCGGATAAGCATCTTTCAAATGACTGATACCTGTCGACTCCAAAGCCTTAGCCGTAATGTCCGCTACTTCCGCTTTCGTATACCCCAGCTGTTCAGGACCGAACGCCACTTCTTCGCCTACAGTAGGGCGGAACATTTGGCGGTCCGGCTGTTGAAATACATAGCCGATGAAACGGCCTCGTTCTGCCGGTTCCAATTTAGTAATGTCGCGGCCGTCATACACGATAGTGCCGCCACGCGGTTTTTCCAAGCCCATCAACAAACGTGTTACCGTCGTTTTACCGGAGCCGTTACGACCGCCCAAAGCGATGAACTCGCCCTTACCGATGTTAAAGTCTACATCGTCAATTATATCGCGACCGGCCACATAGCCGAATCGTAAGCCTCTAACTTCTAACATTTATTCCTCCCGAGCGTTCACATGCTCTTAACCGAATCTAACAAGCCGTCTTTTGCCGCGTTTACACTCAACCATGGCTGTGCAAATCGGTAGCCCCCTTTTTCGAGGCGCATATAAGTTACGAAAATCGATGGCAACGCATCTACGTAAATATTGTTATCATACATGTAACGAAGTGTCGTTTCCGGTGTATCATCGCAGCGAATTTCACCGTCCACCATGAGCGCCATGCGGTTTGCATATGGCAATACAGCGTGTAAATCGTGATCGATAACAACTACGGTGATACCGTATTCTTTATTCAAACGGCCAACTAAACGATACAGTTCGTCTGTACCTTCCGGATCAAGGGAGCTGGTAGGTTCGTCCAACACTAAGATGGAAGGGTTCGTAGCCAATACGGAGGCGATAGCCAAACGTTGACGTTGTCCGCCTGACAAGCTTGTAATCTTACGGTTTTCCATGCCTTCCAAGCCAACCTGTTTAAATACAGCGGCGCTGCGCTCTTTAATTTCTTCCGGTGTATAACCGCGATTTTCCATAGCGAACGCCACTTCTTCGCCTACGGTCATTGTTACGAGCTGTGTATCATAGTCTGCCAACACAACGCCGATTTCCGTAGCCAATTCAGCAATCTCAAGCTGTGTAGTGGCTTTGCCATTTACGAAAACCATACCTTCCATGCGGCCGCCGTAGAATTTAGGTACCGCACCGATCATAGCCATGCAGAGAGTGGATTTACCACAGCCGGCAGGGCCGGTAATAACGAGGAAGTCGCCGTCATTTACAACTAAGTTTACATCCTTGATAGCCGCTTTTTCCTGACGACCATAATGATAGGTAAAATGTTCAATGCTGATTTTGCCATTCACAGCAGGAACCAATTCGTACTGGCTGTGATCGCTGGTAATGACTTCGTCTGCACTTGGCAAGTAACCGCGTCTTGCAAACAAACGCTGTGCCGGAATGTAGAGGAGCGGTGTTACCACTGCGTTACAAAGTGCCACAACGAGCACTAACGGCCACATCCCTTTCATGTACACATCGATTGGCAAGGCTAACAGTTCAAACAAGATGGTGATGAAAATGCCGCCGGAAACGAGGGTACTCAAGAAACCGGATACTACCGGAGGAATGATGAATTTTCCCACTTTAATGCGGCTTAACATATGTACTACGAAGGCACAAGTTAATGCACCGGCCGGTTCACTCAACAGGTTCGCATAAGGGAATGCGGACTTGGACGTCATTACATTGATAAGTGCTGCTACCAAGCCGATACCAAGAGCCTGTTTATAACTTGGACGAGTCAGGTGAATGGCTACGCAGTAGGTAGCAATCATCCAGTTTGGCGTAATCCCCGCTACACTAGGGCTTACCAAGTGTAAAATCGTGCCCAGTGCCAACATGAGGGTACTTACTGTTACCCAGCGGAATTGGCCGCCCTGCATATGGGTATAAACTAATTTCGAAACATCCGTAACTCGTTCCATAATCTCTCCTTCTTCCTAAAAAAGGGTATAAAAAAAACCTTTCAATCTCTAATACAATTTCACTGTACTAGGGACGAAGGTTACTCCGCGGTGCCACCCCAATTGGCCTTTTAAAAAGACCCGGCTCACTACGTACGGCCCTTGCTCAAAAGTTCCAAGTCAGACCTGCCAAATCGGCAATCTATCCTGTACTCCTATCGAAGGCGATACGCGCTCTTTTGATAACGGTCAGAGACGACCGGTGGTTCCTACTCTCTGTTCGGGCCACATCTCCCAGGGCCATTCCTTACAGTTTCCGGCGTCGGGCTCACACCATTCCCAACTCGCTGTAGCTGAACTCCTTGTAAGTACTCTTCCTGTTCGCTGACGATAACTTTATGTTTTGTTCAATTATACACACAATAAAAAGTAGAAGTCAATACGCAGTTTGTAAAATATAAATAAAATAACGGCCACCATCCCGAAAGACAGTGGCCGTCAATATAATCACGCTAATGAGTCTGTACGTTTTACGTCCAAATCTTAAAATTTAAAGAAATGTTGTTTTGTATTTGGATCATATACAGGCACAGGACCATATTGGTTTGGACCAGGCTGAGTTTTTAAAACGCCAAGAACAATCATACCGATCATATTGCCCGCAATTAATACCCACCAACCGGAATGTCCCGCATCATGAAGTCGACGCACGGATACGCCTAACCCCGGCAATGCAAGACCTAAAATTACAATCCAGCTTAAAACGCTGGCACCAATTTCATCACCAATGATTTCACCAATAAAATAGGAAAGGAACACAGCCACAAAGTTCAGTGCTACAAAATACCAGTATTCCTTAGCTGTGGCACGGCCTTTAAACTCTACATATTTCTGAGTCATACACATTTTAATGGAATCCATAAATGGCGGCTCCCCAATCCAGTTCGGATCAAATGGATTACCTTCCGGTACATATCCATTCTGCTGATAGCCGTTATACGCACCGGCCTGTGGTTGGTTATAACCACCTTGTACAGGCGCCTGATTGAAATCTTGCGCTACCGGTTGTTGTGGCTGTTGATAATTTGGTGCCGGAGCCTGCGGTGCAGTATTGGCAGCGGCCCCTCCCTGTTCCATCTTATTACCACAATTTGAACAAAACGCTGCGCCTTCTTTTACTTCTTTACCACATTGCGGACAAAACATAACTCTCCTCCTACATTCTTTACTACTTTAAATAAAATGATTGCTGATAATTTAATTATAATATATTTTCCAAACAGTTACACGCTTTTTATACGCATAGTATATACCAAAATTAGCGATATATATGCGTATTAGTAGCAGCGTCAAATACTGGTAGCGGACCATATTGGTTAGGCCCCGGATTACTTTCGAGGAACATAAATATGAATACGGCAATATTTACAAATGGAATGTAAACTCCCACAGCCCAAAGTCCGGGGCGGCCGCTGTCATGCAGGCGACGAGCCGTCAACCCCATGTTTGGCAAGAAGGAAGCCACTGCAAACACATTTACCAATATTTCCGCATCATCAAACAAGAACTCACTGAGGAAGGCAAAGAATATCATGAGGATAAAGTATGCTATGGCATACGTCCAGTATTCCTTACGCGTAGCACGGCCATTGAATTCCACATATTTCTGAGTGTACATTCGTATGAAATTATCTACAAATGGCGGTGCACTTACCCAGTTAGGGTCCGATGTATTATAACCCGCGCCCTGTTGCCCATAGGGCATTCCATACGAATCCGTCCCCTGTTGCTGATAATCATTGGGCTGTCCATAGCCGGGCATTGGTTG
The DNA here is from genome assembly GCF_018364065.1 of Veillonella sp. Lineage (GTDB taxonomy): Bacteria > Bacillota > Negativicutes > Veillonellales > Veillonellaceae > Veillonella_A. The sequence goes on from NZ_JAGZMO010000002.1 coordinate 284,737, forward strand.
CTGCGGCAGGTAACCATCTGTCGGCTGCTGCGACGGATAGCCGTTAGTCGGTTGTTGCTCCGAATAGCCGGTTGGCGACTGTTGAAACGAATAGTCATCAACCGGTTGTTCTTGGTATCCATTGGCCGCTCCCTGATTGTCCTGATCAGCCATTGAATCTTGCGCCTTCGCTTCTTCGTAAGCGTCCAGTTGATCCAGTCGATAACCGCACTTAGGGCAAAAGACCGCTCCGTCTATTACATCTTTTCCACATTGAGGACAAAACATAACTTCCCCCCACCTTTACGAATTTACTTCATTTTATAAGGTCTCGAATCTTGACTATACTCTATGTTAAAACACATAACCCCATTTAATAGTCCGATTCTTATTTATATATGTGAATGTTTCGAGCCGCATCAAATACCGGCAACGGTCCGTACTGATTTGGACCGGGATTACTTCCCAACAATGTAAATATGAATACCACAATATTTAAAACCGGAATGAACGTCCCGATAACCCAGAGGCCGGAGCGTCCGCTATCATGCAAACGGCGAGCGGTTAAGGCCAAGTTTGGCAAGAACGAAGCAATTAAAAAGATGTCGATTAAAATATCTCCGTCATCGCCAAACAATACGCCTCCAATAAAGCCGATTAAAAAGGCCATCACTACATATGCCAGTACGTATGTCCAATACTCTTTACGGGTGGCACGGCCATTAAAGTCCACATATTTTTTCGTAAATATCATCTTAACATTTTCAATAAATGGAGGGGCACTCACCCAATTAGGATCAGAGGTATTATAGCCTATACCCGGCTGTCCATAGGGCTGTTGTCCATAAGGTTGCTGCTCATATGGTTGCACCCCCTGTTGTTGAAAATTAGCATTCTGTGGATAGCTATTATTTTGTGAATAGCTATTATTCTGTGGGTAGTTATTATTCTGCTGATAGCCATTTGGCTGCTGTTGATTATATTCATTGGACTGAACTTGAGAACCCCCACGAGTCAAAGCGCCCTCCTGATCGAGTCGATTACCGCAACCCGGGCAAAAAACAGCGCCGTCTCTTACTTCAGTTCCACATTTTGCACAAAACATACGATTCCTCCAACTATTTCCCTGCATAATGCCTTTATATGGCTCCCGGTACATTGTGTCCGGTATATTGCTTCCCATTGGCAAGCTTACCGCCGTGCGATTTAGTTTGCCTAATTATATACGCCGCTGTGCGCGAGGTACATAATATCGGAAGTCCGGCAACGGACCGAACTCATTTTGGCCCGGATCGCTTTCCATACACATAAAGACAAGTAAAACAATACTGCCAATCCCTGTTAACCCTGCCAATAACCACAATGCGCTGCGACCGGTATCATGAAGTCGGCGCGCAGTAAGGGCAAGATTCGGGATAAAGAATACGAGTGGCGCAATATAGAGTGCTATGCCAAACGTTAAAATTCCTGTTACTAAGGTAATTACAAACGTAGCCAACGCAAAATACCAATACTCTTTACGACTCGCACGGCCTTCAAAGTTTGCAAAATTATCTAAGAAGCACCACTTAAAGTTTTCCACCATTTCCGGGGCACTTACCCATCCCGGCGGATAATTGTTATATTCAAATCCCGGTGGTTGGATATATCGCCCATTAACATCAACCGGATATCCTTCCGGTGCATATGGGTAGCGTATGATTTGCGCCCCTTGCGGTTGAACCCCCATAGGTGCCGGCGGTTGGAAACCCGCATCCTGAGGTGCTCCATACTGTTCAGGCTGATACATAGGTTGATTATAGTTTGGGTTAACAGCTTGATTAGCGCCTGACTGCTCAGATTGCGCCGTCAAATTAGCACCACAGGAAGGACAAAACGCTGCACCCTCTCTAACTTCATTTCCACATGACGGACAAAACATCGCGTCACTCCTTTCACATATCTGTTACGAAGAGGCCATAGTGCATGGCCTCGACGTAGAATTCTAATAGTGCCGTTATCTCTTTACCGGCTGTAAATTATATTATCCTTCGTAATATGTATAATCAGGTAATGGCCCATATTGATTTGGTCCCGGTACGCTTGATAATAAGGTAAATATAAATACCACAATATTTAAAAGAGGTATAAACATTCCCAATACCCAGAAACCGGATCGGCCGCTGTCATGAAGACGGCGAACGGTAACACCAAGTCCCGGCAATAAGAAAATCAAGCTCACTACCATCATACCAATATAACTAACCACGAAGTCAGACGTTACTAAACTAATAATATTGTTAATAAGCAAACCGATAACACTGGATGCAATCACATAACGGAAATATTCCGCCCGTGTAGCTCGGCCACTGAATTTCGCATATTTCTTAGTCATGCACATTTTAAAATTAGGGAGCATTGCCAATGAGCCTACCCAGTTTGGCGGATACGTCACATAATGCGGTTGCTGCACTGCAGCACCCTGTGCTTGTGTACCCTGATCCACAGGTTGTTGCACCCGCTGTGGCTGCTGAACCGGTTGTTGCTGCACGCGCTGTACAGGTTGCTGTTGTACCGGTTGTGCCTGTTGTACAGGCTGATTGGGTGTTACCTGTTGTGCCGGCTGTGCGGCATAAGCGGCCTGTGAAGGTGTCCCAGTATTGACACTGCCGTTTTGTTGCGCAAAGTTTGCACCGTTAGTCTGTTGCACCGGAGTGCCGCAAACAGCACAGAACTTAGCGCCCTCTTTTAATTGTTCCCCACATTTTTTACAAAACATGTATATCACTCCTCTATTACCAGGTTAGATTATTCTTAAGTTTCATCGTGAGCACGTGGCGTACTGCATCGTCAAGACGCTCTTTGGAAATTTCACCACTGCGAACAGCTTTTAAAATCGCGTTGTACCCTTCGATGGCATGGTCATATTCCTGACCGATGAGCACAATGTCTGCGCCTGCCTGAATACTCTTAACGCTCATTTCGCCAAAACTGTAATGATTAGCTACAGCGCCCATTTCCATATCGTCCGTAATAATTACGCCTTTGTAGCCCAACTGTTTGCGAAGCAAGTCTTGCATGATGACCTTCGACAAGCTGGCCGGCATGTCAGGATCTAAACCGCTATAAGTAGCATGAGATACCATGACCATGTAATCATTGTTATCCACGGTCGGAATCAACTCTTCATATGGCTTCAAGTCCGTTGCATCAAGCTCTTCACGACTGGCAGTAATCATATTGCCTTCTTTATGCAAATCGGTCACTGTACGGCCGATGCCCGGGAAGTGTTTCAACGAATAAATTAAACCTGCATCGTGATAGGACTGACCTACGGCTTTCACAAACGGCGTTACTTCAGCAGCTGTTATGCCATAGGAACGATGATCGCCCAAGCCGATATCCGCTACCGGTGCAAAGTTCACGTTAAAACCAAGCTCTTTCAATTCCTTGCCACTGGCCAATGCCAATTTAGCGGCTTCGTTTACATCGCCTTGGCCCAATTTTTCAGCAGACGGTACATTAATCAGGTGATCGCTCATGCGTTCAACGAGACCGCCTTCCTGGTCCACTGCCACAAAGAGAGGTACTTTTTCGCTCTTACGAGCCGTGCTCTGCAAGTCTTTTATCAGTGTGCTGACCTGCTCCTTGTTTTCCATGTTGCGGTCAAACAAGATAATGCCGCCCATTTTATATTCGCTCAACATGTAGGCCACATTGTCGTTTACCTTTGTGCCATTCATGCCGAATAGAATCAGCTGCCCCACCTTATCCGCATCACTCATAGAGTTCATTAGAGCATCCACTTTTTCTTCAGCAGTTATATCTTTTTTCTGCCAAATTTCTTCCTTCGGTGCGTCAGATGCACTCTGTCCGCAACCTGCTAACGCGGCTACCAAAGAAATCCCTAATACCATAGGAATCACACGGCGCCACCATTTTTTCTGTATCATGAAACTATCATTGCCTCCTACTAACGGCATTTCCAAAACTCACACAAACTTGCCCTTACATCTGGCTGGCCTGCATGGAATCAATAAACCACTGGTTATTAACCTTAACCATAGTCGCTGTACCGCGGAAACTGCGTTTTACTGTACCGCTGCCTTCAAAATCGGTAGCGTCCAAACGATAGTTAAGTACGACTTGATTGTCTGTTTGAGAAACAACTGTCATATTGGCAACGGCGCTTTCTTTAGTAGTGGCAAAGCCTTGAGCCCAAGCATTCAATTCTCCGGACTGATTTTTCAAGTTATCTGTAAATAAGGCGTAGGCAGCATTATAATTGCGAGCTGTAATGTATTGATGATATTGATTGAACGCCTTTTGTGCATTTTCCGCATCAACTTTGCGTGGATCCGGAGCCTGTGTTGTCTGAGCCTGTGTCTTAGTTTGCTCTTTAGGTTCTTCTTTTACCACATCTTTCTTATCTTTGGATTTCGATTCATCTAAATCAAGTCCATATTCCGACATCATGCCATGAGTGGATCCCATTTCCATCATGTTGCGGAATGTGAGGAACCAAGATGTACCACTTAAAATAATGATTAAAACGATGCCTAAAAAAATCTGCCAGCCGTCACGACGCTGATAAATCTTGCCCTGAGTACCCATCGCTTGTTGTGGGGCAGGTGCTACAGGTGGCACCGGAGTGGCGTTAGATGCTGCAGCAGCCGAAGATGGCACAGCTGTTGTAGCAGTTGATTGCAGATCTGCAACCGGTGCAACGGATTCTACCAGTTTACCGCCACATTTTTTACAAAATTTTCCCTGTGGCTGCTCATGGCCACATTTTTCACACTTCATACAAAAACTCCTCTCAAAATACTAAAACCGTAATCCATGTATTATTTATCCTGCATAACCTCCCTTTTGTCAGTTGATTTTATCTTGATTATTTATTTTGCGAACAATTTAATTCCTTAGACCTCACGGTTTCACATATTTTGTAAAATCCGGCAACGGACCGTACTTATTTGTAAAAATTTGGCTTCTGCGCATGCACAGTATAAAAAGAACTACGGACATGAACGATGCTATATCTACAAATGGTTCCAATATTCGGCCAGGCTCTTCAAGTCCTAACAGAAGATTAAAAATCTCGGTAGGAACATCTAGAAGCACCCACCAGGCACTTAAGCCTGAGTCGTGTAAACGACGTACAGTAACAGCATATGTAGGTACCAAGAACACAAAGAACGGCACATAATAGGCAATATTTTCCAAAGCGGTCCACTCTAAAAATACAACCAAGAGCATAATCACCATTTCCACAGAGGCTATGACAAGAATAAATCGGAAAAATTCCGCCCGTGTGGCTCTCCCTGAAAAGTCTTTGTACTGTACTGTCATGCAGTCTTTAAACACAGACCAGATATCCTTAGATCCGACCCATGGCCCCATTTGCCATTCAAATACGGGCGGCTGTTGCTGTGGGTATGGCGGTTGAGGATTCGTGTATTGAGAATATGCCTGTTGAAAATTTGTGGGTTGAGCGTATGGCTGTTGCTGATTTGGGTACTGAGGATATGACTGTTGCGGATTTGGATACTGAGAGTATGGCGTTTGAGCGTTTGGACGTTGCGGATACCCCTGTTGATTATATCCTTGCTGAGGATAGCCCTGTTGAGGATATACCTGCTGTGTTGACTGCGGTCCATACGCTCCCTGTCCTTGATGATACGATGCTCCATTGCCATACGCATTTGGTTGATTATATGACCGTGGCTGATTATATGCCCCCGCCTGATTGTTAACTTGTTCTGAAGCCTGCTGAGCCTGTGTCCCCGATTCATGTGCTTGATTACTGATAGTCTGCTGATCAGTATTTGTTAATTCTGTCGTTTCAGTAGACCTATTCTCTTCATCCGGCTTTATGGCAGGGCGACCGCAACGCGGACAAAACTGCCCATAGTCAGGCATTTTCTGCCCACAATGTATACAAAACATAGGTCGTCCCCCCTTATATATCTAAAAGTTCGCCTGCAACGGCTAAAACCATAACGGCAACTACAAAAATAGATAAAATAACAATCCACACCTTATCGTTACGATTATATACATAATCCGGTGGCAGATTGTTTGTATCGAAACCGGATTGGTCTTGCAAGTTCACCGAATCTACCGGATTCGATGGATTTCCTGAATTAACTGAGTTAGCGGAATTTCCTGCATTACCTTGACTTACTAAATGTAACGGGTCCTCCGTTTCAGAGAGTCTCTGTTGATTGGCTGAGTTATTTATACTCCATGCAGCATCCGGATCCTGTGCGTTTAATGATACCGGTATATCAGATTCTTCACGGAGCACCTGACCACATTGTGTGCAAAACCGTTCATTTTCATCCTTACTGCCGCAGTTATGACATTTCATAAGACTCCCCCCTATTCCTATCTTATAGCAATACATACAAGTTCATAGCAGCACCAATTACTATACCGCTCCTTGTATGTATATCGTATTTTTACATTTTATATATCCTATTCACTCCATTGGATATTGATTTTTTTCTATATTCTTTCTTCATGAAAAAGTTCTTCATTTTATACTTTTTATTATACCGAAAAAGACGATAAAAATCTCTATCCCTTATATGATTAAAGCGCATATTATTATGACAAATATCTGCAATGTTCTTATCTATATAATCTTCTATTTGCAAGGCCTGAATCCCTGCTTATCCGTTAATTTCCAACGCAAAATCATGTGCATATTTACTTAACTTTTACGTACATTTTACTCACTTTTGAATTCCCCCGGTCACGATTTGTTCATATAAAAAAAGAAATCCCGGACGCCATGCTTCTGAATTCACAGCACCCGGGATTTCCCCTTGTATTATGTTACGATTTTTGAATTATTTTTTGAATTATTTTTTGAATTATTTTTTGACTTATGACTTATGTTTTATAAATTATAACCTTTGACTTATTATGACTTATGAATTTTAACTTGTGAATAGTAAATTATAACTTATGAATTAGATTTTCAAAATCAGATAACAAAATAAAATTGAACTAAAATAAAAAACAAAAATAAAAAACAAAAATAAAAATAAAATCCTCTTACACGTAGCTCAACACAACGTTGGTCATGCCTGCGGTGTTAACTTTTATCATCCCCTCTTTATAAATATCGCCGGTGCGATAGCCTTCGGCCAAGGCTTTTTCCACAGCCTGTTCAATCGCATCCGCCGCTTTCGGTGCATCTAATGAGTAACGGCACAAAAGTGCCGCCGACAAGATTGTCCCCAACGGATTGGCTATGCCGCGACCAGCAATGTCAGGCGCCGAGCCGTGAATCGGTTCGTAAAGTGCCGTGCCTTCACCCATAGAAGCTGACGGCAGTACACCTAAGGAACCTGACACAACTGCTCCTTCGTCGCTTAAAATATCACCGAATAAGTTGGTGGTTACGATTACGTCAAACTGACCGGGATTCGTCACCAACTGCATAGCCGTATTATCTACATATAAATAATCCATTTGGATATCCGGATTGTTAGCCGCCGTTTCCTGTGCAATGCGGCGCCACAAACGGGATGAAGCCAATACATTCGCCTTGTCAACGCTGGTCACCTTGCCGCGGCGTTTCTGCGCTGTCTTAACAGCTACATCCATAATGCGTTCCACTTCGTAGCGATGATACGTTTCCTTATCCCAGGCCATTTCATCTTTGCCTTCGCCGGACGCTTCCTCACGCTCGCCGAAATAAATGCCGCCGGTTAATTCACGAACAATTACGAAGTCTACATGTTCAACCAGTTCCGGCTTCAACGGCGAGTATTCTCGCAAAGCAGGGAATATTTTTACAGGCCGTAAATTACAGAACAGGCCCAACGCTTTTCGAAGACCAAGAATCGCCTGCTCCGGTCTTAAATGCGGTGCCACGTTATCCCATTTAGGGCCGCCTACAGCACCAAGTAGTACGGCATCCGCTTCTTTACAAGCTTCAATCGTATCTGCCGGTAACGGCTCGCCAAATTCATCAATAGCGGCCCCACCGGCTTTCTTTTCCACCCAGTTGATCTTTATATCTTCTTTCTCTAAGGCCTTGTCCATCACCTGTCGCGCCGCACTGACAATCTCGCTGCCAATACCGTCTCCGTCGATGGCCACCACCGTCTTATATATACTCAATGTTCTCTCTCCTCAATGTTCAACCTTACAGATCTGTTATAAGTTACTCTCGTTCTTTTGCAAAGTTCACGAGCCCCCCGGCCTTCGCAATACTTTGAATAAATGGTGGCAACGCCGTGCCTTCATAAACTTCACCGGTTGTCAAGTTATGTACCCGGCCGACGCCCAACTCAACACCAATCTCATGATCGGGTTTTATGCGATCTACGGCATCGCCAATTTCTATGACCGGCAAGCCGATGTTAATAGCATTTCTAAAGAAAATACGGGCAAAGCTATGTGCAATGATACATGGCACGCCATTGGCCTTAATCACCGCCGGCGCATGCTCACGAGAGGAGCCGCAACCGAAGTTTTTTCCTGCCACCATAATATCTCCGGCCTGTACCTTTCCTGCAAAAGTAGGATCGATATCTTCCATGGCATGAGTAGCCAGTTCGTTCATGTCTGCAATGGCCAAGTAGCGGGCCGGTATTATTACATCTGTATCTACATTATCGCCGTAGCGCCAAATCTTTCCTTGAAAATCCATAGGTTTCTCCCTCTCAAACGGTCTATTCTCTCAAATTTCTCTCCAAATAATGTACGCATTTAATCTTTCAATTAAACTCTTATTACTCTTATTACTCTTTTTACTCTTTAAATTGACCTACTCAATTTCATCAGGTCCCGCAATACGTCCTGTTACGGCACTGGCCGCCGCCACATAAGGACTGGCCAAGTACACTTCGCTGTCTACGTGACCCATACGTCCGCGGAAGTTACGATTCGTAGTGGAAACTGTGCGCTCGCCGGCCGCCATAATTCCCATGTAACCGCCCAAGCAAGGTCCGCATGTAGGTGTGCTTACGGCACAACCTGCAGCAATAAAGATATCTACCAAGCCATTTTTAACAGCTTCATCATACACTGTTTGGCTCCCCGGAATTACGATGCAACGTACAAAGTCGGCCACTTTTCGGCCTTTAAAAATTTCCGCCGCTGCCGCCAAGTCTTCATAGCGCCCATTTGTACAGGAACCGATGATAACCTGGTCGATAGTAATATCTTTTGCAATATCCCCTACATAATGCGTGTTGGACGGTAAATGTGGAAATGCCACCACCGGCTGTAATGTGCTTAAATCAATGATAATCGTTTCGCTGTACACCGCATCATCATCCGCTGCAATCGGTGAAAATTCACGTTTTACACGACCTTTTACATATGCTTCGGTAACTTCATCATAAGGGAATACACCGCATTTGCCGCCTGCTTCGATGGCCATATTACAAATAGTCAAACGATCCGCCATCGTCATGTGAGCCACGCCGTCACCGGCGAATTCCAAGGCTTTGTAACGCGCTCCATCAACACCGATGCGGCCGATCAATTCCAACACAACGTCCTTGCCGGTTACCCATCGATTCGGCTTACCGGTCAATATTACCTTGATTGTTTCCGGCACTTTGAACCAGGTTTTACCCACGGCCATAGCTACGCCTGCATCTGTGGAACCGACGCCGGTAGCGAAAGCCCCTACCGCACCATATGTACAAGTGTGGGAGTCGGCACCGATAATCATATCTCCCGGTGCAACCAAGCCTTGTTCAGGAAGCAGTACATGCTCAATACCCATACGGCCCACTTCAAAATAATGAGTAATGCCTTCCTGTCTAACAAAGTCGCGCATTACCTTCGCCTGCTCCGCCGATTTAATATCTTTGTTCGGTGTGAAATGATCCGGCACTAAGTAAATGCGATCCCGGTCAAACACAGGCTTCCCGATTTTTCTAAACTCCTTGAGAGCCGGCGGGAATGTAATATCATTCATCAAAATCGCGTCTAACTGACATTCTATAATTTGCCCGGCCTTCACTTCCGAAACCCCGGCGTGGCGGGCCATATTCTTCTCCGTAATTGTCATTCCCATATAAAATCCCCCTCGGAAATCATCTCTCTAATGTATCTCTTTTGCTGTAACTCAACTTACCCTTCGATTCGTTCCATATCCAATTCTTCTTTCAGGTAAATGTAGTTTACTGCGTTAATATACGCCATGACACTGGATAAAATAACGTCAGTACTTACGCCGCGACCATTGTATTTCTTACCTTTATATTCAATGGTCACACGAACAGCGCCCAACGCATCTTGCCCTTCCGTAACAGCTCGAACTTCATAATCTTTAAGCGTAATCGGTAAACCGATAACACGTTCACAGGCTTTCAAGGATGCATCAACCGCACCATCGCCGACGGCCGCATCTTCACGAACGCCCTGCGGTGTTGCTAAACGAACATCGGCATAGGCATAACCGCGTTCATTGGAGTGGTAATGATGATGAACCAATTCCACTGCTTTTTTATGGTCAATCGTATCAATCACTAAGGCCAAAATATCTTCGTCGAAAATTTCTTTCTTTCGATCAGCCAGCGCTTTGAACTTAGCGAATAGATCATTTATCTTTGCTTCGTTAAAGGTAAAACCCATAGTTTCTAAATGACTCTCAAATGCATGACGGCCTGAATGTTTCCCCAACACGATGTTGGTTTTTTCAGCACCCACACTTTCAGGTGTCATAATTTCATAGGTGGTAGGATTGTTTAACATGCCGTGCTGATGAATACCCGATTCATGGGCAAATGCATTGGCACCTACAATCGCCTTGTTCGGAGGCACCGCCATACCTGTAAGACGACTGATTAATTTGCTCACTCGGGTAAACTGCTTTGTATCAATACCGGTGGTCAATCCGTAAACATCACGCCGTGTGTGAAGTGCCATCACCACTTCTTCAATACCTACATTACCGGCCCGTTCGCCCAAGCCGTTCACCGTACATTCTACCTGGCGGGCACCATTTTGAATCGCTGCCAAAGTGTTCGCATTGGCCAAGCCCAAATCATCATGACAGTGAACACTGATCACCGCCTTCTCGATACCACGCACATGCTCCTTGATGTAACGGATTTTCGTACCGAATTCATCAGGCGTCATATAGCCAACCGTGTCAGGCACATTTAAAATCGTGGCGCCTCCTTCGATGGCTACGGAGAATACTTCGCAAAGATAATCTAAATCTGTACGAGACGCATCTTCGGCGGAAAACTCGATTTCATGAAATTTGCCGGCTGCAAAAGCAAAACAGTCTTTAATAATCTGAATTACTTCTTCGCGCGTCTTCTTCAACTTGTACTCCAAGTGAATATCACTAGTGGCGATAAACATATGAAGGCGATTGTCATTCGCCGGTTCCAAAGCTTGTGCGGCCTTTTCAATATCGCCCTTATTGGCGCGGGCCAAGGCACAAATCGTAGCGCCTTTCACTTCTTTAGCGATCGTATTTACCGCTTCAAAATCCCCCGGCGAGGCGGCCGGAAAACCGGCTTCAATTACATCGACACCTAGGCGAACCAAATTCTGTGCAATCTCCACCTTTTCCGGTGTTTGTAAACTTACGCCCGGACTTTGCTCGCCGTCACGTAATGTAGTGTCAAAGAAGTAGACTCGGTTCGCATCTGTCACTCTATTCGTATTCTCTCTCATATAAATCGCCCCTTTTTCTCAAATCAGTTACAAGCCTGCAGCCTCTCCAAACTACAGCTTGCTCGTCTCTCTCAAACCATTTCGAGGTGCGCAGCCTCTCTCTAAACTGCGCCGCTCTCTTCTCTCTCAAATCCCTCTTAAGTTTCACCGTCTCTCCAAACCGTGTCTCTCTCTCTTTTTTCTCAAAGTCCAATAGTCAATTTTCCTAAAGGGTAATAAAAAAACGCCTCCCGGATGCGCAATGTTCTTACGCGTCCAGGGGCGTTATGATTTAATATGTTTCGGCTCATATTAACAGCTATGATTGTCATTTTGATTGACGACGATTTCAGAATTCGCTTAGTCTCTTGATTATTAACTACATGTTAACAAGTTAGTGCAACGATTTAGCTTTGCTATACGTTGAAGCATAATACAACTCATGTACATTGCTGCACGTTCTTATTCTGAATTTCATCTCAAATACGTTGTCTATCAAAAAAGCCCCTGGAATCACATTGCTGTGTTCCAGGGGCATCATAAACTATAACACGGTACCACCCTAGTTGGTTCTCTTGTAGTTATAACGGAACTACCGTCATGGCTTACTGCGGTTCAGCCACAAAGCTCGCAGGGGAGTTTCGATACTATCTGTTCTATTACCTCGCACCGACCGGCAACTCTCTGTAAGCAACTAAATAGCTCTTTATACCTGTTCATCGCATCTCGTATTGGATTGTTGTTATTTTCGCACACACACTTATACCTTGTCAAGAGAATTTTTAAAGTTTTTAACAATACGTTTTGTTCAATAAGTCAAAGCCTACTAAAACAAAAATCTACTAAAACAAGAACACTTACACCACAAAAAAAGTGCAACAACGCGAAGTTGTTGCACTTTTGGTTATTCAGGTGGGGGTAGATATAGCCGGGTTTAAATTACCAACATCTTATAAAGCGTTTGGTAATGTGAAGAACCAGATTTGGCTTTCTTGTTCAGCCGGAGCGTTCTTCTTCAAGCTGATGTTTACATTATGAGCTGTTTTGTCTTTGTCATAAATCATCGCTTTTTTGTCGCTGTCATAGGTGTAGTCAGATACTTCAGGATCTGCAACAGCTTTGTCATCAATATTGATGTCCATGCCGAAGTCATTGTCGTTTACAACAACGATAGTTCTGCGGTCAGGCATAAGAACTAAACCTTCTGCTTTTTCAATGTTCCAGCCTTGAGCACGTAAGTCGAGTACGAGTTCTTTTTTAGCCGGTTGGAATTTGCCGTCTAACAGGCCTTTTTCAAGATCGCCGTCGTTGGCAATTGGAGTAGCGCCGTTAAGATCTACTTTGTAAATCAAGTTCTGCATAGCGCCATTCTGTTTGCCTTGTTCGATCATAAGGAACTGGCCATTGCCGATAGATGTAATATCACCTAATTTAGCAGCGCCTGTATTCTTATAACCTGTATCAACAGGGTACGCATACATAGTTGTTTGTTTTGTTACAGGGTCTAATTCAACGATACGAGTGTATTTAGCTGTTTTAGCTGTTTTGCCGTCTACATCAAGAGGACTTTGGATGAGGGCGAATACATGGCCGTTTTCATCAACTGTAACACCTTCACTGCCGCGATTTGGAACACGATCAGCCAAGATTGTAGGCAAGCCCATACCAGGACCGTATTTTTCGATGATATTGCCTTTTTTGTCCACTTTTGCAACGAATGGACCGTATTCGTCACTGATCCAGAAGTTGCCGTCTTTGTCGAGAGCAATACCTTCTGTATCAAGACCGTTTTTGTCAGTGCCTAAGTCGTTCATTTTGAAGTCTAATGCAACTTCGTTAGTGGAACCTGTAAGACCGGATGGAACCGGTTTACCGCTGATAGCTTTGCCATCAACTTTTAATGGAATGGATTCAATGATGTCCGCACGATGTTTAGCCGGATCAACTTTGATAACACCGATACTTGGTGTGAAGTTAGGTGTTGGGAAGAATTTACCGGACATTTTTTTACCGTTTTTAACATACGTAGGGATGTCGCCGTTAGGGCCGCGGTCAGTGATGGCATAGAATTCAATTGTGCCGTCCTTATTGATAGATTTCAGGGCCAAAGCGGAGCCGTAACCAGGGTTGATTTTGTGGTTAAAAGCTGTTTCATTTCCCTTATAAGGCAGCTGATATTTGTCAGCATTTACGATGTAGGCTGTAGTATCAGCCGCATTGGCAACAAAGCCGGTGCTTCCCAAAGCTGTAAGGGTCAGACCAAGGGCAAGCAAGCATTTCCATTGTTTTTTCATATTATTTATGCACCTCCTGCACAGTGTAATTTATTATATCAGCCCAAAATCAATAACATGTAATAAATTGGTAAGACCTATGTAAAAATATAAGGAGCATATGTAACTATATAAGCTCTGCTTGGTAACAAATTTCCCGGATCTAACACACCCTTTTTTCAATTCAATTGTATGGTATAATAAAAACCTAACGACTTTTTTAGGCGTATGAAAAGTCGACCTTTCTCCATTTTATATGTATAGAATTTCAATTTTGTCTGTATGGATTTTCTTTTTTTCTGTACAAAATCTGATGTTGTTATAGTCGCTTTTAAAATATTCAGACAACACAAATTTCTGAAACATACGATAATAGCGCGGTTTATCGGCAGTCTCAGCTTACCCATTTTTATTTGGGCTATAATAAATTCCTAAGATTCACTCACACCTCAACGGGAGTGTTTTTATAGTTAGAAGTTTTATTTTAACATTGTAAGGAGGAATTTTTATGCTAGGTGCGATTATTGGTGACATTGTAGGATCTCGTTTTGAATGGGCTAATATTAAGTCCAAACGCTTTAAGTTTTTTGGAAAACAAAGTCGTTTTACTGACGACACAGTTATGACCGTTGCTCTTGCAGATGCATTATTAAAGGCCGGTACTGATTTAGATCTCCTTCATGATACAGCCGTGAGCAGTATGCAAGTTTTTGGTCGCGCCTATAGCCGAGCCGGTTATGGTGGTCTGTTCCGCAAGTGGCTGCGAAGCAAGTCCCCGAAACCTTACAATAGTTTCGGCAACGGTTCCGCCATGCGCGTCAGTGCCTGTGCCTATGTTGGCAATTCCCTGGAAGAAGTGTTGGCTCTGGCCACCACAGTAACCGATGTGACACACAATCACCCGGACGGCATCGCCGGTGCTTTGGCTACAGCAGGGGCTACTTACATGGCTCGCACCGGTGCAAGCAAAGACGAAATTCGCCAATACGTTTCTGAAAACTATTACGCGTTAGATTTCACCCTTGATGAAATTCGTCCTACCTATTCATTCAAAAGTAGTTGTGCAGAAACTGTGCCGCAAGCAGTAGTCGCTTTTCTTGAGTCCACCGACTTTGAGGATGCCATTCGCAACGCCATCTCCATCGGCGGCGACAGCGACACCTTAGGCGCCATTACCGGAGCCATTGCAGAAGCCTACTATGGTATACCGGAAGATATTCAAGAAGCGGGCCTGTCTCACTTGGATCGGCCGTTAATCAGTATTTACTCCCTCTTTAAAGAACGTTATATAAAATAAGCCGATTATAAAAAAACTCAGACAAAACAAATTTTTATAAACGCCGTAGTGGCGGGATTTAGGGACAGTCTGAACTTCGTTTTTTTGTTTAGACTCCATGATCGGAAATGCCATATTTATAAATTCAATTTCGACATTCTAAGGAGGAGTTAGTATGCTGGGAGCGATTATTGGTGACATTGTAGGATCTCGTTTTGAATGGGATAATATTAAGACCAAAGAGTTTACGTTTTTTTCTGAAAAATGCTGGTTTACCGATGATACAGTGTTAACCATTGCTATCGGCGATGCGTTGATGAAGGCCGGTCCTGATTTAGATGACATTCGTGATACCGTGGTGGCCAATTTGCAGATTATGGGCCGCTGTTATGTTGAAATGGATTACGGCAGCATGTTCCGCGAATGGCTGTTCAGTGCTGATCCGGCCCCTTACAACAGTTTTGGCAACGGCTCGGCCATGCGCGTTAGTGCCTGTGCCTATGTAGGCCGGTCTTTGCCCGAAGTATTAGATCTGGCCAGAGCTGTAACCGATGTTACTCACAATCATCCGGAAGGTATCGACGGCGCACTCGCTACGGCCGCTGCCATTTATATGGCCCGTACCGGTGCAAGCAAAGAGGAGATTCGTCAGTATATTTCTGAAAATTATTACGATCTAGACTTTACCATTGATGAAATTCGTCCTACTTATGAATTTGAAGGAGGCTGTTTACGTACAGTGCCTCAGGCCATTGTAGCCTTCCTGGAGTCTAGGGACTTTGAAGATGCCATTCGCAATGTTATCTCCATCGGCGGTGACAGCGATACCTTGGCAGCCATTACAGGCGCTATCGCCGGCGCATACTACGGCATTTCAGAAGAAGTGAGACAGACTGCCTTATCTTATTTAGATGTGCCTTTGCTAAATCTTTATTTGCTCTTTGAACAACGCTATATGAAATAAGGTTATTCCATAAACTGAATTGTATTTACCATAAAATAAGCCCTCCGGAAAGTAGATATTACATCTGCCTTTCGGAGGGCTTTTAATCACCACAAAGAGTATTTATAGGATCTTCTTATTTTTGTTTTTTAGCAACCATAAAGCCTGTTGCCTGTTGGTTCGCCATGATAACGATGTCGGAGATCTGAACGCGACGTGGCTGGTTGGCTGCGAATAGAATAATATCAGCAATGTCTTCCGCCTGCAAAGCTTCTACGCCGGCATATACATTGGCTGCTTTGTCTTTATCGCCATGGAAACGCACTTCGCTAAAAGGTGTTTCTACGATACCGGGCTGAATCGTTGTTGTCTTAATGTCAGTTTCGATTGTATCGATGCGGATACCGTCGCTCAATGTTTTAACAGCCGCTTTAGTAGCGCAGTATACGGCGCCTTTTGCGTACGCATAAATGCCTGCTGTGGAACCCAAGTTAATAATGTGGCCTGCATTTTTTTCTTTCATGTAAGGTAAAATCGTACGAGTTACGTATAAAAGGCCCAATACGTTAGTGTGAATCATCGTTTCAATGTCGTCGAGCGAGCTTTCTTCGAAAGAATCAAGACCTTGCGCAAGCCCGGCGTTATTTACAAGAATATCGATGCCGCCTGCTTCTTCCACTACTTTAGGGAGTACGGACGTTACTGCTGCGCGATCGGATACGTCCAAAGTGAATACAGTAACTTTTACGCCATGAGCCGCTTCGAGCTCTTTCTTCAATTCGTCCAATACTTGTTGGCGACGGGCACAAAGCAATAAATTATCCCCATTCTTGGCAAATGCTTCTGCCGTTGCACGGCCATTCCCTGATGTTGCGCCTGTAATCAATACGTTTCGACTCATTGTCATCACTCCTTTGTTGACTTCAGATTCATATATAGCCTTTTATATCCCTAACTAATCCGGACGAAATATCTAAAGCTCTTACTATATACAACCTGATAAACACCTCAATTTAATACCATAGTAATATGAAACAAGACACTTTGCAAATAATTAACGCAAAGTGTCTTGTTTTTATTTTATATTACCACCATTCATTGATGAATGTTTTTTGTTTCGGATAAAGTTTATCCAAGGCTTCCACGAAGATTTCGCAGCCTGCCGGAATGTCCAATTTGCCTTCGAAAACGAGTTCGCTGGCGGTCATGCGGCCCATGAGGATGAGGCTCAACGCCCCTACGCTGATGGTCGGAATCGGACTGGTCAATGCAGTAGTGTCTTCCACGCGGCTTGCCTGCACTTTGTAGTCCTTTGTAATAGTCAATACGAACACATCGTCATTCCAATCTACCAATGGGTCCGTAACGCGTACAGCAAACGCAGCCAAGCCCTTGCTGAGGAATTCTTTCGCTCCGTCAGTAGAGGCAGGAACCTGGGAAATGGCCAACGGCACATCCACAATGCGGCTCATCATGTAAGGCATGGTCGTATGGCCGGATTTTCCGTCCGGATGGAAGATATAGGATTCATCGCTCATGCCTTCGTTCCAGCGAATGGAGCTACCCTGAGAGCGATGGTTATAGAAGAAGTTTAACAGACCGCGCTGTGCGCGACGGGTCGTATACACAAATTCGGTCACAGGTATTTCTTCAGCACCTAATCGATACATAGCATAGCCTTCAATCGGAGGTAATGCCTTGCCCTGTGCACCATGAGGTGCTGCAGTGCCGTCTTCATCGGTCACCGGGCCGCGCACATAAGCAACGCGTACGCCTTCTGCAAAAAGGCTTTCCAACAAGCGGGTCCACTCTTTTTCACCGCGCACGGCATAACCGGTCAAATTCTTCGTGTACTGTTCGTACACCGGTGCCAACAACGGCCATTCGCTTGCCTCCTTAATGAGGCCGAATTCCATCGTCTTGTCAGTTAACGCACGCAACTCTTCCAATGGCAAAGTCTGTACCCATTGATGAGCATAGAGATCCCAGCCGTACTGTTGGTAGAACGCCGCTTTGGAAGGCATAAGAATGGTAATTCCCTGCTTGCGCTCTTTCAATTCTTCCAGAGAACTTTTCAACAAACGGCCGCCAATACCGCCACGA
The DNA here is from genome assembly GCF_018364065.1 of Veillonella sp. Taxonomy (GTDB): domain Bacteria; phylum Bacillota; class Negativicutes; order Veillonellales; family Veillonellaceae; genus Veillonella_A. The sequence continues at coordinate 302,936 of NZ_JAGZMO010000002.1, forward strand.
CGGGCTACCGGATCAGTAGCAACGCCTACCATGTAACTCACAGGACGCACGGCACCGCGAATATTCAGATTGTACTGACGCAAGTGCACCATGCCGGCCAATAAGTCTCCTTCATAGCCCACCAATGTATGTTCCGGTTCATACGCTTTTTCAAAATAATATTTGAAAAACGGTGTGTCCTCTGTTTCAAAACAGTAGTCCCATAAGCCTTTAACCGCCGCTGTATCTTTCTCTGTGGCAATTCTAAATTCCATAACTCTCCACCTTTCTATGTGTATTCTATTAACTCAATGTAATTTCACTCGTTAGACTCAATGAGTCTTTGTAAAAAAGGGAGTCCAACCGGACTCCCTTTAGTATATGCGTCAGCTAACATTTCAACGTAACAGTCATCTATTAGCCGAATTATATGCACGGTTTGCCCTTAGCCTATAGTTAAGCAATAAATTAGCAAACACCTGCTTCTGCTTTTTCTTTTACGCACACGGCATCATATTTTTCCGCAAAATGATGTGGATTATATGATTCTTTTGCTTTACGCAAGCCAGGTAAGCCCATATCTTCTTCGCGGTTAACGAATTCTACATCAGCAAATTCATGACGTAAGAACTCATTGTTGATCGCCTGATATAAACCACGAATTGTAGGATTTGCCTTTTCAATGTGAATCAACGCCATGCGGTCGTTCAACATTTGACCAATTGTAAATGCTTCAATGCGGCCAAACAATTTGATAGCGCCGCCTACAAGGCCTAATTCGTCCCAATGAGCGAAAAGCAATTTGATAGCTTCCAACTCATCTTCGATACCTTCTTCGTGATGCGTTTCCACCCAGGATTCCGCCGTAGCAATACAGTCAGCGAAAATATCATCAGTCAGCGGCATGTACTCGTAGTTCGTGTACTGCATGCGGAACTGATTCAAATGATTTTTCTTCTGGCGCAATTTCTTGCCTGCCAACGTAATCATATCCTGTGTTAAATAAATATATTCGAAATTATCGCGGTCTGCTGTGAATTCATAGCAATCAGGACAAAGTGTCTTCATCCGTTCCACCATAATTGGGTTAATACCTTTTAAGCTGAATGGTAAATTATTGGCTTTGAACCATTCCTTAGCCATTTCAAGACCATCCACGAATTTCGCATCTTTACCTGCAAACGGAGGTAACATGAACGGATCGCGTTTACCGCCGCCCTTAATGAAAAGTACGCCGTCTTCTTCGGCCCATTCAATACCATAGGAATCCTGCCACATAAATAAAGTGGTAAAACAACAGTCGGATGCTTCATAGTGATGCTCAGCAAAGTAAGCATCGATTAATGGTTTATCTTTTAATTCAAAACGTCTAAAATCTAAAATCTGAATCGCCCCCTGAAACTATATTAGTAAAAGTTAGCCCATAACGGGCGAACTCTTTAATTATACTACACTATGTTTAAATTTTAAATTGATTAATCATCATATATATTGAACTCGATTATAGAAACGACTCTTGTTATAAGTGCTATATCTATATATCGAATTTTTTATATATATGTATTTTACCATAAAATTGTACAAAATACAAAAGAAGAATGCCCTATTTAGAGCATTCTTCTGTAAAATTTTTATAGATGACTTACAAAAACGGGTCATATGATTTTCGCCGTTAGAGTCGGACTTACTGTTCCGCATCAATTTTATAAGTGGTATTTTAAAACCATCAGTTTCACTTAAACTGTTTCATCTTCCAACTCGGATTTGGCAATGATAGCTACGGATGCCACTTTATCGCCCGGATCCAGGTTCTGCGTCTTAACGCCGGAGATAGCTTTGCCTTTCTTAATGGCAATGTCGCTCATGTCGAAGCGAATAATCTTGCCCTGTTCAGAAATCAGCATTACTTCATCGTCGTCAGTCACAATTTCCACGGCCACTACATCACCTGTTTTGTCGGTAATACGGAAGTTTTTCGTTCCTTTGCCGCCGCGTTTTTGAAGTGTGTACGCATCTTCGCTGTTTCGTTTTCCAAAGCCTTCTTCACTGATTGTGAATACCTGGCATACTTCGCCGGTGCCGTTGATGATGCCTGCACCAACAACTTCGTCGCCGGCATTAAGTTTAATGCCGCGAACGCCTTGTGCGGAGCGTTTCATCAAGCGCGCGTCTTCTTCGCTGAAGCGGATTGCCATACCTTTGCGAGTGCCGATGAGTACATCCTGACCACCTTCTGTAATACATACAGAAATGAGTCGGTCTTCTTCACCGAGGGAAATCGCATTGAGACCGCTGCGACGAATATTGCGGTATTCTTCAATGGACGTACGTTTCACCACGCCATGTTTCGTTACGAGGAAGAGGTTCAAGTCATGATTTACTGTTTCCAGGTCAATCATAGTCGTTACCGCTTCACCTACATTGAGAGGCAATACGTTAATAATTGCCGTACCGCGTGAATTGCGGCTCGATGCTTCTGGTACTTCGTAACCTTTCAGGCGATATGCACGGCCCGCCGTTGTGAAGAACAACAAGGTGTTGTGCGTACGAACGTGAAGGATTTGAACTACATAGTCATCTTCCTTCGTCTTCATACCTACAACGCCTACGCCGCCTTTGTGCTGGTTGCGATATACATTGGCGTTCATGCGTTTAATATAACCCTGACGAGTTAAGGTAATTACCATTTCTTCGTCAGCAATTAAATCTTCCACATCAAGCTCGGATGTATCAATCGTAATTTCACTGCGACGTTCGTCACCGTATTTATGTTTCATGTCGGTCAATTCATCTTTGATGATACCGCGTTGACGGTCTTCGCTGGCAAGAATCGCTTTCAAATCAGCAATTAACAATTCTAACTGCTTGTATTCTTCTTCGATTTTTTCGCGTTCCAAACCGGTCAAACGACGTAAACGCATATCGAGAATCGCCACGGCCTGTTTTTCAGTGAGGCCGAACTTGCTCATCAAGCTGTTCTTCGCAATTTCATCAGTTTCAGACGCGCGAATTGTAGCGATAACTTCGTCGATATGATCAAGAGCAATTAATAAACCTTCTAAAATGTGCGCACGAGCTTCCGCTTTGGCCAGTTCGAACTGTGTGCGGCGAACAATAACGCCCAAACGATGGTTTAAGTAGTGAGTCAACACTTCTTTTAGAGTCAATACTTTTGGATGACCATCCACCAAAGCCAGCATAATTACGCCGAAAGACTCTTGAAGTTGTGTGTGTTTGTATAATTTGTTGAGCACAATATCCGGCTGCACGTCGGCGCGTAATTCAACAACGATACGCATACCGCGGCGGTCAGATTCATCGCGCAAGGCAGTAATGCCGTCAATCACTTTATCGCGGCTCAATTCGGCAATCGTTTCAATAACGCGCGCCTTATTTACCTGATAAGGGATTTCCGTCACAACAATGCGATGTTTGCCCTTGTTCATTTCTTCGATTGTAGCGCGGGCACGCATTTTAATACTGCCGCGACCGGTGCTGTACGCTTTCTTAATGCCTTCGCGGCCCAAGATCAACGCACCTGTCGGGAAGTCCGGACCTTTTACAGCAGTCATCAACTGATCCACTGTTACATCCGGATTATCGATTAACATAATCAAGCCATCCGCTACTTCGTTCAAGTTGTGCGGTGGAATGTTTGTAGCCATCCCTACGGCAATACCGGACGAACCGTTAATCAACAAGTTTGGAATCTTGGCAGGAAGCACTGTCGGTTCCTGTAAAGATTCGTCGTAGTTCGGCATGAAATCTACCGTATCCTTGTCGATATCGGCTAACATTTCCGTAGTGATGCGAGTCATACGAACTTCTGTATAACGCATCGCCGCAGCGGAGTCGCCGTCGATGGAGCCGAAGTTACCATGACCATCAACCAACAGGTAACGGGTATTGAAATCCTGCGCCAAACGAACGGTTGCGCCATATACGGAGCTATCACCGTGCGGATGGTATTTACCAAGTACATCCCCGACGATACGGGCAGATTTCTTATATGGTTTGTTAGGGGTCATACCTGTTTCCTGCATCGCATATAAAATACGACGATGTACAGGTTTCAGACCGTCTCTTACATCCGGCAAGGCACGCATAACGATTACGCTCATGGCATAATCGATATAGGAGCTCTTCATTTCTTTATCAATCTGGATGGGCTCTATTTTCCCATGACTCCAGGTCGTTTCCTCCACAGTCTCACCTCATTTAAAAATAACTAATCCTAATTTTGCTATTATAATTTATTTTATTCGCAACGTATATTATACCATTTTTCAGACTTTCTGGCTACTCAAAAGCCCAAAGAGACCGCAGTTTTCAGGGAATTGTACACATTCGTGCCCCTGTGAAAATCTCTTCAAAATGAGTACAAACAGGTTTTAATTATAACGTTTTTTGTTGGGCAAAGATAGAACCATTTTTTAGTTCTATTATTTAATTGCCTATTGCCTATTTTCTATTCGTTCCTATCATTCCTCAATTGTAGCGTTCAACGCTATATGTTAACGCGGATAATACATTATGACGAGAACCCCTATCAGGGCAATAAGACCGCCCACAATATCCGCCATATCGGGCACCACTTTATCTACCTGCCAGCCCCACAGAATGGAGAGAACAATGAAAATACCGCCATAGGCCGCATAAACACGTCCGAAGTTAGCTGTCTGCAGTGTTGGAATAATACCGTATAAAATCAGAATGATGGCACCGCAAATAAAGTACCATATGCCTTTATTCTCTTTCAGGGCAAGCCACACTAAATAACCGCCGCCAATTTCACAGAGGCCGGCTACGAGGAAAAAGATCAGTGATTTTACAATGTCCATTTTATATCTCCTTTTCCAGCATCAGCCCGTCCAATCGATTCATGCGGAAGTCTTCCACCACCTGCATGAACTGTTCATTGTGAATCGGGTTATAATCGGTACCATATAAATGGCTGTCACAGTCGCAGTCGCTACTGCCGAATCCGGCTACACTCCACTGTGCAATGCCTTTCATGGCGCGGCTCAATTCACATTCCAAATCGGAACTGCTGCGAATTGGCAGGGCCGCCACCACTTCACAATGAGAGCGGAAATAATCTAAATGCCAATGAAGCTTTTTACGTTTTCTCTTGTGCCGTTCTAGGCGCTTCGCCAAATTAGCCTTCGCCGAGCCTACGTATGTATAATAGCCCGCTTTAAAATGCATCATACCCTTGCTGCCTATTTCCAGATCCATGTCTTCCGGCAATTGCAGCACGACAAAGTAATCGCCGCGATCCTGGCCCTCCTGAGCCACCACATCGCCATTATATGTACATTGGCGTATCACTTCAGGCATAGTGAATCTATCGGTCCATTTTACCGCTACCGCTTTCCAGTCGAGTACCGGCGCCACCTCCTTAAATGTCTCTGCGAAAGCTAAATCCGTATGATAGTCCGGCAGGAACCAATGAGCTCTGTCCCATTGTACAAGGAATAAAATGCCGGTCCTATATCCCTCCGCTTGAAGGTCGCGCAGATGGAGCAAATGCTTACGCCCCCGCTCCGTAATGGCATCGGGGAACATGGCCCCCTTATGACTGAACAAGGTGCAGGATTTTACTTCCAATAGAAATTTATCCCCTTGCTCATTTCCTAGCAGAAGATCAAAACGGCTATGGCCCACCGTATATTCACGGCGCACCACATGCCACTCTTCCCAACCTGCGATTTGTTTTGCCTCAATCAGATGAGCCGCCACATCATTACTATAGTTCGTGTCCAACATAATCGGCACACCATCGCGCTCAATGCCGATAACGCGGAATTTCGTCTTTGCCCCTGCTTTTTCATGAGGTGCCACATACATAATCACGCCCGAAAACAGCAGCTCCCACATGCGCCCCGGATTTGGTAAATGTGCCGCCACCGTATTGGTCTCCGAATTAACGGCCTGATTTGTGCTGTCATCATGATCAAGAATTTCTATGTTTACTACAAAACGATTGGGACGATCAACAAATCGCCCCTTTAAAATAGTTGTATATAATGGTGTCATTTCCTATACCCTTATTTGCTATTTAATGATAATTATTATAAAATTCAGGAGAAAGTATATCTAATTTTTTAAAAATGTAGCCTCTGCTACATACAATACGATGTACTTCGCCTATAATGTAATCATAGTCAACAAATCAGTTGGTTTTATTTCCAAACTGATTGGCCCTCTACAACAAGGCTCATAACATTAGATTAATATTGATTATATAATTCATTATACGTAGTTTATAAACTCCCGTAAAGACGGGAGCGTCAAGGGAAAGGACGATATATATGGCTCAAGTAGCAGGTAACTTACAACGCATTCGCAACGGTCAACGCCGTTACGCAATTACTCCTCGTATTCCGGGCGGCTTCGTACAGCCCGCTTTACTTCAAAAGTTTATCGACGTGGCTAACACATTCAAAGCAACGTTAAAAATCACCGGTGCACAACGCATCATGATTACTAATTTAAAGGCGGAAGATGTAGATCAGGCATGGGCAATGCTCGGCATGGAACCGGCTTACTCCACATCCAACCGCGTGCGCAGCGTAAAAATCTGCCCTGGCACAACATTCTGTAAACGTGCTAAACAGGACAGCGTAAAGCTGGGCATGCAATTGGAAAAATTGTACATTTCCAAAGAAATGCCATCTAAAATGAAGTTCGGTATTTCCGGTTGCCCTAACTCCTGTACTGAATCTATCACCAAAGATATCGGTGTTATAGGTACAGCTGACGGCTGGCAAGTATACGCAGGCGGCAGCGCCGGCGCACATCCTCGTTTTGCAGACTTAATCGCCGAAGTAAAAACTGAAGCTGAAGTATTAGGCCTTGTAGAACGCATGGTTAACTATTACAAAGAAAATGCTCACATCGAACGTATCGGCGCCTTCATCGACCGCATCGGCCTCGATGTATTCAAAGAAGCTGTGCTTGGCGACTTGGCAGGTGCAGAGCCAACTGCACCTATTATCAGCAGTGCCACCGCAACTTCCATTGAACCGGCTGTTAAATTACCGGGCAGTGCTACATTAGCGGAAGCATCCGGCCTTCAATCCGGTGAACCAATCACTGCAGACTCCATCATTCGCGAAATCATCGAAGTGTATCCAAACACAATTCCTGTATTACAATCCATCGGTATGGGCTGCCTCGGTTGTCCTTCCGCAACAGCTGAACCACTTTGGCAGGCTGCATCCATTCACGGTTTCGACGTGGATGAATTGGTTGAACGTTTGGAAACAACTCGTAAAAGCGCTTAATATTTAATTACACTATAAAAAGGAGTCTTACATGTCAGCATTTTTAGGTCATATCCATTTTTGGTTATATAAAAAAATCCGTCTTGTTATTGAGAGAGAACAGTTAATTTTAGACGAAAGTGAAAAACGCTTGGACGATTTGGCTACGGAGCTTCACAGCACGGCCGTTGATATTTACGGAGCACCGATTCCGGCAGATCAACCGCTCGATACCATCATCGACCACAGCAATATTCACGGCTGGCTTCAAAGTCAAATCGACACAGCCAGCGTACGCGAAGGTACCTTCATTAAGGACCTTCTTGATTGCGGCGGTTCCGATGCGGAAGAAGCAATTCTAACCGCCTTCACTACACAAGGGGCAGCTTGTGGCACACTCGCCAAAGAACAGCTCACTCAAGTTGGCGGTCCTCAGGACATTTACCAGGCTATGCAGGATTATTATTTGAACGGCATGCCTTGCGACGGCGGAGACGATATTATCTCCGAATCGGAAGATGCGTTCATTTGGGAAGGGAATCATAAAAATCAGCAGCCTAACTGGGTAAAATCCGGTGTGGATCAACGCTTCATGGCAACCGCTTACCAGGCTTGGTTTAAAGCATTCGTAAACGCTGCGGACAGCGATTATGAATTCGTAGTAGAACCAAAAGATGGGGCATTCCCTCTTTACAAAATCGTGAAAAAATAAATAGAGCAACAGGAGCTTATAAAATTAATCAACATAAGACTATAGGCTCATAAACCGGCTCAACGCCGGCACACAAAGATACATATGCCGGCAGGTGCAAGTTATGATTTACAGTTATTACCCTTTCCCTTAGAACTATATCTCATTACCCTGTCGGCATTTATTTTTAACATATTCAATAGCACTGTTATTGCAGTATTATTTCAATATTATTTCAATATTATTTCACTGCTATTGCAGTACTATTACAGCTTTTATTTTCTTTAAATTTATTCACTTCACCTTTTATAATTAACACTCGAGAGGAGTTGTTCATCATGGTCGGTACAGAAAAAAACGAATTAGGTTTATTATTCAAAGGTCCTAATTATATAGTTGTAAAAAAAGGCGGCAAAGCCGGTGAAAAAGTAGAAAACCACAATCACCCGGAAGCCAATGTAATTTTCACAGTGGTAAAAGGCAAAGTACATGTACAGTTGAACCAATCAGAAGATCACATTCTAACCCCCGGCACCGTGCTCGAATTCAATGGTGACAACTACATCCAAGCTGAATTATTAGAAGACAGCGAATTCATTGTAAATTTAGTTACAAAACCTTAAGTAAAAGACTTAGGTAAAAATCGTTAATCATAAAACACATGCATGTAAATATACAGCTAAAAGATGTAGCCAACTGTGCACGCTTTAGCAAAATACAATCAAAAAGGCACTGCTTTCATAAAAGCAGTGCCTTTCTTTATAGCCATTTATAAGAAGCTTGTTCAACAAATCTCGGAGAGTTAAACGCAAAAGATTATATTAGCGTTTGCCACACCATTTTACAGTTTCATACAGTAAATTCAAGCGTTCCATAATTGGTTTAATTTCCAAGCATTCATCAACGCTGTGACCATTGCCGCCAACCGGTCCGAAACCATCTATCGTTGGCACATCAAGAGCGGCCACAAAGTTGCCGTCCGATCCGCCACCGGTAGATTCCCAGTCGGCCTTAATACCTAATTTTTTACAAATTTCATCAACGGCAGCACAGAATGCCATTGTCTTTTCAGTTTTAACCATTGGAGGCCGCGCAATATTACCGGTTACTTTAGCCGTTACACCGGATACTGTCATGTGATTAGGTAAATCTGTCATCAATGCATGAATGCGTTCGCCTTCGGAAAGCTGTTTCAAACGTACGTCGATTACAATTTTCACGTAATCAGGTACTGTATTTGGCGTGCTCCCCCCTTGAATGGTACCGATATTGATTGTTGTACCAAGCTCAGGTTTTGCCCAGGAATTAATTTCCTGACCGGTATGAAGGAATTGATTAATCGCATTGGCACCTTTTTCAGGGCTTACACCGGCGTGTGCCGCTTTCCCGAAAAACTCAATCATATATTTGCCAATGCCTTTACGTTCGTTTACAAAGTTGCCGTTAATACGTGCCGATTCAAGAACGATGCAGTATCCGGACTGTTTGCCCAATGCTTCAATGTAAGGACGGGAATAACGGGAGCTGATTTCTTCATCAGGGTTGAAGCAAACACAGATGGACAAGTTATCCAACTCTTTATTTTTCTGCAAGCTCTTACAAACATAATAAGCCGCCAGCAAGCCATCTTTCATATCTGCCACGCCCGGCCCATATGCATGTGTTTCATCTATGGAGAACGGCCGTTCCGCCACTGTACCTGTTTTAAATACTGTGTCCATATGACCCAACAGCAATACATCGTAAATAGGAGCTCCCTGTGTGGCACCGGAAACGTCTTGTTCTTCTGCAGTCACCTTATTGGTAATCACCAACAAAGGACCTGCTTCCTCAGATGGATGATGCTCCGTAATATGCCACCCTAATTCTTCAAACTTCTTCTTCATCACAGATGCTACCGCCGCTACCCCTTGCGGATCTTTACTGTAGCTGTCAATATTAACCAGTTCTTTCAAGCTCTCTAAAAACTCCTGTGATGTAGTATGAATCATAATACCCCTCCTCAAAGAATCGTATCCTTATACGGTCTCAATAATATATTGAGTAATCACTCTTATATACATTCCACAGAGTGCAATCTTTTTCCTTTATGAAAATACGATTCCTCTTAATTTATAGAATATATTTTTTTACGTTAAATTAAAGTATCAAAACTTAAAAGTAAAAAAATAGATTTATAGGCAAAAGAGGTTATAGTAATATAAAGTGAATTAGAGTACGGAGGTTCACAGTAATTTATAAAAAAAAGAGGCGACCTAGGTCGCCTCTTTATGATTTGCAATGAATAATCGCAATACAGTATGTGTAAGTCTCATCCAAGATGGTGCTTATCACATATGCTCAATGCTTGCTAATTATTTCGCAGCGCGTACTGCATTTACCAAATCAGGAGTTACGTCTTCGATAGTAGTGTTAGGTTCTGCACTTACAACTACACGAGGATCAGCAACGATGATCTGAATGTTCTTTTCTGCACGCACTTTTTCAAGATTGTCTTTAATGATCTGATCTACAGGAGCGTAGATTTTGTTCATTTCTTCGTCGTATTTTTTCAATACAGGTTCGTATTTCTTAGTGTAAGCATCTTGTTTAGCCGCATCATCTTTTAATGCATTGATTTCATTAGCGGTTTTCTGAAGTTTAGGACCGTATTCAGCATCAACTTTCTGAGCTTGCATCTGAAGAGCACCGAATCCAGGATAAGCCTGCATAACCTGACTCATATTAACAACACCAATTGTTGCTGCACCGGCAACTGCGCTCAAACCAATAGTACCTAATACTGCTAATGTTGCAATTTTTTTCTTAAAATTCATGTCACAAAGACCTCCTTACAATTAAGAGCACAACATATGCTCTATTTTCTTATAGTAACAGAAATTCTGATAAACTACAAGATAGGGCCGATTATTTTTAAATGCGGCGTTTTTTCATATTAGTAAAATAATTGATAATCATCATTCAAACGTAACTGATAACTATCATAAGAAGCAAATGTTAAAACTCTTTCGCTATGCCCACTATCTTATCGATTCATGGTGAGTCTTTCATGAAATGCGGTGAAAAGACCTGTGGTTATGCTTGTTTTGCCTCTTTAAAACGTTTACTGCTCAATATGCTTACTATGTTTAAATGGGTTCTAATTATTTAGCATCATTTTCATTGATGTAAATGTATTTGTCTTTTTTAAGTTTGGAAATAATTTCCGGAACCATACCGATCAAGCGGTCGAAACCACTGTATTTTGCGGAGCCTTTAATATTGAAAAGCTCAACGCGTTCACCTTTAATAACAAGTACAGCTGTTGGTTCCATTTTAGCGCCGCCACCGGTGCCACCACATTCAGCTTTCGCAGCTCCGCCGCTACCGAAACCGATAGTTACGTCAACGAAAGGAACCAATGTAGCATCGCCGATTTGAACAGCTTCGCCTACAACAGTTTCTACTTTAATCATTTCTTTGAATTTCTCAAAAATTGGTTCTAAGTTATCTTTAATAAAGGTGATTTTATTTTCCATACATATCCTCCTCACAGTCTGTGTACTTTACACTGTTTCGTCATGACTGATTATTATTTATGCCAACTGTTCTTTTTGTTTACTTTCTTCTTTTTGAAGGGCTTTTTTCTTTTTCCTTTCACGCAATACAAACTTAATTACATCTACGATTAAGTCACGCATTGGTTTTGAGAAAACGAATAAAGTGCCGTACCAAGCCATAACGCCCGGTAATATACGGCCTTTCAAAAATACGCTGCCTTCAAAAGCACGTTCCGTATACTTTAATTGTACATTTGCCATCTGTTCAGGCCAAATGGAGTATAAAGCAGCAGCGGTAATCCCCATTTTATAAGGATCTCCATTGCCGTATATTCCTTCAATATTGGCTTCACGAGGCTTTGAATGATTGTAACTGCGCTTCATCAAAAGCAACAGTTTTTCATACAATGCACCATTCGTAACATGCTTAACCCACCACCATTTATGAGGATCGGAGGTTTTATCCTTCTTGGAATCCTTATCCGCCTCTTTACCGTCATCGGTAGTCGCATCTGATGTACCTGCTGCTTCAGCAGCTTCTTTTTCCTTCTTGGCCGCTTGCGCCGCCTTCCACGCTTCCACTCGTTTGGCATCCTCTTCATACATGGTGCCGTCAGCGTTGAAGCGAAGTTTGCCTAACGGTTCATCCGCCACATCGGCAGGTCTATTATCAGCTGCCGTTTGTTTGGCCGATTCGGTTTGTTTTACCTCTTCTTCAGATTGTTTGAAATCTGCCGTTTCAGCTTCATCAGCGTCTGTCGTTTCTTCTTCTACGCGCCGTGCAAGCCAGTCCTCATAGTTACGGACTTTACCCAGCTTGGCTTTGCGTAAAATATAAACTTCCTGGAAAAATGGTGTTCCTTGTTCATATTTAAAATGAACTAAAAACATCTTGCCCCACCATTCAATATAGATTTCGGCCTTATAAGGCTTCCGTGCTACAACTTCGAATGAATACCTGATGGGTCTAAAAAGAACAATTCCGATTAGAATAATAATAACCAGCAGCACTATGGCTAATCCGGTCACAGGCAACACCTACCCTCCATACTCTAACTATTCTATTTCCTTTGTGCCTTGCAGTTTCTCAACTAAGCATTTCCCTTACATATTCGCCACCTCGGGGAAAATTTCCTCTTTTTCCCGAAATGTTGCAATACTTATTCTATTTCACTGCGTATACTATTATTTTATCACATTTATACATTAGAAAATATACAACATTGTACATCATCTATATAAATTCATCATAAATCAATAAAAGTCATGACCGAAGGAAGCGTTTCATACATAGACGGCGTATTATGCCGCTATGCTGCTTCAATCAGACATGACTTTTACTAATCAAAAATTATGTATTAGGTTTTTTGAATCGCCTTATTTTATTGAATAGGCAAGAACAACATCGGATCTACCGGACTGCCGTTAATGTTTACTTCGTAATGCAAGTGACTGCCCGTACTCTTACCGGTGCTGCCCATCAAGGCAATCGTATCGCCCTGTTTTACCACCGTACCGGCGCTTACTAAAATAACCGACGTATGACCGTAACGAGTTACAAAGCCGTTGCCGTGGTCGATTTCAACCAGGTTACCATAACCGCCGCTCGTAGGGCCCGCAAAAGTGACCGTACCTGCAGCCGTAGCCACAATCGGAGTTCCATAATCGTTGGCAATATCCAGGCCTTCATGGTTACCGCTAACCCCATAAACCGGGTCAATACGGCCGCCAAAGGTAGATGTAATTACACCTTTTACCGGCCAAATAGACGGCATCGTCGTACTTGCACCGGCAGGATTATTCGTGTTAAATGCAATAGACTGTAAATCTCTGATATTTTGACCGGCTCCATCTTTTAAAACGTTGCGCAACATGTAAAATGACGCCATGCGCTGTTGAGCCATACGGTCTAAATGGGAGAGCTTCGCAGACAACTCAGTTACCGTAATGGACTGCGGTGCCGCCCCAGGGTCCTCACTATCTGCTTTAGTTGGCGTTGTTGCTTCGCCGCCGCCCTGTGGAACAGCGCCCGACTCGGAGCCCTTAACCATCTGACGAATTTCCTGATCCAATTGATCTAATGTTTGAATTTTCTTATCTAAAATTTCTGTCTTCTGCTGTAATAATTTCAGCTGTTCCGTCTGTAACTGCGTTTTCTGGCGCAACTCCATCAGTTCAGCTTGGCGAGCAATTCCCCATATGCCCAATATTATGGCACCGATTATTAGAGCAAGAAGTACAGCGACAAATATACGCATCTGTGTTTTATTAAAACGAAGCGTATACGAATTATCCCGGCACTCTATGAGATTCTCTAAAAAGCCAGGCACCTTCATTCTGTCTCCCCCTTTTTCTAAATTGCATATCTGTTTAAATACTTATTTAAAATATAAACAAACTGTTTGATGTAACACTCTAAGGACCCTAAAAAAGGCCGCAAAAAGCCATGCAGGCAAGTTATAAATTTATTGCCCACCTTAATAAATTACAATTATAGCTCCCTATTATAAAGATTATCTGAAATTTTGCTGAATTTTACAGAAAATTTTATCGATAGCAGCGCCAACTTGATTTGGCGCACCATCATATTACTCCTGTACAGCATCAGATTGGTCCTGTGCAGCATCAGTTTGGTCAGGAAAATACTAATTTGGTATTTCCTTTTCCTATTAACATGTAACCTATTTAGCTACAGAGCCGGTAACCAAGGCTTCTTCATTAGTCTTAGATCCTAAAGCTTCCTGCAGGCTTTCCATCTCTTCCTGAGACAGACTGGCTAAGCTCTTACCTTTTACAATAGGTTTGCTGAAAATTCTGGACTCGCTTCGTCCATACACGCTGGAAATACAAATACCGTTGTTGTTACCATCCAGCAAAGTAACAGAAAATGACAAATCATTGCCAATATTTTCAAATGCATTATATTTTACAAAACCAATTTTTTGGAATGTACTCTGTTGTGTGTTTGTAATCGCCTGTTGCTGTTGGAACAGGGTTTCAATTGATTCGGCCGCTTCGCGCAATTCTTTAACTTCTACAGATAATTTGCGTTCTAAGCTGATGCCGTTTTCACCGCGCATGAAATAATTGTACTTTTTGTGAAGGGAACTGATTTTGCTTTGTAACAATACGCAGTACAAAAACAAAACAATAATAACTAAACCTTCACCTAGTACGATCCAGGTTTGAAAGTTCTCAAACATATATTAGCCTTTCTATAGTAAAGTCCTGCACAAACATTGTCTTACCCAATGATGTGGAGCACTTAGTATTCTCAATTATTAAATCAGTAATGATGATTATGTATGTCCTGTTTTATAATATTTTACATTACGTGTAATAATATTTCTTTTATACAGTTAATAACAATTGTACACCTTATTCTATCCCCTTAAAATTCACCCAAATAATTGAAGTAATAATCGAGGGGATATACATAATCATATATATTTGTTAAATGTTAATTTTAAATCTTATTTATCAACTTTATGTTCTAAATGAGTTTGAATGTTGATAATATATAGGAAATTTCATCAAATTCGATGAAATTTTTGCACACTTTTGCGTTTTTATTGTATAATTTGCAAAAAGATAAAACACAATTTATATATTATACCCTATAAATTGCTTTTGAAACAGTGGTAAATTACTGAAAAAATAACTAACCGCCGTATCTTTTATTATATTACAACCCGGTAATTTATTCTACTGTAATTCGAAAAATATCTGTTAAAACGTCTATGAATTTCATATTTAATATCTATTTTTGATTAATAAAGCTATTCTGTTTACTTATACCCCCAGAGAAAAATAAATCACTCAGAGTCAAAGACTCTGAGTGTATTTTTTTATGTGAATTTTTATTCTGTTTTATACCAACTCATCGTGGAACGGCATAAGAGCTCGTTCTAAAATACCATGTAATGAAGCAATGAGTACACCATAGTTAACTATAGGCACACCCTGCTCCGAAGATACTTCCAAACGACGCAGCACTTCGCGACGGGTAAGCATGCATGCTCCGCAATGAATAATAAGATCATATGAACTTACATCATCCGGGAATGCACCACCGCTAGTCCACTGTAAATCTAAATCAGTATAGCCTGCCTGTTTTAACCAGCGAGGAATTTTTACACTGCCAATGTCATCACATTGACGATGATGAGTACAACCTTCACTAATTAATACTTTGGAACCCGGTTTCAGGTTTTTAATCACTTTTACACCTTCCGAGAGAATTTTTAAATCTCCTTTAAAGCGGGCCATTAAAATCGAAAACGATGTTAATGGAATATCCTGTGGCACTTGTTCTGCCACCTCTTTAAATGCCTGAGAGTCTGTAATGACCAATTTCGGCTTTTTATTTAATGTTGCCAGCAGTGGTGCCACCTCTTCGGTTTGCACTACCAAGCTCATGCCACGACCATCTAATACTTCGCGAATCATTTGCACCTGTGGCAAAATTAAGCGTCCTTTTGGTGCTGCCGAGTCAATTGGACATACGAGAACCATTAAGTCATTCGGTTCCACCAATCCGCTAAGTAATGTTTGTTCCGCCTCCCCATCTTTTGGCTTCATTTTTCCTAAAGCTTCTAAAATGGCGGATTGCTTTTCATTGGTCAATAAGTTTGCACTAATGTAAGTAAAGGAGAATTGTTTTAATACATCTTCATACTTAGCTACATAGGCTTCTCCACTTACTGCTCCTACTTCATTCAAAATAAGCAGCGTTTGAACATTTAGTGATTTTAACTGATTTAACCATGCCACATCTTCTTTACTTGGTTCCGCATCAGTTTTCAGCACATACAGTGCCAAGTTAATTTTAGGGAGCAATGCCTTTGTCTTTTCAATGCGTAATGCTCCAAGTTCCGACGTATCATCTACACCGGCTGTATCAATTAACATAACCGGACCTAATGGCAATACTTCCATCGCCTTACTTACAGGGTCAGTTGTCGTACCTGCCACTTCGGACACCAATGCGAGCGGCTGCCCCGTTAACATATTAATTAACGTAGACTTCCCTGCATTACAGCGTCCAAAAAATCCGATATGAATTCTATTAGCTGAAGGTGTTTGTGCTATATTTGTCATTTATTACCTGCCTTACTACTTGCCACCTATAGCAAATTACACACTTATATCTTTTATACTTTCTTATATCTTTTATACTTTAAAAGGTCTATGTTCTAATTCTTCAATAAAGTCATCATGACCCTCGGCTTGTCTGCCTGCTTCGCCTGCAACACTTCCTGTTGAAGCCGCATGACCTGCTACCGATACTTCATTCATTGGAGCAGATTCATCTGTTAATTCAGTCGATTGCTGTGCTTCCATGTATTGAATCAAGTAGTTTAACTCATCTTCGTTTTTAAACGGTAACTCAATACGTCCTTGTACCTGTTTACCCGGTTTTAACTTAATTGCCGCTTTCACGCCAATACTTAACTTCAAACGATCCACCATGGCTCTAAGTTCTGCAGTTTCGTGAATCGAACCGGCAGGCTTTTTATTTTCAAGGCCCTTGCCTTCTTTTACTCGTTTTACTAACGCTTCAATTTGACGGGCATTTAATTCTTTTTCCTTAATAAGTGTCCACACTTCGCGCTGAGCACTTTCATCGGACAATGCCAATAACGGTCTTGCCTGACCTACAGTAATTTCTCCGGCGGAAAGATCATTGCGTACAAATTCCGGTAAATTAAGTAAACGTACAATGTTAGCGATATAAGAACGGCTGCGGCCTAAACGTCCGGCAATCGTATCCTGTGTTTGCTTGAACGTATCCATAAGTCGCTGATAAGCAAAAGCTTCTTCAATAGGGTCTAAATTTTGACGTTGTAAATTTTCCACCAACGCAATTTCAGTCACTTCTTCACTGCTGTAATCTTTGATTAATGCAGGAATCAATTCCAGGCCGACTTTTTGAGATGCTCGTAAACGACGTTCACCGGCAACCAGCTGATAGGTATCACCCTGTTTGCAAACAATAATAGGCTGGAGCACGCCAATACGACGAATTGACTCTACCAAGCTATCCATATCATCTTCTGCAAAATTCTTACGAGGCTGATTTGGATTTGGTATAACTTTAGACACCTCAATTAGAACAGATCCTTCCAAACGAGGCTCTCCATATAAAGCTGTCATCTCTGTCTGTGTGCTTTTTGCTTCTTGATTTTCAGCACTATTATTAAACTCTTTATCTGAACCTTGTGCATCTGCAGTTTCTTCAGCATCTTCTACACGATTTTCTATTGCTTCATCATCAGTCTTCTTTGCGACCTGCTTGCCACTTTTAGTGCGTGCTCCGCTACGAGTTGATTTTGTATCACCTGCTCCGGATTTAGCTGTTCTGTTCGATTGCGTCTTTTTAGAGCCGGTGTTTTCTTTGCTAAGCTCCTCTTCTTCAGACATAGCATTCGGTTCTAACTCTTCCGCTACACCTTCTGATTTTCGAATCAAGGCCTTAAGACCAATACCCAAACCTGATTTTCTTCTATTTTGCGGCACTCTTAATGACCTCCTTAGCTAACTTCATATATACGTCCGCCCCTTTAGATTTTGGATCGTAAATAATAATTGGCTCACCAAAACTTGGAGCTTCACTTAATCTTACATTGCGAGGGATCATCGTTTTATATACTTTAGTCGTAAAGTACTTCTTCACCTCATCGGCCACTTGAATAGAAAGATTTGTACGACCATCAAACATCGTTAATAGTACACCTTCTATTTCCAAGTTTTTATTTAACGCGCCTTTAATTAAATCAATCGTTTTAATTAATTGGCTAACCCCTTCTAGCGCATAGAATTCACTTTGAATCGGAATCAATACACTATCTGCTGCTATCATGGCATTTAGTGTTAATAGGCCTAAAGATGGAGGACAGTCGATAAAAATAAAATCATACTCTTTCCTAACTTCCTTTAACGCCTTTCTAAGTATAAATTCCCTTTTTTCTAAATTTACCAGCTCAACTTCTGCACCTGCCAAATCAATAGCTGCCGGTGCCACTTTTAACTTCTTTATAGCTGTGGAAGTAGTTATGTCACTAATAGCCATATTATTAATTAGCACATCATAAATACTTGCCTCTAAACTATCCTTATCAATGCCGAAACCACTGGTTGCGTTACCTTGTGGATCCATATCAATCAGCAACACTTTTTTGCCGGTTGATGCAATACAAGCACTAAGATTTACCGATGTTGTTGTTTTCCCTACTCCGCCCTTTTGATTGGTAATGGCTATTACTTTTCCCACAAGCTCACCTCATTCTGAACAATAAATACATAAAATATTATATCATACTCACACCGTAAAAAACGGGAATTTCCATCAAACTCATAATAATAAAGTAAATTTTCATTCAATAAATCCCTTATTATCCATTTGAGTAAAAAAGAAATGTTTCACGTGAAACACTTCTTTCCATCTTTTGTAAGGCATTATTGAATTAACATTTATTACCTTAATATTCTTAACTTAGTTTTTTTACACATTTTGTTTCACGTGAAACAATAAATTTGAAGGCTAAATTTTAATTTAAACTTATCGTAAAAATGTTTCATGTGAAACATTAGACCATCTGAGTCAGAATCGTCATAAAAATTGTTTCACGTGAAACAAAATAATAACATTAAACTACTCTCAAACAACTGCTCAGCATTTTTGTAATCATGCAAATTATTCCATCATTATGTTATTACACTATCCTCAAATGTAGTGACCCCCAAGAGTTCTTACTTATATTCACCGTTTCTTTATTACACTAACTCTCAAACTGTAAGTGGGCAATAATGTATTAAAGTAGCTTAGACCACAATATATTACTACGCTCAAACGAGATGATTATACATATTCAATCCCTATACATTTTTAGTCCACACTTGTATTGCATTATTCTCAACCTCTCTTGACTCCCCTCCGATATTATGGCAGTTTTAGACTACACAAGTATTACACACTCTCAAACTACCGGTTAACGCTTGCCCAATTTTACGCATTTTAAACTACACTAGTATTGAACTACTCTCAAACTGGGAGGCAATGATGCAGTCAAGATATGGTGTTTTAGAGCACACTAGTATTGGACTACTCTCAAACATTATATCGTCTAACACATCATCTTCATCAATTTTAGACCACTCTAGTATTACATCACTCTCAAACTGTAAGTGGGCAATGTGTCTTTATATTTCTATCAAATATTCCTCATAGTTAAGTTTATTTTTTAACGATTGTCTTATAAACTTTGAATTGTTTAATAAAACTCAAAGCTTATAAACTCTATACTTCTATTATAATTGTTTCACGTGAAACAAAAAACTCCCAACTTAAGTTATATAAAAGTTTAATGTAACTTAAGTTGGGAGTTTCTATTATTTCATCAGCTACTATTTAATACCTACACATGATCTATTAAATAAAGGACAGTCTGTATGTCATTCAGTGGCATGATGTGTACGCCATGGGCTATCTTTTTAATTTCTCGTAATGTTTCCACGGCTATTTCCAGCCCGGCTTCTTTACCTCCTACTTCCATTCGTTTCAGTATTTCATCAGTCAACGAAATCCCCGGAACTTTTGTATGTAAGTAGTTCGCCATTTTGTAGCTTTTTAAAGGGATAAGTCCCAGCATAACAGGAAGTCCCAAAGGTGCAACTACATCAATGAATCGTTTTGCCTTCTCCAAATCATATATAGGTTGGGTTTGTATGAAATGAGCTCCGGCTTCAATCTTACGGATAATCTTTTCTTTCTCCAGTGCTAAATCATCTGCACCCGGATTTCCTGTAGTACCAATATAGAAGTTAGTTTTAACATCTAATGGATTGCCGGTTAAATCTTCACCATTATTTAAGTCGTTAGCGATTTTTAACAATCCCATAGAGTCAACTTCAAATATAGGTTTCGCATCCGGATGATCTCCAGTGGAAGGTTTATCGCCAGTCAGTGTAAGTATATTATCGACACCTAGAGCTGCTGCTCCTAACAATTCAGATTGTAATCCGATCACATTTCTGTCACGACAAGTTAAGTGAAATATCGTATCGATTCCTTCGTGGCTCTTTATCAAATGTGCCAATGCAATAGGGCTCATACGCATTTTTGCCATTGGGCAGTCCGCAATATTTATAGCATCTACCTTACCGGCCAATAAGCGAGCCTCTTGGAATGTTTTCTCCGCCGAAGCACTTTTAGGCGGATCCAATTCCACAGTTATAGTAAATTTCCCTTGCTTATGCTTCTCTCGTAATTGTTCCAAATAAACTCCCCCCAAATAAAACCTCAAATATTCTCTTAAAGTTTCTTTACTCTCTCTAATTATCTCTTGGTATTCTTTTATTATTCTTTTATTAATTTTTTAGTTTTTTTAGTATTCTCTAGTTTTCTCTTAGTTTTCTCTTAAACTTCTCTTAGTCATCACCCAAGAGTCGCTTTACGATATTAACTGCCGTTATACCGTCCTTTGCATAGCAATCAGCTCCGGCTTTATCAGCGTACTCCTGAGTCAGCACAGCACCGCCTACCATGATTTTAGAAGACAGACCTGCTTCACGAATAGCCTTGATAGTTACATCAATCATCGGCATAGTTGTAGTCATTAAGGAACATATACCAACGACGGAAGCTTTTTCACGTTCCGCCACTTCCACTATTGTTTCCGGTGCCACATCTTTCCCCAAATCAATAACGCGGTATCCATTATTTTCCAACAGCGCAGCGACTATATTTTTCCCCAAGTCGTGAATATCACCTTTCACCGTAGCCACAATAACAGTATCTTTAACTATATCGTTATTTTCAGGCAACATTCTTTTAATCGTCTGGAACGCCTGTTGCATCGCTTCCGCCGCCAGCATTACTTGTGGCAAGAACGCCTTCCCACTGCCGAATTTATCACCTACTACATTCATGGCTTCCGACAAAGCCTGTTTCGTAATTTTCAAAGGATCGATACCGTCATTTAATGCCTTTTCGACCAATTCTACAACACGCTCTTTTTCCCCTTGTTCTACAGCATGTTGAATATTCTCAAGCGGATCATCACTGTTAAATTGAACGGCTGCTTCTTTCGCTTTATTCGTTGTAATAACGGTCTCTTCTTCATTACCGTATTGTGCTATAAAATCAGCTGCCCCGGGATCATGGCCAAGTAGTGAGCAGGCCGCAACGAATGCTTTCTTCACCGGGTTATTTAACGGATTCAATATTGGTGTAGTCAATCCGTGGGATAAGGCCATTGTTAAAAATTGGCTGTTTAAATACGGCCGTTGAGGTAAGCCGAATGATACATTGGACAACCCCATTACGGTAGGAAAACCAAACGTTTCTTTATAAAGTGCCAAAGTCCGTAAGGTTTCTTTTGCACTATTTTCGCCACTGGCTAAAGTAAGTACTAACGGGTCTAATAGTAAATCTTCACTGCGAAGTCCTTCACGATACGCAGCCAAAACGATTTCTTTTACTAAAGCAACGCGATCTTCCGCTGTAACAGGCAGATCTCCTTTTCCCAATGGCAGACAAAGTAATGCCGCCCCATATCGCTTAGCCAACGGCAACACTTTTTCAAGTTGTTCCGGTTCCGCATTTACCGAGTTGATCAAAGGTCGGCCCGGATAGGCTTTTAGTCCTGCCTCCATTACATCCGCCTCTAATGTATCAATTGATAAGGGTACATCTACCAGCATGGTTAATTCCATGACAGCTCGTTTCATCATGGCCGGACCATCAATGTCCGGTAGGCCCATGTTTACATCTAAAATATGTGCTCCCGCATTTACCTGTGCCAACGCATCCCGTTTTACCATGGTGAAGTTACCTTCGCGAATCTCTTTAGCCAACACTTTTCGGCCTGTAGGATTAATACGTTCACCAATTATAGCAGGTCGCTCTTTGTGCCCCAAACGGACAATGCCGCTGCGACTGGTAAGTGCTGTGAAAGGTTCCGGAAATACGCGTTCCTTCGGCGTATGAATTTCTAACGCTTTAGCAATTTCACGAATATGAGCCGGTGTACTGCCGCAGCACGCCCCAATATAAGAGGCACCCGCATCAACTAAGTCCCCTACATAGGTTCCCATTTCTTCCGGAGTCAAAGGGAATACAGTTTCCATTCCCACTAAAACAGGCATGCCCGCATTAGGTTGAGCACTAATCGGCAAGGTTGTCACCGATGCCAATCTCTTTACTAAGGGAATAAGCTGCTCCGGCCCTAAGGAGCAGTTAATACCAACTACATCAGCGCCCATAGCTTCCATTAAAATAGCTGCCGCTTCCGGTGGCGTACCTGTAATGGTACGTCCATCGTCACTGAAAGAAAACTGACAAATAACCTTAACATCATCTGCCGTTTTTCCCAATTCGTTTCGTGCATCCAGTGCTGCCAGCAAAGCGGCTCTCATCTCCTGGATATCTATAATCGTTTCAATAAGAACAAAGTCCACACCGGCTTCAATCAAAGCTAAGGCCTGCTCTTTATATGTATCGTATATTTCATCAAAGGATACATTTCCCAACGGCTCTATAAAAAGTCCCGTAGGCCCCATAGAGCCTGCTACGCGTGCATCAGGCTTAACTTCTGCAATGGCCTGTTTAGCTGCCTTTACCGCTGCCTTATTGATTTCAGCCACCCGGTGTTCCAAACCATAGTCAGCTAACTTCAAACCACAGCCGCCAAATGTATTAGTCGTAATAATTTGACTGCCGTTTTTCAAGTACGCACTGTGGATTCCTTTTATAATCTCCGGATGATCCACATTAAATAATTCAGGGCAGTCCCCCTCTTTCAACCCTGATTGTTGTAACATTGTGCCCATGGCACCATCAAATATATACATATAATCCCTCTCATCTTTCCCAAAGCTACACATTTCTGGACATGCAATCTCGCTGGCTACAGGAGGAGCATCCTCGTTTTGTCTGAATCGTTTCTCCCTTAGGCATGCAACCGATAATGGCGGTAACGGACTTTCTTGGAAATAATAAAAACGCATCAGTTACAGACAAACCGATAGTTTGAGTACCAATAATGTGAGCCAATTCTTTTTGAACGGTTAAATCCCAATTACCATAACCAGGGCTAAAACGCCATGTTGTAGTATATCCCGCCTTGGCCGCCTCTTTTTTTATCAATTCATTCACTTGATCTGCTACTTGCTCTACTGCCGTTGTGGCTGCCGCATCAAGGAGTAGTCCTAAGGTATAATTGCCTTCTTTAAAGAGCTCTTCGCTGCGAATTTCCACACCTTCTCCAATGGTGACGGCCATCACATAGACACGTTCCGATTTTTCCAGATGTTTGCGAATCACACTGCCTTCAATCTGTAATGGCGGATTGCTGCTTACAATCCCCGTCTCCGGATCATACGGATATGCCTCATAAGTTCCCTGTGGCACCGCTGCCAACTGTACTTCCAAACAGGCATCGTTAACATAAGAATCAGGGAAGTCATCAGCATGTTTCAACCCTGCATAACGTCGAACCTCTGCTGCGTTGATTCGTGGTAAACGCCCATTATACACTGCCATGTTAAGACCTCCTTTTCATAATAACTTATACAACTTAATAACTTTTATAACATAACAACTTACACAACATAACAACTTATACAATATAACAACTTATACGAAAAAACCTCCATCTTCTACAAGACAGAGGACCTCTCCTTATCTGTCAGTTACCTGTTGGATGTAGCACCGCGCAAGGCCGGTTGCCGGACGTCACAGGGCCAAATCCCTCAGTCGCTCTTGATAAGGTCAATTATGATATTATTTAAAATCGACGATAGTATGTAAAATTCTTTGGTTCCATCTAATTCTAATGATTTGTCGATTATAGCTCTATTAATAAACTAATTCAATCGAATTTCAATAAAATAAGCATACTCTGTATAGCCTTTTATGTCAATAAAAAAGCCGGTCTCAGAGGGAGACCGGCATATATGGAAATTATATATTTAGGTATAGATTATATCTAGAACAAACGCCAATTATTTCTCTAGGGGCTTTGTTTTAATGTCCTTCGGTTTGCGAGGATATTTCTTAGTGCAAGGTTTTACTTTCTTTACGTAAATAATGGCTCGCTTATCATCTAACGTAGGTAAGGTTGCCATTTTTATATCTTCGATTTTGCCACCTAAAGTTTGTAGGGCAAAGTCGGAGCTCTTCACTTCTTCGTCGTAAATTGCACCTTTTAATGCCACCAAGTAACCGCCCACTTTTACATATGGCAAAGACCATTCCAACAGAATCGGCAAGCGTGCCACCGCACGACTGGTTACGATATCATAGGCTTCTCTATGAGCTTCTGTATGAGCCATATCTTCAGCTCGTCCATGCAATGTTGCTACATTTTTCAAGCCCAATGTTTCAATAACGCCCTGCAGAAAAGTCAGTCGCTTCTGTAATGAATCAAACAACGTGATTTTCAAGTCGGGACGCCAAATTGCCAATGGTATGCCCGGAAATCCGGCGCCTGTTCCCAAATCGAGAAGTGACGCGCCTTCTGTAAATACCGGACTCAGTGCTGTGAGCGAGTCTACCATATGCTTAACCGCCACTTCGTGAGGATCTGTAATAGCCGTCAAATTCAAGTGTTTATTCGTTTCAATGAGTAATTCGTAATAATCAGTAAACTGCTCCAGCTGCCGCTCTGTCGCTTCAAATCCGGCCGCCTTCAGCTGTACCTGTAAATTATCGGTGAAGTTAAGCTCTTGATTCAATGCTTCACTTGTCATCGTTGATAACTCCTTTCTTATCACAAATTACATCGTTTTTCAAGATTCTTGTTAATTATCTTGATTATTCCTGGTCACGGCGATATTGTTCCAATTGAATCAACAATACGGAAATATCTGCCGGAGAAACACCGGAAATGCGGCTGGCCTGGCCAATTGAATGAGGTTTAATCTTATTCAATTTCTGTTTAGCTTCTAAGGAAATCCCCTTCATGGAATCATAATCCCAATCCATAGGGATGATTTTTTCTTCCAATTTACGAACTTTAGCCACTTGTTCCATCTGTTTCTTAATATATCCTTCGTAGGTAATCATAATGTCGATTTCTTCTTCCACATCAGGACTGAAACGTTGTAAGCCAAAGGCTTCCGCCACGTCGCCATAGGATAATTCATTACGTTTTACCAGGTCATACGCCTTAATACCGGTCTTAATAGGGGCCGTTCCCATTTTTTCCAATAATTCCTGCACTTCTGCAGACGGATTGATAGACTTTTCATTCAAGCCGGCCAAACCTTCTTCAATGCGTGCTTTTTTATTCAAGAAACGTTGGTAACGTTCTTCTGTTACTAAGCCGATATCATAGCCCTTTTGGGTCAAGCGCATGTCCGCATTATCCTGACGAAGAAGCAGACGATATTCGCTGCGGCTGGTCATCATGCGGTATGGTTCATGGGTCCCCTTCGTTACCAAGTCATCGATAAGTACACCGATATACGCTTCGGAACGGGATAAAATAAATGGCTCTTTACCTTCTAAATACAAGGCCGCGTTAATACCTGCAATAAGGCCCTGTGCAGCCGCTTCTTCATAGCCGGATGTACCGTTAGCCTGACCGGCGGAGTATAAGCCTTTTACAGACATAACCTGTAAGGCCGGAGAAAGCTGTAACGGATCTAAGCAGTCATATTCGATTGCATAGGCCGGACGCATAATTTCTACATTTTCCAAGCCAGGAATGGTGCGGAGGAATTTGTACTGCACATCGATTGGAAGGCTGGTACTCATGCCCTGTACATACATTTCATTCGTATGATTTCCTTCCGGTTCCACGAAGAGCTGATGACGGCTCTTATCGCTGAAACGTACTACCTTATCTTCAATGGATGGGCAATAACGAGGGCCTGTACCTTCGATAATGCCGGTGTACATAGGCGCACGGTCCAAATTGGAGCGAATAATTTCATGCGTTTCGTCATTTGTATACGTTAACCAGCAAATTTGTTCATTGCGGTCGGTCCAATCGGACATGAAGGAGAAAGCACGGTACATGGAGTCGCCGGGCTGTTCCGTCATGTGGTCCAATGTTAATGTTCTCTTATCGACGCGAGCCGGTGTACCGGTTTTAAAACGCATCAATTCAATGCCGTGTTTACGCAAGGAATCAGATAAAAGTTCCGCCGTACGCTGACCGTTAGGGCCGCCGGTATACGTTAATTCGCCGGTAATAATTTTACCTTTCAAATAGGTACCGGTACATAAAATGATAGCTTTCGCTTCGTACACTTCACCTAATTCGCCTAAAATCCCTTTAACTTCGCCATCTTCGATGAGGACTTCGTTTACCATAATCTGCTTCACATTCAGATTATCCGTATTTTCAAGGGTTTCCTTCATCAGGCGCTGATATGCCACCTTGTCGGACTGAGCGCGCAAAGAATGAACGGCAGGACCTTTCCCTGTGTTAAGCATGCGCATCTGAATCGCTGTAGCATCCGCATTAATCGCCATTTGACCGCCCAGCGCATCCAGTTCATACACTAAATGGCTTTTGCCCGGACCGCCTACGGCCGGATTACAAGGCATTAATGCAATATTATCTAAATTAAGTGTGGCCATCAATGTACGATGACCCATGCGTGCTGCCGCCAGAGCGGCTTCACAACCGGCATGACCGCCACCGATGACAATCACATCATATGTGTCCACTGTATACATAGTTTCTCCTACTTTACTCTCATATGGAATCTTACATAAAATTCCCTAACAATTAGAACTTAGCTATTACCTCAACCTATCCTAATTATATCATTCGTATCAGTTTATGTTTCCAAAAAGAAAAACAGATTATTTACCTAAACAGAAACGGGAAAACAGTTCATCCACCAAGGATTCTCGCAAGCTGTCCCCGTTGATGTCACCCAAGCGTTCCCAAGCGCTGCGAATGTCTGTCACAACGAAGTCTACGGCCATGCCCATTTCAATATTGGACAATGCCTGCTCCAACTGTGCTTTCGCCTCTTCCATCAAGGTAATATGACGCACATTGCTGAGAAGTGCCTCATTGCTCTGACTTACAGTACCGCCAAAGACAAGGTCTTTCACCACTTGCGCCAAAATATCCATCCCTTCGCCCTGTGCCGCACTGATAGGAGCAATCATGGAAAACTCGCCTAACTGTGCAATGTCAGCGATGGTAATAACGGAACCCTTATCGGACTTATTTAGGAATACGATTGTATGGTCGCCGGATGCTTCCACTAAAATCTCTCGTTCCTCTTCTGTAAGGCCCTTGGACGCATCCACAACACACACAATAATCTGTGCCGTTTCCAGGTATTCTTTCGCCCGGTCTACGCCGAGTTTTTCTACTACGTCTTCTGTATCGCGAATCCCTGCCGTATCTACAAGACGCACAGGAATCCCTTCAATAGTGATGGACTCTTCAATACTGTCTCGCGTTGTGCCCGGAATATCCGTTACAATGGCGCGATTTTCGCGGAGCAACGCATTCATCAGGCTGGATTTGCCCGCATTCGGCGAGCCTACAATGGCCGTTAAAATACCGTCACGAAGCAGACGGCCCCGATTGGCTGTCGCCAATAGCTGTTGCATCTGTTCATAAATAGGTTTCAATTTCTGACCTGTTTCTTCCAAGGTCAATTCTTCGATGTCTTCTTCCGGATAGTCGATTGTTACTTCCAGTTGTGCCACCAAGTTCAATAGCTCTTCCCGCAAATTGCGGATCAGTCTTGCCAATGTCCCATCTAACTGATTCACCGCTACAGATAAGGATTTTTCAGATTTTGCCTCTATAATATCTATAATAGCTTCCGCCTGAGTCAAATCGATACGGCCATTTAAGAAGGCACGTTTCGTAAACTCACCGGGTTCCGCCAAGCGGGCACCCTGTCGAAGCAGTAATTTCAAAATTTCACGTACTACTACAATACCGCCGTGGCACTGTATTTCCACTACATCCTCCGCCGTGAACGAATGAGGTCCCTTCATCAACAAAAGGAGCACTTCATCCAATACCTGGTCGTTTTCGTGAGGATTGTATATCTTACCATATTGAATGGTTCTATTTTGACGATTTACAAGTAAATCGGTTTGACTGTCTTTATATATAGAATTCACTATATCAAAGCTTTTTTGGCCGCTTACGCGAATAATACCCACCCCTCCGGTTCCGGGAGGCGTTGCAATCGCGGCAATGGTATCTTCTGTGTACATAGTATAACTCCTATATAAACATACTATTTAAAAATAAAACCCGATCAAAGATCGGGTTTTAACTTTATCGCTTATACGCAATTACGATATGACGATATGGTTCTTCCCCTTCACTGTCTGTTACAATGTGAGGATCATTTTGTAGGGTTAAGTGAATCACTTTACGCTCAAAAGCGCTCATAGGTTCCAACGCAATTTTTTGACGGTTGCGTTTAACCTTGGAAGCCAATCGCTTGGCTAAGTTTACGAGCGTCTCTTCCCGACGAGCTCGATAGTTTTCCACATCCACTACGATGTAGCAACGACCGGCTGATTCTTTGTTAGCTACCAAGTTTGTTAAGTACTGGATAGCATCTAAGGTTTGACCATGTTTACCGATCAAAATTCCCAGTTCTTCACCGTGAATCTGATAGGTGATCTTATCAGCGGTCATCATTTTTTCAATTTGAACGGTTAAGCCCATTTTGGCAAACATATCATTCAAAAATTGTTTTCCTTTATCGGCAATCTGAATTTGCTCTTCCTTGGAAAGGCTTGGTTTAGCATCTTTCTTTGGAGCTGTTTCCACTTCATCAGCTACTTCAGAGGAAACAACAGGCTCTTCAGATTTAGCAGCCGGAATCACATCTTCTTTCACTGCAGATTCAACTACAGTTTCAGATTCGGATTCAGCAGCTTCTTCAAAATAAATACGGATTAATGCATCGCGGCGACCGAAACCGAGGAATCCGCCTGCCGGCTCTTCCAACACTTTCGTGTCTACAACTACTTTACCTTCACTGGCCAGTTGAGCTTTTCCTTTAGCAATTGCATCTTCAACCGTTTTTGCTGAAATCTCAATAAAATCCATAATTAATTCTCCTTATTATCGTTACGATAGATAAAGAATTGCTGAATCATTTGGAATATATTGGACACAACCCAGTATATAACCAAACCACTAGCGAAGTTCAAACTGATATAACCAATAAACAACGGCATGAAAATCTGCATGATTCGTTGTTGCCCTGCAGCAGCACCGGTTGCGGAACTGCCACTTTGTTTACTCATAATATAAGTAGACAAGGCACTGAGTATTGGTAAAATATACAGATGATCCGGCACACTGAGGCTTGGCAACCATAAGAAGTTTTCGTAACCTGCTTCATATGGGAAATCGCGAAGGGCATAGAAAATTGCAATAAGGAACGGCATCTGTACAATCAATGGTAAACAACCGGATAACGGATTGATACCAAGCTCTTTGTAAAGACGACCCATTTCTTCCTGTAATTTCTTAGGATCATTCTTGTACTTGTTTTGAAGTTCTTTAATCTTCGGCTGTAAGGCTTGCATACCGCGCATAGATTTAATTTGTTTTACTGTAAGAGGCGATAAGATTGCTTTAATTACAATCGTAAGCAAAATAATCGCAATGCCGTAGCTTGGAATCCCGATAGCTTTTGTAAAGTCGAAACTGTACATAACCAGGGATTGCATAAATTCAACTAATGCGTCAAAGATTCCCAATTGTCTTCTCCTATATTGAGTCTAATGTGACGTATCCTATCCTTTACATGTCCATATCTCGTTATGGTATGGTCTATATTTCATCCATACAGACACTTCGGCATTTCCAAAACTGTGCTATTAAGGTAATGGATCGTAGCCTCCCTTATGCCAAGGGTGACATTTTAAAATCCGTTTAATTCCTAAATAGCTGCCTTTAAAAGGACCATATTTGCGTAATGCATCTAAAGTATACGTCGAACAGGTGGGATAAAAACGACAGGATTGCAGTTTTAATGGCGAAATACAATATCGATACAATTGGACCAGGCCAATCAATATCAGATTGATTGCATATGTTATATACCTCATAGAACTACCTCTTTATAAGCGCTTACGCCTTAGTGCTCTTCAGCAATTTGCACTTTCTAAAAAGATACATCAGCTCTTTACAGGCCTCTTCATAGGTTGCTTTGCTCAGTTTAGCCCGACCCACTACGACAATGGCATACCCTTCTTTCAGTTTATGCTGATTCAGGCGATATACTTCCTTCATCAGTCGCCGCGCACGATTGCGCTCCACGGCGCCGCCTACCTTTTTACCTGTTACGAAACCGATCCGGGTGGACTGCTTCGCTACGGGCATACGATAGACTACGCACAAACGACCTACTTCATAGGTACCATGTCTATAGACAAGACGATATTCATTATTTTTACGAATTCTTCGTGCTTTATCTAAGCCATATGTTACTTCGTTCATTCTTACATCCTATGCCATTATGAATAGAAAAACTTGGCAGCAGCGCCAAGTTTTTTCTCCTGCCTAAAAGCTATTATATTATGCAGATAATTTCTTTCTGCCTTTAGCACGACGTCTTTTCAATACAAGACGACCGCCAATAGTCTTCATACGTTCACGGAAACCATGAGTACGTTTTCTCCAAAGCGTATTTGGTTGGTAAGTACGTTTCATGTATAAAACACCTCCTTGAGATTGGTCTAGTAATTACTTATACCATAACAGTATAAGTATAAGTATAAAGGCCTGTTCTGTCAATACTTTCCGCCACTTTTTCCCGCCTATTCTCCTTATATATACTATTATATTATAATTTACCACAACCCGGTCAAAGGCCATTGTCATTCATTTTGAAAAAGCAATTATAAAATCTCATATTCACATGTATTTTTTTCATGCTCTATATAGTATAAAATTTGTTAAATCTAACTCTTCATATACAAAATAGCACAAAGAGCTCCGATTTATGCACAGTCAAGAAGGTGTGCATATGTAATACGCCATGACAAGGCCGGGCTTTTCTGTTAGAATATAAGGGAAAAGAAAAGAAACTATATGAGTAAGAATTTACATATATGTGAGTATATTAATAGGTTATAAACAAGATATACACAACTTATGCACTTGTTATCCACAGTACGGTCAAGATGTGTAAGAAGCCCGTGTTTAACGCTTGTAATAACCTTTTTCTTTGTCTTTTTTTGTAGATTTTAAAAAGTTATACACAGTTTTTTATAATTTATAATTAAAGATATTCACATATATCTAACTCTTGGAAAGGAATGTCTATGCCCAGCATTAATCTCAATGAGTTTTGGAGCCAAGTCCGCGAAGATAGCCGTACGCGTATGGATCCGACGCTCTGGAAGACCACCATTTATTGGCTGCTGCCGGTGGAACTTGATGAATCTAAAAATAATCTGGTCCTCATGACCATGCAAAATTATATTCGTGAAATCATTCAAGCTGATTCTTCCATAAGTACTAACTTAAATAAATCCTTAAATAGAATTTGGAAACAGGTAAAACCGGAAAGCGACCACACCCTTACGTTTACTATAAAAAGCGTTCAGGAGTCGAGCTCCCCGGCAGACGAACCGGTACAAACGGCACCGCCTGTTCAAACTGCTCAAACCGTGCAAGCAGCGCAACCGATTGAGCCACAAGAAGCGGCCCCTACAGCTCCCGCTGCCTATGAGCAAGCACCTGCAGTATCACCGGTAACTGACGGCTACGAAGATGTGTCCGCCGTATCTCCTACAGTGCCTCCAATGGAACCGCCTTATACAAACGCCTCTCAAGTATCTCCTATGTTGGACGATGATTTTCCGACAGATACCGGCTATGTGGGCTCCTTTGAAGAAGCACGACAAAAACTGGGCTATGATGCACCAAAATCGGCCAGACATTCGATGCGCCCTATTAAACCTGTTTATGAAGAGCCGGTTGTAATCGACAACAACCGTGCAAACAGACGACGCGACCGCGTTCAGGGGATTCCGCAGGACAGCTTATTTACCAATGATGCACAACCTCAAAACCAAACCCGTCCTCAAGTTCAAGCGCAGGATACACCGGCACCTAAGTATAATGATTCGTCCGTAACTGCGCCTAAGAAGACGTATACGAAACAGGAAGAGACCATATTGGCAGCGTCCATTTTGGATCCTAAATATACATTTGATAATTTCATTACGACGGGCACCAATGTGCTTCCGAAAGCACTGGCTCAGGAAGTAGCTAAATCACCGGGCGAACACAATCCGTTCTACATTTACGGACAAAGCGGTATGGGTAAGACACATTTGATGCACGCTATTGGCCATCAGATTTTAAAAAATAACCCGGCTGCCCGCATTATGTGTGTACCGGCGCAGAAGTATATTGAATACTATTTAGATTCCTTAAATAAAAACCGCGATGTGCCAAAAGATATTTTCCATAATATTGACGTACTCCTACTGGACGACGTACAGGCCTTCGAAACAAAAGACGGTACTCGTCAGGACTTCTTCCATACATTTAATGATTTAATTCAAATGAATAAGCAGATCATTTTAACCAGTGATGTGTTGCCGGAAGATTTGCAGCATACAGAAGTGCGTTTAAAAACACGTTTCGCCGCCGGCCTGGTCGTAACTATCGATCCGCCAAGTCCGGAAGTACTGGAAGCCATTCTCTTGTCCAACTTGGACAATGAACGTGAAAAGAACCCTGACTTACACGTAGACAACGGCGTTATTCGCTTATTGTCTCAAACATTCAGCCGCGGCAGTATTCGTAAATTGGAAGGGGCTTTCAATCAGCTCATTACGGTAGCGGAAATTCAGAATCAGAGCCACAATATTACAGTGGAATATGCGCTTAAAGTATTAGATAATATTTTACCGGCCACAGAAAAACCGGCCTTATCCATTACCTATATTCAGGATTTCATCGCCTCATTCTTCCACATTAAGAAAGATTTGCTCGTAGGGCAGAAACGCAACAAACAATATGCACACCCTCGTCAAATCGCTATGTACTTATGTCGCGAATTATTGGATGAAAGTTATCCTCAAATTTCATTATCCTTTGGCAAGAAAGATCATACGACTGCATTGCATGCGTATACTAAGATTGCTAAAGATATAACAAAAGACGAAGAAACCAGACGATTAATTGAAGAAATAACGAATAAGATTCGTGAAAACACTTAATATGTATTAATAATAGTTTATTTAATCTAAAATAGATACTAATACATCATGAATATGTGTAGATTACCATAGGGAAAACACCTTGCAGTTAAAGCATTTCGAGGTGATTATTCTATAGAATCAATGGTTTTCCACCTGTGTATAAGTATGTGGATAGGGTGTGTACACACTGTGTGTATAGTGTGACCAAAATCAACGTTATTCACAGCATATTAGCCAAACTGTGTATATGTGAATAAGTGAAATTTTCCGTTCACATCATTATTAACATGTGTACATTCAGTCTCTGACTGAGTTTTTCACACTTTTCCACTTGTGCACAGGGCTTATTACTATTATTATTATTTAATTGAACTTCAATTTAAAAAAATATTATTAATAAAGGAGCACTTGAACCGATGAAAATCCAATTTTCGAAAGATAATTTATTAAAAGCTATCAATGCCCTCTCAAAAGTTAGCCAAAACAAAACCAGTTCAAATTTACCGGGCTCTATTTATATAACAACTAAAGACAACAAAGTTGAAATGCAGGCCAACGATTACCAGATTGGTATTAAGATTACTGTAGATGCTACTATTATTGAAGAAGGTACTATCGTATTGGGTATGCGTTACTTCCAAGACTGGATCCGTAAAACACCAAGCGAAATTATTACTTTAGAAACCAACGAACAGAGCAACCAATTGTTAATCAGCACAGAATCATCTCAATTCAACTTAGTAACGATGGATTTAGACGATTTTATGTTAGTTGATCAAATTCATGACCAGTATCATATCGATATTGATGGTGAAAAACTGAAAGAAATGATTGATTTAACAAACTATGCCGCTTCAACAGACCAAAACGCGTTTATGTATACCGGCGCTTTATTGGAAAGTTCCGACAAAGAATTAACTATGGTAGCTACCAATACATATCGCATGGCCATTAAAAAAGTAGCCTTAGAGGAAGCAGTACCTAATCAAATGCGTATGATCATTCCTACCAAAACATTGGCTGAAGTGTCCCGTTTATTACCGGTGGACAATCCGACTATGGTACGCATTATTTGGAACCGTTCCCAAGTAGCTTTTATCTTTGACACTGTATACTTGATTTCCCGTCTAATCGAAGCTAACTTCCCGGATTACAATAAAGTAATTCCTTCTACATTCGACTCCAGCGCCGTATTAAATCGTCGTGATTTTGCCGGTGCCGTAGACCGTGTGTCTTTGTTGGCTAAAGATGCGGAATACAATGTAATTCGCTATGATTGGAATGAAACAGAAGTAACATTAACAGCTCAAAACTCCGATATTGGCGCAGCCAAAGAGGAAGTATTGTGCGAATTTAAAGGTACACCGTTTACAATTTCTTTTAACAGTAAATATATTAGTGATATTTTACGTCACAGCACAGGTGATCTGATTCACTTGTACTTAAAGCAAAATGGACCGGTTGTTATTCGTCAGGACAATAACAGTAATTATACTTATGTAGTAACACCGATTCGCAAATAAGGAGGCTTATTATGCAAGCAACACCGGTATTTATACATACCCCTTATAATAAATTGGATCAATTATTAAAATTGGAAAGTATCATTGAAACAGGCGGCCAGATTAAATTTATCCTCGACGACTATGTAGTGCTCGTAAATGGGGAAGAATGTACGCAAAAGCGTAAAAAAATCTATCCCGGCGATGTAGTCAGCATCGAAGGCGTAGGCAGCTGGCAAGTTGTGGCAGAGGAGGCCGAAGAGTGAATATTCACTCCTTAGAACTGATTAACTTTCGCAACTACGATCATTCGGAATGGAACTTTTCCCCCGCTATTATTGTGCTCTATGGCCCTAATGGCGTGGGGAAGAGTAATATTTTGGAATCCCTCTATGTGAGTACGATTGGCCGAAGTTACCGAACCAATGAGAGCAGTGATCTCATTCAGTTCGGTAAAGAGGCGGCCGGTATTGTCATTGAATTTGAAAAGAAAGATACGACCCAGAAGGTGACGTTGAAGTTGAGCGGACGGGAGAAAAAAGAAATCCGCCTTAACAGCAATCGCATTTCTCAGAAGGAATTGATGGGTACCTTGAATACGGTTATCTTCAGTCCTGAAGATTTGCAGCTTATTAAAGGCTCTCCGTCCTTGCGACGTCGCTTTATTGATGTGGAAATCTCTCAAACCAGTGCTACGTACTACCAACAGCTGCATATGTATAATAAGATTTTGCAGCAACGGAATAAGTTATTGAAAGATTCTTATGGACGCCCGAATGTTTCCTTTGAAGAATGGGATCGCCAGCTGGCGCAGACTGCGTCATTTCTTGTGAAAAAGAGGCTGGACAGTTTGCGTAAGATTAATTTGCTTCTGGATTTGATGAACCGTCGTCTTACAAATGGAAAAGAAAATTTGACCATAAAGTATGAACAGTCTTATAGTCCGGATAAGCGTATCGTGGAGGCTGCCGATTTTTATGAAGCCCTTCAAAAGGCGTTGCCGGAAGATCGTCGCCGCATGACTACGTCAATCGGACCGCATCGCGATGATTTGCGATTTTTATCGGGCACTATGGACTTGAAGCGATTTGGTTCTCAAGGACAGCAGCGGACGGCGATTTTATCGTTGAAGCTCAGCGAGTTGGAGTACATTAAATCGGAAGTGGGCGAGTATCCGATTTTACTGTTGGATGATGTGCTTAGCGAACTGGATGGGGAACGCCGTCAAAATTTACTGCATTTTATTCATCGTAAAATTCAGACATTTATAACGACTACGGACCTGGAAGATGTTAAAACCTTGTCCGATGTAATGGTAATTCGTTGTGGGGAGCGTGACGCTGATGCGAAATCATAAGCTGGAAGATTTTAATCAAACTATGGATTTCATTATGAAATCCCGCTCCTATGACGGTTACGTTTTTTATCCGAAAATTCCTGTTATGAAATTGTACTACTACTGGTCCGAGGTTGTAGGTAAACGAATCAGTCAGTATTGCAATCTTATCGCCATTAAGCCGCCAGTCATTGTTATCGGCGCCAATACATCGGCGTGGCTCCAGCAATTGCAGATGAGCAAGCCGCAGCTGATTAAAAAAATTAACGAATTTTACAGTGCAGATTATAGCGAGCCTGTAATTACGGATATTAAGCTTGAAATGAACAAGCGCAGCACCATTTACCGCGTGGAAGAAAAGCTCGTCGGTGTGTGGGAGGATTTTCGTAATCGGGAGCGCATTGATTTTGCAAAAATTCATTTAACCGACGAAGATATTGCGGAGATTGATGCAAACTGTGCGCAGATCAGCAGTGAAAGTATGCGTAAAGCCTTTCGGGAGGCACAGATTAAACAGTATAAGAAGCGCTACGTGCTGACGGCGAAGGGGTATCACCCATGTCCGTCCTGCGGGCTGCTCATTGAAGCGGGGGAGTCACTTTGTATTTCCTGTACTCATCAGAAGGAACGTATATTGGTGAGTTCGATTCAAGATGTACTCTTTCAGTATCCCTATTGGAAATATGATGAGATGCTCAACGTTTATCCACGCTGCACGATGGAGCAGTTCAATGAAGCGAAGCGCAATATGATTTACTACTTTTTGAGCCAGATCCGTGCCGGTTCAACAGACAATTATGACTTATATATGGCTACCATGCTCATCACATGTAAGACTGCTGAGCAGCTGTCGCCGGAATTTGTAGTGAATTTAACGAATAAATATAGAAAAAAGGATGACAAGAATCATACTTATCAGCCTAAAAGAACATAAATACAAAGAAAACTATATAAAAATCATGAAAACTTTGATAAAATAGTATAAAAATAGAAGTATTTTTATATATTTATAAATAAAAAAGGTCAAAATTTTTTAATTATTCCCATAAGTCGTAATAAAATGCTAATAATACAGGGAAAAATGATGTATAATAGTACAGTTACGGCATTTAGAAATTCATGGAATTTTAAAAGTTTTGCCGTATTTTGAAGATTGAAATTTTTTCAATATGAAGAATCGCTTTTTAATGCTTGATTTTGTAGTTTTATTGTTGTAATTTATGATTTGTTATTGTTTTTACGGAAAGTGATATAGTCTATGTTTGTTCATTTATCTGATACATATAGTATTTCCATGGATGAAATTATTGCGGTAGTTCAGACAATTCCTTTGATCAAAGGGAAACGCCGTCGCAATAAGCAGTGGAACAATGCTAAGGTAATCCATGTATTTCCTGATGAGCCCATTGAAAGTTACTTGGTAACTAAAGACACGATTTACGGTCTCAGCATGTCGATTACCGGGGTGGGAAAACGATTGGCAAAATCGTCCAATTTAATTCCCGTGTCCTTATACACAAAAAAATAAAAACATTGTATAATAAACTGTATTTTTTATAGATTTTTTAGGGAGGAGCAAGTATGGCAGAACAACATTATGGAGCGCAGGATATACAAGTACTGGAAGGTCTCGAAGCAGTTCGTACCCGTCCGGGCATGTATATCGGCAGTACCTCTGCCAAAGGGCTGCACCATTTAGTATATGAAGTTGTAGATAATAGTGTGGACGAAGCCTTAGCAGGCTACTGTACACATATTGAAGTAAGTATCAATGAAGACAACAGCGTTACTGTAGTCGACAATGGCCGCGGTATTCCTGTAGGTATGCATGAAACAGGTATTCCGGCTGTTGAATTGGTATTGACTAAACTTCACGCAGGAGGGAAGTTCGGTGGCGGCGGATATAAAGTGTCCGGCGGTCTTCACGGTGTAGGTATTTCCGTAGTTAACGCTTTGAGCGAATGGACTATCGTACAGGTTCGCCAAGGTGGCAAACTTTATGAAATTTCCTTTGAACGCGGTCATTTGAAGAATCCGTTAACTGTGATCGGTAAAGCAACTGACACCGGTACAACAGTTACCTTTAAGCCGGATGCGGAAATTTTCGAAACAACGATTTTTGATTTCAACGTATTGCGCACTCGTTTACAGGAATTGGCGTTCTTGAATAAAGGACTTCGCATTACCTTAACCGATAAGCGCGGCGAAGAACAAAAAGAAGAAAGCTTTATGTATGAAGGGGGCATTACATCCTTCGTACAGTTCTTAAACGAAACAAAAGATGCGGTACATCCTACCATTATCGACATGGAAAATACTCGTGACGATGTAGTGGTGGATGTGGCCTTACAGTATAATGACGGCTACAGTGAAAATATTCTGTCTTTCGTAAACAATATTAATACGATTGACGGCGGTACTCACTTGAGCGGCTTCCGCAGTGCCTTAACACGTACTTTGAACGACTATGGTCGTAAAGCCGGGCTGATTAAAGAAAGTGAAGCCAACTTGTCCGGTGAAGACGTGCGCGAAGGGTTAACTGCTATTATAAGCGTTAAGGTGTTAAATCCTCAGTTTGAAGGCCAAACGAAAGCAAAGCTTGGCAATAGTGAGGTGAAGGGAATTACTGATACGGTAGTATCAGAAGGATTGAAGGTCTTCTTGGAAGAACATCCTTCTGAAGCTAAACGTATCATCGACAAGGCTACAACGGCCAACCGTGCACGTGAAGCGGCACGCAAGGCTCGTGAATTGACTCGTCGTAAAAATGCTCTTGAAATCAGTTCCTTACCGGGTAAATTGGCAGACTGTTCTGAAAAAGATCCGCTTATGACCGAAATTTATTTAGTCGAAGGGGACTCCGCCGGCGGTAGTGCCAAACAAGGCCGTGATCGCCGTTACCAAGCTATTTTGCCATTGCGCGGTAAGATTTTAAATGTAGAGAAAGCACGTTTAGATAAGATTTTGGCGAATAACGAAATTCGCTCCATGATCACTGCATTCGGTACAGGTATCGGTGAAGAATTCGATCTTAACAAGAGCCGTTACCACAAGATTATTATCATGACAGATGCGGACGTGGACGGAGCTCATATTCGTACGCTCTTACTGACTTTCTTCTATCGTTATATGAAGCCTTTAATCGAAGAAGGACGCGTTTACATTGCACAACCGCCTTTGTATCAGATTAAGAAGGGCAAGAGTCATTGGTACGTTTACAGTGACGCTGAAATGGGGGCTAAGCTTGACGAAGTAGGTCGTGAAAATATTACGATCCAACGTTACAAAGGCTTAGGGGAAATGAATCCTGAACAACTTTGGGAAACTACAATGAATCCTGAGAACAGAACTATTTTGCAGGTAAGTTTGGAAGACTCTATTGAGGCGGATAAAATATTTAGTGTACTCATGGGCGACAAGGTAGAACCTCGTCGTAAATTTATTGAAGATAATGCAAACTTGGTTCGAAACCTTGATTTGTAAATTGAGAAAGGGATGATGTTTACGTGCAAGGACTATCTGCTAAAAACAAATTACGCCGAAGCCTGAAATCGCGTCATATGAATATGATTGCCCTGGGGGGTTCCATTGGCACCGGCTTATTTGTAGCCGGCGGCGAAGTAATTAGTACTGCCGGCCCTGGCGGTGCTTTGGTTGCTTATGGCGTAATCGGTATCATGGTTTATTTTTTGATGACCAGTCTTGGTGAAATGGCAACGTATTTGCCTGTACCGGGCTCTTTTGGAACTTACGCGTCCCGTTATGTGGATCCGGCCTTCGGTTTTGCCCTTGGTTGGAACTATTGGTTTAACTGGGCCATTACGTTAGCGGCTGAGTTGGTAGCCGGTTCTTTGATTATGAAGTACTGGTTTCCGGATATACCGGCCATTGTATGGTCAGCCTTGTTCTTAGTAGCATTGTTTTTGATGAACTATTTATCGACACGTTCCTTCGGTGAAAGTGAATACATCTTTGCCAGTATGAAGGTTATTACCGTGTTTGTGTTCTTATTTGTTGGCTCTATGCTTATTATCGGCGTAGGCGGCGATTCTCCGGGATTCACTAACTGGACTGTCGGTGAAGCTCCGTTTGTAGGCGGATTTAGTTCTATCTTAGCTATCTTCATGGTAGCGGGTTTCTCCTTCCAGGGGACCGAATTGATCGGCGTTGCTGCCGGTGAATCGGAAGAACCGGAAACAAATATTCCAAAAGCGATTCACTCGATTTTCTGGCGTATTTTAGTATTCTACATTGGCTCCTTTGTTGTTATCGGCTTTTTAATCCCTTATAATGATCCGAACTTATTGAATTCCAGTGTAGAAAACGTAGCTATCAGCCCATTTACATTGGTACTTGACCGTTTTGGTTTTGCCTTTGCGGCCAGCTTTATCAATGCCATCATTTTAACGGCCGTATTATCCGCCGGTAACTCCGGTTTATATGCGTCCACCCGTATGCTTTACGCAATGGCAAAAGACGGCTTGGCACCTAAGATTTTCACCAGCTGTAACAGCCGCGGCGTACCTGTACCTGCTTTGTTCGCTACAGCAGCGTTTGGTGTATTCGCCTTTGCTACGTCTTTGATCGGTGAAGGTACAGCCTATACTTGGCTAATCAACATTAGC
This sequence comes from Veillonella sp., assembly GCF_018364065.1. Taxonomy (GTDB): domain Bacteria; phylum Bacillota; class Negativicutes; order Veillonellales; family Veillonellaceae; genus Veillonella_A. The sequence goes on from NZ_JAGZMO010000002.1 coordinate 344,056, forward strand.
GGTATGAGCGGATTTATTGCCTGGTTAGGTATTGCGATTGCACACTATCGTTTCCGTCGCGCCTTTGTTGCACAAGGAAAAGATATTAAAACGATTCCGTACCGCGCTTTATTATTCCCATTCGGTCCAATCTTGGCTGCTGTTTTATGTATTATCATTATGGCGGGCCAGAACTACACAGCCTTTATGGGTGATCAGATTGACTGGTACGGCGTAAGCGTAGCCTATATCGGTATTCCTGCGTTCCTTTTAATTTACTTCGGTTACAAATTTAAAAATAAAACCAAAACAATTCCATTGGAAGAAGTTAATTTGGAACGTGACTACGAATCCTATTAATAGGGTGTATGGGAACATATACTAAATAAGATTCTCATGTAAACATAATATATAAGCGACTCCATTGTATGAATCACATACAGGGGAGTCGCTTTTTTGTTGCGTAAAAATGGGGTTTTATAAGTTTTTTTAAAATAAATCTAAAATTTTAAATATTTTTGCTTGACTTGAAGTGGGCTCCAAGGTCTATAATCAGTTTCGTTGGTTGGAAAATTCAACATAAACAGTTTTGGTGATTGGAAATCAGCGCAATGAGTTTAGCTGATATGAAATCAATGTAGTGAATTTAGTTGATGACAAATAACCAAATACATGTATGTATCTGCATGTATTAAAAATTAGTATTTATAAGCAATATGCTTCGTAACTTTTTACAGTAGATTACCTATGAAGTTCTGAGAAGTTTCAAGCTTAAATAGTGATAGATGAAAGGAAATGACAATGAATTTATTAAACAACGTTAACTCCCCAAAAGATATTAAAGGTATGAGCGTAGAAGAGCTCAACACATTAGCTTCTGAAATTAGAGAGGTTTTAATTAACCGTGTAAATGAAACCGGCGGTCACATGGCGCCAAATCTTGGCATGGTTGAAGCAACCTTGGCTTTACATTATGTATTTAACTCCCCGGTTGATAAATTTGTATTTGATGTGTCCCATCAATCGTATGTACATAAAATCTTAACCGGCCGTAAGGAAGGTTTTATTGATCCTGCTTTATTCAGTAAATACACAGGCTATACAAACCCTGGTGAAAGCGAACATGACTTCTTTACAGTAGGTCATACATCTACGGCTGTAAGCTTGGCATCCGGTCTTGCTAAAGGTCGTGATTTAAAAGGTGAATCCGGCAATGTAATCGCCATCTTAGGTGACGGTTCCTTATCCGGTGGTGAAGCTATGGAAGGCCTCAACGTAGCAGCTACTTTGGGCAGTAACTTCATTGTACTCTTCAATGATAATGATATGTCCATTGCGCCAAATGAAGGCGGTATTTACAAACATTTAAAAGAGCTTCGCGATTCCAAAGGTCAATCTGCCAATAACTATTTCAAAGCTATGGGCCTTGATTATATCTTCGTTGAAGACGGTAACAATGTGGAATCTTTGATTGAAGCATTTAATAAAGTGAAAGACAGCCAAACTCCTGTTGTGATTCATATGGTGACAGTAAAAGGTAAAGGTCTTGCTGAAGCGGAAGCTGATCCTGAAACTTACCACTACATCATGGGTCGTCATTTTGATGTGGACGCTTACATGAGTGAAGAACACTATGATGAAATCATTGCCACTCATTTACTTGAAAAAATGAAACAGGATCCTACAATTGTAGGTTTAACTGCAGGCGTACCAAGTATTGGCGGCTTCAATCCTGAACGTCGTAAACAGGCGGGTAAACAGTTCGTTGACGTAGGTATTGCGGAAGAACATATGGTGGCTATGGCTGCCGGTATTGCTAAAAATGGCGGTAAACCGGTTATCCTTGATGCTGCTACATTCTTACAACGTACGTATGACCAATTGACTCAGGATATGGCATTAAATAATAATGCGGTAACGATTTTATCCTTCCCATTGGGCAGCGGTATTTCATCTATGGATGCTACACATTCCAGCGCCTTCGATATGGCGATGATGAATACAATTCCTAATTTAACTGTATTATCTCCGGTAACGAAACAAGAATTATTGGCTATGCTTGACTGGTCCTTGGAACAGACAGACGGTCCTGTAATGATTCGCGTGCCTGGCGGTAAAGTACAGACTTATGAAACCGGCGTGGCATTTAACGGTAAATTAGATAATCAGGTAATTGAAAAAGGCGATACTGTGGCTATTTTAGGTCTTGGTGCCTTCTATGAATTAGGCCGTGAAACTAAAGCGGCATTAAAAGCTGAATTAGGTATTGATGCAACCTTGATTAATCCTCGCTTGTCCTCTGAAATAGATGTAGATACTTTGGAAGCATTGCGTAAAAATCATAAATTAGTAGTAACCTTGGAAGACGGCGTACTTGATGGCGGTTTCGGTGAAAAAGTATCCCGTTACTACGGTCCTAGCGATATGAAAGTGTTAAATATCGGTATGACTAAAGAAGTAAATGACCGTGTACCAATGGATGAATTAATTGCCCGTTATCACTTGTCTCCTGAATTGATCGTGGCTGATATTAAAAACATCTTGGCATAAGATTAACAATCAGTAAGTGAACGGCGTATTTTAAAGAAAATGGACGGTTTAGCTATTACAGATAAACCGTCCGCTCCCGTTAAAATCAGTGTATTCACTGTTTATATAGATGAGTTTTGAGCTTAATACCAGCGTGGCTCACTGTTAATATAGAGTTATATGGAGCTTAGTTACAGCGTAGCTCACTGTTTATATAGATTAGTTTACATAAAGCGTAAAATCAGAGTCGCTCGCTGTTCATATAGATTGATAAAACAAGTATTCAAAATGACCCCTCACAGAGGCGTATATACTAACGCAGTATATGCGAAGTGTGTAGCGGGTCATTTTTTATTTTAATGTGAATATGATATACTATAGAGCAAGTACAGGCATAAGGCAGGTATGAAAAATAAGTACAAAAAGTACTTAGAGAAAGATGTACGGAAATACTATAAAAAAGTAGAAACGTATGTATAACGATATGTACAGCAGTACATAAAAGAAAACAGATGATATGTAACAATAAGTGAAAACTTAAATTCCACTTAGTAAGAGGAGAGTGATAGATAAGTGGACGGTGATGTAGGTCTTGAGATACTCATAATTTTATTATTAATTGTAGCCAACGGTATCTTTTCTATGACCGAGTTGGCAGTTGTGAATTCTCGTAAAGGCTTATTAGAAGATAGTGCTGAAAAAGGCAGTATCGGCGCTCAGCGCGCTATACAGTTGTCGGAAGATCCTAACCAGATGTTCTCGACCATTCAAATCGGGATTACCTTAATCGGTATCGTAACCGGTTTATATTCCGGTGCGGCCTTGTCGGAGCCGTTAGCTAAGGCAATTAAGGAATACATTCCAAGTCTGGCCGGCTATGCCGATTCCTTCAGCCCTATTATTATCGTTTCATTGACGACATATTTGTCGTTAGTTATCGGGGAACTGGTGCCGAAGCGCCTGGCGTACAACTCGCCGGAGCGAATTGCCATCATTATGGCGGTACCAATGCATTACTTTTCATTGATTGCCAAACCGCTGGTAGCTCTGTTGAGTATTTCCACGGCCGGTTTATTAAAATTAATGGGCGTAAAAGATAAAGAAGAATCGCCTGTAACGGAATTGGAAATCAATAAAATGCTCACACAAGGTGTTGAGTTGGGGGCTTTTGAAAAAGATGAACCTCGTCTCGTAGATAATGTATTCCGTCTGGCTGATTTGAGTGCCGGCGATGTTATGACACCGCGTACGCAGCTAAAATGGATTGATTTAAACAGTTCTGAAGAAGAAGTGCGTGAGATTTTATGTGAGTCCACCCATTATCGTCTGCCGGTTGGCCTTGATTCGTTGGATGAACTGAAAGGTCTGGTTATCGTAGCCGACGTATTTGTAGACTATATAAAGCAGAACGAAAAAGAATCTATTAAAGCCTTGGTGGAAAAGAATGTTAAGGAACCGGTTATGGTACCGGAATCCATCAGTCTTATGAAACTGTTGGAAGTATTCCGTACGGAAGGTGTCCATGAAACTGTAGTACTTGATGAATACGGCGGTTTCAGCGGTCTCGTAACTCTTCATGACATCATGGAAAAACTGGTAGGTTTGATGCCGGCCAGCGAGGATGAATTGAAGGAAGAAGAAAACCGCATCATTCAGCGCAACGAAACAACCTGGCTTGTTGACGGTCTCATCAGCATCGATGAATTTAAAGAGTATTTTAACATCAATAAAGAATTACCGGGCGAAGACGAAGATCTGTATAAAACTGTGGCGGGCTTCTTTATGTATCTGTTCGGACGTATTCCGAAAGAACTTGACCGCGTCGTTTGGGACGAATATACCTTTGAGGTAGTAGATATGGATAATGTGCGTATCGATAAGCTCATGGTTATTTACGAACCACCGGCAGAAGAAGAAACTGAAGAGTCAGGCTCGTCTAAAAACTAAATACTAGAGATTACTATAAATCCTTACATCTGTATTCTTATGTGGAATCAGGATGTAAGGATTTTTTTTGCCGAATTTTGACATATACTTTTCAGATGAGTAGAATAAAATTAAATATGGGAAAGTATATATAGTAACAAAGTATAAAATTATAAAATTTAATATCAAATATCAATAATTGATTAATCAAAGTATCCAACAAATTATTAAGTGGATATGATTACTTGGTTTTACAGATTGAAATGAGTGCAAAGAACGCATATGGGAGGTTATCATATGATTCATTGGCGAGGCAGTAAGCAAAAATGGGCGATTAAAACATTGAGTATGTTTGCAGTTATCGGGGCTATTGCAGGGCTTAGTCTGGGTTTTAGCGGCTGTGGCAGTGATAATATAACGGAAGGTCAGGCACCGCTTGTTAAAACGATGGTTATCGGCAAAGATACGGTGGCGAATGAAAATACCTTTGCAGGGACGATTAAAAATCGCTATGAAACGGCTTTGTCGTTCCAAATCGGCGGCCGGGTTATTCAAAAGAATTTCCATGTAGGCGACCGGGTAGCAGCCGGCCAGGTATTGGCGGTATTGGATCAGGGCGATACGAGCAGTCAGCTCCAGAACGCTCAGGGCGCATTGGCAGCGGCTCAATCCCAGTATGACCTGGCGGCAACAAATGTGGAACGTTATCGCACTTTATTTGCACAGCAGGCTATCAGCCAATTACAATTGGATCAAATGGAAAATACCTTCAAAGTAGCGGCAGCACAGCTGGCACAGGCCCAGGCAGGCGTACAAACCAGCATGAATCAGCAGAATTATACGCAACTGGTAGCACCGGCTGATGGAATTATTACGGCTGAATCCGTAGAAGTAGGCCAAGTAGTGGCCGCCGGTCAAACGGTAGGCTCTATTGCTGTAGGCGATGAACCGGAAGCAGTTATCGCCTTGCCGGAACAGATGCTGGCTTCTGTTAAAGTGGGCTCACCTGCTCATGTGTCGTTCTGGGCTTTGCCTAATGAGCCGGTACAAGGCGTAGTGCGTGAAATTTCACCGGTTCCGGATGCGACGGCTCGAACGTATACAGTTAAAATTTCTTTACTTTCAAAACCGGCTAATTTGCAGCTTGGCATGACTACAGCTGTAGATTTCAGTGCCCTTGATAATAAAGGGATTACCATACCATTGACCGCTTTGGTGGGCGACCGCAGCGGCGGTAAAACCGGTGAAGGCTATGTATATGTTGTACGTGACGGCGTTGTGAAGAAAGTAGCTGTAAAATTGGGCACCTTAGGCGCCAACAGCGTCGTAGTGGTATCCGGTTTGGCTAATGGAGACCGCATCGTGACGGCCGGTACGGACAAGCTGGAAGAAGGGGCTAAGGTACGCATATGAGTCGATTTAATTTAGCAGACTGGGCTTTGCGTCACAAGTCCATCATATACTTCTTCATGGCTATGCTTTTTGCCATAGGAACATTCTCCTTCCTAAAAATCGGGCGCATGGAAGATCCGAACTTTACCATCCGTACTATGGTCGTAGCGGCCGCTTGGCCCGGCGCATCACCGCAGCAAATGTCGGAACAGGTGACGGATAAACTGGAAGAAAAAATACGCGATTTACCTGGGCTTGATTATACAAGAAGCTTTACTGACGGCGGTAAATCTGTCATTTTTATCAATTTAAAAGAAACGGTACCTGCTGATGATGTGCGGGCCGCTTGGACGGAAGTACGGCACATGGTGGATGATGAATGGTCAAATCTCCCTTCCGGTGTTCAAGGACCTATCATTAACGATCGTTTTGATGACGTATACGGCACGATTTACGCCCTCACAGGGGATGATTACTCCTATGAAGAGAAACGTGCCTACGCGGAAGAAATTAAGCGTGTACTCCTATCTGTACCAAATGTGAAGCGCATTGATTTAAAAGGTGTGCAGGAGCAGACTGTATATGTGGAAATCAACAAGGATAAGCTGGCGGCTTACCAGATTAGTGCGAATACAATTTTAAATGCGTTAAAACAGCAGAGCGCTATGGTGCCGGCCGGTATGATTGATACGGATACCAATAACGTGTATCTTCGCGTAAACGGCCTTTTCGATAATGTAGATGCTATTCGCGATATGCCGCTTCAAGTAAACGGCCAAAGCCTGCGTCTCGGTGATATTGCCACCGTGCGGCTTGATTATGAATCACCGCAAAGTCCGCTGTTCTACTTCAACGGCAAACCGGCCATCGGCATTGCCGTATCTATGGATCCGGGTGCCAATAATATTGAGTTCGGTAAGGCCCTAAGTGAAAAGCTGGCCGCCTATAAAGGGCAGCTTCCATTAGGTCTCGAAGTAAGCCAGGTTTCCAATCAGCCGCAAGTAGTTGATGAATCAATCGGCGAGTTTACCAGATCCTTATTCGAAGCCATCGTCATTGTGCTCATTGTAAGCTTCATTTCGCTAGGCGTGCGCAGCGGTATCGTAGTAGCTTTGACAATTCCTGTCGTGGTAGCCAGTACTTTCGTGGGTATGTATGCGGACGGCTTAGAGCTTCATAAAGTAAGTTTGGGGGCTTTAATCATATCGCTGGGCCTTCTCGTTGACGATGCCATCATCGTTGTAGAAATGATGACGCTTAAAATGGAAGAAGGACTGGATACGCATTCGGCGGCCACGTTTGCCTATAAAGCAACAGCATTCCCAATGCTTAGCGGTACTTTGATCACCTGCTCAGGCTTCTTGCCAATCTTCCTGTCAAAAGGCTCTGTAGCGGAATTTACGCACAGCTTATTTATCGTAGTAGCTCTGGCATTGCTGCTATCCTGGTTTGCGTCCGTATTGGTGAGTCCTGTATTGGGAAGCCGATTAATACGAATTAAGGAAAATCACGAAGAAAGCCGGGCTGTACGGATTCAAAAGGCGTTCTTACAGCGCTTCGAAAAAGGCCTTCATTGGGCCTTGGGGCATCGTCGAATTGTATTAGGAACTACATTGGTGCTTTTCGTAGCCTCGCTCCTTTTAATGCCTCTTATTAAATTGGAATTTTTCCCGAACTCCACCCGTCCGGAAATTATGCTGTCCGTACAATTTCCGCAGAGTTCATCCTTAGAATATACGAAGGAACAGGCGGAGGCTTTAGATAATCTCCTGAGCGGCGATAAGCGCATTGAACACTATTCCGCTTATGTAGGTGAAGGGGCGCCACGCTTCGTTCTGACCTTGGATCCGGAAGTGGAACGGAACAATTATATGCAGTATGTTATTGTGGCGAATTCCTTGGAAGACCGCAACAGCTTGTATAAAGAATTAAATCAGAAACTGAAGGATGAGTTTCCGTCAGCGCTTATTAATATGAGCTTTATTCAGACCGGTCCGCCGGCTAAGTATCCGATTATGTTCCGCGTGTCCGGGCCGGATATGAAGACGGTAAAAGATATTTCCGGTCAGGTAAAAGATCTCTTTAAAACCTATTCGGATATGACCGATGTGTCGGAAGACTGGCCGGACAGTACGCCGAATATTCAGGTCCATATTGATCCTGCCAAGGCGCGCATGATGGGCATAGACAGTTACGCTGTGTCGCTGGATTTACAAAGTAAAATTTCCGGCGTATCCGTCGGTGAATACTATGTAGGCAATCAGACCGTGCCGATGAAGTTTAAATTGGGCGGCAATGAAGATCACAATATGAGCGTGCTTCAGAACATTCCAATTCAAACAGGATCCGGCGCTTATGTACCGCTCAGCCAAATCGCCACTATATCCATGGGTGATGAAGACGGTATTATTTGGCGTCGTAATATGCAGCCTACTATTACAGTTCATGCGAATGTAATGCCCGGCGTTATGGAAAATACGTTGGCTAATGAATTGAATGAAAAACTCGACACGATTCGAGCACAAATGCCGGCAGGCTACACCATTGAAATGGGTGGATCCGCTGAAGACAGCAATACGGCCTTGGATAATCTAAAGGGCCCTATTCCGATTATGATCTGCCTCATCATGGTTATCCTCATGTTCCAGCTTAAGAAAATCGCTCTCATGATTATGGCGATTTTAACAGCGCCTCTAGGACTTATCGGCGTAGTTTTTACCATGATTCTTACAAATACACCGATGGGCTTTATGGTGGTACTGGGCGTCATTTCACTTAGTGGAATGATCATCCGAAACTCTATAATTTTAATTGATCAGATAGAATTGCATCGCCGGGAAGGGCAAAGTATCCATGACGCTATAGTAAGTTCAACCATACTTCGTTTCCGTCCGATTATGCTCACCGCATTGGCGGCTATTTTAGGTATGGTACCACTCATGCGCAGCGCCTTCTGGTCACCTATGGCCATCGCCTTTAGCGGTGGTTTACTGGTAGCCACCATATTGACACTTATCGTGCTGCCGGTTATGTATGCGGTGTACTATAAAGCTGAATAAGCAGATGTAAGGTTATATAAGGCCATATAAAATACATATTGATTAGTTGCGGCCTTATATGGTTAAATAATAAGAAGAAGAAACTTGTTAATGTAATTTGTTAGGTGCTCACAAATTACTATGCAAAGACTAAACAAAAGAAAGGGAGCTATTAGGATGACTGATATAGCATACTATGCAATCCATTACGGAGTGGATGAAAAAGGATACATTGCATATAATAAGGAGACAAAAGACGTAACCGTCGTGTTACCTGATGAAGCATGGCAAGAAAAAGTACTGACCTATTTGAATACAGATCAGGAAATCGAAAAAGCAACGGATTTGAATGTGTATGAGAAAGTAACAATTTCTCCACTTGCATCATTGGAGAATTTAAAACTGGCGTTAACATTGATGTGGGAACGCACAGACGTACAAGTTGACTGGAGCCGTCCGGTAGAATTAGACGGTCAGTTAATCTTCCCTGAATAAGACATTGTACGAATAAGACACTGTAAAGAATTTACAAACCCCTTACTTCTATTTGTGAAGTAAGGGGTTTTTATATATTAATTACAGATTGATTTCAAAGTGAGTGTCTTTAGTTTGTGAACAAAAGAAAAAATTTTGGTGAAAATATGTAAAATTGATGCTTATGTTTGATATTATAGTAAAAGTTATCCACAAAAGTCAGTGGATAACTTGTGGATAGACTGTGAATTTATTGTGTGTAAAGCCATTGTAAAAGTGTATAAGTCGTAATTTTAGTGGATAATTCTGTGGATAAATACACGTTTTAGTGTTAATAAACCCCATATAAAGGCAAAAATACACTTACGCACATAAAATTTTTCAAAATCTATCCACATTGGATAGACTGTTAAAATTCATCGAACATATATCCACAGTTAAGACTTTTTAAGCGTAAAAATAGGCTTTGAAAGCCGTAATATTGCAGTAAATGAGTGAACCGTTTATAATATAACTATTCTTTCATTTACTTTATTTGTAAATACAAGTTACATATGCGCCTATAGCTCAGTAGGATAGAGCAGCAGTTTCCTAAACTGCGTGTCGGTGGTTCGATTCCGCCTAGGCGCACCAAATAGACCGGCTTCAGTGGGCTGTGAAATATCGCAGCCACGAAGTCGGTTTTTTATATTAATTTGGTATTTTTATAGAAAATTATTTATTTTTATGTAAGAATGGTGTAATATTAAACTGTTAGATCTATAGCTGTTAACTGATTATGTATCGTATTAGGAGGCGCAGTTATGCCACAATTGATTTTTAAAGGTGTAAAACCTGATGTTGTAAAAAAATTAAGTATTCACTTGCCAAAAACATTGTCTGATTTATCCAATACGCCATTGGATTATTTCACACTGGAATGTCCTGAAACTCAATATTTCCGAAATGGCGAAGTTCATAACATGTACCCATTGGTGGAAGTGCTGCAGTTCGATCGCGGTGTAGAAATGGAAGGGCAAATGGCTAAGTGCATCGCTGATGCGGTGAAAGCGGAAGGTTTTGACGTGTGTGAAGTGTACTTCATGCATATTGGCAGAGACGATTACTACGAATTTTAATGGAACTAGAGAGAGCAATTTAGATTTGGGAACAATTTAAGTTGTTAATCCGTTAACAGTGTAAGTGAGGCTCCGCCTTTGGCGGGCTCATCGATAGATGTTAAATCCCCTTTGATTGTCACTTCCTGATTACTGCATCACATATTCGCACCGGAGTGCATAAGGCTTTCATTCTTGCCTTGGCCGGTGGGACTGTGAATTATGGTAACCGGACAGGGTGCACAATCTTGAGGGGATTTTTTATGTATTTGTTTTGCTTGAGAAAGGAGATCCTGTATGTTTAAAAACATAAAAGCTCCTCATACCTTCGTTTTGTTGGTGGGGCTTATTATTCTGGCGGTTATTGCCACTCATTTTGTACCGGCCGGTTCATTTGAACGCTTCAAGGACGCGGAAACAGGCCGTACGTTAGTAAAAGCCGGATCGTTTGCATTTATAAAATCCAATCCAATCAGTTTATGGGAAGTACCGGCGATTATTTATAAGGGCATTGTAAAATCAGCCCCTATTGTTACATTCATTCTAATCATTGGCGGCGCCTTCGAAATTATTATTGATACAAAAGTTTTCTCTGCTTTGGCGCAGCGTTTGTCCAAAGTATTTACCAAACGTCGCTTCATGGTTATTCCTGCCTTTGTAACGTTATTCTCTATTTTCGGTACCACCATGGGCATGTCCACGGAAGTTATGATTTTCGTACCTATTGGTATTGTATTGGCTGAGTCATTAGGGCTCGACCGCGTAACGGGCACAGCTATGATTGCTATGGGCGCGGCCATCGGCTTTACCGCCGGCGTACTCAATCCGTTTAGCGTTGGGGTGGCCCAGTCTATTGCGCAGCTTCCTTTATTCTCCGGCAGCGGTTACCGTATTTTCATCTTAATTGTACTTATTATTATTACGTCTTTATACATTATGTGGTATGCGAAACGCGTTATGGACGATCCTAGGAAGAGCATCGTTTACGGAGAAGAAAATCCGCCGGAATTTGAACTTGAAAAAGAAGAAGTTCCTATGGATACGCGCATGATTTTGAGCCTCTTAGCCATCGTTTTAGGCATGGGCGTTTTGATTTACGGTCTTGTAAAATGGGATTGGTATTACGAAGAAATGTCTGGTCTCTTCCTGACGCTGGGCGTTGTGGTAGGTCTTATTGCAGGCTATGATGTAAATAAAATTGCTAAAATCTTTGGTCGCGGTTGTGCCAATATCTGCGTTGGTGCCTTGATCATTGGTTTTGCTCGTGGTATCGAAGTGGTTCTTTCGGATGCAAAAATCATCGATACTATCGTTTACACATTGTCTAATGCAGTAGACGGCATGCCAAGTTATTTACAGGCTGTGGGCATGTTCCTCATTCAGTCCCTCATTAACTGTGTCATAGTATCCGGTTCCGGTCAGGCTGTAGTAACAATGCCGCTCATGACGCCACTTGCCGACATCATCGGTATGACTCGTCAGACAGCCGTATTGGCCTTCCAATTGGGCGACGGCTTCTCCAACTCCGTATTGCCTACGTCCTCCTCCTTGATGGGCTTCCTCGTTGTATCGCGCATTCCGTATACAAACTGGTTGAAATTCATGATGCCGCTATTTATCCTCTGGACTTTAGCAGGCTGTGTATTTATGGTTGGGGCTATCTTAATCGGATATTAATCGGATATTAATCAGATAGTAATCAGATAATTATCAGATAGTAAGCTATTAATCGGTTATTAAATATAAACGTCCTCCTTGTTATTTCGTTCAGGAAATACACCTGTTGCGATATAATATAAGGAGGACTTTTTATATAACAATTGTCTATTTAAAATTCATTAAGTATAAAGTCGTCTGTTTAAAATAGATTGACTATAAAGTAAAACCGTTTAGTTATAAAGCAAAGAAAATAGCTATAAAGTAGAATATCTATAAAAAAAGTAATTATAAAGGAGAGAGCATATGAACGCACAGGATATTAAAGCGGTAAAGGATTTTTTAAAAGAAGGTCCCGGCCATCAGTTAATAGCGTTAAGTGATGAAATTTTCGATTTGAAGGAATTGTCCGGTGAAGAGTTTAAATCGTCCGAGTTGTTGAAGGCGTATCTTGAACAGGCCAGTTATGAAGTGGAATCCGGCGTAGGTGGAATGGCTACGGCCTTTCGTGCTACATATGTAAATGGGGACGGCTCCGGCCCGTCATTTGGTCTGTTGGCTGAATATGATGCTTTGGAGCGTCTGGGTCACGGTTGCGCACATCATATGCAGGGCCCGGCTATTTTAGGAGCGGCTGAAGCGATTCGTCAGTTTGGAGGCCATCATAATTATAAAATCGTCATTTATGGAACGCCGGCGGAAGAAACGTTGGGCGGAAAAATTGTAATGGCGGACAACGGCTGTTTCCAAGACATCGATATTGCCTTGATGATGCACGGGGCGGACTCCACCTGTGTGGACGAACGCTGTATGGCGTTGGAAAACTTCGTAGTTACATTCCACGGCACATCGTCTCATGCGGCCATGAATCCTGATGAAGGACGCAGTGCTTTTGATGCGGTATTACTCAGCTTTAACGGCATTGAGTTTCTCCGCGAACACGTGAAGGATGATACGCGTATGCACTACACGGTGCGTGATGCGGGCGGAGCGCCTAATGTGGTACCTAATAAGGCTGTTGGTGAATACACGTTGCGTTCTTATGACACAGATTATTTAAACGAAGTAGTAGAACGTTTTATGAACATTTTAAAAGGGGCCGCCTTGATGACTGATACGACCTTTGAAGTGCAGCGTGACTATCCGTTTAAGGCTAAAATTCCTAACTTTACGTTGAATGATTTAGTGATGGAGCAGGCTGTTCAGCTGGGGATGCCACAGATTACGGAACCTCGTAAAAAGACGGGTTCAACCGACTTCGGCAATGTTATGTACATGGTTCCGGGCACATGTATCCGCACAGCTTTTGTGGATCAGGGTATTGCCGCTCATTCCACAGAATATGTGGAAGCGGGCAAAACGGCACGGGCTCATGAGGCGATGCTTGATGCGACCGTTGTCCTGGCAGGTACTTGTATCGACATATTGAACAATCCGGACATGTTAACGCGCATACAAAATGAGTTCCAAGAAGCAAAGCAAAAAGGAATGAGTAAGTAGGACCTATAAAAGCCTATAGATTTAGTATAGAGACCAACGTAAATAATTTATCTTTACTGTATGATATAGTTAACATGAGAAAATCAGATAGATAATATAACGATAATGCCCGTGTAGAATGAATAATATGTGCCCCTTTTGGTGATTAAAATTTTGCAGGTGCTAAAATATAGATTGTTTTGTATAATATAGATTAGCATGTAATATGCGGAAAATTTCAAAAAAGGTACAATTTGGGGATTTAATAAGGGTATAAAAGAGAGATGGTTACCGGGTGGTAACATCGCGGTTTAGAGGAGGCAGTATAATGAGTGAAGATGCAGTAAAATATGTAGAATTTGATAAAGACTATACATTGGAAGAAGCTTTGGCAGAAGCAAAGCGCTGTTTGAATTGCGCCAAGCCTTTATGCCGCACAGGTTGTCCGATTCAGAATGAAATTCCTCGCTTTATTCACGCCATCGCGCGCGGTAACTTCGGGGAAGCTAACGATATTATCGGCGAACGCAGTAATTTACCGGCTATTTGCGGCCGTGTTTGCCCTCGTGAAAAACAATGCGAAGGTCACTGCATTTTAAATCGCGCTAAAAAACCGATCAACATCGGTAAATTGGAACGCTTTGCTGCAGACTTCGAAAGTCATTATGGACTTCGTAAGTTAAAACCTATTATTAAAGATCAAGGTAAAATTGCCGTTATCGGTTCCGGTCCTGCCGGCCTTACCGTAGCAGGCGACATGGCCCGTCTCGGCTATGATGTAACAATTTTTGAAAAACAGGAAGAACCGGGCGGTATTCTGCTCTACGGTATTCCTGCATTCCGTTTGGGTAAAGATGTTGTGCGTCGTGAAATCGACCGCTTGAAAGCATTGGGCGTTAAGTTCGAATGTAATGTGGAAATCGGTCCTGAACGCAATATTGATACACTTATGGCGGAAGGTTTTGACGCTATCTTCATCGCCATTGGTACACATGTGCCAATTCCATTGCCAATGGAAAACGACGATAAACCGGGCGTGCTTCAGGCTATGGCTTTGTTGACTGCTGTACAGCTCCATGAAAATGGCCGTATTGGCGAAGAAATGATCGCTGTAAAACCTGGTGACCGTGTAATCGTTATCGGCGCCGGCAACGTGGCCATGGATGCGGCTCGTACTTGCGTGCGTCTGGGCGCTAAGAGTGTTAACGTGGCATATCGCCGCGGCGAAGCTAATATGAGTGCTAACCCTTCCGAATATGCGGAAGCTAAAGAAGAAGGCGTTCGTTTTAACTTCTTCCGTGCTCCTGTAGGCGTGGAAAGTGACGGTCAAATCGTAACAGGCCTTCGTTGTGAAGTACAGGACGGTCATGAAGACGGTTCTATCACAGGTACCGGTACATATGAAATTTTACCGGCCGATAAAATCATTATAGCCATCGGTCAGAAACCTAATACGTCCATTGTGGGCGCTGAAAATGGCATTGATGTTGATGATAACGGTTATGTAATTACCCGTGATATGCCTTATGGCATGACCAGCCGCAAAGGCGTATTCGCCGGCGGTGACATCGTTCATAAACCTGCCACTGTAGTATTGGCTATGCATGCAGCTAAAAACGTTGTAGAAGGCATGGTTAACTATTGCGAAGCTAAACACTATTTAGGTGATTTATAATACGTAAAAAAAGACCTGAATGAAAGGCTCCTACTCACGAGGAGACCAATCATTCGGGTCTTTTTTAGTTTGTATTGGTATAAAGATTATAAAGGCGTTTATTCGGTTTAGTTTATATCCATTTAATCTTGCCTTTAATTAGACCTTCTACTTATATCGTTTTATTAAACCTTTAGGCTTTCCAGACCTTTACTGAGTCGTGCCACCGCTTCTTTAATGTTGTCAGGGGAAGTACCTAAGTTAAAGCGTGCAAAGGATGCGCAGTCTTTGGAGAACCAGGAGCCCGGGTTGGTAGCCAGTTTGCAGGTGTGGAGCAGGAAGTCATTAGTTTTCTCCGGTTCCATATAGGCGGAGAAATCAACCCATGCCAGGTACGTACCTTCCAGCGGTGTAATTACCAATTCAGGAGCCACTTTTAAAAGTTCTTCTTTGAAATAGTTGTAGTTGTCGAGAATAACCGCTTTTAAAGCATCAAACCATTCGTCCCCATGAGCAAAGGCCGCCTTGGTGGATTCCAAGCTGAGCACGTTCAATGGCGTATGATCAACGGCTTTTGTGTACTCATCATATTGACGGCGCAATGTTTGGTCAGGAATAACCACATGGCTGATCGGCAAGGATGGCAGGCTGAACGTCTTTGATGCACTGAATAAGGCAATGAGGCGATTCTTATAGTGGCCATCTTTTACAGTCAAGGCAGAAGTAAATTTGTATGGCTCGAAAATAAAATCTTGATGGATTTCATCGCTTACGATAATTACATCATGAGCCTCGCAAATGCTGAATACGGTGTCCAATTCTTCTTCGGTCCATACGCGGCCTGCCGGGTTGTGAGGATTGCAGAAAATCATGAGCTTAACGTCGTTGTCTGTTATCTTTGCTTCCATATCTTTAAAATCAATGGTGTAATGGCCTTCTTCATCGCGAATCAGAGGACTGGTGATGAGTTTTCGGCTCGTATCTTGCGGTGCCGATTGGAATGGCGGATATACAGGGGTGAAGACTAATACGCTGTCACCGGGTTTGGTATAGGCGTTTACAGTATTATAGAATCCTGTAACTACGCCGCCGCAGAAGCGCACGTGTCGCTCATCCACCGTGTAGCCGTGATGGCGCTGCAACCAGCCGTTGATGGCGTCGAAATAATCTTCCGGAACTAAAGTATAACCGTATGCACCGTGGTTAACGCGTTCAATTAAGGCGTCAGTGACTTCACGAGGTACTTTGAAGTCCATGTCTGCGATCCATAAAGAGAGCAAGTCCGGAGCATCGAAGCCGAGACGTTTCCCCATGCCGTCCCATTTGGAAGAATTTGTGTGACGTCGGTCTACACTGTATTCGTTAAGAAATTCTATTTGATTCATAATGCTTTCTCCTGTATAAAAAATAAAATTAGATGATGTATAATCATGTTTGCTGATTTTATTATAACATAGAGAAATATAAATATATTAATTGTTACAGCCCTTATTTAAGTTTTGTCCTATATAATTTTATGTCATGAACAATTCATCGGAATATGATATACTGATTTTATAGATATAGTTCAATATATAGGCTGATTCTGTATGTTATTCTCACAACAAGTGGGAATATACAGACAGGAGACTATGTAGTTATAAAGTAAAATAACTATATATGGTAGCACAGGAATGTGACTATATATGTGTTCCTATTAAAGGAGGAGTATGTTATGAAACGTAAATTACAGCAATATATAATGGCTGTGCTTGTGGGCGGCGCAGTGCTTGGCGGTTTTTCCGCAGTCAGTGCGGCCGATGTGACCGTAGTGCCTGTAGATTCCGAACCGTCCGTAGCGGTGACGAATGAATCCGGCGATATTGTAGCCGTTCAGACACCGACTGAAGCGCAGAACAACACAACCGGTATTATGACAAAACGCATTTCCCAGGACATTTCGCCAAGCAGTAACAAGGAAATGTGGAACGAAACAGATGCGTTAACTCGTGATGCGGAACTCATTCAGGTGCCGGATGCCAATGCGTACTACCAACGTTTGGCCGTGGCTGTTTCGCCAATCGCCATTACCGGTGACCGTTTACACATTACCTATCCGGAAGTGAAACATGTGAGCCCTGTAGTAACTAAGATGATGAACGAAAAAATCACCAAGTACGTACAGACCTTGCAGAAGAATTTGGAAAAGAATAATCTGAAAGCGGATATGAAGCAGAACTTGTACATTACCTACGATGTAGTGGCTAATGGCGATGGTATCTTCAGTGTATTGTTAAAATCTTACACTATCGGCGATCAGGCGGCTAACGGCTTAAATACAGTAAAAGCATTTACATTTAACAGCTCCAGCGGTCGTCTGTTGTCTTTAGGTGACTTCGGCGGCGTGTCCAAGGACGTATTAAATGCGGCGATTAACGATAACCAGGAAATTTCCGACCAGTTCTTCCCTGAAAACCGTACGGTAGATAAAGTTCCTTCCGACTTCTATGCAACAGAAGATCACGAATTGTACATTATCTTCCAACAGGGCACTGTAGGGCCTATGTCCTCCGGTACCATCTACGTGCCTGTAGGTAAGAGCAAACGATAAGAACTGTTAAAAAGAAATAACACATAACAGTTAAAAAGAAATAGCACATAATTGTTGAAAAGGATTAACATATATTTACATGATAGTTAAATAATAGTTAAATAGTAAAAGGATGTCATAACCATGCAGGTATGACATCCTTTTGTATTATTTATTGCAAAGTTTACACATTGAAGCGGAAGTATGTAACGTCGCCGTCTTTCATGATGTATTCTTTACCTTCCAGACGTACGAGGCCTTTTTCTTTCGCCGCATTTTGGCTGCCGCAAGCTACGAGGTCATCATAAGCTACGATTTCAGCACGAATGAAGCCTTTTTCAATGTCGGAGTGAATTTTACCGGCTGCTTGAGGTGCTTTTGTACCTTCTACGATTGTCCAAGCGCGAGCTTCCATTTCACCGGCTGTGAAGAAGTTGATAAGGCCCAATAGTGCATAGCTGGCTTTGATCAATTTATCCAAGCCGCTTTCAGTAAGACCTAATTCTTCCAAGAAGGAAGTAGCTTCTTCTTCGGATAATTCAGCAATTTCAGATTCGATGCGGGCGGATACAACAACAACGCCGGAACCTTCTTTAGCTGCATACTCCTGAACGCGTTTTACATAGTCGTTACCGGAATAGTCGCTGATTTCATCTTCGGAAATATTAGCTACATATAAGGATTTTTTAGCTGTAAGCAAGGTTAATTCCTTGAGTACTTCCAATTCTTCTTCTTCCAGACCTTGTGCACGAACAGGGATGGCATCGCCAAGACCTTCGCTAACTTTTTCTAAAATAGGAAGTTCGATGCGTGCATCTTTGTCGCCGCTTTTGGCGATTTTTTCAATGCGCTGCTTGCGTTTTTCAACGGAATCAAGGTCAGCCAGACATAATTCTGTATTGATGATTTCAATGTCGCGAATCGGATCGATGGAACCGGATACGTGAGTGATGTTAGGGTCATCGAAGCAACGTACAACCTGTGCAATAGCGTCAACCTGGCGGATATGGCTGAGGAATTTGTTACCCAAGCCTTCGCCTTTGGACGCACCGGCAACGAGACCGGCAATGTCTACGAAGCGCATAGCTGCAGGAATTACTTTCTTAGAGCCGAACATTTCAGCCAATTTATAAATGCGGTCATCAGGAACATCTACAACGCCCACATTCGGTTCAATTGTACAGAACGGATAGTTAGCCGCTTCAGCGCCGGCTTTTGTAATAGCATTAAACAAGGTACTTTTACCAACATTTGGAAGGCCTACAATGCCCACTTCAAGATTTGTACTCATTCGATTCTCCTCATAGTAACAGACATGGATTACACAGTTAACTTCATCACAATAATATACTTGGATTATAAACAGAATCTCAATAATATAATGGATACAAAATTAGCTGCATGAATTAATCAGTTTTTTATGCAAGATATAGACGATTTGGCGTCTATACTGTAATATCTATTGATTTCAACAATATATTATAACATAGAAATACAGACCCTGTATAAGAAGCATCGAATAAAAGGCAATATTACACGAAATTATCTATTTTTAGACTACGTGCAAATTGGATCAAACGTAGCCGGCAGTCTTTAAGCTCAATTGTGGCTCAAGTGATAACATGGTTATTCGTAACTATCCGTTTTTACGTTTATTTGTAAAGGACCACATGCTGATGAGTCCTACGATGACTATGAAGGTACACAGGGCCAGCACTTGAGGCCACAGGTACTCGAAACCGATCCCTTTCAGCATAATACCGCGGATAATGGTGAGGTAGAATGTCATAGGCACGAGGGCACCGATGTATTGGAAAATAGCATCCATGGCCACGCGAGGGAACATGAAGCCTGACAGTAAAATGCTTGGCATGTAAATCATGATAGACATTTGCATGGCTTGCAATTGTGTTTTTGCTACCGTGGAAATGAGTATGCCGAGGAGCAACGAGGCGATGAGGAAGATTGTTGTAGTGATGAAGAGTACAAAGAAGCTTCCCTGAAATGGTACATCAAAGAGAAACACACCGGCAATGAGTGTTACACCGGCTTGCACGTAACCGATAATTACATAGGGAATAACTTTACCTATGATGATTTCGTAATTTTTCAGCGGCGTTACCATGAGCTGCTCCAAGGTGCCCACTTCCTGCTCACGCACAATGGCCATGGCGGTAATACTCACCAAGGTCATAGTAATCATCATACTGATGATGCCCGGCACGATGTTGTAGGCCGTAAGAAAGTCCGGATTGAACCAAGGACTGATTTTTACGTCAATGGCATTGCCGGACGGAACGGCCAAACCGGTGGCGAGCATGCGCTCCGATGTAATTTTCAAAGAACGTTGTTGGCCCAGCAATTGTGCCGTACTGATGGCGCTGTTGGCGGTCATATTGTCACTGGCATCGACAATGAGCTGCATTTCCGCCGTACGTCCATGCTTAATATCTTCGCTAAATGTAGGCGGAAAAGCCAGTGCCGCTACAGCTTTACCGGAATAAATACTGTCCAGCATGTCCTGATTGCTGTGTACATACTCCACCACATCATAGTAAGATGTGCCGACAAATGCGTTGATAAGTTCCCGACTCTCCTCGCTTTGTGACTGGTCGTAAATGACCGTGGGTACGTGTTTTACGTCAGTGTTGATGGCGTAGCCGAATATAATAAGCTGCATGAGCGGCATCAGAATCAACATGAGCAGGACGGCTTTATCCCGTTTCATTTGATTAAATTCTTTAATTAGTATGGCCCAAATTCTCTGCATATTCAGCACTCCTAGCTTGTTTCATATAATAAATAAACGCATCTTCCAGATTATGGGCACCCGGTGTAGTTTCTTTTAATACATTAGGACGGCCTTCGACAATTTTTTGGCCCTTGTCCATAAATAGGATGCGGTCGCATTGTTCGGCTTCGTCCATGAAGTGGGTGGTTACTAAAATTGTGGTTCCCCGGTCGGATAATTTGTTGATGACGGCCCAAAATTGGCGGCGCGTCAACGGATCTACACCGCTGGTCGGTTCATCCAGGTACACGATGGCCGGTTTATGTAAAATGGCGGCGCCTAACGAAGCGCGTTGGCGCCAGCCCGTCGGCAATTCACGAACCAGGCGATTTTTAATGTCGTGTAACTCTAGTTCATCGATGACAGTATTGATGCGTTCGGCTAACTCGGCCGGTTTTAATCCATAAACCCGACCGTAAAATTCGAGATTCTCCATGACGGTTAAATCGGCATAGAGACTAAATTTTTGGGACATATAGCCCAACTTGGACTTGATGAGTGCCACATGGTTTGTCACATCCGTATCGAGCACTTCGATTAGTCCGGTTGTAGGTGCTAAGGTGCCGCAGAGCATGCGGATCGTAGTCGATTTACCGCAGCCGTTGGAGCCGAGAAGTCCGAAGATTTCTCCTTCTTTGATGGTCAAATCTAGATTGTTCACAGCTGTAAAATTGCCGAATCGGCGCACCAAATCCTGCGTTTGAATAACGACCGGTTTATGGGCGAGTCGCTCGAATTCATGCTGTACCGTATAATTGGCGGTAAGTTCGTTATTTTTATTAACGAGGCGAATATATACCTCGTCCAATGTTTGATTTGAACTCACCTCCGTTTGATCTCGTAATTCCTGCGGCGTGCCGAGGGCTAATATTTGACCGGCTTCAAAAAAGGCGATTTGCGTACAATAGTCGGCTTCATCCATGAATGGAGTGGCGACTACCACCGTGGTGCCGTTTTGGTTGATTTTTTTTATTAAAGTCCATAGCTCGCGGCGTGATAAGGGGTCAACACCGGTTGAAGGTTCGTCCAAGATAAGTAACTTCGGTGTATTTAAGAGAGCTACGGCTAAGGCGAGCTTCTGTTTCATACCGCCGGATAAATCATTGGCCATGCGCTCTTTAAAATTGCCAAGTCCTACATATTCGGCGAGCGTATCACATTTATTGTACAGCTCTTCATTGGTGAGACCGTATAAACGGCCGTATAGCTCGAGGTTTTCGTACACACTCAGATTGGGATATAAAGCAAAGAGTTGTGATACGTAGCCGATGGTATGTTTTATATCGAGTGGTGAGGCACCGTTAATGGAGACAGCCCCTTCACTAGGGGTGATGAGGCCGCATAGTATGCGTAGGAGCGATGATTTGCCGGCACCGTCGGCACCGACCAGGCCGAACATTTCGCCGTCCGGAATGGTCAGGTTAATGCCGTTCAGAGCTTGCACCTGGCCGTAATGTTTGTGGAGATTTTGAATGGTAATCATAGAATCACCACATCCACAGGCATACCCGGTTTCAGAATTTCTTGACCGTTATTTACTTTGATGCGAACTTTGTATACTAAGTTATGGCGTTCCGTTTTGGTGATGCTTTGACGCGGTGTATACTCCGCTTCAGGGCTAATGCGTTCAATGTAGCCCTCAAAGATTTGGTCAGGCAAACCGTCTACTTTAATTTGCGCTTTGTCGCCTACTTTAATAAGTGCCAGTTGTTCGGTGGATACATAAATATGAACCCATGCATCCTGCATATCCGCGATGGTCAACACAGGAGCGCCGGCTTTAACATATTCGCCTTTATTGTAGTTTTTTGTTAAAACGAGGCCGTTAACAGGGCTTTTCATAATTAAATCTTCCACCTTGCTTTGGGCGGATGCCACATTAGCATTCAACGCATCTACCTGTGCCTGGGCGGCGGCAATTTGCTGAATGCGTGTGCCTTGCAGTAATTCCTGATAATCGGCTGTGGCTTTAGCAAGGTTCTGTTGCGCTACATCATAGGCTTGTTGTTTTTGATCGCGTAATTGAGCTGATACAGCGTCTTCCGCATATAGAGCATTGTAGCGACTCAGTTCCTTTTGCGCCTGGTCACGGGAAACAGTAGCGGAGTCAACCAAGGCTTTGTAGGCTTTGATTTGGTCTTCGCGCGCACCGGCCTGTAAATCCGCTAAGTTGGCGGCCCCTTGAGCCAGGGATGCTTTGGCGGCATCAAGTGCTGTGTTGGTGGTCGGCTCCGATAAGGTGAACAGTGTTTCACCGGCAGTGATGCGGCTGCCTAAATCGACGTCCAGTCCTTCAATATAACCGCTGCTGCGCGGTGTAATATCGTATTGATGTACTTCAATGGTGCCGACTGTATTTACTTTACCGGTGGTCGTTTTTGGATAGAAATAGTAGATGGCGATGCCGATTAAAAGAATCAGGAGCAGGCCGATGGGAATGTATTTCTTTTTCATAAAAGACTCCTTTTAAGGTATATGATTCTACTTAGTGTTCCGGGAAATAGGTATCAAAAAAGAATTGTAGTGATGCTTTGGTTTCCTCCGGTGAAATGAAGATATCGTTCATTGTCTTAACGGCTTCATTGATAGAGGCGCTGTAAATCGTTGGAAAGACTAACATGGAAATTAGATGACTGAACGTAAATCGAGTCATATGGCGTATCGTTTCCTCCGATGCGTTCGGTTGTTGTTCTTTTATGAGCAGCATAATATGCCTCATTATTTTGACAACGCCTTGAGCCCGTAAGAATTTAATATAGGACATCTGCGTCGGGTAAGTCTGTTTAGATGAAAAGAGATAGTAAATAAATTTTTTATGCTTTGCCAAATGTTGTTGGTATTGAATTAAAAAGTCGAATAGGCGCTGTCTGGTCGGTTTGCTTTCGTCATCTAAGAGTGTAAAAAACTCTTTAGCGCGCATGAGGATCTGATTGATTACTTCATTGAACAGATTATCCTTGTTTTTAAAATGGTAATTGACGAGTGCCACATTGACGTCGGCTTCGGCAGCAATCATGCGCACTGTTATACTGCTAATATCGTCGTTATCAAGCATTAAACGATAGGTTGTATTGATGATTTTATCCTTAGTTGATTCGGCCATAATATATTCTCCTATGTATTGCAACGTACTTATACAGATTAATAATAAAATTTAAACAGTGTTTAACTTACAACTTCATTTTAAACACTGTTTAAATAAAAAGCAAGCGTATTTTACAACAATATGAAATAGTTAATTGTTAATTTAAAAATAATAAAAAAAACAGCTTGAAGAAAATATATCTTCAAGCTGCTCTTTGGATTTTAGGAGTTATTATTGAAATAAGTTTTTAATAGTTTTTTATTGATGCTGGGGGATCGTTTACTTACTTTTTTCCTGTATTAATTACAGGACGTTTCTTTTGGTAAAATGCGGTCCCACATATAGGTTTTTCCCCAATCGCACATAGCTTCAATAATGGGAGCCAATGTTAGGCCGAATTCAGTCAAACTATATTCTGTTTTAGGAGGGACTACAGGATACACTTTTCGCTGAATCACACCTGTTTCTTCTAATTCTCGCAATTGTTGAGTTAACATTTTAGGCGTAGCCTGAGGAATGACGCGTTGCAATTCACTGTAGCGATGAGTGCGTTCCAATAAATGCCACAAGATAATGCATTTATATTTACCGCCCAGCAGGCTGAGAGCCGCTTCAACAGGGCATTGGAACATAGAATTTTTTGTAGCCATTAATAATCCCTTCCTAAATAATAAATTCTTATTTGCCGGCTTTGGCTTTTAATAACGTAGCCGCTAAGCCGCGGAGCCAATCCTGATGGCCGATATTCATCGGGTCAGTTGGATCTTCGTGTAACGCAACGGCCGGTTTGCCGATTTGAGATTCCTGTGTGAGAATGCGCACGCGGTTTTCAGATAAATCTTCAATAAGCCAAGCGTGGATAACATCGAGGCGATGTTCTTCGTCACCTTCAGCCCAACCATGCCAAGCTAAGCGGCCCGGTTGATCTCCGGATGGAGCTTCAAATTCGGTAATTTCAGCTTCGATAGGAAAGCCGAATGTTTTGAAACGAAAACGGGTATTTTCAGCGAGCTTCGTGCCTTTAGTGTTATCAAATTCTACATCGGCCACATTTTTATAATAGGTAGGCCAAATGGCTGTATCGATTAAATTTTCAAAAGCTTCTGCAGCTGTAACACCTTGGATAATCACTTCATTGGAAGCAAAATTGTCGGTTGTACCCGGTAAATATTCGTGTGGCCAATTAATTTCATGTAACATAGTTTATCTCCTTATATTGTATCATAGTCTTTATATGTATTTAGTCTCATAACGATGTTCACATTGATGAATCGCGTGACTCTATTTGTAATTCTATTAATGAATTGTTGTATTGAAAATTATTCTTATCAGCTGATGAGTTCATTATAGGCTAAATGATGTTTTTAAGGAAGAATGCACTTTAAAGTGCTATAGTACCCAAAAAGAAAGAAATGGATAGTTGCAGTGATTATTAACGATAGATACGTATAGTTACGGTAATTAATAAGGATAGACAAATATAGTGACAGTGATTAGTAAGGATAAAGATAAGTGGTTACAGTTTTTAATAGTTAATTGTTAATTGTAATAAAAAAGCTATGCCTCGTTGTAAGGCATAGCTTTTAATATATTATATGGTATTAGTAAGACTCTTATAGAAATAAGCTTCTTATAGAGAATGAGCTCTCAATTCTTCAGCGCTGTGGGAAGAAATCCAAGCCGGAGGAATGTCGAACACTGTGAATGCACCGGTGCCACCATGTTGGCCTAAACGGAAAATGCCGCGTGCATAGGCAGTTAATACAGAACCGGTAAATTCAGGGTTGCTGTCCAATTTCAAGGAGTATTCCACTACGTGGCGAGTACCGGTAGTGCTTTCGCCGCTGCGAAGTACGAAGCCGCCATGAGGAATGCCTTTGTGGTTTTTATCCAATTCTTCCTGGGAAATGAAGTTTACGATTGTTTCATAACCTACGAAGTAGTTTTCCATAGTTTTGATTTCGTTTTCAATCTTAGCTTTGTCAGCGCCTTCTGCGGCAACAACATAGCATTCGCGAATATGACCGCTTTGTGCAGTTACTTCAGGAGTACCGCCTTGGCGAATTTCGTTTAAGTATTCTTCGCGAGGTACAGTGTATTGACGAGCGTCAAGTACGCCATCGATACGGCGAATTGCATCGGAGTGACCTTGGCTTACGCCGCGACCCCAGAATGTGTAGGATTTGCCTTGTGGTAAAATGCTTTCAGCGAATACACGTTGTAAGGAGAACATACCTGGATCCCAACCGCAGGAGATCAATGCTGCATTGCCACCTTCTTTAGCAGCTTTATTTACATTGTCAAAATGTTCAGGAATGCGCGCATGTGTATCGAAGCTGTCGATTACTGTAAAATGTTTAGCCACCATTGGTGTTTGTTCGATAAGGTCTGTCGCGGAACCGCCGCAAAGAACCATAACGTCGATTTTACCTTTGAAGCTTTCCAATTCATCCATTGTGTGACTAGGTACACCACTTACTGTTTGTAAGCCGGAACGACGGGAAAATACACCAACAAGTTCCATGTCCGGTTGTAATTGAACGGACGCTTCCACACCGCGGCCAAGGTTGCCGTAGCCTACGATACCAATTCTGATTTTGCTCATAATTAATCCTCCTGTAAATAACAAGTGCAATATTATCTATTTAATAGGGCTTGTATTACAAATACGTTAGATTAGACGTTAGATTAGACTTTATATTAAACGTCTAACTTGAAAGATTATCTTGAAAGACTCTCTCATATAATATTTATTCAAGTATACAACGTCCTCATGATGATGTACAGACAATTTTCTATAGAATTTTAGAAAAGTAAATATAAGGAAATGGAATAGACCATATGAAGGTCACATAGATATGGAGATTATATAGAAGTATAGAAGAGAAATGTAAACAAAAAGTATATATAATATAAGAGGGCGAATATGTAATATACCGCCAGGGAAGCAGAATATAAGGGAATGGGGTAAAAAATCGGGGAAATGACTATGCAATGCGCAAAAATTTACATGTTTTTGAAGTAAAATTGCTTGCAATCTGCCTGACTATAAGATATAATAGTAAAGCTTATTGATGGTAAGCGCTTCCTACCCCTATGGAAGATAGGGGCATATGTCCAAAAGAGGAGGTGATTTTGTATGAACAAATACGAAGTCATGGTGATTGTGAAACCAGCCGAAGAAGAAGCAACTAACGCTGTAATTGAAAAAATTGAGGCTTTAATTGCACGTGTAGGCGGCACAGTAGAAAAGGTAGATCGTTGGGGCAAGCGTCGTCTTGCTTACGCAGTGAAAAAATTCACTGACGGTTTCTACGTATTGATCAACTTTGAAGCAGCTCCTGCTGAAATCAAAGAAATCGATCGTGTATTGAAAATCAACGATGAAGTCCTTAAACACCTAATTGTTAAACACGGCAAGTAAACCCAGGAGGTTTAACTATGAATTCAGTACAAATCTTAGGTAATTTAGTTCGTGACCCTGAAGTTCGTTATACATCTACAGGCAGACCGGTAGCGTCTTTCACTGTAGCTGCAACAAATACTTATATTGACAGAAGTACCAATGAAACAAAAGAACAAACCGCTTTTGTTAACTGTGTAGCCTGGGGTAAACTCGGGGAAGCGGCAGGCAGCCTTCGTAAAGGTAGCCGTTGCTTTGTAGAAGGTCGTATAAATACTCGTTCGTACGAAACTGCAGACGGGCAAAAACGATATGTTACTGAAGTAGTAGCCAACTTCGTTGGCCAAGCATTAGATACTCAAAACGTTGAAAGCTTCGGCGGAGAGTCTTCTAATTTTGACAACTTTGGTGGCGGAAATGAAGAAAACATTCCGTTCTAATGTTTAGGACTCCTACTAATTCGAAAAGGAGGATTCACAATGAGAAGAGATAGAGGCAGAAAGCCTAGAAGAAAAGTATGTAACTTCTGCGTTGATCATGTAGATCAAATCGACTATAAAGATATTGCTAAACTTCGTCGTTTCACGACTGAACGCGGCAAAATTCTTCCACGCCGTATTTCCGGTACTTGTGCAAAACATCAGCGTAAATTGACATTAGCAATCAAACGCGCTCGTGCAATTGCATTGTTACCATTTACAGCAGAATAAGACTTTATAGTTTTATATGAAGTGAATGATTCCCGGTAACCGAAAGGT
The DNA here is from genome assembly GCF_018364065.1 of Veillonella sp. GTDB lineage: Bacteria > Bacillota > Negativicutes > Veillonellales > Veillonellaceae > Veillonella_A. The sequence goes on from NZ_JAGZMO010000002.1 coordinate 371,886, forward strand.
TGCCGGGTTTTTTATTTGTATATGACCATTCGTTATTATTGACAATTTTTTGCAGTAATAACATCGCTTTGGAGGATTTTTCCGTTTGGGGCATTTCTCCAACTAGTTAGTCCCATATGCGGCTTTTGGTGGTCAGCACGATTATAAATAATTTCAGTAGCTGTATGTTTGGTAATGGCCCAGTGAAGCTTGTTTTGGACGGAAGCATAAAATAGTTGAGCCTCCTGACTATCTTTATTATAGTCAAAGCTACATTGCGCAAAGATATCAGTAATTTTTTGATAAAAGCGTCTTTCAGAAGCTCGAATTTCCCTGATACGTTCTAATAGTTCGTCAAAATAGTCTTTGCCGAATGGGCGGCTATTTTTTAATAGCTCATCGTTAAGTGCGAATCCTTTGACAATATATTCTTTTAACATATTTGTAGCCCATATACGGAATTGGGTAGCTTCCTTGCTATTAACTCGATAACCAACAGCAATAATGGCATCAAGGTTGTAGAATAAAACTTGATAAGTTTTTCCATCTTCGGCAGTATGTGCAAATTTTGCACATACTGAATTTTCTTCTAGTTCTTGGCTATCGAATATATTTTTCAGGTGTTTTGTTATCACTGATCTATCAACACCAAATAATTGGGCAATATCTTTTTGAGGCATCCAAAATGTATCATCTTTAAAAAGCACGTTTGTAGTAATGTTAGAACTACTTGATTGATAAATAATTACATCTCCTTGAGGATGCAATCCATCAAAAAAAAGAAAAACATATAAACCTCCTATAAAAGCGCTTTATTTCTTTCAATAACATAAAACATTTGTTTGATTTAATTATAACATAAAGAAATAATTGAAGATAGTATAAACATGCTGTTACAATAGCATTATAGATATGAATAATATTATAGTATTAATAATATATAGGGAGGGACAATTATGAAGCATTTTATTACACCGGACGAATTGGCAGCGAAACAGCAAAATACAGTTATTTTAGATGTGCGTGGCCCGGAAGCGTATGCAAAAGGCCATATTGAAGGCGCTTTTGTTATGAGCTTAGATGGTGACTTATCCGGCCCGGTAGCTGAACACGGTGGTCGTCATCCATTACCGGATATGGCTGTTTTTGCTAAAAAGCTGGAAAGCTTCGGCATTACAAAAGAAAGTCACATCGTTATTTGCGACAGCTGGATTTTTTTGGCCGGCCGTCTTTGGTGGATGCTCCGCTATATTGGACTGGAAAATATTCAAGTGTTAAACGGTGGCATTGAACGTTGGGTAAAAGAAGGTCATCCAATTACAACAGAGCCGACTGTATTACCTGAAAAAGCAAGTTTCTTGGATTACCGTTTACAGCCTCATATGTTTATGGGTCGTGCAGAAGTATTGGCTGCCAGTGAAGCGGGTGATCATGTTATTATTGATGCGCGTGCCGGTGCTCGTTACGAAGGAAGCGTAATAGATACATTTGACGGCATGACCGGTCATATTCCGGGAGCCGTTAACTACTTCTGGGAAAATTGCTATACAGCAGATGGAGTTAAACTGGTAGAAGAATTAAAAGAAATGTTCAAGGATTTATTCACCACAAAGAAACCTATTGTTGCGTATTGCGGTTCCGGTATCACTGCCTGCCTTACTATGCTTGCCATGTATGAAGTGGGCATCGATGCTGCGCTGTATGTAGGCAGCTCCAGTGACTGGGTAACTTATGATAACTTCCCAATTAAAACAGGGTGTGAATTTATAGCGGGATAATGTCAGTAGAAGATACACAGTAATAGTTGGCTACTTTAAATAGTTATATATTATAAAGGGAGCAGCTATATATAATAAACAAAGCCGGAGAGGAAATATCTTCTTCGGCTTTTATTTTATATCCACTGTGAGAGGATAAAAATAACGATGTAAAAGACTGCAAAATATTTTAAAAAAGGGCTTGACGTGAGTCTCTAAAAAAGGTAAGATATATAACGTTCCCGCTGAAAGGACATAACAACAAAGCGTTGTTGAACAGCGGCTATATATGCATTTATATATAGTTGTAACTTTTAACGGTTTATTTTTAAAACTGCCGATCAGTTTTAAAAATAAAAAAGAACAAAAAAGTGCTTGACAATGAAAGTTGAAAGCGCTATAATAATTAAGCTGTCACAAGTTGATAAACAACTTGAACGACATCAGATCTTTGAAAACTGAACAATGTAAGGTAATCATTTCTAACGAAATGAACATATGCCAGAGTGCGGGTTTCACTAAGTTGAAACCAACCAAATAAA
>NZ_JAGZMO010000005.1 GCF_018364065.1 Veillonella sp.
TTACAACTTACAACTTACAACTTACAACTTACAACTTACAACTTACAACTTACAACTTACAACTTACAACTTACAACAAGATTATCACAGAATGCTTACATACGCTGCAATGTTTCCACAGCCTTTACTTTGTTAATAATTGTTTTGACAATGTTATCTAAACGGCTGTTCGCTTCGTAATCGGCCGGGACAATGAAATTAACACGATTATCTTTAATCAGATTCGCCGCATTTTTAATACCATTTTCCTGATCCGGATTATATACGGCAATCGCTTGGCCTCCATTTACCTTAACCAATTTCATACAAGGTACGTCAGTCAATCCGTCGCCAATGTAAATCATATTGCTGAAAGGCACGCGTCGTTCCACTTCCGGCGTATATTGATTGAGCTCTTTGTCGCTGTTTGTCGTAATATCCAATACACCCTTATTAATTCGGAATAAGAATTGCGTTTTGGCGGTATAATTTACAGCTACCTTCGGCCATTCAATAAGCCCGTTGTAGTCGTACTTAAACTCACAGGCATAAATCTTCTTAAAATACTGCGCAATTTCACTGCCGTCAATAATTTCTTTTACACCGGATGAAACAATATAATGCTCCACCTTCACACCCTGCGTTTCACCATAGGCACTAATACGTTCAAACCAGCTCTTCACCCCCGGGAAGAACTTAATACCTTCTCCCAACTTCTTCAACGTATCGCGCGTAATCTTAACTTCCTTCTGACGGCTCATTTTGACCATCATAAACATGTACGCCAAAATACCGTCCATACCCTCGCTATCCGTTAACCCGTTAGCCTCGCGCCAAAACTCACTCGGCGTAACCCCCAACTCAGGAATAAAACCATACTCCTGCATATCCTTCGTACACAACGTCTTATCAAAATCATACATCAAAGCCACAATAGGCTTCTCATTCAACACCATACAACCAGCCCTCCTTCAAAATCCAAAACCTCCCATATGTGCTGCATCCTTACGGACTTACACTTTAAAACGAAACACCTACACACTCAAAACACACTATCATCCCAAGCCTCTATGTCAGACACTTCCCACCACTCATAGTGGCGCCCCTTGCGGAACACTTTTATGTGCAAAAAGACTTCTTCATTCCGAAAGCGCTAGCCTCCATCACAAAAAACTCTCTAGCCACGCATAATGGCGCTCCTCGCAGAACGCTTTTATCTACGAAAAGACTTCCTCTGTGCAAACAAATTGCCCTTCTACGCCTCAATGCTAAAAAGCGTTGCCAGCACGTATAATGGCGCTTCCCGAAATTTAATTTGTATGTACAAAGAGACTCCTTCATTTCAGAGGAGCTAGCCCTTTCGTGCATGCACGGGGATAGCGACTTGAAATGAAGAAGTCTCACCACTACTAAAAAGATTTCACAAAAGCGCCATTTGTGCTAGCCCTTTCATGCATGGGGCTAGCGACTTGCGCTGAGAAAGTCTTATTAATTCTAAAAAGATTTCGCAAGAGCGCCATACGTGCTAGCCCTTTCATGCATGGGGCTAGCGACTTGCGCTGAGGAAGTCTAGAATAAGCTTAAAAAAGTTTTCGCAAGAGCGCCACTATACCAACGCCTATTGCCAACACCAAAAATCCAATTAAAAACAAACTACCAAAGAAAAATAGTATTGTAAGAAGAATTACCGACACGGCAACAATAAGTAGTTTCCCCTTCCAGCCGATGGAGCTGAGGGTAAATATTTTTATGCCCGGAATCGCCTGCTGTGTATATTCGTCGCGACTATAGCCATCATAGGATCCATTAGTCTGCGCGCGATTTTCACGGCGAATGTCTTCTTCAGACTGTTCTCTACCGTCTTCATCAATAGTGACTCCGTCAAAAGCACGGCGTTCTTCTTCTGTTAACACACTTGTACGTTTCGTAGCATAAGATTGTTTTTCTTCCATAGCAATCTCCTGTGTCTTAAAACTAAAAATCGGCGAAAGCAAGTCCTAAAGCTTACAATGTTACTTTTATGCGTTCAGGTATTTCTGGAGCAATTCATTAACTACGCCAGGGTTTGCACGGCCTTTACTTTGTTTCATAACTTGACCAACTAAGAAGCCGATTGCTTTGCCTTTACCGCTCTTGAAGTCTTCTACAGATTTAGGGTTATCTGCAATAACTTGTTTTACAATTTCTTCAATAGCACCGGTATCAGTAATCTGTACCAAGCCTTGTTCTTCTACGATAGTCGATGCGTCTTTACCGGTTTCCCACATGGAAACGATAACTTTCTTCGCAATTTTACCGGAAATAGTGCCCTTTTCGATAAGAGCAATCATACCGGCCAATTGTTCAGGTTTAATTGTTGCATCGGCAAATGTAATATTTGCGTCGTTAATGAGTTTAGCCATGTCGCCAAGCATCCAGTTAGCCGCTGTTTTAGCGTCTGCACCGGCTTTAACAACCGCATCAAGATAGTCCGCTGTTTCGCGAGCTGCTGTTAAAATACGGCTGTCTTCATGAGACAAGTTGTATTCGTTCTGGAAGCGTTCCTGTTTTGCATCAGGAAGTTCAGGCAAGTTTTTGCGCGCTTCTTCGATTTGTTCATCCGTAATAACGATTGGCACCAAATCAGGTTCAGGGAAATAGCGATAGTCGTTTTCTTTTTCTTTCTTACGCATGGAAAGAGTAACGCCTTTGCTGTCATCCCAAGTACGAGTTTCCTGAACAACAGTACCGCCATCTTCAAGAGTTTCAGCCTGGCGAACTGCTTCGTATTCGATACCTTTTTGAAGAGCTGTCAAAGAGTTCATGTTTTTGATCTCAGTTTTCGTGCCCAATTTTTCGTCGCCCATTAAACGTACGGAAATGTTGGCATCACAACGAAGGCTGCCTTCTTCCATACGAACGTCGGATACGTCGAGGTATTTAATGATGGAACGAAGTTTTTCCACATACGCACGCGCTTCTTCACCGGAGCGAATATCCGGTTCCGATACGATTTCCAACAAAGGTACGCCTGTACGGTTGTAGTCTACGTTGGAGGAGTCGGAATTACTGATAGTGGAACCGCTGTGCACCAATTTACCGGCGTCTTCTTCCATGTGAATACGGGTAATGCGGATGCGGCGAGTTTCACCATTTACTTCAATATCCAAATAACCGTTCAAGCAAATTGGCAAATCATATTGAGATGTCTGCCAGTTTTTAGGAAGATCCGGATAGTAATAGTTTTTACGGTCGAATTTATTGAAATGTAAAATTTCACAGTTCAACGCAAGACCTACGCGAATGGCATATTCCACTACTTTTTTGTTAAGTACAGGCAGTACACCCGGCAAACCTAAGCAAACAGGACATACATGGGTATTTTGTGCGCCCCCGAATTCAGTAGTACAGGAGCAGAAAATTTTTGATTTAGTTTTCAGTTCTGTATGGACTTCAAGTCCTACGACTGTTTCGTATTTCATAGTGTTACCTCCCCGATGGATGCTACTTTGGTACATTCAGGACGAGCCTGTTCAAAGGCATAAGCAGCCCGTAACAAGACTTCTTCTCCCATAGCAGGAGCTAACAATTGCATGCCGATAGGCATACCATTACTTGCAAAACCGGCCGGTACGGAAATACCCGGAATACCTGCCAAGTTAACAGGTGTAGTACAAATATCTTCCATGTACATGGACAATGGATCATTTACTTTTTCACCAAATTTGAACGCAGTGTTAGGCGCCGTTGGTGTTAAGAGAACGTCAACTTTTTCGAAGGCAGCATCAAATTCGTTTTTAACTAAACGACGAGCTTTTAAGGCTTTCAAATAGTAAGCGTCATAGTAACCGGAGCTGAGTACATAAGTACCTAAGAGGATACGGCGCTGTACTTCCAAGCCGAAACCTTCAGTTCTTGTTTTAGTGGACATTTCCACCAAGTTATCGGCAGGCACACGAAGGCCATAGCTTACACCGTCATAACGGGCCAAGTTCGTGCTGGCTTCTGCCAAAGCGATAATATAGTATGCGGATAAAGCGTATTTAGAAGTAGGCAGGCTTACTTCAACGATTTCAGCGCCTAACTCTTCATAAGTTTTAGCCGCTTTTTCAATCGCTTCGCGCACTTCGCTGTTAATACCTTCACCGAAGTATTCTTTCGGCATACCGATTTTAAGACCTTTCACATCGTTTACCAATGCTTTGGTGTAATCAGGGCGTTCACCCGGAATGGATGTGGAGTCTTTAGGATCGTGGCCGGAAATAGCGTTAAGTACAATCGCTGCGTCGGTTACGTCGCGAGTCAAAGGTCCGATCTGGTCCAAAGAGGATGCGTACGCAATCAAGCCATAGCGGGATACATTGCCGTAAGTCGGTTTTAAACCAACTACACCGCAGTAAGAACCAGGTTGACGAATAGATCCGCCTGTATCGGAACCTAAGGACCAAATAGCACTGCCTGCGGCAACGGCTGCAGCGGCACCGCCGGAAGAACCGCCCGGTACATACTCTGCATTCCATGGATTTGTAGTTTTTGCAAATGCGGAGTTTTCTGTGGAACTGCCCATGGCGAATTCGTCCATGTTCAATTTACCTAAACCAACATAATCCAATGCTTTCAACTGTTCTACAATGGTCGCATTGTATGGAGGTACAAAGTTTTCCAAAATTTTAGACGCACAGGTCGCTTTCTGACCTTCGATACAAATATTATCTTTAATGGCGCCAGGGATACCTGCCAATGGGGAAATCGCTTCACCTGCGGCAATTTTAGCATCAACAGCGGCAGCCACTTTCAATGCGTCCTCATGAGAGTCGGACAAATAAGCGTGCACGATAGGTTCCGTTTTTTCCTTATGTGCAATAATCGCCTTCGTAAGTTCTACGGCGGACAATTCTTTCGCCGTTAATTTTTTATGTAATTCATGAATGGTCACTGTACTTCCTCCTATTCCTGCACTACGCGCGGTACTGTAAAGTAGCCATCATTTTCTTCCGGTGCGTTTTGCAGAGCTAATTTGTGATCTAACGAAGGTTTTACCACGTCTTCACGGAATACATTCTGCAATGGCACTGCATGCGCCATTGGTTGTACCCCATCGAGGTCTAACTCTTCCAGTTCTTCTACATAAGAAAGTACATCATTCAATGCTTTTTCAACTTGTTCCATATGTGCTTCATCTACGCTGAGACGTGACAAAAGCGCAATATTTTTTATTTCATCGCGACTAATTTTCATCCGTACACATCCTTTCCATTCTATCATTATACCAAAACGCCTGTTACATTGCCATATTAACCGCGGTCAGACACGACATGTTATAACTTTTTTTCAAGCATTTCGTAACACTTTAACTTTATTGCCAATCCTTAATGAGTTCTAAAAACTCCTCTTCGTTTATTATACGGATGCCCAAGGATTCCGCCTTGGTAAGTTTGCTGCCTGCTTCTTCGCCGGCAATAACCATCGTGGTTTTCTTGCTTACGGATCCGGTAATCTTGGCGCCATGTTTCGCCAATAATTCGCCCGCTTCCTTACGGCCCATCTGATGGAGAGTACCGGTCAAAACAATGGTTTCCCCGGCCAGTTCATCACCTTGCGGCTCTTCAATCACTTCTTCCATGGAAACGCCCAATTGACGAAGTTCTTCAATCAGTGCCGCATTGTGCTCATCTCGGAAATACTGTGCAAGACTGGCCGCCATAGTAGGTCCGATTTCAGGAACGGCCGTAAATTCTTCAATAGTTGTATTCATAAGCACGGTCATGGACGGGAATTGTTGTGCAATAGTCTGTCCCGCTTTGGCGCCGATTAAGCGAATACCGAGGCCGAAAAGCAAACGACCCAAGCCGCGCGTTTTAGAATCATTAATCGCTTTTACCAGGTTTTGCGCCGATTTTTTACCCATGCGCTCCATAGTAACCAGCTGTTCTTCTGTCAATTTATATAAATCGGCCACTGTACTAATCAATTTATAGCGAATCAAACTTTCCACAATGCTAGGTCCCAAACCTTCAATATTCATGGCATCACGGGAGGCAAAGTGAATGATTTTTTCTTTTTCAATGGCCGGACAATGTTCATTCGTGCAGCGTACGGCCACTTCGCCTTCGCGGCGTTCTGTTGGAAAATCACAAACAGGGCAATGAGCAGGCATTGTAAATGCCACTTCAGACCCGGTTCGTTTTTCCGGCAACACGCGGATAACTTCCGGAATGATTTCCGCCGCCTTGTGAATCATTACATGATCGCCGATGCGAATGTCTTTTTCCGTAATAAAGTCTTCGTTATGAAGTGTGGCACGTGCCACATTCGTACCGGATACGAATACCGGTTCCAGTTCCGCTGTAGGCGTTAAGACACCGGTACGTCCCACATTGATAGTAATGTCCTTCACCACGGTTTCCACTTCTTCCGGCGCGTATTTGTACGCTGTAGCCCAACGTGGATCTTTTACGGTAGCACCCAGCTGTTCCTGGTCGTCAAAGCTGTTTACTTTGATAACCATGCCGTCTGTATCGTACGGCAAGTTGTGACGCTCTTCATCCCAATAGGCAATGCGTGCCACCACATCATCGATGGAGTGATAAAGGCGATAATGAGGATTTACATGGAAATGGTACGATTCCAGCGCTTTTAAAAGTTCTTCCTGTGTGTGAATATCTGCACCGTCCACCATACCGATGGCGTACGCGAAGAAATCCAAGTTACGGCTCGCTGTTACGGCCGGATCCAATTGACGAAGAGAACCGGCTGCCGCATTACGAGGGTTTACGAAGGTCGGTAAACCGGCCGCTTCGCGTTCTTCGTTAATACGGGCAAACTCTTTGTGAGGCATATACGCTTCACCGCGAATTTCAATATATGGCGGCGCATTTTCAATGAAAAGCGGTACGGACTGAATGGTTCGCACATTAGCCGTCACATCTTCACCTACACGGCCGTCGCCGCGCGTTACGGCACGCACAAGGAGGCCGTTTTCATAGTGAATGTTCACCGCTAAGCCGTCGATTTTAAGTTCCACCACATAATCCGGTGTGTGCCCTAAATCACGAGCTACACGTTCACCGAAAGCGCGCACTTCTTCAGGGCTGAACACATTGCTCAAGCTGAGCATAGGACGTCCATGAACAACCTTCGGGAAGTCGCCGGACAACTTAGCCCCCACACGCTGCGTCGGTGACGAAGGGGTAATAAGTTCCGGATGGGCTGTTTCCAAATCTACCAGCTGGCGATACAAATGGTCATACTCATTATCTTCCATGAGTGGCGCGTCCTTTACATAATACAAGTAAGCGCTGTATGCCAACAGTTGCTGCAAAGCCTGTGCTTTCTCCGCATCAGTTTTTGCAGTAGTTACTTTATCTCTTAAATCCATGAATACGGTCATCTTAATTCTCCAATCGTTTAATCGGTGCAAATTGAGCCATTATAATACGCACCCCTTGGGTCGGGAAATTAATCTTCAACTTCATGCCGGAGCCGCTGCCCTGCACTTCAATAACAGTACCGTTGCCCCATTTACCATGAACCGCTGTATCGCCCACTTTCCAGTCCCCAACGACCGGATTGCGCACCACCGGCTTCGTTACCGGACGGGACGCTACAGACATATGATGCGGCACATGACGGGCTGTTTCATCATTTATGCGACGTTTAGCGCGCAACTCTTCCACATATTCACTTGGAATTTCTTTTAAGAAGCGGGACGGTAAATAGCCGTTCGTACGACCGAATACAGTACGTGTAGTCGCATTTAGAAGATACAACTCTTTTTCCGCACGGGTAATCCCTACGTAGCACAGGCGGCGTTCTTCCTCGATTTCCGCCGGGTTCATCAAGGTGCGGCTATGAGGGAATAAGCCCTCTTCAAGACCTGCCAGGAATACAATCGGGAATTCCAGACCTTTGGCAGAGTGCAATGTCATGAGCGTTACTTTGGAGTCCGCCTGTTCATATGTATCCACATCATTTACCAGAGCCACCTGTTCTAAAAAGTCTTGAACGGTGCCGTTCGGATTTTCATCCAGGAATACTTTGGCCACGGACAGCAATTCACCGATATTTTCTACGCGTGCTTCATCCTGTGGATCTGTGCTGTCTTCCAATTCTTTCAGATAGCCCGTCTGTTCCAAGATTTCTTCCAAAATCTGCAATACGGTGAGGTCTTCCATTTTAGAAACAAGGGTAAAGATTAAAATACTGAACTCTTCCAGCTTTTGACGAGTCTTGCCCTTGATAGTTGGAATCTGATTTAAAATGGTCAAAGTCATGAACAAGGAGTTCCCTGTTTCTCTGGCGAATTCCTGCAGTTTGCTTACTGTTGTGGCACCAATACTGCGCTTCGGCACATTAATAATACGGATTAAGCTTAAGTCGTCAAAAGGGTTAAAAATAACTTTTAAATAGGCCAATACGTCCTTTATTTCCTTGCGGTCATAGAATTTGGTGCCTCCAACCATGGTGTACGGAATGCCGCGCTTAATGAGTCCTTCTTCGAGCGCACGGGATTGCGCGTTGGTACGATATAAAATCGCCATATCTCCATACGGCACATCATGTGTTTCATGGTTTTTCGCTATGGTCTGGCTGATAAAAGCCGCTTCTTCCTGCTCAGACTGAGCTGTAAAATGACGAATCTTGGCGCCCAAGTCTTTTTCAGTCCACAAATTCTTTTCCGGACGGCCTTCGTTATTTTCAATAACCGCATTGGCTGCTTCAAGAATTGTCTTTGTGGAGCGATAGTTCTGCTCCAACTTGATTGTTTTACAGTTCGGATAGTCTTTTTCAAAGTCTAAAATATTCTGAATATCCGCACCGCGCCATGCGTAAATACTCTGATCCGCATCACCAACTACACAAATATTGCCCCATTTAGAAGCCAATAAATGAGCCAGCGTGTACTGCGCATGGTTCGTATCCTGGTATTCGTCAATCATAATATAGCGGAAACGATGGCTGTATTTTTCTAAAATATCTTCGCGAGTCTGTAAAAGCTTAACCGCTACAACTAATAAGTCGTCAAAGTCGAGTGCATTATTCTTGCGCAGTTCCCGTTCGTAGTATTCATAAACGTCAGCCACTTTCTGACTGTAAAAATCACGTGCTTCCAAGCGATAATCGCGAGCGAAGAGCAAACGGTTCTTCGCATCAGAAATCTGACTCATCATAGCTCCTACCGGATAGTATTTGTCATCCAGATTTAACGCTTTTAACGCTGCTTTGATAACAACTTGAGAGTCTCCTGTATCATATATGGTAAAGTTTTTGCTGTAACCTAAGAAGTTGTCCAGCTCAAACCGTAAAAACTTGGCGCAGAAGGAGTGAAATGTGCTTAACCAGATGCGGTCTGCCAAGGAGCCTACAATATCCTCTACACGGCTTTTCATTTCCTTCGCCGCTTTATTGGTGAAAGTAATGGCCAGAATTTCGTAAGGACTTACTCCCTGTTCCAGCAAATAGGCGATGCGGTATGTAAGCACTCTTGTTTTACCCGATCCGGCACCGGCCACAATGAGTAACGGTCCTTCTGTGGTTCTTACCGCTTCCTGTTGTTCTTTATTCAGTCCGTCCAATAATGTTTGACTCATACTCTACCTTTCTTTATATCTTTATATCTTAATTACATATGACAAACCGATTTTATCGTAGCCTGTCATACGAATTTCATCTTATTATAACGAACAAAAACGTTGCCAGCAGCAACGTTTTTGTTTTCCTATACTAACTAGCATGTTTCAATCAATACGAATGTATAAATCATCGCATCCTAATTATTTCTTATTTCATAGCTCCCAAAATTTGAGGAACGATTTGTTTCTTACGGGATAATGTGTTTGGTAAGAATACTTCCTGAGCTTTTACTTCTTTACCGAATGCATCAGCCACTACAGACGCTACATCGCCGGCAAAGAGAAGGTTTGTGCTTTCTTTCAAAATGTCTGTTACCATGATGTAAGAAGCGGCATAACCGTTAGCAGTACGTAACTCTTCAAGAGCTTTCAACAAAGCGGCTTTACGAGTCAATACATCGTCAGCATTCATAGTGGAAAGCTGACCGATACTGATTACCTGGCCGTTAGCAGTGAATTCTTTCATGTCTGTACGAACGATTTTTTCGTCGCTGAAGTCGGACACGTCAGCACCGGCTTTAAGCATTTCAAGACCATATGCTTCTAAATCAACGCCGGCAATATCAGCTAATTTCTTAGCAGTATCTTTGTCTTTAGGCGTGCAAGTTGGAGATCTGAATAATACAGTATCAGAAATAATAGCGGATAAAAGAAGACCCGCAATATTCTTAGGAATTTCCTGACCATATTGCCAGTACAAGTTAGCAATAATTGTGCAGGAGCATCCTACCGGTTCGTAATGAATGAAAATAGGATTTTCAGTCGTTAAACCGCCAATACGATGATGGTCAATGTTTTCGATAATTTCAGCATCTTCAATGTCGTCGATGATCTGAACTTTTTCATTGTGGTCTACAAGAATAACTTTTTGTTTGTCCTTAGGAGCTTCCGCATTAGCACGAACCATGCCATAGTAAGTAGTACCTTCTACTACAGGGAAAGTGCCTGCATGACCGCGGTCGAATTCTTTCAACTTCATATCAGGAGAAATTAACTGACAAGTTGCTTTGGATACCATATCAGCAGCTTTTACTTCTTTATTTTCGAGCCATGCATTGCTGAGGGCTTCGATTAAATGTTTAGGCATAATAACGCCTACGAAAGTATCGCCGTCAACTACAGGGATGCGATTCATATCGTGTTCAGTGCGCCATGCAAGAACAGTCTTCAAATCAGCATCGGCAGGAACAGCCGGTACGTTTTCCATTACGTCTTTAATACGAACAGCAAAGCTGGTAACGATTGGCGGATGTTCTACACCAAAGTAGTTCAACACAAAGCTGGTTTCTTTATTAGCAGGACCTGCACAAATTGCTTTTGCAGGAATATTCATCTGATTTTTCAGGTTCGCATAACCTAAAGCAGAACAAAAAGAGTCCGTGTCAGGACTTTTATGACCAGTTACAAAAATTACATCATTACTCATGATCTCACCTCTTAAAAAAATACAATAAACTTGCATTTGTCGTCTATCTATTATAGCACATATCGATATATTTCTGAATGGAAAATCAAGGTCTTTATAGGATTTTTCTGTAATATGTTCGTAAAACCCTACAATCATATAACCCCCAATTATCTCCAAGCACATGAAACTCCATTAATAGTTAGACATTTTTCCAAACCTTCATAGCTAACAACTCTTTCCAACATTTATAGCTAACAACTTTTCCCAATAAAAAAGACTATTACTTCCGCTTCTCCGCACCGCTGGCAAAAGCGGCACAGAAATGCGAAAGTAATAGTCCTTAAATATGTAGTCTCAACTAGAGGGAATCAATATTTTTATAAGAATAATACGAAGTTAGCAACTACTAATGTAACACCGGCGCCGATCATAGGAATGGCTGTACGTTTTACAAGGTCAAACGAAGAGATACCGGCCATACCGGATGCTACTACGATTACGGCTGTAATTGGAGAAATCGCGCGGAACGCACTGGCGATAAAGTGCATTGGTAAAATCATAAGCACTGTGGATACGCCTGTGTGTGCGGCAATGTTTGGAACCAAGTTGGCAAATGCGAAGAATGGCGCATTACCGGAGCCCATAACAATCGCGGAAACACCGATGATAGAAACCATTACGAGCGTAATGCCGATACCGCCGAATCCGGAAGTCTTAGCCCATTCGATAAGAGCATCGATTGTACCAATAGCCATTAAGCCTTTAGCGAAAATTTCACCGGCTACGATCAGACTGACAACGTTTGCCATCTGGCGTCCCATACCGTCAAAGTAAACTTGTAAGTCTTCCATAGCCAACTTGCCGTCAAATGTACGGAAGTATTGGAAAATCATACCTACTGTAGTACCAACGAACATGGCTACAATAATGTTCATTTTAATCCAGGAGATCCATAAGCTGGAGAATGATAAAATAAGAGCCAACGGAATAATTGGAAGAATCGCGTAAATAAGAGGCGCTTCCTTCTTCAAGTCCGCATTTGTCATCTTATCTTCGTTAACTGTAGTTTCAACGGCCTGTACCACATGACCATCGCGTTTATCCATGTATTTTTGAGTTAAATAATGCAATACAGCTACTACAGGAATAACACAAAGGGCAACCGGCACCTGATAGGAATGCCAATATGTAACAGGGTCAATGTTAGCTAATTCAGCTGCGAAGATTGTACCGGTGTCACTAGGACTCCAGTCAAGACAAAGTGTCGTTGCGATTGCTGCCGTAGCGGATAGTTTACTTACACCCAAAGCAGTCAATACAGGGTACATGGTTACCATTAATAACATGGCCAAACCGGACGCACTGTTAATCGCTAAACCGATGAACATACCTAAAACCCAACATGCGCTCAATACGATGTATGGGGATTTAAGTTTCTGTAACGGTTTGATTGTCAACGTTACGAGCGCTCTGGAAGCCCCGATATGGTCCATGTAGCGGGCAAAACCGCCAACGGCCATAATATTAAGGCCCAGCTTAGCAGCACGGCTACTAAATAAGTTCTTGATATTTTCGAAAATATCAAAAATAAAGTTACCTGTTGACTGTTTAGCCGGAATAATTTCGCCATAGCCTAGGAAATAAGCCAATAGCAAAAGAACTATACCGCCAAGAAACAGTACGGCTTGAGCTTTATAGCGCTTAAACACCAAAAAGCCTACCCAAAGAATAACTACTATAGATATAGCAATATTCATTGTACTACCTCCCTCACCAACAAAAAAATGGGACTCCCTTTAAAATGATTCTACTTGATTCTGATTATAGCATATAAATATACCTTTGGCTCATACTATATATGCATATTATTAATATTTAATTAAATGGATTATATAGAATTTACAATAAGAGTCTAAGCCGATTTCTTCTAAACCCTTGCTACTACACGCTTTACAGAGCATAATAAGAACCATTAATATAATTAAATTTCTAATAATTATTTTTTATAAAGTGCCCACTGGTAATGGAAGAATGCATTATGTATACACGTTTTATAGGACGTAAAAAAAGACCAATGCATAAAATACATTGGTCTTTTAATATTTATCATATTTGGTTACTTTTCAGCAATTAAATTATTTCTTTTTGCCGAAGCCCATTTTTTCAATCATGATAAACAGCATCGGAATAACGAAGATACCGAATACAGTTGCAGAAGTCATACCTGCTACTACTGTAATACCCATGGAGATACGGGCTGCTGAACCGGCACCACTGGAGATAGCCAATGGAATACAACCAAGGATAAACGCCAAGGACGTCATCAAGATTGGACGCAGACGAATCTTAGCCGCTTCAATAGCCGCATCAACGATGCGCATGCCACGCTCATCTACACGGATCTTCGCGTACTCGATAATCAGGATGGCGTTCTTCGCCGCCAAACCAACCAGTGTTAGCAAACCGATCTGGAGGTAAATGTCGTTTGCAAGGCTATATTTGCCTGTAAGATTCAATAAGTAAGGAATGGAAGCCGCACCGACAATCCCCGATGGAACGGAGAACAATACGGCGAACGGTACTTTCCAGGATTCGTATAACGCAGCAAGTACGAGGAATACGAATACCATACCCATGCCTAAGATTAATACAGTCTGGCTACCGGACTTAACTTCTTCACGGGACTGTTCGGCCCATTCATAAGTGTAGCCCTGAGGTAAGTTCTTAGCTGCATCTTCCAATGCGGTAATCGCGTCACCGGAGCTATATCCGGAGCCTTGGTTACCACCAATTTTAACAGCCGGATAGTTGTTAAAACGTGTAATCGTCGATACGGATGTAGTACTTACCGATGTAATATAAGAGGCTACCGGAATCAAAGTGCCGCTGCTGTTTGCAACATAGATGTTGTTATTCATTTCAGGAGAGATACGATAATCTTGTTCCGCCTGAATAACTACTTTATAGTTCTTACCATAGTCAGTAAAGTCATTGACTTGAATACCGCCGTAGAAACCTTGTAATGTTGTGAAAATATCACTTACACTTACGCCATCACGAGCCGCTTTATCACGATTTACTGTAAATTCGTAAGAAGGTGTGCCGTCACTATAGGTTGTATAGATGGAGGCGAATACAGGATTCTGTCGAGCTTCCGCCAAGAAGTTGTTAACAACCTGTGCCATCTGTTCAGGACTGTCACCGGCCTTATTAACGATGTACATGGAGAAACCGCCTGTACTACCCAAACCAGGAATTGGTGGTGGGTTCATTGGTAATACTGTTGCTTCCGGAATAGTGGCCGCAAAGCCCATTACCTTACCAAGCTTAGTATTAATATCCTGACCTACTCCGGTACGTTCACTCCAGTCAGTGAATGTGGCGAACATCAAACCGCCACTTGTCTTTTGACCGCCGGACAAGATATCGAAACCGGAAATACCGATACTACTTACAATATCCTTATCTTCTGCCAAGAAGTCACTGATCTTATTAATAACGGCTAATGTACGAGATGTAGTTGCACCGTCAGGCAAGCTGACAGCAATCATAAAGTAACCATTATCTTCATTCGGAACGAAGGCTCTCGGCAATACGGAGAACACGCCCACAGAAACAGCTACGAATGCTAATAAAGCAACTACAGTAAGCCATAAGCGCTTAGCCAATTTAGCTAACTGATAACCGTACCAGTCACTGAATTTGTCAAGTGCTTCGTTAAATTTATTCAATCCGCGATGAAGCAGATTTTCATGCTCATTCGGTTTGTGCGGACGAAGAAGCATAGCACAAAGTGCCGGCGTCAATGTCAACGCTACGAATGCGGAAATACCTACGGATACGGCAATGGTCAAGGCGAACTGTTTGTACAGAATACCTGTCATACCGCCCATAAAGGATACCGGAATAAATACGGACGCCAATACGAAGGCGATACCGATTACCGGGCCCTGTACGTTTTCCATGGCCGCTACGGTAGCATCATGCGGATTTTTGCCATTTACCTTTATTTCGTATTCCACGGCCTCGATAACAACAATCGCGTCATCGACAACCAGACCGATGGCCAGAACCATGGCGAACAAGGTCAACGTATTAATCGTAAAGTCTAAGACTGTAAATGCCGCAAATGTACCCAGCAATGATACCGGTACGGCAATCATCGGTATCAATGTGGAACGCCATGATTGTAAGAACAAGTATACAATGATGGCAACCAATACGAGGGCTTCAATAAATGTATGAATTACTTCTTCAATGGATGCATTAACGAATTCCGTATTATCTACGACGATTTGCATCTTAACTCCAGGAGGCATGCTCTGCTCCTGTTTCTTCAAGATTTCTTTAACGGCACCGATTGTCTGGATAGCGTTCGCGTCACTGGTAAGCGAAACGGCGAAAACGGCCATCGGATGACCGCCTTCACGGGCAGAAACATTGTAACTTTCAGCACCTAAATGGATATTAGCAACGTCTTTCAAGCGAAGTAAGTTACCATTCGAGTCTTTTTTGATAATAATATTGCCGAACTCTTCCGGAGTTTTCAAACGGCCGCTCAATGTGATTGGCATTGTTTTCTGTTGAACGGATGGAGTCGGATCCGCACCGATTGTACCGGCAGCGGCCTGTTTATTCTGTGCAGAAATAGCGCTGGTAATTTCAGTAACAGTTACATTGTGTTGCGCCATTTTAGTTGGATCCAACCAAACGCGCATCGCAAAGTCTGAACCGAATTCCTGTACGTTACCTACACCGTTAACGGACTTAATTTCGTCCATCATATAGTTACTTGCGTAGTTCTTTAAGAATGTTTCATCATAAGTATCGTCAGGCGAACTTAATGCGAATACCAAAGACATATCGCTTGTGGATTTTGTCGTCGTTACCCCGATAGCCTGTACTTCAGAAGGCAAAGACGCCAATGCACGTTGTACACGGTTCTGTGTATTAACCGTATCCATATCGGCATCTGTACCCTGATTAAATTGTACAGTCAAAGAGTATGTACCACTACTTGTACTGGTTGAAAGCATGTAGTCGAAGTCCTGTACGCCGACAATCTGACTTTCAATAACAGACGCAACCGTGTCACTTACTACAGAAGCGGACGCCCCTGTGTACTGAGCATTAACAAGTACCTGCGGCGGCGTAATCTCCGGATAACGCGCCACCGGCAATGTAATCATAGCAAGTGTACCGGCAATCGTAATGATGAGCGATATAACAATGGCGAATATAGGTCGGTTAATAAAAAATTTCGACACGATATACCCCCTTATTTAGTCGATTCTAATTGTTCTTTAGTAAGGGCGGTCGGTTTTACCTTCACGCCGTTACGGATCTTAGTTAAGCCATCTACAACGATTGTCTGACCAGGTTTTACACCACCTGTTACGATTGTATAAATACCTTGTGTACCGCCTGTTTCAATTGGCACTTGCGTTACTGTACCGGATTCATCTACAACGTAAACGAAGGATTTATTCAATACTTGTGTAATCGCTTTGGTTGGAACTAACATAGCATTTTTAATAATATCCCCAGGAGATACAATTGTTGCATACATGTTAGGAATTAACAAATGATTAGGGTTAGGGAATGAAGCTTTGAACATTAACTGACCGGAAGAGCTGTCAAGATTCTTAGCCGCTTCAGTAATAGTACCTGTGTACTGGTAAGTACTACCGTCAGACAAACGAAGTTGCAACTGTTTGTTTGCCATTGGGTCGGAGCCGTTATTTTTCATAAAGTTCAAGTATTCAGCTTCACTCATACTGAATTGTACGAATACAGGATCTACAGAGTTGAGTGTAACCAATGTAGTGCTGCCTGCCGTTACATAAGTACCCAAGTCCACATCGTCCATTTGCAATGTGCCGTCAAATGGTGCATAAATAACTACGTCCTGTAAGTTATCCTGTGCAATGCGAACAGCTGCTTCATTGGCTTCTAAAGCTGCACGTTGTTGTTGCGCCGTGCTTGCCTGAGTATCCAATGTTTGACGAGCGATGGCATCTTCATTAGCCAATTGTTGGTAACGCTGTAAATCGCGTTCCGCGTTTAAATAAGAAGCGTTTGTGCTTGCCGCATTTGCTTGTGCGCTGGCAAGGCTGGCTTCATATTGACGGGAATCCAAACGGAATAAAGGCTGGCCTTTTACAACCTGCTCCCCGCCTCTTACATATTTTTCAACTACGTGGCCGGACACACGCGCATGAATCGCCGTGCTGCTCTGAGCCACTACAGTACCATTAAAGGATACCGGGATCTGTGTATCTGATGCTGAGATTTTGTATGTATTAACAGCTACTTCTGCTTGTTGCTGTTCCTGCTTACCACAACCGGCCAGCACCATGATTAAGGCCATAATCCCTGCCACAGCACCCAAATAACGAAATTTACTCATTATTTGCCTCCTTACTTAAAATTCCGTATAAAACTATATCAACTATATCTTTAAATAGCACAAAACATTCATCCGGACCGCGTTTGCCGTCTCTGAAAACTGTGCGAACAATGCTCTGCATCATCATTACTAATGTATCTACATTAATAGGACGACATGTGCCTAATTCGATTTCCTTTTCCAAAAACGCTCTCAATTCACTCCAATCCTCTTCCATAACTCGTTCAATTTGCTCGATTAAGGAAGGAATGGCAGTAAACATAACACGATACTGATCACTGCGAATCGTATTGTCTTCATCAAGTTTAATCGTAAAACATTTTCTAATTTTTTCTTCAAAACTCAATGTAGCATCGTTTAAAATTTCACTGTGCAGTCGATGATACTCATGTGCCCGCTCAATAACAATTTTTTCAATAATTTCGTTCTTTGAATAGAAGTTCTCATATAAAGTCCGTTTACTAATATTCAACCTCTTTGCCAGATCATCCATTCGAAACGCAGCCCCATGAAGTTCTATCTCTTTTACAGCAGCTTCCAGAATACGCTTCTTCATTTCCGCCTCCCAACACTCCTTTACTAAAACACATTACTATTTAACATAAACAACTATAACAACAGGTGCATACGAAAAATTCCGCCCTACCGGGACGCGAATTATGAAAAAACAGATTCATATGCATGAACACTACATTCAATAAATAACTATATACCTCCTAAAAACCGTTATGAAAACTCTAGTACCATACCTCAGTTTACCGAAATTAATAAATTATGTCAATAAAATTTAAAAAATTCGTTATACTTTTTTTGATATATAATTATTCCTTTTTTATTATATCAAACTTCATTATTTTAATTTTAGCAAAACTCATCAAATCGTGTATTCTTGGCATATTTTCTGTAGAAAATATGAGGATACATTATTTCTTATTCTAATAACCAAAAATTCATAATTACTAATTTTCTTAGTATATACTTTTCATATTCGTCCAATTACAGAAAACATTTCTCTTTTATAAACAGAAGCTTTGAATTGTATAGAGCATCCAATCCTGCGAAACTCTAAAAAACATTCACGGTGAAACAACATAAATTCAATTACACAATACATATAAAAAGCCTATTTACACATAAATTACAAGTTCATGAAATAACAAATGTTTATATGTAAACAGGCTTCACGGATAGAAAACGTTTAGCAATTTTATTGTAAAACTTCTTTCAACAATTCTCCATAAGCATTTACCACATCTTTATTATATGGAGATAAGGTGTCTAAAAAGGTTTTAAAAATTTGAAAAAATAATTTTAAAATTTTTTTAAGATTATGTGTTGACAAGTATGTAAATATCCTGTAAAATAAATTTTGTTCCCGCGCCGGAGTGGCGGAATGGCAGACGCACTTGACTCAAAATCAAGCGGGTAACACCGTGTGGGTTCAAGTCCCACCTCCGGCACCAGACATAAAAAGCACCTTGCTTATTGGTGCGATCATTTCGAATCAGTGAGCAAGGTGCTTTTTTATTTTTATTAGGTTTTACAAATTTTACGATTCTACTTTATCTAAATCCTCTTTTTACTTTACAATTTATTATTAAAATCAAACCTATTTATGAAAATATGTGATATCTCTTATTAATACTCTATATTTCAGACTCTTATTTCTGTATAATATAAACTGCGGTGTTTTATAATCATATAGCCGCTTTTATTACTAGGTGTAATGTTTTTTAGAAAGGAGTTTTCTATGGAGTCAAAAATCAACTTTCGCTCTGCCGCCAAGTACGCAGCGCCCATAATTGTTGGTCTCATTGTTTTTGCCATGGGTGCGCCAGCCGGCTTAACTGCAGGTGCATGGATTTTTGTAAGTATCTTCGCAGCCTTGGTTGTCGGTTTAATTTTGGAGCCACTACCTCCGGCATTTATCGGTCTTATTGCTATTACATTATCTGTACTGTTTAAAGTAGGTATGCCTGTAGTCGACAAAGCAGGTAAAGCCGTTACAATTACTTCCGGCAGTGCCATCAGCTGGGGCCTCAGCGGCTTCTCCAATTCCATCGTATGGTTAATCTTTGCCGCATTCATGATCGGTATTGGCTATCAGAACAGCGGTCTTGGTCGTCGTATTGCCCTTTTCCTTGTAGAAAAGCTTGGTAAATCGTCTCTCGGTCTCGGCTACGCTATTGCCATTACAGACCTTATTTTAGCCCCATTCATTCCAAGTAATGCGGCTCGTAGCGGTGGTACTATCTACCCTATCGTTTCCAGCATCTGTCCTATGTTCGACAGCTATCCTGATAAGAATCCTCGTAAAATCGGTTCCTACCTTTGCTGGATCAGCTTGGCAACCACTTGCGTATCCAGTACATTGTTCTTAACAGGTCAGGCACCAAACCCGCTAGCTGTTGAGTTAGCAGCTAAAGCCGGTGTTCCTACTGTAAACTGGACCAGCTGGTTCTTGGCAGTTGCCCCTGTAGGCTTACTATTATTTATCATCACCCCAATCTTAACTTACTACTTATGCCCTCCTGAAGTTAAAGGTTCTCCTGAAATCGCTCAATGGGCAAAAGAAGAGTTCCACAAACTTGGAAAAATGACAGCCTCTGAAATCGCTATGGCTTCCATTTCCATCCTTGCCCTTGTACTCTGGATCGGTGCCGGTTACTTCAAAGTAAACCCGACTACCACCGCTTTAGTAGTTATCATCCTAATGGTTCTTACTAAAATCATCTCCTGGAGTGATTTCTTGGCTAATAAACCGGCTTGGAACGTATTAACCTGGTTCGCCACATTAGTTCCTATGGCCGAAGGCCTTAAAAACGTAGGCTTCTTAAAATGGTTAGCCAACATGTTCGGTTCTTCTTTAATCGGACTCGACGTTATGTGGGCTACATTAGGCTTATTAGTTGCCTTCTGTGTATTACGTTACTTCTTCGCTTCCGGTACTGCTTATGTAACAGCCATGGTTGGCCTCTTCGCTACCTTGATTCTACAGATTCCGGGCTCTGACGCAAGCCAGATTATGATCATCCTCTTACTTCCAATGGGTATTATGGGTATCTTAACTCCTTACGGTACAGGCCACAGCCCTGTTTGGTTCGCCAGCGGCTATGTAAAAGGTCCTGAATTTTGGAAATTAGGAGCTATCTTCGGCTTCATTTACTTGGCAATCTTCATTCTTGTAGGTATTCCTTGGATTGAATTCATTTTGCCAAAAATTATGTAATTAACTTAGAGAGTCAGAGGGACTTTCACTCTTCTGCTTTTTATTTAAAAAAGCCTTGTAATTAGTGCTGCAGCCGCTAAATTGATGGCACTAATTACAAGGCTTATTATTTTTGTCCCATGACTCAAATCGTATAACTTTACATTGTAAAAAAATAACGCCACGCATTTAGCGTGGCGTTTGTTGTATTTAGATGGTGGAGACGAGGGGAATCGAACCCCTGTCCAAAAATGTTGCCCCACAGACTTCTCCGAGTGCAGTCGCTGTTTTAGATCTTAGTCAGCTTTTGTACAACGACAAACTACACTAACCCAGCTCAGTTGTTTAACCTGATTTACTTGAGCATATAAATCAAGCGATCCCGTAGTTTGACGCCTTATCCCCACTCACGGGAGAAGCGAGGTAAGACGTAGCTTATGCAGCTAATGCAAAGTTTTCGTTTGCGTTTAATTTAAAAGTTCCACCGTTTTCCGGCCAAATGGAACGCCGACTCGCTATCTGTGATACACGCATCCCTGTCGAAACCATTACGTCCCCATGTATGTAAACTTAATTATAACCAACATAGGGGAACACTGTCAAATATATGGCCTTTATATCACATTTATATTCTATTATTTTCGCCATTCCACCGATTAATAATCGCGATTTTGTTCCTTCATACGGCGCTGAATGTCGCGTTTTGCATCGCGTTCAGCCATATCCTGACGTTTATCATAGTTCTTTTTACCGGTTACCAATCCCACAGTTACTTTGATAAGGCCATGGCTGAAATGGAAATTCAACGGTACTAAGGAAAATCCTTTTTCCTTTACCTGCCCCAAAAGCTTGTGAATTTCACTGCGATGCATCAATAATTTGCGCGTACGTAGCGGTTCATGGTTAAACTGATTCCCTTGTTCATACGGGCTGATATGCGTCTGATATAAAAAGAGCTCACCATTTTCAATACTGCAGAAACTGTCTTTTAAATTAAGACGTCCCTGGCGAATAGATTTAACTTCTGTACCGGTTAAAACAATGCCGGCCTCAAATGTTTCGTGAATATGATAATCATGACGGGCTTTGCGATTATCAGCAATCAAGCTGTTACCGTCTTTTTTATTTAATTTACTCAATACTTACACCTCTATCTATTAACTTATTATTACATATCTATTATTTTATTACTAAATATCTCTTATTTTACTACACTCCGGCCTATTTTACTACACTGTGACTATTTTACTGAACTTACCTATCTTACTACCTCTGCCCAAGCTTACCTAATTTTAGCAACGCAAAGAAACGCCGTATATTAAAACGGCGTTTCTTACTTAGTAGCTTAAGTTCAAAACTTTAATCCTTCAATTCAATGTCTATCTGCGTTTGCCCTTAGATTTACTCTTCATTTTCTTCTTCGCTTTTTTCTTGTCTTTTTTAGGCGCATCTTTTCCTTTTTTACTTTTCTTTTTACCGGCTGCACCGCCCATTGCGGCACTGCGGCTAAAGACGCTGGAAAATCCGCCGGACGGTTTGCCGCCCATACGGCGATTCATGCGGCTGAGGAAGTAAGAAATATCTTCCACCGCACCAAGAACGAAGTCGATTTGTTTCTTCGCTGAGTCGGCTTTTACAAGGGTAACGGTTACGGTTTGTCCCAAATGATATTCTTTGCCTGTATTGCGGCCTACCATAAGGAAATGTTCCTCATCGAAGAAGTAGTAATCATCCGACAATGTGGCAATATGAACAAGTCCGTCAATGCCATTATCCAATTCAACAAAGAGACCGAAGGAAGTAATAGAGCTTACGCGCCCTTCAAATACTTCACCTACAAACGGTTCCATATATTGTACTTTTTTAAGATCCAATGTATCTCGTTCCGCCGCTACGGCAATTTGTTCCTGAATGGAGCAATGTTCCGCCGCTTTAGCCAAGTACGTTTCTGTATCGTCATACTGAGTGTATCCGTTGCGCCAATGAAGTTCTTTCTTCAACAGGCGATGCACGATCAAGTCAGGATAACGACGAATTGGCGATGTAAAATGTGTATAACATTTAGAAGCCAAGCCGAAATGGCCCACGTTTTCCGAGGAATAACGGGCCTGCTGCATGGAGCGCAAGGTCATGATTTGGGCAATCTGCTCTACTTCTGTACCTGCAATGCTGTCCAGGAAGTTTTGAATGTCCCGTGGCTGAATAGTGTCCGCATCAAAATGGAACGGCTTGCCCAAATATGTAACTACTGTCTGCAAAGCCTGTAATTTATCTTCGCCCGGCAGTTCGTGAATACGGTAAATGGACGGTTTTCCTGTTTTCGTAAGGAACTGTGCCACTGTTTCATTGGCAATGAGCATACATGCTTCAATAATTTTTTCCGCAATCGTACGATCTTTACGAACAATACGAAGCGGCGTACCTTCTTCATTTAAGAGAACCTTGTATTCAGGGAATTCAAAGTTCAAGGCACCGGATTTTTCACGCATGCGAATCAATACGGTAGCTACATCGTGCAGACTGTGAATAAGTGGCATTAAGGCCGTTAAATCGTCAGGAATAATCTGCTCCGACAACGCTTTATACACTTCTGTATAACTGCAACGGCGATTTACGCAGATTACAGAAGGAGAAATGGTGTATTTCACTACTTTACCGGATGAATTAATTTCCATAAGACAACTCATGGCATAACGGTCTTCATTAGCGTTTAAGCTACAAATACCGTTGGAAAGAGCCGGTGGCAGCATTGGTACTACACGGTCTACCAAGTACACGCTGGTGCCGCGTTTATACGCTTCTTTGTCCAATGCGGAGCTGCCGCGCACGTAATGGCTTACGTCAGCGATGTGAACGCCCAGCATGAAATTGCCGTTGCTAAGAAGCTCGCAACTTACCGCATCGTCTAAGTCCTTCGCATCTTCGCCGTCAATGGTTACCATTTCAACATGACGCAAATCTAAACGACCGTCTTCAACAGTTACCTTCGTGTTCACAGAAGCCGCTTCATTCAGTACATTTTCAGGGAATTCAAACGGAATCTTATGTTCCGCCATGATGCAGTTAATATCGAGACCCACATCGCCTTTATACCCTAAAATCTGTACTACTTTGCCTTCCGGATGACGACCGCGAATGGTTGGCCAATCGGTCACTTCCACCTGTACCTTCGCACCGCTTCGCGCATCCATAGTGTCTTTCAGATCAACATATACATCGTCTACCAGGCGTTCATCGTCAGGAATGACGAAACCAAAGCTCTTTTGACGATCATAGGTACCCACAATAAAGGTGTTTGCATGTGTAATAACTTCACGCACCACCCCTTCCGGACGGCCGCCCGGATAGGTATTGCCCAAAATTTCTACTTTAACTTCATCATTATGAAGGGCCCCATGACGATGTTCCGGTTGAATCACAATTTCCTGTGTACCGTCATCACTGATAAAGAGGCCGCGCCCCTGGCGCTGTCCTTTGTAAATGCCCTGCCACCAACTGCCGGTCTTGGCATCGGTTAACTGGCGCTTTTTCTTTGCTTCCAAATTGGCGTCTCGTTCTTTTTCCTTCTTCTTACTTACAGGACTGAAACGATTGCGTTCGCCAT
This sequence comes from Veillonella sp., assembly GCF_018364065.1. Lineage (GTDB taxonomy): Bacteria > Bacillota > Negativicutes > Veillonellales > Veillonellaceae > Veillonella_A. The sequence continues at coordinate 24,220 of NZ_JAGZMO010000005.1, forward strand.
TTCCATTTGTATCTTTACCAGCCTCTGCGCTGTACTCTCCGGCGCCTTCGCCATCTTCCGATTTGCTCTGATCGCCCGGTACAGTAAAGCTGTAGTATTCTTTATCCTTAGTTTTCAGACGTCCTTCTGCAGTCAATTCCACTACGGTCTGCATGAATTCAGCCAACTCGTCCGCTCCCTTAATCCCCATTACATAAGCGGCATCTTCAATGTGATAGGCTTCCGGTCTGATTTCATAAAAAAACTCTAAAATCTCGTCTCGTAAGGTGAGTTCGTGTCCTGTATCTTTCGCCGACACTTCATTTGCAGATGCTTGTACTTTGTTTGACATATTCTGTTTCATATAATCACCTTTATCCTAAAAACAATCCCAACACTCTAAAAATCCTATATATTTTGATTTATTTACCAAAACTTTACATATATAAAAAAGCCTGCACACGGCAGGCTTCCAATTAGTATTGATTTAAGTAAATTCCAAGACCTAAACTGAGCAACGCAAATACGATACCCAAAATTACGGTTAAACGGGACAAAAGACCGTCGATACCGCGTGCTTTACCGCCAAATACGGAATCAGCAGCACCACTTACAGCACCGCCCATGCCGGCACTCTTACTGGACTGCATAATAACTACTAAAATCAACAAAATGGAAACTACTACCTCAGCAAACATTAAAAAATTTCTCACAACTGTCATCCTTCCTACATTTCATTATGTTTCATCGCTTTATTACGATGTTCCAGGTATTTTTCTAGCTTGCGCTTTACCCGTTGCAACGCATTATCGATAGATTTTACACTTCGATTCGTTTCGGCCGCTATCTCATGATAGGATTTCCCATCCAAGTATCCCATAAGGACCTTGCCTTCCAAATCACTGAGTATGGCGCCCATTTTAGCTTCAATATCAGAAAACTCTTCCCTATTGATGAACAGTTCTTCCGGATCGGTCCCCTGACCTTCCATGATAACATCCATCAACGTGCGTTCCGGCTCATCCGTATAAATCGGTTTATTTAAAGAAACGTAAGAATTAAGTGGAATATGCTTCTGTCTTGTTGCCGTTTTAATTGCGGTAATAATTTGTCTGGTCACGCAAAGCTCCGCAAAGGCTTTAAACGACGCCAACCGGTCATCTTTAAAATCACGGGTCGCCTTATATAAGCCAATCATGCCTTCCTGAATAATGTCTTCCTTATCCGCTCCGATAAGAAAATAGGAACGCGCTTTTGCCCGGACAAAGTTCTTGTACTTGTCCACCAAATAATCAACCGCCACAGGATCGTCATGCTCTCGCGAAAGCTTGACTACCTCTTCATCCGTCAAACCTATATATCGTTTGTACTCTTCTTTCATATATGGGTCTGAATTCATGGTAGCCTCCCCCGATTGCACACGCCTGCCAGTATACGTATCATTATACTTTAACAATGAAAGTTCTGCAATACTATTGTACCGCTTTCTCCCTTTGTTTATTAATGACTTCTAAAATCATTCCCCTACGATTAATTTCCCTTTGGCGTCTTTTTACCGCGCCGCAAGGTTTCCCAGTCAACCGCAATGGTATCATCGATCTGATGCCCCAACTCATTGCGCTGCATCGTCATCGTATCACCTTTATGAATGCCCTTATAATAGCGCTGTTCATCGATCTTCGCGCGCTCCACCTGCCCCTTAAGTTCGCGACTGGAGATACGCAAGGCCCCGAATCCCAGCACCTGGCTTTGCTCCGCATAGTCCGAAGTGCACACATACACATTATTATAAGAGTGACGAAGTTCGAACACAATGCGTTCAATACAGGAGTCCGCCGTTTCTTCGTCCGCCGTATAGATCTCCGTAAAGTCCTCGCCTTTATAGGCATTGGCCCCGGATGGCAACTGATGTGCATAAGTACCGTCGAATACGAGCACAATATGATATCCCTTATGCTTGCCGTAATTCTGCAGTATGTCTCGGATACGGCGACGGGCATGCTCCAGGGATTCTTTACTTATTCTTTTTAATTCCGGCCACGAAAATATAACATTGTAGCCGTCAACAATTAAAATGTCCGCTTTCATGACTGCCTCTCTTCTTTTATCCGCACCGATGCAATGTCTTATTGGCGCTGACGTACTGCTTCATACAGTAAAATGCCGGTCGCAACGGATGCATTCAAGGAGTTGAGTTCACCATACATAGGGATCGTAACTAAATAATCGCATTTTTCTTTCGTAAGACGGCTTAAGCCCTTACCTTCATTGCCGATAACCAGCACCAACGGAACTGTCATATCAGCTTGGTACAAGGTCTGTTGCCCTTCCATATGCGCGCCCAGTACCCAGAAGCCCTGTTTCTTCAAGTCTTCAATGGTCTGTGCCACATTGCCCACCTGCACGAGCGGAATAAATTCCAACGCACCGGCCGATGTTTTAGCTACAGTTGCATTAATCGGTGCATTATGGCGTTTCGGAATCAAAACAGCCGTCGCACCGCAGCATTCGGCTGTACGAATAATGGCGCCCATATTATGCGGGTCTTCGATGCCATCTAAAAGTACCAACAAAGGAGCGGCCTTTTTCTCTGCCCCTTCAGCGGCCTGACGTGCTTCAAATTCGTTCAATACATCCTGTAACTCGGCAAATTTGACGGATGCCACCAATGCCACCACGCCTTGATGAACAACGCCGTCCGCATATTTGCTTAACTGCTGTTCATTCACCTTGCGAATTTCCACATGGCGGTCTTTCGCAAGTTTTACGATTTCCTGTAAGGAGCCCTGTAACTTCTCGTTGGTTATAAAGAGTCTCTGAATCGTACGTCCGCTGCGCAAGGCTTCGCGCACCGCATTACGCCCCACAATATAATCACTCATTATATACTCCTTTATCAATCAATTCCTTATTTTAAAATAATTGTATTAACTTATTTCTTCAATCATAAACGAAAAGGCTTTTTCCATAATCTCAGCCAATCGTTCTTCTCGTTTATTGCTATATAAATAGCCAATCAGTGCTTCAAAGGCCGTACTGTTTCGATATTCCTGCACAGTGGCGCTCTTCGGCACATTTACATTACTGTTGCGAGCCCGTTTGGCAATCTGCATTTCTTCTTCGGTCAACAAGTTTTCGTCTTCCAAGAAGTACAGTGCCTTGGACTGCATTTTCGCACAGATACATTCAGTTACCAGCGTATGGATCACCTGAACCTTGGTAATGCCTAAGGAACACATATGCCCTCGCACAAACAGGGAGAACACCGCATCACCTATATAGGCAAGCATGAGGGAGTCCTCTGCTTGCGACAGTGTCACTCCCTCATGTAGATTACGCTTTTTTAATTTTTCAATGGCTGTGCTTTTCAAAAATTGATAGCGCTTAAACTTCACGTTTCTTCCACCGTGCCCCTTGTGGAGAATCTTCGATAACAATACCGATATTGGCGAGTTCGTCGCGAATAGCATCGGCTAATTCCCAATGTTTCTGTTCACGACATTTTTGACGCACATTAAGTACAACCTGCATCAACTGTTCGTAAGCTTCTGCATCGGCACCGGTAGCCTTACCTTCCCAGGATTGTTCTAAAATGCCCAAGATATCAGTCATCATCTTGAAGATTTCTTTAACTTCTGCTAATGTTTCATGACAAACTTTGCCGTTGCAGTTCTGAACAGCCTGGTAGTAAATATTGATTTCTTTTGCCAAGCCGAACATTGGAGAACCTGCAAGAGCCGTGTTGAAGTCATCAGACATAGCTGCTTCAAATTCATCTCTGTAAGTACGTGCTTTTTCAAGTAATTCAGCCGCTTCCTTATCGCATTCGCCTTCTTCTTGCGCTTCCAAATACAATAAGTTTTCAATGGCTGTATTCATACGTTCTAACGATTTGTTAGCTTCTTCAAGGCGTTCATCGCTGAAGTCCAATGGACTGCGGTAATGAGTGCTGAGCAAGAAGTAACGCAATGCGTCAGGACTGTATTCTGCTAAAATGTCTTTAACCAAGAAGAAGTTATTAAGAGATTTACTCATTTTTTCCTGGTTAATGGTGATGAAACCGTTGTGCAACCAGTAGCGCACGAACGGATGATGTCCTGTACAACCTTCGGACTGCGCAATTTCATTTTCATGGTGAGGGAAAATCAAGTCGCTGCCGCCGCCATGGAAATCGAATTCATCGCCTAAGTACTTAGTACTCATAGCGGAGCATTCGATATGCCAGCCAGGACGACCGTTGCCCCAAGGGCTTTCCCAGAAAGGTTCACCCGGTTTAGCCGCTTTCCACAAAGCAAAGTCCATAGGGTTTTTCTTGCGGTCGTTAACGTCTACACGAGCGCCTGCTTCCATATCGTCCAACGTACGGCCGGATAATTTGCCGTATTCAGGGAAGTTTTCTACGCTGTAATATACGTCGCCGTCAAGTTCATAAGCAAATCCTTTTTCCACCAATGCGGAAATCATGGCAATGATTTCTTCAATATGTTCGGAAACACGTGGATAAAGATCTGCACGACGCACATGAAGTGCATCCATTACTTCAAAATAAGAATCAATGTAGCGGTTGGAAATAACATCCCATTTTACACCTTCACCATTGGATGTGTTGATGATTTTGTCATCCACATCGGTAAAGTTCTGCACATATGTTACTTTATAACCTACATGAGTCAAATAGCGACGAATTACGTCCCATGTTACAAACGGACGGGCGTTGCCGATATGAGGATGGTTATATGGTGTAACACCACAAACGTAAATCTTCGCTTCACCCTCCTTAACCGGCTTAAACACTTCTTTCTCTCTCGTCATAGTATTGAATACTTTAATTTCTCTCATCGTCACCGATGCCTCACTTCCATTAAAATAATAAAGGACCACCATCTCATTACAGAGACGGTGGCCCGCGGTTCCACTCTGTTAGATTTTACCCCTCTTAGACGCTTAACGGGCGCTACCGGACAAGCCTACTTAGGTTCAGCCCGTCAACTCCTGAAGGCATTTCCTCTGTCTATACTTGAACTCTCACACTATATAGTTCTCGCTGTAAAGTTAGTCACAAAGTACTTTTTTCAATCATCGTCTTTTGTAAAACAATTTTTTTCTATATATAGTAAATAGTATCACAAAAAATTGTTAAAGTCAAACGACAGGCCCTGGAATCAAGGTAACGAATTGTTTATGCGCTGTGGAATCATACAGCCATTATTTAGCTGTTTTGTGTGCTTCCGTGCAAATACCGATGATGGTCTGTACAGCCAAGTTCATGTGTTCCACACAGGCAAATTCATGAGGGCCGTGTAAGTTTTCCACGCCGGTGAAAATGTTTGGTGTTGGAATACCCATGAAGGAAATCTTGGAACCATCTGTACCGCCGCGAATCGCCTGTACGATTGGTTCTACGCCGGCATTCTTCATAGCTGCCGATGCGAGTTCTACACATTCCATATGGTCTTTAATCACTTCATACATATTGTAGTAACGGTCTTTGATAGTCAATTTAACAACTTCACGGCCGTAACGTTCGTTAAGAACTTTGGCAGCCAATTCGAAGTACTGTTTTTTGCCTTCGAACTGAGCGCGGTCATGGTCGCGGATTAAGTAGTTCAATACGCCGCTTTCCACACCGGTTTGCATATCATAGAGCATGATAAAGCCTTCATGATCTTCTGTAAGTTCAGGCACGGCGCATTGTGGTAACATGCGATCAAATTCCATAGCCAATTTATTACAGTTAATCATGATATTTTTAGCGGAGCCCGGATGAACGGATACGCCTTTTAATTCAACCGTTGCACCGGCCGCATTAAATGTTTCGTATTCCAATTCGCCAAGACGAGTGCCATCCACTGTGTAAGCGTAAGCTACAGGGAAATCTTTAACGTCGAACAAGTTAGCGCCTACGCCGATTTCTTCGTCAGGACCGAAGGCACACATAATCAAGCCATGTTTTACTTCCGGATGTTCCACGAAGTAGCGAAGCGCTTCCATGATTTCAACGATACCGGCTTTGTCGTCGCCGCCGAGTAATGTCAAACCGTTAGTTACGATTAAGGTCTGCCCTACATAGTTCTTCAAGTTAGGGAAATTTTGAACCGTAGATACTAATTTAGGTTCTTCATTGAGCACAATGTCTGTGCCGTCGTAGTTTTCAATAATGCGCGGTGTAATATTTTCCGCATTGTAATCTGCAGTATCCATGTGAGCGATAAAGCCGATACCGGGCACGTTTGCATCTGTATTAGCAGGTAATGCGCCAATGACGAAGCCGTTGGATTCGTTAATTTTAACGTCCTTTAAGCCTAAGTCTTTCAAATCCTGTGCCAAGACTTTCGCGAATTCAACCTGACTTTGCGTACTTGGTACAGTCTTCGATTCTTCATTCGAGCGCGTGTTGGTTTTTACATAACGTAAAAAGCGTTCCACCATTGTTTCCATACTAATCCCTCCATAACGAAAGAAACACTGTCAGCACGTACTATTTCATGCTGATTGAAAAATCCCCGATTCGATTAACTGCTCTCTTCATTTTCTAAGGATATAAAAATATAGACCGGCTCCCTTATTCAGTTAGCCGATCTATAATCCTTATCGTTACCCTAGCGTAGCGATTGTTTCATCAAGACGTTGTAATGTCTTTTCTTTACCGAATAAGGTAATGATGTAGTTAAGGTCCGGACCATGCATTTGGCCGGTTGTAGCAATGCGAATCGGCATGAATACGAATTTGCCTTTCAGCTTCGTACTCTTCATAATGCCTTTGATAGTCGCTTTTACTACTTCAGGAGAAATTTCATCCAGTGCCGCCACAGCATCACGGAATTCTTTAAGTACTACCGGACAGGATTCTTCCGCCAATACTGCATCGATTTCCGCCTTTTCTTCGTCAGTAGGCACTTCTTTATCTTCGAAAATCAACTTCGCTTCGTCTTTAATCTGAGCGCCAAAGCTGATGTGATCTTTCAAGCATACGCAGAGCATGATGAGTTTTGCTTTTTCCGCTTCATCAGGTGTTTCGCTCGCATAGCCGGCTGCCTGTAAATGAGGGAGGCAAAGTTCATATAACTCTTCATCGCTCAAGTTCTTCATATAGTTGAAGTTGATCCAGTTCAATTTATCAATATCAAATACGGCCGGATTTTTAGCAACGCGGTCCATAGAGAAATTCTGAATCAATTCTTCTTGAGTAAACAATTCCTGTTCGCCATCCGGAGCCCAGCCGAGTAATGCGAGGAAGTTGTTGATAGCTTCTGGCAAGTACCCTAATTGACGGTATTGGTCAACCGAAGTGGCACCATGGCGTTTACTCATTTTCTTGTAGTCTTTGCCCAAGATAAGGGAAATGTGACCGAATACAGGTACTTCCCAGCCCAATGCATTGTAAATAGCAATCTGGCGTGGTGTGTTGGATAAATGTTCTTCCGCACGAATTACATGGGTCACTTCCATAGTATGGTCATCAATAACCACCGCATAGTTATATACAGGAATTCCGTCGGATTTTACAATTACGAAGTCACCTACACCGTTGGAGTCAAAGGATACATGACCGCGTACCATGTCGTCGAAAGCGAAGGTTTCATTGAGCGGTACACGAAGACGTACAGTCGGTTTGCGACCTTCCGCTTTGTAAGCTTCAATTTGTTCTTCTGTCAAATGACGGCAATGGCCATTGTATTTTGGAGTTTCACCTTTTTCAAGCTGTTTCTGACGTTCCGCTTCCAATTCTTCTTCGGAGCAGTAGCAATAGTATGCTTTATCTTCCGCCAATAAAGGATTGGTAATCTCTTTATATATATCGAGACGTTCGGTCTGACGGTATGGGCCGTTTTCACCGCCTACATCAATACCTTCATCCCAGTTCATACCGAGCCATTTGAGAGCGGCTTTAATGTTTTCTTCGCTCTCTCTGGTGGAACGTGCAAGGTCGGTATCTTCAATACGAAGTAAGAATGTGCCGCCTTCTTTGCGCGCTAACAACCAGTTGAACAATGCGGAGCGTGCCCCGCCGATATGAAAGGGTCCTGTTGGACTTGGAGCAAATCTGACTTTCATCTTTGACATAATAAAAAAATCCTTTCTCTATAGCTTGCAGATGGTAACTACTGCTTGCGCAGCCAGTCCTTCCTTGCGCCCGAAAGCACCAAGTTTTTCATGTGTAGTTGCTTTTACACTGATAAAATCTTCGGTAATTCCGAGGGCTCGACTGATATTCTGCTTCATAGCCTCTACGTGAGGTTTCAGTTTTGGTGCTTCTGCAATCACCATAATATCTACATTATACGCCTTAAATCCTTTTTGTTGTAGTAGTTTCACTACATGTTCCAGTAAATCCATGCTGGACGCCCCTTTATAGGCATCATCTTCCGGCGGGAACCAGTAGCCGATATCCGGCATGCCGGCCGCACCGAGCAGCGCATCCATGAGCGCATGGAGTAATACATCCGCATCACTGTGCCCATCCGGGCCAATGGAGCTTTCAATCTGTACGCCCCCTAAAATGCAGGGACGACCTTCTTTGAATCGGTGTACATCATACCCAAAGCCTACGCGCATCATCGGTTCCACCACTCCTAAATAATGTTTCGCCTTAATAATATCTTCCGGCGTAGTTAATTTACTGTTTTTATAATCACCTTGTACAATCTTGACCGGACGACCCCAGTGTTCCACCAAGGATGTGTCATCTGTTCCCAGAAAACCGGTCTTCTCCGCATAGGCCTGCGCAGCCTCCAGGATTTCGCGACGGAAACCTTGCGGAGTCTGTACCGTGTACATCGTCTCTCGCGGCGGCGTAGATTCCACCATGAGATCCGCATCCACTGTTTTAATGGTGTCAATGGCCGGTACGGCAGCCACGGCGGCACCGTGAACAGATGCCGCCTCAGCCACAGCCGTAAACAAAGGACCTCGCGCCATAGGGCGGGCTCCGTCATGAACGAGGACGATTTGTGCCTCTTCACTTAAAGCCAGCACACCTTGACGTACAGAGTCCTGACGCTCTTTACCGCCATTTACAAAGTGTATTTTCACCGACTGCAGGGCCGGCAACTTTGCCTGCACCGCCTCTACCTGAGACTGAACAAGCGCTTCTTCGCCGCGCGCCGTAACGATTACGATTTCAGTAATCTGAGGCGCTTCGGCCATATGAACTAAATTCCATTGCAGCACGGAGTATTGTCCCAGCTGGAGGAATACTTTATTCGTATCGCATTGCATGCGTTTGCCTGCACCGGCAGCCAATAAAATACAACTTATCATTCTTTATTTCCTTTCGCACGGGCGAAAATCATACGTCCCGCACTGGTTTGAAGTACGGAAGTAACCATAACGTCAATGGAAGTATCCACGTATTCTGCGCCATTTTCAATAACGATCATAGTACCGTCATCTAAGTACGCCACGCCTTGCTTGTCTTCTTTACCTTCCTTGATAACCTGAACGCGAATCCATTCGCCCGGAATCATAGCCGGTTTCAACGTATTGGCCAACTCGTTAAGGTTCAATACGGAAATGCCCTGTAAGCTTGCCACTTTATTTAAGTTAAAGTCATTGGTAATAATCTTCCAGTGTTTTTCCATTGCCAAACGCATTAACTTGGAATCCACTTCCGAAATGTCATCATAGTCGTCGGCAATTACTTTAATAGGAATGTCTTCCTTCTGCTGCATATTCTGTAAAATATCCAGGCCGCGACGACCGCGGTTACGCTTCAACACGTCGGAGGAGTCGGAAATAAACTGCAACTCTTCCAATACGAACAAAGGCACTACAAGCGGTCCTTCCAAGAAGCCGGTAGTGCAAAGTTCTGCAATACGACCGTCAATAATAACCGATGTGTCCAATAATTTGGCCACAGAAATAGATTCAAATTCGGAAATAGCCGGCTGTACCGCTTTTGCAGGCGCCGCCTCTTTCTTCTTATCTCGGTTCAACATGCGGTTCTGAAGCCAGTTGTTATATAGCTCAGGGCCCTTGTTAGACGCCAGGCGCATGCCGATATAGCCGAAGATAGCACTCAAAATAATAGGGATATACGATCCGATAATAGGTACTTGATGAAATGCCAAGCCAATTAAGTTTGCTATTATGAGTCCAAAGAGTAATCCGGCTGTGCCGGCCATTAAGTCTTGGCTAGGAATATGAGATAAAAGTCGCTCTAAATTTTTTGCCAAACGAAGACCTTGATTGATGATAGGCATAGAAATAATATACCCGATAATAGCGCCTAATAAACCACCTAACGTAAGCGCTAACACTTTCATAACGGACACTCCGAAGAAGCCCATCGTCCAGAATTTCACATCAATAATAGGTTCCCAAACAGGCATAAAGTTATCAGTCAACACGTATCCCATAATACCGACCAATAAGGCTATGACATAACGTAATATTTTGTAAATCATTCGATTCACCCCCTTTCCCATATGTCTCTATATATTGTACATCAAAATTATAAATAATTCATAAAATTTTTCATATTTTTTTGCACTGTTTATCAATGCTCAGAAAATGATACGCATCGCTTCTTCCACACCTGTAACGCCGTGAACAGTAATGTCCGAACGGTCGATTTTAAGCTGTTTTGTGTTTCCTTTCGGCACAATGAACTTGGTGAAACCCATCTTGGCCGCTTCCATGATTCGCTGCTCAATACGAGGTATGCTGCGAATGTTCCCTGTGAGCCCGATTTCACCAAGGATAACCATATCGGACGGTACCGGTTGATTCTTCAGAGTGGACACGATGGCCGCCGCCACTGATAAGTCACAGGCCGGTTCATTCACCTTTAACCCGCCAATAACATTGATGTACACGTCCTTGTTGCCCAAGTTGAAATTACAGCGTTTTTCCAGTACGGCCAGCAGCACGATAAGGCGGTTCAAGTCATACCCGATAGATGTACGGCGCGGCATACCGAAAGCGGTAGTGGCCACTAAGCTTTGTACTTCTACAAGGATTGGCCGAATTCCTTCCAAATATGCCATAACAGCAGAACCAATTTCATCTTCCGTGCGCTCCGCCAACAAGGTAGCCGACGGATTGAGCAGTTCTACAAGCCCTTCCTCTTCCATGACGAACAGACCGGTTTCCGAAGTGGACCCGAAACGATTCTTGATGCCTCGCAAAATACGGAACTGGTAGGAGCGCTCTCCTTCAAAATAGAGCACCACGTCCACCATATGCTCCAACATACGAGGGCCTGCAATATTACCGTCCTTCGTTACATGACCGATAATAATTACCGGCACATTCTGTTCCTTCGCAAAACGCAATAGACGCGCTGTACACTCACGCACCTGCCCTACACTGCCCGGAGCGGAATCAAGCTGATCCGTGAACATGGTTTGGATGGAGTCGATGACTAACAAAACCGGTTTGTTCTTAGTCGCTTCCTGCAATATAGAATCCAGGTTCGTATCTGCCATAACCGACAGATTTTTACCCTTAATCGCCAAACGTTCCGCACGTAGCTTCAACTGCATCTGAGACTCTTCGCCGGATGCATACAGTACATACCCTTGGCGTTCCGCCACGACCCCAGACACTTGCAGCAATAACGTAGATTTGCCGATGCCCGGATCACCGCCTAAAAGCATCAATGCGCCCGGTACAATGCCGCCACCCAACACGCGGTCAATTTCACCGAATGTGGTGGAAATGCGCGGCGCATCTTCCGTTTTTATATCGGCCAGTGCCACCGGTTTAGTTGCTTTCCGATCAACCGGTGCGTAGGCGGCCGTGCCCTTTGTATTGGTTTCACGCACCACTTCTTCTACCATCGTATTCCACTGTCCGCATTGAGGACATTTGCCGAGCCAGCGTGGCGATTCGGCGCCGCAATTATTGCAGAAATACATGGTCTTAACTTTTGCCATTGTTTCCCCTCTATTGACTTCTTACATTGCAATAGCACATAGTAGCTTCTGCCTACTATATGTTTCAACAACACGTATAACCATTGCACACTATAGTATATATACATTTTATATACATGTATTCCGTTAAGTCGTTAACTATAATCATATCACAAAAAGGCCGTTCAGGTTAAGAGATTTATTACTTTTCCATGACTTTTTTAATATAAATAAAAAGTCACGGACTCTCTACATTCCACGGAGGATTAAATTTTATATGGAATGAACGAAAATCCGTGACTTAGTGCAATATTTATATAAACAGATTACATAATTTGGACAATTTGTAACAAACAATTAATTTACATTAATAGAAATTTAACTGACGTTAATAGAAGTTTAACTACATTAACAATATTCTTACGCTTTCACGCTCATTACAATGGAGTCGTCTTTGGCGTCAGCTTTAATTGTTGTGCCGTCTACCACCTCACCATTTAAAATTAAATCAGAGATAGGGTCTTCCACAAGCCGTTGGATAGCACGTTTTAATGGACGGGCACCAAAGGCAAAGTCGGAACCTTCTTTAACTAAGATCGCCATGGCTTCAGGAGATACTTCTAATGTAATATTCCGTTCTTCAAGACGTTTAGTTACACTCTTCAACATGATAGTAACAATCTTGTTCAAATCGTCACCGGTCAATGGATGGAATACGATCATTTCGTCGATACGGTTCAAGAACTCAGGACGGAAATGACGTTTTACTGCATCCATAGTATTCTTCTTAGCACTTTCAAAGCTGTCGCCTTCTTTGCCGGCATCTTTGTTTTTAGCTGCCAGGAAGCCCATAGCCGCACTGTCTTCTTTCAAGTAGTTGGAACCCAAGTTACTTGTCATGATAATCACCGTATTTCTGAAGTCTACGGTACGGCCTTGGTTGTCGGTTAAACGACCGTCATCCAATACTTGTAACAAGATATTGAAGAAATCGCTGTGCGCCTTTTCCACTTCGTCGAAGAGGATTACGCTATATGGTTTACGACGAACGGCATCAGTCAATTGACCGCCTTCATCATAACCAACATAGCCCGGAGGCGCTCCGACTAAACGAGATACGGTGTGTTTTTCCATGTATTCGGACATATCGAGACGAATCATGGCGTTTTCATCACCGAACAAGTTGGCGGCCAAGGAACGAGCCAATTCAGTTTTACCAACACCGGTAGGACCGAGGAAGAGGAAGGAACCGATTGGACGTTTTGGATCTTTAAGGCCTGCACGGGCACGACGTACTGCTTTAGCTACAGCCACAACAGCTTCATCCTGACCGACTACACGCTGATGAAGTTCATCTTCCAAATGCATCAAACGTTGCGATTCTTCTTCTTTCAATTTTGCTACCGGAACACCGGTCCACTGAGCTACTACAGCGGCGATATCATCTTCTGTAACAACAAGTTTTTCTTCGTCTTTCTTGCTGCGTGCAGACTGTTTCGATTCGATTTCATCGCCGATTTTCTTGGCTTCATCACGAAGTTCGGCTGCCTTTTCGAAGTTTTGAGCTACAATTGCTTCTTCTTTTTCTTTTTCAAGACGGGCTAACTTCTGTTCCAATTCCTTCACATCAGGTGGTGCGGTAAATACTTTCATACGCACTTTAGATGCTGCTTCATCCATTACGTCGATCGCCTTATCAGGTAAGAAACGGTCGGAAATGTAGCGGTTGGACAATTCTACAGCCGCCTTCAAAGCCGCATCAGTGATTTTAGCTTTGTGGAACGCTTCGTAGCGGTCACGCAAGCCGGTTAAAATAGCCAATGCGTCTTCTTCACTTGGTTCGCCTACAAGAACAGGTTGGAAACGACGTTCCAAAGCGGCGTCTTTTTCAATGTGTTTCTTGTATTCGTCCAATGTGGTGGCACCGATAACTTGGAATGTGCCACGAGCCAAGGCAGGTTTTAAAATGTTAGCCGCATCCATAGCACCTTCCGATGCGCCCGCACCGATCAATGTATGCAATTCGTCGATGAAGATAATCATATCATCGTGTTTTTGCACTTCATCAATGGCTTTTTTCAAACGTTCTTCAAATTCGCCACGGTATTTCGCACCGGCCACCATAGCGGTAAGGCTCAAAGAAATAATGCGTTTATTGCGGAGAATTTCAGGTACGTTCTGACTTACAATGCGCTGTGCCAACCCTTCGGCAATGGCTGTTTTACCTACACCAGGTTCACCGATAAGCACAGGATTGTTCTTAGTACGACGGCTTAAAATCTGGATAACACGGTTAATTTCATTGTCACGGCCAATAACAGGGTCAACCTTACCTTGTTTAGCCTGTTCATTCAAGTCGGTGGCAAAACCGTCAAGAGCACCTAAATTGCTGTTGCCCTTAGCTTCTGCACCGCCTTTGCCTTCACCATTTGCATCGGCACCGCCGATCAAGTTGTTAATGGATTGTACAATATCTTCGCCACGAATGCCGAATCGTTGCAAAATGCTTACTGCAATGCCGCCGCCATCGCGAAGGATGCCCAACAGGATATGTTCAGCCCCTACATAGCTATGCTGCATGCGGTTTGCTGTATCCACAGCCAATTGCAAAATTCGCTTAGTACGCGGTGTCATTTCAATGGAACTGTCGTAGCCGTTGCCGCGGCCGTCTTCATCGAGAATGGCTTTTTCCAAAGCTTCACTTTCAAGACCTAACTCGCGGAGAGCTTTGGAAGCAACGCTGTTGCCTTCTTCCAACAAGCCCAAGAGCAAATGTTCGCTGCCGATAAAATTATGGCCGAATTCTTGAGCTTTTTCTTGCGCAATATTTAAGACTTGTTGCGCGCCGTCTGTAAATCTACTCAACATATAATCACCTCATTTGTGTTTAATTCATAACCTATACATTCTATCAAAATTCGTACATGCTTAATTACTACATTCTTTTAACAATTGGAGATTTCATTACTCGCTGTAAGTCGGTCTGTATACCGGGAGTAAACCGCCTTATAGCTTCTTAATTACTACATTAAATACATACTTTCATCATTTACTTCTCAATAAACGGTCTCGAACTACTTTAGCGCGGTAGCTGTCGCGTTCCGCTGCCGTCATATGTTCTTTACCTGCATATTTGCTCAGGAAGTTTGGTCGTGTTGTCACTACCAGTTCGTTAAACATGTCTGCATCACCGACCGGTAAAATACCGAGGTCACGGCCGAGCTGCACATCGCTGAGCAGGCTCAAGGCTTCTTCACCGGTTAAACGACGGGCATACTGTAAAATACCGTACGCACGCCATACGCGGTCTTCGAAGCTTTCCATATCACCCGTTTTAATGATTTCACGAGCCTTAACTTCTTCCTGCACAAGTTTCTGCAATACTTTATCTAACTGTGTAATCGTATCTTCTTCACTGATACCCATTGTTACCTGGTTGGATATTTGGTAAATATTGCCGAGCCCTTGGGAGCCTTCGCCGTAAAGTCCGCGCACGGAGTAACCGAGCTGAATAATATTTCGAACTAAGCGGGCCAGGCGGCCGGTCATAGCTAATGCAGGCAAATGAAGCATGGCGGATGCACGCATCCCTGTACCTACATTCGTAGGACAGGCGGTTAAGTAACCGTACCGTTCACTGAAGGCATAATCACATTTACTTTCAATCGCATCGTCTACTTTCACAGCGTGTTCGTAAGCCTTCTGCAATTGAAGCCCCGCTTCCATAGCCTGGATGCGGATGTGATCTTCTTCGTTGACCATAATAGCTACCGATGCATCATCAGATACAACCAAACTGCGGTGAGGCAAATTCTGGCTCATCTGCGGACTGATTAAGTGTTTTTCCACTAAAATTTCCCGTTCCACATCGGACAATTTATTCAAACTGATGTTGGAGTATTCATGGCCATCGGCTTCTTTCAATACACCCAACACACCGCGCATCATGGTGTCTACTTTTTCGAGAGCACCTTGATCATTGCGGTTTGTAAATACTATATTCTTAAAGTTACGGGCCAGGCGAACCCGACTGGATAATACGATGTGTGAATCAATCGTTTCTTTCGTATCTTGACTGCGCAACCACACGTTGAGCGGTTCATCAAGTATTGTGTTTAACATGTGCGAGCCTCCTATTCAGCCTTATGATGTAAGGACTCTTCCAACACTTTAATTTCATCACGCAAGCGAACGGCATCTTCGAACTTTTCAGCCTTAATGGCTTTATCAAGTTCTTGACGAAGCCGCTTAATTTGGTGTTTTGTCTTGAAAACGCCGGTGCCGCGACTTGGAACGCGGCCTTCATAGGCCAAGGAGCCTTGAAGTCGTTTTACCAATGGCCCGATCTGCGCATCAAACACTTCGTAGCAATGGTCGCAGCCGAACTTGCCGGATTGATTAAAATCTTCGAAGGTCATGCCGCATTGTTCACAGCGTACGCCCTGACGGCGCTGCAACGTGCTGTCAGGATATAACGCATTCGTAAAGAAGTCGTTCGTGAAGAAATCATTATCAAAAAACGGTGTGCCGAAGTTTAAGAAACTGCCACCTAACCCGTCGTTGGACTGTTTAGCCGCACAGGTGGAGCAAAGATGACGTTCTGTCTTCTTGCCGTTCACCACACGAGTTAAATGCACCGTTGCATCATTTTTTTTACAATCATCACATAACATAACTATCCCTCCTTCAACATAGATAGAATGTTTTGACAAAGTTGTTTTACATTTGCATCTCGACGTGAATCTTTATCATCCTTCATCAAGATAACAAATGCTTCATGCAATAAGGACGCCTCTCGGCGTGTCAGCATTTTGTTCTGAATCAGTTCAAATAGGAACTGGTCCACCGCACCGATTGTAATCGGCTCGGCCTGTTGTTGTTCGGCCTGCTGCGCTTCCTTAGCCGCTTCCGCACCGTCCGCCTTTTCAGGACTGCCGCCCTGTTTCTTGGCGGGCTGTACAGTCTGTATAGAGATGGACTTCAACGGAATACGGGTAATGCTGATAAAGCCGCCCAGACCACGTCTTGACTCAACAATAAAACCGCGGTCATTGGAGAAACGGGTGCTCAGCACATAACTGATTTGTGACGGTGCACAATTGAGTTCGTCCGCCAATTCATTACGGCGTAACACAATGCCTTCATCCACATTCTTTTGCTCTTCCAATAACTTACGCAGGATAAATTGTTCAATTCTATCTGCTAAAATTCCCATATATGTCGCCACCTTTCAATCAGATTCTCTATGTAAATGCAGCCGTTAGCATCTGTTTTACATTTGTTAACCCTGCATTTTCTATCGTAATCGGCAAAACTTATATTACAGATTTCGGTCTTTCAGCGTTAGGTTTTAATCTTTGGCTTTTAACCTTTTGGTTTTGCTCTTTGGCTTTTAACCTTTTAGTTCTGCGCTTTAGCTTTTAACCTTTTAGTTTTGCGCTTTAGCTTTTAACCTTTGTTTTGATCTTTAGCCTTTAGCCTTTGACCTTTATTTTGTTGTTTTGTCTTTTTGTCCTTTCGACCTTAGCTATATAATAGTTGACTTTTTGACTTTTGTCAAGAGAAAAAGGTCAAACTTTTTAAAAAGTTTGACCTTTAAGTATTTCTATGATGTTTTCACGATTTTCAGTCATGGAAAAGCGATTGTTTTCCATGGAGAATTTCATTATTGACGTTTACCCAAACGAGCGTCAACAAACAATTGGCTTGCACGGCTATCGCCTGCGAACTTGAATTCGTCAACCAAATTACGAGCACTTTCTTCTTCTTCTACTTGTTCGTTTACGAACCAGTTCAAGAAGTTCATAGTTGCAAAGTCTTTTTCGTCCATAGCCATTGCATACAAGTCGTTGATTGTTTCAGTGATTACTTGTTCATGTTTGTAAACTGCTTCAGCTACTTTCAATGGATCTTTAATGTCGATAGCTTGAGCTTTAATATCGCCCAAAGTAGTTTTTTCGTCGCGGCTTTCTAAATAGTCAATGAACTTAAATGCATGTTCCATTTCTTCTTGGTATTGTAAACGTAACCAAGCGGAGAAACCTTTGAAGCTTTCATCAGCCATTGCCAAGGAAAGTGCTAAATAAAGATATGCGGAATTAAATTCAAAAATTACTTGTTCGTTCAATGCTTTTGCAATACTCTTTTTCATGAATATCACCGAGCCCCTTCTGTTTAATTACTTAATTAAAAAAATCTTTTACACATACAGTTACTATTATCTACTAATAACTTTTATTGATTATTTGTAAATATTAGTTATTCCTTACAGAATTATTATAGCACGTTAACAGTTTTAAAACTAGTTTAAAATTCAATATCTTCACCTACCGTTTATACAATATTTGTATTTATACATGCAGTTTTACGCATGTAACGCGCTGTAATAAGCCGGTAAACAATAGTACTGTTTACGATTTTGTTATAGACCTTTTTAATTAATTTGTCAATTCCCGGATATGAATTATCTTTCTCATATAGCGTACCTAAAAAATTCCGTAAAATAACCTTCCGGAAATACCGAATCTAAAAAGCTAATCAAAAAACTTCTTTAAAACCCTCTTAAAAGAAAAATTCCTTCGTCAGGTCCGGCTTACAATCAGCCGAGCGAGACGAAGAAATTATTTCCGGTTAAGTTAGTTAAGAGTTAGTAATATAAAATAATGCTTCAAGCTCTCAGTGCGTAATTCTTAGAGCTCTACTTTATCGAGCATTAAGTTCAAAATTTCCACGTCCGTGCTATACATGCCCACACGTCCCATATGCCCTACACAGGCAATGGTCTTTTCCACATCCTCTTTTACAAGGCCTTCGCCGGCTTTAAACTGACGATCATTTTTTGCCATTTGCAGGCTCAAAAATGCACAATCCAAAGCAGTGGCAATTTTAGCGGCGCAGGACGATTTGGCGCCGTCACACACCATGCCCCCAACGGTAGCAATGGTATTGGTAATAATATCGCCGATACCTTCATAATCAAAGCCCATCAAATAGGCAATGCCGCACGCACTGCCACAAGCGGCACTGGTGGCACCGCAATAAGCGGACAAGCTGCCAATATACCGTTTCTGATGCAGGGCAATCAGGTTACTTACTATGAGCGCTCTCAAAAGAATCTCTTCAGGAATGCCTTCTTCCTTAGCGTATACCATAACCGGTACAGATACAGTAATCCCCTGATTGCCGCTACCCGAGTTAATCACCACCGGTAAGGCGCAACCACTCATGCGCGCATCGGATCCGGCCGCCGCAAAGGCACGCGCCTTGTTGAATACGGTCGGTGGCTGATGTTGCAGGATTGTCTGGCCTACACGAGCTCCATAATTGTGTTTCAGGCCTTCCTCAGCAATGGCCATGTTCAGCTTCATTTGACGACGTAGTACATCTTCCACATCCGCTAAATCGGCTGTATCGGCAAACTCTAAAATATCTTTTACGGAAAGCAAAGACTTATCGTCCTGCTCCGTTGCCGCAGATTCACTGACAGGTGCTTCATAGCGCACTTCGTCATTTTTGCGTAAATGCACAATGTTTGAATGGGTGTTTCGAATGATAACTTCCGATGAAGATTCGCCTTTATGTGCCACAATTCGAATATACAAATTCGGCACATTCTCTACCAAACCGGTTTGACACACCTTGTCATGCAACAGTTGCTCGCACAACTCTCTGTCTTCCTCAGTAATCGTTTCCAAAACGGCCAGTCCCGCTTCACTGTTAGCAGACAGCGCGCCTAAAAGCGCCGCCACTTCAATGCCGCGTTGACCACCCGAATGTGGCACGGTTACACCTTTTACATTCTTAATAATATTGCCGCTGCAATACACTTCCAATTGCTCCGGCATATCCCCCAAAACATCTCTGGCTTTCGCACTGGCATAGGCAATGGCAATCGGTTCAGTACATCCCAAGGCGTCTACTAATTCTTTTTTCAAAACTCTTACATACGCATTATAAATGTCTTGATTCACTGATATACCCTCCCTAAAAAGATTTTTCGCTATGCACTACATAGCCTTAAAATAAAATAAATACTGTGGCGGTGGAAACGATGAAGCCCACCTTTTAAACAAACTCCTTACTAATTCCGCGCCTCCTTTTATTAAAGACCTTTATAATTTTATATTACCATATTAATTAAAAACTTCCCGAAATAAAGTATATTTTATTTTAAATATATTAAAAAATTCACGCATAAAAAAAGCATTATCTGTTTGAACGCATACGAAAACAGTCTGAACTAAGTCCCCTCTGTCTCTAAATGCTCAAAAAGATAATGCTTTACAATCGCTGTGCCTTAATTAATGAGCAGCCCCTTTAAGGTTAAGAATAACTACTCCGGCTACGATAAGTCCGATACCGACTACAGCTGTCATGCTCAACTCTTCTTTCCACACCAGAACGCCCATTAGAGCGGTTAACGCTGTTCCTACACCGGCCCACACTGCATACGCAACACTTAATGGCAATGTAAGCAAAGCGCGTCCCATGGCAAAGAAGGAAAGACTCATACCCAATACAAAAACAACGCTTGGTACTAAACGAGTAAATCCTACTGATAATTTTAACATAGAAGTAGCAAAAATTTCTACTGCAATAGCAACTGCTAATAAGATGTATCCTGTTAACATGTTTATATCCTCCGTAATAATTAATAATGAATAATTCAAATTAAATTTAGAAAATGACTGGTATTCTTCATAGTTTGATGCGTTTTACGCTGTTATACTTTCGCATAGTTATTTACTGTTATAACCTGATTGATCACTTTGACCGGAAAAGACCTGTATAAACTGTTCCATCGTATCAAACCAGGTATCAATTCGATCTTCCCCGATTTCTTCCAGCGTGCGATATTCATGATCTTGAAGTGCATCGATTAACGGGGTAATTTTCTCTACTCCAAGTTCCGTAAGTTCCATTTGCTTTTCTCGCTTATCATGGGGCATTACCACAAATTTGATAAGTCCTTCTTTTTCCAATTCCTTACAAATGGTAGACAGGGTCTGCTTTGAAATACCCCATTCCTGACAAATTTGCCGCTGTGTTCCGTGACCTTGACTTACCAATGTATAGTATATGGCCAGCTTGTTATAGCTAATCCCATGTTGCTTAGCCCACACATTATATAATTCATTGATTTGTCCAAAATAACGGCCCAAGGCTGCTACCTGTTTCAAATGTTGCTTCGTCATACAGCACCCTCCTACATATCCTCTAACTCTCTATTATTTATCTTCTTAATAGGTTTTTACTTAATCACTAACATGTTTTTAACTGTACTTTTACTATTTCTATATATCTTTTTATACGTTTAAGCTAAATAGTATATCCTTGAGTTAAATAGTCCTAATTCATACTACTTCCTTCTTGCAAAATCTATTATAGTACAAATTAGGACTATTGTAAAGAGTCCGAATTAGGACTTTATTATGCTAGTTTTTCATAAGTGAAATGCAAAAAAGCCAATCATCAGAAGCTAATGATTGGCTTTATTTTAGAGGTAAAATTACTCTATTTAACAATAATCTGACAGGAGCGCATTGTTTCAAGCGCCGCTTCGTGTTTAGCCGTAGTTACACCGGCGCAACAGCTACCGTCCACGATAACAGGTACCTCCGGTAAAAATGCTTTTAACAGCATCGCATTGGACACTACACAAATATCGGTGCAAAGGCCAACGAGTTCTACTGATTCAAGCGGTTCCATATCGTTTAAATCACGCAAGTCTTCCGCCAGTTCCACGGATCCGAACTGATTTTTACAGTATACATTTTCCGCATCAATAGGGGCCGCCTCTAAAATAGCCGGTGCCAACTCCCAACCTTTGGACCCTTCCACGCAATGTTCTACAGGCAAATGAGTCCCTTCTTGCGATGTTTTATAGGATTCATCATGCGTATCTAATGTGTAAAATATTTCACCGTCAAATGCTTTAATCTTGGCAGCCACATTCTCTACAATAGCTTGTGCATCCGGCGATCCTAACGCCCCTGAAATAAAATCATTTTGCATATCCACAACGACTAACACCTTTTTTCCCATGATTTGCCTCCTTGTCGGACTCTACGATTTTTAACATGTTTCCGGTGTATTCGTATTTGCTAAGGATTTCTCCTGTCTGTACCGCCTGTCCGTCCTACAGAGCCTATACGCAGCACCTGTCTACTTACTATATTTTCACTGTTACCGTTATTATAAACCATTTAACTTATATTACAAACCGTAGTAATCATTCTTGCCCCATTACAACTAATTACAGTTAATTACAGATAATAAAAAAACACTCACTCCAAACTTACGATGTCTTCGTAAACAAAGGAGTGAGTGTTACTTTATGAGTTACTTTAACTTTATGTGTTACTTTAACTTTATGTGTTAAACTCCGCTTGCGTATTAAATACCGCTTACGTGTTAAATAGTAGTAACGTATTAAATACTACGCTATACTTCAGATATGGCTTTTTAAACCTTAATTCCCAATTATAAGCTGGCTTTTAAAATTTCCACAACTTCATCGCGTGTCAATTTCTTATAGCCTCTGTCAAGAATAAAGGTTGCATCTGCAATGCCTTCAATCATTTCAGGAGTAGCACCAAGATCGGTCAAGTTCATAACTACGCCGATTTCACGCATGTAGTCCGCCATGGCATCTAAGCCTGCAAGAGCGATTTCTTCATCAGTTTTACCTGCAGCGTCCACGCCCCAAACGTTCAACGCATAGCGTTTAAACTTAGGAAGTCCTGCCTGTAAAATGTGTTTGTAATAAGGAATAGAAACAGCTGCCAATGTCATGCCATGTGTAGCATCTGTATAAGCACCTACGGCCTGACCAAGCATATGTACCATCCAGTCGCCCGGTTTACCCATATGAGTAAAGGTATTCAATGCCCAAGTAGCCGTCCACATAATGTTGCTGCGTGCTTCGTAGTCCTTAGGGTTCTTAACAGCAATACGAGCGCTGTGAATTAAGGAACGCAATAAACCTTCAATTACATAATCAGATGTATTGTCATCAGTACCGGAGAAATATTGTTCCAATAAATGGGACATAATATCAAAGAAACCGGCTACCATCTGGTATGTTGGCAATGTATACGTGTATGTAGGGTCCAAAATAGAGAATTTAGGGAATACATTGGCACCGAATACATGACCTACTTTTAATTTTTTAGCATGATTAGTAATAACGGAACCGCCGTTCATTTCAGAACCGGTACCTACCATAGTAAGAATAGTGCCTACAGGAACGATTTCACAATCTACATCTTCCATGCGTTCAAAATATTTTTCCCATGGATCTTCTTTGCAGTTAATGGATACAGACACTGCTTTCGCATAGTCAATAACGGAGCCGCCACCTACAGCCAAGATGAAATCTACATTACCGGCTTTAGCACGTTCAACGCCTTCATACAATTTTTCTACAGTCGGATTGGACATTACGCCTGCATCCTCTGTAATATTATTTCCGTTAGCTTTTAAAATTTCAACAACTTGATCATAAAGTCCCGATTTTTTAATGGAACCGCCGCCATATACCAAGAGCACGTTCTTGCCGAACTTAGGAAGCTCTTGCTTCAATGACTGCAATGCGTTTTCACCAAAATGAATTCGAGTTGGATTTTCAAATGTAAATGTACCTAACATAATATGTCCTCCCATTTCTTTATACTGTATATGTTTAAATATAAAAACAAACAATTCAATCATGGATATGAGCCCAATATAGGCCGAACCATGAGCAACTAAAAGAAAATGTATACTATTTCCACTGTATTATAGCTCGTATGGAAATACGAGCTATAATTGATTACAGACTTATGGTACACCTTGAAGTTCACTTCAAGTCAAGTCAGTTTTGAAATTTTTATTAGACTAAAATTAGCTACTGATAACTAATCGTCAGATTAGATATTATTCACTAAAATAATCTGAGTTACACGATTGTTTTTGTGTAGGAAGTAGATGCCGCGCACTTCGTCAGTACCTTTTTGGAATGTACCATAGAACCATGCTTCATCAGGAGTTCCTAAAGATAACTGTCTGCCTGTAGTTACAGGTTCGCCATATGCTTTATATACATCCTGCAAAGTATCACCAACAGCAATGCCGCGTGCTGTTGTAGCGTCACGGTTAGTAAGGGTAACACGGCCTACGGCACGGGATTGACCCAAATAGGAAGAATAAGTAATACCGCCATAAGTTAAGGAGCGAACTTTCAAAGGCACTTCCTTCTGCGAGTAAGAGCGTCCGTTAGTGTTTCCTTGGTTCATGCCGCCTGTCTGGCTATTCCAATAGTCTGCATCAGTAGGCTGTCCCAAGCTGGTCTGTACCTCATCAAACGTTGCACCCATAGGTACACCGGCTACAGTTAATTCAGCCAAGTCATACTTTGTTCCATACCATGCACCACTTGGAGCCGAAGCACTAACACTACCGCTAATCTGAGATAAATTATTGTTAGTTACTTCACCTGCTGCGCTACTTACACCGGCTACAGCACTAAATGCCAAAGTGGCACCCAATGTTAATGCTAAAATTCGTTTCATACATAACCTCCTGTATATAAGCCTTCTAATAAAATAAGACTATATAATTACTTCCCTGCGGAACATCAATATTCCTTTTTTTTATTACTAAAAGGAAGTATAAATAAAAAACACTTGCCCCTCTTACTTAATTGGCCCTTACAACAGACCGAAGAGGAAATACATTTCATATACTATTTTAATTATATATTCATTTCATATAATTTGCATCAAGATTTTTACATGAAAGCATCGAAAATTTTAGATAATAAGATTACGAAATATAAAAAAAGCTGAGCCTTGATTATATAAGGCTCAGCTTTTCGTTTCATTAATATATTACAGTAAACCTGCTTCTTTTAAAATTTCCTTAACTCTTTGTTGCTCTGCTTCAGAAATTGGAACACCCGGTGCTTTAGTATATGTGGACATAGCAAGGCCTCTCGCTTTGACAGCCGCTTTAATAGCCACAATAAACAAATCGGTCACTTCGTACAATGACATCAGAATGGAAATCTTACGGCCACAATCTTCCATCGTTTCAAAATCTTTCGCTTCATATGCTTTATGAAGTGCCACAAAAAGTTCCGGAGCCACGTTAGTTAAGCCGGTTAAAGTTCCATTACCGCCTGACAAACGGTTTACTACGTAGTATTCGTCAAAACCGGATAATACGCTGAATTCAGGCTGAACCTTTTTTACTTCTCGCACTAATTTGCGGGTATGGCTGATATTATCTACAGTATCTTTAATCGCAACGATGTTTTTATGAGTTGCAGCTAATTTAGCAACTAACTCAGGCGTTAAATCAGTTCCTACTCGATCAGGGAAGTTATATAGCATAATCGGTAACTTTGTGCTGGCTGCGATGTCTCCGAAATATACTTCTGCAGCCTTAGCTGTTGGTCCGAAATAATAAGGAGATACTATATTCAGCGCGTCCACACCGGCAGTTTCGCAGTATGCCACCATAGCTTTCACTTCGTCTAAAGACGTATCACCTACACCTACAATTACCTTACAACGACCGTTTACGGTTTCTACGGCCAAGTCAATAATTTCTTTCTTTTCCTCTTGAGAAAATCCATAAAATTCACCCAAACTACCTAAAAATAATAAGCCATTCAATCCGGAGGCAGCCAAGTGATCAACATGAGCTTTCATAGCTGCTTTATCGAGTTTTCCCTTATCATCAAGAATAGTAATTACCGGAGAGTACACGCCTTTAAACATAATCATCATCCTCCAAATCTTTACCCGCAGGTAATCAGTTCAGCCAAAATCGGAATAAAAGAGGTGCACAGATATTAATAACATACCTGTACACCTTGTGTTAATTAATTATAAAAACATATCTAATACAAGTACAAACACTAAGCCGCATACGGATGCAATCGTTGACAATACTGTCCAAGTTGCAAAAGTTTCTTTTAAGCTTAATCCGAAATATTCTTTTACCATCCAGAACCCTGCATCATTAACATGCGATGCAATAGTACTGCCAGCACCGGTAGCCAACGTAACTAACGCTAAATTAGCATCAGTGGTAGCTAACACAGGTACAACCAAACCGGCTGTAGATAATGCTGCTACAGTAGCGGAACCTAAGGATATACGAAGGATCGCTGCTACAGTCCATGCGAATAAAATCGGGGAAATTGATGTTCCATGGAACATAGAAGCAATGTATGTACCTACACCACCGGTGATAAGAATTTGTTTGAAAATACCGCCACCGCCGATGATAAGAAGCATCATACCGATGGATGCGATAGCTTTTGAACAAGAGTTCATTACTTCTTTAATTGGTTTGCCACGACGTAAGTCTAATGCATAAATTGCAAATAGAATGGATACCAGCATAGCAATGGATGGGTTGCCTAAGAAGTTAAGAATTTGTAATACAGCTGCATTTTCCACATGTCCTAAATCTTTTGTAATATTCGCAATAGTCGCAAAAATCATCAAGATTACAGGTAACATAGCTGTAAGAATACTAATACCGAAACCAGGCATTTCTTCATCTGTGAAGAATTTAGGATCACCTAAACCAGTAATGTCTCCGGCTTTTTCAAAGACACTTGGCATATAAGACTTAGCAATTTTTGTGAATATAGGACCTGTAATAATTACAGTTGGAATGGCGATTAAAATACCATACATAAGAACACTACCCATATCCGCGCCATATTCACCGGCAATTACAGTTGGACCAGGATGAGGTGGCAAGAAACAATGTGTTGCCAATAAGGAGGCTAACATTGGGAATCCTAAATAAATTGGAGCCACTTTCATTTGACGGGAAATAGTAAATACAATTGGAATTAAAAGTACAAGACCTACTTCAAAGAATAACGCAATCCCTACAATAAAGGATGCAACCACAATAGCCCATTGAATGTTCTTTTCCCCAAACATATCAATTAATGTCATGGAGATCTTCTGTGCACCACCCGCATCAGCGATAACACGACCAAGCATAGCCCCGAGACCGAAGATCAATGCAATGTGACCTAAAGTACCGCCCATACCTGCTTCTAATGTATTAGGCAATTTTGGCAAAGGGATGCCAAAGGCAATCCCCGCCAAAGTAGATACGATAACAAGTGAAATAAATGTATTGATTTTGCATTTTGAAATCAGAAATATCAGTAGTACTACCGCTGCAGCAGTTATGAGTAACGGCATAATTAAGCCCTCCCTATGGTTTTAATTTATTATTTTTCAGCTAATGCTTTTTTACCTGCTTCTAATACTTCAATAATTCTATCGACGTTGTACACGTTCCCTTTCCATGTGCCGCCGCTTACATCTTGTAAGGCTGCCCATAGACGTGTATCATCAGGTAAATCATCGTCTTCGTGAATATCAGTACGCATTGGTCGTTCTGCTAAAATCTTAGCCCCTTCCTCATAGGAAACTTTCTCTCCTTCACGACCGATAAAGTTCAAACTACCTTCAAGATTTACCGTATCTACAATAATTTCTACAATATCGCCATCTTGTAATTTACCAAGTGGACCACCTGCTAACGCTTCAGGTCCTACGTGACCGAAGCAGGCACCGGTCGATACACCGGAGAAACGAGCATCTGTAATCAACGATACATGTTTACCGAATGGTAAATGCTTCAAAGCGGACGTTAATTGGTAGGTTTCTTCCATGCCGGTACCTTTAGGACCGCCGCCCATAACGATTAAGATATCTCCGGCTACAACTTTGCCCACTTCTTTTAAGGCCGCGATAGCAGCTTTTTCAGAAGTAAATACTTTAACTTTTGCTGTATGTCTGAATACATGATCGTCATCAATAACGCTTGGATCAATAGCCGTTGATTTAACAACAGCACCCTCAGGAGCAATATTGCCTGTTGGGAATGTAACAGTGGAACCAATACCACGTTTTTTAGCTTCTTCCGGAGTGAAAATAACTTCATCAGGAGATACGCCTTCAGATTTTTCCAGATGTGCACGGCAGATTTGACGACGTTCGGATTGTTCCCACCAGTCAAGGTTTTCACCTAATGTACTGCCAGTTACCGTCATTACATCTTCATGTAATAATCCGAGGCGACGTAAGTGTAACATAACTTCAGGTACACCACCGGCCATATATGCATATACAGTCGGATAATTAACAGGACCGATAGGCAATACACTAACCAAACGAGGTACTTCTTTATTGATACGAGACCAATCTGCAACAGAAGGACTCTTACAACCGGCAGCAAATGCAATCGCCGGAATATGGAGCAACAAGTTAGTAGAACCGCCAAATGCTGCATGAAGTACCATGGCATTTTCGATTGCTTTATCAGTTAAGATATCTTTTGTCGTAATTCCACGTTCTGCTAAGCCCATAACTGCTTTTGCGGACATACGAGCCATGTCATGCCATACTTGCTGGCCTGATGGAGCCAATGCGGAGTGAGTAATCGCAAGGCCTAACCCTTCACCAACAACCTGTGAAGTACCGGCTGTACCAAAGAACTGACAACCGCCGCCAGGAGATGCACAAGCTTTACATCCTACAGATGCAGCGTAGTCTAAAGAAATTTCATCATTAGCATAGCGAACGCCAATTGTTTGTACTGTACCTAAGTCTTCGCCGTCATTGGACTTCAATGTAGCACCACCGGGAATCAATACAGTAGGTTCATTGTGCATGCTGGCCAATGCCATCATCATTGCCGGTAACCCTTTATCACAACCGGCTACACCGATTGTGGCTTTACGAGTCGGCAATGAACGAATAAGTCGACGCATTACGATAGCCGCATCATTTCTGTAAGGCAATGAATCAAACATGCCGATAGTCCCTTGACTGCGTCCGTCACATGGATCAGTTACAAATGCTGCATGTGGCACAAAACCTAATTCAGCTACAGCATCTGCTGCTTCTGTCATTAAATCAGATAATTCAAAGTGACCATTATGCAACCCTACTGCTACAGTTCGTTTATCAGTTTTAATACCGCCCTGAGTACTGATGAGCATTACATCACCATTTGCTAATTTCGTAGGATCCCAACCCATACCGGCATTAACAGTCATACCGAATAAATTACCACTTGGAGATTTGCGTAATAACTCGTCCGTTAATGGTAAGGCACCTGTTGGTCCATTCTTTGATAATTGTGTTGCCTGAATGTCGGTTTTGTTGTCTGCATACAATGATTTGATAGCCATATTCTCACCTTTCCTTGCACTTGTTAAAACTTTTTGTTCGTATTTACGAAATCTAAATACTTATATCCGTACTTTTATGTTTACATAATAGTCCAAATGGAGTATCATGTCAATAAGAGATTTATTATTTTACCAAAAGTAATAGTTTGACAATTGTCATAAAAGAAGACATAATTAATTACTCTTGTTTTTCTCTCGTAAAGATTCAATAGGTTAAGGATTTAGAAGTCAAAGGATGTATCACCATGTTTCACAAACCCACCGAACGCGTACTGAGTATTTTTAACTTGCTGTCCGGCCATCCGCAAGGACTTACGCTAACACAAATTTCACAACAACTGGCCATTCCTAAAAGTACTATTTCTCCCATTCTTCAGGAGATGGTCTTTCAAAATTATCTCTACTTAAACAACAATAGCGGTCGTTATTTCTTAGGTATTTCTCTCCACGCCATTGCCTCATCATACGACATAACAAATGAGCTTATTCCTCAAGTGCGGCGAATCATGCAACGCATCACTCAAGAAACGAATGAAATGTGTCAATTGGGGATCTTGGAAGGATCTGAAATACTCTATTTAGTAAAAGAAGTACCTACAGAAGAGTCTCCTATACAAATCATTTCCTATACAGGGAAAAAATTGCCTGCTTATGCTACGGCGTTAGGTAAAGCTCTTCTTTCCAGCTACACCCGAGAGGAATTAGAAGCTTTATATCCTGAAGGATTAACAGCTATAACTCCAAACACAATTACTGACTTTGACCGTCTTTGGGAACAATTGCAAGAAATCAAAACAACTGATATAGCCTATGAATCAGAAGAGGTTACACCATTCCTCTGTTGTTATGCCACGCCTATCGTGCTGACAACCGATCAAAGCATTGCCTTGAGTATCAGCTTGCCTCTATTCCGAACTAATGATGAGAAAATAGCACAAATTAAAGAGGTTCTCCTACATGCCAAAGAAGAAATTGAAAATCTCCATCTTCTAAAAATAGGCA
Organism: Veillonella sp.; assembly: GCF_018364065.1. Lineage (GTDB taxonomy): Bacteria > Bacillota > Negativicutes > Veillonellales > Veillonellaceae > Veillonella_A. Next base: position 54,277 of record NZ_JAGZMO010000005.1, read on the forward strand.
ACTAATCTATTTTCTAGCTAAAAAAAGTAAATTTTCTGCATAACAAAAAGGAGCAGACTGTAATAAGTCTGCTCCTTTTATATTTAATGGATTTTTGTTTGCTTTTTATGCGTTTAATGGTTTAGTTTAGTGCTTAGATTAGTATCTAAGTTTATTTGTTAATTGGCTTTTGTGTTGTCTCTAAGACAGGTTTTGGTATATCAGGTCATAGGATCGCCGGAGCGAACCGGCCTGATTGAACCTGTGTATTATAGAGTTTTGAAATAGTTTTCGATAGCCTGTTGTAATAAAATGAAAATTGCTAACATGTGAAACACCTCTTTTTTCAATTATTTCCAAGTATAAATTACAAGTCATTGTATCTGACTTTCTGTATCTCAGATGTCTTATTTCTTAGTACGTTGTTATTGTAATCTATAAAGTAACTTTACAGTCAATGGTGTTTACATTAAATTTAGATGAAGTTTCTATAGAAATATATTTTGTGCAATTTTCAGTGTCTCATATCACATCATGCTATCTTATCAAGCTTCTTTAACCGGTACCTGCAACATGGAGAATAATACATCATGTTCCAAATCATCAAAGGTGGTATCCAGGAAGCATGCATCGACTACGTCTCCACACACTTCATATCCATGCTCTTTAATCCACTTGAGCAATTCCATTAAGTGCGTCATATCGTTAGGTCTGCCGGTTTTATATTGGCAAATGTAATTTCCTTCCGGCAATACCAATTCTTCCGCTTCAAAGGGACCGCTGCGCGGCGGAATGCGAATATAGCTGGCGCCCCCCTTTAAGGGCTCGCCACTAACAACACTTTGGTATTTAAACAACATGCCATAACTGTAGGCCGGCAAAAATTCATGTTCATACAGCTCACGCCACAATTGCATGGAAGCCAAGTGTATATCTTCGCGATCAATGTCGCTGCCTTCTTCACTCCAAGATCTGAATATAACACGGCGTTCCATATAATGGCGCAAAAACGGTCCTTCTTGAGGGTGATTTGACGCTGCTGTCGCCTCCCGATATAAATACAGACGCTGTTGCAACGCCAATTGCTTCTTCTCCAACTGCGCCTTTAATTCAGCCAATTTGCCTTCCTGCTTTTGCAATAAAGCCACTTCATCAGCCAGGTTTCGCTTTTCCAAATGAGCCTTAATATCTTTCAAGCTCACACCAATGGATTTCAAAAAGCAAATTTCCCGCAGCACAGGAATTTGATGACGTCCATAATAACGATATCCGTTGGCCTCATCAACTACAATCGGGGAGAATAGACCGATGGAATCATAATATAACAATGTAGGCCGCGTCAAACTGTGCAACTTGGCCATTTCACTAATATTGATTAAATCTTCACGCATAACATGCCTCCTTATTGGCAACAAAAAAGCCTGCGTCATATATATTATATACTACGCAGGCTCTTAATATGGTTGAAATTAATCATCCAGGCTATCTTTTAATGTTATGCTGGTTCCGTCAAAGAAGGTAATCGATCGCGGTTCAAAGCTCATCTCTACCTTAGACAAATCTGTTTGCGATAACAAGTAATCATTGTTATCATAGGCTCTCAAGTAATAAATAAAACCCCATGCGCCATTATTACCGACTTTATTAGCCGTGCTATGCCAGCTTGCATTCAATCGAATAATTTGCTTTTCATCGCCTACGCCGGAAATTGTAATAACACCATCAATATCTCGAACTGCCTTTTCATGGGTGGTAACCGGCATATAGAAATAAATATACGGCTGGTTTCTACCATATGAACGCGTAACGCTACCTTTCAGCGCGCCTATTGTTACATATCTGTCAATTTCAGCTTTCGCTTTAGCATTGGCTGCATCCAGCTCTCTTTGCATCCCGTCGTTTATGATTTTCCAGACTTCTTCGCCATTTTCCAAATTCGTAATCGTCCACATTCCGTCCGAATCTTGTTCCATTCGGAAAACTAACGGCACTTCTACATTCGGCTCTTTAACTTTAAAAAGAATAGTAGCTTTCGCTTCTTTACCATTTGTTTCAACGGACTCTACTTTTTCATATGTAAAGTTATCAAAGAACACTTCGCTCTCCATCTTGTCCTTTGATACGCGACTATTCCCCTTGCTCTTGCCGTCTGCCTTATCTTTGGAGTGCTTGGAATTTTTTATTTCCTTTAAGAAATCATCTGTCGTTTCTTTTACAGTCTGATTCATTTTATCCTGTACACTTGCAAGGTATTTAGATACTAAGGCTTCCGAAGGATTAACGAACTCTTTCTTAATTTCACCTCGAGCAGCGCCTATAAAGAAATCAGTAAATACTTGATTTAATTCAATGCGCTCCTCAATCGTACGGGTATCACGATTTTCAAAGGCTTCGCCGATAACCTTCAAGGAGTAAGTCGGCGTCCGTTTATAGTAAAAATAACCGCCTACAGCGCCGGCAATAAGCACCGCTATGAGAACAAGTACCGTAATCAATATGCCTCGACGCTTATTCTGCACATTAATCGCCGTATTTAATATAGGGCTATTCTCAACCGGCATCCCCGGCTGCTGCATTTGTGGCTGTTGTTGCATCGGCTGTTGATACTGTGGTTGCTGCTGCATCTGCTGTTGATACTGTGGTTGCTGCTGCATCGGCTGTTGATGTTGCGGTTGTTGCTGCATTGGCTGTTGATATTGCGGCTGTTGATTCTGCTGTTGCTGAGGCACATTTGTGTGCATAGGTTCCGTATTTTGCTGCATACCGTCTTGCGGTGCATTTACCTTCTTATCTTCCGGAAAACTCATCATATCACCTCATAATTCATTCGTTACTTCATATAATCAGGGGCGCTTACAACGCCCCTAATTATTACAACTTATTTTTTACTACCTTCATCAAATGGATCTTTTGCTAATTCAAGAGTTGTCCCATCGGAAAATTCAACTCTTGTTGTCTTATAAGAAATTTTTACATCTTTAAGCCCGGTCTTCGCTGCTTCATATAGTGCCAAATTATCTAAACGATCGGAATTAGCATATACTCTTAAGTTATAAGAGTCCTCGATTCGACTATTTACATTCGCAATATTCGGATTACGCCAATATGTATTACGACGTACTATTTTATTTTTATCGTCGCCCACGCCTTCAAAGATAAGTTCACCTCGTTCAATGCTAATCGATTTATCGCCTAAAACTCTCGTCATTGATATATCCACAGTCGCATAACCAGGGAAAGAAACAGAACGGCCCGGTACAATAGCGGACGATTTAACCGTAGGTGGTTCTGTCTTTATCGCTTTATCAATAGCTTCCTGTGTAACTTTATTCTTTTCATCAAGTAACTGATGGTATGCTTTATAGAAGGCCTCGCCCAATTCAGCCGCATTTGTTATGGATGTAATCTCCCAAGTACCATCATTAAATTGTTCCATTTCAATTTTTACGGTAAATTCCATCTTATATTTACTGTTTTCCACAACAATATCTGCTGTTGCCTGTTTGCCGTTACGCTCAATATTATCAATGGACTTTATAGTACTTGAATTATAGATATCTACCATTCGTCCCTGGAAATTATATCCATCAGCCACTTTACCGGAACTATTCTTTTTATTCCGTACAAACTGTTCAATGCTCTCTGTAACCGGCTCTTCATAAAGCTTCATATCATTTTTATCAGCCAATGTGTATGCTAATTTTTCATCAATGTTCACATAATCATTTGCCATATAGAACACTAAGAATGCGCGAGACATATCTTTCCCCACAGTCTCAACATCTACATGCTCTTCAAATGCACGCCAGTTATGTTCTTCCACGGCTGTTCTGATTAACTTCAATGAATAAGTAGGTGTTTGCTTATAATACCAATATCCCCCGGCAGCACCACCAATTAAAATAACAATGAGTGCCACTACTACAGCAATAATGATATTGCGATTTGACTTTGGCTGCCCATTTCCCTGAACCACACTAAAACCTCCTTCAATAACTGCGGCGCACGTTATGCCACAAAACTATCCATTTTATATGATTTCATTATACCTTTAACTTTGACTTCTGTAAATTATGCTACTTTTCAAAATACGCAAGTCGCAACAGGTATGCAAAAATATCATATATCGGCACTTTCAGGGCTTCTTGCTTTCACTTCTTTTTACAGGATTGACACGAACATAAGTTTGTATTATTGTGTTGTTAAAGACATTTTGTAGAATATTTGTTCTATTTTATTTCTGTCTGTTCTATATATTCTAATTGCCTTTAGTTTATCCGGCATTACGTTTAAAGGAGTGAAATCTACATGAGTCTTATTAACTATGAACTGGAGCCAAAATCAGATATAGCTTTTGTAGATATGAAGTCCTTTTATGCCAGCGTAGAATGCGTAGAGCGCGGCCTCCATCCTCTTACAACCTCCCTATGCGTCATGAGTCGCGCCGACAATGCCTGCGGTCTCATTCTCGCTTCGTCACCTACGTTCAAAAAAGTATTTGGCAAAGAAAATGTAAGTCGTGCTTATGATCTCCCCTTTGATGTAGAGAGTCGAAAATTTAATTACAAACGCGCCCTCAAACAAGGACTGCCTCTTACGAAAGACTACGTGCGCTTTATCGAATCATGGGCTAAACGTACCCTAATTGTGCCACCCCGAATGAGTCAGTATATTTTAAAAAATCTGGAAGTGCAGAAAATCTTTCACAATTATGCGCCGCCGGAAGATATTTGCCCCTATTCGATTGATGAAGGCTTCATTGATTTGACTCGATCCCTGAACTACTTTTTCCCCAATCCCCGTTTAACACGTCAGGAAAAACTGGATAAAGTCTCCGCCCTCATCCAGCAAAGTATTTTAGATGCTACCGGCATTTACTCAACCGTAGGCATGTCTAACGCCAATCCCCTCCTGGCCAAACTGGCCCTCGATAATGAAGCCAAAACCACATCATCCATGCGCGCCAACTGGTCCTATGAAGATGTGCCTACCAAAGTATGGACGCTCCCCCATTTAACGGATTTTTGGGGCATCGGCCACCGCACCGAAAGACGCCTGCAAAAGCTCCATATTTTCACAATCAAGGATTTGGCCCTCAGTAATCCGGATGTGTTGCATCGGGAAATGGGTATTATGGGCCTGCAGCTTTGGTTTCATGCCCATGGAGTTGATGAAAGTGATGTTCACCACCCTTACCGCCCTAAGTCCAAAGGTATCGGCAATTCACAGGTATTGCCGCGCAACTATGAGGTGCAGCATGAAATTGAACTTTTATTGGCGGAAATGGCCGAACAGGTGGCCATTCGACTTCGAAAATCTCATCAAGTAGCCAATTGCGTTTCGATTTATATCGGCTTTGCCAAGTCCTCCGATTCATCGAGACAGGCTCCGCTTCAGGCGCAAATGAAAATCCCGCCGACGCAACTGACGGATGATTTAGTAAAATATGTAAAACAATTATTTCGCAAACATTATACAGGCGGTGCGGTGCGCCAAATTGCCGTGCGCTACACCAATCTGACAAGTGAATCCTATCATGTAATATCACTTTTCGAAGACCATGAAGCCGTAGAAAAGCAATATAGCCTGCAGCGGGCTATCGACGCCATCCGCGAACAATACGGCTTTGTGTCATTGCAAAAAGCATCCTCGCTTCTGTCCTACTCACGGGCCATTAAACGCAGCCGGCTAATCGGTGGCCATTCGGCCGGCGGATTGGATGGATTAACATGATTCGCCGTCTTTATCTGCCCTTTCAGTCAGCCCGTGCCTATAAAGATCGCGGCATGGCTAAGTGGATGGGGTTCTTTATCTCGGACCACTTGAGTGCTCTGCAAGAGGATGCTTTAACCGTTGAATTTGGCGATGAAGTCTCCGTTGATGAAATTTTAGAATGGCTCAGCCAAATTTATATTCAGCAACTGACTATAACCTACTATGTAAAAAATAAAAAAGCCTGCCACATTGTGACAGGAAAAATTTTGGAGCTTACGAAAGACCATATGATTCTGCATATTACCAATACGGCAGATTCGAATGACAACGCAACAGATGCTTCTGAAAACACCACATCAGTAGTATCGGGATGCACAGCCAACACTGATGACGCCTATGAGCGAATTGATCTACACTCTATTATACGCTTAAGTAAAACCACAGGAGCTGACTAAATAAACTCATCAGAGTCTATTTAACTAGCTCATAATCCATTTAACCAACATGTTTTGAGTTCCGGTTTAAAAAAGCTAGGTAAAATCAAAAGAGAAAGGCTGAAACACATGCCTGAATGTATAGACTCAGACAAATGCTTCAGCCTTCTTTTTATATAAGCAATAGACGCGGTGTGTTAAGACCGGCAATAGATGATAGATTTTAATGTTAGAATACAATCTTAACACGAATCGTTGCGTTATTGTTACATACTCATAAACCAAATTTTTAATTTTTTAAGATTAAGACATGCTTTAAAACGCTTCAAACCTCAATAGATTATAAGCTTATTTTTCTGTATAAGGTATCTTTACCAAAACGTTCTACTACTTCCCATTTTCCTTGCATATTGTTGAGGAATTCTTTTTCCTTCTTATTGCTTACAATAGCAATAACATGAGCGTTTTTATTCACATCTTCTTCGGAAATGAACGGCATAACGTTTTTATTATTCCAATTCATAGCGGATGGTTTTAAATTTGGAATATCTTCTGCCTTGGCTACACGAGATATCATATGATTACTGTAAAAAACAGCGGATGTACGATAATCGCCATAGTTTACTACAATATCACCCGGTTGAGTTACAGCCACTACGGCTTGAGACACGCCGCGACCGGAATAGAGATTGCAATATGGCATAGCCACCCAGAACGTCAATATAGTGTATAACGCTATATTGGCCAGTACCATACTGGTTACGAGTTTTCTGTGATTTACTAAATACTTAGCGGCCAAAATAGCAATCGGCAATAAGTATGGGAATGTGTAAGTCGTGTATTTGGTAGCCATTAATTGGAAAAATACGGCTACAGTTACGGCCCAAATAAGCATAAACAAAGTGGCATCATCTAATTTAGGCCAACGTTTTTCACGCCAGTATTTTTTTAGCCCCATAGGCACTGTAAATACCCAAGGGAAAAATCCAATAATGAAAATGCCCATGTAGTAGTACCATACGTCAGCATTTGGATGTTCCGACACAGTGGCGCGCAACACATTATGAACGCCCAAGAAGGTCATAACAAAGTCCATACCGTGCATATCGTACATAAAGAGATACCAAGGTGCGCCGATAAGGGCAAACAAGATCAGTCCGGAAATCCACTTCATTGAACGAAATGCTTTCCAGTCTCGTTTAATACCGATAAATAAAACGGCAATCAATCCCGGCAATAAGAGTCCGATAGGACCTTTTGTGAGGACAGCCAGGGCGGCAAATCCATAAGCGCCCCAATAGTAACGCGTATTTTCTTTATAGCCTAAGTAGAAGAAAATTAAAGCCGCATTGAAAAAAACAAACAAGGTCATATCGGTAATAACCGTTTTGGAGATTAACCAATATTCGAAAGAAGTGGCTAATACCAAGGATGCAACCAAAGCGGTTTTGCGGTTGTAAAGATACTGTGCAAACCAGTATGTCATGTACAAACCGACCATACCGAACACAGCCGGGAAGAAACGGGCTGCCCATTCGTTAATACCAAACAGTTTAAAGGCTGCAATTAATTCCCAATAAAAGAATATAGGCTTATCATACCAATAATTTCCATAAATTTGAGGGGACATGTAATTATGTGCGTCCACCATTTCCTTAGCCGTCAGTGCATAGTTCGACTCTACCGGATCGGTAATAGCAATATTACCGTTGCCTAAGAAAAACAGGTAGAGGCCAACCACAGCGAGGATTACCAAATGCGTAATCAGCTCGTATTTGCCTAAGGCTAAATTTTTAAATTTTTCCAAACCAACCGGTTGCATAGTATCCTCCACAGGTTTTACTACTACACTCTCACTTTTCATAATTCACTCCCGCCTCTTTCTTACATTAACTAGGGTTATTTACTTCTAATTGCATTTTTACTTACTTCTGCCGTCGATTTATAGGCGGATTCCGGTATGTTCCATTGTTTGGGCATAAGCGCCGGACCATATTTATTAACGGCATAGATGCTGGCATAGCCTACAGCCAAGCCTAAAATGATACCGGCCACCACATCAGTCGGATAATGAACGGTCATATATAAACGGGAGAAAGCCATCAAACTTGCTACTCCCATTACCCAGTAGCGGCCTTTAATTTTTTCCTTGAACAGCACGGCTACCATAGCAAATGAGGACCATGCATGACCGGATGGGAAGGAATAATCCTTAGGCGCACTGATTAACAGTTGAAAGCTTGGATCCACTATAAATGGACGAATACGCGCAATCATCGGTTTGAGTCCTAAATTAAAAACGATAAAGCCTACAATCAAAGATAACAAAATAGCCACACCGGCTTTTCGATAATTTTTAAAGAACAACAAATATATGCCCATTACAATCCAAAGAGCACCACCGTCTCCCAAGGTTGTAAATATAATCATAAACTGATCTAACCACGCAGTATGCATATACTGTGCAATCATATGTAATATTTGCAGATCGATTTGTGTAATCCAATCCATATAAATCACCTCTTACTTCTTTAACTTGACTTAAGTATACCGAGAAGTATTAAACAGCCTTTAGGCTAAATCTAAACAAATTTTAAATATTATTAAACAAGGTATTAACAGGCTTTTGGGGGCTTATTTAAGGGTAAAGTTGAGTTGGAACGAACAAAACTTAAAGAGCTGAAAGTATCAAAAAGTACCAAAGCGCGCGCATCAAAATTATGCATCAAGGCACAAAAAAGGACCTGCCTATTCAGCAAGTCCTTCTCTATATACTATGAATATGTATCTATTACTAGTAACGTATTAAATCTTAAAGCGATAGCCCACGCCCCAAACGGTTTCAATGTGTTTCGGATCACTCGGATTCTCTTCGATTTTTTCACGCAAACGATTAATATGTACTGCTACGGTAGCTACATCGCCAATAGCATCCAAGCCCCAGATTCGTTCATACAGAGTTTCTTTATCAAACACAAGCTCTGCATTACGAATTAAGAATAAAAGTAACTCATATTCCTTGTTTTTCAAATGTACTTCTTCATCTTTAACAAATACGCGATGGGAACCCGTTTGAATCCGCAAGTTGCCAATCGTAATTTCCTTCTCCTGTGGCGCCTGTCCCTGCACCTTAGTAAGGCGGTCATATTGGGCCAAGTGCGCTTTTACACGAGCCACCAAAATGCTTGGGGAGAACGGCTTTTCAATGTAATCATCGGCGCCTAGACCTAAACCGCGTATTTTATCTATATCTTCCTGTTTAGCCGTTACCATCAAAATAGGAATGTTTAGCGTTTCACGTAATGTTTTACAAATAGTAAATCCATCAACGGAAGGAAGCATAACATCTAACAAAATCAAGTCAAAATCACCTGACAAAGCGCGATCCATGCCTTTTTGCCCATCCGCAATCAGTTCCACTTCAAATTGATTTAATTCTAAATAATCACGCTCAATCTCGCCGATTGCCTGATCATCTTCAATAATCAAAATACGCTTCATAGGCTTCTCCTTTATCTGAATACTCACATTTAAAACAATATTATTTTCTTTAAGATACATCACTACAGACTGCTACAACTACTCTTCTTCTGCGCCTGTATATTGCGGCAACTCAATTACAATCGTCAATCCACGTCCGCTCGCTTCGGTATGTGTTGCATACACACGACCGTTCATGCGTTGTACTAACTTTTTAACGATGGCCAGACCTAAGCCGCTACCCTTAGCTGTTTGGCTGCGCGCCGCATCACCGCGATAAAACACATCAAATAAACGCGATATTGATGCATCATCTACGCCGGGTCCGTCATCAGCCAATAGTAACTGCCATCCCGGACCATTGTCTCCTACTTGCGTTAACGGTTCGCAGCTGACAGTAACATTGACTGTATCTGCTTCTTTATATTTCACGGAATTATCTATTATATTAGTAATAATACGGTTAAGTTGGAACGGATCTGCCCAAACGACGCAATTATCCGGCAATGGAGACATTTGAACATGGGCTCCCTTACGGGCATAGCCTTCCTGTTCCTTTTGAAGTAATTCATTCAAAAACGCGTCCATATGGACTGCTTCCGGATGATACGTGTATTCACCCATATCCATCTTCGAAAATGTAAATAATTCCGAGATCATATGATCCATTTCATTGGATTTCGTCAATATCATCTGCAAATATTTTTGTTGCATAGCCGGATTGGAGGCCACATTATCCGCCAAGCCTTCTGCATACGCTTTAATCGATGTTAATGGCGATCTCAGATCGTGAGAAATACTGGCCAACAATTCCTTGCGGCTTTCTTCCTGCTTCTGAACCAACTCCACCGACTCTTTCAGTCGTTTCGCCATGTCATTAAAGTCTTCGCAAACCGGCTTAAATTCATCCTTGTGATCATAATCCAGCTTTACGTCCAGATTACCATCTTTAATTTCTTTAACCCCATCTGCCAATGTATCCAAAGCTGTTTTAATCGGATTAAATGTAAAGCGTGTAAGCAGTACATTGGCCACATAAATAGCCAATAAAATGCAGACAAAGATTGCAATTAATGTGTATTTAACTGTATTCTTGCCCGGCCAGTGTTGTGTCCGTATTTCAGAACCGAACACGTATACACGATATACACCTTCATTCGTCGTAATGTGACGAATGGAAACTGCATTCGACCCCGTTGAAATAATCCCTGTTTTATTCAGCCGTTCCGCGGATTCTAAAAGACTCTTCGTTTCATCACTTGGTTCATCCCCCCAAGTCCAAATTTGTCCGGACGGATTCTGAACTTCTACGGTATACCCGGTCAGATTACGCATTGATTCCGCCACATCGGAGATCTTGGGATTTTGACCGCGGCTACTCGTCTCAAGGAGCTTTCCTTCCACCTGGGTAAGCATAAAGGTACTGTTTGCTTCAAAATCACTCAAGTCCTGTACGCCTATGTTATTCTGTTGCACCAACGGCATCCAAAGAGCCGTTATGCCGAAGAAGAAAATAACGAGTGCTAACACTGTCGGAATTACAATCATAAGAAAGTTAGAAATAGATAAACGCTTCTTAATCGTCATTACGGCCACCCCTTCCTGTTAATTCTATGATTTAATACTACTCTCAGTTTATTACTGATTCTTCTGTAGCAAGTAACGATAGCTTTTTTCCATTAAAGCCGCTCCTATAGGCGTTGTAATAACAATGGCCAATACAGACGCGGTTAAGATTATATTACCACTTGCCAAGCCTAATGTAAGTGGAATCCCTCCAATCGCCGCTTGCACGGATGCTTTAGGCCAATAGGATACGACCGTATATAGACACTCTTTTCGATTGAGTGGCGATCCAAACAAACTGATTAGTACGCCAATAGAGCGCGCCGCCAACCCCAATATGAGAAGTAATACCAAGGAACCGCCGGCCATAGCAATATATGGAATATTGATAGCTGCACCTACCAGTACAAACAACAGAATTTCTGTAGGCCCCCAAAGGATACCTAAACTGTCTGCCAGCCGGTCACCCACTTCGATACTGCTGAACGTGCGTACATAAGAGCTCATAACCATAACAGCCAAAAGGCCGGATGTTGGGATCCATTGGCCTAAATAATTGCCTAAGCTTACCAAGCCAATGGAAACGGCTGTAATAAAGAGCCCCAGCATAATTAGATTTGTTGTCCGCCAATAAGCAAACAGTTTAACAAGTACATATCCGACAATAAAACCTATAAGCAATCCCATACCGATGGCAATTGGAAATTCCTTAGCCACATCCATAATCGTCATAGGTGCTTTAATAAAGTCTAAGAGTACACCAAATATAGTAACTACAATGATATCATCCAATGCTGACCCTGCAAGCAATAGCTGCGGCACTTTTTTATCCGTTCCGTATTTTTCTTTAATGAGTTCCGTCATGCGAAATACCACAACTGCCGGTGATACGGCACAAACAACGGCCCCTAAAATCAGGCCTTCCACCCAGGAAATTTGGAAAAGAAAATGACTGACTGTACCCAAAGTGATGATTTCCAGTAAGGACGGTAAAAACGCCATGCCTACAATGGGATGACCTAACTGTTTTAACTCACCTAGCCGAAGCGATATGCCCGCCTTCAGTAAAATGATAATAAGTGCCAAGGTACGCAATTCACCGCTCAGATGAAGCACGTCGTCATTAAGCCACTGGAATCCCATTGGCCCCAGTAAAATCCCGGCAATGATCATACCGATAATGCGCGGAATACGCAATAGCTCCGCTATATACGCAAATAAGAGGCCTCCAAGAAAAATATATGCCATGGATAATAGCATGTGTTTACACCTTCTTTTTATACTATCTTCAGTTCGTAAATTTAAACGATTCACCTTATAGTATATACGATTTACGCACATAAATAAAAACTTACTTTTCAAAATAGCAAAAAGCCGTATTCTTACGAGCTACTTACCTACGTGCTCATTTCCCTGAAAACGACCATGCAATGATAAGCAAGCAGCGCTAAAAATACGGCTATACATCTATTTAGTTTTTTATGTATTATTTAGTTTTTTATATATTATTTAGCTTTCTTCTGTTGGTTAGCTTTAAGTAATGTTTTGGTTTCCTGAAACGCTTTAAGCTATCCGTCTCAAATCACTACGATACTAAATGTAGCGAATTAAACGCTTTAGCTCTGTTAGTCTGACTTAATTTACTTGATTCTTTTTAGACCAATTTATTCAGTTAGTTCTTTTTAGCCCAACGGTTATCGAAGCTGAAACGGCCGGGACCTGCGATGAGGAGCATAATAGCACCGAACATCATTTGGGAAGGATAATCCCATTTGAAGAAACCGCCACCTAAATCAACCATAGTAGCCACGAATAATGTGCCTGCTACCATCAACGCGCCAAGGCGAGTGAATAAACCAAGAACTAATAACAAGCCGCCAACTAATTCAGAGAATGCAGCCAACGTACCTAATACTAAGTACCCACCGGTAATACCGAACTGACCAAGCATAGAGCCTACGCCATACAGCATCTGTTCACCGCCGGCAAATTTTAAATAACCGTGGAACATCATAGATAAGCCTAAAAGAACACGATAGAATAATAAACCATGATCTTGCCAATTAAATTTGAATAATGCGTTCATTTGTAAATCTCCTTTTCATATGCCGCCCCTATGAATAGGTCAGCATCTTCATACGTATAATAAGTTCACTCAATCAATTTTCTGCAATTACTTCTTACTCTTACTATAATGAGTTAACACATGAAAAAATAATTTCAAATATGATTTATAGCTCAAAACAAGTAACAATCACAATTACATCTTAACTTTAAATTTATTATATCGATTTTTATAGATTTGGTCAACCGATAAATCGGATTTTTTCTATATATAAAATTGATTATTGTCATAATCAACTAGCATTTTATTATCTTAAACAATTATCATAAATGACCGGTATTTTTATACTGTAAATAATTGTCATATATAACTGTCAAAATAAAGAGAAGCCTGCTTTATAAGCAGGCTCCCCTACTATCTCTTCTTATTTTTGAACTAAGCCTACACGTTCTTGAACGTATTTGCCGGATTCTACCATATCTACCATAGCCAATGCAAAGTCTGCATAACTGATGATGCTTTCACCTTTTTCGTTCACTGTAAATTCTTCACCGCCAATTATGTATTCGCCGGTACGAGGACCGTCGGCACGGAAATCTGCCGCAGGACTTACGAAAGTCCATTTTACATCGTTGCGTTTACGAAGTGCATCCAATTCATCAGCTGCTGCTTTCGCAAGAGGATAAAATTCTGCCGGGAAGTCTGGTGTATCTAATAATTGAACGGTATGTTCTTTATCCATATATAAGCTGCCTGCACCGCCTACGATATAAAGTTGAGTGTCAGAACCGGATAAAATATCAGATAAATGCATAGCGGTTTCTGTATGTAAATGTAATGTTTCCGGAGCAAATGTACCGAATGCATCTACAACAGCATCAAAGCCTTGTAAATCTTCTTTCGTAAGATCCATGAGATCCTTTTGTACAAAGTTCTTTGCAACCGATTTATTTTCGCTACGAGCAAAACCTGTTACATCGTGACCGCGACGCACTGCTTCTTCTACTACTAATTTACCTACTTTACCATTTGAACTGATAACTGCGATTTTCATAATTCATTCCTCCGTAATTTTTTACTACAAATACTATTTTGAACTTTTACATACCTTTGAATTTTATTGTCTATAATTAACGAATACGTAACAAACGGACATTACCATTAGAGATCAATCCTTCCAACTAGTAATGTTTATTGTTACATCTAACTTACAAACACAGTATAACCTTTTATGGTTGTAATGTCAATACTTACATTTTAATTTTTTCGTAAAAAAACACTGCCATTGTAAAATGTAATTTACAACGACAGTGTCTTTGCAGTTATTTAGTTTAATTTAAGGCTTTAATCTGAGGCATGAATACGCTTAGTTTTCGTATTCATCATCCATATCTTCATCCTGATCACGGCCATCTTCCGGTTTCATAAGCGGGAAGAAAATAACATCGCGAATGGATGGACTGTCTGTTAAGAACATAACAAGACGGTCTATACCAATACCGAGACCTGCTGTAGGAGGCAGGCCATATTCCAATGCATCAATATAATCTTCATCCATCTGATGTGCAGATTCATCACCTAACTCACGTTCGCGCATTTGTTGTTCAAAACGCGTACGCTGATCAAACGGATCATTTAATTCAGAGAAACCGTTTGCCAACTCACGCCCGAAGATATAAGCTTCAAAGCGATCGGTAAGCCATGGTTTTTCACGGCTTTGTTTAGCCAGTGGTGATGTTTCCAACGGATGGCCTGTAATAATTGTAGGCTGAATCAAATTATGTTCCGCTACTTTTTCAAAGCATGCATTCATCACTTTGCCGATGCCGTCATGTTGCGAGTAAACGGCGCCTAATTTATCGGCAAATTGGCGAGCATCATCAAGTGTTTCCACTTCATTGAAGTCCTCACCGGAGAATTTCTTAATTGCCTCAATCATGGTCATACGTTCCCAAGGCGCACTGAAATCAATCTCAGTTCCCTGATACATAACTTTAGTGGATCCTACTACTTTTTCAGCACAGTAGCAAACCAAATCTTCAATCTGCTTAATCATATCATTATAATTAGCATACGCCTGATATGTTTCAACCATGGTGAATTCAGGATAGTGTGTTTTATCAATGCCTTCATTACGGAAGTTGCGATTGATTTCAAACACGCGGTCAAAACCGCCCACTACGAGACGTTTTAAATATAATTCCGGGGAAATACGCAAATACACGTCCATATTATGTGCGTTGTGATGTGTAATAAATGGGCGCGCCACAGCACCACCGTAAAGATTCTGCATCATCGGCGTTTCCACTTCCATAAAGTTGCGTTCCAACAACCATTCACGAATGGCTGCAATAATGCGGGAGCGTTTCTTAAACACTTCTCTCACATTAGGATTCATAATTAAATCCACATAGCGATGACGATATCTGAATTCCGGATTTTTCAAGCCATGCCACTTATCCGGTAACTGTTTCAACGATTTCGTCAACAATTCAATGTGCATAGTACGCACACTGATTTCACCCTTATCGGTCTTAAATACAACACCTTTAACACCGATAATATCGCCTATATCAAGAAGATCCAAAAGGTCTCCTTCTAAATCGGACACTTCATCTCTTCGAATATAAATTTGAATGTCCCCGGTCGTATCGCGCAATGTTAAAAAGACAGTTTTGCCATGATCACGCTTTGCCATAATACGACCTGATACGGCGACCGAAGTATTTATTAAATTTTCAAAGTTTTGTATTACATCCTGTGCATAGTGACTCCACTCAAATTTATCACCGTATGGATACACATTCAATTCATACAATTTCTGTAATTTTTCCATGCGAACAAAACTTAATTCGGAATCATCATCCTCTAGATACGCCAATGTATCCAATCCATCAAAAAAGTCCATAATACTTTCTCCTTACTAATTGCTCGCATCAGACTCACTAGTATCTATTCTCTCTCTAAGATACGCCAAGAACTCCTTCATCAGTTTAGTCTTATGGCTAGCCTTATGAGTAAATACACATTGTGATTTTGTTAATTCCTTGTTGCGCAACGGAACGTAGGCCACCATATTACGCAGCCATTCCGGTACGGTGCCTGAAATTATAGCCAATGAATTAGATTGCAATATAGTATCTACCAAGAACGTCAAGGAATTACAGCTGAAATTACAGGATATGTCAAATTCCCCTTCGCGACATAAACGCAATAACGGATTTTCCAACTCGCTCATAATAGCGATCTGCTGTCCTTGTAATGATTGCAATTTAATATAAGTGCGATTTTGTAACAAGCTATGATCTTTTGGTCCCAATACAAAAGGTTCACGAATATCCTCACCTTCAAAGGTATATAAGTGCTTATGCGGTGGTATTGTAGGTGTGATAATAAGATTCAATAAACCTCGTTCCAAATATTCCGTAATATTACGGAGATCATTAACAATTATCTTCCACTTTCCCTTAGGGTTTTCTTTTTTAAACCCCATAATATAGTCATTCACAATATAAGCTAATTCAGGTGTTGTGCCGATGGCGATGGTATCCGCCTCTTCCGATGCACTCTTTCTAACTTCTTTTCTCAAAAGCTCTTCTTGGTTTAACAAGTGTTTTATACGGCGATATAGTAAAACACCGGCAGTAGTCAATTCAATATGGCGGCTGCCTTGTCGAGTTTTAATAAGTTGCACTCCATAATAAGCTTCCAAGTTTTTAATCTGTAAACTTAATGCCGGTTGTGCAATATTCAACTGACGTGCAGCTTCGCTGATAGTATAGGATTCAGCCACACATACATAATTTCTACAAACTTCGAAATCCATAGAAATATTCCTTTCATTACTCCAATTATGTTTGAACTAACACATAATCTCTCCTACCACAGAAAAATTTTATCACGAAACGTGTAATTTTTCTATGATGTCCCCACTTTATTACTTTCCAAAAACGAATACACTATAACACAATAGAATAATACCATTAAAAATAGTCATAAATCAACTTTTAATGACGCTTTAAATCAAGGTAATACACTATTCCCCGATATGTTAAAGGCTGCATTTTGTTAAGTACAGCATAACAGTACTACTTTACAGGACTAACATTAGATTAACATTAAAAAATCTTTAAAGATGGTACTTCACACTCAAATTCACTCTCTGTGAAATATTTATTTTACCTACGGACTCCCGTTTTTTATACCGGTTGATGAACGACAAAATCAGGACAGCACCTAAAATACTGTCCTAATTTTGTCAAACTATTATTTTAATAAGAGGTCATATCTTAGGATATGCTTTCAACATGAGGCATGCGACTATTGTCGTTATTCTTCTGATTATATGCAATGTAACCGTAGAATACCCAGCCTAAGAAGGTTACGAGACCGCCGTAAGCAAGTGAGAATTCGCCACAAGCATATAATGCGTAGAAGCTGTACAATACTGCAAGAATGTTAACGAATAAGATCGGCCCAATTTTCTTCTTGCTAACTTGTGCTTCTTGTAAAATCACAGGCAATGCAGCCATAGATAATACATAAGGTACAAGGTTAGTTACAACCGCAAGTTCAACGATAGCGTTAAACTGTTCCATCAAGCTAGGGCTGATAGTTGCAAAACCGATTGCAGTTTCGATAATCATCATGATAGTCATACCTGCGATTGGCGCATTAGCACTTGTAACTTTGGAGAAAATTTTAGGGAAGTAGCCATCGTCAGCCAAGCTCTTCAATACTTGAGCGGTAGTGAACTGCCAGCCAAGCAAGGAACCTAAACAAGCGATACACATAAGACCCATAACGATCTGTCCGGTTGTTTCATTGAACATTTGAGCGAATACATAACCGAATGGAGCATTGGAGTTAGCTAATTCAGCGATTGGTACGATACCGCTCATTACGTTAGTAGATGCGATGTATACAATAGCAGCACCTAAAGTACCACCAAGTACTGCAATTGGTACGTTCTTTTCAGGGTTTTCTACTGCGTCCATGTTAGCACATGCGGATTCCAAACCAAGGAATGCCCACAATGTTAATGTAATGGAAGTAGATACTGCTTCGAAGAATGGCATATTATAAGGATTCCATGCTGCAGCATACATGCTTGGGCTGAACCAGAACCAACCAAGAATACTAATACCAAATACTGGGATTAAAACGCCCCAAATAGTGAAGGAACCGATTTTACCGGTAATGCTGGCACCACCGAAGTTAAGTACACCGGTTACCCAAAGTACAGCGATAGTTGCAAGGCCTACGCCTAACGCACTAAGTTGTGTACCGAGGAATTCTGTACCGTAACCAACTGCGGAAATCGCAATCGCTACGTTCGCAATAATCAAAGAGAATGCATAGGTATAGTTACATAAGAAGTTACCTGCTTTACCGAAAGCATATTCTGTATAACCACCCATACCGCCGCTCTTACGGCTAAACATACCACATTGGGCAAAACAATAAGCTAAACACATGGAGCCTACTGCAGTTACCAGCCAGGATAATACGGAGATCGTACCAACCGAAGCCAGCTTTGCTGGTAACATGATGATGCCGGAGCCCATCATGTTAACAGCAGTGATAATAGTGAGTTGAACTACACCCATTTTTTTGCTGCTAGTTTCACTCATTTCCTTTCACGTCCTATCTATGTTTTTTATTTTATTATTATTTTTTGATTACAGATTCGTCTTTTAATACATAAGCAACGGCTTTAATCTGTCCATCAATTTCCTTGAAGTGAACACCTTGAATTTCGCCGGCGAAGCCAGGTAATTCATTAAGTGTAGCTTCCAATACACGGAAGTAAGAAATTACGTTTTCGTTCCAACGTTCGCCTGGATCGATAGTGATAATTCCTGGAGGGTAAGGAAGAGCACCTTCAAGTGCTACGCGACCTTCGATATTATCAAGGGTAACTTCTTCGTAGTTACCAGCGATGAATTCGTAAGTAGCAGCCTGTGCACTCATTGCTACAGGTGGCAAGTATTCTTCACGGAACAAGCGTTTCTGTAATGTATTTACATTATGAGACTTGTAGAAATCATGCATTTCTTGGCAAAGTCTGCGGATAGTGTATCCTCTGTAATGTTCTTCGTTGTTGTAGTAAATCTTAGGCAATACATCCTGCATTGGAAGATCTTCGTCTAAGCATTGTTCGAAACGTGCTAACAAGGAAACAAGGTTTTTCATCTTAGTTTCTGTTTCAGCAGGTGTAATCAAGAACAAGATAGAGTTCAAGTCACTCTTTTCAGGAGTTAAGCCATGTTCACGCAAGTAGTTGGATAATAGACCTGCAGGAATACCGAAGTCTTCGTATTTTCTAGTCTTTTTATCGATACCTGGTGTGTAAAGTAATAATTTACAAGGGTCAACTAAGTACTGGTCTTTAGCATAGCCTTCGAATGCATGCCAATCAGCTTCTGGATCAAATTTGAAGAATTTGTTATCGGAAGCAATTACATCAGTGTCATAATCTTCCCAAGCTTTACCGTCGATAGTTTCAGGAATGAATGGTTTAATGTAATGACAAGCTTTTTTAATTGCCTTACGAGTTTCGATACCAAGTTTAACAGTTTCATCCCATAATTTGCGGCCTGCTTTACCTTCATGAATCTTAGCATTTACGTCAAGAGATGCGAAGATTGGGTAGAATGGAGATGTAGAGGCATGTAACATGAATGCGTTGTTGAAGCAATCGTCGTTACAGTATCTAGCCTGGCCTTTAATATGGCTATCTTTTTTATGAATCTGAGATGCTTGAGATACGCCGGCCAATTGTTTATGAACGGATTGAGTTACGAAGATACCAGGATCTTCAGGTCCAAGTTCAAGAAGCATTGGGCTGCAGTCGCGTAACATAGGAATGAATTGTTCATAACCTACCCAAGCGGAGTCGAATAAGATGTAGTCGCAAAGATGACCGATGCGATCAACAACTTGGCGAGCATTGTAAATAGTTCCGTCATAAGTACCTAATTGGATAAGAGCAACGCGGAATGGGCGTTTTTCTTTTGCTTTATGAGGAGCAACTTTTTCCAAACGTTCACGTAAGTAAGCTTCGTCGAAACAGTGATCATCTACACCACCGATGAAACCAAATGGGTTACGGGATGTTTCTACGTATACAGGAGTTGCACCGGCTTGAACTAAAGCACCATGATGTAAGGATTTATGATTATTACGGTCGAAAAGTACTACATCACCAGGTTTAATTAAAGCGTTACATACAACTTTGTTTGCAGAAGATGTACCATTTAATACGAAGTATGTGAAGTCAGCGTTGAAAACTTCAGCTGCATGTTTTTCAGCATCGTAAGGAGCGCCTTCGTGAATTAACAAGTCACCCATACGAACGTCAGAAGAACTCATATCGGAACGGAATAAGGATTCGCCGAACCAATCATAGAAATAACGACCAGCCGGATGTTTACGGAAGAATTGACCGCCATGATGACCTGGTGTTGCCAATGTCATATTACCGGTTTCAACGTATCTAACCAATTCTTTGAAGAATGGTGGTAAAATTTTATTTTCGTAACCAATTACAGCATCTTCAATCTGACGGCTGAATAACAAGCGGTCAAATTGGTTAACGTCGATTACGTGAACGCCTTTAGTCAATAAATCTAAAGGAATTTCGCTATCGCTGGATGTACGAATAATAAAAGCCGGAATTTCTAATAAAGTGTCAATAACAGGTTGTAATTTGTCTAATTCCTGATCAGTAACAACTACAGCTCCTGTTGCAGTAAAATCTGGTTCAAACTGTGCTAAAATAGTGTCTAAACATTCTTGTTTACGGTTACAAGAAATATCAAAATGTTTAGCCGCTTCACTACTACATGCAATTCTTAATGAATCCATATTTATGACCTCCAATTGTGAATGTATATCTCAAGGTACTCTATACTTACCTCGAGATATTTTAAAATTTATCTAAATGGCCGTTTCCCGGGTGTGGCCATCGATTTGATTACAGTATAGCCAATATGCTTGAAAAGTAATAATACTAAAAAATATGAAGTAGGCCGTTAATTATAATAAGTTAGTATAAGTATGTAACAAATGCATGTATATCATGTGTTTTTAAGATTATTGACCTCTAAATTTGTTTTTTAACTTCTCATTTATTTATATATGTTAAGGCTCACTTATTTCACAAATCGTTTTTCAAGTAAATATGAGCCCATTTCATAAGTGATTATTCATTAAAAAGCCTTAATTATGAATTTTTGATTAAATTTTAAGCTTCTTTCAATTTTCAGTCTCTATTGGTAACCGTTTGTGCTTATAAGTTTCCTAATTTATATAAGTTTAATTATATATATACGCTTAATGCTCAAAAAAGACTGCCATGAGGATGCATTCGCTTCTAACTCACAACAGTCTTTTCTATGTTAATTATTTTATTGTTTTAGCTTTTATTTCTTAGCGAAACCTTTTTTCACTAAAGCCAAGCCTACAACTAACACTACACACACAATCTTAAAGATTAATGTAGTTGTGTCGTTGAACATATCGCGTACGTAGTGATCCACGTGAATCATCTCGCCGCCGATCCAGCCTAAAATACCGCCACCGAAGTAAAGGATGATTGGATACTTATCAATGAGGCTCACAAATAAACGGCTACCCCAGATAATAAGTGGTACAGTAATTAAAATACCTACCAATACCAAGAGCATATTACCTTGTGCAGCACCTACAACGCCGATAACATTGTCAATACTCATAATGCCGTCAGCAAGAATAATCGTCATAATAGCGCCGCTCAGATTGCTCTTCGCTTCAATATTATGTTCTCCGCCGGAATCAGCCATAAGTTTGTAACCAATCCAGAGCAAGAGTACGCCACCCACTAAATGTAGGCCCGGAATATTATTAATTGCCTCTACAAATAAGAATGCCAAAATCAGGCGTAAGCCAATGGCCCCTGCAGTCCCCCAAAAAATTGCTTGTTTGCGATGAGCGGGTTCTAAATTTTTTGCCGCCATACCGATAACAATCGCGTTATCGCCTGCAAGCAAAATATCAATTACCATAATTTTCAGTAATGCCACTAATCCTGCGACCGTAAACAATTCCAATTAAGCGTTACCTCCATACTAAACTATAACATTATTCATCGAATATTCAATTCTTCTCTAATAATTGAACTTGCTACATTATTATATCTAAATTTCTCTAACTAATCAATGAATTCTTTGAAAATTCTTCCTATAGGTCTCTTTATTAAACAATTTGTGTATCTATATATGTCGATTTCACGACTCTTTCTGTGAGTAACTTCTTCCTTCGGTGCCACAATTGAAGTCTGACAACTTATCCTTTATAATTAAATATATACATTTTAAAATCTCCGGAAAGGACGTTGTATGACGCAAGCTCAAACTCTCACTCCTACATTAGGGAGTAAAATACAGCGATTTATTCGCCTCACCATTCCCATTATTATTACACAATTTTCTCTCATGGCCGGCTCCTTTATTTCAATCCTGCTGACCGGTCAATATAGCACCGTCGATCTGGCGGGCATTTCTATCGGCTACAACATTTGGGTAGCCGCTTTTTTCGGCACTATGGGCATTTTATTAGGCATATCCCCTATTCTTGCTCAACTGCTGGGCGCTAAGAAAACAGAAGACATTCCGGTCATTATCGGAAACGGTCTTTATCTGGCAACAGCCTTAGGCATAATCCTCATCAGCATCGGCGCTATAAGTCTGAAGCCATTACTACAAGTGTTACATCTGGAGCCCGCAGCTTATGACGTAGCTATGCAATATATGGCCGCCATTGGCGTAGGGATTATTCCCCTCCTTTGGAGCTGTATCTTGCGAAATACCGTCGACTCCCACGGGTATACGCATTACTCCATGATGGTCATCCTCACCAGTTTCGGCCTTAACGTCTTCCTCGACTACGGCCTCATTCTTGGCCACTTCGGCATGCCTGCCTTGGGTGGTCTCGGTGCCGGCATCGCCACCGCTATCTGCTCCTGGTACAATGTGCTGGCCTATAGCGTCATCCTCAATTACAGTAAAGTATTCAAGCACTATCGCATCCTTCGCAGCTTAGGCAAACCGATGCGCATTTACATCATTGAACAAGTAAAGTTAGGTGTGCCTATCGGCTTCGCCATTTTCTGTGAAATGAGTATTTTCAGTCTCGCCGCATTGCTCATGGCATACTACGGGACTAATATTATCGCCGCGCATCAGGCCGCCATTAGCTTCACCAATCTGTTCTACGGATTCCCACTCAGTATCAGCATCGCCTCCACCATCGCCGTAGCGTATGAGGTAGGGGGCAAACGCTTTAAAGATGCGCGCACCTACGCGTATATTGCGCGCATAATGGCAATTATTATTGCCATCCTCATTTGTTCCTATAGCTTTACGCACCTTCACGAAATTGCCGGTTTCTATACGAATGATCCGAACATGATTCAGTTAATCGGCAGCTTCTTATCCTATGCAGTGTTCTTTTCCGTTATCGATGCGTTCGGTACTCCTTTACAAGGCGTGCTGCGAGGCTATAAAGATGTTAAAATTGTTTCCGCCATCGCCATTTCCTGCTATTGGGGCGTCAGCGTACCTGTAGCCTACCTGTTCACATTTGCGTTTAACTATGGTCCTTACGGCATTTGGGTTGGACTCCTCAGTAGCGTGGCCGCAGCCGGCATCTTATACACCTGGCGTACATGGTATATTCAATACCGCCGCTATAAATCAGTAGCCTAATATAAATGTACAGATAGCCTCAACGCAATATGTCCAGTTCATCATAATATTTCTATTTTTATAAACACAAAACCGCTTATTAGAAGCTTAAGGTGCTTCATAAGCGGTTTTATTTTTGTTACTATTGTTTCTACTATTGTTATTGCTATTAGTACGACTATTGTTGTCACTACTATTTTAGCTGTTGTTATTACTATTATTTTTACTTTTTAAACTTTACCGCATAGGCACGCACTTTGAATTTAGAGGTGCTGTCCATGGAGCCAACCATAGGCAGGCTTTGTGCCAATGGAGATGTTTTTATAGGAATTTGCAGTTGTAAAAATTCGTTCAACTTTTCAATTAAATTCGCTTTTTGTTGCAAAATATCTTTTTGTACAGTGCCGCTCAATTCCTGACCATCTTCATAGATGTAATACAATTGAAGTTTTGTGCCGGCGATTACAAAATACGTAGCTTTCAACACAACAGATTCTGTAATTAATTGAAGCAAACGTTCCAACTCTACTAAAGAGCTCAATTCCACATTTATTGTAAGTGCATGAAGAGTACCGGCATTGCGTCCCGTAAGCCCTTGACCGTAATAAGCAATTGGTGCCAACACCACATGAGATTTACCAATCTGGTTCGTCAGCTCTTCCAGCTCATCACTAATTGCAAAGTGTGTAACCGCTTTCCCGTGATCATCTTTGATGACTAAAATTCCATTAGGCTTTCCTGATGAGCCACCTTTGGCTTCCAATAAACCGGCGGGAAATATTTTTCTATAAAAAGAAAATGTATCCACCTCTTCATAATTGTTTGCTGCTAAATATTCCAGTATATGCGTGTGTTGCAAATCCATAAAAGACCCTTTCGTCATTTCATTCAAAGTATTATTTAATTTAAACTATCATAAAATTTAAACTATCATAAAATTTAAGCTATCATTAATTTAAGCGATTATTTAATTCTAACTGTCATTACATTAAACATTATTTCGCTTAAAACAAAAAATGTTTATTTCTTCATAAAGTCCACGCCGCTCTTCCAGGCCTGGCCTACTTTTTCCCCTACTTCATAGTAACCGTGTTGTACTTGGTCGAACAGGAAGGTATGTATTTTCGCCGGTTCAATGTTGCCTTCGCTATCTAAAATGGTATCGTCTGCCAACACATTCACAATACGTCCTACTACGCGGAGTCCATAAGATTCAGTCTTCATTTCTTCCACGGTGCATTCCAAAGTAAGCGGATATTCTTCAATAACCGGAGCATCTACGTTTTCGCTCTTAGTAGCAGTCAGACCGCTGCGTTTAAATTTGTCCGCCATCGTGTTGGCACTGGCAATGCCTAAGAAATCGGCTTCTCTTAATGTATCAACGCCGGGAACAGCCAAGGTAAAGGCGCCGCGCGCTTTGAGATTAGCTACAGTCTTATGCCCTTCATCAAGATTCATTTCCACCATATCGGAATTACAGATACCGCCCCAGGCCATCATCATTACGTCAACAGAATCATCTTCATTATAAGTGCCGACCATGTACACCGGCATAGGAAACAAATACGGTTTTACGCCAAAACTCTTTTTCATACAGTTCCTCTCCTTTATTCTATAATGTACCTTATTGTGCAATGTACTTTATTCTGTTATGAACCTTATTATGAAATTCACTTTATTCTGCAATGTGCCTTATTCTGTAAAGTAACTTATTCTGCAATGTCCTCTAGTAGCATGGTAACTTATTCTGCAATGTCCTCTAGTAGCATGATTATTTCTTTTCTACCATGTTATAGCTTTCATCAATCAGCGAGTAAATTGCTTTAATATCCGCTTCCCCGTGCAGCATGATGGATACCCAATGTTATTTATTCATATGATAGGCCGGGAAAATCATTGTATTATCCACTAATGATTCCACTTGGTTCGATTGTACTTTTACGTTCATAACATCAATGAGTCCGTCTTGTGAAAGTCCCAATCTGCGATACGGGATATACATAATAATACCGTACCACTTCTGCGACCGCTCTGTTTTTAGCGTACAGTATGTAGGATATTGCGGCCATGGATATTCCGGATTCGTATTGTATACGTCCTTGCAATAGGCGAGTATTTTATTGCGAAGACTGTATTCTGTAAAGCACTGCTGAAGTATATACTGTACCCATGTATTTACTTCGTCCCGTACGGCTCCGATAAAAGCACCTTCACTGTCTTTCAGTTCAAATAATGTAATAATCTCTCGATCCGGCGTGGTCAATACGGACACTTCAAACTGTTTTTCATTAATCCTTACATGCATCAGTAAATCTTCGTTCGTCAATGCCCGTTCCCACGTATAGGTGCCATCCTCATGCATTTTAAATCCGAAATATATCGCCTTCTTTGTATCAAAACAATTCGTATTGAAAATTTCATTAAAAAACACAGTCCGTCTCCCTTCCGTGTGTGACATACGTTTGTTTTTATTATATCACGGCAACGTACCTTTCACCCACAAATTTACAGGGATTACACAATATTTAGCCCGATTTTTTACATATATATTTTGAATAAAAAAAGCGATAAATCCGAGTGAACTGCTCCTCATGTTAAATTAGAAATTTAACATTGAAAATTCCACAGTTTCTGTCCGAATTTATCGCTTTTGTAATTTTAAATCTGTCTTAAATCTATTCAAGATCTTTTTAGATGTATTCCAAATCATTTTCACATCATTTCAGATATATTCAAAAATTTTTAATGTATTCTGAATAGTTTTCGTATCTGTTTAGATTTATTTCAAATCTATTTTGAAAACACTCTAAATTGAAATGATTTATTTATCACCATGCAGCATGCTGCGCATCTGCGTCGTGCCTTCATCGTCCTGTTGTTTCCAGGTTAAAGCTACAACGGTGATTTTACCTTCTTTAATCGCCATTACGTCTGTTCGTGTAGGCTCATCTTCAGAGGTAAGTTTGCCGCCGATCCAGTAGTAGGTGCGGCCGCGACGGTCTTGGCGTTCGTCGATAATATCATAGTAATGCTGCATGCCCTGGTCAAGAACTTCTACCTGTTCCCAGCCTACAGGGCCGCTTTTCGGGAAGTTCACATTGAGCAAACCTTTAAAGCCTTCCTGCACATATACTTTATCAATAAACTTCGCAATGAACGGCATAATTTCCGCACCGCGCTCACGGGAGTAACGGCCTACAGATAAGGCCAAGGCCGGCACTTTATAAAACATAGCTTCCATAGCGGCACTTACCGTACCGGAATAGAGTGCATCGGAGCCCAGGTTGAATCCGTCATTTACGCCGGACACTACTAAATCAGGCATGTCTTCACGCAAATAGAAATATAACGCCAATTTCATACAATCCGTAGGAGTCCCGGTTACAGCAAAACGTTCCGGATTGTCTCCTTCTTTCGAAAGATGCAACAGGCGAACCGGCGTTTGAATGGTAATGGCATGGGACTTGGCACTTTGTTCCACTTCCGGAGCCACTATGGTAACACGGTGATTATTGGCCACTAATTCACGAGCTAAATCTCTAATTCCGCCTGCACGAAATCCATCGTCATTCGTTAATAAAATATGCATCGTAGAGTCCTTTCTAAAAAATACTTAGATAAACAGAGAAAGTGCCTGGAAGGGCACTTTCTCTCTCATTTCTCACGGTGCTGAGAACTTTCAACAGAGTCAGCATCATTGTTAATACTGTCTTACTTGTTTCTGTTTTTATCTGCTTTGACAGGTTTCACATCACCCATACGAGTTAAGTTAACTTCACCTAAAGCGACCCCGCGGGTGTGTTGTGTATGAGCCCATACTTTATCATGGCGATTCAAGAATCCCAAGAACGTAACCGGTACCCAACTGTACATAAACAGAGGATATACTAAATAATACAACCAAACTTTCCCCGGCACCTTAATGCTCGCCAACACGATGAGCGGGAATAAGTACTGGCCGATACCGATGATAGTCCATACGGTAATCGGTAAAATCTGGTAAATAATATTCGTATAAATCGGGAAATACGCATTGATGTAGGTTAGAATCAGATACGCCGTAGATACTAATAAGAAGTATGGCTGGCTGATCTGAATAATACCATCTAAAATACGAATGTTTCCCTGTTTAATACCTTCTACAAACAACTTCGGAATGTACCGCTCGCCACAGTCGAAATGGCCTTGCGCCCAACGTTTGCGCTGACGCCAGGACTGCATAAAAGTAAGCGGTTTTTCATCATATACAATGGCATCGTGAGCCCAGGTAGTACGTACGCCGTGAATGAGCAGCTTCATGGAAAACTCCATATCTTCCGTCAAGCAGTTGCAGTCCCAGCCGTATTTTTTAATAATATCCGTGCGGATACACATACCCGTACCACCGAGAGCCGTTGAAAGCCCCAAATTATATTTTGCTAAGTGCCACAGATGATTTACCATCCAGAAAGCGATGGCAAATGTACCTGCAACCCATGTATCTGTAGGATTTTTAGCATTCAAATAACCTTGAATCACCGGTTCACCCAACTCTAAATGGTGATTCATTTCCAATAAGAAGTTAGGATGAACTAAGTTATCAGCGTCAAAAATGACGAAAGCATCGTAAGTGCGATCCATGTCGTAGATGCGGTTAAACATCCAGCCCATGGCATAGCCCTTGCCCACTTCCTCACGATTTTCCCGCTCATGCACATTAGCCCCTGCTGCATGCGCAATGGCGGCAGTGTTATCGGTACAATTATCGGCGACTACGAAAATATCGTACAGTTCGTCAGGATAATCTAAAATTTTCAGATTTTCCACCAGCTGACCGATAACAGCTTCTTCATTATGAGCACAAACAATAATGGCAAATGAGTTCTTAGGCGTATAGTTCTTTTTTTCTTTCCTTCTCCACATTCCCGCTACAGCCAATACAAAGAAGTAAAGC
Organism: Veillonella sp.; assembly: GCF_018364065.1. Taxonomy (GTDB): domain Bacteria; phylum Bacillota; class Negativicutes; order Veillonellales; family Veillonellaceae; genus Veillonella_A. The sequence continues at coordinate 83,176 of NZ_JAGZMO010000005.1, forward strand.
GTGTAGAACACGATAATTACTTGTAGCGGAATCATGATCAGGTCAAGAATATAATCCATTTACGTCCTTCACCTCTCACTGTTTTACCGTATTAATAATAGTATTACAAATGCCGAATACTGCGTAAAGCGCAAAAATAAGTACCGGCCATGCATGCCAATCCATAACCAATGCGGCGATGCCCAGCACAGCTGTAATTCCAAGAGCCAAGGCATTTACCTTGTCGGCTCCTTTACCTTTAAAATCAGGATGGTGTACGCGGCTCACCATGAGGTAACCGACGATAACCATCAACACCATAAGCAGCCATTCCGGCAAACGAATACCGGACAATACATATGTTGCGGCCATACAACCTGCCGCAGGAATAGGCAATCCCAAGAAATAGCCATGCACTTCTTCCGTCATAATATTAAAACGGGCCAAACGAAATGCACCTAATACGGAAAACACTAATAGGGGTATGTAAGCAATCCATCCGATTCCCTGTAATTGATACATAAAAAGCATGTACGCCGGTGCCACGCCGAATCCGACTACGTCAGCCAACGAATCAAGCTCACGGCCCAGCGGACCGGACACGCCTAAGGCACGCGCTACACGGCCGTCAAAGCCGTCGGAGATTAAAGAGAACAGCACGCAGAGCGCTGCGCCCGTAAACTCTCCTTGCGCCGCCAACGTAATACCGATTACACCGAACGACAAATTAGCAGCCGTAAACAAATTCGGAAATATAGACTTATCCATTCGCTTGAATCCTCCCAACGATTGTTTCTCCGCCTCGCACTTTGTCACCTTTTTTTACACAAATCTCTACCGACTTTGGTACAAAAAGTTCGGTGCAAGAACCGAATTTTATCATGCCATATAATTGGCCCTTCGTTAAGGTGTTGCCAAGATCAGTCCACGATATAATGCGACGAGCTAATAATCCTGCGATTTGAGTTACTAAAATTTCAATCTTTCCATTGTCGATGCCAATGGAGTGGCGTTCATTTTCGTAGCCTACAGAACTTTTATAGGCCGGCAAAAATCCACCACATGTATATTGTCGGAACGTTATCTTCCCTTCCATCGGTGCCCGGTTTACGTGCACGTCGAAAACGGAAAGAAAAATCGTTACCTTCTTACATTCCATATTTAAAAATAAATCTTCATATACTTCACTTACGTCCATGACCGTACCGTCAGCCGGAGATACTAATAAATTAGGATCCGTCGTGATATTACGGCGCGGATTTCTGAAAAAGAACAGAAAAAAGCAAGCAAGTACAAAGGGTATAACGGCCACGTAGGGAGATACAAAGTATCCCACCAACAGGGCCAACAGAAAGGTTCCGATAATAAACGGAAACCCGTCCTTTACGATAATCCCTGTGGGCATTTCGCACCACCTCTCTATTTTTTTGCCTTTTTAACGGCCCACATAAACTTCGGTAAGGCCATCATGCGTCCAATACGCTGCGGCTGGTTGGCTAACCGATACAGCCACTCCAACCGGTTCTTCTGCATCCATTGCGGCGCACGCTTCACATTGCCTGCCATTACGTCAAAAGAACCGCCCAAGCCGATGGCTACCACACCGCTCAAATGAGACAGTTTGGAAGTAATCCACTTCTCCTGCTTAGGCACACCTAAGGCGACTAACACTAGTTTAGTGCCCCCCTCTTCAATTGTTTTGATAATACGTTGCTCTTCCTGCTCATCAAAAAAGCCGGAATGAATACCGACTACTTTTAATGAACCGTGGCGCGCTTCCATATTTTTGACAGCCTGTTCGGCCACACCCGGGGCTGCGCCTAAGAAATATACCGGCGTATTGTGTTTAGCCGCTTCGCCCAATAAAGCGACAGCCAAATCACATCCCGCTACACGCTCAGGTACATGTTTCCCCAACTGCTCGGCGGCCCATAACACACCGGCCCCGTCCGGAACAGCTATATCTGCTTGTTTTAAAATGTCGTGCAATTCCTTGTCCTGTTGAGCACGCATAACCATTTCAGCGTTAACCGTGACTACAGTATGTAGCCCCGGCTCAGAATATAAATCCTGTACACGCTGAACTGTTTCTTTCATGGTTATGACATCAACCGGCACATCGAGAATGCTCAATTGATTACGCAATACAAATACACCTCAATATCAGCCGCTATAGTTAGGCGCTTCCACAGTGATGCTAACATCATGCGGATGGCTTTCCTTAAGACCGGCTGCCGTAATTTGGATAAACTGAGTATCATTAATCATTTCCTGGATGTTGTGGCAACCACAATATCCCATGCTGGCGCGAAGACCGCCCACCATTTGGAAAATGGTATCAGCCAACATGCCTTTGTAAGGTACGCGACCTTCAATACCTTCCGGTACTAATTTTTTAGCTTCTGTTTGGAAATAACGATCTTTACTGCCCAGCTTCATAGCGCCCAAGCTGCCCATGCCGCGATATACTTTATAGCTGCGGCCCTGGTAAATAACAGTTTCTCCCGGACTTTCATCAGTACCGGCCAAGATGTTACCCATCATAACAACACCGGCACCGGCTGCAATAGCCTTGGCAATGTCGCCGGAGTATTTAATGCCGCCGTCAGCAATAATTGGAATATTGTAACGACGAGCCACTTTCGCACTTTCATATACGGCTGTAATCTGTGGTACACCGATACCGGCGATAACACGAGTCGTACAGATGGAACCAGGTCCGATACCTACTTTAACTGCATCAGCACCGGCTTCGATTAAAGCTTCTGTGCCGGATGCGGTAGCTACGTTACCTGCGATTACAGGAATGTGCGGATTAGCCGCTTTCAATTCCTTAAGTGTGCGAAGTACGCCTGCAGAATGGCCATGAGCTGTATCAACGATAATAACGTCAACTTTTGCTGCTACGAGCGCATCCATGCGGTCATATAAATCTTTGCTTACGCCTACAGCTGCGCCAACCAATAAGCGGCCGCTGCTGTCTTTAGCGGAATTAGGATATTTAGTTGCTTTTTCAATATCCTTAATTGTAATCAGGCCTTTTAAATTGCCCTGTTCATCAACTAATGGTAATTTTTCAATGCGATGTTGACGCAAGATGGCCTTAGCATCTTCCAAGGAAGTGCCTACCGGTGCAGTAACCAGGTTTTCACGAGTCATAACTTCGCCGATAGGACGAGTTAAGTCATTTTCGAAACGCATATCGCGGTTGGTAATGATACCTACCAGTTTACCGTCCACTGTTACAGGCACACCGGAAATTGCGTATTTACGCATTAATTCTTCCGCATCAGCCAATAAGTTTTGTGGGCTTAAATAAATTGGATCAACGATGATACCATGTTCCGAGCGTTTTACTTTGTCCACCTCATGGGCCTGTTCTTCAATGGACATATTTTTGTGAATAACGCCCATACCCCCTTCACGAGCCATGGCGATAGCCATGCGTGATTCTGTTACAGTATCCATGCCGGAACTAATCATTGGAATATTGAGCTTAATGTCACGTGTCAGGTTAGTAGTTAAATCTACTTCGTGCGGCAACACATTCGATGCTGCCGGTACTAATAATACATCATCAAATGTCAAACCGCGTAACCCAAACTTATCTTCTCTCATGGTAACTTCCTTTCTCCTTAATTTTCACTACATCTCTAACATCAGTCAGTTAAACAAACTACTTTTTTCACTACATCTTAAGTGTCGCTCTTATTTACAGTTTTTAAGTTTTGAAGCGTGTAAGCTTATCGACTTTATTGGCTCTCCGGCATTTAAACATCAGCGCTATTCAGCTTCGAACTTTATAGCCTTATTTCAATCCGGAGGATTGCCGCCTGCACAGAGCAACTTAGAATCGATTACTTTTCGGAGCGAAGTACGCCGCCTTCCATAAAGTCATCTTTCTTCATATCAACGAAAATAACCTTAACGGCTTCTTTAGGAACCTTAACAATATCAACAGTTGCTTGAGTAATAGCTTCACCTAATTGTTTCTTTTGTTCCTTAGTACGTCCTTCCACTAATTCTACGTGAATGATTGGCATTATAATCTACCCTCCGTCCTTAAAAACGAATGAAAAAATCGTATGTATAGAAATATCTATCTTGTTATTATACCCTTTCCCGGACAAGAAAATCAACTAAAACCAGGGAAAGAAAAATGATATTTCGCATATCTTTTTTGTGTTAATCAACCTGCGCTGCCAATGAGATTTTGCATTCGTGACAGATAATATTCCCACACTCTTTAATTATACATGATTCGTTCAAAACCTGCACCGAATCTCGTCAATAAATGAGGTTTCATTATGGTGACCGCATCATCAAATTTTGTGTGCTCCAGCCAATGTTTCGCATCCTGCCGAGCCGCCACGAGCAAGTCGATATCTTTTAAAATGTTGGCGATTATTAAATCGGGCAATCCATGCTGCATCAAACCGAACAGTTGACCACTGCCGCGCAGGAGTAAATCCTGTTCCGCAATGACGAAACCGTCCTGCGTAGACGTCATAACTTTCAGGCGCTCGCGGGTTTCCTCGTTCTTGCTGTCGCTGATAAGTACGCAATAGGACTGCGCACTGCCGCGTCCTACACGGCCGCGCAACTGATGAAGCTGAGACAGCCCAAACCGTTCCGCCCCTTCCACACACATAATCGTCGCATTCGGCACATTGACCCCAACTTCGATTACCGTCGTGGAAACCAACAACTTAATACGCCCTTCGTGAAATTCCTCCATAATGGATTCTTTATCGGCCGCCGCCATGCGCCCATGCACCAGGCCTACACCAAATTGTCTGCCATAGCGCTCCGCCAGCTCTTCATAAAGTGCTTCTGCCGCTACCAGGTCGAGTTTCTCCGACTCTTCCACCAACGGGCACACTACATACACCTGGTGACCGGCAGTCATTTCTTTTTCAAAGAATACGTGAAGCCGTTCCTTATAGGTTGAGTCAACCGCATAGGTTAGCACAGGCTTACGTCCCGGTGGTAATTCTTTGATCAAGCTCACTTCCAAGTCCCCATAAATGGACAATGTCATAGTTCGAGGAATCGGCGTAGCCGTCATAACCAATACATGAGGATTCTGCCCTTTACGCTGCAGTGTGGCGCGCTGCTCAACACCGAAGCGATGCTGTTCATCAATAATGGCCAAGGCGAGCTTTTTAAAATGCACCTTCTCCTGAATCAATGCATGGGTCCCCATGACAATGTGGATTGAGCCGTCTGCCAGCCTATCATACACAGCCTGGCGTTCCGCCGTTTTCATAGAGCCTGTCAACAGCGCCATCTTAACAGGCAAATCTTTCATTAAACTTTGGAAACTTTCAAAATGTTGTTGCGCCAAAATTTCTGTCGGTGCCATAAGAGCGCCCTGGTATCCGTTCTCTACCGCCTTAATCAAGCTGATAGCCGCCACCACCGTCTTACCGGCCCCTACATCACCTTGGAGCAGGCGCCGCATTGGTCGCTCCGACTCCATGTCTGTCGTAATTTCTAAAACAGCCCGCTGCTGATCACCTGTTAATTTAAAGGGAAGTTGCTTTAAAAATTGCTCATAGAGCGTGCCGTTCGGCATCATTTTAACACCGAGCTCGACTTGCTCCTTTTGACGAAGCAGAAGAAGCCCGGCCTGCATAACAAATAACTCTTCATAAGCCAGCTGCTTTCGCGCCAATCCGTGACGCTCTACATTCGTCGGCAAATGCATTTCCTTAAACGCTTCATAGCGCGGCATGAACGAATGTTCCTGACGCACCTCTTCCGGTAAAATGTCCGGCAATTCATTATTTGCGCGGAACCAATTGGCCACTGCATTGCGAATCGTGTATTGTGAAATGCCGTCCACTAACGGATAGACCGGTACAATACCGCCTTGAGGCTCCTGATTTTCGTAAAGCACCTCAATGTGAGGCGTATTCATCTGCAGCGATCCGTAGTTAAACTCCACCTTGCCGTATACATGAAGGCGTTGTCCCACTTTATAAAAATTCTTCTTGTAGCCCTGATTAAACAGCACAACCTTGAGCGAACCCGTTCCATCAGTCAAAAAAATCTCTAAAATCGACAGGCCTCGGCGCGGTTTCTTTTCCTGCACACGCATAACCTGCCCCGTCGTGGCCCCTACCATATCCGCCTTCAATGCGCCGATTAAATACGTGGCACTTCGATCCTCATACGCTCTGGGAAAATACGTCAATAACGATGACACATTCGTGACGCCTAATTTATTCAATTGCTTTACCCGACTGGGGCCAATCCCCTTAATCGTAAGCAGTGACTCTTCCATCATAACTCCTTATCATCGTACAGCCCTTCACGTTTTTATATTTTCACATATAACTTTATATCCTCACATACAATTTTATATCCTCATATGCAATTTTATATGTTCACATACAATTTTATATTTTTAAGTACACTTTATATCTTCAAGTATATCTTTATACATTCACATACAATGTTATATCTTCATATACATATTTAGACTGTACACAAACTCACAATCTTAGTATATAATAGTACATAATTACTTGGGAATGACTAAATAGAAGAATGGTAAAATAATCTTCAATCATTCTTCAATCATTCTTTAACTCCCCTGTAATTCATTACTTTTAACAGGACAATCTAATCCACTCGGCACAGATGAAAAACAGAAAAAATCTGCTTGCCTTCACATATCTGTTTGTGATAGAATACATATGTTATGTTGTAAATTATGCTTGGAGGTGGAAATTATGGCAAACCTTTGCGAAGTATGTGGCAAAACCACTGCTAGCGGCATGAATGTGAGTCATTCTCATATCCGCACAAAAAGGACCTGGAAGCCAAACATCCAGAGAGTACGAGCAATTGTAGACGGCGAAACCAAAAAGGTAAATGTATGCACTCGCTGCCTTCGTTCCGATAAAATTACACGCGCGTAAAAAATAAGAAGGTACATGTACTCTAAAAGAAGGCTATGACGTTTGTCATAGTCTTCTTTTTTTGTCTAATTTTAGAGAAGATAGAAAATATATCTTTTGCTACTCTCTTTGTAATAGCTAAAATATATGCCCTCTCGCAAACCCTTCGTAGGATAGAAATGTATGGCTTCGCTCAAACTTTGAGTCATGGCTCATGAGATATGAAGTAAAAAATATCTCCTTTAGCTGATTGCAGGAATGAAAAATATACCCCCTCGCAAACCCTTCGTCAAGCTCAGAAGGTGTTGCTCCGGGGGTATATTTTTATTCCTATGGCAAGAGTATATCAAGAGAAATATTTTTCTCCCCTATTCTTATGATTTAGCCACTCAAAGACTCGAAAACCTTATACCTTTCAACCAACTTCAGAACAATCACTACGAGAGTATATCTTTCATCTCCCACAACCTTAACTCACAAAATATATTTTCTATCCTCCTCCATCATTCAGCCCTAAAAAGAAGACCATGACTACACACATTCATCCCCTTCTTTTAGAGCGGGGAAAAAAGAGAGAAAAACACCCTCTATCTCACCAACCCCTTAGACCGATACTCTAAATAAAGCATTCGAAACAAAAACTCGAGGCACTGAATCAGACCCACCCCGCCCCCCTCAAAAATATGCCCGGGGGCTCTAAAAATCCCTTTGCTGTAAATCAGATTCTCCTAATAAAAAGCTCTATTTCAGTAACACTTCCCCCGGATTCTCTGAGTAAGACACTCCCAATAAAAAATATCCTCTCGGAGCAACACCTTCGGAGCTTGACGACGGGAAGGATATTTTTATTTCTGATGCTCTAAGTCAGACTTTTCCCATAAAAAATAACCCATCGGAGCAATGCCCTTCGAGCGAAGGCTCGGGGCTTGCGAGATGGGTTATTTTTTATGCTCCCGGATCCCATATTTTTGGTATATAGATATCTTTAAACAATTTTATAGCATACTGATCTGTCAGCCCCGCCACGTAATCGACGATGTCGGTGAGTGTGATGATTTTCTCATGGCCCACTTCGTTTCGCAGGAGTTCAGGGTTTTCCATGTAGTAGCGGAAGAGGTAGGTTACTACGTGGGCGGCTCGTTTGCGGTCCGGAATGAGTGCCGGTGCCATGTACACGTTTTCGAACATGAAGCGGCGGAAGAGGTTCATTACGTCCATAACTTCTTTGGACATTTTAATGCTGTCCTGGTCATCAGATTCGCGCACCATATCCATAACCATGGAGGTTATCATGGCGGACGGTGTAACGCCTAGTCGTTCGCGTACTTCTACAGGCAAGTCTTTTGCTTCCAGCATACCTGCCCGCTGCGCATCATCAAAGTCATGACACAAGTAGGCGATGCGGTCTGTTATGCGAACAATCTGGCCTTCCAAGGTAAACGGCATATGCATGCCCGTATGCCCCAAGATGCCGTCGCGCACTTCCCGCGTAAGGTTTAGACCTTTTCGGTCTTTTTCAAGTACGTCCAAGGTGCGAAGGCTCTGTTCATTATGATTGAAATGACCCACCACATCACGCAGCGCATATTCGCCCACATGGCCAAATGGCGTATGGCCCACATCATGGCCCATGGCGATAGCTTCGGTCAAATCTTCATTGAGCTGCAACGCTCGCGCAATAGTGCGGCCGATTTGCCCCACTTCCAGTGTATGTGTCATGCGCGTGCGATAATGATCGCCCGGTGCAATATACACCTGTGTTTTATGTTTTAATCGGCGGAAACATTTGCTGTGAATGATGCGGTCACGATCTCGTTGAAAGGCGGTGCGCAATAAGTCGGGCTCTTCCTCCCTATCCCGTTTAGCCAAACGACTTTTAGCCGCCCGGGGTGATAAATACTGCTCTTCCCGCTCCTCAATTCGCTCACGTACTCGCATCTTTCAAATGCCTCCTCTCAAAAATTACAAATTAACGCGCCATTTCCTGTTGCTTGTTGCGCTCAATCAGCTGCATTACAAAGGATGCCGTTTCTTCAATGGACTTATTCGTCACATCCAGAATCGGACAATGAACGCGGCGCATGACGGCTTTTGCGTATTCCAGCTCTTCCTCAATGCGCGACATAGTGGCATAATTGGCCTCACGATCAAGACCCATAGTGCGAAGACGCTCACAGCGAATATTATTCAGTTTATATGGATCAATGATCAAACCAACCACTTTTTTCGGTGGAATTTTAAATAATTCTTCCGGTAGCGGCACTTCCGGTACTAACGGCAAGTTGGCCGCTTTTATTTTTTTATACGCCAAGAACATGGATAACGGCGTTTTACTTGTACGGGACACACCGATAATAACGATATCCGCTTTTTCAAAGCCTGCCGGGTTTTTACCGTCATCATATTTTACGGCAAACTCGATAGCTTCTACCTTTTTAAAATATTCCTGGTCGAGTTTATGAACCATGCCGGCAGTAAGGCGAGGCTGCGTTTTTACAACGCTGCTTACCGAATCCAGCACAGGCCCCATAATATCTACGGCCTGTACACCCAAAATCTTTGCCTGGTTATGTAAATATTGACGCAATGTAGGCGACACGATTGTATGACAAATTACATTGTCACCCTGCGCCGCCTCGCGGAGTACGTCATCAATCTGCGTCTCCTGATTAATATATGGAATACGTACAATATCAATATCTTCCTGGTCAAACTGACTGGCCGAAGCACGTGCTACCGATTCGGCAGTTTCACCTAAAGAGTCAGAGATTGCATAAATAATCTTATTACTCGCCATGTTTCACCTCGTATGACAACATTTATATCGTTCAACTTATGTATATATGATTTCAGTCATGTTTTCTTAGAGCCGACTATTGAATCTCAGCTCTAAACGGTCTTTGATAATTTAGTTATTCTGCACCGGCTTTAATTATGCCGGACAGCATGTAATTAGTTTACTATAAGTCCTAATTGTTACTGTTTTATTACTTCTATTTTCTGAAAAAAGATATCTTGAAATGTATATCTATACTGCTCTACTCTGATTATACGCAGGAAAAACAGTTTTATTCAACTAAAAATTGCAAACTTGTCATATTTTTTCTATTCTTTAGCACATTCCAGCAACATTTTTGTAATTGTTGTCTTAGAAATGCGGCCTAAGACTTTAAAACGTTTACGCCCTTTCTGTTCCACTTCTTCCAGTACAGGCAGGCAGTCTACTTCATAGTCCACCATGTGTTGCGCCGTTTCCACCACTGTATCATCAGCGGTACAGCCAATAATTTTACTGCTCGGCGTCATGATCATGGAAATCGGCATTGACTTAGGGTCGTTTTTACCGATAGCCGCACGGAGCAAGTCCTTGCGGGATACGATGCCTACTAAAAAACCGTCTTCACAAACCAATACGGTGCCCACATCTTCTGTAAACATGGTCACTATCGTATCGTACAGATTTGTATCCGGTGCCACGGCCACCGCCTGGGCCATCACTTCATGGACCTTATAGCGTCTGATTTCATCAGCCACGGGATTAACGCCTTTACCGCCCACGTAGTAATACCCTACTTTCGGACGCGCATCTAACAGGCCTGTCATAGTGAGTACTGTTAAATCGGAGCGCAAGGCCGAGCGTGTTACGTCAAGACGTGCGGCAATCGCTTTGCCCGTAATCGGTCCCTCTTCTTTTACTATTTCTACAATATGCTGTTGTCGTTCGGTCAGTTGCAATCATTACACCTCCTTACGAAAAACAGGAGGCCCGAAGAGCCTCCTGTTCGCCACTATGTGATTACCATTCTAATTCATTACCCATAGAACGGCCACGTCCTGTTACAGCGTCCAGCATGAGGCGCTGTTCCAATTGAGCTACCATCTTCTTCGTGGATTTTACCGCATCAGGATTTACGGAGATGGAATCAATGCCGCTGCGTACGAGGAATTCACAGAATTCAGGATATACGCTTGGCGCCTGTCCGCAAATCGATACTGTCTTACCGTCGCGATGTGCCACTTCGATTAAGTGGTGGATAGCGCGGCGAATAGCCAAGTTACGTTCATCATAAATATGCTGTACCGTTTCATTGTCACGGTCACAACCTAAGATTAACATAGTCAAATCGTTAGAGCCGATGGAATATCCGTCTACATATTGGTTGAATTGATCTGCCAAGATAATGTTGGAAGGAATTTCAGCCATGAGCCAAATCTTGAAATCTGCACTGCGTGCCAAGCCGTTTTCAGCCATTACACGAGTTACTTCAGCCGCTTCTTGTACTGTACGGCAGAATGGAATCATAACCTGTAAGTTTTTAAAGCCGTATTCTTCACGAACCTTGCGAATCGCTGCCAATTCCAATTGGAATGCAGGTGCGTATTTAGGATCGTAGTAACGGGATGCACCGCGCCAGCCCAATAAAGCACTGGATTCATGCGGTTCATGTTTGTCGCCTCCTTTTAAATCGCGATATTCGCTGGATTTAAAATCGCTCAAACGCAATACTACCTGACGTGGAGCCAAGGCCTGACAAACTTTACGCATACCTTCAGCCAATGTATCGATAGCGAATTGGCTGCGGCCTGTTTCGATTAAGTGTAACGGATGTTCATGGATGAATGTAGTCCAAATGAACTCTTCACGCATTAAGCCGATACCGTCACAAGGTAATACACCATATTTTTCAGCCAAATCAGGGTCGCCCAAATTCATGTACACTTTAGTGCCTGTTACAGGGATAAATTCAGTAGCTACCGGAGCGGCTGCCTGTTCTTCTTTTTTAACTGCATCTTCTAAAATGCCGTCATATACGATACCGTTAGTAGCATCAACCGTAATATCCTGACCGGTTTTAATGCACAATGTACTTTCTTTACTGCGACTCTTTGTACCTACGATACAAGGAATACCCAACTCACGGCTTACGATGGATGCATGGCAAGTCATACCGCCCGCATCAGTTACGATAGCTTTCGCTTTCTTCATAGCCGGTACCCAGTCAGGTGCGGTCATAGTCGTAACAAGGATTTCCCCTTCTTTGAAGCTGTCAATATCGGCAGGATCTAAGATTACGTGAGCTTTGCCGGCTACTTTACCAGGACTTGCAGGTAAACCTTTTACTACGATTTCACGATTTGTTGTTGTAGCAGTCATAGTTGCCTCCGTTTTGCCCGGTTTCTTCTTGCGGGACCATACAGTTTCAGGACGAGCCTGTAAAATCCAAATCTTATTCGTGCGTTCATCAACGCCCCATTCCATATCCATGTAGCAGCCGTAGTGTTTTTCAATAGCTAAGGCATATTTTGCCAACTCAATAACTTGTTCGTCGGAAATAACCTGTGCTTTTGCCTGTTCTTCAGGAATGCGGATTTCTACACAATCCCCTTCCGGTTTACGAACAAGAGCTACGTTTTTATCATTAATCATACGATCTTTAATCGTTAAGGATTGTTTATCTACAGTGAAGTTGTCAGGTGTTACTGTACCTTGTACAACGTATTCGCCAAGGCCCCAGGAACCTTCGATTAAAATACTGGAGTCATCGCCGTCCACCAAGTTTACAGTGAACATTACACCGGCCGCTTTGGAGAATACCATCATCTGAATGGCAGCACTGAGAGCTACAGTCATGTGATCGAAGCCCTGTTTTACACGGTAGTATGTAGCACGGTCAGTAAATGTGGATGCGTAGCATTCTTTTACTTTCTGAATAACTACATCGGCACCGCGTACGTTTAAGTATGTATCCTGTTGGCCTGCAAAGCTGGCGTCAGGTAAATCTTCTGCAGTAGCACTGGAACGAACAGCTACGAACGGATTTGGTTCGCCCACTTTTTCACCCAATTCAGCGTACGCTTTTTCAATAGCGTCAGCTAATTCTTGCGGCATTTCCGCATTCACTATTAATTGACGGATATTGAAGCAGATTTCACGAAGTAATGCGGAGTTTTCCACGTCATCCAATTTGCTTAATTCCGCTTTAATCTTTTCTTCAAGACCTGTTTGCTCCATAAAGAACCGATAGCCATGCGCCGTGGTTGCGTAGCCATAAGGAACCGGTACATTTGTAGAAGAAGTCATTTCACCTAATGAAGATGATTTACCGCCTACGAGCGCCACATCTTCACGCTTTAATTCATCAAACCAAAGTACATATGCATTTTCACGATTCATTGTATGAAACCTCCTAAGAAAAGAAATACATTAACTGTTTAAATAGTACAACACATTTAATGTAAAGTCAAATATTTTTGCTACACTATTTTATATGGAATCCTATTTAGGAGTGATTAATTTTTGATTTAATGCCGATATAGACGTCATTTTTCTCAAATTACATCGGAATTAGAACAGCAAAAAAGAGCTGCAACCACGAGGTTTGCAGCTCTTTAGTGTTATATTGAGTTCAGTGATTCAAACTCTTTAGATTATGGAGTTTTAATTGGTCTCAAATATAACACACTAAATATATAGTGCAGCACATTTAATTAGCATATAACAATCTCAAGCTCTACTCTTATTTAAACTGAAGTTTAATAAACTTACGTTTACCCACTTGAAGCACCATTTCGTTTTCAAGGGTTACGTTTTCTTCACTGCATTTTTCACCGTTGATTTTGAAAGCACCGGCTTTAATGGAACGACGCGCTTCACTGTTACTTGCAGTAAGACCTGCATCAGTCAACAACTGTGGAATGTACACAGGTTCTGTAGGTGCATCCATTTCATACGCAGGAATATCGGTAGGCAACGCATGCTTCTGGAATACACGAACGAATTGTTCCTGTGCTTCATCAGCCGCCGCATCACCATGGTACAGACGAACGATGGTATGAGCCAACTTCATCTTCGTATCGCGAGGATGTGCTGTGCCCGCTTCCAACGCCGCTTCTAATGCTTCCTGTTCTTCAATGGACATGTCGGTTACAAGCATGAAGTAACGCATCATCAATTCGTCAGGAATACTCATAGCCTTACCGTACATTTCGGTAGGCGCTTCACTGATGCCGATGTAGTTGCCCAAGGACTTACTCATCTTCTGAACGCCGTCAAGGCCTTCGAGAATTGGCATAGTGATTACAGTTTGAGGATCCTGGCCGAATTCACCCTGTAAATGGCGACCCATGAGAAGGTTGAAGGTCTGGTCGGTACCGCCGAATTCCACATCCGCATGGAGAGCGATGGAATCATAGCCCTGCATGAGCGGATACATGAATTCGTGAACGCCGATAGCACGGCCTTCGGTATATCGTTTTTGGAAATCATCACGTTCAAGCATACGCGCTACTGTATATTTAGCGGCCAATTTCAATACATCTTCAAAAGATAATTTGCTGAGCCATTCGCTGTTATACACAACCTTGGTTTTAGATTCATCAAGAACTTTGAAAATCTGTTCTTTATACGTAGCCGCATTGTATGCGACAGCCGCTTCATCAAGAGGCGGACGAGTCGCACTTTTACCGGTAGGGTCACCGATGCGCGCTGTGAAGTCACCGATAACGATGACGATTTGATGGCCTAAATCCTGGAATGTTTTTAACTTGCGAAGTACTACAGTGTGACCTAAATGGATATCAGGTGCTGTAGGGTCCAAACCTAATTTAATAATTAACGGTTTGTTTGTCTCAATGGACTTAGCTAATTTCTTTTTAAAATCTTCCTCTGGAAGCAATGTATCAACGCCGTGTTTTATAAGACGCAATTGCTCTTCTAATGATTTCATCGTAAATCCTCCTCAAATGTTAACGCGTTTTTTGGCTTGTACTATCTGCTTTTGAGTTAGTATCTTTTGCCGGCGTTTGGTCATTGCTTGAATTGTCGTCAGTTGCTGAACTGTCGTCCTTCTTGTTGTCTTTATTCTTGTCGGCGTCTTTCGCCTTATCCTTGTCTTTCGGATCTTCCTTCTTCACAACCGGCGCATAGCCCTGGTTAGCAATAGCGGCCGCTCCCGGTGGAACCGTAAAGTCGGATGCCGGAATATCCATATCTTGTAGGGCTTCACTCATAAAGTCACGCCAAATGACAGCTGGAACGGTACCACCGGTGATTTCATTCAATGTTTCCACACCGTAGTCGTCACCCATCCATACAGCGGCTACCAAATCAGGCGTATAGCCTACAAACCAAGCATCTTTCGATTCATCCGTAGTACCTGTTTTACCTGCCGCAGGACGTCCAATATTAGCGCCGCCACCGGTACCGCCGGTAATAACGGATTGTAACATATTCGTAATTACATAAGCATCTTTTGCATCAACTACACGTTTTTCTTCCGTGCTGTTTTCTTCAACCACCTGTCCGTTGCGGTCTACAATCTTTGTAATGGCCACCGGATTTACTTTTACACCGCCGTTAGCCAATGTACCGTATGCCACCGCCATATCAATCGGTTTAACACCTTGTGTCAAACCGCCCAAGGCGGCCGCCAAGTTGTTATCGTTCGGATCGCCGGTTGCTACCAACGTAGTGATACCCATATCAGTGGCCAAGTTGAGTACTTTACGCATACCCACTTTATCTGCCAACTGAACGGCAATTGTATTTACAGAGTGTTGCAATGCATAACGCAATGTCATATTACCGGAATACGTTCCTTCATAGTTCTTAGGACTCCAACCGTTAAAGTCGATTTTCTTATCTTCCATAACAGTACCCGGCGTCATACCGTCCTGAATAGCCGCCAAGTAAACGAATGGTTTAAAGGCCGAACCAGGCTGGCGTTCCGCCATAACGGCACGGTTGAAGGAGTCATCGCCGCGGCCGCCCACCATGGCTACAATGTAACCGTTGTGCGGATTAATAGCGATTAAAGCACCCTGTGGCTGATGTAAGCCGTTGGCATCCTGATAGAATGTAGGCAAGTTCTGCATAGCTTTAACAGCTGCGTCCTGCGCCTTCATATCAATAGTTGTGTAAATTTTCAAGCCATCTTTGTAAATAGCGTCATCGCCATATTTTTCAGCTACCTGACCGATTACATAATCGATAAAGTAGGAAGCGTTATTGTCGCTATGTGCTGTATCAGCTTTGTCGCGAAGGCCTAAATCGGCGTTTTTCGCTTCATCCGCTGTAGCCTGGCTGATGTAATCGTATTTAACCATCTGGTTCAATACAGTCGCCTGACGGGCTTTAGCGGCCTTCAAATTGTTGAATGGCGAATAGTAGTTAGGACTCTGTGGCAAGCCGGCTAAAATAGCGCACTGTGCCAAGTCCAAATCTTGAACATTCTTGCCGAAATATACGTGAGCCGCCGCCTGAACGCCATAAGCACCCTGGCCGAAATAAATCTGGTTCATGTACATTTCTAAGATTTCCTGCTTCGTATAGTGTTGTTCAATACGAAGCGCCAGCATGGCTTCCATAATTTTACGTTTTAACGTACGGTCCTGTGTAAGGAACGCATTACGGGCCAACTGCTGCGTAATAGTACTGCCCCCTTCAGCTACACCGTCATGAGCGATATTTACCCAGATAGCACGTAAAATACCTATAGGGTCAACGCCGTGGTGGCTGTAGAAACGGTTATCTTCTGTAGCGATGAATGCATTCTGCAAGTTCTTCGGTACTTCAGATAATTTTACAGGCAGACGATTTTCCGCCGCATGTACAGTTGTCAGCAAATTACCATGCACATCATAGATCTGGGAAGATGCTGCCGGTTTTACATTGGCAACTTCCGGTAAATCCGACATGGTGGCTCCAATGAAACCACAGCCGGCACCGGCCACAATTAATATAAATAAAGTAATTATAATCCAAAGGAAGCGCCTGAAAGCGGACTTCTTTTTCGATTGTGGCTTACCGGATATATTTGATTTTGTTTGTCGTCCTCGATTGGACGAACTGCGTAAGCTCATACGACACCTCTCATTATATTCAAAAACGTCATACACCGCTTATTATAAGCCTTTTTTGGCTATTTTGTCTACTTTTGAGGCTTCGGACTATTTTAAGTATACAATCGTGGCCCCTGCACCGCCTTCATCATAACCGGCAATCTCGAAACGGCTGATGTGAGGTAATGTTTTTAAATACTGATGAATACCGGCTCTCAGCGCTCCTGTACCCTTGCCATGTACAATGCGCACCGGCGAAATCCCGGCCATAATGGCCTGATCAACAAAATGTCCTACATTCTGATTGGCCTCATCCACTGTCTGCCCGATCACATTGAGTTCCGTCGTCGCATGTTTCTGTCGTTCCACGGCGGAGCCCCCTGCCCGCTTGCGCGGTTTCGGCTGCACAGCCTCCTGCTTGCGGCGCAAGTTATTCACTTCTTCGCGACTGGCCAAGGCCAAATCGGCCACCTTCACATTGGCTGTAAGACCATTTACTTCAACCTGAATACGTTTCCCCTGAATGGCTCGGACCGTACCGGTTGCATTCAAGCTAGTAACAAATACAGTTTGTCCTTCTTTCAGTTCTTCTGGTTTTACAGGTTCCCGTTTTTCAAATTCAATGTCAGGCACATTAACGCCGGACACCTGCTTACGTGCATTCGTAATCGCCTGCTGACGTTTATCTTTGTCATTTTCAGAGAACTGATTCTTCAACTGCTTGATAATCTGTTCGCTCTCTACGCGAATCGACTGCTTCATATTCTGCGCTTCTTCTTGTGCCTTTGTTAAAATCTGCTTGCGACGGTCATTGATTTTCTTCTTTTCCCGTTCCACATAGGTTCTGGTGCGGCGTGCTTCTTCCAATTCTTTCTTCAGCTTCCGCTCCCGTTCCTGGTTGCGGCGCAACTGTTCATTCAGGTCACTGAGAACTTGTTCCATATCGCTGTTGGCGGCCCCTTCACGTTGCTGTTTTGCATAATCAACAACTTCGCGAGGCAATCCCAGGCGAGCCGCAATACTAAACGCATGGCTGCTACCGGCTACGCCGATATGCAAACGATAGGTTGGACGCAAAGTCCGTTCATCGAATTCCACATGGCCGTTTTCAATGCCTTCCGTATGGTACGCGTAGTTTTTCAACTCATTGTAATGCGTACTTACCATCATGAGAGGACCTCGCTTACGGAAATATTCCAAGATGGCCACGGCCAAGGCGCTGCCTTCTTCCGGATCAGTACCGGATCCCAATTCATCGAGGAGTACTAAGTCTTTAGGGCCTGCGGCTTTTAAGATACTTACTACTTGAGTCATATGGGCGGAGAATGTACTGAGGCTCGCTTCAATGCTCTGTTCATCCCCAATATCGGCATAAATATTGTTGAAAATAGGAAGAATGGAACCCGAATCGGCAGGAATGCATAAACCGGCCTGATTCATGAGGCTCAACAGGCCTAATGTTTTCATCGCTACGGTCTTACCGCCTGTATTCGAGCCGGTAATGAGCAGTATTTTATAGTCTTTGCCCAATATAATCGTCGTAGGCACTACTGCATTTGGCGGAATCAACGGATGGCGTGCATTTAAGAGCTTCACTTCCCGGCCGCCGCTGAGCTCTGCCGGATTGGCCTTCATTTTCAACGCCAAAGCCGCTTTACCGTAAACAAATTCCACATGGGATACGCATTCGCAGGCGTCCATGAGCGAATTACTTTCTTTGCGCACCGCCAAGGACAAATCCTTATAAATGCGGCGCACTTCTTCTTCCTCCGCCATCATGGCTTCCTGCAGATCGTTATTTAAGTTCACCAGGCGCATCGGTTCAATATAGAGCGTAGCACCGGTGGACGAACGGTCGTGAATCAGACCTTCGAAGGCATAGCGATATTCCTGTTTAACCGGAATTACGTAGCGGTTATTACGTTGCGTTACCAATGCTTCCTGGAAGTATTTCTGGTTATCCGGATTGTGTAAAATTTCCTGAATATCGTTTTTAATACGGTCCTTCGTCTTCGAAATGGTGGACCGTAAGTTCTGCAACTTCGGCGTTGCAGAATCCATCAAATTACCTTTTTTATCAAAAATTCGTTCAAATCGGCGTTCCAGGCCGTCATGACGGGGCATGTCCTGGATCCACAACGACAATAACGGATAATTCATATACTTTGTCGTGAAGAACTGGTACATGCGCTTATAAGCGCCAATTGTCACATATATGTCCCACAACTCGTCATGAGTGAGGACAATTTCCTTGCGGCTCTTCGAGCAGGCTTCGCGAATATCGCGGGTACCGCTCAATGGTTGTTCGATTTCCTGCTGCCACGAATGAAGGGCTTCCACAGTTTCATCCAACGCCGTCTTTATGTCTACACCATTTGTTAGAGGCTCCAATTCCATTGCGAGCTCTTTGGCAATCTTAGACGAGCAGTGCTCTGCTAGGCGTTCACGAATGACAAAGAAATCTAACAATTGTAAACTGTTATTCATATATTACTGATTTCCTCCTTATAGGATGGCTTATCCACTGAAGATAAGCATATATAAACTTTTTAAAAAATTCCTTTAAAATAATGTCCTCTGGTGATTGGCAGATTCTCATTCTTTGGCGGTACCGGTGCGCTTCCATCCAAAATGTTCACATAGGCGCTCACAGTATCCTTAATCCATTCTTTACTCTGCTGACGTCCGTCAATAATCCACACACCAATAGGCCAGCGTTTTAATTCCGGCACATAAGCGCGCATGTCCAGCATGCGGCTGTTCATAATATGCATACGGCAATACGGATCGGTGCGCAATGGGAATAATTCGCCAAAGCGATCGCGCAAGGCGTAATTATCTTTCAAACAAGGGGCCGGACAATTTGCTTTTTCCCCGGTTCCGGCAAAGCTGCTGATAGCACAGTACTCGGAGATCATCAATTCCGTTAAACCGTGAACAACAGCAGCAATGGATATAGAGGACTGTTTGGCAATCTGTCCGATTTGCTTCAAGGTCAATTCCTGAGACAATACAACTTCACTGAGTCCCAGTTCAGCCATCTGAGTTACGGATTCCGTATTGAAGAGTTGCAAGCTGCTTTCCCCTTCAACAGGCCCCTTATAGCCCAATTCAGCTAACCATTCCAGGGCTCCCAGGAAGTGAATGCCGATGGCACCAGGCTGCGCGTCCATAATCTGTTTGAGCGTTTCCTTATATCGATCGGCTTCCTGCTCCTTCACCACGCGCGGTGTGCTGAGTGTACAAACGACACCGGCCTCGTTGCAAAGTGCAACCACATCCTTATACACTTGAGGTTCGTAAGGTCTTCTTTGCAAGCGATCCCCACCGAAGATAATCTTAGTTGCACCGCTTTCAATGGCCGGCTTTACCTGCCAAAGCTCATCCAGTTGAGCCGCTATAACAGGCAATGAGTTAGAGCCCTGCTTAGCGTTAGCTGTGTGCTCAAAATCAGATGCTTGATTAAATTTAGATACTTGCTTAGCATTACCGAACTGCAAAGTCAACGGTAACGGTGTTTTTTCTGTATATAAAGCAATTTTATGTTCAATGCGTTCCAATGTATCTTGCATTGCATTAACATGGCGTTCGATTAATGCGTCTTCCAAACGACTCACCATGTGGCGACGCATTTGGTTCAACACGCTGGACGGCCACATATACGGTCCGTCAGGAATATAAAGGGAATCCAGTTCAAATACGGTAGTTCCCAAACGGCCGATTTGTTCAGCGACTTTTTCCTGAGATGTAGGCGTTTTACGGGCAGTCTGCAATGTATAGTCTTCCGCCTCTACCGTTACGGTAATCGTTTCGTCCGCCGTCACATTGAGTAAGGCGGTTAACGTCGGTACAGCACCTTCCTGGCCGTCTAAATACACGTTGATTTTGTACTTCCGTTCAAAATCCTGCAGATTATCCCAAACCGTAGTTTTCGGGCCTCCTTCGGCCGGTCCGATACGTTTGCCCCGATTGCCCGGAGCCACCGCCGTAATCATCTGACGACTCATCGTATTATCTAAATAGTCCGTTGAGAAACCGCGATTAAATCCGGCTTTCAAGTGTTCCTGATCGCCCTTCACCGTCTTACCGGCCCGGTCGATAATTTGACGATACGTGCCGATAACTTCCTTTACATAGGACGCTTTTTTCATACGTCCTTCTACCTTAAAGGAAGCCACGCCTGCCGCTAAGAGCTCCGCCATGTGTTCACTGTAGTTCAAATCCTTCGGACTCATAATATACATTTCATCCGCCGCATTTACCACTTCTTTGCCATCTTTCAACAATTCATATGGCAAACGGCAAGGTTGCGCACAGGCACCGCGGTTACCGCTGCGGCCGCCGATAAAGCTGCTCATGAGGCACTGGCCGGAGTAGCATACGCAGAGTGCGCCGTGTACGAAGACTTCAATCTCCGCTTCCGCGTGTTTACAAATATATTCAATTTCAGAGAGGCTCATTTCACGAGCCAATACAACACGGGTGAAACCCATGCGCTCCAAAAACTTAACTGTCCCTAAATTAGTGGCGGTCAGCTGTGTACTGCCGTGCAGATGCAATTTTGGCGCCACCTGTTTTGCCAAACGGGCTACGGCCAAATCCTGCACAATAATGGCGTCAACGCCGATTCGTTCCAAGTCTTGTAAATAAGCACTTAATTCTTTTAACTCCGCATCACCGATCAGAATGTTGACGGTTACGAACACGGACACGCCCAACACGTGTGCCAAATGTACGGCTTCACGTAAATTATCTATATCAAAATTGGCTGCACTTGCGCGCGCATTGAACGCCTTGCCGCCTAAATATATAGCATCAGCCCCTGCTTCCAGGGCAGCTATAAAGTTTTCCGCCGTTCCTGCGGGTGCCAATAATTCCATGTGCCCTCCTTAAGGGTGCAAATACAATCAGTCACTCCGTTTCAATAACGCAGTGATGAGAGAAATTATATCAATCCGCCTTCTGTCATAAACGATATAAATCATATCATAATCACAGGGCTTATATTAAATTATATCATATTCTCCTAAATAACAAACGCATTAATATAAGAAGCGCGGAGAGTCAATTACATCAATAAAGACTGCGGGCATTTTCGCCCGCAGTCTTTGCATACTTTATAAAAATATTTTCTTATGAGATTACGCTTAACGTAATTTGCAGCCCATTTCATTCAATGTAGCTAAAATTTCGTCGATAGCCGGCTGGATATCTTCGTCAGTCAATGTACCGTCATTGCTGCGGAAGGATAAATTGTACGCCAAGCTGCGGAATCCTTTTTCAATGTGTTCCCCTTCGTACACGTCGAATACGAATGCGCGTTCCAGGAACTGGCCGCCTTTTTCGTAAATAACGCGACTGATAGCTTCGGAGGAAACTGTATTAGGAGCCACGATAGCAAGGTCACGCGCAGTACCAGGGAATTTACTGATTCCTTCGTACTGCAACTGACCGCGTGTTAAGCCTAAAATAGCGGTTACGTCGATTTCGAAGACATATACTTTGCCGCTCAAGTCGTAGTTTTTAACAACTTGTGGATGAAGTTCACCTAATGTGGCAATTACTTGGCCATCTACTACATATTGAGCGCTTACGCCGGGATGGTAGTAAGGTTCAGTAGTTTCTTCGATGGTTGCTTCCACGCGAAGTGCGCTGAGCACTGCTTCAACCACGCCTTTTACATCGTAGAAGTCAGTTACACGCTGTGCTTCGCCCCACTGCATATCATTTACATGACCTGTCATGAGACCGCAAACGGCTTGTTTTTCTACAGGCAATTCGGTCACAGGCAAGCTCTTTGGATGATAGGTAGCCGCTGTTTCGAACAACCACAAGTCGTGGTTCTTCTGCGCCAAGTTGCGTACTGCTGTATCGAGCATGCTAGGCAACAAGGACGTGCGCATTACAGGGAAATCTTCAGTGATTGGATTTAAAATTGGCACGGCCACATAACGGCTGTCAGTGGAAGGCAATAATAATTTTTCCAAGCTCTGCGGATGCATGAAGCTGAAGCTGATCACTTCACTGAGGCCTTGTGTTACCAACGCATTGCGGATTGCTTTAATAACCTGTTTCTTTTCACTAATTGTACCACTGGACAAGTTAGCCCAAGGTGTAGTGGACGGAATGAAATCATAGCCGTAAATACGGGCCACTTCTTCCGCAATGTCAGGCATAGCGGTCACGTCATTGCGCCAGGATGGAACGTCAACGGTAATGGTTTCACCGTCTTTATGCCAACCGAAGGATAAGGTTGTTAAAATTTCTTCCATGCGGGATTCTTCAATAGCTGTTCCCAAGTATTTATTGATAGCTTCTGCTGTAAAGCTTACAGTGCGCGCATTTACAGGTGCAGGATATACGTCAATTACGCCGGTATGAACAACTACATTCTCATCCAACTCTTTCAACAACTGTGCTGCACGGTCCAATGCTTTCGCCGTATATTCCACGTTGATACCGCGTTCAAAACGGCCGGACGCTTCACTGCGCATACCCAATGCACGAGCGGTACGGCGGATGGACGCAGGTTTAAATACAGCCGCTTCAATAGCGATAGTCGTTGTCTTTTCAGACACTTCGCTGTCAAGGCCGCCCATAACACCGGCTACGCCTACAGGGCCTTTAGCATCAGCAATAACGATCATGTCTTCCGTTAATTCACGATCGGTGCCGTCCAATGTTTTAATGACTTCACCGGCTTTAGCTGCGCGGGCAGTTAAAGAATGACCGGCCAATTGATCGTAATCGTATGTATGCATTGGCTGACCGTATTCAAGCATTACATAGTTGGCAACGTCAACTACATTGTTGATTGGACGAATGCCGCAGTTGCGCAAACGGTTCTGCAACCACAATGGAGATGGTTTTACCGTAAGATTGGAAACGATACGGCCCATGAAACGCTGGCAAAGTTCAGCATCATCAATGGCGATGGTCAATTCATCGGCCACATTGGCGCCGGTTTCTTCTACGGAAACAGCCGGTTCTTTAGAGGCTTCGCCGGTCATAACCGCGAACTCACGGCTCAAGCCGATCATGGAGAAACAGTCTGCACGGTTCGGAGTCAATTCGAATTCGTACACAGTGTCATTTAACATCAATGCGTCGCGAATGTCTAAGCCGATAGGCGTTCCTTCAGGCAAGATGTAAATGCCTTCCGCTTCACCGGGTACCACTAAATCTTTAGGAATACCCAATTCCGCTACGGAGCAGAACATGCCTTCGGAGACTTCGCCGCGCAATTTACCTTTTTTAATTTCTGTACCGTCCGCTAAACGGGATTTGTGGTACGCCACAGGCACGACCTGACCGACAGCTACGTTAGTAGCGGCTGTTACGATCTGTTTCGTAATTTCTTCCTGTGTTTTATCGTCCAGGCAAGCTACCTGGCAAACCTGTAATTTATCTGCATCAGGGTGTTTTGTAATTTCTACAATTTTACCTGTGTAAATCTTTTTTAAGCCCGGATCCACGGAAATTACTTCTTCCACCGGAATCCCTGCTTTAGTCAATGTGTCCGCCAATTCCTGAGCAGGTTTTGTT
Source organism: Veillonella sp. (assembly GCF_018364065.1). Classification (GTDB taxonomy): domain Bacteria; phylum Bacillota; class Negativicutes; order Veillonellales; family Veillonellaceae; genus Veillonella_A. The sequence goes on from NZ_JAGZMO010000005.1 coordinate 107,448, forward strand.
GTATCAACAGGCACATAGTCCTTCATCCATGTTAAACTAGCTTTCATCCTTACTACCTCCTAAAACTGCTTCAAGAAACGAACGTCATCTTCGTAGAACAAGCGCAAGTCGCCAATTCCGTAGAGCAACATGGCAATACGTTCAACGCCCATGCCGAACGCAAAGCCCTGTACTTCATCAGGATTGTAACCGTTAATGCGCAATACTTCCGGATGAACCATACCGCAACCTAAGATTTCCAACCAACCGGTATGGGAGCAAACGCGGCAGCCTTCACCGTGACACATGCAGCAGGAAATATCAACTTCCGCACTTGGTTCCGTGAACGGGAAGAAGCTTGTACGGAAACGAACTTTCGTATCTTCGCCGAATACGTGGCGCAAGAACACTTCCAAGGTGCCTTTTAAGTCTGCAAAGGTGATGCCTTTGTCGACTACGAGGCCTTCTACCTGGTGGAATACAGGCGAATGTGTTGCGTCATAGTCCCAGCGATATACTTTGCCCGGTGCAATCATGCGTACAGGGCTATTAGGTTCCTGACTCTGCAAGGTACGAGCCTGTACCGGAGATGTATGGGTACGAAGTAAAATATTTTCAGTAATGTAGAAGGAGTCCTGCATATCGCGAGCCGGATGGTCTGCAGGCAAGTTCAAGCATTCGAAGTTAAAATGATCGCTTTCAATTTCAGGACCTTCCGCAACGGTGTAGCCCATTTTCATAAAGAAAGTTTCAATCATTTCATTAACAGCCGTTAAAGGATGTACGTGGCCCTGGCGTTTGCTGCGGCCCGGTAATGTAATATCGATTTTTTCAGCACTCAGTTTGGCAGCCAATTCTTTCGCTTCCAACTGTTTCTGCACGTCGTCCATCAAAGCTTCCAATTCTTGACGAACAGTGTTCACCAACGCGCCCATGCGAGGACGTTCTTCCGGTGATAATTTGCCCAACCCTTTTAACAGTGCGGTGAGCTCACCTTTTTTACCTAAATACTTAACGCGTACTTCCTGCAGTTTTGGCAATGCATCAACATCGCTAATCAATGCCTTGGCCTGCTCTTTTAATGCCTGTAATGTCTCTTCCATGCCATTAGCCTCCTAATAAAAATAAACCTCCGCCCCGGCAAGGGGCGAAGGTTCTATAAACTCGCGGTACCACCCTAATTAGTACTCAAACGCCTTAACGCGGCTACACGATGAATCTACTGTTAATTCAATCCATGACTCCAAAAGGAAAAGCACTTTCTATCTAATTTACGAAGCTCACACCATCACTTCGCTCTCTGAAAAATTACGTATAGAATGCCGATTTTATCATCGCCATATTCAGTAATTTACGCTAACTGATTAGCTATTACTGTATGAAATTGTACATGCACGAAGCAACATTTGTATGTTCCATGCACCTATTGCATAGTATACCAAGTCTTTTTTGCCTTGTCAAAAGAAAAGTGGGCAGAAACAGTTATTTTACTGTATTCTTACTTTTCCTCCGTCCAAGGCAGGTCAGGCAGTTCAAATTCCCCGATAACGAAGAACGTACCGCTCCCCATGTATAAGAGTTGCCCCTTCTCATCGTAAATTCGATTGGTGAGAACCATAGTACTGCGTCCGTTATGCTCCACCTGCGCTTCACCATAAAGCACATTGCCCAAAGCGGTTGTTTTGATGAAGTTCCCCTTCAATTCGAGAGTAACTACTTTTTTACGCAGTGAAAAACAGGATACGCCCATAAGTATGTCGGAGAACGTAGCATATACACCGCCGTGAATAGCCCCTTTAAAATTAACATGACGCTGCGGATTCGTGGTAAACTCCATCTTCACATGACCCGGTTCGGCATGTGTCATCACGTAATCATGGGACCAGTCGAATGTATTCGTTTCCCTCATATTGTTGAAAAAATCCAGCATTGTACGCATCTCTTTTGGCATAAAAGCACCTCCGGACTCACGTAATACACAAAACAGTAGATGTAATTCCCATCAAATAATTGTAAAACATCTGTGATGAATATAAAGCAAATAAACAAGTATATAAGTAGGACTCGCGCACGAGTCGCGAGCCCTTCAAGTTGTCTTATTCGTAATGCAATGCATCGATCGGGTTCAACTTAGCCGCTTTACGCGCCGGGTAGAGCCCGAAGATTAAACCGATGGCCATGGAGAATCCGAAGGATAAGAGAATCGGTCCCATGGATATAACGGTCTTCATGCTTGTAAGCGCCGCTATGGCCTTTGAAGCGCCGATGCCGAGGACAATACCGATGGCACCGCCCACCAAGCTGATTACGACCGCTTCGATGAGGAACTGCATAACGATGGTTCGATACGTAGCCCCCAACGCCTTACGTACACCGATTTCTCGCGTACGTTCTGTAACGGACACGAGCATGATGTTCATGATGCCGATACCGCCAACAACTAAGGAAATCGCCGCTACGGATCCGAGGAACATTGTCATGGTCGCCGTAGTTTCTTCCATGGTTGCCATGATGGTCGCCATGTTACGTACGTTGAAATCATCCAATTCAGGATTTTTTATATTATGACGTACGCGCAAAATATTTTCCACGTCCGTTTGCAAACGGTTCAAGTCCTGACCGTCTTTACCTTTAATATAAATCATGCGCAAGTAGTCAACGCCTTGCAAACGTTCCATACCGGTTGTATACGGAATGAACACAATATCGTCCTGGTCATTACCGAAGCTGCCGGAGCCCTTCGCATTAAGTACGCCGATAATTTTATACGGATTGTTCTTAATACGAATATCTTTACCTACCGGATCTTCGTCGCCAAACAAGTTTGTCGCAACCGTATTACCGATAACGGCTACACGTTCGCGTCGTTCCACTTGAGCGTCCGTAATAAAACGACCGGATTTAACGGACCAGTTATTAATATCCTGGAAGTTGGAGCTTACGCCCTGCACGGAAGTAGTCCAGTTTTTGTTCGTATAAATTACAACATAACTGTTGCCGGCCGATACAGGCGATACCAGGTCAACACCGTCAAGATGGGAAATGGCTGTATAGTCAGCTAACTTCAGTGTTTTCTGCGAGTCAGCTGTCGGTCTTACGCCCGGAGTACGAGGCGCACCCGGATATACCATGAGCAAGTTACTGCCCAAGCTGGAGATGGAGTCCTGAATCTGACTGCGCACACCATAACCGATGGATACGAGCGCAATTACGGCTGCTACGCCGATAATGATGCCCAACATGGTGAGCAGCGAGCGCATTTTATTGGCCACAATGGACGACCAGGCCATCAAAAATCCTTCTTTATACATGGCCGGACCCTCCTTGTTCGTTTATTGAGTTATTTTCTGTAGTTACAGCGCGAGCTTTTAACCCTGCCATATTCGGATTTTGTCTATCTTCCACGATGAGACCGTCACGCAATACAATATTGCGGCTTGCATAGGTGGCAATGTCCGGTTCATGGGTAACCAGAATAATGGTACGTCCTTCTTTATACAGGTTCGTGAAAATATCCATTACGTCCACGCTGGACTTGGAGTCCAAGTTCCCTGTCGGTTCGTCCGCCATGATAATGGACGGATCGTTCGCCAACGCACGAGCGATGGCTACACGCTGTCTTTGACCGCCGGATAATTCCGCAGGTAAATGGTCTAAGCGATCGCCCAGACCCAAAGCGGTGAGCAGCTCCGCCGCCCGTTCTTTGCGCTCCTGTTTTTTCACGCCCGCATAAACCATCGGTAACGCCACATTGTCCTGCGCTGTCAATTTAGGCAGCAGGTTAAAACTTTGGAATACGAATCCGATACGCTTGTTGCGCACGAAAGCCAATTCGTCATCATTTAACGTAGCCACTTCTTCGCCGTCAAGTTTATACGAGCCGGATGTAGGTCGGTCAAGACAACCTAAAATGTTCATAAAGGTGGATTTACCGGACCCGGACGGACCCATGATAGAAGTAAACTCCCCTTCGTAAATGGAAAGGTCAATGCCGTGCAATACGGGTACGACAAGCTTTCCGTTTACATATGTTTTAGTGATACCTTCCAAGGTAATTACGGCTTCTTTCATAGTTACCGCCTCCTAAAACATAGGACCGCCTGACGATGCTTTCTTCGTACTTGTACTTACATCGCCACTCACTACAATTTCGTCGCCTTCGTTCAAACCTTTAGTAATCTGAATAGTAGTATCACCGGTAATACCTGTAGTAACGCTGGTTCTTTCAGGTTGACCGTTTTTAATTACATATACGTATTCGCCCACTTTATCTGTACGTACTGCGGCCAATGGAACAACTAATACATTAGTCTGTTCATCGCCGTAAATCGTAGCACGTGCCGTCATAGTTGGGAAGAAGTCGGATGCTTCAGAGCTAGGGATAGCAACCTTCACTGTGTAATACACAACAGTGGAGCTGGTTGTCCCCATGTTACCTTTTGTACCTAAGGAAATGTCGCTTACAGTACCGGTATAGGTTTTACCCGGATGGGCGTCAACAGTGAACTCTACTTTGGCCCCTTTTCTAATGCTGCCAATATCTGTTTCGTCCACAGTGAGGTAAATTTCCAAATTGCTCAAATCGGCCACAGTGGCGATGATCATCTGCGTGGAAATACCTGTACTGATTGTTTGGCCCACTTTCAATGGTGTACCGATAACAGTACCGTCCATTGGTGAAGTAATTGTGGAATCATTTAAAACAGCTTCCGACTTGTTGTATGCCGCTAATGCTTTTTCATAAGCTTCACGGGCATTGTCATAGGCTTGTTGTGAAATTGCGCCTTGAGATAACAACACTTCGTAACGGTCTAAGTTGACCTTTGTTGTATCCAAGGAAGCCTTTGCATCATCCACTGCAGCCTGCAACTGACGTGAGTCGATAGTAGCAATAACTTGCCCTTTTGTTACATGTTGGTTTTCTTTTACAAGCACAGATTCGAGCATCCCCGCTACGTTTGTAGAAATATCTACATAGTTAACCGGGTTGATGGTCCCTGTTGCTGTAATAATTGTGGAAATGTTACCGCGCTCTACCTTCCCCGTAGTATAGCTCTGCTGCACAGTGCTATGGGATGATTTATAGTAGTACGCGCCAACTCCGATAAGGATTAATATGACTGCTATAATCCCCCAAAATTTACGATTTCGCCACATTCTCTTAACTCCTTTACTGTCTCTATTGCCGGTTATATCAATATGGCAAATTATAGATTTTTACGATGAGTTCTTCATGAAAATCATTCTTAAATCATCGATTATTTTCTATATATCGAATGATTCTTAAAAATATTTTGAAAATTCCCAAACATTTAACTATACATCAAGTACCTAAAAGCTCTAAATACCTTAAAAGACGTACCGGACCTAACACTTATCTTGCCAATACGGAAATCAGCTTGTACTGTGCTTCGCTGATTGGGTAACGAAGTTCTTTCGCTTTTTCGTATGGAACGGCTTCAATACCGCAATCCATTACGCCGATTAAACAATCCACTACGCCCGCTTTCAACGAATCAATGGCTTTTTCCCCCATAAGGGCCGCCATAGTAGCATCTTTGGCAGATGGTGCACCACCGCGTTGCAAATACCCCAATACGGTAACACTTGGAGAAATTGGCAAATTCTTTTTAATATACGCACACACTTCAAAGCTGCGGTACGCCCCTTCGGCTACCATGATAATACTGTTGGTCTTGCCCGCTTTGTTGGACGCTTCCAAATGACGACATACATCATCTAATTCCATCGGTTTTTCAGGGATTAACACCATTTCGGCACCACAAGCCAGACCGGCCTGCACAGCCAAATGACCGGCATGACGTCCCATTACCTCAACAATAGCAACGCGATCATGAGCCGTCGATGTATCGCGGATTTTACCAACTGCGTCAACAATCGTATTCAACGCAGTGTCGAAACCAATAGTATATTGAGTGCCGCACATATCGTTGTCGATAGTTCCCGGAATGGTAATCGTTGGAATGCCCAGCTTCGAAATGGCCATAGCACCCGCCATGGATCCGTCCCCGCCGATAACCAATAAGGCGTCAATATTGTGCTCTTTTAAAATAGCCACCGCTTTTTTCTGGTTCTCCGGCTCTCTAAATTCCGGACAACGGGCCGTTTTCAACATTGTGCCGCCTTTATTAAGAATAGCACCTACGTCGCGACGATTAAGGAGCTCAAGCTCCCCCTGCAACAAACCTTCATAACCGCGCCGTACACCGTACACATTATAGCCTTCGTAAATCCCTTTACGTACCAATGCACGCACGGCCGCATTCATTCCCGGTGCATCACCGCCACTAGTTAGTATCGCCAGATTTTTCACGCCTTTTCCCTCCTGTTAAAGGACGTCGTTTCTTAAATAAAACACCCTCTGCTTCAATTGCTTCATGTATTCGTTCTATTAAATCTTCCGTCCTGCCATATGTAGTATCAATTACTAAGTCACACTTCTTGTATAGTGGTTTCCAGATACGAATCATAGATTCCACGAAAACGCCTACATTCTCATAATCCATCGTAGGTCGTTTGCCGATGCGACGATTAACTCGTTTTACGATGCGGTGATTCGCCGCCCGAATTCCTACAATATATGCATAACGCTGCAAATAGCGTAAAGTACGCACATCGATAGGAAAAATACCGCCCACAGAAATCACTGACTCATGGTACAAACACACTTTCTTAAGTATTTCTCGCTCAGCGGCACGAAATAATTTCTCTCCTAACTTTTCATAGATTTGTGCAATCGGAAGATTATAGCGACGCTCCAACAACCGGTCCGTATCGACGAATTGCCATCCTTTGACCTCCGCCAAATTGCGCCCCAAGTGGCTCTTACCACTGCCCATTGTGCCAATTAATATTATATTTCTTTTCATCTTCTATCCCGCCTAATACCTGCTTTGATTTCTTATCTTTCATTGTACTACATGGGCGAGGAAATTTGAATAAACAAAAATAAATGCCGATACATATTTCAAGTCCCTGTTGCTGTTACCGGGAACAAGGCATTTATCGGCCTAAACTTATATGCTGATTATATGCTGATTATATGCTATTTATATGCTACTTATATGCTACTTATATGCTGCATATATACTGCTTATGTGCTACTTAAGTGGTACTTATATTGTATTTATATAGTGCTTATATAATGCTTATATTGTACTTATCCTGTAAGTAAACAAATTATATGTAATTGTCCATTCTTTTTAACTACCGATTGAGGCTTTATTTCCAATAGCGGATATTGCCTTTTTAAATCATCTGTGAATAGCAAATACTCTTTCAAATCGCCGCGTAATTCTATGGCCACATCCATGGAGTCATAGTTTGAAGACCTGTTTTTAGAATTTTGAGAGGCAGTATTTATAGTTTCCAACCGCACTATGTCAAATGCGTAGGCATTACTGCTGTTCAGCACGATTTGCTGCAAAGACTCTGCTGAAATGCGATTGGGAAATTCTGTAATCAAAGTATATGCCTCGCTCCCCAGCACATGACGTTCACTGAGAACTTGTTGCTCCGTTGCGCGTAACGCTTCCTCCGCCTGCTGTACACGGTTGGAAGCCGTTGATTGCCCATAAAGTGCAGCAAACCACAAGACAACGTACAACCCCAACGCCGCACCTGCATACTTAGGATTTATTTTCAGTTCTTTTAAAATCTCCACGTACTTCAAATGTAGCCATTTGATTAGCTGTATCAGTTCCTTGCTTGTCAGTTATGGTCACTCCTTTTATGGTACTTTTTAACCGCTGTACATACTTATGACCTGACTCAGGTGTGCTGCTGCGTCCTTTTATAATAAATTCTTCATCGGAAAATTGAACGCTCTCCAACAAAACCCGATCTGACGGTTCAACTGCCCCCGCCTCCACCAAAATGTGATATAACACAATATCTGTGTGAAGAGACCGATTGGTCCGTTGCAACAGCAACTGCTTCGTCTCATCATATGCAGTCACCAACTCATGCGTATACCTTGTTTCCTGTTTAATCTGATTCGTGCGATTCTGCATTTCTTCAGCCGCCTCATACGTTCTGTAAGATTGAAAAAGTATAATCGGCGGCCAAAGAATGCCTACTAGCAGCACTAAAATAAGCCATAGTTTATGTCTCTGATAAATGCGGCGTAATTTCATCCCCGGCGTCATAAAGTTCAAAATTTCTTCGCCTCATTTCATACATCACTTGCTTTTTAACGTATAGCCGACATTTTATACGAAACTTACACTTTATACTCAACTTAAATCTTATGCGCATCTTTCATCTCATATTAACTGTCAATTAATATGACGGTCTGTATAAACCTCGAATCGCCAGCCCCATGGCCATATCCCACGTTAACGGATCCGTTGCAGCCATTTCATCCACTGTCTTTTGAGATAACTCTTGATGCTTTCGTCCGTCAAACATATTACTCCGTTGTTTAAAGTCCACTGTGTATGGGATTGGTGTCAACGGATCATAAATGTTCATAATCTCATTAATTCGCTCCAACTGAACAGACTCCAACTGTACGGAATTATCTATATTAGTTGGTTCCGTCGCATTATCAAATGTCGCCACTTCTTCAGCATTAAGATTCGAATGTCCTTCATTGTGATTCGAGTCTCCTTCATTATGCGTCGAACCTCCTTTATGGTCATATATATACGCCGCTTCTTTTGCCATAATATTGCCCGAATCATCAGACGTATAAAACATATCCACTGTATCGGTTTTAAACATTGCAATCCCACAAATCCCCGGAACTCCATATTCGAACAACTCTGTTTCAATATGTTCCAATGCGGCCTGGAAAGCCCCTGCTTCAATAGGAACTACTTTTTTACACACGCACATATGACGATACCAGGCGGTGAGTTCAATATTATGTTCCCCCACTAAAGCCAGTACGCATCCCTTATGTTCCACATAGCGCCGCATCAACGCGCCGGGGAAGAAATCAATCACTTCCAAATTTCCATGTCCTTCCAAAAATCCGGTAGCCATTTCAGTGACAATTTGTTTCGGCAATGCCACTACATACACAAGCTGCTGCTCAGCATCGCCGTCACGCTTCATGTCTTCCGGCATATCTTCAATGACAAAATCATAAAAATAGTAGTCTTCCGGCCACTCCACACAATCCGTTATCTGCCATTTCAATAAATCGGCCGTTTCAAAACGACTCAGCTCCGGTGTGACCATCAGTTGATCGCGCCGATCCGAAACAGCCGTAACCGCAAGATTAGCACCTTCCAATGAAAAATGAGTAATAAAACGCTTACAATCCTCACGAAGTGTTCCTTGGCGTGCCAATTTAAACGCATCAACCAACATAAACTCGCCATCGCGATACTCCATCGTGGCGCCCAGCATAAATTTATGACCTACCGTAATTCCTGTATATTCATGTTTCATAAAGTAACTCCTATCATGTAATTCCAGTCTTATTACTCAATATATCCATCTGAATTCTTATCATTCAATAATATGTATCTGAATGGTACTTCATATGAATCTAAACACTACTTAGTTAAATATTTAAAGCGATTAACGTTCACTTCGTACACTTGTTAATAAATTAATTTACCCGTCTCACACTTGTTATTAAAACCTGCCGCTCCGAATCATCCCCTTCATCCGTAAACATGGCAATATATTGCGCGCGCAACCCGGTCTGAACATGAGCTACGCTAACCTGCAGACGTCCTTCATCACCGGAGCGCTTCGGCCTATGGAGCCGATAGGACACCTCCCGTTTCCCGTCAGTCTCATAAACAGTCTTTACCTCCTCTATCATAGCATCCGGATTTTGCTTATATTCCTGTAACAGCACTGTAAGCATGCCTTCCGCATCATAATTTACTTCCCACAACTTCACCTCATCCTGCATCGTATGAATCACCACATTCATTTCAGCCGCAATTTGCGCCCAGAACAGAACAAATACGGTTCCTAATAAAAGGACAATATATGTAAAGAAACCGCCTTGCGAGACATTCCGATTCCATTTCCGGTTCCAATTTGATTGTTTTAGGCAAAGAATTTTTCGTCTTAGCTCTCTTCGCCCAAGTAATTGTAATTTCTTAAAATACTCATTCGAAAACCTGGTCGCCCTCATCGGCCTCGTGATTCTGTGGATACGTGAAATAAGTAAATAATGGATATATAGTAAGTTCCGTACGTTCCACATATGAATCACCGCCTTTAGTCGCCCTGCCTTTAACGTACATTTGCCACTTCATGTGAATCGGTCCGTCCTTTTCAGTCTGGTGAAATATGGGACCGTACCCGTCAGACTTCACAATCAGACTGCCCCAGTCCGGGCTTACAGTCGTGGCCGTTAAGGCCTGCTTTTGCCCATTGTCGAGAACCCGGCGAATCTCACCATACTCCACGCCATAGCGACGAGCATCGTCCCACATTATATAGTTCCCGTTGTAAAATACTGAAATCGGCTTATTCGTATTCAATAACGCATACGTTAGTACCTGCCGTCCCGTCATATTTTCGAAAAGAATCTCATTGCGTATATGAAATCGCTGTGCCCAATGTAAACTTTCGCCCAGAAACATCATAAACGCACTGAGACCTATCATGATCAAGGTGATTCCCAGCAGAAGCTCGATTAACAGCCCGCCTCTACAACTGAGGTTATCGTATTCAGCCTTACTTAAATCCTTCCCACACATTGGTAGCCAGCGAAATAATAAGTTCCTCTTTGTAGTACACACGGACCTGCAACTCTTTAACCGGAATGGCATGTACACTCTTTTCTTGCACAACTTGCTCAACTTTGTATAAATCATCAGTATTTTCCACGCCAAGTCCCACATCGCCCTCTTTCTGCAACCTATATTTGCCGTTTTCCATGGCCGACACGGCTATTTGCAATCCTTTTTGCCGAATGCAGGCCTGATTGTATTGGAACATGAGAGTACTTAAAAGTGCCATAACGGCTCCGGTCATAAGAGCAATAATCGTGATTCCGCACAAAGCCTCCACATAAAGAAAACCACCCTCATTTTTACGTCTTTTAAGGTAAAGTGTTTTATGATTAAATGCCATTTTCACTCTAACACCTGTTAATACGCCACATCTTCCCAGCGGATACGGGCTGTTTGCTGAGAAAAAATATATTTTCGCCCCTTCTTAAGTTCTTTATCATACAGTTCTAAAGAAGACACATTATTTTGCCCTTCAAAAGCCCCCAAGTCCAAATTATTGCTGCGTCGAACATTAATTTTCAATGTCATCGTAGGTGGTAATTTAACCAAATCTTTGCCCCACAACTCTTCATACATATTCGTCACATATTCTTCGTTATACACAATCACCGTATTAAAGATTGAGTCATCGTCACCGGTGCTCCCGGCCAAATCAGCAAGCTGCGTCCGTTTCAAATGATAATAAAATAACCGGCTTGTATGATCGAATTGACGCTGTTCATTTGTTACTGAATGAATGGATACAACGGCTAAAGTTAAAAACAGACTGAATATAGTTACGTAAACCAACAGCTCTGCTAAAATAAATCCATTCTGTTTATGTCCTTTAGGTCTATAATCTTTAGCTCTATGACCTTTAGCTCTATAACCTTTAGGTCTATGGCCTTCAAGTTTACCAGAAATGACTGAAATACCACGCATTTATCTGTTCACCCCACAGATAAACTACAAACATTGCACTGCATAAAAAAGGGGCAAAAGGTAGTCGTCGCTTACATAGACTCTCCCAGGAAAACCCGCCATGCACACTGCTATGCTGACAGTTGCACAGTCGAAGTACAGTCACCGTACTTACGATGAATACGGTACCGCCTACAAAGGAGAGATAAATCACGAGCCATAATGAAGTGACGGGCAACCACAAAGAACCGGCAGCCAGCCATTTTATATCGCCCATACCTATGCTGTGTCGACTCACTTTACAAATCAGACTTCCCAATACAAGAATGCCGAGACCGATACAGCTCGCCTGTACGATTGACTCTTTTATTAACCATAATCTAACGACTCCAAATATGAACAATAAAAGCGCACCTTCATCCGGTAGAATCAGGTACTGCAAATCGATGGTAGCGCCCATAAAAAGGATAAAACCGAAAAAAATGGTTAATACGGCCAATTCTGTACGAGTAAACAATACGGCACAGCTCAAACCGAATAATACACCTGTTACAGCGCCAAAGAGATAGAGGCAGTTCGAACGCCGTTCTCGTCCTATTTGCCAAATTGTACATAAGTAAGCACTTAACAGACCTAATAATAATCCTGTACTTGAAGTCAAAACAGTATGAAAGTTCCACATACAACTACCTTATAAACCCTTACAGCTATTTAAAACTTATACCCTTACATCCTATTAATTCGCTTCATCAGAAGCCTTTACAACAATATGGCGTCCCTTACCACCGTCATTATCTTCCGCAGTGATTGTATATTCACCGCCCTTAGGTGTTTTTACATGTTCCGACAAATAGCCTTCCCGATAGAGCTCATCCATGGATGGCACTGTATCAGTGGAATTATCCACCATGTAAAGTTGCGCCGCATTACTGATAGTCTGCGTATCGGCCTGGATTTTAGCATCCCGCGCCTTATCCCCTGCCGATAAAAATTGCGGCATCGCTATAGAAGCCAATATGGCTATAACGGCCACCACAACCATTAACTCTACCAAGGTAAAACCGCCTTGCCGACGGCGCTTCTTGCAATTCAGCTCGCGCTCGCCGATTTTACACCATTCATTCACGGACTTGCGCCATTGTCCGACAAGTTGACGAATCTGTAACGTATCCCCGATTTTACACAACCCCATTTAAGTTCCTTTCTTAATTCTAAAAAACTTTCATTACTCACCAACTACTCCTGCCTTTGAGAAGTATTGTTCTCTTCAGAATATATAGTCTCAAATAGCACTATATATTCTGAATCGCCGAAACAGCATTAAACATAGGAAGCATTACAGCAATCACCAATACAGCCACGCCAATCCCCATCAGCGATATCATCAAAGGTTCCATTAACTGTTCCACCTTTTTCATATATCGATTCATCAGCTGTTCGTAGTACACACTGCAATGTTTCAGCATATCCACCATGCTGCCCGATTCTTCTCCAATCAACACCAATTCCCATAAAAACTCATTGCCTAAATTTTCCGCCTGTAAAGCCTCGCTAAAGCCTGCTCCTTCACGAACTTTTTGTGTCACTCGCCGCTGCAATGCAGAGGCATAACTGTTGCCCCACAACGGTTCCGATAAGGGCAGTAAGCTGGTCATGCTCACACCGGCATCTAAAAGTATGGCCCAGATTTCCGTCATACGAGCCAAGAAAAAGCAGTCAAACCATTCATGACCGGCGCCCATTTTCCATATCTTTTCGCTTACTTGTTTTGCCAGCGGCTCATATGTACAAAGTACAATAATTAGAGCCACGAAAGTTGTAGGTATCATCAGACTTAATACGGGATGTGCCGTCACATAATCACCCATATCAAAAATAGCTTTTGTGATCCACGGCAAAGGTACATCCATCGTAGTAAATACTTTTTTAAAGGCCGGAATGATAAAGCCTATAGCTATCATCATGAAGATAAGCATTAGGACCATTAAGAACAGAGGATATGTTAAGGCACTCAACATTTGTTGCCGCCACGCAAGCTGCTTTTCGTAATAGTCTTTTACCTGTTTAAAACTCTGTCCTAATGTGCCGGCCGCCTCACCGGCGCGCACCAAAGTCTGTCCGATACGTGGAAACTGTGTAGTTTCAAGCACATCGGAAATTTGATGTCCTTGCTGTATCAACTCATTAATCAATGCATACGGAATCTTTTTACTTTTTCGAGCGCTTAAAAATTGCATAATTCGCCGAATTGAAATTCCCGCATCTAATAAGAGCTGCATGCGATAGGAAAACTGCACAACATCCTTATAGGCCCATTTCTTCGCACCTTTTGTTCCACCTTTACCTATCTCAATCTGAATGATTTTCCATCCTCGATAAGCAAGCTTCAACTTTACATCTTCCAGCGACTCCGCCCACAATGAGTTTTCCTGCACCACCCCCTTTTCATCGTACGCACGATATACAAACGATTTCATAAACTTCTTTTACACCACCTTCCTGAAAATCTATCAATAAGCATTACTGCTTAAGCCTCTATAAGAGATTTAAACTCTTTACGTGGTCCCCAACGCCGCTCCGCCAGGGCGACAGCCATTTCCAAGGTGCGCATAGGCCTTTGCGTTTCCTGAATAGAAACAATTTGTGGCTCTTTGCGCTGACGAATTAAATTAGACACGGCCGCATTATTTAATAAAATGTCTCTGACCGTTACAAACTGTTTCTCCAATCGAACAAGTCGCTGGCAAATGACCGCCCTAAGCACTTGCGACAGTTGAGAGCGCACTTCATCCTGCTGCTCCGCCGGAAACATGGAAATGATGCGGTTAATAGCCATAACAGCTCGTTGTGTATGAAGTGTGGCAAATACAAGATGCCCCGTTTCCGCCGCGTGCAAGGCCGCCTCCAAGGTGGCACGGTCTCGCATTTCACCAATCATAATTACATCCGGATCCTCACGAAGAGCCTCTCGTACGCCTTCAGCCATGCTCGTAACATCTTGTCCCAATTGTCTCTGATGAATAAGGCTTTTATCATTGGCAAAAACAAACTCCACCGGATCTTCCAAGGTTACAATATGCTTCCGCGCCTGCTGATTAATATATTGAATGCATCCTGCCAATGTATACGATTTGCCCGAGCACGTGGGTCCGCTGATAATAACCAATCCGTCACTGAGACATGCCAACTGTCTAAGCACATTACCATCTTCATCATCGCCCAACAATAATTCACGACTATAGAGCAAACGCAAGGTGCCACATTGCTTGCCACCGGCGCTGAACAAGTGCACACGCACCCGTATGTGCTTATATGAAAATGCTCCATCAACTAAATCCGGCCCTCCTCCACACTGTTCATAAATCGCTGAAAATAAGTTCCTATTGACCACATAGTCTTGAAGCATTTCCAGACCGTTAGGGCCTCGAACTCTTGGCTGTTCACCCATTTCTACGTGCAAGTCCGTAGCTTCATACACTATGGCCTTATCCAATAACTCAAATAACATAGACACTCCTTTAACAAACGCCTATCTTAAACAACTATTTTTTTAGCATACGCCTGCCTTAAGCAACCCGTCCTTAGCATATGTCTACTTTAATCACCCCTTCCTTAGCATATGCCTGCCTTAAGCAACTCTTCCTTCGTAGTCAGTCCCGATTCAAGTAGAGACTGCCCCGACTCATGCAATGTAGGCTTCACGTAATCATCCAAGCGATTCCAGTCAATGTCTTTTTCCGATACATCCAACAACTCATAAATAGCTCGCCGACCAGTTCCATTTTTGGTCTTAATTCGCACCAACCGTTGTGCCAAAGCACCTACTAAAGTGGCACGGACCAAGTAATCAGGGATACCCATATCCAACAAGCGCTCCCGAACGCCGACCGCATCATTCGTATGAATCGTAGCCAGCACGCGATGTCCCGTAAGAGCCGCCTGCACAGCCAGCTCCGCCGTTTCCACATCGCGAATCTCGCCAATCATGATGGTGTCCGGATCTTGGCGAAGCACGGCTCGTAACGCCTTTGAAAAAGTAAATCCTATTTTGGGATTTATCTGTACCTGGATGGCCCCGGGGATCTCAGCTTCTACAGGATTTTCCAAGGAAATTACATTCTCCTCAACACCATTAATAAGACGCAGCATGGCGTATAAAGTAGATGTTTTGCCTGACCCTGTAGGTCCGCTGATTAAATACAAACCGTGCGGTCGTTTCAACATGTGACACACTCGTTCATACAAATTCCTGTCCATGCCAAGCTCTTCTAAGGTTTTATAACAATTCTCATTACCTACAAGGCGACAAACCACTGTTTCACCATGAATTGACGGCAATGACGATACGCGTAACATGTACGAATCTGCTTGGTACCGTGAGTCTGCTTGATTCCGTGAGTCTGCTTGATTCCTTGAGTCCGCTTGATTGATTAGCTGCGATTCTTCTAATCGAATTTTACTTTGTCCGCCCTTCTGATACTCTAAACTTTCTGTTTCATGCCATAAAAAAGTGTGATTTTTTCCTTTTTGAGATATAGTCGATATGGTTCTTAAAGGATCCGGTAACTTCTTGCCCGACCGCGTCCAACTCCAACGCCCGTCCTGTGGCAACCGCTTTTCGCCTATATCCATGCCACTTACTATTTTTATGCGATTAATGAGTTGATCCGCTCCACCTTTTATGATTCGCTCTTTTATAACAAGCTGCCCATGAATGCGCAGCCTAACCAATACGCCATTCTCCACGGCATCAAAATGTATGTCACTGGCCTTTGCCAGAATCGCCTCATTTACAATGCGATCCAACTCCGCTTCCACTTGAAAAATTGTCATACTTGCTCCTTCTAATTTCACAAAATGTCCACCACACCCACTACCGCAAAATTTCGTTTCTTTTTCAAAAACTCCTTCAAATTGACACCAATAGAGTGAGTCTATAGAATTTTTCTAAAAAGTCAGGGGAAAATGATCCAAAACTACGTTCATATCTATCAACATAAACAGGTTAAATAACCTGCAATTGCTTATCAGCCCTAAACTCATACATAAAATGCATTTTTATCAACTACTTCTTGCGTATTTTCAATACATAGATGTATACTTATAACTATAAAAAGCATAATCGTCCATTGCTATTACACATAGAAGGCAGACAATTATGCGAGGGAATTATTTTATACTATTTGTAAGGAGGATTATTATGAAGTTAAGAAGATTGACCGCTCTATTGGCATTGGCCGGCGTTCTTGCCACCGGTACCGCATTAGCTGCTGACAAAACACCTACACCATTTGCCCCTGACACTCAGGTTTACCCTCGTGCAGAACTCATTACATTAGACAAGCAAAATGTGGCTAAAGGCGTAGGCACTTTATACGGTAAATTCTCATTTACACGCGACCAGGCTACTGCTGATCAAGCTATTAAAGAAATCGGTTGGATGACTTTGGAAAAAGGTGCATCTATCGGTCTTCATACACATGGTGTTAACGAAGATACATACATTATCGTATCCGGCGAAGGCGTTTTCACTGACGGCAGCGGCACTGAAACAATCGTAAGAGCCGGCGATATTACAATCGCTCGTCCGGGCCAAGGCCATGCCCTTCGCAACGAACAAGACGAACCATTAGTATTCCTCGACATTATTGCGCAAAACGATACATACCAACAAACACATCCTGTAGTAAAATAAACCTACTTCAGACCAACACATTTAAAATAAAAAACTCCTTTCGGAGACTTTCAAATCGAATATCCCTGAAAGGAGTTTTATTTTTGTTGTGTTAAATTCTATGCGAAGACTTCTTATTTATCTGCTTCAATAGACTTCTATTTATGTGCTTCAATCATGCCCATAACTTCTTTGAATTCCGGATCATTATCGAAGTCAAAGTCAACTTTTTCGCCAACCTGCCAACGAATCCAAACTGCATCGTCAGGCATAATTTCAACACTTAATGGTTTAAATAAAATTGGTTGGTCTTTAGTAATACCTTCTTTTGCCATGAAAAGAGTCTGTGTAGACGTGCTGCCGTCAGCTGCCGGTGCAATAACCTGGCTCACTTCATCTACAAGACCGGCCTGCAAGAAACTCCAGTTAATTACAGCGCCGCCACCAAGCATCATCTTTTCAACCTTCAAAACAGTTTTAATCTTTTCACAAGCCAAAGCCAAATCTACATGGTCATTACCGCAAACTAAATAGCTGATACCTTTTTGACGAAGGAAATCTTTGTAACTGTTTGGAGTCTGTTCCGTTACAATAGAAACAATATGAGCTTTATAATCGCCATCTTCTGTCGTATTTTCCTGCCAAGCCAATTTCCCCTTACTGTCGATAGCAATCATAAATTGACCCATGCTCACACCTTCAGCAAGGAAATCACCAGCCGGTACAGGAGCGGCATTTTCATTAACCTCAGGAGTTGCGTACATCGTGTAATTATCATCAATCGTCGTACGACCTAACAACAGCGCCTGATACGAATACTTCTGATGCTGAACCATATCAAACGAATCCCCTACATCCGCTGCTGACGGACGCCAAAGATATTTCCCCATAATCTTACCATCTAAACTAGTTTCCATGTGACAAAAAATAAACGGTCTCTGTGACATTTCTGCTCCACCTTTCATACCTTTCAGTAATATATAGAAAAATTTATTGAAAACATTTTAATTCAATCATTGGATAGCCTCTTTAAAAAGAACCATCCCTATATATGTAGTGTAACAGTTGAAGTCGACTCCAAGTCAAGCCCTTTTTGTCCACTCTTATCAACTACCTTCAAATGCACATAAAAAAGTGTAAAAATATTTCCCCAATAAAAAATATACCCCCGAAGCACCAAATAAATCACACTATAGCCAAATACTCTGAATAAGACTCTTCCAATAAAAAATATCCTCCCGGAGTAATACCTTCTGAGCTTGACGAAGGGTTTACGAGGGAGGATATTTTTTATAAATTTACTTTTGAGAGTATAGTTTTTTCACGCTCATCCGCCATCGCTTCCATGTCCGCCATTTTCTTCTGCAGGTCTTCCACAAAGGCCTGATCTTTGATGCTTCCCAAATTGATTTTCACATTTAGGAATGCAGACTTTACAGCAGCACGAGCATTATGAACAGCCACAGCACCATCGGTCACGAGGTTTGTGTTGCCACGCTCAATAACGGCTTCTGCCAAAGCAAAAAGATGCATAGCTGTTTCGCCGATTTTAAATGGCACTAACGCGGCTTTTTGAGAGGCTGCCTGAATATGTGCTATGCGAATGGCTTTCTCTTCGTCCGTATTCTTCGGCAATTTGTACGCCGCCATGATTTCATTGAAAGCTGCACAGTCTTCGTCAATCATATCTAAAAATTGACGCTTCATTGCTGCAGTTTTTGTCTGAATGACCTGCATTTCCGGCCCCACATCTTTATACTTTTCCTTTCCGATCGTCAGGTTTGCCACCATTTCGATAAGCGCCGCCCCGGAAGATGCGGTTAATGCCGCCACGCTACCGCCACCCGGTGTGGGTGCGGAAGAACCTGTTTCTTCTATAAATGCCTGTAATGTTAAGTCTTTAATAGCCATACAATCTCCTTATATAAACGTATAAGCATCAATTAACGGCTAAAGTTAATCAATGCTTATACCATGAAATAACAATACTATATGCTGAAAATTAAGAGCAGTTACAATCTGCTGTAAGTTTTAAACCAATGAATCAGTCATAAAACAAAGGCTAAGCTGAAATGCCTATAATGTCCTCAACTATACAATTAGAACAAGCCTGTAATTTTTCCGTCCGCATCAATATCCATTTTAAGGGCAGCCGGTGCTTTAGGAAGGCCAGGCATAACCATGATATTGCTTGTGCGGCAAACAATGAAGCCTGCACCATTGGCAATACGCACGTCCTGTACGTTGATAGTGAAATCGGAAGGTGCGCCCAATAATTCAGGATTATCGCTCAAGGAGTACTGTGTCTTAGCGATACAAATTGGTAATTTATCTAAGCCCCAGTCTTCCAACTGTGCAATTTGTTTTTTCGCATTAGCTGTAAATTCTACGCCATTACCGCCGTAAATTTTCTGAACAATATGAGTAATTTTTTCAGGAATTGTTTCGTTTACGTCGTACATCATGGTTGGAGCCGGATTGGATTTTTCAACAATAGCCGCTACTTGTTTAGCCATGTCGATACCGCCTTCGCCGCCTTTTTCCCAACATTCGTTAAGGCTTACATCTACGCCGTAAGCTTCGCATTTTTCCAATAATTTCTTAATTTCCGCATCTGTGTCGGAAGAGAATTTATTAATTGCTACGAGTACAGGAATACCGAAACCGCGCATGTTTTCGATCTGTTTTGCCAAGTTAACAAAGCCCGCATCTACAGCCGCCACGTTTTCAGTGTTCAAGTCCTGTTTCTTCACGCCACCATGCATTTTCAACGCACGAATGGTAGCAACAACAACTACTGCGTTAGGGAAAATGTCGCCATAGTGACATTTAATATCTAAGAATTTTTCAGCGCCCAAGTCAGCACCGAAACCGGCTTCCGTAACAACGATATCGCCAAGTTTTAGAGCCAATTTAGTAGCCAAGATGGAGTTACAACCGTGCGCAATATTAGCGAAAGGACCGCCATGAACAAGAGCCGGTGTATGTTCCAATGTTTGTACCAAGTTAGGTTTAATTGCATCTTTCATAAGAAGAGCCATAGCTCCTTCGCAGCCTAACTGATGTACGTAAACAGGTTCGCCCTTCATGTTGGAACCGATTACGATGCGGCCGAAACGTGCTTTTAAGTCTTCAAGACTTGTTGCCAAGCATAAAGCAGCCATAATTTCAGAGGCAACAGTGATCATAAAGCCGTCTTCACGAGGGAAGCCGCACACTTTGCCGCCCAAACCTACAACTACGTTGCGAAGGGCACGATCGTTCATGTCCATAACGCGGCGCCAGGAGATTTGGCGAATATCAATGTTCAATTCATTGCCCTGATGTACATGGTTATCAATCATAGCGGATAACAGATTGTTAGCCGAAGTGATGGCATGCATATCGCCTGTAAAATGAAGGTTGATGTCATCCATTGGTACAACTTGTGCGTAACCGCCGCCGGCAGCGCCGCCTTTAATACCGAATACAGGACCTAAAGAAGGTTCACGCAAAGCTACAATCGTATTTTTACCAATTTTATTGAGGGCCTGTGCCAAACCGATAGAAGTGGTAGATTTACCTTCCCCTGCCGGTGTAGGTGTGATAGCTGTAACCAACACTAATTTGCCGTTCGGTTTATTTTCCAAACGTTTCAACGTAGACAGCGATACTTTAGCCTTATAATGTCCGTATTGTTCCAGTTCTTCCGGTAAAATCCCGCATTTATCAGCTATTTCTGTAATTGGGGCCATCTGATTCGCTTGTGCAATTTCAATATCACTGTACATGAGTATACCTCCTATAGGCTCTGTTTACTATAAATCTATAATATTAAATTTACAACAATCAGTAGAGATTTTCAACCTTTATTTTAAATCTCCGCTTATTAATTTAGTTTCATAAATAAGCATTGCTTATTTACATGTAATACGGCGTAAACTACTAAAAAACCATATCTCTATCTATTTTACTATATTTATCTATATTCCTCTACTGTACATTCATCCATTTCAATGCGACGTAACATATAATTTGCGCATAAAAATATGCCCCATAATCATAAATCATGATTATGAGGCAATACCACTAAAATTTATTTAGGCATTTTCAACAGCATAACCTGCACCATTTGGCCTGCTTTATACGAATGCTGCCCCTGTTCAAGCTTCGCCAAGCCGTTCACATGAGCCAAGCCCAATAAAGCACTCGATGTGAGCAGGCTGTTCGGTCTGAACACAAGGCCTTCAGGCCCTGCACAAATCTGCCCCTGTACATAGCGAGCAAAGGGATTATGCTTATTAATATCTGTTTCCAAAGGCAAGGTCATCGTCATGGCTTCAATCGTCTTCAACCCCTGACAATGCTTAAGTATAGGCAATGCCAATAAATAAAATCCGTTAAATGCGGCCGCCGGGTTGCCTGACAATCCGAAACAAAGCGTGTAGAAATCGTCAGTTGTAGCTTCCGCTATAGTTTCTGTTTTAAATTCTGTTGGAGATACTGTATTATCACGGTCTGCAGTTTTTACAATAACTCCCCCGTAGGACGCCGCACCGGGCCGCATATGAATGCGCGTGTACAAATCCTTCGCACCAAGGGAACGATAAATCTCCGGCATGCAATCATATTCACCCACAGACACGCCGCCGGTGCTGATAATTACATCCGCATCAACGGCCATCCGTTTCACCACTTCAATTTCGTGGCTCAGCATTTCAGGATCATCACTGACGTGATATGTTTCCATCACCGCAAAGCCCTGTTCACGGAGCAAGTTTGAAAGCATAAAGAAATTGGAGTTATAAATCTGACCTGCCTGCAAAGGCTGACCGGGAAATATCACTTCGCGCCCCGATGTGAGTAGCACGATGTTTAACCGTTTATACACAGGCACGCGGTCATAGCCCAGTCCGGCCGCCACGGCGATAGCAGATCCATCCATCAAAATTCCCGCCTCGAGAATCGTATCGCCCTGTCGGCATTCCTCACCACGTGGCACAATATTTTCGCCACGATGAATTTCGCCCTGCACAGTAATGTACTGACCGTCGAACTGACAGCGCTCCTGCATAATCATAGTATCGCAATCTTCAGGGATGGGCGCGCCCGTCATGATGCGCACTGCTTCACCGGAGCCTACATGACCGGCGAACACTTCGCCTGCGCCGATACAGCCGATGACACGAAAACGCCGACTTAATTCATCCTCAGCGCCATATGAAATTACAAAGCCATCGTACGGAGACTTTCTAAAGGCCGGTATATCGCTCCGGGCCTTTAAATCTTCCGCCAACACGCGACCTGCCGCCTCTTGAAGCGCCACATATTCCACTGACTGCTTATTTCGTTCCTTTAATGCGTCGAGCCATAACGCACGACTCGCCGCCACTGTAACCGAAGCCATAAGAACTCCCTAAATTCATAACACCCAAACCTAAAACTCAAAAAAAACCTAAAATTACACCTAAAGCTAAGCCCAAAATAAAGACAAGACTAAACCTAAAGCTTAAAAATAAGCTAAAAACTTCCTACCCTGTCTATTTCTTTGGAATAACCCACTCAAGCAACCATTTCGCCAATTCTTCCATTTGTTGAGGGCCGAAGCGTCCCACAGTGCCACCGAAGTTATCAGTAGCCACAACAGCAGGAGCGCCGGAATCTTCAACGGTCGTTTCCACCGATTCTTCCAATACCTTTTCAGCCGATACAACGGCAATGACAGATCTTGCATCCACCACATTTTCTAGGGTACTTCCAGTCTTTTCAACTTCGCCGGTTTCTTCAGCATGTTCACGCACGCTTTCCACCTTAACGATTGGCATAACGCCTTGGCTTCGTGTTTCCAATACCACCAGATCCACATTGTGATCCAATAATTGCTCCGCCAATTGAGCCGGATTTATCTTTCGTTCCTGTTTGGAAATCATGGCATAGCTGTCGGGACCGCTAATTACAACGGACTTGGCCCCCGCCTGAGAGGCACGCCAGGTGTCGCTTCCCTCTTTGTCCATCATGAAACCATGACGATCACTTTTTACATAGCCCACTTCATAACCTAGGGCAGAAAACTCTTTAATCAGTTCCGTTGCTACCGTCGTTTTACCGCAGCCGGAATGTTCGGCGGACACGGAAATAATCGGTACCTGACGGAATAAGTTTTCATTGAACGAACGAGCCAATTTATAATCGAGCACCGTGTTTACATTGCGGTACTGCAACGCCTCTTCATCAACGTTGAAATACTCTGTATTTACCGTTTCAAACAGAGCCTGCACGCGATATTCGCCCCGTTGTAATAAGGTCTTAATCGCATCCACACAACGACGGCTGTACAATGCCCCCATCGGTTCCACGTGGCCGTGCAACATCGGTACTACGCAATCAACGGCTCGTTGCCCCGGAGACGTGAGCATGTCGCAAGTAGTGGCAAAGTCGAAATGATCAAAGAACGGCATATCCACAGATACAGCCAAATAGACTTCGCTGTTCCCTTTGCGCAAGCCAGCCAATAACCCGCTCAGAGGCCCCTTACTTTCTCCTTCATCGGGTATAACCCACATAGTAATACATTCATCGTCGGAAATAACCCAGCGCAGTGAAATACTCATATCTGGTTGAATAGCCCGCAATTCGTCTTCACAAAGCGCCGCATGACCTGAATAATCGCTCATAGGAT
This sequence comes from Veillonella sp., assembly GCF_018364065.1. GTDB lineage: Bacteria > Bacillota > Negativicutes > Veillonellales > Veillonellaceae > Veillonella_A. The sequence goes on from NZ_JAGZMO010000005.1 coordinate 131,389, forward strand.
GAGACGCATAAATCGTCCCCGGCAACTGTTCCAAATTAATTGGCTCATTGGACGAGATAATAATATCTGCCGGCTTAGCGGCCCGTGCTCTCCGCAACAATTCCGTCAGCAGCGTGCCTTCCCCCCAAGGCAGATTCGATTTATTTTGCCCCATGCGGGAGCTCTTCCCGCCATTTAAAATTAAAATTCCCCGTTTATATGCATGATGACCGTCTGTGCGTTCCAGCATAAGTCGTTTCATTCAATCACCTTCTAAAAATCGTCCTACGGAACAAAGTTTCTGTTACCCTCTTTCTACAGAGTAATCCTTCAAAGAGTACGCCTTCAAAGAGTAACCGGACGGCTAACAGTTTTGTTCCACGCATTAAGGTCGCCGCGTCACCGACGAAATGCCCCTCATTATGCGCTCATAGAACAGTAATATTACAATTAAGTTAATAATAAGCTCCGGCACCATGTAGCTCGCGTTGTAAATCATGGAATAGATCCACGGACTTTGCCCCTTCGGCGCATATTCTGCAAACACAATTACCACGGAAACGCCAAGAGCGTATTTCCACTATTCACTTTGACTCCTTAAGCAATATATTTACCCAATTTACTATTACAAATAGCAAATTAATTATAACACATCTATCGTTTCTATTTGGGCTCATGGCCTTGCTGAATTAGCAATATTTTTTGCCAAATTTGCAGTCTGCCACCACATCTTTTTGAAAAAATCAGAACGTTATTCGGAACATCGGTTGTTTTATTCGGACTTTTTATGTATAATATTTAATGGATTATTATGTAATTGATATTTATACAGGAGGATTTACATGATAAACACAACTAACATTTTTGACTATGAAGATATTCAACTCATCCCTAATAAGTGTATCGTAAACAGCCGCAGCGAATGTGATACAACAGTAAAATTAGGTTCCCATACATTCCGTCTGCCGGTTGTTCCTGCAAACATGCAGACAATCATCGACGAAGAATTGGCTGAAAAATTAGCTCGCGAAAACTATTTCTACATTATGCACCGCTTCACTCCAAACACTCGTTTGGACTTCATCAAAGACATGAAAGCGAAAGGACTTTACGCTTCCATCAGTATCGGTGTTAAAGAAGAAGAGTTCGACTTCGTTCACCAGATTAAAGAAGCCGGCTTGGCTCCTGAATTCATTACTATCGACATTGCACACGGTCATTCCAACTCTGTCATTAAAATGATTCAGCACATTAAAAAAGAATTACCTTCCAGCTTCGTAATTGCCGGTAACGTTGGTACTCCTGAAGCTGTTCGTGAACTTGAAAATGCCGGTGCCGATGCAACTAAGATCGGTATTGGACCTGGTAAAGTTTGTATTACTAAATTAAAAACCGGTTTTGGTACAGGCGGTTGGCAGTTATCTGCTGTTCGTTGGTGCAGTAAAGCCGCTACTAAGCCTATCATCGCTGACGGCGGTATTCGCGACCACGGCGACATTGCAAAATCCATCCGTTTCGGCGCAACTATGGTTATGATCGGTTCCCTCTTTGCAGGTCACGTAGAATCTCCGGGCAAAACTGTTGAAATCGAAGGTAAACCTTACAAAGAATACTTCGGCAGTGCATCGGAATCCCAAAAAGGCGAACGTAAAAACGTGGAAGGCAAGAAAATGTACATTCCTTCCAAAGGCAGCCTGTTCGATACATTAACTGAAATGGAACAAGACTTACAGTCCTCCATCTCCTATGCAGGCGGCAACAGCCTTAACGCAATCCGCAAAGTTGACTATGTAATCGTTAAAAACTCCATTTTCAACGGCGACCGTTAATCTGTAAGAAAAACTTAAAACTTAATATATAATAAAAACTACCTCTAACAGCACTTGAGCTATTAGAGGTAGTTTTTTATTTCTTCATTGTATTATATAGTGTTACTTTTCCAATATAGACTTACTTTCGCACTTCTCTTTTAAGCAGTTCTCACAGTCCTACAATCAGATATCCATACCTTCGCGTTCTTTTAAGAGTTTCAAGAACAAATCTACTGTGCTTGGATCTTGATGGCTGAAGAATAAGCTTTCTTTGCGATCCAAGGACTGGATGCGATTCATATCGTCTTTAGAAAGTTCAAAGTCGAATACGTTGAAGTTTTCCGCCATGCGGTCTGCTCTTACGCTCTTGGACAAGCATACAATACCGCGCTGTACTTGCCAACGAATCATAACTTGTGCCGCACTCTTACCGTATTGTTTGCCGATTTCAGTCAAAACAGGATTAGTGAAGATATTGTCACGGCCTTCAGCAAAGCTGCCCCAGGATTCAATCTGCACATTATGTTTTACCATATTTTCCTGTGCGTCCACCTGCTGGTTGAACGGATGTGTTTCCACCTGGTTAACTTGAGGGGTAATGCGGTTAAATGCCACCAAATCGCTCAAGCGGTCAGGATAGAAGTTACTTACGCCGATGTCACGAACTTTGCCTTCATCGTACGCATCTTCCAACGCACGATAAGCACCGTAATAGTCACTGAATGGCTGATGTAATAAAACTAAATCTAAATAATCCAGCTGCATACGTTTCAAAGAACGATCAATGGATGCTTTCGCATTTTCATAACCATAGTTGCTGAGCCAAACCTTCGTAGTAATGAAGAGTTCTTCTCTTGGAATACCGGATTCCTTAATGGCTTCGCCCACTTCTTTTTCATTGCCATAGGATTGCGCTGTATCAATGTGACGGTAACCTACCTTCAAAGCGTCAAGCACGGCCTGTTTTGTATTTTCATTAGGAATTTGGAAAACACCGAATCCGAGAATCGGCATTTTAACACCATTATTTAAAACGACTTCTTTTGAATTGTTATTATATGTAGACATATAATCACTCCTTTTACTCAAATCTTTACGTTCATTCTGTAACGTTGATTATGTAAGCACTTATGCTATTGAAGCTCCTAATCTGAAGCCTCATCACTTACAAGTATGAGTATATAGAAGTTTATCGTTTTAGTACAATATCACATTTCCATAGCAGTATACACTTTCGTTATACTGGTCATAAATCAGGTCATAAACACATGATTGGCATACTCACTCAAATCCCATTCCATACTTTTTGCCGATCCTGGTCAATTCAATAACTCTCGCCGGTCCTATTCAACTCACCGGTTTTATTCATTACATCTCGCCGGCCTATTTAATGAGTATCCCGCATTAGTCACGGCTTTTTTTCAGCAAGTTATCCAACATGCGTGTATCGCGATGGCTCATGAATACGCTCATGTCGCGGTCAATGGTTTTAATTGCCGCCATATCTTCTTCAGTGAGGGCAAAGTCGAATACGTCGAAGTTCTGCAACATACGTTTTTCACTGGCACTCTTCGCAAGGCATACAATACCGCGTTCCAATTGCCAACGAATCATAACCTGCGCCGTTGTTTTACCATATTTTTTACCGATTTCTTCCAATACAGGATTGGTAAAGATATTATCATATCCGCGAGCGAAAGCAGCCCAAGATTCCATCTGTACGCCATGGGCTTTCATATTTTTCTGCGCTTCTTCCTGCTGGAAGTACGGATGCGTTTCCACCTGGTTTACCTGTGGCACAATGTCGTTGAATTCAATAAGGTCGTTCAAGCGGTCCGGATAGAAGTTACTTACACCGATAGAGCGAACCTTGCCTTCTTTATACGCTTCTTCCAAAGCACGGTACGCACCATAATAATCATTATATGGCTGATGTAACAGCATGAGGTCGATGTAGTCCAAGTTCATGCGCTTCAACGCATCATCCACAGCGGCTTTCGCTTTTTCATAGCCGTAGTGATTGAACCAAATCTTCGTTGTTACGAAAATTTCATCGCGCGGAACGGATGTGGCATTGACTGCTTCCCCTACTTCTTTTTCATTGCCATACATTTGCGCCGTATCGATGTGGCGATAGCCTACTTCTAACGCATCAAGTACAGCCTGTTTAGTATCTTCATTCGGAATCAAATACACACCAAACGCAAGAATCGGCATTTTTACGCCATTATTAAGTACTACTTCTTTTTCATTTTGATAGCTACCCATAAGCCCACTTCCTTCTTTTTCTTAGATAACCTCAACATAATAAACCGGTCTCAATCATTCCGTCATATATACCTTCAACTCGCTCGGTACTGCCTAATTATAATTAAATTAAAACTATAATTAATAGCACATTATAATATGGTGATTTAAAGGCACATTATAATATGGTGAATTAAAAGCACATTATAATATCGCCAATTAAAGGCACATTATAACATGGTACGTATAGTAAAAATGTGGCCAAGCCGATAAATCGGCCAGGCCACAATGATATGTCTTATTGACCGGTAAACTTCGGACGACGACGTTCCGCATAGGCGCGAACACCTTCCTTGAAGTCTTCGGAAAAGCCCAATGTGGTCTGCAATTCCACTTCAAGTTTAGCATATTCATCCCAATTACTGAAGAAGGCCGCCCACATTTGTTCCTTCATCGCCTTGTAGGACAATTCAGGGCCCTTCACTAAACGGCTGCAGATGCGGTCCGTTGTTTTCACTAATAGTTCCGGTTCACACACTTTATATACAAATCCGTATTCTTTCGCCTTGTCCGCTGTAACCGCTTCACCGGTCATAGCGAGCTGCATGGCCCGATTCATGCCCACCGCACGTGTGAGGAGGAACATACCGCCCGCATCAGGAGCGAGGCCTACGTTTACGAACGCCTGAATAAAACGGCTGTTGGTAGAGGCGATACACATATCGGCTGCCAATACCATGTTGAATGCGGCACCTGCTACGGCACCGTCCGTGCTCATTACTACAGGTTTGCTCATTTTTTTCATGGCAAAGGAAATCTGCATGACTAATTCCGCAATGGCTACTAATGCCTGCTGATCGTCATTTTCCACGGCGCGCTTCATTTCCGCCAAGTCGCCGCCTACAGAGAATACTTTACCAACCGCATTGAACAGAAGTACCTTTACATCCGGATTTGCCTCACTGCGTTCGATGGCATCCAAGATTTCCTTACACATCGGTACATTAAATCCGTTCTGTACCTCCGGACGATTAAAGGTAATTGTGGCTACATGATTTTCTACGTTGTATAAAATGCCTGTATATTCCATTAGTTCATAGCTCCATTTCTAATCTGTTGCTTCCACAGATTTCACTGTTAGTTTTAATCCTGTTAATAGTTAAAAGTAATATAATGTGTCGAATCACTTATAAGGTATTATATATCGATTCGTCTGTGTTATGAATTGAGCGCCTCCCATACTCCATTTTGGTTTATTTATTATTATTAGTATAGCGAATTTTTTCGATATTGAAAAGGGGCAACAGCTTTCATGGTTATTTTACAATTCAACTATTCGTATAGCGCATTTTTACTTTTTCTAATCTTTTGTAAAATTGTAAAAATCCCTATAAATGCTTGATTCCCCCTATTTCATACCAAAAAAGCCTATATTTTCATTACAGTTTCATTACAAATACTTTACAGTCTTTTTTCTGTATCTTTTACTTTATCAATGCTAGCATAAATGTAATGAAGATTCTATTGTATCTATTGTTTAGGAGGAATAAAAATGAATCAGAAACAGCGTCTTCGTTTAACCATTATGTTAAGTTTAGCAAGTACCTTGGCTTTCACTTCACCAATGATCAGCCAGGCAGCTAATGAAACAGACGCATTGGCAGCGCCGGCTAAAGTGGTAGCCGCTCAGTCCTTAACTGCAAATCAATTACCTATGATGAGCCAGGACATCAAAATTTTACCTATTAACCAGGCAAAATTATGGCGCGGTCAACATTTTGATTTGGAAGTAGAATTACCATCCAACATTAAAGAAGTATCTGTAACCATCAATGGTGAAGATGCTGCAAAAGCTTTAAACGACAAAGCAACTGTAACTGACAAAGGCACTCATCTTTCCTATCGTATCGATGACGCCGCTTTCACAGCTGTAGGTCCTAAAGCTGTAAAAGTATTGGCTTCCGACGGCACTAACACTTACACTCGTACAGTTAACTACGAAGTAGTAAATGAAGTAGCTCAGAAAAAAGCTAAAAACGTTATCCTTTTCGTAGGTGACGGCATGAGCTTACAAGCTAAGGAAATGGCTCGTATCCTTTCCAAAGGCTTATCCGACGGTAAATTCAACGATGTCCTCAACATGGAAAAAATGCCTAACATGGCATTGATCACAACTTCCGGTTACGACTCCATTGTAACTGACTCCGCAAACAGTGCTTCCGCTTACAACACCGGTAACAAATCCGTTGTTAACGCTATGGGCGTTTACGAAAACAGCACTCCGGACCCATTGGACGATCCAAAAGTAGAAACTATCGCTGAAATGGTATCCCGTTCCAAAGGCATGTCCTACGGTATGGTTACTACAGCAGCCGTTACTGACGCTACTCCAGCCGCTGTAACAGCTCACACTCGTCGTCGCGCTGAACAAAACTACATCGCTAACGACTTCATCAACCGTACAAATCCTCCGGCTGTAGTAATGGGCGGCGGTGCTCAATTCTTCTTACCTTTAGACACTCCTGGTTCCAAACGTAAAGACAACATCAACGTTATTCAGGAATTCAAAGACAAAGGTTACCAATTTGCCGGTACAAAAACTGAATTGGAAGCTCTTAGCAGCGACAAACCAATCCTTGGTTTATTCCAATTAAACACAATGAACGTTTACATGGACCGCGCATTCTTACCTACTAACGAAAAAGTATTAAAAGGTTTCACTGACCAACCTGGTCTTGTTGAAATGACTAAGAAAGCCATCGAAGTATTGGAAAAGAACCCTAACGGCTTCTTCTTAATGTCCGAAGGCGCTTCCATCGACAAACAATTACATGCTATGGATTGGCAGCGTGCTACTTATGATGCTATCGAACTCGACCAAGCTGTTAAGTACGCTCAGGAATACTCCAAAGCTCATGGCGACAACACATTGATCATCGTAGTAGCTGACCATGCTCACGGCGTAAGTATCACCGGTACTTACAGCGAAGCTGAAGGCAAAGTAGGTCGTGAAGCTGTACGCGTTTACGGCGACGCTAAATGGCCAACATTCGTTGACGCTAACAACGACGGCTTCCCTGATAACCCTGATGCAGACGTAACATTAGCAGTTCAATACGCTAACGCTCCTGATCACTACGAAAACTATCGTTTCCAAACTACTCCACATGATCCAGCTACTGCCGGCAAAGACGGTCATGTAATCGCCAACCCTAACCGTGCACCTCAAGGCGCACGTCTTGTAGAAGGTAACTTACCTACTACTACCGGCGAAACTAGCGAAGTTCACTCCGCTGACGACGTAGTTCTTATGGCTCAAGGCCCTGGCTCCGAATACTTCCATGGCGTAATGGACAACACTGAAGTATTCTTCGGTATTATGCGTGCCTTAGGCGTAGATGCCACTAAAAACCCTAACAACAAATAAGGATTGTGTTATCTATGAAGTATATTAAAACAGCATTACGATTTTTGTTACTACTGTTTGTATTGCAAGGGGCAGCCGGCACTGCCCCTTCAGTGCATGCTCAATGGTTAAGTTTTGATGAGATGTATGCGGGCGCCTCTTCTCAGGGGCTCATCATGTCCGATACACTCCAATCTATGAACGGTCAAACCGTAACGATGGAAGGCTTCATGGCGCCTCCGTTAAAACCGAGCATCAATTTCTTCGTGCTCACTGAAGTGCCAATGTCTATTTGCCCATTCTGCTCCTCTGATGCGGATTGGCCAAGCAACATCGTTGTCGTGTACTTAGATGATCCGTTCATCGCCTTGCCTTATGACCAGGACATTACCGTTACCGGTCGTTTGGAAATTGGCAGTTATGTTGATTCAGAAACAGGTTTTGTCAGCCTCGTGAGAATTCGCAACGCAACCGTTGACTGATGAGGTGCTTTTATGATTGAAATTAAAAATTTAGTTCATCGTTATAAGGACGGCAATCAATATATCCAAGCTCTGTCCGTACCGGAATTCACTGCTGAAACAGGAAGTCAGTGGTGCCTCACCGGCGTCAGCGGTAGTGGCAAATCCACCTTATTGCATTGTCTGTCAGGCCTGATTATTCCTTCTGAAGGGCGCGTCGCCATTGACGATATGGTTATTACCGACGGCAACACCTCAGCCATTACCAAGTGGCGCAGCAATCACGTAGGTTATGTTTTCCAGGACTTCAACCTGCTCCCCTTCCTGTCGGCCAAAGATAACATTTGTACAGGAGCTTATTTCAGCCATAAAACTGACAAATTAACCTTTCTCAATGATTTAGAACAACTCATGGTCTCCATGGATATTGCCGCCATTGCGCACAAAAAACCGGCGCAACTCAGTAAGGGCGAGCAGCAGCGCGTGGCCATTGCACGTGCGCTTATTAAACAGCCGTCACTCCTCTTGGCAGATGAACCGACTGCCAATTTGGATGCGCATAACAGTACGATTGTACTGAATTTATTGCGTAATTACTGTAAAGATCAACAGGCAACCTTAATCGTAGCCTCTCATGACAGCACTGTTATCGAGGCCTTCGAAAATCGGTTGCATTTAGAAAAGAATGCCCCTTCACAACCTGTTACCGGGGACTCTGACAATCAGAAAGCCGCAAGCATAACCGTCAGCGACAGCCACGCCAAGTCCGCCGCTGATGCCGTTCACCCCGGCAAAGCTGATTCCAACGTAACCGCGTCCCTGCATAGGGACGCAGAAAGTCAGGTGTCCTATGATTTATAGAATTGCATGGAAACAGTTGTGGTCGAAGCCGCTTACAACCTTTTTGCTTCTCCTCGTTCTGGCTACCTCCATCGGCTTGAGCGTATTAGTAGGCACTTTGGGCGTCGGTTTCCAACAGGGCCTGACAACCGCTACGGAACCTTTCACCTTATTGGTAGGGTCCACGGGCAGCAGTCAGCAGTTAGTAATGAACACTGTATTCTTACAGGACCGTCCGTTAGGTAATATTCCCTATGCGGAAGTAGATAAATTGCGCAGTCAGCCTAAGCTCGTACTGGCAGCAGTACCGCTCGCTATGGGCGACAATGTGCAGGGCTTCCGCATTATCGGGACGGAACCTGAAATCTTCACCCTTCGTCCTAAGCGCAATGCACCGGAATGGTTGCGCATCGACAAAGGGGAACAATTTAAAAAGCCTTTTGAAGCGGTTATCGGCAGTGCCGTAGCCGAACGTACAGGTCTTAAAGTAGGCGATACTTTCAACTCCACGCACGGCAATGTGAGCAAGGGCAAAGCCCATGCGGAACATCCGTTTACAGTTGTGGGTATTTTAGATACGACAAACGGACCATACGATCAGGCGGTATTAACCTCTATCGAAAGCATTTGGGATCTTCACAGCTCCATTAATAAAACGGGCGAACATACCGATAAAAAAGGAGCTGTTACGACGATTCTCGTAGAGCCGATGGGCTATAACCAGGCCTACATGCTCGCCTCCACTTACAGCAGTCGAAAAGATGTGCAACTCGTATTCCCCGCACAAATCATTGTACAGCTTTTCAACTTAATGGGGCGCGGCGAACAAATCTGGCGTCCTGTGGGCTATCTGATAATTTCCCTTTCGTTAATCGTTATGATCGTAACGATTTATCTGGCCACAATGGGACGCATTAAAGACTATGCGATTTTAAAAACCTTAGGTGCCTCTTCCAAACAACTGTACGCGATTCTGTGCAGTCAGTCACTGACTATTATCCTCCTCGGTGTAGTTATCGGCACCATCGGCGGATTCAGCGCCTACGCGGCCATTGCCAATTACGTGACCTCCACCTCAGCAATTCACGTACCGAGCAGCATTACCCTAATTCCCTATGCGCTACTCGGCATCATTATATTGGCAGGGTTCCTGGCAAGCCTGATTCCACTGTACATTTTACAGCGTCGCATAGACTCGTTACTGAGCTCCATGTATTAAACCCTGCATGAGCTCCACATACAGCTTTACACCGCCTATGCTCACCCCATAGCGTGTAAAGATCGTATGAACCCACATAGTTATATGTGATTCGCTTATGTACTCACCATACATAAGATCCCTATACACCTTTATACCCGGTACTTTGCTTCACACACTAATCCCCAAGCGAAGTACAAAAAAGCAACAAGCTGAATCTTTCACTCCTCCATGACAATCAGGAAGATTCGCTTGTTGCTTTTTCCTTTTATTAAATTGTATTTAACGTTTTACTGGCTGTTTTCAGTTGTATTTCGGTATAATTACATTACTTCCGCTTCCGACATGATTGCTCCGGTTTCGCTGTCTTATGCCAATTTATTTCGAACTAGCTTATTTAACGCCTACTTCAGTCGCTTTAGACAAGAGGTCGATCAGTTCCGGAATGGCATTGGCTTCGTACGCAATTACATCGTCTTCGATGGTTACGATGACTTGACGCATTTTGAAAATAAGACCGTCAAAGAGACGAACCACAAAGCGCTGCTCCAACACGTCGGCTTTTTCCAATACATAGTCGAAGTTGGTTACCACTAAGCGATCCAATTTTACAAAGGACTCCATGTAGTCTGCCACATGGCCGTAAGTCACGCTGTCGGTGTAGTCTTTCACCAATTGTTCGCCGGTCACTTCACGAATATTCCAGTTTGCGGTCTCTTCCGCTTCATAAGCACCCAATTCAGTTAAGAATTTCGCCGTATGAGCCGCTTCACCATGAAGAATCATAGGATTATAGTCAACTTGCTTTAAACGCTAGGATACGTCGATAATCGTGTCTTTTACATTGTCTTCCACTGCCACTTCGGACACGAGGCGACCATTATTCATCATTTCGTCCTTCATTGCTTAACTCCTTTTTATAAAATCCCCTATGTACGCCAAGAAATCATTTACACGCTCCTGCATAAAATTGTTTGTACTTACCTGCATAGAAACTGTTTGTACTTGCCTGTATTGAAACTGTTTGTTCTTGATATACTTGTTGTACTTGCTTACTATAAAACTGTATAAAATCTACTATAAACATGAAAAGTCGGCAATCCAAAAAGGATTGCCGACTTTATTGTACCACATGTGAAAATTAACGACTACTTAACTTTGTCTTTAGCAGCCAGGGCCGCTGCTTCAGTTCTTTTGCGAATAGCGTCAATTAGCGGTTTAACTTCTAAAAATTCCGCATCAGTTAATCGGAACGTACGACCCTTCCGATCGAACAATGATTTTTTGCGGCCTGCTCCGACGCGTTTGCCACCCCATTTGTTATTCTTCATAACATCCCTCCAGTTTGGGAAATGAGTACCTCTGTCGTTCCAAAACAAAAATCACATACTCGGGTCTAACTACAGTATATACCAATTATACAACCAAATTCAATATGTTATTTCATAAATATGAATCAAATGACCAAATTTTTGTAAAATTACTTTATTTATCAAGATTTTCCGCCGATTATCTTGTTAATAAACATAATTTATCAAGATTATAAGTTTATTAATGAAGATTATATAATAAAAAAATTAAGCAGAAGTTAATTAATCGTACAACCAATTAACAACTGCTTATAAGTCACTCATTTTTTTACATAAATCTGACGATTTAAGAAAAATCATCTAAAAATCGATATGAGTGTATTAATATTACAAAACTATACATTCTGTATATTTTAGAGCCATTTCTTATGAATTAGTTTGATTTACTTATAATTTTATTAACAAACTTACGTTTTTCAACGTTTCGAACATATTTAATCTTCATGAAGATTTCATGTTTGTTTCGACCTGATTCCGCTTCAATCTAATTCATTTTGACCTAAATTCGTTTCAATCTAATATAGTATCAAGCGAATTTCGTTTCGACCGGCTTATAGTCGCTCGGACAACGCCATCCACCGTTCCGTTTTTTCTTCCAGCTTCTTATCCGTACCGGCTCGCTCCGCCATGATATTCTCCAATTCTGCATAATCCGCCGTATTTTGACTGAGCATGGCATCGTAAGCCTTTAAAAGGCCTTCCAATTCAGAAATTTCCGTTTCCAGTTTTTCCAACTCGGCCAATTCCGATTTAGTAAGTGGTTTAATGGATTGTGCTTCTTTTGCAGCAGAACCTACAGTAGTTGAACCTGCAGTAGCTGAACCTGTAGCAGCGGAATCTGCCTGTCCGTTCCGATTACTGCCACTTCCGACAGCCTCACTCTCGCCATCCTGCGTATTCCGGTTATTCTTGCCGTTTCCTTTTTCAGCATTTTTATGTCCCACGCGGGAAAGGCTCAAGGTTTCTCCATCTGCTTCCATAGCTTCTTTATATTCGGAATAAGCGCCATGTACGATGGAGATGGCACCGTCGCCGGTAAAGACGAATAATTTGTCCACTACGCGGTCCAGGAAGTAACGATCATGGCAAACGGTAATAACGACGCCCCCAAATGTGTCCAGGAAGTCTTCCAGCACTTCTAAGGTAGGAATATCCAAGTCATTGGTCGGTTCGTCCAGGAGCAGCACATTCGGTGCACTCATGAGCAATTTTAAAAGGTAGAGTCGACGTTTTTCACCGCCGGACAACTTGCGAATCGGCACGCCGTGCAATTCCGGTGTGAAGAGGAAACGTTCCAAGGCCTGACCGGCACTTAAACTGCTGCCATCGGCAAGCACAATGTAATGATGGTCCTCACGAATATAATCGAGCACGCGCTGATCTTCATCGAACGGTGGTAATTCTTGCTTAAAATGCGCTATACGGACGGTTTCGCCGCGCCCTACCGTTCCTGCCTGCGGTGTGTATGTGCCGTCCAGGAGGCGCATAAACGACGATTTACCGATACCGTTCGGTCCCACGATGCCGATACGGTCATGACGATCCATATGGTACGTAAAATCCTTCACAATGGTCGTATCATCAAAAGAAAAGCTCAAGTCTTCAATATCGAAGACCGTTTTCCCTAAGCGGCTCTTCAACGCAATCGGATCCATTGTATCTGCGCGTCGCTGTACGTCCTGCTTCTTCAACGCTTCATAACGCTGTAAACGGGCCTTTTGCTTAGTGGAACGAGCTTTGGCACCACGACGTACCCAGGCGAGCTCCCGCTTCAAAAATTGGCGTCGCTTTTCCGCCGTAGCCGCTTCACGCTCTTCCCGATCCGCCTTTAGTTCCAAAAAAGTCTCATAGTTCCCTTCATAGGTGTAGAACTGGTGATTAGACAGCTCCAGAATTTCATCACTTAACGCATCAAGGAAATAGCGGTCATGAGTACTGATGAGGAGACCGCCCTTGCGTGCCAGCAAATAATTTTCCAGCCAATCAATGCTGGCTTCATCTAAATGGTTTGTCGGTTCGTCCAAAAGGAGTAAGTCGGACGGATATAACAAAGCCTGTCCCAAAGCAAGACGACGGCGCTGACCGCCGGATAAGAGTTTTACCGGCCGCGTTACATCATCAAAGCCCAACTTAGACAAAATCGTACGGCCCTGCTGCTCCACATCCCAGCCGCCATCCGTATCCATGCGCTGCAAGAGGCGCAGATGAGCCTCGCCGCCCGGCGCTTCACGACTGATTCGTTCATATTCGCGCACTAAAGCCAGCACCGGATGCTGAGCCAGGAAAATATTTTCCAAAATGGACGCTTCCTCATCGAAGGTCGGTGCCTGTGGCAAATAATAAATAGACGCTTTGCCGTTGCGCAATATGTTGCCTTTATCCGGCTCCACCAGACCGGCTACAATCTTCAGAAAGGTAGACTTCCCCGTGCCGTTAACACCGATTAAGCCGATGCGCTTATTGTCCGTAAACGTCATATCCGCATGTTCAAACAGGCGCCGCGTGCCGTAAGAATGTCCTACATCCTGCAAGGTTAATATATTCATAAACTAAAATCACCTCTACGAAAAAAAGTCCCCTCTAAAAGAGGTGGACTTTTATATTTTCAATCATAATTCGCGCTGTCAGTCGCACCTTGTGCATCAACCTGAAGGCGAATCAGGTTACAGTTCTTCGCCGTAACGAGCAATATTTTCTTGTCGAATGCCCTGCAGATGAGACAAGAGCTCTTCTGTATCTTCTACACGAGTAAACAATTCGCCAAAATAATGCGAGTCTTCGATAGTTACACTCCACTGGAATGAATCATTTTCATCATAAAGGGTAAAAATAATCGGTTCTTCCAATGATTCAGGCAACGCACCTTCTTCATCGGTAATTGTGGCATAATCGCCATCATCGGTAATTTGATAGAACAATGTGTCCCGATCATCAATTTCCGCCAACTCAAACCCTAAATTTTCATAAAATGACTCCAACGTGTCACTGTCCATTTGAATCCTCCTCTAACATTACATAAAACTCGTTAAATTATGTATATTTTACAGGAAAATATACTGTAATGCAATGAAAATATTATACTGCTACATATACGATTACACAATACCGCCGCTTGGGGATACAGTTGCCTGCGGTCCCACAAACTCAACTGATTCTCTTTCACGTAACAACCGATGTGCCGCATCTACGATGTTGGAAGCGCCGTCAATGTGCCACTTACGCTCCAATTCAGCCATTTTATGAAGGCGTTCCGGATGGTCAATCAAATCCGTCACCACATCCTCCAAACTGTAAACATCTCTGGCCCAGCAGGCAAATCCCTGCTCTTCCAGATAGGCTGCATTGCTTTCTTCCTGCCCCGGAATGGCGCTGAAAAATACCATAGGCAAACCTACAGTAATCGCCTCCATACAGGTCAATCCGCCCGGTTTCGTTACCAGCACGGTCGCTTCCTGCATGAGCTTAGGAATATCCAGCGTATAGCCGTAAACAGTGGTCGGCTTATGCATTCGCTTCTGCATAGCTACCAGACCTTCGTACAATTCGGAATTGCGTCCTGTAACGACTACAATCTGGTCAATGCCGCGCACTTCGTCCAAACGGCGCAATGCCGTTTCCACACAGCCTAAACCGAGACCGCCGCCCATGATGAGCGCCGTTACATCGTCCTCCGCCTTATACGGGGTCACACGAGGTTCAAAGAAGCTTCTGCGCACAGGAATACCGGTCACCGTAATTTTGCTGGTTGGAATCCCCGCATCATAGAGCTCGCCTACCATGCGATCACATCCGACAAAGTAAGCATCAACCTGTTCATACACCCAGAACTGGTGCGCTTCAAAATCCGTGATGGCTGCAATTAAAGGCACATCAATTAGATTTTGTCGTTTTAAAATACAGGCTGCCCCGCATGGGAATGGATGCGTAAAAATAACAACATCAGGTTCTTCACGCTTAATCAACTTCAACATACGACGTTTTAAAAGCCAAGCCAATGC
This sequence comes from Veillonella sp., assembly GCF_018364065.1. Classification (GTDB taxonomy): domain Bacteria; phylum Bacillota; class Negativicutes; order Veillonellales; family Veillonellaceae; genus Veillonella_A. The sequence goes on from NZ_JAGZMO010000005.1 coordinate 146,699, forward strand.
GGTCTGCATGGCACTGCCTTTTCGATTCCCCTGCGACAGACGATAAATCACGTCATAGAGCATAGGGAACACATCAATCACTTTAATGTAAGTTTCTTTTAATAAATTGTCGAAAGAAAAAGTATTGGTATCTAAAAAGTCAACATGAGTAATCTGAGCATCCGGATACTTCGCCGCCCAGCACTCTTCAATGGCCTTCGCTGCCTGCGTATGGCCCGTACCAATCGAAGCTGATACAATAAGTATTCGTTCTTTCTTATTCTCCATTCACGCTCTCCTTCCCTATAATTTATTATAACATAAATCATAGGAGAAATAAGTCTTTCTTTCATCGGAAATGTTCGATTCTTTTTTATCTGAAAACTTACTTTGTTTATATCATAAAATACCTTTATTCCGGTAAACTTGAAGTAAAAGTATAGTAAATAATCACAGGTTATTCAAAAAAGCAATAAAAAAAGAGATCAATAGGCGAACTTGCAAGCAAGTTTGGATGATGCCTACGATCTCTTTTCATTGCCACATCGTAATTATTTTTTACGAGGCTTAACTTTTGTTGCTTTAGTAGCGTTTACTAATTCTTTTAACTGTTTGCCTGCTTTGAAAGCTGGGGATTTGGAAGCAGCAATTTTGATAACTTCGTTAGTCAAAGGATTGCGGCCTTCACGTGCTGCACGATCGCGTACTTCGAAAGTACCGAAACCGATTACTTGAACTTTTTCGCCTTTTGCTAATTCGTCAGCTACAGTTTCAAATACGGCTTTAACGGCTTTTTCAGCTTCTTTCTTGCTAAGTTCAGTTTTTTGTGCAACAACTGTGATTAATTCTGTTTTATTCATGACAGAACCTCCTTAAAAAATAGAATGTATTTCATTCGCTACAATGTGACTTGCCGTCCCATTACAATGAATGTTCTTTCTCTGCTACCTTCGCCGCGGTCCAAAAACAATCCAATTCGTCCAATGAAAAATCATTCCAGGATTTTCCACTTTCCCTAACGCACTTCTCCACGTATGAAAAGCGCCGTCTGAACTTGTTATTAGTGCGGTTTAGAGCATTTTCACCGCCTATTTTATACCATCTGAAAAGATTAATCAAGGAGAAAAGTACATCTCCCGCCTCTAATTCCATATTTTCTTCGTCTTTTTGGGCGGCGGCTTCCTTAAATTCGGCCACTTCTTCACTGAGTTTAGACCACATCGGCTCCACAGAATCCCAGTCAAAGCCTACCTTCGCGGCCTTTTCCTGCAGTTTCTGAGCCCCTAGAAGGGCCGGTAAGCCCTTTGACACGGAATCGAGGATACTTTCCCTTTGATGCCCCTGTTCTTGGGCTTTCATGGCCTCCCAGGATAATCGAGGCTGTTCGCCTTTTTTGTCCCCGTCAGCCCCGTCTTTCGTATTGAACACATGAGGATGACGGCGAATCATTTTATGGGAAATGTCGTCAATCACGTCTTGGATAGTAAAAAGTCCGTTCTCTTCCGCAATTTGTGCGTGAAATACGATCTGCAATAACACATCGCCCAGTTCTTCACGCAAATTAGCCGTGTCACGGTTGTCGATAGCTTCCAGCGTTTCATACACTTCTTCCAGCAAATAGCGGCGCAGTGTACTGTGCGTTTGAAGCAAATCCCACGGACAGCCCCCTTCCGGATTGCGCAGAGCGCTCACCACCCGGCGCAACGGCTCCAGCGAGCAGCCGTCAGTTTTCTTTAATTCATCATTCATTAGTAGTTTCCTTTATTACTTCGTACTCGATACGAATTCATTTTCTCTTATCTCTTATATCTACTGCTCATCGCCATTCGCCGTTTTTCTGTCCCGATAAGCCGCAATGCGCTTGCCGATAACAGGCATGGAAGCCCATTCATCGGGCTTAATGGTCTTCGTAATGAGAAGGCCGGCGCTGTAAACGATGACCGCCACGATAATAGCCCCCAATACGCCGATGCTGTTGCCTACGAGCGAGCTGAGGAAATAATACACCACCACAGTGGCGCCGCCCATAGCCAAAGCGGAGAAGAAAATTTTCACCGTTTCGCCCCATGGGATGCGGTATTTTATGTAGCGATTTACAAAGATCATGTTTAACAAGGCCGCCAGACCAAAGTCGATATTGGTGGACCAGGCCGCACCGTTGATGCCCCATTCAGGCAGACCGGTTAAATACCAGCTGAGGGGAATTTTAATAATCGTACTGATGAACAGGTTAATCATCGGTATCGACGTATGTCCCAAGCCCTGTAAAATCCCCGTCGTCACCTGCTGCATGCCGAGGAGAAAAATACTGAGACTCATAACGGCAATCGGACCGCCCGCATTGGGCGTTGCGTATAAAAGTTGTGAAATGGGCGTAGCCAACACACAGAGCCCTACGAAAGCCGGCACCGTAATGAGGCTCGTAATCTTCAAGGCCACATAGCTGCGCCCCTGAATTTCCTTCATATCCTTTTTCGCATAAGCCTCGGAAATAGCCGGCACAAGGCTGGCCGCCAAGGATGTAGTCAGAATAATCGGCAAATTTACCAAGGACGTAGCCATACCGGTCAAATAACCGAATAAAGTGGTCGCCTCACGCATGGTGTAGCCCACTTCGATGAGACGTCCCGGCACAACCTTTAAGTCGATTCCGGACACGATAGGCATCATAATATTCGCCATCGATACAGGAATGGCCAAAATAAAGAGGCGTTTCATAATCTGCCAAGCCGACTCGGCCACCTGCAGCTCATCTTGCGCCGCCAACAGCGAAGCGCGCTCGTGGCGTTGACGATAGTAAAAATAAATGAGTACCAACAGGCCGCCCACTACGCCCGGAAATGTCGCCAAGGTCGCCCCGGCCGCCGCCATAGGCAGTCCATAAGGCAAGAGGAACAAGGCGAAGCCTACCATACAGGTAACGCGCAAGGTCTGTTCCACCACTTGAGATGCCCCCGTAGGCAACATGTCCTGGAAACCTTGGAAATAACCGCGGAACGCGCCCAACAAGGTTACGATAATAATAGCCGGCGTCAACGTCATCAAAGCGTAACGGCTGCGAGGATCCGCCAGCCATCCTTCTTCAATGAGCCAAGGCGTACTTAAGAATAGGGCTAAACTGAAGAATGTACCCAGCAAGAAAAGCACGAGGCCTGACACTTTGAAAATTTTATGAGCGCCCCGCATGTCTTTGTGTGCCAGTTTATCGGCCACCATGATGGAGATGGCCACAGGAAGGCCTGCTGTCGCCAAACTGACAATAATCTGGTACAGCAGGTAGGCCATCTGATACAGGCCAATCCCTTCGCCGCCCAAGATACGGGCAATCAGGACTTTACTGAAAGCGCCGATGATTTTAACGATAACCCCGGCTATGGTTAAAATCATGGCTCCTTTTAAAAATCGATTCATCGGTTCCTCCCTTACTTAGATACCGCTTCGTTCTGCTTACTCAGCTCATTCAACAAAGTATCGCAAATCACTGAAATCGGCATAGTAAGCCCTTCTAAGCGATACGTAAGACTGGTCGGCTTCGTATTTAACACTTTCATACGATCCCACTCTTTGGCCGGCACGGATGCCATATCCCAGTTGGCCATTTTACTGTCATCGGCCCAGACAACGGACAACACATCATTGCGTCTAACGATGCTCTTAATGCCGATAGCACGGGCTTTTTCCTTCAACATGGCCATTTGCAGCAAACGATTCACCGGCTCCGTAGGTGTACCGAATCGGTCAATCAATTCATCTGTAAAATCACGTAATTCTGTAAGATTGTGAATCTGTAACAAGCGCTGGTAAATCTGAATTTTACGAGCGCTGTCTTTAATATAAGCATCGTCAATGAACGCATCCACACCCAAGTCGAGGGTCGGCGCGGCCAATTCTTTCGGACGCACCGTGCGATGCTGCGCTTTGGCGATGGCTTCTTCCAGCATGGAACAGTACAGGGCAAAACCGACTGATGCAATGTTGCCGTGTTGCTGAGAACCCAGCAAGTTGCCGGCACCGCGAATTTCCAAGTCGCGCATAGCCAGTTTAAAACCGGCCCCCAGTTCAGTAAACTCTTCAATCGCTTTCAAGCGTTTTTCCGCCGTTTCACTGAGCATTTTATCAGGACGGTACATGAAATACGCATAAGCACGACGACGGGAACGACCTACGCGGCCGCGCATCTGATAGAGCTGGGACAAGCCCAAATGATCCGCATCATAAATGATGATGGTGTTTGCATTCGGAATATCCAGCCCCGTTTCAATAATGCTGGTACAAAGGAGCAAGTCGTACTGTCCTTCATAGAAGTCCACCATGATGGATTCCATCTGCGTGCCCGTCATTTGACCATGTGCGATGGCGAAGCGCAAGTCAGGCATAGCCTGTTCCAACAATTCGCCCATATGCTCGATAGAGGCTACGCGGTTATACACGAAGTATACCTGGCCGCCGCGCTGAATTTCACGGCGTATAGCGTCCACAATGAGCTTCATATCGTATTCCACCACATAGGTCTGTACCGGTAAACGATCTTCCGGCGGCGTGTTGATTACACTCATTTCACGAACCCCTACCAAGGACATGTGCAAGGTTCGCGGAATCGGAGTGGCACTCAATGTAAGTACGTCAATGTTATTGGCCCAGCTCTTCCATTTTTCCTTCTGCGCCACGCCGAAACGCTGCTCTTCATCCACAACCAGAAGGCCTAAATCTCTAAACTTAACCTTCTTGTTAAGCAAAGCATGCGTACCGATGAGTACATCCAATTCACCATTGGACGCACGCTGAATAATATCTTTTTTCTCCTTCACACTGCGGAAACGATTTAACACGTCTACGCGCACGCCGAAGGAGCCAATACGGTCTAAGAAAGTCTGGTAATGCTGCTGCGCCAACACAGTCGTAGGCACCAGCACCGCTACCTGCTTGCCGCTCATTACGGCCTTGAAAATAGCGCGCATGGCCACTTCCGTCTTGCCGAAACCTACGTCGCCGCAAAGGAGGCGATCCATAGGAACAGGCTTTTCCATGGACTCCTTAATCTCTTTCGTCGCCTGAATCTGATCTTCCGTTTCTTCATACGGGAAGGCTTCTTCAAACTCCTGCTGCCATGGTTGATCCGGTAAGAAGGCGTACCCTTCCACCACTTCTCGTTCCGCGTAGAGCTGAACCAGCTTTTCCGCTAAGTCATCAATGGACTTCTGCGCCTTTTCACGCACCTTGCCCCATTCACGACCGCCCATTTTATGAATTTTCGGCACATCGCCTTCATTGCCGATATACTTCTGCAATTGATCCAGATTATCAGCCGGCAAATAAAGGCGGTCCGTACCGGCATAGGCGATTTCAATGTAGTCCTTGTGAACCCCTTCCGTTTCAATGGTTTTCAGGCCCACATACTTACCGATACCGTGAACGGAGTGAACTACATAGTCCCCGATAGTCAAATCGGAGAAATACGTAATTTCCTGCCCTTTGGCCGCTTTTTTACGGAGTCGTTTCTTTTGCTGCCCGTAAATATTACCTTCCGTAACTACAACAAGGTTACAGTGTGGTAATTCAAAACCATCCGTGAGTAGCCCTTCAACAATAAGCACCTTCCCCGGAGTGGCCATGAATTCATCCGCCTTGGTATAAGCCAAATTAGCTTCTGCTAAAGCCCGTTCAATCCCTTCCGAGCGTTGTCGGTTGTTCATAACCAAAATAACCTGACGACCTCGCTCCTGCCAAGCCTTGATTTCATCCGTCAAAAGCGGAATCTGACGCTCGAAGGACACCATGGACTTCCCTTGCAGGCCCACTGTATGGCTCGTGCCGAAGGAAGCGATGCGCTGCTGCATGAAGTTAAATCCGATTTCCACCTTGGCCTTCGATGTATTAAGAAGTTCCGACCAGGTCATGTGCTGTGACCGGTGCGTGGCGTCTTCTTTTAAGAACCCTCGTAACGTTTCCTGTAAGCGGTTCGGCTCATCGTAAATAATAATACCGTTCCCACCATAGGAAAGGAGGGAATCATTTTCGTCCGGCACTTCGCCCCCATGCAGCTGATTGTCGCCATGCAAATTAAACGGCATAATCGTACAGTCGTCCACCGTTTCAATGGAGCGCTGCGTATCGCGTGAGAACAGGCGAATCGTATCAATTTCATCATCGAAAAACTCGATGCGGTACGGATTGTCACTGTTCACCGGGAATATATCTAAAATATCGCCGCGCACACTAAAATGACCACGTTGTTCCACCTGGTCTGTTCGTTCATAGCCGATAGCTACTAAATTTTCCAATAATTGATCCCGCGCCACTTCTTCATGCACGTTCAATGAGATGATACGCTCTTTCAAGTCGGCCGGTGACAGGATATACTGCGTCGCCTCTTCAATGGTGGCCACCACGATGACAGGCTTGCCGGTCAACAACTTGCCCAACGCACCCATCTGCAGGGCCTGATTTTCCAAACTGCGGGCCGCCGTGATGAAGGCTACCTTTTCAGTAATTGGAAAAGGTATGACATCCATTTCGGGCAGGAAAAACGTTAAATCCCGTTCCCATCGATCCTTGTGCTCACGGTCGTGCACGAGCACAATCGTCGCCTTCGGACCGTTCCGCTTTATGGCCTGACTATAAACAAACGCCTTCTGCGAACTCCCCAGGCCGTACAAAATGTGCTTGCCCTTCGTACTGAACGCATCCTCCGCTTCCTTATAGGCAGGATAGTTATATAGTAAATCTTCCAATGTTTCCATGATTCTTCTTACCTTTAAAACATGATTCTTTTTACGTTAAAATCTAAAATTGCCGTTTCCTACTGTTCAGAAAATAAAAATTAAGCATTAAAAATTGCAACGACAAAACGGGCTTTAGCTATGCCAAAGCCCCATATAATACATGTTCTTATTTAGTTTAACACAGTATGAGATGAGGGGCAATAAAAAAAGCACCTTGTGAAATCTCACAAGGTGCGTATGTACTGTACTGGTGCGGGAGAAGGGACTTGAACCCCCACGCCGTAAGGCGCCAGATCCTAAGTCTGGTGCGTCTGCCAATTCCGCCACTCCCGCAACAAAGATATATTACCACATATCAAATAGGTCGTCAATAGTTTTTACTTAATTATATAACACATTATGTTATACTTCTAAATCTCTAAAGAGAATTACTCTTTATAAGAATAAGCAAAAATGAGAATTAAATTCTGATAGTCCGGCATATATACGGATGTAAAGTTACCGAAGTCTTTAATCCCGCCCTGTCTTTGTCGGAACCAAGGTACCGCGATAGTTCCATCGGCAACAGCATATGGCATAGAGTTTATTCTTCCCTTAGACACCAGTCTAGTTGATTGATCCGAGGACATCAGTTTCATCTGTTGTAGCCGGCCCTCTTTAATCGCAAAATATCTGTAATCAACGAACCCGCCTCCAGTCATCTGCTTTGCTGACACTAAAATATCCGGCTGACCGTTTACCCCCTTAATCAAGTAAACTCCACCTGTATATGATGGTCTTATAATATTAATATATTCAGCATGACCTGTCGGATTATCTCCAAACAACTCAATACCTTGCATCTCTACTATGTCTTCTTTTACTGAAGAAATATATACATAGTAAGCTTTGGCCTTATAAATCATATCATTGGAACTGTAACTCCAAGGGGCCGAACGGCCTGCATAAGATTCACCATCCCCGATTATATACACATTATATGCGTTACCATCAGTACTATGCATAAGGAATGACAATCGGCTTTGTTTTGCCGCATCAATATCGGTCAAACTGTACGCAGCTGCAAATATTTGTGGTATCCCAAAAATCACCAACAGCGTGAAAAACACCATACTTCGAATTAGTTGTTTCATAAAGTACCTCCCCTACTTTAGCTATGCCCTATTCTACTTCAAAGCAAAATAAAAAATAGACATTAAATAAGTCACATTAAGCCCTTATTTAATGTCTATTATAAATCATATTACATGATAAAACTATTACGTAAAATAAAATCTTTTAAATCGCCCAAAAAGAGTCGTGGAATATAATCTTACGATATGTTTCAAAGCGGAGCCATTTGTCATGCCATGCGCCGTCATGTTGCAAGGTATCGTCAAAGGATTCGGCGATGAATTGTTTTACATCGTCAGCGGATTTTACCTGCACAGCGAAACCGCGACCGTTCACCACGGCCACATCGTTGTACACATACTCATCCAATGGCACCATAGCCGCCAATTTACCGCCTCGTACTTCAATAGCCACTTTATCGCGAACAACTAAAATGTCGAAGTTGGCCGGATAGTTATAGCTGTCACCGGCAAGCGGCAAGTTATCCCCCACTGTATAGGTTTCACGGTTAGGACGGATTCTATCTACTTTTAAGCCTTCCACATTGTAGTAGAATTCGTCAAAAACGTCGCCGCGCGCTGTCAGGCCGTTATGTTCAAAGCTGTGCTGTTCAGCTACGGTACCTACGGCTTCCACAACGCCGCAAGCAGATGTCATGTTGCTTACGCGGTTGATTAAAATAAGCTCGCCCAACGTCTTGTGATGGCGGAACTCATCCATAACCACCGGCGTTTGGAAATGAAGCGTGCAAAGGGCAATGCTGTTTTTACCAAGCGTTGCAGCCGGTAAATGTTCACCGGAGTTCACGTCGATCTGGTACTGAATGTCTGTCACCGTAGCAGCCACCTGCTTTGTGCCGAGACTTACCAAATATTCATTACCCACTTCAAGCGGTTCGTCGTCCATCCAAAGCAGTTTCACGCTGGCAATCTGTGCGATTTCAATGCCCGTCTGTTTTACAAGCACACTGCCGCGGGACACGTCGATTTCGCGGTCCAATTCTACCGTTAACGGCTGGCCGTTGTGCGCTTCCGTCACTTCGCTGAAACCGACCATTAAGGACTTAACCTTAGCCGATTCGCCACTTGGTAAGACGGTCAATGTATCGCCCAATGCAACAGAGCCTGCTTCCACCTGGCCTTGGAAACCGCGGAATGTATGATTCGGACGGCAAACGCGTTGTACCGGCATATAGAAGCCGTCTTCCGGCGCACCGGATGCGTCCACTGTTTCTAAATATGGAAGCAAAGCCGGTCCTTCATACCAAGGCATAGTGGTAGCTTTTACAGTAATATTATCCCCTTCCGTCGCCGACACAGGAATAACCTGAACCTGTTTAAGGCCCACTTCTTTTGCAAGAGCCGCAATGTCCGCTTCGATGTTCCGGAATACATCTTCCTTATAGCCTACAAGGTCCATTTTATTCACGGCAAACACGAACGATTCAATCCCCATCAACGCACAAATGCGGGCGTGACGGCGAGTCTGCACTAAAATGCCCTGAGACGCGTCCACGAGGATAATCGCCAAATCCGCAAAGGAAGCGCCAACGGCCATGTTACGGGTATATTCTTCATGGCCCGGTGTATCCGCCACAATAAAGCTGCGGTTATCGGTCGTAAAATAGCGGTACGCCACGTCAATAGTAATCCCCTGTTCCCGTTCCGCCATGAGTCCGTCCAATAATAAGGAGTAGTCGATAGCGCCGCCGCGGCTGCCCACCTTACTTTCCAATTCCAGCGCTTTCGCCTGGTCTGCATATAATAATTTTGCGTCATATAAAATGTGGCCAATCAAGGTGGATTTACCGTCATCCACACTGCCACAAGTAATAAATTTCAAAAGTCCCTTCATCGTTGTATCCTCTCTGTTCTCTAATCTCTTTAGAAATAACCTTCCCGTTTGCGGCGTTCCATACTGCCTGCCGCTTCACTGTCAATCACGCGGGTCGTACGTTCGGACGATACAGCCGATAAGGTTTCTTCAATGATTTCATCAAGCGTAGTCGCATCAGATTCGTTGCCGCCGGTGAGCGGATAGCAACCTAATGTACGGAAACGAACTTTTTTCTGTTCGATTTTTTCGCCGGGACGCAATTTAAAGCGTTCATCATCTACCATGATAATGTTGCCGTCGCGGTACACAACCGGACGTTCCGCCGCAAAGTACAAGGACACAATGTCGATATTTTCACGTTTAATATATTGCCAAATATCTTTTTCAGTCCAGTTCGATAAAGGGAACACGCGGATGCTTTCGCCCTTATTGATTTTGGCGTTATACAATTTCCACATTTCCGGACGCTGATTCTTAGGATCCCAGCCGTGGGATGCGTTACGGAAGGAGAAAATACGTTCCTTCGCACGAGATTTTTCTTCGTCACGGCGACCGCCCCCAAACGCTGCCGTGAAACCGTATTTGTTAAGCGCCTGCTTTAAGGCCTGTGTTTTCATAATATCCGTGTACGCCGAACCGTGGTCAAATGGATTAATCCCCTGATCCACGCCGTCCTGATTGATGTACTCAATCATGTCTAGACCGAATTTCTTCGCTGTTTCGTCACGGAACTTGATCATTTCCTTAAATTTCCACGTCGTATTTACATGTAAAAATGGAAATGGCGGTTTTTCAGGATAAAACGCCTTGCGCGCCAAGTGAAGCATAACCGAGCTGTCCTTCCCGATGGAGTACAACATAACCGGCTTTTCACACTGCGCCGCAACCTCGCGGATAATATATATGGCCTCCGCTTCCAATTCGTCTAAATGGCTGTATTCACTCATTCGCTAAACCCTCTCTCTTTATCTATTAATTCATTGAAATGCTTTTTGATGTAAAAACATTCTCCAGTTTATTTCTTAGCTTATTACTTAGCTTTTATTGCTTAGTCATATGCTTTCTACTCATTGCTCTGCATTATGTTTACTATGTATAGCTTAGTATTTATTTGACTCCTGGGCATTTACCACAATGGTTTGGCTTTCGCCGGTTGGCGACGTGTATTCCCAGTTCCAGTATTGTCCGTCGCGGCGGGCTTTCATAGTGCCGCCCAGACCGCCCATATCAGGTCCCAAGAAATAGGCAATGGCTCCTACCGGACATTCTTTAATGCAGGCCATACACCCCCAACAATCCTTCGGATAAGCCATGAAGGCTTTTCCCTGTTCACTCATAGCCGGTAAGCTGCCGGGGCAAACATTAACGCACCGCTGACAACCTACACAAGTCTGCTGATCGATTTTGATGCTCATAATGCGCCTCCTTTGCTGAGAACTGTACCGTCTTGATGCTTATAATGAGTCGTCGTTACTAACGGACGCTGACGAATCTCAATACCCTTCTCCGTAGCCACGGAATTTACATAGCAGAGCCATTCATCACTCGTTTCCGGATAATCCAAATTTTCCGCAAAACTGTGCCAACGCGTTTCTTTGCGCGCCCCCAAATGAGCGATCAAGGTGAGGCAGACAACCAGTCGTTCCTTCAATTCGAAAATGAACAGTAAGTCGTGAAGATTGTCCGCTTTTAACTGTTCCGCCATACCGATTAACTCTTCAATGCGCGCTTTCGCCTTCGCCAGCTGCTTGCTGTTAAAACGGTAATACGAGCCGATACCTCCGGCATAGCTGTCCATGGCACGCTGCATCGCTTCTTCCAGTTGCTCCGTCGTGTAGAGCGGCGCTTCACCTGTAAGGAATGCATCGTAAGCATCCAGATACGCTTTCGCTTGGGCCGCTACAGTGGAGGAAACAGCATCTGAATTGACTTCATGAGCTCTTTGAGCCGTTTCTTTTTGCCAACGCTCCGCAATGGCAAGGGCTGCAATTTCACCTTCCGCCAACGCACCGGTTACGTATTTTTGCGGACATCCGCCGGCCACATCGCCTGCTGCAAAGAGATTGCGAATCGTCGTTTCACGGTTCGTATCCACCCAATAACCGCTGGCTGTATGGCCGCCCACGATATATGGCTCAGTCCCTTCAATTTCCACATTCTGCTGCGCCGGACCCACACCGGATTCAAGCCATTTCAATGTCTGACCGGGTGCCATATTAAGATACGCCTTCAACAGATCCATATTCTGCTCGCTCGTAATCCCTTCCGTAGCCAGGTAACATGGGCCGTGCCCGTCCAACGTTTCCTTCACCGTGCCGTATACGCGTTGCGAAGTAGTAAGACCGTATTTCGTTTCATACACCTCGCCGTCCGCATTGACCTGCTTAGCGCCCACGCCCTGGGCGATTGTGCCGGTCGGGGCAATCGTATCTTTGCAGCGAAGAGCGATAAAACGCATTTCAAAGGTGGTCATTTCAGCGCCCGCTTTAATCCCCATAGCATAGCCGGCGCCCGTGTTAAATGGTGAATACCACATTTTATGACGGGAAAATCCCGGATTGTTCGGGCGATAAAGGCCCGCTGCGCCACCGGTGGCACAAATCACATAGGGTGCATAGATTTCATAGGCCACATTGTTGCGCAATGAAAAACCTACGGCTCCCTTGATTTCGCCGTTTTCCACCAAATAGTCGGTCATGATTACATGCTCCAACACCGTCGTGTTCGGCAAAGCTCGCACTGCATCAGCCAAGATAGGCTTAATGTTTTCGCCGTTAATCTTAATGTTGCGATTACCGCGCGCCATATACTCGCCATATTCGTCTTTTAAAATGACAAGCCCCAAATCTTCCAACACCTTGGTTACGCCGTTAAGACGCTCACTCATGGTGAGCAGCAAGTCATGACGTACAATGCCGGCCGCGTCCTTCGTAGCATAATCCACATAATCCTGCGGTTTGCGACCTTTTACAATATATGCGTTCAACGCATTCACGCCTGCCGCCAAACAGCCGCTGCGCTGAATCGCCGCTTTCTCTACAATAAGAACTTTCGGACTACCCTCTTTTTGCAAGGTCAGCGCCGCATAACAGCCGGCCGTGCCGCCCCCGATAATGAGAACATCCGTGTCGATTCGCTCTCGTTTCTCAAATTTCATAAATCTATCCCACCTAATTCTTAACTGCCGAATGCACAAAATCACTCTAAATATAGAAAATCGGTCCGATTTCCAACGCTTTATTCTTCGCAATGTGAACGTCCGTATTACTGCACAGAAATAGCCGATAAATCAGCACATCCACTTCTTCGCCCACGGTAAACGTATTCGCCTCGATAGGCTGCTCCGCTTCAAGGATATGCTCCCCAATGCGAATCTGCATGCTCAGCCTTGTGCCCTGGAAGGTAACTGATTCAACCACGCCCTGTTCCACCGCACTCTTATTACCGTGATCCGCGTCTCTTTTGAAAACCGCCACAAACTCCGGTCTCACAATGGCCCAATCGAAACTCTCTTTTTTCTTAAATCCGGTCAGTGTTTCATAGTTCACAATACCTTTCGCTTTTCCCATGAACCCCGCCACAAACGGCGTTGCCGGCGTACCGTATACATCTTCCGGTGTGCCCATCTGCTCGATGCGGCCGTTGTTCGTTACAATGATTTCATCCGCCAGTTCAACCGCTTCTTCCTGATCATGAGTCACGAAAATGCTGGTAATACCGGATTTTTTAATGGTCGTTTTCAACCATTGACGCAACTCATGCTTAACCTTCGCATCAATGGCTGCAAACGGTTCATCCAAGAGCAGTACATGCGGTCTCGGTGCCAACGCACGGGCAAAGGCCACACGTTGCCGCTGACCGCCGGACAACTCGCCGGGATAGCGATTTCGCAAATTACTGAGACCAACCAACTCCAGCAGCTCAGTGACCCGTCGTTCAATTTTGCCCTTGTCTTCATTTAGCACCGTCAAACCAAACGCAATATTATCAAACACCGTCATATGACGAAACAAGGCGTAATTCTGAAATACAAAGCCGATGCCCCGCTTGGCCGGTACAATTTCATTCACTCGCTGCCCTGCAATATAAATATCGCCCCTATCAGGATGCTCAAGGCCCGCCAACATGCGTAGTATCGTCGTTTTGCCGCTCCCGCTGGGACCAAGCAACGCTACAATACTGCCTTCCTTAATCTGAAAATTCACGTCTTTCGACGCTTCATAATTACCATATTGTTTAAAAATGCTGTTCATAGCCACATAATCGGCGGCCTGTTCAGCCACTATTTCTGAAGGTAATAGACCCATCTCATCACCTCAAATTCTCTCTCAAGTTTTCTCAAATTTTTTATATATTCCCTATAATTTATTTCCCATGACCCACACGGTGCTCCACATAGGCCCGCAATAAAAGAAGAACTACGGACAGGAGCACCAATAAGGACGAAGCCGCGAAGGCTGCCGTCACACCGGTGGCAGAGCCCGACATGTACAAGGCGTCAATTTCGAGGGGTAATGTAAACGTACTGCCACGGGATTTTGACAACGCCGCTACGGCACCGAATTCGCCAAGAGCTCGCGCCGCACACAGTAACACGCCGTATAAAAAGGCCCATTTTATTTGCGGGAAAGTAACTTTCCAAAAAACGGTCAGCCCCGAAGCCCCCATCAGTACCGCCGCTTCCTCTTCTTCCCGTCCGTTCGTGTGCATGATGGCGATTACTTCGCGAAATACAAAGGGCAAAGTCACGAAGATCGTAGCCAAAAATACGCCCGGCAAGGCAAAGACAACGCGCCAATTCGTGCCCAGCCATTGGTTGATTGTGTCCAGGATTCCATAGCCCCAGCCGATGCGGCCAAATACCATTATGAAGGCAAGACCGGCAATAACCGGAGAAATGGAGAACGGTACATCGATTAAGGTCATGAGGAACTGCTTCCCTTTAAAGTCGAATTTACCGATGCAATAGGCTGCACAGAGGCCAAAAATACCGCTTACCAGTACTGCCACCAAGGCTGCCACCAGTGTTAAACCCAGCGCCGACAACACATAGGGCGTCGTAATTGCTTTGAAGTAAAAGCCCCAGCCCTGCGCCAATGAGCTGATAACGACCGTAACCAACGGAAATACGAGCATCAAAATGACGAACAGAAAGCCAATGGCTATTAATGTATTTTTTACCCAGTTAGACTGCTTCATCCTATCGACCTCCTAACCGCCGCGCCTGACGAAGCTGCATCAGATTCACGGTAAGTAAAATTAAGAAAGCCAACACGAGCAGTACCAGCGCCATGGCCGTAGCCCCTTCGTAATCTACATAATTGAGCTTTTGCATGATCACGTAGGATACGACCTGCGTCTGCGCTTTCGCACTGTTTCCGGATATGTAAATGACGCTGCCGTATTCACCGAGCCCTCTGGCAAAAGCCAAGGCAAAACCGGCCAGACCGGCAGGTAAAATTTCCGGTAAAATAATACGTCTGAAAATCGTAAAATTAGAGGCCCCCAAAACGGCACCCGCTTCTTCGTAAGCCCCGTCTAATTTTGCCAATACAGGCTCCACGGAGCGAACTACGAAAGGAATGCCCACAAAAACCAAGGCTATAATAATACCGATTTTCGTGTAAACAATGGATATGCCCAACTTAACCAGCTCACTGCCCAACAACCCCGTTTCCGAATACAGCTTGGACAAGGTAATCCCTGCCACCGCCGTTGGCAATGCAAAGGGCAATTCAATGAGGCTGTCAATGATGCGGCGCCCCGGAAAGGTATAACGAACCAAAATCCACGCCAGCAACGTGCCGAACACTAAATTGATAGAGGCTGCGGCAAAAGCGGTCATAATGCTCGTTGCAAATGCATGCCACACAACGGGTTTGGAAATGGCCTGCCAAAACTCAGCCGGCGGAATCTGCAACGCGAATCCCAACACCGTGCCGATTGACAAAATCACGATGATCGATAAAATAGTCAATGTAACGCCCATGGTTAAACCGAAACCCGGTAGCAACCGTGGTGCTTTAACTTTTTTATTTGACTTAGATACGTTAGCCGATTTAGATACGTTAGCTGACTTAGATATGTTAGCTGAGTTAGATACATTAGCTGAATTAGATACGTTAACTGAACTAGATACGTTAACCGAATTAGATGCGTTTTCTGATTTAGATATTTCAGCTGTTTCAACTTTTACTGTTTGATTCTGCATTCTTATAGACACCCCCTACTCATCTCGAATTGTATCGAATAGGGCGCCATCTACAAAAAAGCGCTCATACGCGGCCGACCAGCCGCCGAAGTCACGAATCGTTACCATGCGCGCCGGTGTAGGATACTCCGCCGCCACTTCCTTCATAACGTCCGGATTGGTCGGTCTAAAACCATATTTGGCAATGAGTCGTTGACTGTCCGGTTCATAAAGATGCGACAAATACTCATGTGCCACCTCATAAGTGCCATGTTTTTTCGCAATCTCAGCCACAACGGCCACACTCGGCTCCGCTACGATGGAAACAGACGGTGTAATGATTTCATATTCGCCGGGATAATGCTCCATAATCTGCTTCGCTTCATTTTCCCAGGCCAGCAACACATCGCCCTGCTTGTTTTCCACAAAGGTCGTCGTAGACGCACGTGCTCCCGCATCCATAACAGTCACATTGTTATACAGCTTTTTAACAAACTCGTTGCCTTTCGCCGTATCGTGCTCCGGACCTTCGCCGTACGCATAGGCTGCCAGGAAAATCCAGCACGCACCGCCGCTGCTCTTCGGATCCGGTGCAATCAAACGAACTCCCGGCTTCACTAAATCCGCCCAGTCTTTAACTTGCAGCGGATTCCCCTTGCGCACTAAGAACACCACCGTCGATGTATATGGTGCGGAATAATTCGGCAATGCCGCTTCCCAGTTGGGATCCAATAAACGAACCTTGTTCAGCAAATTCACATCCTGTGCCAAGGCCAATGTAACCACATCCGCATCAAAGCCTTCTACCACGGCTCGTGCCTGGTTACCGGAGCCGCCGTGAGACTGATGGATTTCCACGTCTTTGCCGGTTCGTTCCTTATAATATTTTGAAAAATCGGCATTATATGCCTCGTAAAACTCTCGGGTCGGATCATACGACACGTTCGTCAACGTCGTCACTTGCGCGCCGTTCTCCGCAGAAAATGAATGACCCGCTCCCCATAGCATAGCCCCCACTATGCCAATTGAAAGAAGTGTGTACCAACCTTTTCGCTTCATAGATATAACCTTCTTTTTAATTCTCTCTATTATGTTAAACTCTCTCTTTGTCGCCACTCGATTGCGCCCCTTTACTTTTTCCCAAATCCAACCTGCATACAATAGGCTTGTAATTCCTATAATTTTGACAGGTATTTAAGGCGCACCACGTGCATGAAATGTAAAGTTGTCTGTAATTTTACTTTTTAATTCATACATTGTCAATAGGATATTGTCTATCCGGTGTGTACAATCAATTTGCATTAAATTATAATACATTTTTATTTGAGTTTATTTCTCAAAAACATATCTCGAATAAATAGTATAAAAAGAAGTCCTGTTCTGCTATTATCTGTGTGATTTTAGGTAAACATTTATCTTCAGTTAATGAGATTGTTTTTCATTTCGCTTTTAAGGCATCAGTTATATCTAATAAACAAGATACGTATGCATTTGTTTCATTGTTTCCAAATGTCTCTTTCATCCACTTTGACCTGTCGCTCATTAGTCGTAATGGCAATAAAAAATGAGGTGACGATTCAATCTATCACCTCATTCGTATGTGTTCTCTATTAAATTGTATCTATGTTAATTGATTAATTATATATTTATATGTCAGTTACATTTAGCCCACATCTCTACGATGTCCCCGGAGCTATTTTCCCCTTGATTTTTTCTTTTAAATAGATTGAGTTATATTACTCAACGATTATAATGTTTGTTTCTTCGAAATAACGAAGTGCTGTTCGCGTTCGGAAATTTTCCATTCTCCATTTTGACGAACGAGTTTGTCGATGTAACGGATATAATGATCAGTTACTACGTCGTGACCGTCTTCTTCGGTAACCAATGCAGCGCGGCAGTAATGCACATCTACAGCTGTATCGCCATCAACAGTAATAACCTGCTGACCGTTCATATGATGAGCCGCTTTAATGCCGCCGGTAAATGCGCCGAACTGTTTTTCCAACTCAGCACGGCCTGTAATATCCATTGCCAAATTACCGCCCATATACACCTTTACACGAGCATCCTCTGTAAAAAGCTGCATTTGTGCAGGCACATCAATTTCTAAATTGGAAAATACATCAATAACCTCGCGAATCGCTTCTTTTGCTTCTAAAATTTCTAATGACATAATTTGTCTCCTTTCAACGTTTTCACTATCTAACACTCTTAAAGTTTTCATTTTTGTATCTCTTCGATGATTTAAGTATACCTGCTTTTATAAAAATTTTCTAATCGAAAGGCTTAATTATTAATAAAATAATTTTATCGATTGTATGGTCACTAAATGTGGTTAGTGAATAACGCATATAGGCACATATAGTTAGCCATAAACAAGAAACATTAGTCATAAACAGGAACTTTAGTTATAAACGGGAACATTAGTCATAAACAAGGAAAAGCCTGTACCAAAGGCATACTCCTTCAATACAGGCTTTTCCTCTATGTTATTGTTCTCTCTGCCGCAACTAAATCAACACATAGCTACATTCCTATGTAACAATAGGCTGCAACTACATGGAGATATTACTGCTTTTTAACGCGTACACGTTCAATCGTAGGGTTACCGTTCTTGTCTGTACGAATTGTATCTACTGTGAAGCGCTCCAATTCAGGCGCAAATTCTGTAAGAATCTTATCCGACAAGGTGGCACCGTTGACCATTGCTTCATAGAGCATTTGAGCAAATTCATAACGTGTGAGCGGACGATTTCCGTCAAAGTTACCATCCGGATTGCCTTTAATCATACCATTGCCGGCCAATACGGAAACGTATTCATAGGCCCAATGATTTTGCGGTACATCAGGGAATAATTGAAGTTTGGAGGTATCAACCTTGCGACCTGCATTAGAGTCCAACATAGCCGATTTTAATGCTTCCAACTCTGTCCGTAAATCTTTAATTTCTTTGGCCATAGCAACGCGGGATGTGGAAATATGGTTGCCCTGTCCCACTTTAATGGATACGCCGGCGTTAAACATAGTGTTGCCGTTGCCCATTGTGCTGCCTACGCTGAACATAGTGTCTTCGTTCGGACGATAGAACGCACCTAAGGCCATGGCGTTTTCACCACGATAATTACCGTAACCGGCTGTAATATCCCATTTGTCATCCGGATCAAAGTCTAACGGATGAAGGGCTGCCAAAGCGGCGGCACCGGCCCCGACTTTGTCGATGCGGTTGTCTAGTTCGTTCACTTTGTTGCCTACGTTAATAATCGCATTGGTGTTATTTACAACCTGCTGATTAACGCCTTGAAGTTGTTCTTCCGTAGCCGCACGGCCTACAGTTGCAAAATCTTCCGCTACAAGAGTAGTATTCGTTAAGCCCGTAACCTCACCGTCAGCACCATTTAAAGCAATGACACCAACTTCGCCCATACCGGTTGTACCGTTAAGGGAGACTGCCTTGCCTTCTTCAGTGCCTAAATTGAAGGTACCTGCTTCACCGTTAATCACAGCTTTCGTACTGCCTTCACCAATCGTAATCTTATTGTTAAGGCCGAATTTTAATTTTGCATTGTCTTTTCTTACGAAAACGTTCTGGTTGCCTTCCGCATCCATATGACCGCCGAAGTCGATCGTAGTATCCTTATCTACTTTTGACTCATTTTCTTCGTTGGCAGATATGTTCCAGCCCGTATAAGCACTGTTTTTAATATCTGTAATGGCTGCGTTTAACTGTTCTTCCGTAGCTGCACGGCCTACCGTTGCAAAGTCTTTACCATCAAGTTTTATATTCGTTAACCCCTTAATTTCACCGGTAGCACCATCCACATTAACTTTACCGATATTGGCAGTACCTGCCTGTCCATCGATAGATACGTTAGCACCTACATTCACAGTTGCCTTGGTACCGTCAATGGCGACCTTATTATCGCCTGTACCTACTGCAATCTTGGCGTTATCACCATCAATAGTTACCTTATTGTCACCGGTACCTACATTAATACTCGTATTGAGGTCAAAGGTTAAATTCGTTGCATCTTGAGCTACTACGATATTCTTATGACCATCAACCTCTTTACCGGAAAAATCGACTGTATCATTGCTGGCTACAGCAACGCCATCTTTGCCATTGGCAGATACTTTCCAACCTTTGTAAGATTTTTGTTCAATATCCGACATAGCCGCACTTAGCTGTTCTTCCGTTGCGGCACGACCAACTTTGGCAAAATCATCAAGATCAAGTGTCTTATTGGTTAAGCCCGTAATATGACCTTTCGTGCCGTCGATTTTAATCGGATTGTTGCCATCTGTGCCGGCACCGATAGTAACGATGTCATTTAACTTAAGATTGTAGTCAGTTACATTTGTTGTGGCATCTTCTTTTGATGTTAACACGAAATTATCGTCAGCACTTACACTGGCACCTTTTGCGTTAACAGTATATTGTTTCTTGCCGTCCGCATCAGTACCTGAATCGACCGACGCAATATTAGTCCCGGCTAACACACTGCCACCGGCCGCAGCAATTTGATCCGTTAAATCATTGGTTAAGTGGTAAATCTGTTGGCCGTTGATAGCGTCGTAGGAATCTGAGGAGATACGGCCTTTAGCAACGTTGATGATACGGCGTTTGTAATACTGACTATCTTGACCAACCGATACGACTCCATAATTACCATCGCCGCTTGAAATATTCCACTTATCATTGTAAAAAGTGCCAAGATTTATCTTAAACGTTTTTAAATCGTTACTTGTAAATAAATTAGTAACCTTTACCTTACTGTATCCACCAAGAGCTACACTATGTTTCGTATTAGCTTCTATTTCAGTACTACCACCAATAGCTGTGCCAAATTGGGATGCAACCTTAGCCTTTGAACCTACAGCTGTACCAAACATAGCATTATCTGCAACAGAAGCCTCTCGTCCAGCAACAAATGAATTTCTAGAGCTAGTACCAATTGTTGCATTTGCACCTATAATGGTGCCGGATTCACTATTAACAGTAGAGCTCTGACCTACTACAGCAGACCGATCAGCACCAGAAGCAATCACCGCTTGACTCCCCAATGCTACACTATATCCCCCCTCAACAGTAGTGTAATACCCCATAGCTACAGACCAACTTATGTTCCCTGGTTTTGTGCTAACCTTAGCACCCGTGCCAATAGCAAAGTTATCTGATCCAGTTGCATTTGCTCCGGATCCAATGGCGAGTGAGCTCATAGAGTTTGCTTTGGCACCTACTCCGATAGCAAGACCACTTTGTGCACCATCTTTAACAGTTGCGCCATTACCAATAGCTATACCATTTTCAGCACTTCCGCCAACTTTAGATTGATATCCGAGAGCCACTGCATACCGACTGATTTTTTCGTCCGTACCAATTCTTGCCTCATGACCGAGGGCTATACTGGATCGTCCGTTAACTTTTGCGGAATAACCAATAGCGGATCCAAACCAGGTGCCATCATACACTTTTGAAAAAGAGCCTATAGCAGCACTGTGCGGTGCATCATTACCAATACTGGCAGAAACCCCACCGATGGCAATGGAGTGGTCAGAACTCTTACCTACTTTAATATTAGTCCCCATAGCAACCGTCCAGTCGGTCTCGTCATCGACTCTGGTTCCATCGGTCCCTATAGCAATTGAATTCTCTGCCTGATCACCTATAGATACGCTCGTACCGATAACAATACCTCGGCCACTTGAGTTTATAGTATTCCCCATCTTAGCGCCGCTACCAATGACGACACTATAAGGGGATTCATTAATTGCGCCTTTACCAATAACAACCGAACCATTACTGCCCGGCCAGTAATTAGGTGTCTCAGTTGGGAATGGCCCATTTTTAGCGCCATAGCCGATTACGACGGAATCATCGGAGTTCTTACCGAACTCCATGTTATTGCCGATACCAACAGTATTATCAATACCATTCGTCACTTTACTATTATGGCCAATAAGAATTGATTTATATACTCTTCGATCTGAAGTATTTTTATTGCCGAAGATAAGAGACTCGGTTCCGCCTACCAATTTATTTTTGCTACCGATAAGCCATGAAGAATCTAAACCGGTAAGTTCATTACTATCACCAATGATAGTATCATTTCCGGTAGACGTTCCTACGGTATTATTGTCACCAGTAACTTTATTACTACTGGTATTTACCGTATTACCATCACCAACAACTTCATTATTTTTAGCGTACTGTCCAAATGTATTTGCCGTATCAATATGCGCAGTAAAGTTACCATTAGCATCAGTAGCTGTTGTCCAGCTCCCATTAGTTGCCGCATCAACGGTCATGCCGCTTACTCCCACGGTCAAAGCTAAGGCCGCCAGCAAGACGCCTGCTTTACGAACGGCGCCTGTAGCGCTACCGGAATGTTTAGTGTATCTGCGTGCCAGTTCTGACACTACAACGTATTGATTACTAACTTTACTCCAAATGACTTTATAGATTCTGTTCATATGTATCATCCCCCACTTCCCTATACCTAAATGAACTATTTAATGTTTTTCCTAATTCACACTCCTCCATATGTTACTGCCTTTAAATCTATAAAATATTGGAAACCAATTGATCGTATTGAACAATGAAACGTATCAAAAACGACCGAACAAATACCCCATAGTCTCCAAATTTTACCAATCGTAATGTTTGATTTTTCTATAATTAACTTAGATTAAAATTTTCCCTTGAATTTAACTTCATCTTTATTTCATGATATCATTAAAACTGATTACAAACAACATTATTTTTATAAAATAATGACTAAATATAAAAATAAATAAATCTTATATATAATGGTAAGCTACAACCGTAAAACTTAGTCGCTTCAGTAATTTTTACCAGTATTCATAAGTGATGTTATCTTCTTAACGGCTTTTTACACCCTATTAAATTTGAAATATTATTAATTATCATTTAATTAAAATATATTATACTTTATTTATTCTTCATTATATGCTCATTTTCCTGCTTTTAAAAACGACAGCTCTCATACCCTTCTATTGAACATTCTATTGAAAGAAGAATTTAATCATATTTTTGATTACATATGCTTTTATGTACATATATCATCTGTATTTTATGAGAGTCAGGGCATCAGTTTTAAAATAAAAAGCAAAAACCGCGACTGTCTCACGACAGTCGCGGTTTCTGTGTAACGCTTACATTACGTTAGCTTTATCTCTGAAAGATATGCGCAATATAAGATTATTCTTTATCCTTGTTTTCAGGAACGATACGAACACGTTGGATGGTTGGGTTACCATCTTTATCCTTCTTCACAGTGTCAATGCGGATGTACTTGAGTTCGTCGGAGAATTCGTTCGCCAAGCGATCTAATGTATCATCACCTTGGAGGGCTGCATTGGATGCTGCACCTGCCATGATTGCACGATAAACAACTGCTGCAAATTCATAACGTGTCATCATACGGTTACCATCGAAGTTGCCATCAGGATATCCTTCAACGATTCCGAGATCATGAAGTTTATTTTCATATTCATAAGCCCAGTGGTTGGAAGGAACGTCTGGGAAGAGTTGACTGCCCTTAGACTCAATCGTACCAGGGTTCTGGCCGGTCAACTGATTAATCATTTGACTTTGACGATTTACTAAGTCTTCAAGTTTAGCTACGTCTTCACGGAGACTTCTGATTTCCTTAGCCATGCCAACACGAGAGTTGGATACGTTGTTGCCTTGACCAATCTTGAAGGATACACCGGCGTTGAACATGTTTTCACCGCCACCGATAGTACCACCAACGGAGAATGTAGTGTCTTCATTTGGTTTGTAGAAGGCACCTAACGCACCGGCATTAGCACCGCTATAGTGACCGTAACCGAATGCGAAATCCCATTTATCATCCGGATCGAAGTCCTGTGGATGAAGTGCTGCAAGAGCTGCCGCACCGGCACCAACACGATTAATACGATTATCTAATTTGTTAACCGCACCACCGAGGCTGTTGATAGCCTGGTCACGTTGAGCCAATTGGCTACCATTAATAGCTTCAGTAGAGCCCGGAGCAACTGCACCATCAGCCACACCGCTTACCACGTTGTTACCCATGTTGATATTGCTATCCTGGAGTGTGATATTGCGATCGGCATCTACTGTCTTAATGGTGATACCACTACTATTCATAGTCGTATTGCCTGTTGTTACGCTATCAAGATTTGTTAAGTCTTTCGCAAGTTTAATGTCAAGACCATCACCGCTACTGTTTCTTACAACGCCAATGTTACCATCGGATAATCTAGCGGTATTTGCACCGCCGTTGAGTTTCAAGGTATCACCGAGGCCTACAGTAACGCTGTTATCGGCTCCGTCATCGCCCTGGAATACACGGCCTTTATTCACTTTGTCATCAACAACCTTCAATTGATCTTCAGTTGCTGCACGACCGGACTGGATATTTTCACCATCCCAAGCAGTGTTGCTTAAACCAGTGAGGTAAGTACCTGTTGCCGGATTGCTGTCGCCTGCTGTGTTTTCTTGATTGCCAAGAACAGCGCCGCCTGCGGAAATCTGACCTTTGGAACCATCCATCTTAACTTGGTTATCACCACTGCCGGCTGTTACCGTTGCACCGTTACCGTCAATGTTAACCTGTTTGGATGCATCACTATTGTCACCAAGAGTGATATTATCGTTCAAGTTAACTTTGTTAGTATCAGGATCAACCGTAATGTTCTTACCGGACTGAGCTTTTACAGAGTCAGCTGCTGCATTGGCAATATTCTTAATATCACCGATGTTGGCTGCATTCGTATCGGTATCATATGTTGGATTACCGTCAGCATCAATACCGTCAACACCACTAGCTACGTTTTTGATTTGCGTATCGCCTGCATTGATACCATCTTTATCGATGGAAATACCGGAGTCCTTAATCGAAAACTTATTAGTCGAAACGCCGCCTTCATTGATTGTTGTATTACCGGCTGTAATAGAACCATCTCTACCAAGGTCAACATCCTTATTTAAGCCAACTTCAATCTTGCCATCTTTAACAGATGTTACCGTATTGCCGTCGCCGGTGATGTTAATCGTGCCACCTAAGTTCTGTTTTACAGTGCTGTTGTCGTCAGCACCTAAAACGAAGCCACCACCACTTTCAGCATCTGTAACATTGCTGATAGCTTTGCTCAAATCGCCGATATTAGCTGCATTGTTATAGTTTTCCTGACCTTTTACAGAGGTATCATACATAGTACCGTCAATACCGCTGGCTACATTAACAATCTGGTTACCACCGTTGTTCAAGCCATTATTAGTAAGTGTTACTGCACTTGTACCGCTACCTATAGTTACACCGCCGTTATTGATAACGGTGTCACCCATAGTTACGGAACCTGTGGAGCCAAGGTTGAGGTCTTTGTTCAACTTAACTGTTAAGAGACTGTTATCGCCATCCTGGCCGGAAACGACACCGATGTTGCCATCAGTTAAGTCCGCTTCGTTAGTTGCATTGCCTTTTACATTAACTTGATTGTTAAGTTTTACCGCAGATACAGTACCGAAGTCGCCGCCGTATTTCATGCCATCATCAAGGGTTGCTACCTGATGATTTTGACCACTAGGGTCAGTGTAAATAATACGTGTCATGGTATCGCCAGGTTGACCATTTACACCGGCTTGACCAGGAGTTGTGTAGATGTCAGTCATGCCGTCTTTGCCATTGAGGCCGATGTGACCTTCTAAGCCGTCAACGCCATCAACACCATCTTTACCTGTAATACTTACGCCATCTTTACCATTTTCGTCTTTAATGGAGATACCGTCGTTGCCGTCGATAGCTACGCTATTGCCATCGCTACCGTTAACGGCGATAGATCCGTTAGCCCCCGGCGTACCATCAGTGCCTTTTGTACCAATGGACAAGTTATTGCTTAAGCCTACAGTAATCTTACCGTTTTCAGCATCAGCAGTTGTTGTAATATTCTGACCGTCGCCGGCGATTTGAATCGTCTTACCGAGGTCTTGTTTTACAGCATTGCCGTTGTCATCAGTTAAGCCGAAACCACCGGTTGCGTTTTCGCTGGTGCCGTCAGAAACTGCTTTAACTGCGTCACTTACAGTTTTGAGCTGATTTTCAGTTGCTGCACGACCGCTTACGATATCTGGGTTCGCTACATTCCATTCAGTGTTGTCTAAACCGGTTACAAAGCTACCATCTTCGCCAACACCACCGGCTGTCACAACGCCTTGATCACCTATTACAGCAGTACCTGCTTCAACTGTGTTCAAGCCTGTAATATCTTTAGCCAATTGAACAGTTAATTTAGCATTGTCACCATCTTGAGAAGCTACAACACCGATATTAGCATCTGTAGATAACTTGGAGGCATCTGTTTGACCGCCCACAATGTTTACAGTTTTATTTAACTTAACAGCTGCAGAGCCCGAATCACCGGTATATACCATACCGTCGTTTAATGTAGCAACAGTCTGGTCACCTACAGTAATTCTATCTACAGGAGTACCTGTTACATCATCAACGCTAGGACCAACTTTAATATTTACAGTTGTACCAGGTGTTCCGTCAGCGCCGGCAGGACCGGTTAAGCCGATAGAACCATCAGCGCCGTTGATAACTACAGCGGAACCGTCTTTACCATTTACGCTAATCTTACCATCTACACCATCTGTACCGTCAGCACCATCTTTCGCACCTATGGAGATGTCATTACTCAAGGCCACAGTAATGTTACCGTTTGTAGGATCAGTTGTAGTCGTAATATTCTGACCATCACCTACAATGCCAAGCGCTTCACCAAGGTCACGATGTACCGTTTCACCACTATCAGCCGTGAAATCCATGCCCTTATTAACTAAGGCATCGCTTACGTTCTTAAGGTCACCGATGTTAGCCGCATTAGTATCCGTATTGTATGTTGGGTTGCCGTCAGCATCAACACCGTCGGAACCGCTGGCTACGTTGGTAATCTGATTACCGCCGTTGTTAAGGCCTGTGCCAGTTAAGGTTACAGGGTTGCCTGTGGATGGAGTAATTGTAACGCCATCATTATTAATAACAGTTGCGCCTGTTGTTACAGAACCGGTAGAGCCTAAGTTAATGTCTTTATTGAGTTTAACGGTTAACAAGCCATTGTCGCCGTCCTGGCTGGATACAACGCCAATGTTGCCTGTAGTAAGGTTAGCTTCAGTTGTTGCTTCGCCTTTTACGTTAACTTGATTATTCAATTTAACGTTAGAAACTGTACCGAAGTCACCACCATACTTCATACCGTCACTCAAGGTAGCAATCGTCTGTCCACCAGCAGTAATTCGATCTACAGGCGTACCAGTTACATCGTTAACACTGGAACCGGCTTGGATTGTAATTGGAGAACCGGAACCGGTATTGAGGGAGATAGAACCGTCAGCACCGTTAATAGCTACAGCGGAGCCGTCTTTACCGTTAACAGTAATAGAGCTGTCTGCGCCTTCCGTAGTACCGTCTTCACTTGCTTTTTCACCAAGAGCAATCGTATTGCTTAAGCCTACAGTAATTTTGCCGTTAGCAGCATCAGCTGTAGTTTTAACATTACCGTCGCCAGCGATTTGAATCGTCTTACCAAGGTCTTGTTTTACAGCGTTGCCGTCATCGTCAGTTAAGCCGAAACCACCGGTTGCGTTTTCACTAGTACCATCGGTAATAGCATCACTTACAGTCTTCAACTGGTCTTCAGTTGCTGCACGACCACTTACGATATCCGGATCAGCTACATTCCAGCTTGTATTATCCAAACCAGTTACATAACTGCCTGTTTCAGCAACACCATCTGCTGTAGTAATCGTTTGATTACCTAAAGTAGCATCACCGGCTGTTACCGTATTCAAACCAGTAATATCTTTAGCCAACTGAACAGTTAATTTAGCATTGTCACCGTCTTGAGAAGCTACAACACCAATGTTAGCATCTGTAGATAACTTGGATGCATCTGTTTGACCGCCAACAATGTTTACAGTTTTATTTAATTTAACAGCTGCAGAGCCGGTGTCACCGGTGTATACCATACCGTCGTTTAATGTAGCAACAGTCTGGTCACCTACAGTAATACGATCAGCAGCAGTACCGGTTACGTCATTAGCACTTGTGCCGGCCTTAATAGTAACTGTTGCACCAGGTGTTCCGTCAGCGCCGGCAGGGCCGGTTAAGCCGATGGAGCCGTCTTTACCGTTAATAGCCACTGAAGATCCGGCAGCACCATTCACAGTAATGGAGCTATCTACACCGCCTGTACCGTCAGCACCGTTTGCACTACCTAAGGTAATGTCATCAGCAAGTTTAAGATCATATGTTGTCTGACCGTTATTATCGGTTGCTTTGAGTTTCAAATTGCTACCTGCATAATCAGTTGTACCTGCTGCAGTGCCATCTTCAACTGTTACAATTGTATGTTTTTCAGCAATGTCTTTAACGGATTTCAACTGACTACCGTTAACAGCATCAGTAGATGTATCACTTACATCACCAGCTGCCACGTTAGTAATCTTATTACCGCCATTGTTGAGGCCTGTGCCGGTTAAAGTTACAGGGTTACCTGTGGATGGAGTAATTGTAACGCCATCGTTATTAATAACAGTTGCGCCTGTTGTTACAGAACCGGTAGATCCTAAGTTAATGTCTTTATTCAGTTTAACGGTTAACAAGCCATTGTCGCCAGCTTGGCTGGAAACTACACCAATGTTGCCTGTAGTAAGGTTAGCTTCAGTTGTTGCTTCACCTTTTACGTCAACTTGATTATTTAACTTAACATTTGAAACTGTACCAAAGTCACCGCCGTATTTCATTCCGTCATTCATAGTAGCTACGGTTTGACCGCCTACAGTAATACGGTTAACAGGTGAACCTGTTACATCGTTCACACTGGAACCGGCTTGGATTGTAATTGGAGAACCGGAACCGGTGTTAAGGGAAATAGAACCGTCAGCACCATTAATAGCTACAGCGGAGCCGTCTTTACCGTTAACAGTAATAGAGCTGTCTGCGCCTTCAGTAGTACCGTCTTCACTTGCTTTTTCACCAAGAGTAATCGTATTGCTTAAGCCTACAGTGATTTTACCGTTAGCAGCATCAGCTGTAGTCTTCAAATTACCGTCACCGGCAATTTGAATGGCTTTGCCAAGGTCTTGTTTTACAGCTGTACCGCTATCGTCAGTTAAGCCGAAACCACCTGTTGCGTTTTCGCTAGTACCGTCAGTAATAGCATCGCTTACAGTCTTCAACTGATTTTCAGTCGCTGCACGACCACTTACGATATCCGGATTTGTTACATTCCAGCTTGTATTATCCAAACCAGTTACATAATTACCTGTTTGAGCAATACCACCGGCAGTAAGTTCTGTTTGAGTACCTATTGTAGCAGTACCGGCAGTCACTGTATTCAAGCCTGTAATATCTTTAGCCAATTGAACGGTTAATTTACCGTTGTCACCATCTTGAGATGCTACGATACCAATATTATTATCTGTAGATAATTTAGAAGCATCGGTTTCACCGCCAACAATGTTTACAGTTTTATTTAATTTAACAGCAGCACTTCCTGTGTCACCGGTATATACCATACCATCATCAAGTGTCGCAACAGTTGCACCACCTGCTGTAATACGATTAATAGAATTGCCGTTTACATCATTTGCTGCAGTACCGGCTGCAATCGTAGCTGTGGAACCGTCAGACCCAGTCAATGCGATAGAACCGTCAGCACCATTGATAGCAACAGCTGAACCGTCTTTGCCATTAACTGTAACAGAACCGTCAACACCATCTGTGCCTGTACTACCTAAGGTAATAGCATCAGCAAGTTTGAGGTCATAGGTAGTCTTATCGCCATTAGTAGTCGCTTTAAGCTTCAAGTTGCTGCCTGTATAGTCAGTTGTACCTGCTACTGTACCACCTTCAACAGTAACTGCTGTAGCGGCTGCTTTCAACTGACCATAATTTACAGCATCTGTATCGGCTGTGCCTGCACCCACGTTAGTAATTCTATTACCACCGTTGTTGAGGCCGTCGTTAGTGAGACTTACAGCAGTATCACCAGTGCCAATAGTCATGCCGTCGTTATTTACTACGGTATCGTCCATTGTTACAGAGCCATTTTCACCTAAATCAATATTCTGAGCCAATTGAACTTTTAACTGACCGTTAACATTGTTTACACCAATGTTATTTTCAGTCAATTTAGTTGCGTCAGCACCGCCAACGATATCTAACTGTTCGTTAAGTTTCTTGGCGATAACATTAGTGCCATCTGCCTTAGCATTATCACCGGCATACTTCTGACCGTCACTCATAGTAGCGATGGTCTGACCGCCTGCAGTAATACGGTCTACAGGAGTGCCGTCTACGTTATTAACGCTGCCACCGGCTACAATAGTAACCTTTGGCTGCGTTCCATCAGCGCCGGCAGGACCTGTTAAACCGATAGAGCCGTCTGCACCGTTAATTACTACCGCGGAACCGTCTTTACCGTTAACACCAATCTTGCCGTCCACGCCATCTGTACCGTCATCACCGTCTTTAGCACCGATAGAAAGATCGTTGCTTAAGCCTACAGTAATTTTGCCGTTCGTAGCATCAGCTGTAGTTGTAACATTACCGTCACCAGCGACTTGAATTGTTTCGCCAAGACTTTGTGTAACTTTTGTTCCACTATCATCAGTCAAGCCGAAAGCACCTGTACCGGTAGAAATGGCATTCACTTTCTCGTTGATAGCTTTAAGCTGATCTTCAGTAGCTGCGCGACCGGTTACGGCATCCGGATTAGACGTATCCCAAGCTGTATTACTTAAGCCGGTTAAGTAAGTACCTGTCTGAGAAACACCGCCGGCAGTAGTCACCGTCTGGTTGCCCAATACAGCTGTACCAACAGTCACAGAACCGGTATCGCCTAAGTTAATATCTTTTACTAACTGAACTTTTAATTGGCCGTTAACATTATTTACACCAATGTTGTTGTCAGTCAATTTAGTTGCATCAGCACCACCAACGATATCTAATTGTTCATTAAGATTTTTAGCAATAACTTTAGTTGTATCGGTTTGTCCATCATCGCCTGCATATTTCAGACCGTCACTCATTGTAGCAACTGTCTGACCGCCTACAGTAATACGATCAACGGAAGTGCCGGCTAAGTTATTTGCACTTGTACCTGCTTGGATAGTCACAGGAGAACCGGAACCGGTATTAAGTGCGATAGAGCCGTTAGAACCATTGATAGCTACAGCCGAACCATCTGTTCCTTTAGCTGTAACAGAACCATCAGCACCGTTGACAGCTACGGAAGAACCGTCAGCACCGTTCAGCGTAATGGAGCCATCAGTACCGGTTGTGCCGGCTGCACTGTCTGCAGCACTGCCTAGAACGATGTTATCGGCAAGTTTCACATCATAGGTTGGTGAACCATTTGCTGTAGTTCCTGCTTTCACCTGCAAGTTGTCACCCGCATAAGTTCCATTAGTTGGTGCAGCTGTACCACCTTCAACAGTGATTTCAGTTGTCTTTGATTCACCAATTGCTATCTGACTGAGTCTATCTTCTAATTGCGTTACATTAACAGCATCTGTACCGTTAACACCGGCTGCCACGTTAGTAATCGTTTTGTTGCCGTTGTCGAGACCGGAGCTTGTCAAGGACACAGGGTCACCTGTAGTCGGTGTAATCGTAATACCGTTATTATTAACTACAGTATTACCCATAGTAACAGAACCGGTAGAACCTAAGTTGATGTCTTTATTTAATTTGACAACCAACAAACCGTTGTCACCGGCTTGGCTGGAAACAACGCCAATGTTACCGGTAGTAAGGTCAGCTTCAGTCGCTGCTTCACCTTTTACAGTAACTTGGTTATTCAATTTCACGTTGGAAACTGCACCGAAATCACCATAGTATTTCATGCCGTCATTCATAGTAGCTACGGTTTGACCGTCTACAGTAATACGGTTAACAGGTGTACCTGTTACATCGTTAACACTGGAACCGGCTTGGATTGTAATAGGAGAACCGGAACCGGTATTCAAAACGATAGAGCCGTCAGCACCGTTAATAGTTACCGCGGAGCCGTCTTTGCCGTTAACTGTAATAGAACTGTCTACACCTTCAGTAGAGCCGTCTTCACTTGCTTTTTCACCAAGTGCAATTGTATTACTCAAACCTACGGTAATTTTACCGTTAGCTGCATCACTGGTAGTTGTAATGTTGCCATCACCGGCAATATTTAAAGTTTCACCAAGGTTACGGTGTACGGAATCACCACTATCGGCTGTGAAATTCAAACCATCATTAGTTAATTCAGTCTTAGCCGCATCGGTAATATTTTTAATGTCACCAATATTGGCTCCATTAGTAAGATTGTTGTAAGTTGGATTGCCGTCAGCATCGACACCATCGGAACCGCTAGCCACATTAGTAATCTGTTTGCTGCCGGCGTTGATGCCCGTTGTCGTCACAGACGGACCGTTAGTGATTGTTAAACCATCGCTTGTAAGGGCTGTATCACCAACTTTTACGCCATCGTTATTAACAACAGTATTACCGGTTGTTACGGAACCTGTAGAGCCTAAGTCGAGATCTTTATTAAGACTTACTTCAAGAGCACCGTCTTTAACAGTTGTCGTAATGTTAGAAACGCCATCAGGATTATCAGTTGTAGCAGTACCGTCGGTTACGCCACCTTTAACGGTAATTGTCTTACCGAGGTCTTGTTTAACCGTTGTGCCACTGCCATCAGCGAGACCGAAACCACCGGTTGCATTTTCACTGGTACCGTCTGAAACAGCAGTCACCGCATCACTTACAGTTTTGAGCTGATCTTCAGTCGCAGCACGACCGGTTACGATATCCGGATTAGCTACATTCCATTCGGTGTTGTCTAAACCGGTTACATAGCTACCGTCTTGCGCAACACCACCTGCCGTCACAACGCCTTGATCACCTAATACAGCTGTACCTGCTTCTACGGTGTTTAAACCGGTAATATCTTTAGCCAATTGAACTGTCAATTTACCATTGTCGCCATCTTGGGAAGCTACGATACCGATGTTATTATCCGTAGATAATTTAGAAGCATCTGTTTCACCGCCAACAATGTTGACAATTTTATTCAATTTAACGGCAGCAGAACCAGTATCCCCGGTATATACCATACCATCATTCAAGGTTGCTACTGTCTGGTCACCTACAGTAATACGGTTAACAGAAGTGCCGTTTACATCATTAGCTGCAGGGCCTGCTGCAATAGTAGCTGTAGAACCGTCAGCACCTGTTAAAGCGATAGAGCCGTCCGCACCGTTGATAGCAACGGATTCACCGTCTTTACCATTAACAGTAAGGGAACCATCTACACCATTAGTGCCTGCACTGCCTAATGTTACGTTATCGGCAAGTTTCAAGTCATAAGTCGTAATAGCTGCACCTTCAGTAGCCGTTACCTGCAAATTGCTACCTGCATACGTGCCATCAGTAGGAGCTGCTGTACCACCGTCAACAGTAAGCTTAGTCGTTCCGCCGGAACCGCCGGTGATTCCACCGATTTCATCTTTCAACTGTTTGAAGTTAACAGCATCAGTATCTGCCGTACCGGCTGCAACATTAGTAATCTTCTGTCCGCCGTTGTTAAGGCCACTGTTAGAAAGACTTACCGTGTTATCGCCACTGCCAAAAGTTAAGGAACCGGTAGAACCTAAGTTAATGTCTTTATTAAGCTTAACCGTTAATAAACCATTGTTTCCGGCCTGGCTGGAAACAACACCAATGTTACCTGTTGTAAGGTCAGCTTCAGATGTTGCTTCACCTTTTACATCAACTTGATTATTTAATTTAACGTTGGAAACTGTACCGAAGTCGCCACCATATTTCATACCGTCATTCATGGTAGCTACAGTTTGGCCACCTACAGTAATACGGTTAACAGGTGTACCTGTTACATCGTTAACACTGGAACCGGCTTGAATTGCAATCGGAGAACCGGAGCCGGTGTTCAATGTAATGGAACCATCAGCGCCGTTAATCGCTACGGCGGATCCGTCTTTACCATTAAGTGTAATAGAGCTGTCTGTCCCTTCGGTACCTGCTGCACTATCGGCTGCGCTACCTAAGGTAATGTTATCAGCCAATTTTACGTCATAAGTCGTTGCACCGGTGATTTCAGTTTTTTCAGTTATCTGCAAGTTACTGCCTGTATAGTTACCACCTGTTCCGGCTGCAGTACCGCCTTCAACCGTAAGATTTGTCTTACTGCCTTCACCGGCACTTACACCGGCGATTGCCTTGGTCAACTGATCCACGTTAACAG
Source organism: Veillonella sp. (assembly GCF_018364065.1). Lineage (GTDB taxonomy): Bacteria > Bacillota > Negativicutes > Veillonellales > Veillonellaceae > Veillonella_A. The sequence continues at coordinate 180,854 of NZ_JAGZMO010000005.1, forward strand.
CATCTGTACCATCTGTACCTGTTGCAACATTAGTAATTTTATTGCCGCCATTATCGAGACCGGCATTAGTTAAGGTTACAGGTTTACCTGTGGATGTGGCCGGTGCAATAGTTACGCCGTTGTTATTAATAACAGTAGCACCTGTCGTTAAGGAACCGGTAGAACCTAAGTCGATGTCTTTATTCAATTTAACAACCAATAAACCGTTATCTCCGGCCTGGCTGGAAACAACGCCGATGTTACCGGTTGTAAGGTCAGCCTCAGTGGTTGCTTCACCTTTCACATCAACTTGATTGTTGAGTTTAACGTTAGAAACTGTACCGAAGTCGCCACCGTATTTCATGCCGTCATTCATAGTAGCTACGGTTTGACCGCCTACAGTAATACGGTTAACAGGAGAACCTGTTACATCGTTTACACTGGAACCGGCTTGAATTGTAATCGGAGAACCGGAACCGGTATTAAGGGAAATAGAACCGTCAGCACCGTTAATAGCCACAGCGGAACCATCTTTACCATTAACAGTAATAGAGCTATCTGCGCCTTCCGTAGTGCCGTCTTCACTTGCTTTTTCACCAAGTGCAATCGTATTGCTTAAGCCTACGGTAAGTTTGCCGTCTGCAGCCGTAGTTGTAACATTACCGTCACCGGCAATTTGAATTGTCTTACCAAGGTCTTGTTTAACTGCTGTACCGCTGTCATCAGTTAAGCCGAAACCACCGACTGCGTTTTCGCTAGTACCATCTATAATTGCATCACTTACAGTTTTGAGTTGATCTTCTGTAGCTGCACGACCGGTTACAATATCCGGATTAGTTACATTCCAGCTTGTGTTGTCTAAACCGGTTACATAGCTACCTGTTTGAGCAACGCCACTAGCCGTGGTTTCAGTCTGATTACCGATAGTAGCATCGCCGGCTGTTACTGTATTCAAACCGGTAATGTCCTTAGCCAAACGAACCGTCAATTTACCATTGTCGCCATCTTGAGCCGCAACAATACCAATATTATTGTCGGTAGATAATTTGGAAGCATCTGTTTCGCCGCCAACAATATTTACTGTTTTATTCAATTTAACGGCGGCAGAACCTGTATCACCGGTATAAACCATACCGTCATCCAGGGTAGCAACAGTAGCACCACCTACTGTAACACGGTTAATAGAATTACCGTTTACATCGTTTGCTGCAGGGCCTGCTGCAATCGTAGCAGTAGAACCGTCAGTACCTTTTAATGCGATAGAGCCATCGGCACCGTTGATAGCAACGGATTCTCCGTCCTTACCGTTAACAGTAAGCGAACCGTCTACACCACTGTCGCCTGTGCTACCTAAGGTTACGTTATCCGCAAGTTTCAAGTCATAAGTCGTGCTGGCAGTGCCTTCAGTTGCAGTTACTTGTAAATTACTTCCTGCATAAGTACCATCGGTCGGAGCTGCCGTGCCGCCATCAACAGTGAGATTAGTTGTTTTACCGGAACCACCGGTGATTCCGCCGATTCGATCCTCTAACTGTTTTACGTTAACGGCATCCGTATCGTTGACACCGGCAGCAACGTTAGTAATCTGCTTGCTACCCGCATCAATACCGCTACCGGTCACAGACGGACCACCGGTGATGGTTAAACCGCTGTTATTAACTACGGTGTTACCCATAGTTACAGAACCGGTAGAGCCTAAGTTGATATCTTTATTTAATTTAACAACCAATAACCCATTGTCACCGGCTTGGCTGGAAACTACACCAATGTTACCGGTAGTTAAGTCAGCTTCAGTTGTTGCTTCGCCTTTCACATCAACTTGATTGTTGAGTTTTACATTGGAAACTGTACCGAAGTCACCACCGTACTTCATACCGTCATTCATAGTAGCTACGGTTTGACCGCCTACAGTAATACGGTTAACAGGAGTACCTGTTACATCGTTTACACTGGAACCGGCTTGAATTGTAATTGGAGAACCAGAACCGGTATTAAGGGAAATAGAACCGTCAGCACCGTTAATAGCAACAGCCGATCCGTCAGCACCATTAACAGTGACAGTACCGTTTTCACTACCACTTGTACCGATACCGATAGTATTACTTAAACCTACAGTAATTTTACCGTTGGCAGTATCAGCTGTCGTTTTAACATTACCATCACCGGCAATTTGAATTGTCTTACCAAGGTCTTGTTTTACAGCTGTACCGCTGTCGTCAGTTAAACCGAAACCACCGGTTGCATTCGCACTAGTACCATCAGTAACAGCAACTACTGCATCACTTACGGTTTTCAATTGATCTTCAGTTGCAGCACGGCCGGTTACGATATCCGGATTCGTTACATTCCAGCTTGTATTGTCTAAGCCGGTTACATAACTACCATCCTGTGCTGTTCCACCGGCTGTTACAACACCTTGATTACCCAATACAGCATCACCGGCTTCTACGGTATTTAAGCCCGTAATATCTTTAGCCAAACGAACAGTTAATTTACCATTGTCACCATCTTGAGCGGCCACAATGCCGATATTATTATCAGTAGATAATTTAGTGGAATCAGTTTCACCACCAACAATATTTACCGTTTTATTTAATTTAACAGCAGCAGAACCTGTGTCACCGGTATATACCATACCGTCATTCAGCGTTGCCACAGTCGCACCACCAGCTGTAATACGGTTAATAGAATTACCGTTTACATCGTTAGCTGCAGGACCTGCTGCAATAGTAGCTGTAGAACCGTCTGTACCGGTTAAGGCAACAGAACCGGTTGCGCCATCAACGGCTACAGAAGAACCGCCGGTACCATTAACGGTAAGTGAACCATTCGTACCACTTGTACCGCTGCTACCTAAAGTAACTTTATCCGCAAGTTTGAGATCATACGTTGTCGAGTTTGTACCTGTAGTAGATGTAATTTGTAAGTTATTGCCTGTATATGTGCCACCTGTACCGGCTACCGTACCGCCTTCAACTGTAACTGTGGTTGTCGTACCTGATCCTGTGCTAACACCGGCAATAGCTTGATTTAATTGAGTTACGTTAACACCATCTGTGCCGGCCGTACCAGCGGCAACGTTAGTAATCTTATTCCCACCATTATTAAGACCGGCTGTGGTCAATGTTACATTAGAACCAGATGAAGGTCTAATGGTAATGCCATTACCGGTAAGCGTTGTAGCATTACCTGTAGTCGGATTAGTCAGATAGATAGCTTCCAAACCGCGAAGCGATTTATTTAAACGAAGGGTAACCGTGTTATCGCTAATAACTGCCGCAATATTAGGCTGTGTCGCAAAATCAGACTGGTAGTACAACGTATTGTCTACACCGCCTGTAATTTTCAACGATTGATTTAAAAGCTTGGTAGCCGTACGTGGAACTCCATCAGAGCCATAAGTGGTCGTATAGCTGCTATCTTTAAAGTCACCGGTAGTAGCGAGCATGGTATTAGTCCACTGTTTCATATTTACGGCATCTGTATCATACTGACCGGCAGCTAAACCGGTAAGTTTACGCGTTGTCGCAGCACCGCTGGCACCGTCAGTACCAATGGAAACAACACCGGCCGTGCTATTCCAAACGCCGCCACTAGTTGTACCGGCATTACCTTTAGTGGAAAGCCAACTGCTCCAAGTACTATCCTGATTATTCCAACCTTGGCTGGTCGTATCAGTTGCACGAGTAGTAGAAGACCCGGAACCAATAGCCACACTACCTGCCACATTAGCAGTTGCCGTATTACCAATCGCTATAGCTCCAGTTGCCGATGAATCAGTAGTCGCGGTATTACCTATGGCTATTGTATTTGCAGCCTGTGTATTAGAATATGAACCAATAGCAATCGTATCTTGTCCGGTACTTGCAAGCCCTGAAACAGCCTCTCTACCGATAGCAATACTTCTTGTACCGTACGCATATGTATGATAACCAACAGATAATGAGCTGGCACCACTAGCAGTGTTTTCATAACCCATCGAAGTGGCATAAGAAGCGGTTGCTTGAGAAGTTCTACCTAACGCAATAGCACCGCCGCCACTAGCTACAGCACCATAGCCGACAGCCATAGCACGCAAGTTAGTTGCTTGAGCACTATTACCTAAGGCAATAGTGTATTGATTATTGGCGAGTGCAGCTGCACCGGCAGCAAGAGAACCTATGGACGTAGCCTGAGCACTGTTACCAACTGCGGTAGTACTCACCGCACTTGCAAGGGCATTATCACCGATAGCGGTAGCACTGATATCAGTTGCCTGGCTGGTAGCACCAACAGCTACGGTGTGGAATGAAGTTGCTTTAGCCCCTGAACCTATGGCTGCCGCAGCTTGACCATTACCATCATACGAAGTCTTAGTGGTATCCGTATTACCGGCAACCGCATTATTACCCATAGCAATTGTATCCGTTGAGTACGAACGAGTGTTAGTCCCGATAGACATGGTATTTTCATAAGCAAGCGTACTCCCATCAGGTTGACCGGCGTACGCATTCTGACCAATAGCGATACCATGAACAGCATTTGATCGGTTGTTAGAGCCTACAATAACCGAGTTACCAGAACGACCGTAAGCAATATTGTCATGGCCAATCATTACACGTCCGCCCTGAGCCGAACTAAGACCTGTTCCTTCTGGAGTATCTTCCGACGGAGCAAATGTCGGCGTCATGGCGTTCTGATTAGCACCAATTACAACGTCGTTACGACCATATGCTGTTGCATTGAGTCCAATAGCAACTACATTATACGCTGTACCTACTATCGCCCCAGTACCGGAATAAACACCACCGGTAACACTGCCTTGACCGATAGCGATGCCATAATCAGCCTGTACGGTAGCTCCGCCAATAGCAATCGTTTCTGTACCTGTCGCAGATGAATCAGTACCAAGTGCAAGCGAATCCGCACCGGTAGCTTTGGCTGTCCCCAAGGCTACAGCACCGGCTCCGTTGGCTGTCGCTGTGCCACCTACGGATGTATTATCGTTATCCGGATTAAGTCTTGCGCCCCAAGCATTAGTAGCATCTACAGATATAGGATTAAAGAACGCCCCTCCTAGAACTAAACTGGCTACTACGGCTGCACGAAGTAAACCATTAGCTACTTTTGTGCCGGATTGCGATTTGTTTTTACTGTGACTTTTCGCAATTTCCGAAACAACTACGTAAGCATTTCTTACTTTGCTCCAAACTACCTTGTAAATCTTGTTCATAAAAGATTTTACCTCCCTTTAATGACAAATAACAGAAGCCATTAAAACTGCTTAAAATGTAAGAAACTAATTCTTTTAAAATTTTACTTAACAAGCTCTAAAAAACAAAAAAGATAATTCATAATTAATCAATAGAATAGTAAAATAGTCTACTTTTAAATGTATACCTGTTAGATTTACACCTCAAAAACTTGTTTAATTTCACAAGGAACATATTAATTAATCAATTCCAATAATAATGGCGACTACACGCTAAAATTATTGATTAGCTGTGCATAAAATTTTACGATAATATTGATAAACGTTTGAGTTTTAGCTATTTTTTAATGTAAAATCCACCTTTATTAAATGAAGATAAAATTAAACGTGAAATTAGACAAAAAAATATTCCAATATAATCTATACTGCATAAACGTACTGATTTAATTGGATATTCCCGTATTTCCTACACCATAATGATTAATTAATGATTAATAACATTTATCCTCTTATGAGTATTATATGAATTAATTTAAGTGTATCATTTATATCGAATAATGTAAATTTGTTTTTTCAAAACGTTTAGTTTATAATTCATTAATTTGATATAAAAATTCAAGATATTCTCATTATAAATTTCAATAATCATAATATTTTGTTAATATAATATTTTTAATTTGAATTTTACTTAGTATTTTAGGTATTTTTTTAATTATAATATTCAAAATATTTTATGATTATTATCACTATTCATTTTGAATATGAATAATATTAAATATTAATTGTATAAATATAACATTAAATTTCAATAAATTAGAATCGGAAATTAAACAAAAAAATCCATAGCAAATATCAATCCGTATTAAGATTCGAACGTCTATTCAAAATCTTATATATAACGTATTGATATCACTATGGATTCTATTAATTTAAACACACCAATACAACGCTTTAAATTACACTAGAGCGTGGTTTCATAGTCCAAAGCCTTCTTCCCTTTGACTTATACTTATTTGAGTAATAAATGCTATATAATGCCTCTAATTGCTATGCTCTCTGCATTAATTCGTTTGTATGCGCTAAGATCCAAATTGCTTTGCAACTTCCTTTTCATCTCTGTAGATTTGTTATAACTTATGAAGGATAGGAAGTGTTGTGTGTCAGCAACTTCCTGCTCAGTGGCTGTGGATTTCTACTTACGTTCGACTCTACTTGCAGAAGTTTTCCGTTCATCCCTGTGGATTCTTCTGTGAAGAATCTTACGGGCTGAGTTAAAGGTCTCTGCTCGGCCAACAGGATTTACTTCGTAAATCTTTATGGGCCGACCTAAGTGATTCACTGACTTTATGCGTCCTTTTAGTCCTATAAAGTCAGTTCTCTACTTATCGCACATATTTGCGCGTCGCAAGGCTCCTTCAAATAGGGCTCACTACTTATCCCTGGCCGCTATTGTACTTCTTCCATTGTTGTCACATCGTGGTAAATTGGCTGGAAGCGACCTTGATGAGATACTTCGTATCTCGGTAAAGGATAGGAAGTGTTGTGTATCAACAACTTCCTGCTCAGTGGCTGTGGATTTCGCTACGCGAAATCTTACGCCATGAGCTAAAAGACTCACAATGCTTTATGCGTCACTTCGTTCCTTTAAAGCATGTTCGCTATTTATCCCTGGCCGCTATTGTGCTTTTTCCATTGTTGTCACATCGTGGTAAGTTGGCTGGAAGCGACCTGATGGGGCACGTAGTGGCACATCAGTAAAATAAAAACGGCCATACCTTTCGGTATGACCGTTTTATTTTATCAATCAGCAACTTCCTATCCTTCCGGGCCGCTTCCAGCCAAGTACTTTCGGCGTTTACGAGCTTAACTACTGTGTTCGAGATGGGAACAGGTGGAG
>NZ_JAGZMO010000003.1 GCF_018364065.1 Veillonella sp.
GCTCCACCTGTTCCCATCTCGAACACAGTAGTTAAGCTCGTAAACGCCGAAAGTACTTGGCTGGAAGCGGCCCGGAAGGATAGGAAGTTGCTGATTGATTAAAAGAAAAGGTCATACCCGAATGGGTATGGCCTTTTTCTTTTATTGACGAGCTACTCCGTATCTCGTCAGGCTGATTCCAGCCAACTTACCACGATGTGCCAACAATGGAAAAAGTACAATAGCGGCCAGGGATAAGTAGTGAGCCCTATTTGAAGGAGCAGTGCGACGCACAAATAGGTGCGAATCTCTTAGCTCATGGCGTAAGATTTCGCGAAGCGAAATCCACAGCCACTGAGCAGGAAGTTGCAAAGCAATTTGGATCTTAGTGTATACTATGATGAATTAATGTAGCGAGCGAAGCAAGGCGGTGAGCCGAGAGGCCTTTTTCTTTTATTGATGAGTTACCCCGTATCTCGTCAGGCTGCTTCATCCAACGCTACAAACTGCCCGTATACTAAATAATATTAGTATTAATTCCATAAATAAGGTATAGTAAATTAAAGATACTATTACGAGATTTATTTATTCTTATAGATTAGGGAATGAGAGGGTATAAATGGTAAGTATTGGTCCGGTTGTTTTAGGGGATGGGCGAACGAAGATATGTGTGCCTCTTGTTGGCAAGACTGTAGAGGCTTTGCTTGAGGAATGTAAGTATTTGCTTGATAAGCCCTTTGATGTGGCAGAGTTACGTATAGACTACTTTGATGGTAATGACTCGATTGAAAAGATACTTGGATTATTGGCCCAACTTCGACCTAAGCTTAATAATAATAAAGGTTTGCTTTTTACATGGCGCACGAAGAATGAAGGTGGCGAAGCGGAAATAATATCTAAAGATTATTTTTCACTATTAGAGGCAGTGATTCTTTCCCGCTATGCAGACGCTATTGATATAGAGTATTTCTTTGATCAAGAGGCTATGAAAAATACGGTTAAATTAGCCAAAGAGCATGGTGTAACTGTGGTGATGAGTAATCATGACTTTGATAAGACGCCGGCCGCTGAGGAGATTATAGAACGTCTTGTAGGTATGAAAAAGGCCGGCGCTGATATTGCTAAATTGGCCTGTATGCCTAATACACCTGAAGATGTACTTACATTATTAGGAGCTACAGAAATGGTTAAGAGGCAGTATCCGGATGAACCTATTATTACTATGTCCATGGGTAAATTAGGGATTGTTAGTCGAATTTGCGGAAGTGTTTTCGGTAATGCCATGACATTTGGTGCTGCAAAACAGGCGTCTGCGCCCGGACAGATAGAAGTGACTAAACTTAATGATATATTAAAGGTCATTGATTAATAAAAATTGATTAAAAAAAGACGATTTTTATTAATGTAAGGAATAATGTAAGGAGGTTATGGTATGAAGACATACTCATTTCATTATGGCGATGGTTTCATTGATTTTTTCTTGGATGAAAAACGTGTTATCGGGGATTTGCACATGGCGGAGACACCGGTGCTTCCTGATCCGGAGAGTGCCATTTTAGAGGCGTTGGACAATCCGATTGACTCTAAACCGTTGCGTGAGTTGATTAAAGCCGGTGAAACGGTGGCAATTATTGCTAATGATACGACGCGCCTTGCCAATACACACGTATTTATGCCCCTTCTCATCAATTATTTGAACGAAATAGGCGTCGCTGATGACCATATTAAAATTGTGTTCGCTTTAGGTACTCATCGAGACATGACACCGGACGAAATGGCTAAGGAAGTAAGTCCTGAAGTTGCTAAGCGGATTACGCTCATTAACTCCAATGCAAAAAAATCTGAGGATTTCGTGTACATAGGAACCACTTCTTTCGGCACGCCGGTGGAATTAAATCGCCACGTGGTAGAGGCGGATCATATCATTTGTACCGGCTCTGTAGTACATCATTTCTTTGCAGGTTTTGGCGGCGGTCGCAAGGCAATTTTACCTGGCGTAGCGTCGTACGAAACGATTCGCAAGAATCATAGTTTAATGCTGGATGACCGCGCTGCTATTGGTGAATTGGAAGGCAATCCGATTTACGATGATCAGATGGAAGGTGTAGCTCTTTGCCCACCGACATTCCTGTTAAATGTAGTATTGAATGGTGAAAAAGAATTTACCGGTGTTTTTGCAGGTAATTATATTACTGCACATAAAGCGGCCTGTGACTTTGTAAATAAACAGAATGGCGTGCCAATTACAGTATTGGCGCCGATTGTTATTGCCTCAACCGGCGGTTATCCGAAGGATATTAATATTTACCAGATGCAAAAGACAATGGATAATGCAGTAAAAGCGGTGGCACCGGGCGGTGTGATTATTCTATTGGCCGAATGCCGCGAAGGTTCGGGCTCTGCTATTTTCGATGAAACTGTACATACGCATCATTCCATTCAATCCATTGAAGAATATGTACGTCAGGATTTCCAAATTGGTCGACATAAAGCCTATGCAGTAACACGTTTGATGAAGCGTGCTGATTTTATGTTATTGTCTGCGTTACCGGATGATTACGCGAAGGAAGCTTTCTTTACACCGGTACATTCCGTAGAAGAAGCATTAAAAATTGCTGATGAAAAACTAGGCGCTGATGCACCAATTATCCTCATGCCACATGGATCGTATACAGTTCCTTTATTAATGAAAGAGTGAATTCAAATAAAGTCCCGGCATGGACAAAAGTTGTCCATATAAAAATGAAATGGATGCATGAATTCAGTAGGAATGCTTTTTTTAGACTGTGAGAGTCTAAGAAGGACAAATTGGTCTAAAACATATTATAAATTTACTATTATTAAAAAACATAAACTAGGGACAGGTTCTGACCTGTCCCTTATTTTATGCTCAAATGGCGTAACTATAGAATATATCAATACATGATAAGAAGGTATTTCTATTATCCACTTCGAATATATTATAATGTAAGCAGAATCTTTCTGTAAAAATGAACATATCTGTGCAGTTTACCGTAAAAAGTAAGCTTACAGGTTCAAAATTATATGAAAATGGTTGCATTAACTTGTTTATTCGTTGGATTGTTAATAATGTGATTGTTTTTATAAAGGTAATGGTTTCTTTCTACATTCTAAGGAGAGTAAGCATGGAACGATTTGAAGCAATTGTCGTAGGTGGCGGTATGGCAGGCGCAGCTGCTGCTTATCGAATGGCCAAAGCTGGCGTCAAAGTGCTCTTAATAGAGCGCGGTAGTTATGGTGGAGCTAAGAATATGACCGGCGGTCGTATTTATACGCACTCACTGGAAGAATTAATGCCCGATTTTCGGACGAAAGCCCCATTGGAACGATTTGTAACAAAAGAACGAATTTCTATTTTAGAGGGCGGTAAGGCGACAACGGTAGAGTATGAAGCTAAACCGAGTGAAGCGAAGGATGAATCGTATGTTGTGCTTCGCTCCAAATTTGATAAATGGATGGTAGACGAAGCAGCTAAAGCGGGTGCTGTAGTGGTTAACCGCGTTCAGGTAACTGATTTGCTAATGTCCGGCGGTAAAGTAACCGGCGTACGTTGTGGCAAAGATACTATGGAAGCGGATGTAGTTATCTTGGCGGATGGCGTTAACTCCCTGTTGGCTGAACGCGCAGGTCTTCGTAAACCAATCACAGTTCATGACGTAGCAGTCAGTGCAAAAGAAGTATATACCTTTAATAAAGGCGTTTTAGAAGATCGTTTGGGCCTTACAGGTAACGAAGGTTTATCCTGGTTGTTTATGGGTGATATTACTCACGGCCTCATGGGCGGCGGTTTCATATATACTAATAAAGACAGCCTGTCCCTTGGCATTGTAGTTGGCTTAGAACACATTGGCGAATCCGATGCAACCATTGAAGACATGATGAATGAATTTATGGCTTATCCGACGGTGGCACGTCTGATTAAAGGCGGTAAATTAGTAGAACGCAGTGGTCATATGGTTCCTGAATCCGGTTATAAATCTGTCAGCACATTGAGTGGTGACGGTTTTGCCATTGTAGGCGATGCGGCCGGTTTCTGTATCAATATGGGTTATACTGTGCGCGGTATGGACTTTGCCATTGCATCCGGTATGTACGCCGCTGATGCAGTAATCAAGGCAAAACAATTGAATGACTTCTCCGCCGGAGCTATGCGTTATTATGACATTTTAATTAATAACAGTTTCGTTGGAAAAGATATGAAACATTATCGTTATTTCCCTGAATTCCTTAATAATCCACGTATCTTCAAAAAATATCCTGGCATGGTTAACGGTATTATGCATGATGTATTTACAGTTAACGGTGAAGGTGCCAAGTCGCTCGTGCCTAAGCTTATTAAGCGCGTAAACGGCGTAGGGCTTATTAACTTGGCCGTGGATATGCTTAAAGGAGGTCGTGCTCTATGAGTAATTTAGAAGAAAAATTAGGCGTTAATAAATACTATGTAAATGAAGGTCATCCTCATATTGAAATCATTCATGACTATCCGGACATGAAGGAAAAGATGAAGCTTGTAAATGCCTGTCCTGTTGGTCTGTATACTCTTAATGATGACGGCACATTGGCATTTGATTACGCAGGTTGTGTAGAATGCGGTACATGCCGCGTGCTCTGCGGACATACAATTGTGACTAAATGGGAATACCCTGATGACACAAAGGGCATTGAATTTCGTCAAGGTTAATAGGGAGGCAAATTATGGAATTACTGGTATGTATTAAGCAGGTGCCGGATACATCAGAAATTAAGTTAGATCCTGAAACAAATACATTGATTCGTACAGGTTTACCAAGTATCGTAAATCCCTTTGACATGAATGCGTTGGAAGCGGCGTTAAAGGTGAAAGACTTACATCCCGGTACTCGTGTATCCGTTATTACCATGGGGCCGCCACAGGCGCAGGTAGCATTGCGTGAATGTGTATCCTTAGGTGCTGATGAAGCATATCTGATTACAGACCGTGCCTTTGCCGGGGCCGATACATTGGCCACCAGTTATACAATTGCGAAGGCCATTGAAAAGGTGCAGCAAGATCAAGGGAAACCGTTCGACATGATTTTCTGCGGCAAACAGGCTATCGATGGTGATACGGCTCAGGTTGGTCCGCAAATTGCGGAAGAATTGGGAATTCCACAAGTAACTTACGTATGTGATATTAAAGTGGAAGACGGCTATGTGCGCACGCATCGTGAGCACGAAGAAGGCTTTGAAGTACTCGACACAGATATGCCGCTTCTTATTACGGCCGTGAAAGCGCTCAATGAACCGCGCTATCCAACCTTATTAAACTCTATCCGCGCATTTAACTATGAAATTAAACAAATTACAGCTAAGGATATGGAAACGGATCCGACTCGTTTAGGTCTTAAAGGGTCGCCAACGCGAGTTCGTAAAGTATACAGTCCTCCTATGCGTTCTGCAGGCACTATGTTGACGAATGGTGCGGCTGAATCAGTGACTACCATTGTAGATGTGTTGACTAAGCGAGAGCTGTTGTAAGAGCGTAAGGAGGGATTCACGTGTTTGAAGATTACAAAGGTGTATATGTAATTGCTGACTGCTTCAATGGCCAAGTGCGTAAAGTAACCTATGAACTTATCGGTCAGGCGCGCCTGATTGCGGATCAGCTTAATGAAGACGTACATACATTGATTTTAGGTGAAAGTGTTGCGCAGGAAGCACAGAGTCTGGTGGAATACGGTTCTGATTTTGTGCATGTTTTTGAACATCCGCTTCTCGCTCGCTATACAACTGACGGATATACAAAGGTTATTACCGATTTCTTTGCCCATAATAAACCAAACGTTATCCTCATTGGTGCCACTAATGACGGCCGTGACTTGGCTCCGCGTATTTCGGGTCGCATGAAAAACGGCGTTGTTGCGGACTGTACGATTTTATCTGTTAACGAAGCGGATCGCTTGGTTGACTGGACAAGACCGGCTTTGGGCGGTAACATTTTGGCGGAAATTATTTGTCCGGAACATCGTCCACAGATGGGCTCCGTTCGACCTAATGTATTTAAAATGCCGGAACGCGATACATCTCGAAAAGGCACGATTACGAAGGAAGATGTGGCGCTGGATATAAAAGATATTCGCAATCGTTTCGTAGAAATGATTAATATTGATAAAAACGACATCAATATTGAAGAAGCAGAAATCATTGTGGCCGGCGGCCGCGGTGTAGGTAATCCGGCAAACTTTAAAAAGCTTGAAGAATTGGCGGAAGTGCTTGGCGGTGTTGTAGGCGTTACTCGTCCAATCGTAGAAAAAGGTTGGTATGAATTGGGTCGACAAATCGGTCAGACCGGTAAAACAATCGCCCCTAAACTGTACATTGCCTTCGGTATTTCCGGTGCTATTCAGCATACAGCAGGTATTACAGGTTCTGATTTAATCATCGCCGTTAACAATGATCCAGAAGCGTCCATCTTCAAAGTATGTGACTATGGCATCGTTGGAGACTGCATGGAAGTAGCCGATGAAATGATTAAGAAATTTAAAGCGGCTAAGGCTGGAGCATAAAGCATTAAGAAATAGTATAATAGAAAAGACCGCAAGAACTATGTTCTTGCGGTTTTTCTTATAATAATATCATTTTAAGCTAAATAAAAAGTTTATTCATAATGCCCTTTTCCATATCATCAATGCTATATATGTTATCCATAACATCAAAGGTTTCTCTAAGATTTTCTTTTGCACTTTTCCAACCGATACCATCTGTAAACCAAACAAATGTAAATCCATCTATTGTATCAGCTTCTTGAGAAATCATCTTATAGCTTCTAGCTGTTTCATTTAATTTTGAACCATTTGAGCCATAGAAGTTGGTCTCTATCGCATAAATCATTGAATCTGTTTTAATTACGTAGTCAAATCGCTTTGCAGCTTTTCCTTTATTAGAGAGGGCAGATAAATCTATATTCCATTTTCTTTCAATTGCTCTTAAATACATTTCCTTAAAGTACGATTTATTTTTTATGAATCCGGCATCTATAATAAAAGTTTCTACTAAATCTTCCATTAGATGGCCACCTCTATTTTTTCGGCCATTTGAGTCGAGACCGGTTTCAATACCTAATGCGTAGTCAACTAAGTTATTTACAATATGGTTTTCTAGCATATCAAATAATCCAGTTTTTCGCATAAATTCTTTATACTGAGAAACATTGTAATTCTTGGTTTTAAAATTATAGCAAAAATCACCATCTTCATCTCGTGCATATATTTCATTGCTTCTTACAGCTAAAAGCAATGGAATACATCGTAATGTCTCGGGATATCTGCTGATAATGAGCTCAAATTCATCTTCAATATTTGGGGAATTAATGAGGGAATTTAAGATATTTAATTCGACTTTTACTTTTTCAACATTTTTTATGACCTTATTAAAGTCAATATAATAATTATAGTTAGCAATACTTGGCCTAAAATTTCCCAACCACTCGTCAAAATCTCTATACCCCATTATTTTCCCACTCCAATCTTTGTTTAGTAATTGTTAAATAGTCAAGATTCAAATCGATTCCAATAAAGTTTCGGTTATAGCGATTAGCTACTACTCCTGTTGTACCAGATCCACAAAATGGATCTAATACAGTATTGTTAAGTTCCGTTGAAGATAAAATAATTTGCTCTAACAGATATTCCGGTTTTTGAGTTGGGTGTTTTCCTGCCTTTTTTTCAGATTGTTTAGTAAGGCTACCTGTCCAAACATCTTTCATTTGCTTTCCACCATTTTTTTCTTTCATTAATTCGTAATTGAAATAATGACGTGATTTTTTATCAGCTTTTTGTGCCCATAATATTGTTTCCGTAGAGTGTGTGAAACATCTACAAGCAAGATTAGGAGGAGGATTTGTTTTTTGCCAAGTAATATTATTAATTATTTTATATCCTTCTTGTTCAAGTGCCATACCTATAGAATAAATATTATGGAGTGTTCCAGAAATCCATATGCTCCCATTAGGTTTTAATATGCGTTTACATTGTCGTATCCATCGACGATTAAATTTGTGTTTATCAGCGATAGATGTTATATTACCATCAATTTTATCCCAAAGCCCTTTATTAACAGACACCATTTTGCCACCTTGGCATGTAATACCATCATTACTTAAGAAGTATGGTGGATCTGCAAAAATCATATCTATACTTTCTGGTTTGAATTTTGAGAGTAGTTTAAGTGAATCCCCATGAATAAGTTGAGCATTGTTGCTCTCATAAAAGTATGGTTGCTTTTTACTCAATAGTCGATTCAAAACATTACCTCCTAGTAATTACAGATGATTACTTCTTCTCCTGTTCGTTTTGAGGAATCTGAATTAATAGATCTTTTAACGCTAATAACATCAATTTTATATCCTTTATTACCATATAATTCATTGATAAACTGAGTATTATGATTGGTAAGCATACAATAACATCCTTTAGCAGTGAGTTTATCGAAGAGTTTAGCTAATCGCGTATGACTTTCTATATCAAAGCCTTCCTTTGTATACGACTCAAAAGAAGTGGGATTTAAAGGGGCATAAGGACTATCGAAGAAAATAAAATCATCTTTTTTGGCATTGCTACAAGCATCTTCAAAGTCACCTTGCAAAATAGTGACATTTTTTAAAAAGTTTGAGACGAGAAGAATTGACTCTATATCAATAGAGCTTCTTTTACTATTATTATATGGTACGTTAAATAGCCCTTTACCATTGACACGATAAAGGCCATTAAAGCAGTGTTTATTTATAAAAACAAACAATGCTGCGAGTTCAATATCAAATTCACTTTTCATTAACTTGTCATTATAGTGATCTCTTAAGGCGTAGTAATACTCTTTTCCATCTTCTAGGATATTCGAATCTAATTTTTGAACTGATTGAATGAACTCGTTAGGAGAACTCTCTATAATTCTATATGTATTGATTAATGCTTTGTTTATATCATTGATGATTGCTTTTTGGGGTTGTAACTCAAATAAAACCGCGCCACCACCTATAAAAGGTTCATAATAGCTATTATATGAGTGAGGCAGTCTTTCTAATATTTTATCGAGCAATTGTCTTTTCCCACCAGCCCATTTAACAAATGGCACTATCTTTTTATTCGTCATTTTTGCTCCTCTTTCTATACTGGCTATCTTTTTAATTATACGAGATTGAGTCGCTTAATACAATAATTCTTAGTCGAGGTGTAATTAATTATTATTTATAAAAAACAAAAATATACTCATGGGCTAACATTAAAAAATTTTTATTTAATAACTCCCATTTTTTACTACCTCTACAATGATGTTGTTCTTTAATAATAATTTCTTTTAAACTAAAGCCTGAATTCATGAATATATTTAATGTTTTAAACCCTAATGGAATTACATTTCCATTTTTTCGTATATCGCCAATCATAACCGCACAAAATTTGTTTTTCTTCAAAACTCTATAGGACTCTAAGGCAACACTGTTTAATGCAGTTAAAAAATCATTTAGATTTAATAATGAAATATCATTTTCAATATTGTGACTATATTTAATAATATTAGCATAAGGTGGATGGGTACATATAAAGTCAATTTTGTTATCTTGAATAAAGGATAAATTTGTAGCATCACCATGGCGTAAAAAGATTTTTGACTTAGATTGGAATTTAAAGGTAAGGTTTTTTTTAGAACGGTTAAGTGCTTGATGATTAATATCTATGCCAATAGCATTACGATTAAGTAACTTAGCCTCAATCAATGTAGTGCCGCTTCCTAGAAACTGATCTAATACCCACTCGCCTTGCTTAGAGTATCGAAGGATTAAATTTCTTGGAATATAAGGAGACCAATTTCCTCGATATTGTCCTGAATGTGTAGCCCATCTACCTCTATTGGGAAATGACCAGAGTGTTGTTTGCTCCGGATAAAAAACGGTAGGTCTTAATTCTATTTGTTACACCTCCTTTATATGTGTATTTATCTAAATCATACTATTGAATAATTTAAAAGTCTACCTTGAAATTCACTGATATTATTTCGAGCGAGGTGTTAATGAATGAAAAAATACTGTATAATTAATCGATAGAATAGTTAAAGCTTGGAGGAAAATTAGAGTTTAAACTCTAAAGCTAGTTAAAGTGATTTATTGGGGAGGGGAATAAAAAAATGGCAAGAAAGCCTAATAGATTTGGTGGTGGAGCTAATACTAATTTTAATGGTCTTCGTTTCGAACGAGATACATCTCTAAATGATGCATTAGAAGAAAAAGGATATATAGTTACATCAGAGCATCAAGTATTATATAATGGCTATCAAATTGGATTATCTGTTAATAAATATAACTTTTATACTGTTTTTTTGGAAATGCATGGGATAGATTACAAAGAATATAATTCAAAAAGATGGCTTCCTGATGAATGCTTTGTGAATTTTATAAATCGTACTGTTTATATAATCGAAAAAAAATATCAAGATAAAGCAGGTTCTACAGACGTAAAACCTGCTAACTGTGATTTTATGAAGAAAGAGTATGAAAAGTTATGCAATCCTATAAATTTTTATGTTGAATATATTTTTATTTTCAACGACTGGTTTAAAAATAAAGCTAATGAAGAGTACAGGGATATGCTAAATTATATTAAATCTGTAAATTGTAAATATTATTTTAATACTATTCCTTTTGAAGCTATAGGACTAGGTTAATTCATTATATAAATGGAGGGTAACAATTAGTAAGCAATATAATAGTTAATAAAATAAAAGGAGCCTATTTATAAGGCTCCTTTTATTAATCTGCTATTTAGCAATGGCTGCTTCTAGTTTAGCTAAGCGAGCTTTTAATTCGTCATTGTCAGCTTGTAAGGAAGCAATGTTCTTATCTTGTGCTTCTAATTTATTAGCCATTTCGGTCTTACTCATATTGTTATATGGGGAAGATTCGCCGAATTTGAAGGAAATGCCTGCATTATACATGTTATCGTTATTACCTACAGCAGTAGCAAAGTTGAACATAATGTCGTTGTTAGGACGATAGAATGCACCGACAGCAGCGGCTGTTTCGCTCTTATAAGCGCCCATGCCAACGGCAAAGGTCAATTTTTCATTAGAATCAAAATCTAATGGATGTAAAGCGGCTAATGCAGCAGCACCGGCAGCCACTTTGTTCAAATCAGTGCCCAAGCGGGAAATTTGTTCATTGTTGTTCATAGTTTCAGAAGCCACGCTATCGATAGATTTTTGTAAATCATCGCGAACAGTTACTACCTGGTTAACAGTAGCGGCATCATGAGAGCCGGATACTAATTCAGATTCGCCCACATTTTTAATAACCTGGTTATTGGCGTTAATACCTTCGTTGGTAATGTAAGTATTACCACCAACGGAAATGCTATTTTCAACTTTAAGGTCTTTATTCAAGGATAGGCTGAAATCATTTTTGCCGTTTTCTTTAACTTGGATGTTGCCGTCACCGGTAATTTTAGTTGGTGTTACCATGCTGTTAACCTGACCCAAAGCGTCTTTTAATTGGCCTTCCGTAGCGGCACGGTCAGCTTGGAAATTATCTGGATTCCAAGTTGTGTTAGTAAGACCGGTTATAGTGCTGGAACCGTCTTTAGTGCCAATCGAAATATCACCAACTTTAATGGTATCACCAAGACTTACTTTAAGACCTTTAGTTGGATCATTGGAATCAACCTGGTCAACTTTAACACCGGTAGTTTCATCACCCACAACATTTAAAGTGCCCTTGCCGTTAACAATGTTTTTAATGGAATTGTCGATATTGTCTACACGGTCTGTAAGATTGGTAATCTTAGTTGTATTGTCTGCAATATTTTTAGTGTTATTGTCGATTTGATCGATTGTATCTTTATTCAAATCTACAACTACAGCATTTTTATCTGCATTATAAGTAACAGCAGTTTTAGTACCATCGGCAAAGTTTACAATGCCGTTTTTACCGATAACATTTGCTTTAATACCATTTACCTGTAATTCCCAAGCACCGGCTTTGCTTAAATCTTCATCAGTAATACCTAAAACAGTTTTCCAGTTGTTAATGTTAGTGTCACCGGTCAAGTTGCTGGCATCAACCTTAACAAAAGTGTCATCTAATGTATTAGTAATGCCATCTTTGTTGAGGGAGTATGTGATCTTATTACCATCAATAGCCGCACTAATATTGTCATCTCCGGCAAAGGTAATAGTAGGTGCTGTATCACCACCAAGAGCGATATTCGTTGTAGTACCGCCAACAGCCACATTAAAACCGGCTTGTAATTTAGTGATATTGTCACCGTTAGTTGTAGTTGTTGTATCAATCGTGCTTACTTTGTTGGCAACAGTTTTTAACTGAGCAACGTTAACCGCATCCGTGTCTTCCGTACCGGCTGCCACGTTGATAATCTGACGAGTTTTGTCATTAGCACCTACGCTAACAGCACCATAGGTGGATTTGTAGGTGGATAAGAAAGAATCCTTGGCTATTACAGCAGATTCACTAATGCCCTTATCTTTTTCATAAGCTCTCAAAGTATTGATAGCTGTAGTTTTTGCTGCATCTAATTCTTTTAATTTTGTATAATCCTCTTGACGATCAGCTTCAGTCGCATAAGTTTTAGCTGTCATTGTAGCTACTTGATCATCATAAGCTTTCAATTTTGTAACATAATCTTTGCGTAAATCTTGCCATCCTTTATAGGTATCTTCTGAAATATTACTATAAAATTTATTTACACCATTAATGACAGTTTGATTACCGGTTGCATTTGCCAAGGCTATATCAGATGCCATAGTGTCAGGATTTGTAGATAAAGTTGTGTTCCACTCATCATTTAACGGTACATATCCATAAAAACCGGAAGCACGATTAGCATAGGAATATTGACCTAAAGCGACTCCGCCGCCACGATAAGGGTCATAAGCCGCACTGCCTGTAGTGGCTCCACTACCAAGTGCTACCCCACCATATAATGCATTAGAAGAATTACCGACAGCTGTACCAATACGGAAAGACTTTGCGCTGGAGCCAATAGCCATACCATTAATAGCAGAGGCGTTATTACCAATAGCCATGGCAGAATCCGCCTGAGTAACATCAGTAAATTTATCACTTACATTCCATTTAGAAGAGCTTGCATTATTACCGATAGCGATACCACCTACTGCACGTGAATCAATACCTATTACAGTAGACTTAGAGGAGCTATAGTTGTTGTAGCCCACTGAAACAGCACCAACTAAAGCTTTATTGAGTCTGCCTACAGCGATACCACCGTAGTCTCCCCAACTGGTTGCATTGTTACCTATGCCTATTGCCGTTGCCTGGTTAGTAGCATAGTTATCAAATCCAATAGTAGTAGTCAATGTCTTATCTGTTGTATAAACTTTATTCGGATGAGTTGTTCCCTCAGCAGTTAAATCAAGGTGTTCTGCCGAAACCACGGATACTCCGCTCATAAGTGCTAATACGGTAGCTGTGACGGCTACTGACGATTTTTTTAAACTTTTTTTTGTAATTATAGTTTTGCTGCTCATACTATACTACACTCCTATACTTCTCTTTTGATACAAATGGCGTAATGCTTCTTTACAAAGTAATGTTTCTTGCCATAGAGACATTACTAGCTTCATTGTTTATTCATTGAATATATAATAGACTTATAAAGTATATTTTGCAATATTTTTTATGGCACTTATTTAAGTTTAATACTTACTTTAGTACATACAAAATGAGTTGGTTAAGGACTGGTTTTAATAGTCATAGTAAGATGACCTGATGACTATAATTTTGTTTATAAAAAAATCTACCAAATTACTAAAATCTGATAACAGTGTAATCAGGAGTAATTCGGTAGATTTTTTAACTTATATTTCATTTTTCTTATAGAAGTTTGCATTAATTTTACAAAAACTTTACAAAACTTATTTGTGAGATATGTATATATAAACTGATTAGTGATTTTAATATATACATCTGACAGATTAATTTGAAAAATATATGATTTATGCAAAATGCATAATCAGAGCAAGCTTATAGGATTAAGGCTTTAATTATATGCAGCTAAAATGTCAATTATATAGTTAAACTTTAATTTCATAATTGAGGTTCTAATTAAATCTTATAATGATCGTTGTATTCATCAGCAATCTGCTGCGCCCCGTCTTCCGGTGTTACATAGTCCACTTCGCATTGTGCGAAGTGTTCGTATAATGGTTTACGCACTTTGTATAGGTTTTGCAAACGCTCTAAACCACCGTTGGATAAGACACGGTTTTCTGTATCGAGAATTTCTAAAGGTCGCTTTAACCAGTAGAGTCGGCCATTCTGACGGAGTAGTGCATAGTTTTCAGGTCTTGTGATGACACCGCCGCCTGTGGCGATGATGAGGCCCGTTTCTTTGCTCATGTCCCGCAATATAGCAGTTTCTTTGTCGCGGAAGTCAGGCTCACCGTGAGTGGAGATATATTTGGATGGGTGACCGTGGCGCTCTTCAAAGATAGCGTCGCAATCGACGAGAGGTCGGTTTAATAAGGCGGCTAATTTGCGACCTACCGTCGTCTTACCTACACCGGGCATGCCGATGAGGATGATGTTTTCCTGTTTATAGCGAATTTGCTGAATTAATTGTTCAATTTCTTCATCAGAAAAATCTTTATTTTGAAATAGCCGGGCAGAACCTACAGCTTGCCCTACCAACATTGGCAGACCGTCAGTGGTGATGAGGCCTCGCTCTTCTGCGTCGATGAGCAGTGCCGTACGATAAGGATTATAAATCACATCGACTACGGCTTCCAGATTTGGAAAATCGTCTAAGTTAACTAACTGTTCCGGACAGTTCGGATACATGCCTACAGGTGTTGTATTCACTAGAATCTGAGAGCCTTTGCCTACAACTGGCGCGTCTTTATATAAAGGCTCTGTTTTTCGAGATAAATGGACGATTTCTCGAGCGCCTAGATCCTCTAAGGCCATATGGGCCATGTGCGCTGTAGCGCCATCGCCAAGGATTACCACTTTTTTATCGGATACGGAGATGCCGGCGCGTTTTACCATGTAAATGAATCCTTCGTAATCTGTATTATGGCCGTACCAACCGTCTTTGCGGCGAACCATGGTGTTCACGCCGCCCATTCGTCGGGCGATGTCAGACACTTCGGCACAGGCTTGGTAGGCTGTCTGTTTATATGGAATTGTTACATTCAATCCTTGAAGCACCGGATCAGCGAAGAAGTTGTCCAACTCGTTTGGTTCTCGTTCGAATAAGCTGTATACCTCATTGCCCAGGGATTTATGAATTAAGGGCGAGTAGCTGTGGCCTAATGTTTTTCCTAACAGACCGAAAGAAGCGGTATGTTGTCCATTCTTGGGTGGTTCCTGATTGTGTGGTTCCGTGCTCATCATTATCGCTCCTTTTTATCCGGTAAGGTTTCATAGTGAGGTAATAGTAAATCTAGTAAAACTAAGGCTGTGACTGCTTCGACAATCGGCACGGCACGTACGGCGATGCATGGATCGTGGCGGCCCTTAATTTGTAAATCTACATTGCTTTTTTCAGAAAAACTAATACTTTTTTGATGCAGTGAAATGGAAGCGGTTGGCTTTAAGGCAACTTGTACTACTAATGGCATGCCGTTAGTGATGCCGCCCTGGATACCACCGCTGTTATTACTGGTTGTGTGAATGCCCGCTTCGTCGATGCGGAATGGATCATTTTGCTGAGCCCCGGTTTCGGTAACGCCGTCAAAGCCACTGCCGAAGGAAATGCCTTTTACGCCGGGAATACCGAAAATGGCACGGGCTATGCGGTTTTCCACACCGTCAAAGTTTGGATTGCCGATGCCTACAGGCATGCCGGTGGCGAATACTTCTACGATGCCGCCGGTGGAGTTGCCGTTTTGGCGCAACTCGTCGATGTAGGTAATGGCGTTAAGGCGAGACTGATTGTCTACCATGGCCAAGGTTTCAAAACCTACCTCATGAATAGCATCCATTGGTGGATTTACATAGTCCATAGGGGCGTCTTTTATATGACCGATTTGGCGCAGATGGGCACCTACGCGAATACCTTTGGCCGCCAGTAATTGAATGGCGATGCCGCCGGCGCAGCAAAGTGGTGCCGTCAAACGAGCGGAGAAGTGACCGCCGCCGCGAAGGTCAACGTAGTCGCCGTAGCGGACGCGGGCCGTGTAATCGGCGTGAGACGGACGAGGTACATCGCGCAAGTTATTGTAGTCAGCGGAGCGCTGATTGGTATTTTCAATATAAAAAGCCAGTGGCGAACCGCTGAGTCGGTCGTTTACGAGGCCGGCCATGAAAACCGGTGTGTCCGGTTCTTTACGCTGTGTGGCAATGAGACTTTGTCCCGGTGCACGGCGTTTCATAAAACGTGTTAATTCTTCTATATTAACGGACGCGCCGCATGGTAAGCCGTCTACTACGGCGCCGATGGCGTGACCGTGTGATGCACCGAATACGGATACATTTAGATCTTTACCGAAATTAGAGCTCATGAGCATTGCCTCCTAATTGGTTCCAGTGTTCGAAAAATAAAGGATAGGATTTGGTAATTGCCTCGCTGTCTTTAAGTTGTACATCGTTACGGCTGATTAGAGCCATTAACGTGCCGGCCATGACGAGGCGATGGTCGTTGCAACAGTCACCGGTGCCACCTTCGAGGCTACCGGTTCCTTCAATATATAGATTATCGCCTACGCAATATGCGTGACCGCCCAGGTCGTTGACCAGATTGGTTACGGCTACAAGGCGGTCCGATTCTTTAAGACGGAGGCGTTCGCCGTTTATAAATTCGCTTTTACCTTCAATGCCACAGGCGAGAGCGGCCAATACAGGGAGTAGGTCGGGCATTTGCTCCAAGTCTACATGAAGTGGCTTTGTTGCTTTGCCGGTGCATAGTAAGTCAGCGATGGTATGTTGCGATGTCGCGTTTAGATTATTCTTAGGCTTGTGATTCGCGTCTTTTTCAGGTACGGCGTTTACCCACTCAACAGTGGCACCGGACTGACGAACTACATCAATGATGCGGCGGTCCGCCTGTACAGAATCGGCAGCCAGGCAGGTAACAGTAAGTGGTTGGCCGGTTAAAGCGGCGCCCACAAGCCAGATGGCACTGTTCGACCAATCTCCTTCAATGGCATAATCCGTTTGGCCTACATACTGTGCCAGAAGAGGAACGGAAAAGCCGTCGCCTTTCGTGTTCACCGTTACGCCGAAATCTTTCATTACTTTGATGGTAAGATTTACATAATCTCGCGATTGAAGCGGAGTGGTGCTCTCTATTGTAACAGCAGTTGCTTGATCGGAAGATGCTACTGTATTTACAAGGCCTGCGGACTTCGAGTAATCTATATCTTCGCTCTTCATATAGGGAGCGGCTAATAAAAGGCCGGAGAAAAATTGACTGCTTATATGGCCGGCCAATTCGAAGTGGCCTCCTTGTAAATGACCGCTCATGGTAAATGGTGGTTTTGGTGCGGAAAAGGAAACTCCATGGGCCTCCATTTGGCTTTTTAACGGTTCTAATGGACGGTCCGGTAAACGGCCTGCTGCGGTTACGTGCACATCGGATGCGATGGCGGCGCCTACAGGAAGAAGGAGACGCAAGGTAGTACCTGACTCGTGCGCATCAATATACGGTGCCGTTTGAGCAGAGGTGCCGGATGCCGATGTAGTTGTGGAACCTGATGCGGGCACGGAAGTTGAAGCCGATGCTGTTTCAGTTGCAGTTTCAGTTTCAGTTGCAGGTGCAACCGAAACTTGATGACCAATTGGCTGCACAGTTACGCCGGTGGCTGTTTTTTCTATTTGAGCGCCTAGACCCCGCAAGGAATTGATGGTCGCATCAATATCTTTGGAGTAGTGGGCAATGCGCAATGTGGATGGTGTAGTGCTCAGGGCCGCCGCAATGAGCGCACGGTGAGCATGTGCTTTAGCGGGAATGGCCCCGATTGTACCGGTCGGTACAGAATTAGTAATACGATGCATGAAGACCTCCTTGCGGAATATATGGACAGTTCTATGCGAACGGATGGAATCAGACTATATGGCTATATATATTATTTTATATCTCATATTTTATACCTCATATTTTATACTTCAAGGTATTGAGGCAGTTCGCTGTGAGGCACGGTAACGAGCTCGCAGTGTCCCCAGCGGTCGGGACGAACGATAGTAATGGTTTGTCCGTGACTCTTTTTATCGTGTAAGGCGGCTTCACATAAAATATCCGCTGTAATGTCGGTTGTAGTCGGCAAGTGATGTGTCTTTAAGATGTTGAGGAAGCGTTCACATTCAGTTGGTTGAATAAAACCTTCTTTGACTGCACTACGCATCATAATGGCCATACCGATAGCGACGGCGTGACCGTGATGAATGGTAAAATGACTGGCCATTTCAATGCCATGCCCGAACGTGTGCCCAAAGTTTAACAGCTGGCGCAAGCCTTTTTCCAACTCGTCCTGACTGACTACAGCAGCTTTCGCTTTTACACAGAAGGAAATGATGCGGCTCACATAGGCTTGGCTGGAGGCTGTAAGCGGTGCTTTTTCCAACATGTCCAGCAGCTCCGGATAGCCCAGCATGCCGTATTTTATAACTTCGCCGCAACCATTGTTAAATTCTTCGTCCGGCAGAGTGGTGAGCGCTTGCGGATCGCACAACACTAGGATTGGTTGCTTGAAGGCGCCCCACAGATTCTTGCCGGCGCTGAGATTGACGGCTGTTTTGCCGCCTACGGAGGAATCGACAGCAGCCAACAGGCTTGTAGGCATTTGAATGTAGTCGATACCGCGCAAATATGTGGCGGCTGCAAAGCCGGCCATGTCCCCTACGACACCGCCGCCAAGAGCGATGAGTAAATCTCGACGTGTGAGTGATTTGCCGGCCAGAAATTCAACTAAATCAATCAGTTGATGTGAGTTTTTCTGCGCTTCACCGTTCGGGAAAATATATTCATGTACAGTATAACCTACATTTGTGAGAGCCTCTTTTACCGGTTGCAGATAAAGCGGTGCCACCTTATCGTCGCTCACGATGACTACGGAGCACGGTTTCTTGACTTCTTCTACATAGGGTGCCACATTGAGGAGTGCGCCCTGTTTTATAATTACTTCATAGGGTGTGGATGCTTCAATGGTAATCCGTTCCATTATAAATCCTTTCTGTTGAATAGTACGTTGGGCTTATAAGATAGGACTTATAAGGTCGCGCAAGGTGAATACTTCACGGCTTAAAGCGCTGAATTGTTCAGGGCAAAGCGCTTGTGGACCGTCGCACAGCGCCGTTGTCGGATTGTTGTGAACTTCAATCATGAGGCCGTCTGCACCGCCGCCGGTGGAAGCCAAGGAAAGTGGTCGTACCATGCGGCTCATGCCGGCTGCATGGCTCGGATCCATAATAATCGGTAAATGACTCAATTCGTGAATCATTGGAATGGCCGTAACATCCAAGGTGTTTCGTGTCTTTGTTTCGAAGGTGCGGATACCGCGTTCGCAAAGGACGATTTGTGTGTTCCCTTCGCTCATGATGTATTCAGCGGCCATCAACCATTCTTCGTAAGTAGCACTGAGACCGCGTTTTAAAAGAACCGGTTTATTCAGCTTGCCCACTTCTTTCAACAAAGTGAAGTTCTGCATATTGCGGGCGCCGATTTGAAGCATGTCTACGTCATCGAAGTACTGGAGTTGGGATGGATCCATTACTTCGGAAACGATTGGCAAGCCTGTTTCTTCTTTGGCTAACAGGAGTAATTCAAGACCGCTTGGTCCCATGCCCTGGAAGGAGTATGGCGAGGTGCGCGGTTTGAAAGCGCCGCCGCGTAAAATCGTAGCGCCGGCCTCTTTTACGGCCTTCGCTGTAGCGAGTACCTGTTCCGGAGTTTCTACGGAGCAAGGACCGGCGATGATGGCGAAGTGACCGCCACCGATTTTAACGCCGCCTACATCCACGATAGTGTCATCCGGATGGAATTTGCGGTTGGCCTTTTTAAAAGGCTCCTGAATGCGCGTTACTTTTTCTACGATAGGAAGAGATTCGATTTGACGTTTGTCCAAAGAAGCAGTATCACCAATGATGCCGAGAACGGAGTAATGCTGTCCGGAAGACGGATGAACTTGAAAACCTTGTGACTCTAACATGTTGCGTAACTTTTGTAACTCTTCAGGTGATACATTGTCTTTTAGTGTGATAATCATGATATTTCCTCCATATCGTTAATACAAGGCTCTGAAATGTGAGCCGCCTACCAATTGCTACTTACCGCGCAATGCTTCGAAAAACTGTCAACCGTACTACTATGCTACTCATTTTTAAATAGGAGTTTTTCCGAAGAACATAATAAAAAAGGAGCCACCCGTGACAATACGGGTAGCTCCTTCACTATACTAAGCCGTGCTATGATAACCTAAATCAGCGTAGCCCAAATAGTCCTTTACCCGTAGAGTGGATAAAGAACCAAAAGTAGAAGTATTGGCTGTTAATTGTGCTGATTTGATTCATCATCTGTAAGGCTCCTTTCGTTAAGTAGTTTTTCACATTATAAACCACAAATTAAATTGTTGGCAAGCTTTTTTTTCAAAAAACGATGAAAAAATGAGTTTTTCCTGTGAACAAGTGTGTAATTATTGTAAACAAATTAATAGCCTAAAGCTAAGATTAAGGATCCTACAGCTAAGGCACAGATAATTGGAATCCCGTTACGTTTGGTAACTTCTAATGGGTTTACGCCTGCAATACCGGCAACGATGATGGTGGCACCGGCGATTGGGGAAATGGTACGGCCCAAGGTACCGCCCAAGGTTGCCATGGAACCCATTTGAATCGTTGTCATGCCGAAGTCCATAGCGTGGGATGAAATGGCTTCATTGAATGCCATGGTAGCCGCATCGCCGGAACCGGTAATAAGGCCGAGCAGGAATGGACCAACTGCGGCAGCCACTTTCATGATGGCTGGGTTTTGCATCATTTCTACTGTGAAGGCTTTTACGAGACCCATGGAATCCATACCGGCAACGAATACGCCGGACGCGATGATGATGGACATGATTTTTGCATAGCCGTCGCCCATGCCGTTGAAGAAATTATTGGAAATTTCACGAGGGCTTTTGCGTGTGACTATAATAGCCAGGAATGCACCGATGATCATAGCGGCCGCTACGGATACTTTGAAGGCC
Organism: Veillonella sp.; assembly: GCF_018364065.1. GTDB lineage: Bacteria > Bacillota > Negativicutes > Veillonellales > Veillonellaceae > Veillonella_A. The sequence continues at coordinate 21,163 of NZ_JAGZMO010000003.1, forward strand.
GGAATCACTTTGGTGGCACCTAATAATAAAATGGCAATTGGAACAATCGGCATAAGTGCGTAAACGAAGTTAACTTTGAAGTTGGAATCGATTTCCAATCCTTCCGCTTTGTGACCTTTGTATTCTTTGGTGAAGTAGGCCACTAAGCTGAGGGTTACGCAAGCTGTTATCAAAGAAGCAATGTTGGCAAGGTAGTGGAAGTGAATTACATCCATTGGTGTTGCCTGCGCCAATTTAGCAACGAAGGCGTTGTGAGCCAGGCCCGGATTTAACATGGAGCCGTATGTACCGGCTTTTAGAGCAGCGGCAGCCATGGCCGGATGAATGTCGGCGGACATCATGAGCGGTATGAACACGGCGCCGGCCGCAGCGGCTGTACCGGCTGCACTTGGTAAGGCCACGTTGATAAGATATGTGGCAATTACTACGCCGGGAATCAAGAAGAATGGAACGCGTTTAATTACACTGGCTAAGAGATTTACTAAATGTTTGTCACATTCCGTATATTTCATAACCAAGGCAAAGCCCATGCAGGAGCAGATGGATGTAATCAAACCGGCGCTGGTCATGCTTTTTTCAAAGGCTTTGAAAATGTCCATCGGTACGCCGCCGATGATGCCCATTAAGAAACCTGCGCCCAATAATACCACCTTGGCATCGTATTTCAGGATTAACAATACGATGGTGGCAATAACAATAATAGAACCGGCAATAATCATAATACATCTCCCTTTTCTCTCTTTTGTGAGACCGTATATGTATTTATAAAATAAATTAATGGTGCATGGAAATAATTTCTAATAAGTAAAAACCATAATTTTTCATAAATACGTATAAAACCTCGAATACCTATAAAAATCTATAACACGGATTATAGCGAATAATAGGTGGCATCGCAATAAATAGGGACGATGTATACATGTATACATATAATGGACTTGTTGTGCAGGCACCTTGTCTTATCGTATGATAAGAGTACATTTTAGTCGTTGGGCCGCACATGGAGATGATTTAACACCGATCTTGTTGGCAGCTTGTCCTATATTTGCATATAGTCAACGAGCATAAGAGGTGTATAATACATGTATAATGAGTGTATAGGAAGTGTATAAAATCGGTAGTATCCCCAATTCAACTTATAAAATAAAGTGATAAATTTTATTAATGAGTTGAAACGGAGTTGACTGAAATTCTGAACGGCTAACCGGTGTATCTGAAACACGTAGAGAAAAAGGAGAGGTTTTAATGAATAGTATTGAATTTGCACAGTCTAAAAAAGAGGAATATATTGCACGTCGTCGCGATTTGCATCGCCATCCGGAACCGGGCTGGCTGGAATATCGTACGGCCGCGTTTGCAGCTACCGTATTAACTAAGTTAGGCTATGAAGTGGCCGCCGGTGCGGAGGTTCTCGATTTAGATTCCCGTATGGGTCTTCCTTCAGAGGCAACCATGAAAGCCGCTATGGAGCGAGCCGTTGCAGAAGGGGCGGATCCTGCGTGGGTGGAAGTGTTCGGCTATGGCAAAACAGCCTTAGTTGCGACTATGCATTTTGAAACAGAAGGCCCTACAGTGGCGTTCCGTGCCGATATTGACTCTAATGATGTAAGCGAAAGTCAGGAAAGCGGTCATCTTCCTTGTGACAATGGCTTTGCATCGATTCACGAAAATGCTATGCACGCCTGCGGCCATGATGCTCATTTGACGATGCTCTTAGGCTTGGCCGAATACATTGCTACCAATAAAGATCGATTTAAAGGGACAGTAAAATTAATTGTACAGCCGGCAGAAGAAGGGGTACGCGGTGCATATGCCATGATGAAAGCGGGCGTCGTAGATGACGTGGACACTTTATTCGGCATGCACATCGGCATTGACCGTGCGTTGACCGGCGCGTTGGCTTGCAGTGATCCGGGCTTCTTGGCTACTACGAAGCTGGATGCTCATTTTTCCGGCTATGCAGCCCATGCAGGTGCAAGCCCTGAAAAGGCGAAGAATGCCATGTTGGCCGCTTGTACAGCTGTATTGAATATGCAGGCTATTGCCCGTCATTCCGGCGGCATCAGCCGTATTAATGTAGGTACTTTAGAAGCCGGTACAGGCCGCAATGTAACTCCGGATCGTGCCACTTTAAAATTGGAAGTGCGCGGTGAAACTACGGACGTGAACGAATATATGGAAGAACGTTGCCGTACCATTTTAAACGGCGCAGCCATGATGCACGATTGCACGGTGGATATTGTGAAGGCCGGTGGCACTCCGGCTGTATTGAACAGCGAAGAGTTGGCGAAAGATGTGCAGACTTTGGCAGAAGGAACAAAACTCTTTGAACGAGTGGACTATTCCTATTCCGGTGGCGGCAGCGAAGACTGTGCGTACTTTATGCGTCGTGTTATCGAACGGGGCGGTCAGGCTACGTATATGATCTTAGGTTCCGACATTAAAGCACCTCATCACAATCCACGTTTTGACATTGACGAAGCGGACATGATTAAAGGTGTGGCATGGTTAGGCGCGTTGGCAGATAAATATTTGGGAAAATAAGCAAAAATAAACTACAACTAACTGAATATGTATGAATAAGTTACCAATGAGTTAGATGCGTAGTACCAATAAGCAAAGGTATTAGTGTAAATATAAATAAAAAGTGAGCAAAACACAGTTATATGTAAGGTTAAAGGGGCGGAATTATTATGAGCCGGGATACAGAGAGTAATAAGCGTAATGGACAGACTGCTGATGCGGTTGTAGGGGCATCAGTGAATGTTAGTGATGAGCAGAATCTTCATTATATGCATGATATAGGTCACATGAGTGACGGATTGCATTCCATTATTCATTCCGTAGAAGAGTCATTGAGCGTGTTAAAGAATATAACCGCTTCGGAGCGCGGCATTACTCGTTTGGCTTTCACTGATGAAGACTGGGCCGGTCGTTCCTATTTAATCAAACGCATGGAAGGTATGGGGCTCGTAGTGCGTGAAGATGCATTCGGCAATGTAATCGGGCGCCTGCCGGGTCTTGACGATAGTTTGCCGCCTATTATGAGCGGTTCGCACGGAGACAGTGTGCCTGAAGGTGGCAATTTTGACGGTATCGTCGGCGTACTGAGCGCCTTGGAAGTAGCTCGTTTATTGCAGGATGAAAAGGGTAAAAGCACCATTCGCCACCCTTACGAAGTTATTATTTTCATGGGTGAAGAAGGCAGTCGTTTCGGCGCCGCTATGATTGGCAGTGAAGCGTTAGTGGGTAAATTGACACAGGCTGATTTGGATCGCCTCACAGACCGTGAAGGCACTACATTGCGCCAGGCGCTTCAATTACGCAATTTGAATGATAAAGCTATCGGCAAGCCTTTATATGACGGACCTATTCACGCTTATATTGAAGCGCATATTGAACAGGGCCGCGTGTTGGAAGAAATGAAATATCCTTTGGGCGTAGTTACAGGAATTGCAGGAGCTACACGTCACAGATTAACATTCTCCGGCCGGGCGGATCACTCCGGTGCCACGCCGATGAATATGCGCCGCGACGCATTGTGCGGGGCGGCAGAAGTCATTTTGCAGGCCGAAGCATTAGCCTCGGAAATGACAGAAACAGCGAATCGTGCGGCTCTTGATCCTGAAGATGAATACATGGTAGCAGGTCGCATCATTAAGCATAGCGACTTGGCACCTGTGGTAGCCACTGCAGGGACGCTGCAGGTAACACCGGGCGCTCTCAATGTAATTCCCGGTGCTGTTGAATTGGGCCTGGATATTCGCTCCATTTCAAAAGTAGCGAAACGTCTGGTTTGGGATGCCTTACTGGGCTTTATTGAATCCATGTGTGAACGACGCGATTTGACTGTCGATTACCGTTTGGTAATGGACGGAACTCCTGTAGTTCTTAAGGACTCTATGATTCAGGTATTGTCCGACGCGGCCAAGGAATGCGGCGTTGCGTCCATGTTGTTGCCGAGCGGCGCCGGCCATGACGCCATGAACATGGCGGAAATCACCCCGACGGGCATGTTGTTCATTCCTTGCAAGGATGGCGTCAGCCACAGCCCGATGGAATGGGCGGACAGTATCCACATTGCCAATGGGGTGCGCGTTTTAGAAAAAGCGGTGCGCCTGTTGGATGAAAAAGATAATTTATAAAGACATACAAAAAAGACGGGTTAAAAACCCGTCTTTTTATGTTGTTATGTTGTATTAAATTTTTGATGTTATTTATTATAGTACGCTCTTACTGTAAAGTCAAAGGGCGTATTTTTTATTATTCCAAGTCGTCGAAGTCGAAGGCAGCCGCTTTGGTGTAGTTAGTTACTTTCGCTTCGAAGAAGTCTGTCTTCGTGCTGTTCAAGTTAGAGAAGCTTTCGATCCAGGCCATTGGATTTTCCTTAATTTCAGGGTAGAGCGGTTTTAAACCGATTGCATCAAGACGCAAGTTAGCCAAGTATTTAATGTAGCGTTCAATCAACACATTGTTAATACCGAGGATTTTGTCGTCTGTAATGTATTGGCCCCAGGCAATCTCGTTTTCAGTGCCTTGGCGAAGCATTTCAGTCAATTCTTCTTCCAATTCCGGTGTGAACAGTTCAGGACGTTCAACGCGCAATTCACGGATAATGTTTTGGAATAAAATCAAGTGTGTTACTTCGTCGCGGTTGATGTATTTAAAAATCGTACTGGTTGCAGTCATCTTGCCTTGACGTGCCAAGGTGTAGAAGAAACTGAAACCGGAGTAGAAATAAATCCCTTCCAAAATGTAGTTAGCCATAATGGTGCGGATGAAATTGTGCTCCGAAGGATCATCACTGAAGCGCTGGTAAATGTCGGCGATGAAGCGGTTGCGGCTCAGCAATACTTCATCAGTACGCCATTCGTCATAAATGCGATCGCGAGTAATCGGATTTGTTACTGTATCTAAAATGTAAGAGTAACTTTGCGCATGAATTTCTTCCTGGAAGGCCTGAATATTTAACAGGGATGCAACTTCCGCTGCGGTTACGTAACGGCTCAAGTTCGGCAAGTTTTCACTTTGAATGGAGTCCAGGAAGTTAAGGAAGGAAATAATTTTATCGAAGGCGCGGCGTTCGCTGTCAGTTAAGTATGGGAACTGTTTAACGTCTTCGTTCAAAGAAATTTCTTCCGGAATCCAGAAGTTGTTGAGCATGGTGCGATACAGCACGGTGGCCCAATCATATTTAATACGGTTCCACTCGCGAAGATTCGTGGTGTTGCCGCCAATCATACTTTCTGTGCCACGGTCGCCGTGTTCGTTGAAAATCAGTTTTTTATCCATGATTGCCTTCACCCTTTCTGTATATAGGAGTGGGCCCTCGCAGTGAGGGCCGTCATAATTCTAGTATATCATTTCCTCGTCAAAAGGTCAGTAGTTTGCATCAGGAGGAACAGCTGGTGCATTCGTCCATTTCGATGGACTGGTTACGTACGTAGTAGATTGTCTTAATACCTTGTTTGTACGCTTCAATGTAAAGGTCGAGAATTTCTTTCGCCTTCATCTGAGGTGTAATGTAAAGGTTGAAAGACTGTGCCTGGTCAATGTGACGCTGGCGTACGCCGCACGCTTTAATGCTCCACTGTTGATCGATGGTGTGAGCTTCCTTGTAGAGCCAGAATGTGGAGTTATCCAAATCAGGCGCTGTTTTAGGAGTGAAGCTGCCTTTCTTTTCTTCGATGAAGAATTTTTTGAAAATAGGGTCAATGCCGGCTGTTGTGTTGGCAATGTTGGATGTGCTGCCTGTTGGAGCAATAGCCATCAAGTAGCCGTTGCGCATACCGTATTTAGCTACATCGGCGCGCAATTTTTGCCAACGTTCAGAGGTGTAACCGCGGCGTTCGAAGTAAGCGCCGGTTTCCCATTCGGAACCTTTAAATGCAGGGTATGCACCTTTTTCTTTGGCCAATTCCATGGACGCTTTGATTGCATAGTAAGCGATGTTTTCGAATAATTCGTCAGCCGCTTTAATATGTTCGTCGCTTTCCCATTGAATCTGATGGCGCACTAAATAGTGGTGGTAACCGCTGGTGCCGAGACCGATGGCGCGATATTTTTCGCTGGTCATTTTGGCTTCAGGAACAGGGAACTGGTTGATGGAAATTACATTGTCCAACATGCGGATTTGTAATGTAATGTTCGCTTCCAATTCTTCGTCCGTAATTTTACCCAAGTTAATGGAGTTCAAGTTACATGTAACCATGTCGCCTGTAATTGTTTTAGTTGTGATGGAGCCGTCCGGATTGATCACTTCTTCGCCCAAGTTGGTGAAACCAACATTCTGCGCAATTTCGTGGCAAAGGTTGGACGCGTAAATCATGCCTGCATGTTTGTTAGGATTTGTGCGGTTTACAGTGTCGCGGAAGAAGATGAATGGTGTACCGGTTTCAACGGCGCTGCGCATGATGCGTTTCATCATGTCCAAGGCACTAACTTCGATTGGATGAAGGTCCGGATTCTGTTCGCACATGAGGTAGTGCTCAGTGAATGCTTTGTTGTCGTCTTCGTCGTAGAAGTCTTCCAAAGAGAAGCCCATTACGCGTTCAATTTCATGAGGGTCGAACAAGGAGAAATTCTGTCTTGCCAACAAGCGTTCCATGAAAATGTCCGGAATGGAGATGGCAGGGAAGATATCGTGCGCTTTACGACGGTCATCGCCGTTGTTGGTGCGCAATTCAACGAATTCGTAGAAATCTTTGTGCCAAATATCAAGAGTTACAGTAGCGCCGCCTTTACGTTTGCCCAACTGGTCAACGGCAACCGCTGTATCGTTGTACAAACGAACCCAAGGAATAACGCCGCCGGAAGAGTTTTTGTAACCGCGGATGTCACTGTTGAGGGCACGAACTTTACCCATGTAAATACCAAGGGCACCGCCATGTTTGGACACGCGGGAGAACTTGCTGTTTACATCGTAGATGGACCATAAGTTGTCATCTACACCGGAGATAAAGCAGCTGCTCAACTGATGGAACGGAGTACCTGCATTTGCCAATGTTGGAGTAGCAGTCGTCATTTTTAATTCGCTCATTAAATCGTAGAATTTTTTGGCGAATTCAACTTTGCGTTTACCTTCAATAAGAGCCAAGTGCATCGCGATGGCCATGAAGCGTTCCTGTGGCAATTCGTAAACTTCTTTGTCGAAGCCTTTTACAAGGTAGCGGTCTGCCAATAATTTAATACCTTCGTAGTTGAAGAGGTAGTCGCGCTTCGGTTTGATGTAATCGCCCAATTCCTGAAGCTCGTCTTCGGTGTATTCATTCACGAAGAAGTCGGCGTAACGGCCAAGGTCTACCAATGTTTTTACCAAAGCAGGGAAATTGCCGTATCCGAAGGCTTTGTATTTGCGGTTGATGGCCGCTTCTTTATATAAATCGAATAAGTACAGGCGTGCAGCCACATATTGCCAATCCTGGTTCATGCGGTTTACCTGGTTGCCGAAGCCGTCATCAGTTTTCTGGATTACTTTTTCAATGGCGGTTTGCACTAAGATTTTCTGAATTTCTTTAGTGCTCATGCCGTCAACGAATTGAAGTTTGGAGTCCATTTCCAATTCAATCGGGTCGCATGCGTCTAGCCCCAAACATGCAAAGGCGATCATTTTTTTCGTTTTTTCAACGGAGAGCGGTTCATAATGGCCGTCTCGTTTCTTAATCATAATAGCCATGGATACTACTATTCCTTCCCTAATTAAATACTATATGTCAAAAAAAAGAGCTGCTACTTTCCACGTGGTGAAGTGTCAGCTACGATTTAATAAAATCAATATCTTGTATATGAAACCGTGGCTCATCTACAAGATACACTTCATTATACTATTAAACAGAGAAAAAATAAAAGAGTAATTTTGGCACAATACGATGAGTAATTTGCAAGCTCTTATGACTTGACTATATAGAAAAAATTAGAAATACCCATTCTACAAGGATTATCACCGAATGAGAAGAATAAAAAATTTTTTAAAAAAATTGGTTTACATTTTGAATTTCACGGAATGTATAAAGGTGTAAGCAGCAAACGAAAATTTGAGGCTTACCACTCTTGCAAGGTGTATTAAAAGCTTAATCGCGTAAATTACGTCATGACGAAAAAAGGGAAAAACAAAAGTTGGTAAATGTTTATATCAGGAGGAAATTATGGGTAACGAAGTAGTAGTTAAAAAAGAATTACATTTATTATTCGCAGACAGCGACAACAAAGAGACCGTATTTAAAATTACCGTGCCGAAGGATAATGTAACCTTGGCGGAAGCGAGCAGCGTAGGCGAAGCCTTTGTGGAGAAAAACTTCCTTATGTCTTCTAAAGGGATGCCGCTCGTATCCTTCTTGGGTGCTCAATATGTAGTGAGTACGGTGTCGCCCATTATGGAATAATTAATTGCTGATTACCGAATCATTAATTCGTGAAGAATTGGAGGATCGCTAGTTCGAATTGTGCAGGTGTATAGGTTAGTTAATAGGCTAATACGTTAATATGTACAGCTTTGCGCAGGCAATAGGCGTACGGCGCAGAGCTGTGGCGTTAAGAATGTGTAATGTGGAGCTGCCGTAGGCGCTCTCGGAAAGGAATCTAATATGGCAAAGGTAAATGAACGAATTATGTTAAGAGAAGCTGTAAAGGCGCAAATCCGCCTTACTTTGGATGAGAAGAAAGCAAAAACAATCAGTGTAAGTCCGGTAAACCCGGAAGTGGATCCTATGGATTTTGAAGACTTGGGCCGTGCCGTGGCAAGTCTTTGCGCATACCCGTTTAAAGATATGGCGCGCGTTGAAACCGTCACTTTCGGAGACGAAGCGTAAGGGTGTATAGGGACATAGCGGCGCAGTGTGTTTGCAGGCGTATAGCGCTTGGAGCGTACGCCCAATAGAGTCCGAAACTTAACAAAATAAATAGCCGAACGATAGGGTTGATATTAATTTTATCGTTCGGCTATTTTTGTTGACCCTGTATAGTCACTATGATATCATTAAAGTAGTTATGTAGCTTTATATACTCTTGGTTGCTATGGAGGTCATGCACGATGATTGCACGTTATACTAGAGAAAAAATGGGTCATATTTGGAGCGAACGCAATGAATTTGACCAAATGTTGGAAGTTGAAATTTTAGCTTGTGAAGCGCAGGCTGAATTGGGAATTATTCCAAAAGAAGCAGCTAAGGCTATTCGCGAAAAAGCTAATTTCGATGTGGAACGCATCCATGAAATTGAAAAAGAAACAAATCACGACATTATTTCCTTCGTAACAGCTGTTGGCGAATACGTAGGGGAAGAAGCTAAATACATTCATTTAGGCTTAACGTCTACTGACGTAAAAGATACTGCCTTGGGCTCCATGATGAAGCAGGCTTGCGATATTATCTTGGAAGACTTACATGCATTCCATGATGTACTTCGCCGACGCGCCGCTGAATTCAAATACACTCCAATGGTAGGCCGTACGCACGGTATCCATGGCGAACCTACTACTTTCGGTTTAAAACTTTGCCTCTGGATGGCGGAAATTGAACGCGATATCGAACGCATGGAACATGCGAAGAAGAGCGTGGCAGTAGGCAAAATGTCCGGCGCCGTTGGTACATATTCTGTAAACGATCCGTTCATTGAACAATATGTATGTGAAAAATTAGGCTTGGAACCTGTTAAAATTGCCACTCAGGTTATTCAACGTGACCGCCATGCTGAACTTTGCAGCACTTTGGCTATCGTTGCCAGCACATTGGATAAAATCGCTCTTGAAGTGCGTCATTTACAACGTACAGAAGTGCGCGAAGCGGAAGAATACTTCAGCCCTAAACAAAAAGGCTCCTCCGCTATGCCTCACAAACGCAACCCTATCACTTGCGAACGTATTTGCGGCTTAGCCCGTGTGGTACGCGGCAATGCACAGGCAGCGTTGGAAGACGTAGCGTTATGGCATGAACGCGACATTTCTCACAGCTCCGTAGAACGCGTTATTTTACCGGACAGCACGATTACTGTAGATTACATGTTATCCCTCATTACTCGTGTTATCGACAAATTATTGGTATACCCTGAAAATATGAAAAAGAACCTGGAACTTACAGGCGGTCTTATTTTCAGCCAACAGATTTTAACTGCCCTTGTAGACAAAGGTGCCGTACGCGACGAAGCGTATCGTTGGGTACAACGTCATGCCATGGCTCGCTGGTTGGAAGGCAAAGACTTCAAAGCCGGCCTCAAAGGTGACGAAGACATTAAGAAATATTTAACTGACGAAGAAATCGATGAATTATTCGATCCACATCGTATGCTTCGCCATGTAGACACAATTATGGCCCGTTTCGGACTATAAGAAGGTGTTAAAAGAAAATTAGCGGACTTTATGTCCGCTTTTTCTTGTGTGTGCACGCTTTTTGTTTCTATGTTGATGTTTCTATGTTATAATGAGGTGTATGAAATGCTTCGTAATGAGTCCATTCTCATTTTACAAAGAATACCCGTATGGCAAGTTGCTTGCAGTACGGCGTTTTGTGATGAGAAATAATGGGAAATTCTCATTACATCAAGCAAGAAGCAGGCCATACCTAATACTAACTATCACTTATATAGATGGAGGATTTGATATTATGGCAACCAGTATGGTAATTGGTACTCAATGGGGCGACGAAGGCAAAGGGAAGATTGTTGACTATTTAGCTGAACAGGCTGATGTGGTTGTACGCAGTCAGGGCGGCAACAATGCAGGTCACACTGTAGTGGTTGACGACCGTGCATTCGCACTTCGCTTATTGCCAAGCGGCATTTTATACGATAACAAAACTAACATTATTGGTACTGGTGTTGTTATTGATCCTAAAGTGCTGTTGGACGAAATTGAAAACTTGGAACGAGAAGGCAAAAGCGCTCAATCCTTGCAGATTTCCAATCGTGCTCATGTGATTATGCCTTACCATAATTTACTTGACGAAGCAGAGGAAAATTCCAAAGGCGATTTAAAAATTGGCACTACTAAAAACGGGATTGGTCCTTGCTACGCTGATAAAGTAAATCGTGTAGGTATCCGTATCTGCGACTTAATGGACGAAGAAGTGTTCAAAGCGAAACTTGATTACAATGTGCGCATTAAAAACAAAATTCTTCGCGAAGTATATGGCAGCACGGAAGCGGTTGACTATTTCCAAATCTTAAAAGACTATACTGAATATGCGGAACGTCTTCGTCCATACGTAACTGATACAAACTACAATGTTGTAACAGCGATTAAAGACGGTCAAAAAGTTCTTTTTGAAGGCGCTCAAGCGACTATGCTCGACCTTGATCATGGTACTTATCCGTTCGTAACAAGCTCTCATCCGATTGCCGGCGGCGCATCCGTTGGTGCCGGTGTGGGCCCTAACTATTTAAAAAATATTATCGGTGTTGTAAAAGCATACGCCACTCGCGTAGGGGAAGGTCCTTTCCCATCCGAGTTAACTGACGAAACCGGCGATTACCTGCGCAATACAGGTCATGAGTTCGGTACCGTTACCGGTCGTCCTCGCCGTTGCGGCTGGCTCGACTTGGCCGTTGTAAGCTATGCAGCTGACCTTAACAGCTTGGATTACTTGGCTATTACTCGCCTCGACATCCTCGATAAATTACCGGAAGTTAAAATTTGCGTAGGTTACACTAAGAATGGTGAAACAGTGAAAGGCTTCCCTGCAGATCTTCACGAACTTGAACAATGCGAACCGGTATATGAAACATTACCTGGTTGGGAAACTGACACCAGCGCTATTCGCAACTACGAAGATTTACCTGAAGCGGCCCGCCGTTATGTAGAACGCATTTCCGAAGTGACCGGCGTTCGTTTAGGTATCGTTTCCGTAGGTCCTAACCGCAGCCAGACTATCGTATTACACGATGTATTTGCTGAATAATCGGCAGGATGCTATAATAGGGCGTCACATTCCTTATAAAATTTGATTTAATGACAACAAAGTGTAGGTCCGCCTACCTCTCAAATGCAATGTTTTCTTTGGATTTGTCTGTGTAGTTCTACATTTTGTTGTCTTATTTTTTGAAGGACTGTGTTAAAATAAATCTGAAGTTTATATAAATTGCTGAAATTAAGTGGTTTTGTAGAATCTATTTGAAGTGCGTCCGGAAGCTGTTTTAAAGTAGTTCCGGGAATTCATTTTGAAATAGTTTTCGAGGATTAAATTTCTATATAAATTACCTAATTTGAACGATTTTTTAAAAATAGTTTATAAATTTGCCAAATTTCTTTAATAATTACTTGTTATCATATATGATGTTAAAGAGGGCGTTGACGTGACGATTGCCAATAGGATGTTGATGCGGCCGCTTTACCGGATATGAAGCAAGTATGCAACTTGATATGATATAGCGAGTGACTAAAAAGGAGCGAAAGAGTGGAACATATAATTACGTTTTTAGAGCAGTACGGGTATTGGGCCATGTTTATTACCATGGTGCTGGAAAATGCCAATGTGCCGATTCCCAGTGAGGTAGTTCTCGGTTTTTCCGGGTATTTGATTGCCCAAGGTGTATTCGAAATGTATACTACCATGGTGGTAGCGACTTTGGCCGGTGTAGTAGGTTCGATTTTGTCCTACTGGCTCGGCGAATGGGGCGGCCGTCCATTATTGTTAAAGTACGGACGTTATATTTTCTTCAATGAACATAAATTCGAATTAGCGGAAAAGTTGTTCAATAAATACGGCGGCGCTGCCGTATTCTTCGGTCGTTTGTTGCCGGGGATTCGTACGTTCATCTCCTTCCCGGCAGGGATTGCCCGTTATCCGATGGGGCGCTTCATCCTCTGGACTGTGCTCGGCACGATTCCATGGACCATTTTATTGGTTTGGTTGGGCGTAAAATTAGGTGAACACTGGCAGGACTTAATTGCTTATAACCATGAATTGTTGTTGGTTATGATCGCTGTATTCGTAGTGGCAGCCCTTATTTTCGGCTATCGCTACTACAAAAAACGTAAAAATAAAGCCATTGCCGATGCTGACGCGGCTGTTGTTGAAGCACGCGTTGCCGTAGCTGAAGCTAATGAAGCGGTAACAGAAGCAAAAGAAGCTTTGGCAGAAGCTAATGAAGTGTTGGCGGAAAAATTAGAAGAACGGGCCAATGTGGCGCACACAGGTGCGGCGGACGATGCACAAGGGGCCGTGCATGGATCACAAAAATAAGGAGGTGATACCATGCGGCTTCATCGCATAAGTATCGTATTTTTCTTACTCGCACTAGCCATCTATGCGATTGGTAACGGTTCCTTGCCGGTTACGGATCCGGTGGAATCCAACTACGCCTTGACCGCCAAGGAAATGGTTCAGTCGGGTAACTGGTTGTCACCTCAGATTTATCACATCTTCTGGTATGACAAACCAATTATGATTTATTGGCTCATAGCCTTATCGTATAAAATTTTCGGCATTACGGATTTTGCGGCTCGCTTCCCGAGCGCTCTATTTGGTGCTTTATCCGTAGCCTTCTTCTATCAGGTGGTACGATCTATTTCAGGGCGTCGCCTTTTATCCATTTGGTGTGCCTTAATTTTAGGCTCATCCTTGGAATTCTGGATTTTGAGTCGCGGCATTATAACCGATATGGTGCTGCTCTTTACTACGATCGGTGTATTTGCCTACGCGTACCGCGGTCTTGTGGAAGATAAGACGAAGTACATCGTATGGGCCTACATTTTCGCGGGCCTCGGCGTATTGACAAAAGGTCCTGTAGCTTTGGTATTGCCGGGCATGTTATTCCTGATTTTTGCCCTGTGCAATCGCTCATGGCGCATGGTCAAACGCCTATTTGCTTGGCAAGGGCTGTTGGCATTCTGTATCGTAGCCTTGCCTTGGTACATTTACATGTACATGACGCATGGCGATGCGTTCATAAATGGATTCTTGGGCCTCCATAATGTGGTGCGCGCTACTCAGTCGGAACATCCGAAGGATAATCACTGGTGGTACTACCTGGCAGTTATGCCGTTGGCGTCGTTACCTTGGACCGGCGCTATTTTCTACGGCATGTACTACGGCTGGAAACAAAAGCAGCCGTTTTACCTGTTCGCCATGATTATGGGTTGGGGCACCATTTTGTTCTATTCCATTATGGCTACGAAGTATCCGACCTATTCGTTCATCAGCTTAATCCCATTTAGCTTATTGGGCGCCATTGGGACCGTTAAAATTCTGCGTCCCGGCTCCAATAAAAAGAAAATGTGGATTATCATAGGCCCGGCGTTCTTCCTTTGGATATTGCTCGGCGTGGCCAGCTTCTTCGTTCCATGGGGCCTCTGGTACTTGCTCTACGTATTTATCATTGCCGGCATTATTTTGACCGTGCTTAATTATAGTCATGGCAAACGCTACATGTTACCGGTTGTTATTGCAGTGACTACCTTAGCAATTAGTGGCGTTGTTATCCATGAAGGCGTGCAGCCTCTCGTGTCGCAACGCTCCTCTGTAGCTTATCGTGATGTGGCGGCGAACTTTGATGGAGCCATTTACTATTATGATGATTACAGTGCCTCTTTGGTGTACTATACAGATAAAGATGTTACGCGAATCAGTACAATGAATAATATTCCTTCTGAAAAACGTAGTGAAGCATGGAATGAAAAATATCAAATGCCGAGCTTGAAGGAGCCACAAGTGTTGGAAGCGATTATGGCAGATCAAAAAGCTAATAAAAAATCGATGATCATTGTGTCTAAAGGTAATCAGCCTTATTTTGTAGACTCTCCATTATATAAAATGGTACGTTTAGAATCACAGACAGGTCGAGAATTTATCTACGTGACACCGTAGCGTATGGCGCATAGTGATTCCAACTATATGACTAAAACCACATATAGAAGAACATAATAAGTTGAAAAAACTGCAAGTGGAGAAATCCTACATGTAAAATGCAGTATATAAACGATTAAATCCCCTCATAACATTGTGTGCAGGTTCAATAGAAACTGCGCCGATGCTGAGGGGATTTTTGTGTGTAGCCGGAGATGCGTGTTAGAATAATTATGTATGAAGTAAGATACATGTAATAGTTTTGAAACAGACTCGGATTGATTGGTGTATCCGGGTAGATGAAGCCTACAGAGTATGGAAAGGGTGTACATAGATAATGACGAAACAGGATATGTTGGGACGGGAGCCTCTCATGGAGTCTATTAAGACAGCCTCCGAGTTTGTGGCGGCCTTAGGGGCATACGAAGGTAGCGAAACAGTATTTAATCCGTGGCGCGATGAAGATGAGCGCTATGATGTGGCCGGTGCGGCCCCTATTCGCCGCAGCCAGTTGGAGGCTTATTTGACGCCTCGTCTGGGCCATTGTCCCTATGTGGTGGTGGCGGAAGCCATCGGATATCAGGGCGGTCGTTTTACAGGCATCGCCATTACCTGTGAACGCATGTTGTTGGGACATCATAAAACGATTGCGCCTCATATGATACTGCCTATGAAAAGCGATTCTTTATTTGCTTATGATGCACCGGGCGCGGGAAACGCTGATTTGATGGGACAGCGTACGAGCCGCAAGGACAGTGAGTATATTGAAAAGGCCACTCAGCGCTCTATGGGCTTTAACGAACCGACTGATACAGTGGTGTGGAATGCCATATTAGAAAATGGCCTCTCTCCCTATGAAGTGCTTCTTTGGAATATTTTCCCTTTCCATCCTCATAAGAAGGATGTGCCGTTATCGAATCGCACGCCTGTGCCGGCGGAGCTCGATGCAGGCTGGGCATTTACGGAAGCCTTGCTGCGACTGAATGGAAACGCTCGCGTGCTGGCGGTAGGGCAGAAAGCGGCGGATACCTTGTCGCACTATGGCGTAACCGCCACCGCATTGCGCCACCCGGCTAATGGAGGCGCTAATTTGTATCGAGAACAGTTTAAAGCGGCCATACGTTTATAGTCGAGGATATATTGCAATATCGCTGTCCACAGGGCCTCATTGATAAGTCTTTTCGAAATAATCGGAATATGTTATACTTACTTTTTAAGTAAATCGTTCGGCTTT
Source organism: Veillonella sp. (assembly GCF_018364065.1). Taxonomy (GTDB): domain Bacteria; phylum Bacillota; class Negativicutes; order Veillonellales; family Veillonellaceae; genus Veillonella_A. The sequence goes on from NZ_JAGZMO010000003.1 coordinate 37,171, forward strand.
TGGTAAATTTCGTTTTAATGATGTGATGAGTATTTATAGAGGTGATTGGATACATCACCGATGGAATTGAACCATCCTCAATTTCCGCAATACTTGTACAGACTTATGTGATTTGTATGACTATAATCAGTAAATCGGGATACCATATGATAATTTAACAAGGATCTGAAAGCAAGCGAGAGAGGCGCGTCCAAAGGGAGCGGTCCTTCTTTTTGTTATGCTTTTAATGAAATAGAAAGTTTTTTTTTTTTTATGAAGATTTATTTAGATGATTTTTTGTGAAATTAATTTAGATGAAGATTTATTTAAAAGAAGATGTATTCAGCATTAGTATTACATAGGAGGATTTAGATTTAACATGATAGATCAATTGGAAAAGTTAATTGGCAGCGAAGTCGCTGCTACCGCTAAAGCAGACGGAGCAACAATGAATGGCAATGAAGGGGCTGTAAAAGAAGCCGGTGCTTCCGCTGAAGGCAAAAGCCGTCCACGTCGTACGATGAAACGGGCGGAAGGAAATGGCGAAGGACATAAGACAACGCGCCGCAATACACGCAATAATGCAAAAGGCAATGCCCCTAAAGACGGTGAAGGTGCTAAAGCCGGCCGTTCCGGTAAAGGTAAAAATGCCGCTGCCGCTAAAACAGAAGGAGCTCATCACAGTGCATCTCCTAAAAAAGGCGAGCATAAGGGCAATCGCAATGGTGGTAAAGGCCGTTCTTCAGAACGCATGAACCAGCCTAAGTTTGAAGTAATAACCGACGAAGCCGAATTGAGTAAAAACGGCGGTCACAAAAAAGACAAGCTTATGATTATTCCATTGGGCGGTCTTGGTGAAATCGGTAAAAACATGACTGTATTCCAATATGGCGATGATATTATCGTATTGGATGCAGGCTTGGCCTTCCCTGAAAATGACATGCTCGGCGTAGACATTGTCATTCCTGACATGAGCTATTTAATTGAAAACAAAGATAAAGTGCGCGCCGTAGTTATTACTCACGGTCACGAAGACCATATCGGTTCTTTGGCGTATCTTTTAAAAGAAATCGATGTGCCTGTATACGCAACTAACTTGGTATGCGGTCTCATTGAAGGCAAATTGCGCGAAAACCGCGTAAGTGCGAAAAAACTTAATGTAGTGCAGGCCGGCGATGAAATTCGCATCGGTGCTTTCAAAGTTGGTTTCATTCAGACGAACCACTCTATTCCTGATGCATGTGCCGTTTACTTTGAAACACCTGTGGGCATCGTAGTTCACACCGGTGACTTCAAAGTGGACCAAACTCCGGTTGACGGCAAGTTGATGGATGTTCATAAATTCGCTGAATTGGGCAACCGCGGCGTATTGGCGCTCATGTCCGACTCTACAAACGTAGAAAAACCTGGTTTCACACCATCTGAAAGCACGGTAGGACCTGCTTTACTTCGTGCCGTAGGTGAAGCACGCGGCCGTGTTGTATTGGCTACTTTCGCGTCTAACGTATCCCGTTTACAACAGGCTTGTGATGCGGCTGTTGCGTTCAAACGTAAAGTTATCGTATTGGGCCGCAGCATGGTCAACGTTTCTGAAATCGCTCAGGAACGCGGCTATTTAACAGTGCCGGAAGGTACTTTCATCGATGTGGACGAAATGGGTCGTTACCGCGATGATGAAATCATGATTTTAACAACAGGCAGTCAGGGCGAACCGATGGCGGGCTTATCCCGTATGGCGACGAACAATCATCGCACCATCGAAATCACCCCTAATGATACAGTTATTATTTCCGCTACCCCAATTCCGGGCAATGAAGGCGCTGTTGGTCGTACAATCGACAACTTATTGCGCTTAGGTGCGAATGTAATTTACGGTCGCGATCGCGGTATTCACGTATCCGGTCACGGCAGTCAGGAAGATTTGAAAACTATGCTTAACCTGGTTCGCCCTAAGTTCTTCATTCCTGTTCACGGCGAATACCGTATGCTTAAAAAACACGGTGAATTGGCTGTGTCCATGGGCTTGGTAAAACCTAACCATGTACTCGTTGGCGACAACGGACAGATCTTCGAATTTACCAGCCGTACAGGTCGCAAAGCCGGTCATGTAACGGCAGGCAAAGTCTTTGTTGACGGCCTTGGCGTTGGCGATGTAGGCAATATCGTTATTCGCGACCGCCAGCAGTTGGCGCAGGAAGGTATGGTTATCGTGGTTATGGCCATGGACCGTGCGAGCGGCCAAATTGTATCCGGCCCTGACATCGTATCCCGCGGTTTCGTGTATGTACGTGATGCGGAAGATTTGATGAACGAAGCGCAACATCGTGTGGAAAACGTAATTGAAAAATGTGAAGCGTCTCAGATGAAAGATTGGGCAACCATTAAATCGCAGGTGCGTGACACATTGGGTAAATTCCTTTACGAAAAAACACGCCGTCGTCCAATGATTCTTCCAATCATTCAGGATGTATAAGAAAATTGTTAATTTCACAAGTGAATACATGGCTGCATGTATTTGATAGATCTGATTAGTCACGGAGTTTGAATAAACCGATGATATAAGATGATTTTTCTCACATGTAGATTATATATATTCGTTTGGTGTATAATATAGACGTATGACTCTATTGTCATACGTCTATTTGCATAAACAAGGGGGACTAAGGCCCCTGTTTTGTAGGAGTGTGATTATGAATCAAACTAATACGAGAGCTGTGGTGGAAACCGGCTTTTTAACGGCTCTTATTATGGTGTTTACCTTAATCGGGCAATCTGTGCCGTTCTTATATATGTTGGTTACCTTGATGGTGCCGGTAGTGTTGGTCGTTTTGGCCACGCGGCATGGAATTCGTTGGAGTGTGTTGGCTGTAGTTACTTCGGCCATTGTAATGGCCTTTTTTATTTCGCCGCTACAATCATTGATTCAGGTGTTGTCCGTAGGGCTGCCTGCGTTGGTGTTGGCCTATGGATATGAAAAAGGTTGGTCTGTAAGCAAATTACTGACGATTCCAACGTTAGTATTTATGGTGATGTTTCCTATTGAAACGTGGCTCAGCTTCAAGGTTCTCAATGTGGATCTCATGACACTGTGGAATCAGGAACTGAACAATGCTATGAATACGATTGAAGAAAGTTATCGTAATCAGGGTCTTCTGGAAGAGCAGGTACAAAGTCAGCTCACCATTGCCAGACAGGCAATGGAACAGTTTACATATATGATTGTGGCGGCCACATTTGCCGGTATCGTTGCACTTAACTATGTAATCTGTTGGCTGTCCAATATTATTATCAGCCGTGGCGGCGGTATGCCGCGCCGGTTACCGGGCGTATCGGAATGGACAATGCCGAAATGGTCCGTGTACTTGTTCTTATTGGGCCTGATTTTACAATATTGGGTGAATATATACCCTTGGCCATGGCTTAACTTTGTGGCGACAAACTTCTTTACCCTGGGGATTTACATGTTATTGGCACAGGGCATTAGCTGTTTGTGGTATATTTTAAAGAGTTACAATTATGGAAAAACTCTTCGAATGCTGATTATTTGTGTTAGTCTGATGATGGGCTATGCTGTAATCGGTGTGGGGCTTCTTGATTTACTTATGAATCTCCGCCGCCGATTCTCGAAGCGCCAAAGTGAGGACTAAACGGGGATAAGGAGCGAATGTATGAATGCGAATAAAGGCTATTATGGAACTCTGCAGACGACAGCCTTAATTATCGTCGGAGTTTTATTATTAGTCATTTGTTGGTTAAATTGGATTATGGCTCTGTTCAGCCTCCTGTTTGCAGTGGTGGCTTACTTAATTGCGGCCCGTTCACTGTGCAAAGAGCAGCGAAAGCTGACGGAGCAATTTGATACGATTGCAAAAGGGATTACGCAGGCTACGAATTTTGCGATTCAAAACTTGCCGACCGCCATCGTGATTATTGACAGCAAGGCGAGACTTTGCTGGTACAATAGCGTATTTCGCGATTGGATGCCGCAGGATTTAGATAAGACACAACGTCTTAACTCATTTATTCCGAGTTTGCGACTAGATAAATTATGGGGTAAATCGGGCTTCTTTATTGAGCAGATTGAAAACCGTACATACCGCATAATTTACAAATTTATTGAAGGCGATGCGCCGAGTCCTTGGGAAAAACGGGACGGCGCCCCTGAATCGTATATGGCCTTCTATTTTGACGATATTACCGAGTCGGAACAGCTTCGCCATGAGGCGGAAGCGATGGCACCGGCCTTCGGCTTCCTCATGATGGATAACATTGAAGAAGTGACTAAAGGTCTCAGTGATGTGGAATACACCAACCTGTGGGCGGACATTAACAATGCCATCGTAGAGGAAATCGACCAGTACGACGGCTTTGTGCGAAACTATACGGAAGATTCGTATATTTTCTGTGTATCCAAAGAGTCCCTCATGGATATGATTAATCATAATTTCCCATTGTTATCGAAGGTACATAACCTGCCTACGAGCCGACGCATACCGGCTACGATCAGTATCGGTATTGCCGTAGGCGAACCGTCCATTAAAGAGCAGTCCGAACGGGCGCGCTCCGCTCTGGAATTATCTTTAGGGCGTGGCGGGGACCAGGCCAGTGTGTACATTGGTAAAGATTTGAAATTCTTCGGCGGCAAAACACAAGGGGCCGAAAAGAATACTCGTGTTCGTGCCCGCGTAGTGGCGCAGGCCATCAAGGAATTGATGGATGATGCGGATTCCGTTATTGTTATGGGTCATGAACGAGAAGATTATGACAGCATCGGTGGTGCTATCGGCGTGGCAGCTATGGCCCGCGCGGCCGGTAAACCGGTACACGTGGCTGTAAGCGATCAGACCGTGGCGATTAAGAAATTGTCCGATTTGTTCCCAACGGAACCGGGCTTTGAAAGTCTCTTGATTACACCGCAGGCGGCGGAAGATTTTGTGACCGATTCCACGTTGGTATTCGTGGTGGACGTGCACAGACCGGATATGGTGGCGGCGCCGAGAGCGTTGCAGTTGTCGAAACGACGCGTCGTTATCGACCATCACCGCAGAGCGTCCGACTTTATTGAAAAGCCGTTGCTTACATATTTGGAACCGGCTTCTTCGTCAACCAGTGAGTTGGTAACGGAGTTGATTCAATACTTTGCGGATCCTATCGCATTGAACGTGGTGGAAGCCAGTGCGCTTTACGCCGGTATCGTGGTAGATACGAAGAACTTCGTCGTTCAGACGGGGTCGAGAACATTTGATGCCGCATCGTTCTTGCGCCGTTCCGGTGCGGATTTGTCGATTGTGCGGCATCTGTTTATGGAAAGCTTTGACAGCGTACAGTTGCGGGCTAAAATGCTGGCTGATGCGGAACGTTTTGACGGCTTGGCCATTTCCTTCTGTCCGGAAGGAATTCAGAATGCGTCCATCATATCGGCGCAGACGGCAGATAAACTTACGACCATTGAAGGCATTGGGGCAGGCTTTGTGCTTTACAGCCTGGCTGACGGCGGCATCGGTGTAAGTGCCCGTTCTCAGGGAGCAATTAACGTACAGCTTATTATGGAAGCGCTTGGCGGCGGCGGACATCGTACAGTGGCAGGCGCCCAATTATATGATATGACCATGGAAGAGGCAGTTGAGGCCGTGAAACGAGTGGCCCGCCAACAAGTCGCTGCCATGAAAGAGGAGGAGAAGTCAGAATGAAAGTAATTTTATTGGAAGACGTGAAAAAAGTAGGTAAACGCGGCGAAATTATAGAAGTCAGCGAAGGCTACGGCCGTAACGTGTTGATTAAAAAAGGTCAGGCTTTGGAAGGTACTCCTGCCAACCTTAACAATGCGAAACAAAAACAGGCTTCTCAAGCTCACAAGAAACAGGTGGACAATGACGAAGCTAAAATTTTGGCCAGTCAGTTGGCAAAAGTGCAAGTACGCATTCCTGTAAAAATGGGTGAAGGCGGCCGTGTATTCGGTTCCGTTACTGGTAAAGACATCTCCGATGCGTTGGCAAAACAGTTCAACGTAGATGTGGATAAGAAGAAAATTGAATTGAAAGATCCTATTAAAACTTTAGGCGTACATGATGTGGTGATTCGTGTACATCCTGAAATTACGACAACAATCAAAGTTGAAGTAGTAGAAGGTTAAGAATAAGGATACGCTTAAGGCACCCAATCTGATTGGGTGCCTTCTTTAAAAAGGAGTGACATATATGGCAGAAGCACGTATTCCGCCCCATAGTCTGGATGCGGAACGAGCTGTTTTAGGGGCCCTGTTAACGGGGGAAAATGTGTATGACAGCATTAGCAGCATTGTGGCGGAACAGGATTTCTACCGCGATGCGAACCGTATAATTTTCGGCGCCCTGCAAAATATCATTTACGCCAATAAACGTGCTGACTTGATTTTGCTGACTGATGAATTGACGCGCATGAACAAACTGGATGAAGTGGGCGGTGTTGCGTACATTACGTCCTTAACCGACTCACTCAGCGTTTACAATGTGGAGGAACATGCCCGCATTGTAGCGGAGAAAGCACAGCTGCGCCGTCTCATTTCGGCAGGTGATCAAATCGTAGGCATGAGCTATGAAGCGAACGATTCAGCGGAAGAAATTGTAAATAAGGCGGAACAACTCGTGTTGGGGGTAAGTGGACAGATTAAAGCAAACACAGGCTTTTCCTCCATCGGTAACATCGTGGAAGAAGTAGTTAACCGCGTCGGCGAATTGGCGCAGTACAGCGACAGCTTGAGCGGTGTGCCGACAGGCTTTATTGACTTGGATAAACTTACGAATGGCCTGCAACCGTCAGACCTTATCTTGGTGGCGGCCCGTCCGGCCATGGGTAAAACGGCGTTCACTTTGAATATTGCAACGAATGTGGCGTTAGAATCCAAGTTGTCGGTAGCCTTTTTCTCTTTGGAAATGTCCAAGGCGCAGCTGGTAAGTCGTATTCTGTCCTCCGTTGCGCAGGTTAGTTCTGAAAAATTACGTCGTGCACAGTTGGATGCGGACGACTGGAACCGTGTGGCCAAAGCGGCGGAACTCATGGGGAGTGCCCGCCTGTACATTGACGATACGGCGGATATGACCCCACAGGATATGCGATCCCGCTTGCGCCGCCTGAAAGTGGATCACGGTCTTGATTTAATCATCATTGACTATATTCAGTTGATGAAGGGCCGGAGCGGTAAAAACTCGAATGCTGAAAATCGTCAGCAGGAAATTTCAGAGATTTCTCGAAATCTTAAAATAATGGCCCGTGAATTCAATGTGCCGTTAATCGCTTTGTCACAGCTCAGCCGTGCGGTGGAAATGCGTCAAGATAAGCGCCCGCTCCTCAGTGACCTTCGTGAATCCGGTTCGTTGGAGCAGGATGCGGATATTGTAGCGTTCCTGTATCGCGATAAGTATTACACCAAAGACGAAAACGCTCAGGATATTACGGAAGTTATTATCAGTAAACACCGTAACGGTGCACTGGATAATATTAAACTTCTCTTTGATGGAGCGCTTACACGATTCCGCAATACTACATCGCGACCTGATGAAGGAATGTAAAAGCAGTTAGCCTATAGTCGTTTACATATCACATAAAGTGTATAATTCGGCTTATTTATAAAAAGAATATCTGTCTATTGAGACAGCATAAAAAATCTTTCTATTCCTAAAGATAATTTATTATAGAACCTAAAGTAATTTACGAGTGTGTGTGAAATAATTAAGGGTAAGGGAGTGTAAAACTATGAACGTATGGCGTAAGCGACTGAGTATTATGCTGGCCGGAGCGATGTTGACATTCGGCGCCGGCGCGCAAGTTTCCCAGGTGCAGGCCGCATCGGCATTAGAGATTTTGCTGGGCGGTGCAATCGGCATGGCGGAAGTTCACCAGATGGTATCCAAGATGGATGATACCCCGGAAGGACAGATGGAAAGCTTGAAGAAGTATAAAGAGCTGACCGGCGTTTATGACAATCCGGCTTACCAGGAACGGGTGCAGCATATTTTAGATACGCTCACTCAATCGCCAAAAGTAAAGCGCTCCTATGTAGTCTATGTAAATCCTGATAATGATATCAATGCCTTTATGGCAATCGGCCGCGTTATGTCGGTCAATAAGGGTACCATGGATTTAATGACTGATGATGAGCTCGCCTACATTATGGGCCATGAAATTGCTCACGGTGAAAACAAGGACGGCGTGCGCGGGTTGAAGAAACAACTGGGCGTGCAGGTGGCCGTCGGTGCCGCTACGGCTGATGCCGGAACGGCCAGCATTTTACTGGGCAATATTGCAGGCCAGTATTTGACGAAGCAAGTGTTCTCCGTGTCACAGGAAAAGAACGCCGATGAATTGGGCTTCGCTATTTTAGCGGACAGCCCTTACAATTTGGGCGGCGCCCCTATGTCTATGTACACGATTCGTGAAAAATATGGCGAACTCTATCAAGAAGGATTGGCGCAGATTATTAATCCGAACGACCATCCGAAAAGCTCCAATCGCATCAATGAAAACTTACAGCGCATCTATGATTACTCCGGTAAAAAAGTATCCGTAAAAGAAGATTACGTTTACATCAACAACAAGCCGGTGTATAAAGGCGAACCTTGGCAGCAATTTACCGGTGAAGAACGGGCGTTCTTTATGGCCGGTAAATTAGCACGTATTTTCCATGATAAAAAAGAAGTGCCTACCACTGTTGACGGCAGTGTGGTATATATGGGAAATACGCCGGTTGTTACGGCCGGCAGCAGTGCGGTAGCGCAAGAGGTAAGCAGCGCTATAAATAATGCTATGAGCGGACAGAAACAGACTGAATCCGCAAAGGATAAGAAGGCGGACAGCAAAACTACGTCCAAAGATAAAAAGGCAGATACTAAGACAACATCTAACGATAAGAACGTATCAGCCAAGGATACACAGAATGGAACTTCTGTAACATCCACTTCTACCGGTACGGATTCCGGCAATGCAGGATCAACGGTTACTGTTTCGAATAAAAAATCCGATAACTCATCGGATAATAAGCCCGCATCGGCATCTTTCAAGAAATGGGGGAACATTGGAGATTAAATGAGAACACGAAGACAGTAGAGCAGTAGTATTTGGTAAAGAGCCACTAAGGAGGCCTTGTTATGGAACACACAGTTATTTGTACGTATGACCAATTAAATCGCTTATGCATGGATGCATTTAAGAAGTTTGGATTTTCTGAAGAAGAGGCGGCGATTATTCGTGACGTATTGCTTATGGCCGATATGTACGGCATTGACAGTCACGGGGTGCAACGTTTAGTGCGTTACCAAAAACATATTCAGTGCGGAAAAATTGAAGTGGGTGTTAAACCGGAAGTGGTATTTGATACTCCGGTAACCGCCGTTGTGGACGGTCATCACGGCATGGGCCAATTGACCGGTCATTTTGCCATGAAACTGGCTATTGAAAAGGCTAAGAAAATGGGCGTCGGTCTCGTAACGGCTCGCAACTCCAATCACTACGGCATTGCCGGCTACTATGCCAATATGGCTGTTGAAGAAGGCCTTATCGGGTTCTCCTCTACAAACTCAGAATCATTGATGGTACCGACATTCGGTCGTAAAGCTATGTTAGGATCGAATCCGCAAGCTTGGGCCGCACCGGCAGAACCATACAATTTCCTCTTTGACGTGTCCACTACAGTAGTTACGCGCGGCAAATTAGAAATCTACAATAAATTAGGCAAGAAAATTCCGAATGGCTGGGCCGTTGATGCCAATGGTCATCCAACTGATGATGCGCAATTAGTATTGCATAACATTACTCATGGCTTGGGTGGCGGCATTATGCCTTTAGGCGGCAGTACGGAAGAATTGGGCTCTCATAAAGGCTACGGTAATGGCATGGTAGCGGAATTGTTCGCGTCCATCCTGTCTTGTGGCGCTACATCTAATCATTTAGGCGAAGGCGGCAAAGCCAATACCTGTCATGGTTTTATGGCGATTAATCCGGCTTTCTTTGGCGATGCAGCAGCTATGAAAGCTCATATGTCCACATTGCTTGAAGAACTTCGCAACAGCCCTAAAGCGGAAGGTCAGACACGTATTTACACCCATGGTGAAAAAGAAGTGGAAGCCTATAAACATCGTCAGGAACACGGCATTCCTGTTATCGACATGACGATGCTTGAAATGTACAATCTCTGTGAATCGGTAGGCTTGAAATTCAGCGACTACTTCGGCGACTACATGCCACCGGCAGCAGGGGATTACAAAGGAAGCTATTAATCTGTGCGCATTTTTTATTAATAAAGTGATTATGAATCAGGAAACGGATGTGAAGAAAGCGATGACAAATTCTGACTACAGTAATCAAAGGGCTACGAATAACGGTCGATTAGCTATGGATGGGATTCGTCTGCAAAATTCCGTCTGTCCTTATGACTGTCCCGATGCGTGCGGTCTCATTGTGAAGGTAAAAGGCAATGAAGTTCTCGGTGTGAGCGGTAATCCGAATCACACCTATACACGAGGAACATTGTGCCCGAAAATGGTTCATTATGAGCATACGGTGCATTCGCCGGACCGTCTCACTACGCCGTTAAAGCGGATAGGTCCGAAAGGAAGCGGCCAATTTGCGCCCATTTCGTGGGACGAGGCGGCTCGTGAAATTGCGGCTCGTTTCAAAGAAGCCATCGAAACTTATGGCGGTGAAAGCATTATGCCCTATTCCTATGCAGGAACAATGGGGCTTATTCAGAGTGCCGCCGGCGATCCGCTCTTTGCACGGCTCGGTGCAACGCGTCAGGACCGGGGGATTTGCTCCCCGGCGAAACGCCACGGCTGGCAAGTGGTGATGGGGAAAACATTCGGTACCCGTTCGCAGGAAATGGCGGACAGTGACCTGGTTATTTTGTGGAGCCTTAACGCCATTAACACGAATATTCATATTATGCACGATGTGAAAAAGGCTCGTGCGCGTGGCGCCAAAGTGTGGGTAATCGACATTTACGAGAGCACCACTTGCGACATCGGTGATGAAGTGGTGATTACAAAACCCGGCAGTGACGGCGCTTTAGCGCTTGGTATGCTGCATATATTGGAACGGGACGGACTGGTTGACCGCGACTTTATCAATCAATATGTGCAGGGCTATGATGAATTGAAAGAGCAGATTTTGCCTCGATATACGCCGGCTTATGTGAGTGAACTTACGGGCGTTAGTGAAGCGCGTCTGGAAGAACTGGCGGCCGCATACGGTCATGCGAAAGCGCCATTTATCCGCTTGGGCAGTGGTCTGTCCCGCTATGGAAATGGGGCGATGACGGTGCGAACCGTTCTTTGCTTGCCTGCCGTTGTTGGTGCTTATGCAAAACGGGGCGGCGGATTTTTGAGCAGTACATCGGGCAGCGCCTTTGTGGGCAAACAGATTATGGCGTGGTCCGCTCATACAGACAATCCGGCACGTCTTATCCCTATGATAAAATTGGGCCCGGCCCTGCATGACACGGAAAAACCGATTAAGTGTCTCTATATTTACTCGTCCAATCCGGCCATTACGCTGCCGGACCAGAATGTTGTGCGCAGCGGTTTGATGCGGGACGATTTATTTACTGTTGTCCATGAACGGTTTATGACCGATACGGCGAAATATGCTGATATTGTGCTGCCTGCGACCACGTCGCTGGAACATGATGACATTTACAATTCGTATGGCCATTACTCTATCGGTGTAGGCCTCAAAGCCATTGAACCGGTCGGCGAAAGTCGTTCGAATTGGGACACCATTCGCACCATTGCCAAAGCTATGGGCATAGAGGACGAGTTCTTTGACAAGAGTTCGTATGACCTGATTCTAGATACATTGGATGCGTCTGCCACGCTGACGGACGATGAAAAGGCGCGCATTTTGGCTGGCGAACCGGTGGAAATGCGCTTGCCGGACAATTATAAAATGGACTTTAAAACGCCATCCGGAAAAATTGAAATATTGAATGACACGGAAGAAGAGCCATTGTCTACATATACGGAACCGCACGGTGATGATGCGGCGTACTGGCTCATCAATGCACCGGATCCTCGAATCTTAGATTCGTCGTTCAATGAACGCGACTTTACTGTAAAAGGTTCCCAAAAACCTTTGATGGCGGCCTATGTACATCCGGAGGATCCTGTGGCGTCCAAAGTAAAAGATGGTCAGACCGTATACTTGTCTAACAAACGAGGGCGTGTAGAAATTCCGCTTTTCTTCGACAAGCGGGCGGCGAAAGGCACTGTAGTAACGTATGGTGTGTGGAGCCAGCGCTATTCGTCAGACAAAAAAGTGGGTATCAATGTGCTTACGGCAAGTCGCTCCACCGACAAAGCCGATGGCAGCACATTTTATGACGTGAAAGTTAATATTGAAGTCATGTGATGGCATGGGGCCGTCCTAAGTGACTGCGGACAAAAATGCCCATGAATGACTTACAAACGGATAGAAAATATCCACGTCAAAATGACTTTATAAAAGATGGCAAAAATAGTGCTAAAAAAATATTTTTAAAAAATTTTTTTGATAAAAATGACACTGTTTCAAGCAGTCTGAGAAACAGCACCAACACAGGTTACATCAAGAAAAAAGCCGCTCAAAAACAGGAGCGACTTTTTTCATTTTTGTTAACTTTTTGCAAGGACACTGAAAAAATACATTTGTCCATCCTCTAAAACTGTTGTATAATAAAGTCCAAATTATGAAAAAGGAGAGATTTCTATGGACAATCAAGCAAATTTGAACAACCGCGCCTATATAGCTATAGGCCTCATGTTATTCGCACTGTTCTTCGGAGCGGGTAACCTGATCTTCCCGGCAGCCTTAGGGCAACAGGCCGGCGAAAATGTATGGTGGGCTATCTTCGGCTTCATCATTACCGGTGTAGGTTTGCCATTACTGGGGGTTATGGCAATGGGCTACTCCGGCTCGAAAGATGTGCAGGCTCTTGCAAGTCGTGTACATCCTGTTTACGGATTTATTTATACGGTACTTCTTTATTTATCAATCGGACCTGCCTTCGCAATTCCTCGTACAGGCACTGTATCTTATGAAATTGCTGTTCGCCCATTCTTATCCGGCGGCGGTAGCGAAATGGCGCAGGGCATTTTCCTCGTTGTTTTCTTTGCAGTTACTTTATGGTTGGCAATTACACCGGCCAAACTGGTTGACCGCATCGGTAAAGTGTTAACACCGTTACTGTTGTTGACAATCTGTATCTTGATTGTCAAATCCCTTGTAACGCCAATGGGCGATTACATGCCTCCAACTGAAGCGTACGCTACACCGGGTGTTGCTGTACTTCAAGGTTTCCTTGACGGTTACAACACATTGGATGCGTTGGCTTCTCTTGTATTCGCTATCTTGGTAGTTCAATTCGTTACTTTATCCGGGGCCAGCTCCAAAGAACAAGTAACTGCAGCTACATTTAAAGCCGGCATCATCGCCGTTGCCTGCTTAGGCTTTGTGTATGTCTTCATCGCCAACTTGGGCGCTACCAGCGTTAGCCGTTTAGGCATGCTTGATACAGGGGCTCCTGTATTGGCAGGTAGTGCGCAAATCCTTATCGGTAACGTAGGTGCCATCATCTTGGCCATCATCGTTTTATTGGCCTGCTTAACTACAAGTATCGGCCTCGTAACATCCTGTGCAACATACTTCCACAGAGTGTACTCCGGCTTAAGCTACAAAGCATATGCCGTACTTTTCTCAGTCGTATCCTTCTTTATCGGCATGTTCGGTTTGAAAACAATCATTGTTTCCACCATTCCGGTATTGATGTTCTTATACCCATTGACTATCGTAATCATCGCGTTAGCATTCTTGGATCGTTTCTTTGACGGCCGTCAATGCGTTTACGCATGGAGCATCGGTTTGACTTTAATCGCCGCTTTTGTAAGTGGTGCTGAAACAGCCGGTATCAGCTTAGGCTCTTTCGGTCAGGCTTTTGCGACATATGTACCATTCCACGTAGTGGGCATGGGCTGGGCGCCATTTGCCGTTGTAGGCTTTGTAATCGGTTTAGTTCACAAAGCTGTTGTTAAAAAAGCGGCTGTGCCTAAAGAAGCGTAAGAGTTCGCCGTAAGTCAGACTTTACAGATATGCGAGTTTTCCCCGAAATTAGGATTAACCGCATATCAGGGAATAAGTCACAGATGTAAAATTAAAAATCATAAGACAGTAACTTCACGAATGATGAGGTGGAAAGAGAGAGCCGCCTTACATGAAATTGAAGTTACTGTCTTTTTTTTCTAGTCCTAACGCCCGGTTCTGTGTATAATAGGGAAGGTAGTTAATGTAGCATAGGAGGAATATTGTGACTTGGTTTCGTAGAAAGCCATTGGCCGATTTGACGGCTGTGGCTGAGGAGAAAAAGTTGACCCGTGCACTGAGCGCCTTTGATGTAACCCTGTTGGGCCTGGGCGTAATTATCGGTACGGGTATTTTTGTTTTAACAGGTATCGGGGCCGCCACGTATGCAGGCCCGGGACTTATGTTGTCGTTTGTATTGGCCGCCATAACTTGCGCCTTTGTGTGCCTCGCTTATGCGGAGCTCGTATCTATCTTGCCTGTATCGGGCAGTGCGTACACCTATACATACGCTTCACTGGGCGAGTTCTTCGGCTGGTGGGTCGGCTGGGGATTGGTACTGGAGTATTCTGTAGGGGCCAGTGCGGTAGCCGGTGGATGGTCCGCTTACTTGGTGGGCATATTACATGCCGGCGGTATTGATTTACCGAAGTCGTTGACCGCTGTACCTCATGACGGGGGCATCGTAAACTTACCGGCCATGTTGATCGTATTGTTTGCCACTTTTTTGTTGGTTCTGGGCATTCGGGAAAGTGCGAAAGTGAATCGCGTGTTGGTACTTATTAAAATCGCCACCATTTTCCTGTTCATATTTTTAGCAGGCCCTCATGTAGACCCAATTAATTGGGAGCCATTCCTGCCGTTCGGCTGGCAAGGCGTGGCTGCAGGGACAGGCATTTTATTTTTCGCATACTTAGGTGTAGATGCGCTGGCAACGGCGGCGGAAGAGACGAAGAATCCGAAGGTGGATATGCCGGTGGGCATTATGGCGTCCTTGATTATTTGCACCATTTTATACATTGCGGTGAGCGCGGTTATGACCGGGGTTGTACCGTATCCGCAACTTGACACGGCGGCTCCGGCCACGTATGTGTTGGAATATATCGGCTCCCGTGCAGGATCCGCTATTGTGGGCACCGGTGCACTATGCGGTTTGTCCACTGTATTGCTGGTCATGATTTATGCGCAGACCCGTGCGTTTTACGCTATGAGTCGTGACGGGCTGATTCCGAAAGGACTCTGTAAAATTCACAAAAAATATCATACGCCGCACATCATCACCATGATTGTGGGCGTCGTAGTGTCCTTGATTGCGGGTTTCACGCCAATTCATATTGTGGCTGAAATGTGTTCCGCCGGAACACTCTTCGCATTCATGTGCGCTTCCTTGGGCGTTATGGTATTGCGCCGTGTATATCCGGATGTGAAACGCGATTTCCGTTGTCCGGCCGTATACATCGTGGCCCCATTAGCCATCTTGTTCTGTGGCTTTGTATTCTCGCAGTTGTCCGCTCATACTATCGAGCTCTTCATAAGCTGGAGTATTTTGGGCGCTTTAATCTATGTGTTCTACAGCCGTAAACACAGCGTGTTGGCTAAAGCACATCGTGAAGAGTTGCAGCTCGGCAATGTTGAAATCGAAGAAAGTATGAAATAAACGTCAGTTAACGTGCTTAGTCAGATTTTTGGCTAGGCATATAGTGTGACGTAAGTGGCGTAGTTCCGTTAGAATTGAATCGCAACATTAAGAAAAACCGGGAGTATTTTCTCCCGGTTTTTTATTCAATTTTGATATTTTTTAAAAATTTATAAAAAAAGTATTGCACTTTTATTTGGATGGTGCTAATATAATGGACATGAATACACTTGCAGTGGAAGTCCACTGATAAGTGAAAATAGTTTGTTGCAAATGAGCATTTAGTCGTTGTATCAGTAGAGGAAAGGAGAAGAAGTCATGTTAGCGTTTGGTTTACTCATTATTAGCTTGCTAGTGATTATTGACATTATTATCGTCATTAGAAATGAACAAAACTTAACAGGCTTCGTCTTGAAGGTTTTAAAAAATCATTTCCTCATACTCCCGACGCAACGCGTTGGCTGGCAAGTTAATTAAAAAACAGGGAGTATAAGGAGTAACTACATACGATTTTTTAAACACATCCTCATATTGTTATACAGACTTTTAAGACGATTCCACGGAATCGTCTTTTTTTATTAAGATTTTGAGAAAAAAGAGAGCGAAGAGTAAAGAGGGTAAAGACATTAAAACCTGAAAAAAAGAGTAGAGAGAACAAGGTATAGATGAACGGTACATACGTTAAACGCAATAAAAACTCATGATGAGAGACATGAGAAGGAAACGGAATGCACCGCACGGAAAAGGAGAGAGAAGAAATGAAACGTAGTGATCAAGTATCGGAAGGTGTTACAAGAGCACCGCACAGATCGTTGCTAAAAGCCTTAGGCTTTGTAAATGAGGAAATGCACAAACCGTTAATCGGGATTGCCAATTCATTCAATGAAATCATTCCCGGACACATGCACTTGCGAAACCTGGTGCAAGCCGTAAAAGACGGTGTGCGAGAAGCGGGCGGTATTCCGATGGAGTTCAATACGATTGGCATTTGCGATGGTACAGCGATGAATCACATCGGCATGAAGTACTCGCTGGTGACACGGCAGATCGTAGCGGATTCCATTGAAGCGACAGCCATGGCCACACCGTTTGATGCGATGGTCTTCATTCCGAATTGCGATAAAATCGTACCGGGCATGTTGATGGCGGCGGCAAGATTAAATCTACCATCCGTTTTCGTTAGTGGCGGCGCCATGTTGGCCGGTACTTACAAGGGCAAAAAAATCGGACTCAGCGATGTGTTCGAAGCGGTCGGCAAAGTGGAAGCGGGGCTCATGACCGAAGAAGAATTGGCGGAAGTGGAAAATGTAGCGTGCCCGACCTGCGGTTCCTGCTCAGGCATGTACACGGCGAACACAATGAACTGTCTCACCGAAGCGCTGGGGATGGCCCTTCCGGGGAACGGCACAATTCCGGCGGTGTACTCGGAACGCATGCGGCTGGCAAAACGAGCAGGCATGCAGGTTATGGAGGTGTTAAAAGCAGACTTGAGACCGCGTCAGGTAATGACGCGAGAGGCCTTTGAAAATGCAGTGGCTGTAGATATGGCGCTTGGCGGTTCCTCCAATACGGCGCTTCATCTACCGGCGGTTGCTCACGAAGCGGGCGTAGAACTTACTTTGGACGACTTCAACGCCTTGGCGGAAACAACGCCGCAGCTGGCCAAACTTTCACCGTCAGGTACACATTTTATTGAAGACCTGTACGGTGCAGGCGGTATCTCAGCGGTGCTGAATCGGTTGGTAACACATGGACGACTCCATGAAGATGTACCGACAGTGGCACTGGTTACACAAGGCGAAATCGCACGAGCCGCCAAAGTCTTGGATGACACAGTGGTTCATCCGTGGGAAGACCCGGTATATGCGACCGGCGGCATCGCAGTCTTGAAAGGAAATTTAGCACCTGACGGATCGGTTGTTAAAGCGGGAGCGGTTGATCCGGAAATGCTGGTTCACAGCGGACCGGCTCGAGTGTTTAATAACGAAGAGGATGCAGTCGAAGCTATCCTGGGCGGTAAGATTGTAGCCGGCGACGTAGTGGTGATTCGCTACGAAGGTCCAAAAGGCGGACCGGGCATGCGTGAAATGTTGACACCAACATCAACGATTACCGGTATGGGCCTGGGCAAAGATGTGGCACTTATTACAGACGGCCGATTCTCCGGAGCCACCCGGGGCGCCTCCATCGGACACGTTTCACCGGAAGCGGCATCCGGCGGTACCATCGCAGTCGTTGAAGAAGGCGATATAATCGACATCGACATTCCAAATCGCCACTTGTCAGTGCGACTGAGCGATGAAGAAATTGAACGACGCAAAGCAGCCTTGAAACCATATAAACCACAAGTTACAGGCTACCTTAAAAAATACGCCGCACACGTATCCTCCGCTGCACAGGGGGCTATTGAAATTTACGAAGATTGAATGTAAAACGTCAATCGAACTATCAGTGCAAAACGGGAAATGCACTGTTGAAATATATGAGAACCGAATGAGATAAAAAGAGAGAGAAGAACAATTATATAAAAGTAGTCTTGAAGGTGAGAGAGCAAGGCTACTAATGAGAGAGAACTTAAAGCAGTGGTGAGCACTGCTGTATAAATTGAGAACAGTGACTCGGAAGTAGAGTGCCGAGTTACTAAAAAGAGAGAAAGGACAAGTACATGTTAAGTTTATATGATTTTATCGAAGCGAGAGAGCGCTTAGGCACGGTGGCAGTGAAGACGAAGTTGATTCACAGCTCTGTATTTTCCAAAGAAAGCGGCAATGACGTATACATTAAGCCGGAAAACTTACAGCGTACAGGTTCCTTCAAATTGCGTGGCGCATACAACAAGATCGCCAAGCTTTCCAAAGAGGAAAAAAGTCATGGAGTTATCGCTTCATCGGCCGGCAATCACGCACAAGGTGTAGCACTGGCGGCGCAGCGATTAGGGACAAAAGCAGTTATCGTAATGCCGAAACCAAGCCCATTAATCAAGGTAGAAGCGACCAAACAGTATGGCGCAGAGGTAGTACTGGCCGGTGAGGTTTATGATGAGGCGTATCAAAAAGCGGTTGAGCTTCAAGAAGCCAATAATTACGTATTCGTTCATCCTTTCAATGACGAAGATGTTATTGAAGGACAGGGAACCATAGCTTTAGAAATCCTGGAAGAGTTGCCTGATGCGGATATTTTGCTAGTGCCGGTTGGCGGTGGCGGCCTTATTGCAGGCGTTGCAGCGGCGGCAAAGTTGAAAAATCCATCCATTAAGATTGTAGGGGTGGAACCGAGCGGAGCGGCCAGTGCGCTGGCGGCGCTTAAGGCACATCATCCGGTTATGCTTGACAGCGTAAGCACCATAGCAGACGGGGCGGCGGTAAAACAAATCGGCGATGTGGCACTTAAGTACATTGAAGAGTATGTGGATGAAATCGTAACCGTTTCCGATTACGAATTAATGGAAGCATTCCTGATGGTGGCTGAGAAACATAAAATCGTCGGAGAAAATGCGGGTCTCCTTTCCGTAGCAGGGCTTAAAAAGCTCAAGGAAAAAGGCAAGAAAGTAGTTTCCATTCTAAGCGGCGGCAATATCGACGTATTGACCATCGCCTCCATGATAACGAAAGGACTTATCGTTCGCGGCCGTATCTTTACATTCTCCGTAAACTTACCGGATAAACCGGGGCAGCTGGTGAATGTATCCCGCATCTTAGCGGAACAAAATGCGAATGTTATCAAGTTGGAACATAACCAGTTTAAAAACCTGGATCGCTTCCATGAAGTGGAATTACGAGTGACCGTAGAAACTAACGGAGAAGAACACATTCAGCGGATTACGGAAGCGTTGAATAAGGAAGGTTACAGCATCTTGAGAGACAATTCCAATGAAGTTCACGAATACGAATCAGCAGAATAATTGCAGGAGAATAATTGTAGGAGAATAATTGTAGGAGAATAATTGCAAGTGAAAACGCTCTAAAGCAGCATGTACTTGCAACAAGAGAGTTCTTCCCGAGGTTTTTCCGGATAGAGAGAATTTGTTAGGGGAGTAAGTGAACGGCGTTTGAAAAAACGTCAACACAGAACGAGAGAAAAGATTGTAAGAAGTTTTTGAGAGAAGAGAGATTGAAAGGATGTGTATGCATGGGTAAGGACATGATTAGTGGGGCTCGCATTGTGCTGGAAACGCTGCACCATATCGGCGTTCGTCATATTTTCGGCTATCCCGGCGGAGCGGTTATTCCCATTTATGATGAAATTTATAAATACGACGGCTTAACACATTATTTCGCTCGCCACGAACAGGGCGCAGCGCACGAAGCCGATGGTTATGCCAGAGCTTCGGGACGATGCGGTGTCTGCTTAGCCACTTCCGGACCGGGGGCCACGAATCTGGTGACCGGACTCATGACAGCGCACATGGATTCAGTTCCTGTATTGGCTATTACGGGTCAGGTTGGTTGTTCCTTGTTGGGGAAAGATGCATTCCAGGAATCGGATATCGTGGGGATTACGAGCCCGATTACGAAGCATAACTACCTGATTAAGTCGATTAAAGAGCTGCCAAGAGCCATTCGAGAAGCCCATTACATTGCAACAACAGGGCGACCGGGGCCGGTGCTTATCGACATTCCGAAAGATGTGCAGGTTAGCCAAATCAGCCGTGACGAGTTCAAGAAATTGTTGAGTCAGCCGTTCGATTTGGAGGGCTATGATCCTAATTACGACGGTCATCCACGGCAAATTAAAAAGGCCGTTAAATTGTTGAAGCAAGCGAAAAAGCCTCTCATCATTGCAGGGGCCGGCGTTATTAAAAGCGGTGCTTCTTCACAGTTGTATGAACTGGCTACGAAGGCACACATTCCGGTTACAAACACATTGTTGGGGCTGGGATCGTTTCCGGCACAGCATGAACTGTTTTTAGGTATGTTGGGCATGCACGGCACGGCACCGGCCAACTTTGCTACCGATGAAGCGGACGTGGTTCTGGCGGTGGGGATTCGCTTTGACGACCGCATCGCAGGCAATCCGGAGGCGTTTTGTAAACAGGCTACGATTATTCATATCGATATCGACCCGGCGGAAATTGAGAAAAATCGCCGCGTAGATGTGCCGATTGTAGGGGATGCAAAAAACGTTTTAACCGCAATCAATGAAGGCATGGGTGACGCAAAACATACAGACTGGCTTAACACCGTAAAAGAGTGGAAAGAAGAATATGCACTTCGCTATGAACCGTCGACGAACGGAGGATTGAAACCGCAGCAAGTATTGGCCTATGTGGACAATCTGCTGCAAGGGGAAGCCATCGTGGTTACGGACGTAGGGCAACATCAAATGTGGGCTGCACAGTACATGCATTTGAAGGATGCGAATACAATGTTAACTTCAGGCGGCGCCGGCACGATGGGTTACGGTTTACCGGCCGCTATCGGCGCACAGGTAAGCAGACCTGATAAAAAAGTAGTGTTAATCGTAGGGGACGGCGGTTTCCAAATGACCGCACAGGAACTAATGCTCATTCATCAATATAAGCTTCCTGTTAAAATCGTGTTGTTGAACAATTCGTTCCTCGGCATGGTGCGACAGTGGCAGGAGCTTTTCAATGATAAGCGTTACTCCTTCGTTGATCTGGAATGTAATCCGGATTTTCAAACCTTGGCGAAAGCCTATCACGTAGCAGCAGTGAAGTTGGAGACGGAAGCTGATTTGAGTAAGCTGGACGAGGCATTGTTCTCCGATGAAGGCATCTTGATTGAATGTGTTGTGGAACGTGAGGAAAATGTATATCCTATGATTCCGGCCGGTCAAACCGTAGCCGAAATGGTTGGTAAGAAGGGGGTACCTGACAATGAATGATCATCAGATTTTAATCATCGCGAAAAACACGCCGGGTATCGGAGCCAGAATCTTATCACTGTTTTATCGGCGCGGCTATTCGGTGAAAAAAATGACATCCGGCGTCACTGTACAGCCCGGTTACGCAAGGCTTACGTTGACGGTGGAAGCGGACAGCAATACATTGGATCAGATTCAGAAACAGATTTACAAGTTAATTGACGTAGTTAAAGTGAAAGTATTTCCGGAAGAAAATGTAGTGTGTCGTGAGCTTATGCTTATCAAGGTAAAAGCGGACGATACAACGCGATCGCAAATTGTACAGATTGCACACATTTATCGGGGCAATATTCTAGATGTGTTCGCCACATCACTCATTATTGAACTGACCGGGGACACCGAAAAACTACGAGGATTTATAGAAATTATGAAACCGTATGGCGTTTTGGAAATCGCTAAAACCGGCATTACCGCCATGAGTCGTGGCGACAGAATGTAAGTATTAGGTATTAACTTGTGTAAGCAAGATAATATAAAGAAAATTGAGAAAGCTTTAAGAGAGAGCAGGAGGAATTTATTATGGCAGGGAACATTTTCGGAACAGCAGTGTATTATGATGCAGATTGTAACATGGATGTATTAAAAGGTAAGAAGATCACCGTACTTGGTTATGGTTCACAAGGTCATGCCCACGCCCTTAACTTGAAGGAAAACGGCATGGATGTAACGGTAGGTCTTCGTGAAGGCTCCAAGTCCAAGGCGGCTGCCGAAGCGGCCGGTTTACCGGTTAAGACTACTGCAGAAGCTGTTAAAGGCGCTGATGTAGTTATGGTGTTAATTCCTGATGAATTACAGGCGGAAACGTATGCAAAAGATGTGGCACCAAACCTTAAAGACGGCGCGTATTTAGCGTTTGCTCACGGTTTTAACATCCATTACAAGAAAATCGTACCACCTGCCAATGTAAATGTATTCATGGTAGCCCCTAAGGGACCTGGCCATTTAGTACGCCGTACCTTTGAAGAAGGTAGCGGGGTTCCAAGCTTGGTAGCGGTTGAACAAGATCCGGCCGGCAATACAATGGAAGTGGCTAAAGCGTGGGCTGCCGGTATCGGTGCGGGCCGTGCAGGTATCTTGGAAACAACCTTCCGTCAGGAAACTGAAACTGACTTATTCGGTGAACAAGCTGTACTTTGCGGCGGCGTTTGCGCCCTCATGCAGACAGGCTTTGAAACTTTGGTAGAAGCAGGTTACAATCCTGTAAATGCGTACTTTGAATGCGTTCACGAAATGAAACTTATCGTAGACTTGATCTATGAAGGCGGCTTCCAGACAATGCGTAAATCCATTTCCAATACAGCAGAATATGGCGACTATGTAACCGGTCCAAAACTTGTTACAGCTGATACTAAAAACGCTATGAAGGCACTTTTGAAAGACATTCAGTCCGGTGCCTTTGCTGAAGAATTCTTGGATGACTACAAGAAGGGCTTCCCTTACTTGAAAGCGGAACGTGAAAAAGCAGAACATCATGAAACCGAAACAGTAGGTGCGGAATTACGCAGTCTTATGTCCTGGTTGAAGAAATAATACGATAAAATAACTTAAACGAACGATTTATAAAAAAGAACCTCGGCGGCAGAGTCGAGGTTCTTTTTTGTAATTATATATATACATCTAAAGATTCGCTTTTTTAAAATGATTTATCTTCTATAATCAATTTTAATATATTCTTATTTCCTGTTTTGATATAAGTCTATATCCTATGGTACAATAAACTAAGAATAATCTTAGTTATAAGTGCTGGAGGCAGTATGCAGGAAATAGTAGTGGGCGGGTTATATCGCCATTTCAAAGGCATGTATTATTATGTAAAAGACATTGCCATTCACTCGGAAAACGGTGAACCTTTCGTAGTATATCAACAATTGTACGGGGAACGGAAAACCTATATACGTCCGCTCACCATGTTTGCCAGTCCGGTAGATCACGAGAAATATCCGGACGTGAAGCAGAAAGAGCGCTTCAAACTCATGTCCGGTCGTGACAAATAATATAATACCTATTTGTTTGAAAGGAGGGTACATGGAGAAAAAGTTTTTCTTTTTTGATATTGATAACACCTTGGCAGTATGGCCTGACGGGGTAATTCCTGATAGTGCGCTTGAAACATTGCACCTCCTGGAAAAGAAAGGTCATCAGGTGGCATTGGCCACAGGGCGTTTGCAGATTGATGCAAGCCGCTTTGCCAAACAGGCGGACGTGAAAGATTTCGTTGCCGATGGCGGGCGGAGTGTTACTATAGATAATGAAGTAAAATTTATGGAAGGTATGGACCGGGAGGCCTGCCTTGACTATATCGACCATTTGGAGGAAAACAATCTCCATTGGGCGGTAACGGATGTGAACAAGCTGGTGCGCGTTTCACCGTATGAAGAGGTGACAAAATGGCATCCCGACTGGGACGTAGTGGACACAATCTACGACCCTCATTTTGACTACCGCAAGGTGAAACATTTTTATAAAATTTTCGCCTTTATGACACCGGAAGAGGAACGCACTAAAAATGTAGTTCACATGAGCCGTGATATGATTCGCTATGGCAATAACTGTATTCTCTTTGAACCGATGGTAAAAGGAGAAGGCATTCGCCGTATGCTGCCATATTACGGAATGGATCCAAGCCAGGTTGTTGTATTCGGTGACGGATATAATGACTTATCTATGTTTGAACCGGACTGGTATAAAATCGCCATGGGCAACGGCCGTGAAGAGTTGAAGGCTGCTGCCGATTACATTGCTGATGATTGCCATAACGACGGCATTTACAAAGCATGTAAAGATTTGGGTTGGATTTAATTAGAATCTGTGTTATAATGAAATGTCAAGAATACCGCTCATATTTTGTGGGCGGTATTTAATATATAATACCATATGATTGTTATAGAGTACGATTGCAAAATCAAGACTCCTAGATAGGGGCTATTTATGAAATTACGTAAACAGTCAAAAGATAGTATATCTGAACAAACAGTAGAAAAGACAAACGAAACAATGTCTGACAATAAGAATCAGGTTACAGGCAAGGCAAAGAAGAAAAATTCATTTCTTCGCGGCGGCATTATAGCCGGTCTTTTAGTTGTATTGGTGGTGGTTATCGGCGCATTTGCGTTCAGTGGACAAGCTACTGATGACGGCAAGAGCAACAGTGCGGCTGCACAGGGGCAAACTACGATGCCGAACTTCGATTCCACACCGGTAAGGGATCACTATGCCGTGTTTGAAACTTCGGAAGGTACATTTAAAGTGCGCCTCTATGGTTCTAAAGCACCGATCACTGTTAAAAACTTCGACTACCTTGTAAAAGGCGGTTATTATAACGGACTTACATTTCATCGTGTTATCGACGACTTTATGATTCAAGGCGGCGATGATGGTAAAGGCGGTCCGGGATATACTATTCCTGATGAATTTTCCAATGATTTGCATTTCAATAAAATGGGCTTGTTAGCTATGGCTAACCGCGGTCCTAATACAGGGAATGCACAATTCTTCATCACTTTGGGACCTACGCCATGGTTGGATAACAAGCATACCATTTTCGGTGCCGTTACACAAGGCATGGATGTAGTAGCCAAGATTGGTAAAGTACCTACTGATAAAAAGGACGCTCCGTTGACACCGGTAGTGATTAAGTCCGTTCGTTTAGAACCGCTAAACGATGACGGCAGCAATTAATATATATGGTATTGTAATTAACTGTCGCCGTGCTTTTAAAGGAAACAATGAAAGCACGGCTACCGTTTAATTAAGGAGGCCCGTATGGATACGAACAGTAAAGAACAGTATTATACATATATGGTAGAATGCGCTGACGGCTCGTTTTATACGGGATGGACAACGGATGTGACGCATCGCTTGAAGGCCCATAACGGCGAAGTGCCGGGCGGAGCAAAATACACGCGCGGTCGTCGGCCGGTCACATTGGTGTGGTATACAACCTTTGATAAAAAGCAGGATGCCCAGTCCATGGAGTACCAGGTAAAACGCATGCCGCGGGAGCAAAAACGAGCCCTCAAGGCGGCCTTTGCCAAGCATAAAACTCCTTAAAATTCAGCGGCAAATATGCTATAATTAACTGATTGATACAATTGAAGTGGAGGACGTGTATGAAGCGCGTTTTAGTAGGGTTGAAAAGCATACAGCGAGATGCGTCCGGCAAAGATACAGTCGTTGAATTACTTTCTCCCGGTGAATATCATGAAAAGAATAATGTAAAATACATTATATATAATGAAAGTGAAGTAACCGGCCTTGACGGCGTGCGAACAACCATCAAGATTAAGCCGGATTCAGTCATTCTCATCCGCAACGGCAATGTGTCCATGCGACATGAGTATGTTCTGGGTGACATGAAGCAGACGGTGGTTGATACACCGTTCGGCGAACTTCACATGGGGATACGAACACATGAATTGAATACGCACATTGAAGATGGCGTAGGCAATGTTCATTTAGGATATGATATTTCTGTTGGTGGTGAATGGCAATTTTACAACCAATTGGACATTAAGTTACAGGAGGACACAGACTATGGAGATGAAGGACAAGCTCAAACAGGGAATTGAAAGTGCGTTGGCAACGGCTTTAGAAGAAGGTAAGTTGCCGGCGGGAGAATATCCGGAGGTCGTATTGGAAGTTCCACCACAAAAGGAATTCGGCGACTTTTCCTCCAATATTGCTATGCAGTCCGCCCGTGTGGCACGCATGAGTCCGGCAGCCATTGCGGATATTATTATTGAATATATGAATTTTGATTGGTTGGAAAAAGCGGAAAAAGCAGGTGCCGGCTTTATCAACTTCTTTGTTAAATCGGACCTTGTGTATGACACTTTAAAAAATGTGCTTATTCAAGGTCATTCCTTTGGGATGCAAGAGATTCGTGAAGATGACACTGTACAGGTAGAATATGTAAGTGCCAATCCGACAGGTCCTCTTCATGTAGGTCATGGCCGCGGCGCGGCTTACGGCAGCGCGCTTGTTAACTTGCTCAAAGCAGCCGGCTACAATGTGCAGTCCGAATTCTACATCAATGATGCGGGCAACCAAATCGACAATTTGGCAAAATCCATTAACGCCCGTTATTTGGAATTATTAGATCTTAAAAATGAATTCCCTGAAAATGGCTACCATGGCCAGGATATTATAGAAACAGCGCAGAGCTTGATTAACTGGCGCGGTGACTTCTTTGCCGTATTGAATGACGAAGAACGTTTACCATTCTTCAAAGAATACGGTTTAACTGAAAAACTTAATGCCCTTCGCGTAACACTTCGTAACTTCCATGTTACATTCGATAATTGGTTCAGTGAACGTTCCGTACATCGCAGCGGTGAAGTAAATAAAGCCATTCAATTCTTGCGCGACACCGGCGACGTATATGAAAAAGACGGTGCGTTATGGTTTGCGTCCACTCGCTATGGCGATGACAAAGACCGCGTAGTAATTCGTGAAAACGGTGAACCTACATACTTGGCATCCGATATTGCATACCACCGCAATAAATTTGAACGCGGTTTCAAAAAGATGATCAACATCTGGGGCGCCGACCATCATGGTTATATTACTCGTGTAAAAGCGTCCATGCAGGCGTTGGGTTACAATCCTGACCGCTTGGAAATCTTGTTACTTCAAATGGTTTCCCTCTATCGTGACGGCGAACTTGTGAAGATGTCTAAACGTACGGGCCAATCCGTAACCTTGGATGAACTCATCGAAGAAGTAGGTGTTGATGCAGCTCGTTACTTCTTCCTCATGCGTTCCTTGGACAGCCAGTTGGACTTCGATATTAACTTGGCTAAATCCAAGAGCCATGAAAACCCTGTGTACTACATTCAATATGCGTATGCGCGTATTCACAGTATTTTTGCACAGGCTAAAGAAGCGGGCATTTCCTTCGGTGACTGGGCGAATGTATCCTTCGATACATTAACTGAAGAAATCGAATTGGATATTATTAAGAAATTAGCCGCTTATCCGGAAGAAATTCGCTCTGCAGCGGAACATCGTGCACCGCACCGCATTGCTCGTTATTTATATGATTTGGCAAGTTTATTCCATTCATTCTATAAACAAGGCCGTATCATGGGCGTAGATCCTGCGTTACAACAAGCACGTCTTGGCTTGATTACGGCTATTTCTCATGTACTTTTCAATGGTCTTGATATTTTAGGTATTTCAGCACCTGAAAAAATGTAATTTTAATTAGTGTTCATATATAGGTTAATGCTTATATGGTTTTATGGCTTTGGGAGGAATCATGGCAACAAAGTATATTTTCGTAACCGGTGGTGTTGTATCGTCGTTAGGTAAGGGCATTACGGCAGCGTCTTTAGGTCGTCTTTTAAAAAATCGCGGCCTTAAAGTAACAATCCAGAAATTTGACCCTTATATCAATATTGATCCGGGCACAATGAGCCCTTATCAGCACGGTGAAGTATTCGTAACTGAAGACGGTGCGGAAACCGACCTTGACCTTGGTCACTATGAACGCTTTATCGATATCAATCTTGGTAAGCGCTCCAACATTACTGCCGGTAAAGTGTACTGGTCTGTAATCAATAAAGAACGTAAAGGGGACTACTTGGGTAGCACTGTGCAGGTAATTCCTCATATTACAAATGAAATCAAACAGAACGTGTATCGCGTAGGTAAAGAAGACAACGCAGATGTTGTTATTACTGAAATCGGCGGTACTGTAGGTGATATCGAAAGCTTACCGTTCTTGGAAGCAATCCGTCAGGTTAAAAAGGATGTAGGCCGTAATGACGTGCTTTATATCCACGTAACCTTGGTACCATACATCAATGCAGCGGGCGAACTTAAAACAAAACCAACCCAGCACAGCGTAAAAGAATTGCGCAGTATCGGTATCCAACCTGATATCATCGTATGCCGTTCCGAAAAACACATTTCCGATGAAATGAAAGAAAAATTGGCTTTATTCTGCGACATCGATCCGGATGCTGTTATTGAAAACCAGACTTGCAGCACCATTTATGAAGTACCTTTGATGATGCAGCAAGAAGGCTTGGACAACATTGTTGTTAAGAAATTAAACCTTCCTGATACTCCTGCTGATATGACAGCTTGGAAAGAAATGGTTCACAAGATTTTACATCCTACTAAAGAAATTACTGTTGCGTTAGTAGGTAAATATGTAGCCTTGCATGATGCGTACCTCAGTGTGGCAGAAGCCTTAACACATGCCGGTATCGCAGCTGATACAAAAGTTAACATCAAATGGATTGACTCCGAAGAAGTGGAAGAATCCGATTGCGATGTAGCTGAAATCTACAAAGATGTTGACGGTATCGTTGTACCGGGCGGTTTCGGTGCTCGCGGCGTTGAAGGTAAAATCCGTACTATTCAGTACGCTCGTGAAAACAAAGTGCCTTACCTCGGCTTATGCCTCGGTATGCAATCCGCCGTTATGGAATTTGCCCGTAACGTAGCCGGTCTTCAAGGTGCTAACTCCACTGAATTCGACGAATGCGGTTGCAACCCTGTTATCGACTTAATGCCTGATCAGGTAGATGTAGATAAAAAAGGCGGCACAATGCGTTTAGGCGTGTACCCATGTAAGACTGTAGAAGGTACTAAAGTGCACGAAGCTTACGGTGAAGACCTCGTTTACGAACGTCATCGTCATCGTTACGAATTCAACAACGAATTCCGCCAAGTATTGACTGAAAAAGGTCTCGTTATCAGTGGTACATCCCCTGACAACCGCTTGGTAGAATGCGTAGAATTACCGAATCATCCATTCTTCGTAGGCGTTCAATTCCATCCGGAATTAAAATCCCGCCCTACCAATCCACATCCTTTATTCAAAGGCTTCGTAAATACAGCTTTAAAACTTAAAGAAGATAAAGAGTAATACCTGAGATACACATAGAACTTGATTAAAGAACGTATAAGCAATGTATCGAGTGTAGATGAGTAAATACCTTAGCTAATAAGTAGATAAGCGTATAACGTTAAATAAGCGGCTTGAAGAGCAATCTTCAAGCCGCTTTTGTTATGCGGAAAATAGAGTAAATTGGGTTATAGGGTTATAGGGTTATAGGTCAAAAAGAAACCCCTGCGGTCAATGACCACAGGGGTTTTGTTTCTATTCAATTTATTATACCTGCGAAGCAGTTATATAATCAAATTTGGATAGGGCTCAATTACTTGCCGATTTGAGCGTTGAACTTTTTGCCTTCTTCCAAGTCGAAGCGATCGGAAACGAAACCGTATAAAGTCCAGCCGATGAATGTTACGATGGAACCGTAAGTCATAGCTTCGAAACCGGAAGCGTATAAAGCGTACAAGCTATATAAGGAACCGATGAAAGCGATGAAAGTAGTAGTGCTTACTTCGCTACCGGATTTGCCGGCTGCTTTCAAGATAACCATAGCTGCGCCCATGGATAACAAGTAAGGAATGATGTTAGTTACAACGGCTAAGTTAACCAATTGTTCGAATTGTTCGTTCAAGGATGGGCTGATTGTCATCAAGCTCATTAAGGACTGAACGATAGTGATTGTAACCATGCCAACGATTGGAGCGTTTTTGGAAGTTACTTTACTGAATAATTGAGGGAAGTAACCAACGTCGGAAGATTGTTTAAATACGTTAGCGATGGTGAACTGCCAACCAAGTAAGGAACCGAAGCATGACATAACCATTAAGCCCATTACGATTTTACCAACTGTTGGGTTGAACATTTGAGCAAATGCTAAACCGAATGGAGCGGAGCTGTTAGCAAGGTCAGCTGCAGGAACGATACCGAACATGATGTTAGTAGATAAGATATAAATAATAGCTGCGCCTAAAGTACCGCCAAGTACGGCCTTTGGAACGTTCTTTTCAGGGTTTTCAACAGCATCGGCGTTAGCACATGCGGATTCCAAACCAAGGAATGCCCACAATGTCATAGCGATGGAAGCTGTAGCAGCTTCACCGAAAGGCATGTTGTTAACATTCCAGTTAGCCATGTACATGTCGCCGGAGAAGAAGAACCAGCCTACAGTGGAGATTACGAATACAGGACCGATAACGCCCCATACAGTAACACTGGATACACGGCCGGTGATGCTGGCACCACCGAAGTTAAGAACAGTTGCTAACCAAAGTGTGAAGATAGTCCACATACCTGTCATGAATGGAGAAAGATCAGCACCCATGAAAGTAGCACCGTAACCTACGGCAGAAATAGCAATAGCGATGTTTGCAATCAATAAAGAAATAGAGTATGTATAGTTGGCAAGGAAGTTACCGGCTTTACCGAAAGAGTACTCGGAGAAACCGCCCATACCGCCGTCACGACGGCTGTACATACCACATTTAGCGAAGGCGTAGGCAAGAGCCATGGAGCCAAGCGCTGTAATTACCCAAGAAACGATGGAAAGAGCACCAACCTGTGCCAACTTAGTTGGCAGCATGATGATACCGGAGCCCATCATGTTAACTGCAGTCAAGATTGTCAACTGCATTACACTCATTTTATTTGTACTATCACTCATGATATGACCTCGTTAAAATATCGAAAGGATATAACCTCTTAAAAAATAATAGCTAGTTTGAATAGTTTGTCTTATTAAAATAGTTTTAGTTTGATTTTACCTCGAAGTTAGTTTGAAGTGACTTCGAAGTTAGTTTGAAAGTGTTATTTTAATTAATAAATTAGAAAAATTGCAATCACTTATCAAATTTGTTGATATATCTAGCGAATAAATGAGAAGGATTCCTCCTTGGCTAGCAACTCAGAAGCCTTCTCATTTAACTTGTTCACTAGTTATAAGTTTAGTTGCTTAGGTTTTATTTTGCTAATTTGCTTTCAAATTCTTTTTTCAAAACATAACCGTAAGCTTTCTTAGTTCCGTCTTCTTGGGTAGTTAAGTAAACGCCTTGGATTTCAGGAGCGAAACCAGGAAGTTTGTTAATACCTTCTTCAAGAGCTAAGAAGTAGTCACGAGCAGTTGCGGACCAACGTTCGCCAGGTTGTACGCAAAGTACTCCTGGAGGGTAAGGAAGAGCACCTTCAAGTGCAATGCGGCCTTCTGCTTCGGACAATGCAACTAATTCGCCTTCGCCACGTACGAATGCAAAGTTAGCTTCTTGAGGAGTTGTTACGTATTCAGGTAAGAACTCATGTAAGAATAAGCGTTTTTGCAATGTGCTTACGTTGCGATCTTTGTAGAAGTCATGCATTTCCTGGCAGAGTCTGCGGATATGGTAGCCTTTGTATTTATCAATGTTGTTGTAGTAAATAGTAGGCAATACTTCTTGCATTGGAGCATCTTCTTCAATTAATTGTTCGAAACGGATTAATTGAGCTACTAAGTCATCCATCTTAGTTCTGCTTTCAGCAGGAGTCATCAAGAACAGAATAGTGTTCAAGTCACATTTTTCTGGAATGATGCCATGTTCACGAAGGTAGTTAGCTAAGATATTAGCATGGATACCGAAGTCTTCGTATTCACCGGTTTCAATGTTGATACCAGGAGTGATAAGCTGGAATTTGCAAGGGTCGATGAAGTACTGACCTTTGCCGTAGCCGTCGAAGGAGTGCCATTTAGCGCCTGGTTCGAATGCGAAGTAAGCAAGGTCGTTAGCCATTTTGCTAGTTTCGCCTTCTTGCCATTTCTTACCATGAACTACTGGAGGTACTAATGGACGAAGGTATTTACAGTTGTTTAATACTGCTTTACGAGCGTCGATTACTACTTCTACGCAGTCTTTCCATAATTCAAGACCAGCTTTGCCTTCATGCATTTTAGCGTTGATGTCAAGAGCTGCGAATAATGGGTAGAATGGGGAAGTGGACGCATGCATCATAAATGCGTTGTTCAAACGTTTATGGTTTACATAGCGGTCTTGACCCTTAATGTGGGAGTCTTTTTTATGTACTTGAGAAGTCTGGGAGAAACCAGCCTGTTGTTTATGAACAGATTGAGTTACCAAGATACCAGGATCTTCAGGTCCTAATTCAAGAAGCAATGGGCTGCAGTCTTTCATCATAGGGATGAATTGTTCGTAGCCTACCCAAGCGGAGTCGAATAGGATGTAGTCGCAAAGGTGGCCGATTTTGTCAACAACCTGGCGAGCATTGTAAATAGTACCGTCATAAGTACCCAACTGAATAACTGCTAAACGTACAGGGCGTTTTTGGTCAGCTTTTTCAGGAGCGTGTTCTCTGATCAAGTCACGGATGTATTTTTCGTCGAAGCAATGTTCCAAAATACCACCGATGGAACCGAATGGGTTACGTGCAGTTTCAAGGTAGATTGGAGTTGCACCCGCTTGAACCAATGCACCATGGCTGATGGATTTATGGTTGTTGCGGTCATAAAGAATGATATCTCCAGGTGCTAATAAAGCATTAGTAACCATTTTGTTGGAGGAAGAAGTACCATTCAATACGAAGTAAGTTTTATCAGCGTTGAATACTTGTGCTGCATGTTGTTGAGCGTCACAAGCAGGACCTTCGTGAATTAACAAGTCCCCTAATTTAACGTCAGCATTACATAAGTCGGAACGGAATACATTTTCACCGTAGAAGTCGAAGAATGCACGACCGGCTGGGTGACGTGTAAAGAATTGGCCGCCTTGGTGACCAGGGCAGTCGAATTGGGAATTGCCGTCGCCTACGTAGTCAGCTAATGCGCGGAAGAATGGAGGTAACATATCATCTTCATAGCGGTTAGCAGCTGCGAGGATCTGTTTTGTATATAATTCATGATTGATCGAATCAAGGTCGATTACACGAGTTACTTTTCCGATGAATTCAGGTTTAACTTCGCTGGATTCAACTTTAACTAAAAATACCGGAATTTTAAGTGCTTCAATCATTGGGTTTGCAAGAGCGTCCTGATCTGCGTCTGTAATAACAATTGTTGCTACATCGGAGAAATCAGTTTTTGTAACATCTACATAAGCTCTTTCGTTCAAACCTTCAAAGAGAGGTAACGCTTTTTCGGAGAAAGCGAGTTTTAAGTGCTTCATTATAAAGCCTCCTATTTTTTCCTATACACTTTTGCAATAATGAGTATACCTTGTCGACAGGTTTATTCTCGGTTTAGTGTTAGCGAACCGGGAATAGCTCTACTCTATTGTATATTTATATCCAATATAACTCTAATTCATTTTTTGCATATAACGATAACTTTTTGTAATTTTAAGAATAACTTTATGTATTAATAACCTACAAAACGTATTAATATGCGGAAAAATATCGTTAAGATTTTATGAAACGTGAAAATGATGAAAAACGATGTTATGAATAATGTATAAAAATACCAAATTGAATAGTATGAGAAAATGGCATACATTTTAATAAATTTTTTTCTTATAAGTTAAAAGTTCCTTCCAAAAGGATAGTTTTTTAGTGTTAGTGAACGAATTCCTTTAAAAAAAGGAGATTTTAAAATATTTACTTCGCAGAAAGGATGAAAAAGAGGCTCTAGAGTTTGTAGTTAAAAAATAAAATTCTATAAGATTTTTTTATAAAATATGCTATGCAATTTGTACATAAAGAATTAGTAAAATTACGTTAAAATTAAGGCATTTCACATAGACTATAGAATATTTATTACTTTGTTAATCATTTTAGAAAAACAATGTCGATAATTTGTATCAAAATGTTGGGCCATATCTAATGTATATAAGAATGCAGCTGATGTTTGTAAAGCGTTAGAATATTTAACGTACTGAAGAATCGGTATAAATTTGGTAAAATCAAAAGGATGGAGAAACCTCCGATGTTCATCATAAGATTTTTAAAAAAAACCTGTATTAAGGCTATATAGAGGATGTGTTAGGTATACTATAATTGTTCATCTTGAAATGTCAATTCACATAATGAGAATTTTCTATATTGATTTTTCTCGTTGTTTTTAGTATATTGTAGATACACAGTAGATTATATTTATTGTTAATCAATATCAATTATTCGTAAACAGATTACTTATTTTTATTCAAAAAAGGAGAAACGACATGGCAATTATTGGCAAAGAGTTACCTGATTTTAAGTTGGAAGCGTTCAGAAATCCAGAAGTTGTAACAGTAACTAAAGCTGATGTTATCGGGAAATGGAGCGTATTTGTATTCTATCCTGCAGATTTCACATTTGTGTGTCCTACAGAATTAGAAGATTTACAAGATCATTACGAAGAATTCCAGAAGCTTGGCGTTGAAGTATTCTCGGTATCCGTTGATTCCGAATTCGTTCACAAAGCTTGGGCCGACGCATCTCCGGGAATTGGCCGCATTCAATACACTATGTTGGCTGATATTAAACATGAATTGGCAGATTTCTTCGAAACATTCAGCGAAGAAGAAGGTCGCGCATTCCGCGGCAGCTTTGTAGTAAATCCACAAGGCGTTGTAGAAACTGCTGAAATCCACAATATGGGTATCGGTCGTTCCGCAGCTGAATTACTTCGCAAAGTACAGGCTGCTCAATTCGTAGAAAAACATGGCGGTAAGGTTTGCCCTGCAAAATGGAAACCGGGTGCCGACACAATTACTCCATCTTTGGACTTGGTTGGTAAATTATAATAATCGATCCCTCCTCATATAAGAGAGGTCAGCACAGTACAGTCACTCTAACACATTAAAATCTTACATTTAATGTTAAGAGGCCGGCTTATTGGGCTGGCCTCTTTTTTGTGGAAAAATTTTTCTTTTGAAGGATTTGACGTTTTATTTTGAATTTAAGATAATGAAACAAGATATATCACTTTTTGATGGAGAAAATCAAGAAAATTTCACGGCTTGTAAAATTTTATATTGAAGTATTTTTACAATTCATTTTGTATAAATTTTCTTTTAAACTTATTCAAAATAATCTATTAATAGTTCGATTGTTCTCTATGTATAATAGATAATATATAAGTATTAACCTTTAAAGTGCAGTGAGCTGATGAAGTTTTCAGGGATAGGACAAAACTAAAAGGATAGAAATTGTATAGAAGAATAATTTGTATGATTATAGAAAATATCAATGTAAAAAGGAGTTATTTTTTCTAACTGTGATGTCATATAATAATTTTATATTGACATAATTGGATTTATCGATTGTTTTAGTATATAATAGTATATAATTATGTTTAAAAGATGGATATGATGTTGAAAAGGAGTAAAGGTATGGAAGTATCATACGAACGTTTAGCCACAGTATTTAAGGCATTAAGCGACGAAACAAGACTACATATCATTGATATGTTATCATGCAACGAGCTTTGTGCGTGCGATATATTAGCTAGCTTTAATTTATCTCAGTCCACATTGAGTTATCACATGAAAATCTTAATTGATGCCGGTGTTGTTAACTCACAACGTAATGGTTTGTGGACTCGTTATTCGATTAATGAAGAAACATTTGAAGAACTTGTTAGAGTTATTCCTGAGTTGTACAAAACGAAAGACGAATGTCTTTGCGCTCAGATTAAATATTGCCGTTTAGAGGATAAACCGGAATAATGGAGTAAAGCGATGAGACGCTGGGTCATGCATGTAGATATGGATGCATTTTATGCGTCTGTAGAACAACGAGATAACCCTGACTACCAAGGTCACCCTGTCATTGTGGGTGGCCTTTCTTCGCGTGGAGTTGTAGCTACCGCGTCTTATGAAGCTCGTGCGCTGGGAGTGCATTCCGCCATGAGCATGGTAAAGGCACGGCAGCTTTGCCCGGACGGTATTTATTTGCGGCCCCGTTTTGATGTGTACCACCAAATATCGGAGCAGATCCATGAGATTATGCGCCGTTACACGCCATACATTGAGCCGTTGTCGTTGGATGAAGCATTTCTGGAAGTTACGGGGATGCATAAGCAGTTTAAAGGTCCTTATGATATGGGGAAGGCAATTAAAAAGGATATTTGGGAGGCCACAGCGCTAGTTGCTTCGGTTGGTGTGGCACCAAACAAGTATTTAGCAAAATTGGCCTCTGATTTACGAAAGCCTGATGGATTGATGGTAATTCCTTATGGCTCGGAAGCTAAAATTATTGCCCCCCTACCGGTAAAACGACTTTGGGGCGTAGGTAAAAGAACGGCACAAATTTTACAGGACGCGGGATTTTATAAAATTGGACAACTTGCACAATTACCGAATGCATCATCTCTGATACCTCTCTTGGGCAGTCAGGCACAGCGCATCTATGATATGTCGCGCGGCATCGACAATCGCCCGGTAGAATATGACCGGGAAGTGCAGTCCATTGGTAATGAGCTCACCTATACGGAAGATTTGACGGATCCGGATGTAATTGATAGGGAATGGTACTTTTACGCCCATAAGGTGGCGAAGCGATTGCGCGACGCCGGTGTAAAAGGTCAGACTATATCTGTAAAAGTGCGTTTTAATGATTTTAAAACGACGAGCCGGCAGGTAAGCCTGCAGATTCCCACGGACAGCGAGGAAACTCTATACCGTGTAGGGACGATGTTGTATAATAAAATAAAAATTACAAAACCTATTCGCCTGTTAGGCCTGTCAGTGAGCGGTTTTGTGAAGGCAGATGAGCAAGTGAGTCTGTTTGATGAGCCTGAAGTCAGTGATGAATTGACAAAAGCAGTGGACTCGCTGGAGGCAAAATTTGGCGAAGGCGTTATTATGAAGGGCGCCCTATGGGAGCGTGTTCATAGTAAGGTCGGAAAGAGAGATGATGAAGATGGCACATTTTGATTTGAAATTCGGCAAAGGCAGCATGGGGGTTACGCTGCCTGACGAACGAGTGCTTCGCGTAATTGAAGGGGCGCCTTATCCGGCCGTCGAAGACGTAAGAGCGGAACTTCGCAAAGGATTGGACAATCCGATCGGTACGGCACCACTTCATGAGTTGGCACAGAATGCGGAAAATGTTTGTATTGTCGTGTCGGATATTACGCGGGCTTGGTTGCGTTATGATCTGTTTTTACCGGAACTGTTGGACTATTTAAACGAAGCAGGCATTCCGGATTCCCAGATTTTCTTACTTATTGCATACGGTGCACATCGCTTGCAGACAGAAGCGGAATCACGGGCAGAATTCGGTGATGCTGTAGTTGACCGCGTACGCATTGAACACAGCAGCGGCACTAATCCGGACAGCAAATTCGTTCGTTTGGGGACTACCACACAGGGCGTACCAATTGAAGTGAACGAATTGGCGGTAAATGCGGATTTTGTTATTTTAACCGGTGCCATCGGTTACCACTCCATGGCCGGATTTGGCGGTGGCCGTAAAGCGGTATTGCCGGGGATTTCTTCCTATCGTGCCATTCAAGGCAACCATTGCTTCTGCTTAGGGCCGAATCAGGGGGATGGCATCAGCGAAGCGGCTGTGAGCGGCAATATTTCCGAAACAAACTTAATGCACAAGGACCAAATGGAACATGCGTCTGCCTTGGATGCCAATTTCCTTGTAAACGTGGTGCTTAATGCAGATGATAATATCGCTAAGCTTATGTGCGGACATTGGGATGATGCATGGCATGAAGGTACGGAACTGGTTGAACAGATTTATGGCGTGGCTATTGATGAGTTGGCCGATTGTGTGCTGGTAACATCCGGCGGATATCCTAAAGATATTAATCTGTATCAGGCGCTAAAAGCACAGGAAAATGCTATTAAGGCGTGCAAACCGGGTGGTGTAGTCATCATGGTTATGGAATTGGATGATATTAATGAACCGGCTGATTTTATGCACTGGTTTGATATAGAAGATTTATATGAACGAGAAAAAGCTTTGCGTGCAGGATTTACTGTACCCGGCTTCGTATCTTTATTATTCGGCGAAGCATTGACGAAGTATCATCACATCTTGGTAAGCGCTGAAAAGAACAAAGAAGCTGGCGAACGTCTTGGTGTTCCTACGGTAACAACCATTGAAGAAGCCTTGGCTTTGGCGGAAGGGTATTTAAAGCGGAATGATTTTACAGTTACCGTTATGACGCAGGGCAGCAATACGATGCCTATTTTAGAGAAATAGGCATATCATATAAAAATAGCAACAGCAACATTAAACTATATAATTGTTAGGCCCATTAGAATGGCCTAATAAAATACATTATGGGATGGTTAATTTAAGGAGTGAATAAGATGCATAGTCGTCAGGGGATCATAAGTAAGGCAGTTATAGAATCAGTACGCCGCGCTCTACATAATAAATATGTAGAAGATTCACAGATTAAATGTATGCTGGAAGAATTCCTGGCTGAGGATTTGACGCCTCAGGAACTGGAAATTACCGGTCATGCTTACAAAGAAGTTAAGGACCGCTTGGCATACAGTGCCGTATTGGACGGCTTATGGCAAGAAATTGAAGAAACTCAGACTTTATATGATAAACTTCATGTGTACGACTCCTTGGAAAAAGAATATAGTTCTGCAAAAACTCGTTTAGATCATGAAGATCTTCCGATTAACAGTATTGATTTAGAAGAAGTGGATATGGGTGAAGAAGGCGATGTAGAAGGCTTTGAGAAATCGGAAACCGAAGTTCCGTCTTATGACAAGAGCCTGGTTACTCGTGAAATCGGAGCCATTATTACTCGCGGCAATCAAACACTGGCAGAACGCCATGACGGTGCTATCGTTACTCGTCATCAAGGTTCTGTTGCAATTCGTCCGCTCCAAAACTTAGACGTAGTGCGCAATATGCCTCTTTATGGAACAGATTTATCTGTGCATAATAAGAAAGATCATGCGGTCGATGAGGAAATGACTGACGTTTTCGAAGGAGAAGATGTGGTAAACGCCGAATTGAATGCCGAACCGAAAGCAAGTAAAAAAGGTAAGCGCAAGTCGAAGTGTAAAGGGGACGGTAAAAAAGGTGGTCATAAAGCCGAAGGTCGCAAAGGTGAGGGGCGCAAATCGAAGAAGGACAAGCATAAACGATATGAAAAAGTAGAGCCTCTCGACTTTGATGCTTTGGAAGAAGTGGCAGGAGCCGTTCAATCCGATTACAACAATAATGAAGTAGAATTTGAATATACTCATACGCAAGATGCGGCAGATGCAGCTGATGATACCTTAGCAGTAGGTGCGGCAAGTGCAGAAGTGGCAAATGAAACCGGTAAAGACGGGGCGCATGAAAAAGGTAAAGTGAAAAATAAAGCTAAGGTTAGTTCCAAAGAAAAAGCAAAAAAACGCAAGACAAAACAACAGATAGCACAGGAGGTTGAGTCTAAAGACGGGGAATTGTATCTTAAAGATATTTTAACGTTATTAGATAAAGACGGATCCGAAGCGGGTTCGTTAGAAGATATAATCCGCAATACAGAGTGGAAAGAATTCAAACAGTTGACGAAACGTGCAAAGAAAGCGTTGAAACGGGCGCGTAAAGCGGCTAAAGAAATGGCTGTGACTGATTTTGTTGAACACTACGGTAATTTTGACGCCGATATGCGAGATCCGGAAGAACCGGGTGCAGTGAATAATCTAGGTAAAGAAAAGATGCCTGCTCAGGAGCCTCAAAAAGAAGAAACTGTAGAAACTCGTGAGACTCATGAAGAGCATGAAACTTTTGAAGCACCTGAAACTCATGAAGCACATACAGACGTATCTGTAGAGAAACCTAAAAAAGAAAAAAAGGAATCTCTAAAAGCTCATAAGAAGCATACGAAATCAAAAAAGTAATAGACCTTGGCAGTATTTACTCAGTAGGAAAAGTGTTGACACAAGGGGGCCTATTGACCGGTATATTGTCCAAGGTAGTGACCGGAGTGTTAGATGAAATGGTGGAAGAATTCGTGTCGCCTCAGCCAGGTCGTCGTGCGAACGAATCTATGACCAGAAGCGCTACATCAGTTAGAACGGGGGCATCTGCAGCAGGTGAATCAAGTAACCAACTGCCTCTTACCGATGAAAAAGGGCGCTGTATGGGCTGTGGCAATCGATGCCGTCCGGTGAAGCCAAACTGCAAACGACGCCAGAAAGCGTTGGCGAAATGGAGACCGTCGTAGGCGGTAATAGCTGTTAAAATTTCAGGTCATTAAATACCTCAACGAAAAGGAGTGAATCCAATGGCAGAGTTAAAGATAGGTGACAAGGCACCGGAATTTTCCGTAGTAAATGACGCCAATGAGATGGTGAGTTTAAAAGACTTGGCCGGTCAAAAGGTGATTTTATATTTCTATCCGAAAGATAATACGCCGGGCTGTTCTGTAGAAGCACAGCAATTTAATGCAGCCTATGCAAAGCTTAAAGAAGCCGGATATGTAGTGCTTGGTGTGAGCCGTGACACGGTGAAACGCCATGTGAACTTTAAGGCAAAATATGATTTGCAATTTGATTTATTGGCCGATACAGACGAAGCTGTATGCAATGCTTACGGTGTTATGAAAGAAAAGAAGCTTTATGGCAAAGTATCTATCGGTATTGAACGCTCTACGTTCGTCATCGATGAAAAAGGTATACTTACTCATATCTATCGCGGTGTAAAAGCGAAAGAACATGTAGGACAGTTGTTGGCTGACTTAAACATTGCTGAATAATATAGAGTTATATATTATGGCTGTAGTTTGAACATAAAATTTAATTTGTAGTGTTTGCAATCAACATAAAAGAATCGAATATTCGCATATAAAATAGCGGTGTAAGCTTTGATGCTTACACCGCTTTATGTTTTAGCGAATAGACAGTGTTTCCGGTACACGGCTATGGAAGTAGTTGACCCACAGGCGAATGGCCGGGATGATTAGGGAGCGTTCATTCCAAATCATGCCAAGCACCCAATCGATGCGTGGTGTAATTGGAATGGAGACTAAATCATCCGAGTGGAGTCGATCACAGATGGTCTGTGGTAAAATGGCGGATCCGAGACCGCTTTTTACGAGTTCCGCAATGAAGTCCCAATTATTACTTTGTGCTGCAATAGTCGGTACAACCCCAATCTCCTGGAAACGTCCTAAAATAATGTCATATAAGGAAAAGGACGGATGGAAGAAAATCAATGGTTCCTTCTTAATGTCCTGTAAGGTAATGACTTCGCGCTGGGCAAATGGAGAATCCGGTGTAACCACATATTTCAAAGGCTGTTGGTTAAAAATATAGGTCCGCGTGTCTTTGTTGGTAAATGCGGGAACAGGTAAAGTGACGAAGCCTACCTGTAATTGACCGTCTTGCACTAATTGGGCAATTTGAGGAGATCCATACTCGCTAACTTTTAAGGAGATGCGCGGATATTTCTGCATGAAGTCGCGAATGATCGGCGATAAGAAGGACGAACCGATCATAGGAGGAATCCCTAGGCTGATTTCACCTGATTCCAAGTCGTTTGTATGGCTCATCTGGTATTCCAGGACTTCGAATTGGCGCACAAGAGCTTCGATTTGAGGCAATACCGCACAGGCCTCTTCTGTCAGCTCGATGCGATGGCCGCGGCGTTTAAAGAGCTGCTTGTTCCATTCCCCTTCCAACAGGCGCACGGCCTTACTGAGGGACGGTTGGCTTACATGCAGGGTTTGAGCCGCTTTAGTGAAGCTTTTTTGACGGGCCACTTCGACGAAATATTTTAAATGTGTAATATCCATGGAACACCTCCGGTCATATCGAATCCAATCTTACTATTATTATAACCAAAAAGAATAATAGAGTATAGGAAAAAAATATTTTTATTTTTACTTATTATGGTCTACAATATGACTTACCAAAGAGGAATCCCACAAGTGTGGGGCTTGAAAAGATTGTTTCAACGACAGAAGATAAAGGAGTGATT
Source organism: Veillonella sp. (assembly GCF_018364065.1). Classification (GTDB taxonomy): domain Bacteria; phylum Bacillota; class Negativicutes; order Veillonellales; family Veillonellaceae; genus Veillonella_A. The sequence goes on from NZ_JAGZMO010000003.1 coordinate 79,443, forward strand.
AGGTATGAAACGATTTGCAATTATTGTAGGACAGGTTTTATTCCTATCCTTTATTGGAGTTGTAGGAAACTTCTTACAACAATGGTTGCATTTGCCATTGCCCGGCACATTGGTAGGCATGTTATTATTGTTTGCCTTACTGATGACAGGTGTTGTTAAACTTGACTATGTAGAACAAGGGGCCGCTATTTTAATTAGCGAACTGCTCCTGTTTTTTATTCCATCCGCAATCGGAGTTATTCAGTATACACAGCTCTTCGGCAGCACAGGCGCCATGCTTCTCGGCGTTATCGTAACAAGTATCGTAACATTGTTGCTGTCCGTTTTAATTATTACATTAAACATTATGAAATTACGTAGAAAGGGGTATCGATTATGGTAGACTATTCCATATTTCAATTAATTAGTATTCACATTATTGAATCTTTGGTTGGTACTGTAGTTGTATATTTCCTTTTCAAAAAACTATATGAACGTTCCGGCAAAAAGTTATATTTAAACCCATTGCTTATCGTTCCTGTTGTGATCGGCTTGTTTCTAGTGACTATGCAAATTCCTTACGAAACATATCAGGAAGGCAGCCAATATATTTCCATTATGTTGCAGCCGGCTACGGTAGCCTTTGCGGTACCACTTTATAAATTCCGTCACGTTGTAAAAGAATATGCTATTCCTTTGGTTGTAGTTATCGGCCTTGGTTGTGCCGTAGCTTTCCTTGGATCTATGGGCATTGCAGAATTATTCGGTTTAAGCCCTGAATTGGTGCACAGCATTGCACCACGTTCCGTAACAACACCGCTCGCCATTGCAGCATCTAATACTATCGGTGGTAACCCTACGATTACAGCAATCTTAGTAATTGCTACCGGCTTAATTGGTATGATCATGACCACTATGTTGGTAAAACAGGCACACATTCACAATCGTTTGTTAAAAGGTATGTTGTACGGTATCTCCGCACATGGTACAGGTACAGCGAAGGCCTATGAAGACGGTCCTAAAACCGGTGCTATCGCATCCTTAACAATGATTATCATGGGGATATTCACGACGATTATGGCGCCTATTGTATCCTACGTATCAGTGTTGTTCTAGTCATTTAACGCAAGGCTCTATTAGCCTTAGTATTAGAACTAAAAAATTATTACATATTACACCCTTTTTCAGTTGAAAAAGGGTGTTTTTTATGCGTGAAATAAAGTATACTACATATATAATGTATTTTTGTGTTTTTGTGCCGGACGTTGACTCAAGTGGTGATGAATCGTTAGCCAGGAAATTATTAATAATAAGCCATTTGAAACGGACATTTACTGAAGGGTGAACAGTGAGTCATTCGCATCATAATTGTCGACGATAATAGATGAAAGTATGTAATTTCATCAGGCCGGTTGAGGAGTGATCGTATGGAGCATTCGGTTTTATCATTATATGGAGCCGTGGAATTTATTCTGCTCGGCATATTTGTAGGCGCCTTCGGGACAATTATCGGCGCCGGCGGGGGCTTTATCTTTGTGCCCGTATTCTTATATATGTTTACGGATTGGACGCCGGGAATGATTGTAGGTACTTCGTTGGCAATCGTTATGTTTAATGCCATTTCCGGATCCATTGCCTATGTGCGGCAAAAGAAAGTGCTCTACAGCGCGGCCATATGGTTTACGCTATCATCGATTCCGGGCTCTTATTTGGGCGCCGTAGCATCAGATTACTTCGACGTGCTGGGCTTTAAGTTCTGGTTCGGTCTATTCTTGTTGACCATGTCTACATTCATTGGCTATAAGAATTATAAAAAAGGAGAACGCAAGCAGGAGAAGTTGGCCTTAGGTGAAATTCAATATACGAAATGGATTGGCTGCCTCATCAGTGTAGGTGTAGGCTTTATTTCCAGTGTATTTGGCATCGGCGGCGGCCTGATTCACGTGGCCGCGTTAGTTTACCTATTAGGCTTCCCGACGCATGTAGCTACCGCAACCAGTCATTTTATTTTAGCCTTGTCCACGGTCAGCGGCGTAATCACTCATCAGTACTTGGGACATATTGAATGGGCTGTAGCTATATTCTGTATTATCGGCGTAGTCATTGGGGCTCAACTGGGAGCTGCTATTGCAAAGCGATTGAGAGCGCGAAGCATATTGCTCTTGTTTTCGTCCGGTATCGGTTTGCTGGCTTTACAGCTTATTTGGTCTTCGGGTAAATTGTTTTAAGATGTAGCTTAAAACGGACTCTAAAAGTTATATAAAGTAGAGGTTAAAAGATATTAAAAGCTATTAAATGAGTCTCAATTATGAGAATCTTATCATAATTAACATAGCGTTTATTTTAAGTAGTTCAAAAAAAGTTATAGAGCCGGTATGTGTAAACAGCCTGAAGAGGGGGTTTGTGCATACCGGCTTTTTTATTTGCAAAATGAGCAGAGCAATTGGTGAAGACTTATATTATTATGTATCCTAAAGCGGAAAGAATGCTGATAATATATGACAAAATGGGACTTTACAGAACATATATACAAGCGAGATATGAGTGATATAAATATAGGGTTTTGAGTAAAGAAAATGTATCACTTGTAAAAAGATTGTATAACATTGAAAAAATTCGTTGACATCGAAAATGTTCTATGTTATATTGTGAGTGTAGTAATTAACAATCATTACAAATTACAAGAGATTATTGATTACGCATATTAAAATCGTTTTCTTGGCCTGGTGGCCTTAAATGTATAAAAGATAAAAATTAGGAGGATTTTCTTATGAAAAACTTGGACTTAGTAAACAAATATTTAGCAAATTTAGTGGTTTGGAACGTTAAATTACATAACTTACACTTCAACGTAGTAGGTACTCAGTTCGTACCAACTCATGAATACCTTGAAAGCGTATATGACGAAGCAATGGAATACTATGATGCAGTAGCAGAATTGTTGAAAATGCAAGGTGAAGAACCGGTAGTTCGTTTGAACGAATACTTAAAAATCGCTTCTCTTGAAGAAGTTGATGGCCGTGCATTCAGTGTAAAAGAAGCTTACGAAATTGTACAAGGCGACTTCAAATTGATGAGCGAACTTGCTAAAGAAATCCGCAGCAGCGCTGATGAAGAAGACAACTTCCCATTAGCTAACTTAATGGAAGATCATTTAGATTACTATGCAAAACAACTTTGGTTCTTACGCGCAACTCTTGCATAAGAAACTAAATCCTTAAAAAGAACTTGAACAAGAGTTCAAATAGTATTAGGTATTAAAGCCAAAGTTGGTTTTCAACACCAAATATAAATATTATTTATGTGTCAGTGCAGATAATTAAATAATAGAAATAGCTTTCAATTAACTGTTAAATTGTGTGAATTTAATAAGTAGGTCGTACACGGAATAGTACGATTAGTACAGCTATGAGGGAATTCTTCGATGAATCGGAGAATTCCCTTTTTTCGTTTTTGAAGTGTGGGAAAATGATGAAAATCTTGTATCTATACGGTGCGGATAAAAGTACATACATATAAAATGGTAATAGACAAACGTTCTCTATGCACTTATGGATTGATTGTCATTATGTTGAAGGAATATAGATAAGATAACTTGCATAATAATGCAAATCTGAGCTAATGAAATAAAAGCGTGACTTTCCATTTATGCATAGAAAAATGGCTAAGTTATTAGCTTTTTAGAACTATGAGAAAAATTATCAATAATTAAAAATGCTTGCATTCTATGCATGAAAATAATTTGAAAGGGAAAATAATGTATGGTATCATTAGGGCATTAGGTAAGCTCATTCAGTCGTGAGGAGGTTTTGTTATGCGGACCATTAACGTGGAAACAATAACAAATGTAGTTGCACAAATGTGCAAAAACGCAGCATACTATTTGCCGGAAGATGTATATGATGCATTGAAAGCCGGTCGTGAAACTGAACAATCACCGGTAGGCTGTGTTGTATTAGATCAAATCATTAAAAACGCTGAAATCGCTCGTGAAGAAGATCGTCCGATTTGCCAGGACACAGGTTACACTATTGTATTCTTGGAAGTAGGCCAAGACGTTCATTTTGAAGGCGGCTCTTTACAAGAGGCCATTCAAGCAGGTGTAGCTAAAGGCTATACAGAAGGATATTTACGTAAATCTGTAGTAGCAGAACCGTTATTTAACCGTAAGAATACAGGTAACAATACACCTGCTATTATTTATACAAGTATTGTTCCGGGTGATAAAGTTAAAATCGACATGGAACTAAAAGGCTTTGGTAGTGAAAATAAATCCGGCCTTAAAATGCTTGTACCTGCAGACGGCGTAGAAGGTGTAAAAAACGCTGTTATGGAAATCATTAAAAAAGCAGGCCCTAACCCTTGCCCTCCAATGGTAGTTGGTATCGGTATCGGCGGTACTATGGACTATGCCGCATTCCTTTCTAAAAAAGCATTACTTCGCTCTACTAAGAAACGTAACGACATGCCTGAATATGCTAAATTAGAAGAAGAATTGTTGGAAATGATCAACAAAACAGGTATCGGACCTCAGCTTGGCGGTACTACTACAGCCTTAGCAGTTAACATTGAATGGGCCGCTACTCATATTGCCGGTCTTCCTGTGGCTGTGACAATTTGCTGTCATGCAAGCCGTCATGCCGAAGAAATTATTTAATTCAAGGGGAGGAAGATTACAATGGCTGAATCAAAAACTATCCATATTACCACACCTTTAACTGAAGAAGTGTCCAGAACATTAAGAGCAGGCGACAGCGTATTAATTACCGGTAAAATCTATAGTGCCCGTGACGCAGCGCATAAAGTAATGACTGAAGCATTGGCTCGCGGTGAAAAACTTCCAATTGATTGGCATAATCAAATCGTTTACTATTTAGGACCATCCCCTGCAAAACCTGGTAACCCAATCGGTGCAGCCGGCCCTACTACATCCGGTCGTATGGATGCGTATACACCAACAATGCTTGATCAAGGCATTAAAGGTATGGTTGGTAAAGGATCCCGCTCAAAAGAAGTTGTGGAATCCATGAAAAAGAACGGTGTAACTTACTTTGCAGCTGTAGGCGGTGCCGCTTCCTTGATCTCTAAATCCATTAAAGACTACAAAGTATTGGCTTACGAAGAATTAGGCCCTGAAGCATTGGCTGAACTTACTGTAGTTGACTTCCCTTGCATCGTAGTTATCGATAGCGAAGGTAATAACTTCTACGAAATCGGCCAAGAACCATATCGTGAAATTTAATAGCATATTAAAAAGAGTCTAACTGAAGAGTTAATAAAAACTCAAACTGATTCAATAGCAGCTTAGTAGACTCAGTAAATCGTTTAGTTACATGAATTAAATGGCGAAACCCCTTATTCAATTCCGTGCTTAGAGGTAAGGCCGGTCGTTGAATGATGAGAATTGCTATTTAGCGCTGATAACTATATACATTTGCAAATAAAAAAGACGCCCTGAACGGTAACATAACGGAGAACCTGTGAGCAATAGCAGGTTCTTTTACCGGAGGACGTCTTTTTTATGTGTCAAGAAAAATATGGTACGAAGCTTTGTAGAGGATAATACAAATACTGAATCGCAATTTAGCTCAGTAAAAAGTAAGTAAGGGAAAAAGAGGATTAATAAATAAGTAGCAAAGTGATAAAATTTTATTGAAGCAAATATAATAACAATGTATAATAAAGTTATCGAATACATTTGTGTCAATTAGTATTTATAAAAGGAGACAAACAATGAAAGCAATTTTCTCAGAACATGCACCTAAAGCTCTTGGCCCTTACTCTCAAGCTATGGTAGCGGGCAATTTATTATTTATTTCCGGTCAAGGTGGCATCAATCCTGAAACCGGTAAATTAGTTGAAGGCATTGAAGCACAAACTAAACAGGCAATTGCTAACATTAAAGCAATCTTGACTGAAGCCGGCGTTGGCTTTGAAAATGTTGTTAAAACAACTTGCTTCTTACATGAAATGAGCGACTTCGCTGCATTCAATGCAATTTATGGCGAAGCTTTCATTAGCAAACCAGCTCGTAGCTGCGTTGCAGTAAAAGAATTACCTGCTAACTTCTTGTGCGAAATCGAAGTAATTGCTGAATTGAAATAGTAGTAGAATCACAACAAAGCTAAATAGAAAAGTTTAGGTAAAAAAACTTGATTAACATCAGATAAAATACCCCATAAATTTACAAAGATGTAAATTTATGGGGTATTTTTTATAAATATGTAAAAAGTTTGACGAAGGAATTCATGCATGATAAATTTTAATTACAAGAATGATAAAAAATCATCAATATAATTAAATATTTTTCTCAGAATAGATTATTAAATCCTATAGGCATTAACATGAACGTTTTTATAAATTATTTGAAAGTTTTGTTTATGGAGGGATTTTGTTATGGATTATATTAAACTTTTCAAACAGGAAATTATTCCTGCTTTCGGCTGTACAGAGCCAATTGCTTTGTCTTATGTTTCCGCTGAGGCAGTGGCGGCTTTGGGTGAATTTCCTAACAAAATCGAAGCAAAATGTAGTGGTAATATTATAAAAAATGTTAAAAGTGTAGTTATTCCAAATTCCGGTGGCAAGAAAGGCCTTGTATATGCTGTTGTGCTAGGTGCTATTATTGGAAATCCGGAAAAGAAATTGGAAATATTAGAAAGTGCTACAGATGCAGATAGAGAACGAATGAATGAATTGGCAGCGTCTGATTTCTGCACTATATCACTGGCAGAGGGCGTTGCTAATTTGTATGTAGAAATAAAAGCAGAAAGTGCTTCACATCGAGTTGTAGTAAAGCTTGAAGGTGCACATACCAATATTACTTATAAAGAAAAAGATGGGGAAGTATTATTAGACAAGCCATTAGAAACTAAAAGAGATTTAGTGGGATCTGAGATGTCCTTTGATAGTATTTATGAATTTGCTAAAACAGCAGACTATTCTGAAATCAAAGATATTCTTATAAAAGAAATTGAATATAATCAGAAAATATCAGATGAAGGGCTTAGAAATGATTATGGATCGAATATTGGTAAGTTGCTCCTCGATAGATATGGTAAAGATGATTTGGAGAACTATTGTAGAGCTAGAGCGGCTGCAGGTTCGGACGCTCGAATGAGTGGTTGTGCATTGCCTGTATACATAAATTCAGGCAGTGGGAATCAAGGTATAACAGTTTCAATACCTGTAATTACATTTGCACAACACATGAATTCAAGTGAGGATGAATTATATCGCGCCTTAATTTTTGCAAATTTAATTGGCCTTTATCAGAAGTCAGGCATAGGAAAACTATCAGCTTACTGCGGAGCCACTAGCGCTTCTGTAGCCGGAGTTGCAGGAGTCGCATTCTTAAAAAACGAAAGCAAAGAAGTTATTGCTGAAACTATAGTCAATGGTTTAGCTGTATTATCAGGGATTGTATGTGACGGAGCTAAACCTTCATGTGCGGGGAAAATATCTGTTGGCTTAGAAGGTGCATTTTTAGGGTATCAACAGGCGCGAAATAAAAATAGTTATAAGGGAGGAGATGGGTTAGTCGCAGCTACAGTTGACGATACCATTCGCAGAATCGGTATTGTAGCTAAAGAAGGTATGAAAGAAACAGATATTGTCATTCTAAAAGAAATGATTAGGGACTAATGGTAGTTTTCAAGGTATTTAAGGGAGGTATTACTATGTACAAAGACGAACGAATTAAGGCTGTGTTAGACGGTAAAGAGCCAGATCGAATTCCTTGTAGTGTTTGGATGCATATGTCCAAGGTAGACCAAGACCCTGTAAGCTTAGCTGAGGCATTGGTTGAATTTAATAAAGAATATGATTTTGATTTTATTAAATTAATGCCTTTCGGTGCATACTCTACACAGGATTGGGGTTGTAAGATTGAGTTCTATTGTACTCCTTACAAAGAACCGATTGTAGTAAGACATGCAATCCAATGCTTGGATGATTACGATCGAATTAATTGCCTAGGCGCCACTTATGGTACATGGGGAAAAACATTGTCTATTGTCGATCATGTAGCAAGATTAGTTGATAGTCATACGCCATACTTACAAACCATATTTAGTCCTGCAACTACATTGCGAAAATTGGCTGGAGCTCGTGTCTTTAAAGATATGAAAGAGCATCCTGAAAAAGTGCACAAAGCGTTGGAAGCTATTACTGAAACTACAATTAATTTCGTAAAAGCTAACGTGGAAAAAGGTGTAAGTGGTTTCTTCTTCGCAACTCAAACCGCTACGTATGATTTCCTTGATGATGTTATGTATGCGGAATTTTGCAAGACATATGACCATCGTGTTATTCAGGAATATTGCGATAAGACATGGTTTAATGTAATGCATGTGCATGGATCGAATATTATGTTTGATGTAGTTAAAAATTATCCATGTAATTGCCTGAACTGGCACGATCGTGATACTAAGCCTAGCCTTAAAGAAGCTCGAGAAGTTACCGATAAGGCTTTATTAGGTGGTATTATGGAAGTTCCACATATTACAGAGCATGGTTTAGTGTACGAAAGTTTCTTAGGTACTAAAACACCGGACGAAGTTATAAAACATGTTCATGAAGCAATTGACAGTGTAGATGGAAAAGGCTTAATCATAGGACCAGGGTGTGTATGTGATCCAAAAACATCGAAAGAAAACTTACATGCAGTTAGAACAGCAGTTAATCGTTAGTTAAAACAGGCAGGTGACAATTATGGACTTAAAAAAAGGGCAAGCAGTAGAAGCTAAGGCCGAAGCTCGAGAGTTTCCGAGTGGTTTGGTAATTATCAGTGCACTTATTCTTGTGGCAGCATTACTCACCTATATTATTCCTGGTGGCGAATATACGATGGTGAAAATGGGCGGCAGATCCGTTGTAGATCCTGATTCATTCCGTTATGTTGCAGCTAAACCTGCTTCGTTTATGGATATTTTCAGAGCTGTTCCGAAAGGTTTTATTTCCACCGCATGGATTTGCTTCTTGATTTTAATTGTTGGCGGTGCATATAGCGTAATTAGTAATACCGGGGCTATTCAAGCCGGTTTGAATGCTTTAATTCGAAAAAGTAAAGGGAAAGATATTTATTTCTTAGTCATTATTATCTTCCTTTTCTCTATCGTTCCAACGCTAATGGGTACATTAGAAGCGTACTTAGCGTTCGTACCGTTAGGTGTTATGATTGCCAGGTCAATGAAACTGGATGCCATAGTTGGTATTGCTATTACAGTTTGTGCCGGTGGTGCAGGTTTATCCAGTGGTATTACAAATCCGTTTAACGTAGGTGTAGCACAAGGGTTGGTTGGATTGCCGATTTTCTCCGGTATGTGGTTGCGTGTTTTGGCATTTATCGGATTTAACGCGTCTGTTTCATTCTGGACAATAAAATATGCTCTAAATTTAAGAAAGAACCCTGAAAATAGCTGGATTCGAGATGTAGAGTTAAAAGCTGAAAAGAAAGCAGCAGATGCTCACATTGAAATGCCTGAATTTGATGGCAAGAGAAAATTAATCCTTTTAACAGTATTAATTGGTATGGGCTTTGTAATTTATACAGCATTATCCGGTGGGGATTTCAAAAATGGTATCCCGGCTGTGTTCTTGATTATGTTATTCGTAGTAGGTGCTATTATGCGCTATTCGCCAAATGAGCTCTTCAGACAATTTGTTAAAGGTACTCAAGGGGTAGTAGGTGGCGTACTGGTAGTAGGTTTTGCGAAGGCGATTGCCTTGATTTTAGATAGTGCAGGTATTGTTGATACTATCGTTCATTGGTCAGTACAAATTGTTGATGGGGCCCCTGGTATTTTAACTGCAGAATTAATGTATTTAATTGGTCACATTACAAACTTCTTCATTATTTCTGATGCGGGCGCAGCAACTGTGTTGGTACCAATCTTATCACCTATTGGTGACTTGGCCGGTATTACACAACAGACTGTATGTGCGGCTGTAGTACTGGGCGGTGCCCTTGGTAATATGATTATGCCAACGTCTCCACTTACATCAGGCGCAATTGCGATTGCAGATATTGATTATCGAGTATATTTAAAGTTTGCTGGTCGAATTTTTATTACTAATAGTATTTGGGCTGCAATATTAGTAGCTATTGCTGCGATTGTACAAATTGGACCATTCTAATTATTATTAATAAAATCCACGACTATAATCTCAATGAGGTATTTTGGGTCCAATACCAAGAACTCGAATTATAGTTGTGGATTTTTTATATAAGGATGAGCTTATGATGGAAGATGTGTTATTAGAGGTAAAATCATTTTTAAAAAAGGAAGAATATAATATTATTGCTACACGCCGCATTATGCATGAGAACCCGGAACTGTCTATGAATGAGGTTGAGACGGTTCGTCGTATTGCGAATGAACTGGAGAGTATTGGGATTCCGTATAAAATTATCGATCAAATAGGTATTATAGCTGATATTAATGCAGATAAAGAAGGCAGACGTATTTTATTACGTGCTGATATTGATGCCTTACCAATTCAAGAGTTAAATGATATTTCCTATAAGTCAAGGACTGATGGTGTAATGCATGCATGTGGCCATGATGCACATATAGCAATGCTTCTAGGGGCGTGTAAAGCTCTGTGGCATATAAAAGAGCGGTTAGATGGTGCAATTCGGTTTGTCTTTCAGCCGGGAGAAGAAACCGGGCAAGGTGCTTTGAAGATGATTGAAGCCGGTGTACTGGATGGAGTAAATGCAGTTATGGGCCTGCATATTAATAGTGCTGTGCCTAAGGGCGTAGTATATTGTCCACCAGGGGAAATGATGGCGGCCAGTGATTCAATCTATGTTGAATTTGAAGGACAAAAAGGTCATGGTGCTCGACCTAATGAGGGAATTGATGCAATTGTTATGGGAAGTGCTTTCGTAACAAACGCGCAATCTATTATTTCAAGGGAGCTTAGTCCTCTCGAATCAGCAGTAGTTACGTTTGGTACGTTTCATGCAGGTGAAGCACGTAATATAATTGCAGATAAAGCAATTATAAATGGGACTGTACGAACTTTTAATATTGGATGCAGAGAATTTATTGAACAAGCATTAAGACGCTATGTAAAGAATATTGCGTCTATGTATAGAGGAAAATACACGTTTAATTATGAAACTTCGACGCCACCGTTAATTAATAATTCTCAATGTGCAGAGTTATTGTATAGCACGTTAGACGCTTTAGATGAGCCTGTACGAATTAATAAAGAGGGAAAAAAGACCGGTAGCGAAGATTTTGCTTATTATATGCATGAAACAGGGGTTCCGGGAGTATTTGCATTTTTAGGAGCACGCAGTAAGAAGCCTGAAACACATTTTAATCATCATACCGGACGATTCAATATTGATGAATCTGCATTGGTGACCGGAGCATTGATACATACTATGTACGCCTATAATTATCTTAAGAGTTAATCGTAGAGGGATTGCGTATGGAGATAAACTTTTTACAAATTGAAACATGGATCAGCATTTTGCAAATTATCATGGTAGATATTGTTCTGGCCGGTGATAATGCTGTTGTTATAGGAATGGCTGCCAGTCGGTTAGATCCATCAGTGCAAAAAAAAGTTATCATGTTGGGGACTGCAGGAGCCATTATCCTTAGACTGGTTATGGCATTTCTTCTTGTTGAAGCTTTACATGTTGTTCCGGCGTTGCATTTGATAGCCGGCATTGTATTATTATGGATTGCAATTAAATTAGTTTTAGCTGAAGAAGAGAATACAGAAATTGAGTCTAAAAATTCTTTGAGAGCAGCGATAATCACAATAATTATGGCTGATGCAATGATGAGTATCGATAATGTAATCGCAGTAGTAGCTACAGCTAATGGACACTATGCTTTAGTTGTAGTGGGAATTTTAATTACGGTACCTATCATCATCTATTGTTCTGCATTTTTTGCAAAAGTTATTGGTAAATATCCGATTATACTTCTATTAGGTGGAGCCCTATTAGGTTGGGTATCCGGTGGGATGATTGTAGAAGACAATCTTATTAAAGAGTATATTGTGGGATATGAAATAATTATAAAACTAGTGTGTACTGTGGTAGTGATTATGGTTGCTGTATGGAATAACTCGAAAAACAAAGAGTAGATTTAGATAATATGGAGTAATCATAATTTTAATGACTAAAAATATGTTATATAATGTAGTTGTAACACATATAAATTTAACTTTAAAATAAAACCTGGGAATAGATTGACAAGCGTAGAAGCATTGCCAAATCAGTGCGAAACTTTTATAATCTAATTATATGATAATAATTATTATGATAAGTAAGTTAAAGCATTTGGCAGATGTTTTGATTTACTTTTTAATTTTAATGAACATTGAAATTAAAAAGGTGAGGTAAATGAAGCAAGCGTTTATATTTTCTATGAGTTCTGCGTTATGTTTCAGTATTATGAACGTATTCGTAAAACTTCTTGGACAGGGAATGCCATCAGCGGAAATAAACTTTTTTAGAGGTCTAATAGGGACTATTTCTATTCTGATATTTATGGCGTTTCGGCATATTAAATTCTCCACTGAAGACCGTGGCCTTTTGGTGGTACGCGGTTTTTTTGGTGGTATGGGTACACTGTTTAATTTTATAGCATTGGCGCATATGAAGTTAGCGGATGCATCTATATTATTTCAACTGTCAGGGATTTTTGTGTTTATATTCAGCACATTTGTTTTGAAAGAAAAACTTCCAAAAGGATCTGCAAAATGGCTGATTATTATATTATTGGCAGTTATTTTTATGGTAAATCCTTGGACATATTCTTCATTTTCTATATATGCTCTTTTTGCAATTGGGGGTGCAGCTTTTTCTGCGGCAGCGTATACAACAATTAGAAAGATTAGTTTAAATCATGCACATAGTACCTATGAAATAATGGCGTACTTTTTGATTACAAGTACTATTGTAGGCGCTGTTTTTATGGTTAATGATTTTGTAATTCCTAATAGCGAGCAGTGGGGATATATTTTAATTATTGGATTGATTTCAGTTATCGCACAATTCTTTATGACTGGAGCTTTTATTGTTACGAACGCGGTAGTCGCCCAATTTATGCAATACATTGCTGTTTTTTTCCATGCATTTTGGGGATTTATTATCTTTGATGAAAATTTATCACCTATAGTGTTAACCTCAGGGATTGTGTTGTTTATAGCATCAGTTATGTTAGCTAAAATCAAAGAAAATGAAAGATATATGTAACTTGTAAAGGGGACAAGTGTTTGCTGATTAAAATTAAAAACCGCTATTTATAGTAGTTTTTATAGAAAGAGTAGAGGTATGGATATTCTAAAGAAGTATGGATTATTAGTTCCGTTTCTTGGTGAGGTTTTAGGTGAAAACTGTGAAATTGTTTTACATGATATAACCAACTTAGAAAGTTCAATTGTTGCGATTGCTAATAATCAGATTAGTGGACGCAAGGTAGGCGGGCCGGCCACTGATTTTGTACTCAAACTGATGCAGTTACGCCGTGAAAATAAGGTTAATTATATTACCAATTATATGGCTAAAAGCTATAATGGTCATAAATTGCGTTGCTCTTCGTTTTTTATTCATGACGATAAAAAGGAACCAATTGGAGTGCTTTGTATAAATTATGATCTTAATGCTTATATAGAAGCACGAGATATGCTGGATAAAATGTTTTTTATTAATGCAGCAATGAAGGATTTGGAAGCGCCGGTGAAATCTCCCGATAATATCTTGGATATTGCGGAAGTCATAAAGAATGGTGTTGCTAATAAAAGTGAAGATGCGGACGAAAAAATTTCATTAGATGATATATCGGAAAGCTTTTACCATACAGCTGACGATTTGATTGAAAACGTAATTGAAAAACAATTATTAGCATATAATGTTGAAGCACAGAGACTTTCGCAAACTGAGCGCATGGAAGTAGTGACGCAGTTATATGATAATGGGCTATTTTTATTAAAAGGTGGTATCAGTGCGACAGCATCAAAGTTGGGAGTTTCTGAGCCGACCATTTACAGATATATTAATACAATCAAAAAATCGCGTGCTTAATACTTGCAATTCTTTAGGAGACTATGATTAGTACCAGTGAAATAGAAAAAATATTCCCGAGTAACTTGAATAAGTTGCTCGGGTTTTTTATTGGCAAAATCACCTGAATGTTTAGGAAGAGCCACTCGTAAGCATGACTTTTTTATATTGCTCCAAACACGCTTTTTCGTTGACATTTATCCATGGACATTCTATAATATGATTATAAAAACATATGAACAGTTGTTCATATGTTGGACAGAACGACAGGATACGTAGTTAGAATAATACGTATATTGAATGGTACGAAACATAATAAGTATTACAGTTACAATATGGTTATAAAGGTGGGTAGAATATAAGGAGAATGGCTATGGAACGGGTATTGTTATTGAGAAACTTAACATGTGCTCATTGCGCGTCGAAGATTGAGGACAAGTTGCGCAGTATGGAGACGGTAGAAAAGGTATCGTTTTCTATTGGTACACAGCAGTTACGTATTAATTCAAGCGTATCGGATACGAATGAATTGGTGCAGCATGTACAGTCTGTATGTGATTCCATTGAAGACGGAGTGTCTGTAGAAGTGTTTGAACGTCCTGATAAAGGGCAGGCGCACGAGCATCATCACCATCATGGCAGCGGCAGTGACAAGGCTGATATTATTGCCATTATAATCGGTGCTATCGTTATGCTCATCGATGTGTTGGTTGATGGCATTCCTCATAATATTGAATTGGGCATGTTGATCATTACGTACTTATATTTAGGCTGGCACGTCCTTTGGAGTGCATTGAAAAATATCAGCTCCGGTCAGATTTTCGATGAAAATTTCCTTATGAGTGTGGCCACCTTGGGCGCTCTGATTATTGGGGAAGCACCGGAAGCGGTAGGCGTTATGTTGTTCTTCCGCATCGGCGAGTTTTTCGAAGAAAAAGCGACCGCTCGCAGTCGTTCCGCGATTATGGAAGCTATCGATATGCGTCCGGAACAAGTGCGTATCATTAATGAACAAGGCGAAGTGCAACTAGTGGATCCGAAAGATGTGGCCATTGGTCAGATGATGGAAGTTCTCGTAGGTGAACGTATTCCGTTGGATGGCACGATTGTGGAAGGAACCACACAGATTGATACGGCACCGGTTACGGGTGAACCTGTTCCGGTTCAGGCAAAACCGGGGGATTCCGTGTTGTCAGGCTGTATCAACGAAAGCGGCCGTATCGTAATGCGCATAGATAAAGCCTTGAAAGACTCCATGGTTACCCGCATTTTAGAAGCCGTAGAAAATGCGGCGGCTACGAAACCTAAATTAGACCGTTTTATTACGCGCTTTGCTCGTGTGTATACGCCAATTGTAGTTGCTATTGCAGTGTTGGTAGCGATTGTTCCATCGTTGATTACAGGAAACTGGGACTATTGGATTTATACAGCCTTAACATTCTTAGTTATCAGCTGCCCTTGCGCGTTAGTACTGAGCGTACCACTAGCCTTCTTTGCCGGTATCGGTAAAGGATCTCGTAACGGGATTTTATTTAAAGGTGGTTTATCTATTGAAGCTATGACCAATGTAAAGGCGATAGCTATGGATAAAACCGGTACTATTACAACCGGCGTATTTGCAGTGCGTGAAGTGAAAACTGCCGGTCAGGCGACTTCTGATGAAATCGTACGTACGGCGGCAGCCTTGGAAATGGCGTCGACTCATCCGGTGGCAGTCAGTGTAGTAGCGGAAGCTGATGCATTGGGATTATCGTATACAAAAGCAGACGATATTAAAGAATTATCCGGTCGCGGCATGACCGGCGTAGTAAACGGCAAACAGGTGGCTGTAGGTAATCGTCGTTTATTTAATGAATTGGCTATTACCGGTGATATTCCGGAACCGGCTGATTACGGCAGTGAAGTGTTGGTAGCCGTTGACGGTCAATATATAGGTATGATTCTGATTGCGGACAGCTTGAAAGAAGATACAAAAGACGCCATTCGCGATTTGAAAGCACGAGGTCTGAAGACTATCATGTTAACCGGTGATGCGAAGTTCGGTGCGCACTATATGGCCAATGCGGCACAAATTGACGAAGTACATGCAGAATTGTTGCCCGCTGATAAATTAGCTGTAGTACAGACAATTCGCGATACATATGGTCCGACCATGTTTGTCGGCGACGGCATTAACGATGCGCCTGTATTGGCCGGCGCTGATGTGGGCGGTGCTATGGGCAGCGGTGCTGATGCGGCTATTGAAGCGGCCGATGTGGTATATATGAGCCCAAGTATGGAATCGGTAGTACAGTCCTTAGGCATTGCCAAGAGCACGTTGAGCATTGCTTGGCAGAACGTTATTTTAGCCTTAGGTATCAAGATTTTAATCATGATCATCGGTATCTTCGGATATGCCAATATGTGGCTCGCCGTATTTGCCGATACAGGCGTTTCGATTCTGTGTATTCTCAATTCAATTCGCATTTTATATAAAAACTAAAACTTCTTTAAAAAATTTAAAATAAAGTTTGTGTAGGAAGGACATTTGATTCTGTACTTCCTACACTTTTTTGCTTATTTAAAGAAAAAATGAAAGTCCATTTAATAAGAAAAATCATTTATAATTCCTACAAAAATTTTACAAAATGGAGCGTAACATTGACTTGACTAACCCTGCAATTCTTAGATATGATGAAGTATAGTTAAGACATGAATGGGAGGTGGCGTATGCTCACGGTATACAAACATGAAGACGGTGCATTGTTATCCGACACTACAGTAGCGGATGCAACAAAAGGCTCGTGGATTAATTTGGTGAATCCGGACCCCGATGAGCTGGCACTAGTCAATATGATGACTGAAATCCCTACGGATGTTCTAAAGACTGCTTTGGATATGGAAGAACGTTCGCACGTGGAAATCGAAGATGACTACATTTTCGTCGTAATTAACATTCCTGCCCTACGCGGTAGCGATATATATGATACGGTCCCGCTTGGGATTTTCCTGACGCCGGACTTCTTTATAACTGTATGTTTGGAAGAGTCGGAAGTGCTGTATCCGTTTTTAAATAAACAGGTCGCCACATTTTATACATTTAAAAAGACTCGTTTCTTATTCCAAATCATGTATCGCACGGCTACATTGTTCCTGCGTTATTTGCAACAAATTAACCGCCGTTCGGACGACATTGAAGTTCAACTGCGTCATACCACTAAAAATAAGGATTTCTTCCAATTGTTGGAATTACAGAAATCCATGACGTACTTCTCTTCAGCGCTCAAAACAAATGGTACTGTAATGGAGCGTATTTTGCGTATTCGCCGTCATGAAGACGTGCGCCATTTGTTGAAAATGTATGAAGAGGACGAAGATTTACTGGAAGACGTAATTATCGAAAATAAACAGGCTATTGAAATGGTTGAGATGTATTCGAACATTCTCATGAATATGATGAACGCATTCACATCCATTATTTCCAATAACTTGAACATGGTCATGAAACTTCTCGCATCGGTGACAATTATTTTAGCCGTGCCGACTGTTATATTCAGTTTGTGGGGGGTTAACGTACCGGTACCGTTCCAGGAATGGGGCGACGGAGGCGGCTTTGAAGCCGTTATCGGTATTTCTGTAGTAGTGACGCTCATTGCCAGCTTCATTCTATGGAAAAACGATTTCTTATAATTTCACATTGTTATACTGCCACCGGGTAGTGTGCGTAAGCATGTTGTGCATATCATTAGGTCTTTGAAGATATGCATAGCATGCTTCTTTTTTTAGGAGGTGCCATAAATGGGTAAATTTATTGTTGATCAATCATTTTGGAATTTGTTTCCACAAGCTAAAATCGGAGTTATTACGTTGAAGGATTTTGACAATTTACAAGAACAATTGCCGGAGTTTGAAACGCTTCTGAAAGAGAGCAATGAAATGGCGGCAGCCTATCTGACAGAACCGGTATTCAGCGATAACGATGTAGTAAAAGTGTATCGTGAGGCGTATAAAAAGTTTAAAACGAAAAAAGGCGTGCGCTCCAGTATTGAAAACCTATTGAAACGTTCCCAAGGTGAAAAAGCTGTAGGCAGTATTAATCCGCTGGTAGATATTTACAATGCGGCCAGCTTGTGTTATGCATTGCCTTGCGGCGCTGAAGATATGGATACCTTTGAAGGCGACTTGCAGCTCACCATTACTGACGGAGGCGATGAGTTTTACCTGATCGGCGAAGAGGAAAATAATCCTACTTTGCCGGGCGAACTGTGCTACAAAGATGATAAAGGTGCCGTTTGCCGATGCTTCAACTGGCGCGACGGTGCGCGTACCATGATTACCCCTGAAACGCGCAATGCATTCCTCGTTATTGAATTGGTAGATCCTAAACGGGAACAGGCTCTTGTAGACGCATTGGACTTTGTTGTAGAAAAAGCGGAACAAGTCCTCAATGCAAAAACTGCTAAATACATACTCGATGCAGATCATCGCGAAGTTGAACTATAAGAAAACGGACCATAGTCGATAAGACTATAAGGTCTCGAATGGGTCGCGATTGAATGATAAGAAAAGAATAAAAAATTGCCCACAGAGCCAATTGACTCTGTGGGCCTTTTATTATGAAAAGTCACCGCAATACTTAATCTCTACTATGATCGATTCAAAGAAAGGAGGTGAAACCATGATGGATGATATAGAAAAAGCAAGATTGGTTTTAGCTACAATCACTGAAAAGGGAATGTTTTATTTTGGGAAAGTTGAGGGTGTATTGCAGTAACTTATTAACCATATGAATACAGTTTTGTATCATATGGAGGAGACCTTTGTACTCTCCTCTTCTCACTTATATGGTATCACACTAAACGGCAAAATTGAAGTAAATTAAGGCAAAAAAGCGCAAATATCAGCGAATTGAATATTTTTTAACGAAAAATGAAACCTAAAGTGAGAGGGTAATAATAAGTATAAAGAGGATTTTTAGAATGAGTCTATAATATGGAAAAATTAGTTATGACTCAAAACACACACCAAAAATGCACACCAAATTTAAAACTATGAAATAAAAAATGGCTTTTCGAAATGTGAAAAGTCGCTTATTTGCTATAGTGGTGTTAAAAAATTAAATATATGTAAACGATAAAAGCCCCTAACCGCAAAGGTTAAGGGCTATTTGTTATGTGATTTTGGCGGAATAAAATTCTAATCTTGAAAAGTGTAATTATTCCGCTTTTTTGCCTATTACTTCGAACTCATGCGAACCAATGCGGAAATTCAAGATAGCTGTTAATGTAATTATAATGCTACTTGCGAACTCATGCGAACTAATACGGAAAATGATTGTTATTATGGCGGAGAGGGTGGGATTCGAACCCACGGCCCCTTGCGGAGTCACTGGTTTTCAAGACCAGCTCCTTAAACCACTCGGACACCTCTCCATGTTAAATTGTACTATAATATAATACCCTTTTTTTTAGAACAAATCAAGGCTTAGGGTAAATTTCTTGTAAGGCGCAAGGGCTTAATTTCAGGATATTTCTTCAAATATTCGGTCAACGAAGTATTATGGCCCTATATTGCGTAATAAGGTCTGTTTGAAGGTGGCGCACTACAAATTACAAACAAGTATGGAATAATGAGATTTAGGTATGGCCGTGCAGTAGGAGTTTTCAGCACCTGTAGCGAAATTTATTAATATGGAGTTTTATGGCTCGAAGTGAGCCGTTACTATGTATATGAGATTTTACATAACAAAGTTGAATATTAGCAGAGAGGAGTACGGTATGAAGGCTGTTGTTATAGGTGCTACAGGCGCAACAGGAAGCGACCTTTTAAAATTACTTTTACAGGATACGCGTTTTGACGAAGTGACCATACTGGTGCGTCATAATCCCGGTGTGAGTCACAGTAAACTGAAAACTTACATTGTAAATTTTGATTATGAAGATACATGGCAGCACTTGGTAGCCGGTGATGTACTGTTCTCTTGCTTGGGTACAACGTTGAAGGAGGCCGGTGACAAGGCGGGGCAATGGAAGATTGATTACAGCTACCAATTGAAGGTGGCTGAGGCGGCAAAAGCGAACGGCGTGTCGCATTGCATCATTATTTCCTCTGTCGGTGCAGACGAAAAATCCCCTTTATTCTACTTACGTATGAAAGGCCAACTGGACGAAGCCATTAAACAGCTGCATTTTACGAAGACTACAATCTTAAAACCGCCGGCGCTGATTCGAGAATATACGGATCGCTTAGGCGAGAAGGTTATGCTAAAGGCGCTGGGGATTTTTAATAAAATGGGTCTCATGAAAGAGCGGAGACCGATGCCTACAAGTGTTGTGGCTCAGGCCATGTTGACCGCGTCGATTATTCAGGCGCCGGGAGCCGTTACATGGGAGGCCGATGATATTTGGCGTGCCGGTCAAAAATAAGATATAATATTTGATAAATATATATCATATAGAGGAGAGGTGTTTTAAATGATTTGTAAAACCTGTGGCAAAGAGATTGCCGACGATTCCGTGTTCTGTGAGCACTGTGGAGCAAAAGTAGAGAAAGATGTTGTTGATACAATAGCTTCACCTGAAACCGGTGTGGAAACAACTGATACAGCGGAAGCAAACACAACTGACGTGGCAGGCGTGGATGAAGAAGCGGAAGCAATAACTGCAACTACTGCCGGCACTGATACCGCAGAAGCAACAGCTGACGTAGTAGATTCCGGTGAAGTGAGTGAAAGTAACGATGCTGAAGCCGTTGTTACGTCTCAAAGTGCCGCTGTGGCCGCTACAACGGAAGAGACTGTTGTTGAAGGTGCTGACGGTACCGCCAGCGAATCTGTTGAGTCAGAGCCCGTTCAAGCGGTTGCCGGCGAAGGCAGTCAGGGCGATGTAAATGCATCGACAGAAGCACAGAGTGCGCAGAGTTCAGCGACTGCACAAGAAGATGCGGTGGCCCAGGAGGTTGTAGCAGAAGGTCCGGTATCAGGCAATAAGTTCTGTGAACGATGTGGCCAACCTCTCGTAGAGGGAGCTGCGTTCTGTGAAAGTTGTGGTGCTCCTGTTGGCGGTGCGGCGATGAATGTGGCACCTAATGCCGGCGCTTACCAACAAGGCCCGGTGAATGGAGCTCCATATGGTGCACCGGCTCCTCAAGGGTATCAGCAAGCCCCTCAGGGCTATCAGGCAGCCGGCGCTGCTGCAGGCGGATTCCAGCAGAAAGCCGAAGGCTTTTTACGAAATCTCACTAAGACACAAAAAATCATTGGCGCCGTTGTGGCAGGCATTATCCTCCTGGTCTTAGCCATTGGTCTCTTCGGTGGCACATCGGATAAAGAATATATTAGCACGGTAAAAGGCATTCGAATCGAATCTGTTGGCATGGATGTGGAAGATTATGCCGTATTCATGATTAATGCCGACTATGGTTTCAATCGAAATATTCGTGCAAAAGACTTAGAGTGGGAAATGGGTAAAAAGAATAAAATCGGTAAAGTCGTTGTTGTTAAATACAAGGATTCCCGTATAGAAATTCAGACCTATGAAACAGATGATTACATCTACCTTGACTCTATGGACTACTATGATCCGCGAGGACGGCATACGAATATATACTAAGCTTGAAAGCTCAGGCTGAATCGTAAGTATACTCGTATGACGTTTACAGTTAGTTATTTGTTATCAGCAGATGCTGTTAATTGACTGGTCAATCAACTAATTAAATAATAAAAAACACCGTCGGTGCAGGGGTTAACCTTACATCGGCGGTGTTTTTTAGTGGTATTTTCTTATTTATTATACTCTTCCATGATGTCATCAATCATGCCCATGTAGAGAAGAGGCCCAACGGATTTGCCGTTCCAAGATACGTAGTGTAATTCGAAGGAGTCGTCGTTGTAAACGATGAACTGCATTTTTACTTTAAGGTCTTGTTTGCGACCTTCAGCGACACCGTTGAATTCAACAACGCGATCGCCGTCCTTGCTCTTAAAGGACTTCCATTCGCCATCTTTGAAATAATCGTCGAACGCATCACCAATCGGTGTCTTAGGGTAGGCATTAAATGAGCCTTCACGCACTGTCGTTACATATTCGTCATAACCGCAGCCCGCGATAAAGGCGGTAGCAAAAACCAGCAATGCGGCGAATACGATCATTTTTAAAAATCGTCGTTGTTGAGTAAGTGCTCTCATATTCATATGTCTATTAACCTCTCTTACCTTGTTGATTACCGTATCATTTATTTCTTAGGATCATAACTTTCCATTACTTTTTCAATTAACGCACCGTAGAACAGTCCGTTTAAAGGTTTGTCATTAATCGCTGCATATTCTACTTCGAAGCTGTCGTCTTTGTATAAGGTAAATTGCATGTGGAAATCAGCATCTTTGCCCTTATATTGAAGTCGTCCTTTAAAGTCTACAATACGTTGTCCCTTATCGCTTTCAAAGGATTTCCATTCTTCATCCGCAAAGAATTGATCGAATGCATCACCAATTTTAATGCCCGGATACGAGTTAAAACTTCCTTCCCGTACGGTTTTTACATATTTGTCATGACCGCAGCCCGCCACTAAAGCGGTTACTAAGATTAGCAATGCAGCGAATACAAACAGTTTCAAATAGCGCCGCTGTCTGAATTGAGTTAATGATCCCATAATAATACCTTACCTCTCCTATCTGTGTATCCCTAATTTTTTACACAGAAAATAAAAAAATGATGAAAAAGTTCATACTATAAGTATATATAAAATAAATGAGAACGTCTAGAGAATGGATGATATAATATGCGCATATAATATTATGATTTATGCGCCTTTGTATAGTAAAAATCGGACGTTTAAGGTATGATAATAATAAGAGTTTTTGGCAATAAAATAATCAAGATACTGTTTATGAAGAAGTAAATTAATAGTTCTATTGTGGATTGTAAATTGTTTACAGAAAAGGACTGTATAGGTATTAGGAGAGAGGAAGGACGTATGAGTATGGCAGGAAAATTTTGTACAAATTGTGGCAACACATTAAACCCGGGCGCCGTTTTTTGCACGAATTGCGGTAAACGTGTGGATGAAAATGCAAATGTGGGCAATACGCAGCAACATCAGGCACCACCGGCATATCAACAGGGGCAACCGGCACCGAACTATCAGGCACAACAGAGACCGAATTCCGGCCAACCGGGTTACCAGGTTCAGCCACAACCTAATTATCAAGGTGGGAACAGACCGGGCGGTTACGGATACCAGGCGCAACCGGGACGTCCTATGGGACCAAATTATCAGCAACAAGGATATGGCGCGCAGCCATATCAAGGCGGGCAAAACTGGCAAGGCCAACCAAACTATGGCAGACCGCAGGGGCAGCCTCCATATAATCAGCAACAAGGTCATCCGCAATACAACCCACAACAGGGACAACCATACGGGGCACCACAAGGTCAGCCTGTACAGCCGAATTATCAGCAACAGGGCGGCGGTATGCCATATCAGGGCGTACAGCAACCGGCACAATCCGGCTATCAACAGGGGCAGCAGGCCGCTAATTACGGAGCGCCTCAGAGCGGCTTAAGTAAACATTTAACAGTAACAGAGGCAGAAGCTGTTGAAGCGGCAAAAGCTATTTTAGTATCGCAAGTGACTATGCCTGATTATGGTAAAGCCTTGGAACGTCTTAATGCTGTTGACGCAGGCGTAGCGGAAGCGGACGTGCTTCGTGCCATGGCCCATTTGTATGAATCATTGGACCAATTGCGCAGTACCATTGTAAATGGTGTCTTGACTATAAAAGAAAATGATAATTCTGAACAATCCGGTACACCGGGAGACTCTGAAAAATCGGGCCCAAACGGTGAAGAACAGGCCGGCGCGGCGAGTGTGTCGAATCAGCCGGAGCAGGCAGGTGCAGTAAAGGAAACTGATCAGCCGGAAGCGGCGGGGACAGCAAAAGAAGCCGATCAGAATGGATTCGGCCAACCAGAGGCTAATGCAAAGCCTAATCAACAGGAGACAACGGGTACATCGGAACAAACGGCAAAGCCTATTAATTCCTTCGGCGGTACCGGTCATATGAGACCCAATAACGGCTCCGGTACTACAGCGAATGTAGATGCATCTGGCCTTCAAAGCAATGCGATGAGCAGTGCGCCTCAGGGCACTAATGGCGCGCAAGGCACCAACTGGGCTCCTGTGGTGGCAGCCGGTGTACTAGGTGGCGTAGCAGGTGCTGCGGTTAATGAAATGTTCCATAATGGACAGGTTGATGCCACTGCGGCAGCGACCGGTGCTACTGGTGCAACGGCGAATGCGGCGGGCATGGTCGATCAGGCGCCTATTATATCTGATAGTGCACTAGGGGCAACTATGGCCGGCATTGCCAGAAACTATCGCGATTCTGACGGTCAGAATGTTTTTGAATCGGCCGGAGAATTCATTGATAATGCGGCAGATAATGTATCTAATTTTGTAGGCGACGCAACGGATAATGTAGGGGAATTTATGAGTGATGCGGCGGATAACGTAGGGGGCTTTATCGGCGATGCGGTGGATGGAGCCGGTGACATGGTGTCCGATTTAACGGATGCCTTTGACGGTACGGAATTAGCTGAAAACCTTACGGACAGCGTTGACGGAGAAGCTGCCGGGGAAGCCGTTGACGCGGTAGTGGACTTTTTCAGCGATTTGTTCTCGTAATAGGAGTGAGTTTTGGGGCAATGACGGGGCAGGCATTTTATGCTCAGTAATTGATTTGCCCCTTATGAATTTGGTCCCATGTCCATATAAAAATGATTTAATATGGACAATTGTCCTATTTACAAGGACTATCTTCGGTGTTATAATGAATTCTATAGAAAGAGCTATTTATAACATCATGATGCATGAGCGCCTTAACGCATTATGATGAGGCGAGGTGCGACATCGCGTCGTAAGGGATAACTCTCTATAAATAGACAAAACAAAATAGAGGTTCAGCGGAGAACCTAGTCAATAGAAGTACAAGATTCATCATACAGATTGTATCTCCTCGAATCGTACGCCCTGTTGATTAGGTTCTTTTTGCTTACTAAGGAGGGAGATTATATGGCGCAGGTTGAAGAAAAAAAGAAAAAGTCGTTTATGGAACTATTCCTGAGCGGCGTGGAGTCTGTGGGGAATAAACTACCGGATCCGGCATCATTGTTTATTATTTTGGCGGTAGTAACCATTCTCTGTTCAGCTCTATTTGGAAGTATGGGGGTACAAGCGGTACATCCGGGGACTCACAAAGTTATCAAGGTTGTTAATTTATTATCCGTAGACGGATTCCGTATGATGTGGTCTAAAGCGGTAACGAATTTCTCCAGTTTCGCTCCCTTAGGCATGGTACTGGTAGCTGTTATCGGTGCCGGTATTGCGGAAAAGAGCGGCTTTTTGTCCGCCTTCATGCAGAAAATGCTGGGCGATGCTTCAAAAGCTATGGTTACCTTTGTAATCATTTTCATCGGCATTAACGGCAACGTAGCCGGTGATGCGGCGTTCGTCGTATTGCCACCGGTAGCAGGTGCGATTTTCCTCGGTATGGGGCGCAATCCGCTGCTCGGCGTATTTACCGCTTATGCCAGCGTGGCAGCCGGGTTCTGTGCCAATGTTATGTTGGGCATGTCCGACTCCTTGGCGTACGGCTTTACAGAAGCGGCCGCTCACATCGTTGATCCGAACTATGTAGGCTCGCCGGCCATTAACTATTACTTCTTATTTGCATCTTGTGTATTTTTAAGTATTACCGGTACATTCGTAACCGAACGCATTATGGCACCGCGTTTTTCAAATGATAATTTGGACAAATATGAACTGGACCATGAAGCGGTGGAATTAACACCTCAGAAGAGTAAAGCGGTTACGATTGCACTTTGGTCGCTATTGGCTACATTGGTTATTATTGCCTTGCTTTGCATCGGAGACAACCCTGTGTTAGGTGATCCGAAAACCGGTTCCATTATGGATGGTAAATCGCCATTCATGCAGGGGATCATTTTACTGGTTACTATCGTTTTATTTGTACCGGGTGCCGTATACGGCTTTGCATCGGGCAAATATAAAAACGACAAGGACATGTTCGGCGATATTTCCCTGGCCTTCAAAGATATTTCCGCGTATATTTTGCTCTGCTTCTTCTGTGCTCAATTTACCAGCTATTTCAACTGGTCTAACTTAGGTGCCGTATTGGCTATTAAAGGGGCGGAAACATTGCAGGCTTGGAATTTTACAGGTATTCCGCTGGTTATTGGTTTAATTATCGTATCCTGTATTGTAAATATTTTCATCGGGTCCGCTTCGGCAAAATGGGCTATCTTGGCACCAATTATGGTTCCAATGATGATGCTTTTAGGCTACGACCCTGCCCTTACACAGGTTGCGTACCGCATCGGGGACTCCATTACTAATCCATTATCTCCATTATTCTATTACTTCCCACTTATTTTGGGATTCGTTCGAAGATATGAAAAAGACGCCGGCATGGGGACGGTTATTGCGAATATGATTCCATATTCCTTCTCTTTCACCATCGTTTGGATTATCCTCATTGCTGTATGGATGATATTCAACTTGCCATTAGGTCCTGGCGGTTACATTTACCTGCCATAAGCTTCTGAAGGGAATATTGACCGGCCATAGTATTTGCGATTTTACTTGCTACAAGGGTTTTGTGACTTTACTTATCACAAGGAATTTGCGATTCTATTCACGCAAGGTCTGCAGGCTATACGTATCTGCTATAGGGGAAGCTAAAATTAACTTTAAACAGTCATTCTGAAAGACGTGCAAGCTCTAAACTGATAGAGTTTGCGACGACTAACGAATGGCTGTTTTCTTTTTCCGGAGAGTATTGGCGCCTACTGATTTTTTGCGTGGTAGATTTTTATTGCATTAGTTTCTCATCGGTTAGTTTTTCATAGTATTAGCTCCTTATGAAGCATGTTATTTTGTCCCGCACATAAGAGTCTGATGAAAATAGGCAATTTGCCTATTAAAGTCACTGTTTTATTGATAGAATAGAGTGAGTTTAAATGTATTTGAGCAGAGTCATGTCTGCTTGAAGGGCTAAGGAAAATAACCGGCAGTATGGAATAAAATGCAATAATTGTAATAACTGTAATAACTATAATAGCCGTGACAAGCAGTCTGTGCTGAGGAAAAATTGAAAGAAGGAAACATAATGAAACGAATAAAACATACATATACGCGTCTGGTGGTTGCGGCTTTATTGGCAACTACGCCGCTAGTGGTCACAGAGGCGCAGGCTATGCCTGTAACGGCCGCAGCTATGGCCGGCACATTGATTCCGGTGCCGTCTTTACCTGCGGTAAACCCATTCAAGTTGGTGGGCCAGGTATTGGGTTTGGTAGGTACTTCCGACAAGGATGTAAAGAACGGCAAAAAGGTGGATCCGTCATATAAGTTTAAAGCCACAAAGGTGGTTAACGGCGGTCAAACTTTTAAAAAGGAACTGACCAATGATAAAGCGGACCAAAACGTTGTGCTGGTACAGAAGAAAGGCAAGGGTACGTTTAAAGGGGCGACCCTTGTTAAAACCGGAGATTCTACGGCCATTGAAAAGAGCCTCAGTCGAGGCCGTAATGCGGCCTTGTTGATTGCCCCATACAGTCAGGGCGAGATTAAAAGTGTTCAGATCTCTACGAATGGCACCGGTGCTTCCGGCATTGTGGTAAGCGGTAAAGAGTCACGCCTTAAAGGTCAATCCGTTACAGTTGCCACTGAAGGAGCCTACGCACGCGGCCTCGATGTGGCGTATGAAGGTCGTATGGATATTAATGGCGGAACCGTGCGCACCGGCGGTAACTACAGCCCGGCATTGGCCATTGATCGCGAAGGCGGCATTATGAACGTAACCGGTGTAAATTTGCGTACAGAAGGAACCGTATCGCCATTGATTTACACCACTGATGCGGTGACATTGACGAACAGTACCGGTCAGGCTGCGCGTAGTGAAATCGCCATGATTGAAGGTCGCAGTGAAGTTGTATTAACTAGGGACCGTTTGACCGGCGCAGGGAACACGGGCTTCATGCTTTATCAGAGCGATATGGGCATTGCCAAAGACGGCGTGGCCAAGTTAACTGTAAAAGACAGCGACATTTCCTTGCAAGGTGAAGGTCCTCTCTTGACAGTTCATAACACGAAGAGTCAGGTGACATTGGAGAATACGAAGATTTCCATGCCCAACAGCGCTACATTAGCATACGTAGGGGCCGGTCCTTGGGGAGAGAGTGGACGCAAGGGTGCGGAGCTTTCCTTAAAGACGACCAATCAGACACTCACTGGGGATATTAAGGCCGACAGTCAGAGCAAAGTGCAGGTAAAAATGAGCGGAACGAATTATACAGGCGCTATTAATAGTGACGGACAGGCTAAACAAATGGAACTCACTCTTTCAAAAGATTCCGTTTGGAATGTAACGGATGACTCCCGATTGTCTAAGCTGAATAATGAGGATAAGACAAACCGCAATATTCATACGAATGGACACACTGTGACGGTGGGAAATTCAATTCTGAAATAAAATTTATATGTATTCAACTAAAATTAAACCATAAAATTCATATATATTTTTCGATATATGTGGTATAATTAGCTTGTACTAAATTGAAAAATTTGAATATAAAAGTTTGAAGTCGACCCCATGGATTATCGAAATTTTTGGCGAGAATATTTCGGAAAATTTCAGAGATAGGATATATCTGTTAAGTACAGAATGGTTGAGTTTTAAAGACTATATTTTGGCTTTTTGAATTGAATTTTATGGAGGTGGACTATGTTCCCTGATAAATTTTTTGAAGTATTAAAGTATGAAGGTGTTGTATCCATTACGACTTGGAGCAACAATGAAGCGCATGTAACAAATACATGGAATTCTTACTTAAAGATTAAAGAAGATACAATTTTAATTCCTGCAGCAGGCATGAAAAGCTCCGAAGCGGACATTGCTGTAAACGATCGCGTTATCGTTACTTTGGGTGCTCGCGAAGTGGAAGGCTTTAACGGTTACCAAGGTACCGGTTTCCGCGTAGAAGGCAAGGCATCTTTCATTACAGAAGGCCCTGTTTTCGATGAAATGAAAGCGGCATTTCCGTTCTTGTCCCGCGTTTTAGCAGTAAAAGCGGACGTTGCCAAACAATTGCTGTAATTTAACAATACGTTAAATCTTATAATAAAACTCCCGGTCACGAGAGGTCTGTAAAGTCAAATTCTTTATGCTCCAAGTGTCCGGGATTTTTTTGTGAAACTCCGAATTTTGAACACCGAATTATTTATGAAACCGGGAATGGTATTAACAGTAACCATTTTGAAAATTCGTTAGAAAGGATGTAAGTACAAAGTTGTATCAATATTTAAAGCCTCTCATAGGCAGTATTTGTCTGGTCGGGCTCTTGTCGCTGGTTCATGTGGCATCGGCGCTATTTGTACCGACAATGACGGCGGATATTATTAACCTCGGCGTACTCCGCGGCGATATTGATGTCATCGGATCGTTGAGCATCTCCATGCTCCTGGCATCATTTTTTACCGTTGTGGCCTCTTTGGCGGCGGTGTACATGAGCTCGCACATTGCAGCGCGTATCAGCTTCGCCATGCGACAAGATTTGGTTGAAGCGTTGCAGGCATTTTCCTTGACGGACTTTGCCAAGTTCGGCACCGGTACGATGCTCATGCGAACTACACGAGACGTGGAAAAAATACAGTCCGTACTGTCTGAAGGGATTAATTTAATTTTGCCCATGCCGATTATGCTTATCGGCGGCTTAAGCCTCACTTTTTATAAGAGTACAGAGCTGGGCTTTGTAATTTTAGCACTTATTATAATCATGGTCTCTTTGATGGGGGCTATTCAAAAACGGGCGTTGCCGATTGTAAAAGCGGTGCAGCTTCAGCTGGATGCGATTACGGATCTGGTGCGCGATCATATTTTGGGTATGGCTGTTATTCGCGCGTTTAACCGCAGCGATGATGAACATACTAATGAAGTGGCCGCATTTTCAGATATGGCGGACAAATCGATTCGCCTGTCCCGTACGTATGCTATCGGCCTGCCGAGTATTCTTATTATTTTCAACCTCAGTACCGTGGTAATTTTGTGGGTGGGCGGTTACAACGTCAGTGATGGCGTGTTGCAAATCGGTGACATTATGGCTGTTATCGAATATGCGACGCTCATTTTGCTGAACCTTCTTATGGCAGTTTTCGTGCTCCTCGATGTGCCGGAAGCCATGATTTGCTTCCAGCGTATTCAGGAAATCTTGAAGTACGAATCGCCGGAACAGAAACGTATTGAACCGGTAGAAGGTTCTGAGAATAGTGATAATACTGAAAAACCGAATATTGAAAATCCGAATACTAAAAAGTCGAATACTGATATTAAGAATATGCCTGTTATGGAGTTCAAGCAGGTAACGTTTCGCTATGATAATGCGGAAGAGCCTGCCTTAGAGGACGTGTCCTTTGCGCTCCATAAGGGAGAACATTTGGCAATCATGGGAGATATCGGGTCCGGCAAGAGCACGATTGCGAAGCTTATGCTGGCTCTGTTCCCTATCGAAAAAGGGCAAATCCTGTTTAAGGGCCAAAGTATTTATGATATGCCGGTTGAGACGTTACGTTCACAGATCGGCTACGTGCCGCAAAAAGCCTATTTATTTACAGGCTCCATTGCCATGAACGTGGCATATGGTGCGGCGACCGACATATCCTCATTAGATCTGAATGTGAGTCGGGAACAAATTGAACGAGCTTGCCGCTTAGCGGGGGCTGATGAGTTTATCGCGCAGTTGCCGAATACGTACGATTACGAGCTTACGCAGGGCGGCACGAATGTGTCGGGTGGCCAGCGTCAACGCTTGGCCATGGCCCGTGCGTTGGTGCGGGAGCCGGAAGTGCTCATTTTCGATGACAGCTTTTCTGCGCTGGATGGTACGACGGAACAGTTAGTGCGCCGTGCTATTGATGAAGAACTTCAAAAAAATCCGGATCGCACGTTTATTTCGGTAGAGCAGAAGGTGAGTGCCGCACGTAAAGCGGATGCCATTCTTGTTATCAATCAGGGCCGGGCCGTGGGCTTCGGCACGCATGATGAACTGGTGGCACAGTGTCCGATTTACAAGCAGATTGTGGCATCACAAGAGGTGGCCCTATGAGTGTATTTTTACGATTTTTACGAGAATCAAAGCGGGAATGGACTTGCCTGGGCGTACTGGTTGTGGTGCTCATGGGGGCGGCCCTCTTTGAAGTTATTGCACCGAGACTGTTGGGCCATTTTGTGGACGCCATCGTTCACGGCCTGTCTACGGGTGAACACATTGCGGCCATCATTGATGCTTCGGATACGTTGATTTTAACGTTGATTGCCCTGTACGGAGCGCATGCAATATGTACGTACATCGGCGAATATATTATGTCGGGCGTGGCGGAACGCCTCGTGCTGGCACTGCGGGATCGCTTGAGCGACCATCTGTACCATTTGCCGATGGCCTATGTGGGCGCCCGTAATCGCGGCGATTTGCTGAGCCGTTTGATCAGTGACTTAGATACGGTAAGGGAAACATTGCGCGAAGGTATTCCGGGGCTCATATCGTCGTTTATCGGCATTGTAGGGGCCCTTACGATGATGATTATTATCAGCCCGCTGTTGGCGATGATTATTATCGGCGTTATTGCGGTGGGGATTCTCTGCCTGACGCTCACATCCAGATGGGCACGGCGTATTTACCTGCGCAATCAGGAAGCTCTAGGCGCGTTTAACGGCGGCGTGGAGGAAGTCATTTCCGGTAAGGCTGTTGTGGAAGCGTTTGGCTTAGAAGGAATTATGACGGAAAAATTGAAGGGCCTCAATGAAACCTTGTTCCGTCGGGAACGTCAGTCCGGCTTCCTCGGTCAAATTATTATGCCGATGGTAAACTTTATGAATCAGCTGGGTTATGTGCTGGTAGCCATTCAAGGGGGCTTGCTCGTGCTTCGAGGGCAGATTTCCATCGGTGAAATTCAAGCCTTCTTCCTCTATGTAACGCAGGTTTCAGATCCGATTTCGCGAAGTTCCTATATTTTGACAAAGTTTCAGGAAACACAGGCTGCCTTGGGCCGTGTGTATGAGATTTTAGATCGACCTCGCGAAGTGGATGAAGGAACGGCGGCACCGTCAGTGCCTATGGAAGGGCGCATTGATTTTGAAAATGTAAGCTTCGGTTATACGGCGGACGCGCCGTTGATGGAAAATGTAAGTTTCACGATTCCCGGGGGGAGCCTGGTGGCGATTGTGGGACCTACAGGAGCCGGTAAAACAACCATCGTAAACCTGATTATGCGTTTCTTCGAAATTCAAGGCGGCGCAATTCGTCTGGATGGCACCGATATACGTGAACTGAGCCGACAAAGCTTGCACAGTACTATCGGAATGGTACTGCAAGATACATGGATTATGACAGGCACGATAGCGGATAATATTGCCTATGGCAAGCCGAATGCCAGTCGTGATAAAATTATTCATGTGGCTAAATTGGCGATGGCGGACCATTTTATTCGCACCTTGCCGCAAGGCTATGACACGGTGCTGAAAAACGGAGCTGACGACTTGTCACAAGGACAGCGCCAGCTGATTACCATTGCCCGCGCTTTCTTGATGAATCCGAGCGTACTCATTTTAGATGAAGCTACGGCAAACGTGGACACGCGTACGGAAGTGGAAGTGCAAAAAGCCATGGCGCAACTCCTGGAGGGGCGTACGGGCATTGTTATTGCTCATCGATTGTCTACGATTCGCGATGCGGACCTGTTACTTGTAGTAAACCAGGGGCGCATTGTAGAACAGGGCACTCACGAAGAGCTACTCAATGCAGGAGGCTATTATACTGAGTTGTATACTAACTATGCGCAAGGCATGAGCGTGTAGCAGTTGGGCTACATGTGCTGTTTATCGAATAGAGTTAAAGGAGAATTACTATGGAAATTATATACTGGTCGGATTATGCATGTCCTTTTTGTTATATCGGGGTAAATCATTTAAAAGCGGCCATTAAAAAGGTGGACAGCGTTACGCCGATTACAATTACTATGAAGGCTTTTGAATTGGATCCGGTAGCGGCGAAAGAATCTTCCCAGACTATGGAAGAGATGTTTGTAAATAAGTTTAACATTTCAAAAGAAGCTGCAGAGGACAAAATTAACGGCATCAACTTGATGGGACGTGCCATCGGTTTAGATTTCCATTTTGATGAAGCAAAGCCGACAAATACCTTTGATGCACATCGTATTACGAAGTTGGCGCAGGATAGATACCCTGCTATGGCAAATGCGTTGAGCGAGTTAATTTACAAGGCTTACTTTACAGAACGTCAAAACATCGGTGATGCGGACGTATTAACGAAATTGGCTGTAGAAGTGGGCATTTCCGCTGAAGACGTACAAGAAGTATTGGAATCCAATTTATATGAGGATGCGGTGCGCGGCGAAGAAGCATTGGCGGCGCAATATGGCATTCAGGCGGTTCCGTTCTTCGTAGTAAACGATCAGGTAGCTTTGCCGGGTGCATTACCTGTCGATGAATTTACTAAAGTATTGCAGGAAATGTTGGAAAAAGAAGAAGCGCCAAAAGTACCTAACAATAATTAACAAAAAATAAAAGCACTTTTAATACGATATGCGTACTAAAAGTGCTTTTTTAGTTATATTAGGTTATACAGTTATAACTCGTTATCCGATTATAATTTTATAGTTTCGCCGTCTTCAGGAATAACTACACGGTCATTCAACTGCATGCCGTTTACGTATTTTCTCATAGCTTTGCGGTCAACTTCAGTGTGGTTTACAGTTTCCATGTGAACAGTGATGATTTTCGCGTTAGGTGCTACTTTTGCCGCTTTACCTACGTCTTCAGTGCCCATGATGATGCTGCCGCCGAAGCCGAGAAGCTTAGCATAGCCGGTGTTCATAACTAATACGTCAGGAGAGAATTTGGAGATGTTTTTGCTTACTTCAGGAGTCCAAATTGTGTCGCCTACTACATAAACGGTTTTTTCGTTTGGAGCAGTGAATACAACGCCCATGGCATCGCCAAGAAGGTCAGCAGCGGCTTTGTTCTGGTACATTTCATCAGTACCGTGGGAA
Organism: Veillonella sp.; assembly: GCF_018364065.1. Taxonomy (GTDB): domain Bacteria; phylum Bacillota; class Negativicutes; order Veillonellales; family Veillonellaceae; genus Veillonella_A. The sequence goes on from NZ_JAGZMO010000003.1 coordinate 113,578, forward strand.
CCGTTTGCATGTGTCATAGTAATGCCGTTGAATGTAGCACTGTCGCTCAATACACGTACATCTTTAAAGCCTTGTTTCTGAATTAACGCCTGGTCAGATTCGTTCTGTACATAGATTGGCAAGTTTTTGTCGATTGTTTTAGCAGCCATTTCATCCCAGTGATCCAAGTGAGTGTGAGTTACTACAACTGCATCCACGTCTTTTAAAATTTCATCGATGGATTCAGGAAGGTCAATTAAAGGTAATGTTTGTTGGCTGTTGAATGTACCTTCAAAACCTGGATATGTGTTTTTCGCTGCGAAGAACGGGTCAATCAAAATTGTTGTGTTATTGTAAGTCAATTTGCCGGTAGCATTGCGGATGTGTTCGTAAGAGCTGTCAGCGGATACGGAAGCTACGGAAGTTGCCAAAACTGCGCCGGCCATTAAAGATGCGATTTGTTTCTTTTTCATAATAGGTCTCCTTTTCTAAATACATGTGTTACTGATTCATATACATACGTTAATTTTTAAAAATGTTAGTGAGTTTGGAATTTTTGTTTCTGTCTATGGACTTAGTATATCGAATTTTGCTATATTTAAAATAACAAATATAGACAATGTGTCAATTAACTTTACACAATGTATAAAAGTGTCAATTTAAAGGATGTGTGATTATGAAAGAACCTCTTATGTCTCGTAAAGAGTACACCCGTTATCGGATTAAGCACGGTTTATTAGAGTTACTGACTACAGCGCATTTCGACGTTATTAATGTATCTAAATTGAGTAAAGCGAGCGGCGTGACGAGGGCTACTTTCTATTTACACTATTCTAATTTGATGGACGTAGTGGATGAGCTGCTGGAAGACGCCATTTTAGACGCAGGGGATAATGATGCGGCCCCTATGAACTTAGGCGTCATTTCAGGTGTATTAAAACGGGCACGAACTGTGGAAGAATTACAAAAAGCCTATGAATCGGTGTATGAGCAATTGCCGTTGTGCCAACGAATTTCAGGAGAACCCAAATACATCCCTATGTTTAAGGATCCGGTCTTAGCGGAATATATTATTAACAATCTATATTTAAAAGAACGCCCTCATCAGGTGAAATCTTTAATGCAGGAACTTCATATTAGCGAGTCGTTGGCGGAATCAATCTTTTTGTTCTGTGTTCATGGTCTGTATGCCATTAACCAGCGCCATAACTGGCAGCGCACAGATGAGTGGTTGCATGCACAGCAAGCGCTCTTCCAATTTATGTGGGCGGGGATGAAGAGCTTGGCCAAGTAATCGGGTAATGTAATAGTATAGTTTATATAATTAAGAGCCTCATATTTACGGTAAGGGTAAATGTGGGGCTCTTTTTATGAAGATGTGATTAAGATTGTCAAATTTCGTTGACATATTTAAAAAAGTAGATATAATTATAATAGTCCGAAGATGGACGGTTAAGAAATCAGACTTATCAGATAATTAATCAATCGATAAATAGAAGATAAATATAAAGACAAGTATATAGATAAATATATAGACTAATCGATTACTAGATAAATCAGTTAAAGGATTGAAAGCGTAAGCATATAAATTGAAATATAGGAGATATGAATGATACAAGACAACGAATTGCTGAGTACAGAATATTGTAACTTACTGCATGAATGGAATGTAGCGTATGCGGACTATGCGAAATCCATAGGATTTTCGTATACGAGCCTATCTGTAATGGGCATGATACACTGCATGCCGAATTGCACGCAGAAGGAAATCGCAGATAATTGTTTCTTGCCGAAGCAAACGGTGAATTCTGTGATTACGTCGTTCCTGAAAAACGGATGGGTAAAACTGGAGGAAATGCCGGAAGATCGCCGCAACAAGACCGTTAATCTTACAGAAGAAGGTCTGGCCAAGGCCAATGAAGTGTTGAATCAATTGCGAAATTGTGAATTACAAGCTTTAAAAGCACTTACGAAAGAACAACAAGACACGTTGTTGGAGTTGACCAGAATTTACATCAGAAGTTGTACAGAAGTGATGGCGAATACGACAAAACGTGAAACGAAGTAATACTATGAGAGAGGAGCCTTATTACCATGATGATTTGGTTAGTTTTATTCGGCGGCGTGTTCCTGTTGGGAGCGAGCGGCCTGTTATATTTAATTTACAGCGTTAAACAGCTGCCTATTATTGCAGCGTTGGCAGCGCACGGTCACATCCTTCCTTGGCTGACCAGTGCGACCATCATAATTATTCCCCTAGCAGTGATTTATATGGCATGGACTTACATGAATGCCATGGTGGTGCTTATACATCTCACCTTCTTCTGGCTCGTAGCCGATGGAATTAAGGTGCTGGCACAAAAGTTTATGGAACAACCGATGCCGCCGTATTTTTCAGCAGGCTTAGCTATCGTGGTGACCTTGATTTACCTGGGCGTCGGCTGGGTACAGGCCAATCACGTGGCGCAGACGGATTATGCATTAACTTCGTCTAAACCGGTGGGCAACTTGCGCATCGCCATGTTCGGTGACTCCCATTTAGGATCCACCTTTGATGCGGACGGTTTCGCGAAACATTTAAAACGCATTGAAGAGCAAAATCCGGATGTATTGATTATTGCGGGCGACTTTGTAGATGAACGAACTACAAAAGCGGAAATGATTAAAGCTACGAGAGCGTTAAAAGATGTAAAAACCAAGTATGGTGTTTACTATGTATTTGGTAATCATGATAAAGGCATCTATGCCCGTGGCGCGCGTGATTTCACCGGCGATGATTTAGTCGCCGAATTAGAGAAAAACGGAGTTGTAGTTCTTCAAGACGAAAGCATGTTGATAGACAACCGTTTCTATATTATCGGCCGTCAGGATGCGTCTGAATTCGATTTCGGCGGCAGCCGTGCCGATATGGCCGACCTGGTTCAGCCGCTGGATAAGAGCAAATACATGATCGTATTGGATCACCAGCCGCGCGATTATGATGCGGAAGCAAACGCCAACGTGGACCTCGTATTGTCCGGCCACACACATGGTGGTCAGATGATTCCACTTATGCAGTTGATTCGTTGGTTCAACCTGGGCGAAAATGACCGCCTCTATGGTATGGAACAACGTGGAAATACAAACTTCATCGTTACATCCGGTATTTCCGACTGGGCGCTCCAGTTTAAAACCGGTACAAAATCTGAATACGTAATCGTTGATGTGTAATAATAAAAAGCCGTGCAGCGTATTGCACGGCTTTTATTTTTTGTGAATTAAACTTAGTCAAGCCATCGTACTTTGATGTAATGCGATGGCTATTTATATTAAGGCATAAAAAAACAGTGCCAAGTCATCATAACCGGCACTGTATAGGCATTCTTCACTGGAGCTGGTAATAAGATTCGAACTTACGACCTACGCATTACGAATGCGTTGCTCTACCAACTGAGCTATACCAGCATGTCTACTCTGTTATTCTAGTCAATTTTATCTCATTAGTCAAGAATAAGGGACAAGTTTCAGAAATATCGATATATTGAGTTGCGTATCCTGTAGAAGTGTGATATTATTAAGTTGTAATAAAAATAGTTACAAGAAAAACAAAGAAATGGATAGTAAAGCAGTTATTAATGTAATAGTGATAAGTCCTGAGATTGTGAATATAAACGCAATAATGATAGGTCTTGTGGGACTGAACGCAATAATTGCAAATAGAGAAATTTGCTAAGAATATACATTTCAAAAGGAGATGCATCAGTATGAGTGTACAAGAAAAAATGCCGGTTCTTTTTATCGGTCACGGCTCACCAATGAATTTAATTGAAGATAATCCATGGACTAAAGAATGGGAACGTATGGAAAAAATGGTGCCTAAACCAAAGGCAATCTTAATGATTTCTGCACATTGGTTCGCTAAAACCACGGCGCTTCAGAGCGATGAAAATCCGGCCATGATTTACGATATGTACGGATTCCCGGATCCAATTTACGAATTAAAATATCCTGCGTCTACATCCAAGGAATTAATTGGCCGTGTGCAGGAACTGTTAGGCGATAAAGTTGTGTTACAAGGAGACCGCGGTTACGATCATGGCGCCTATGCACCGCTTTTAAAAATGTATCCGGAAGCGACGATTCCGGTAGTGCAATTGTCGGTTAACTATAAATTGAACGCCCGCGAATGGTTTGAAATCGGCCAGCTATTGAGCCCGCTTCGTGAAGAAGGTGTGCTCATTATGGGCAGCGGCGACATTGTACATAACTTGCGACTCATCAATCCAAGCATGGGCAATACGCCATTACCTGAAGCGGAAGCTTTTGAAGAAACGTTACTTAGAAAAATAGATCCGGCGCAGGAAAATGATTTGAAAGGTGCTCTTAATTGGGAATCCTTACCGGGCGCTCGCGTAGCGGCTGAACATCCGGATCATTTAGCTCCATTGTTCTATTGCTTAGGCGCTGTTCTCGGCCAAGGCAATGTAGATGAATTACAATTGCAGCCATATGGCATCGGTGCTCATGATTACGTATGGGGCAGCTTGAGCATGACCAGCTTGAGTTGGGGTCTATAATCTTGTAAATACATATATAACTGGCTGATGGTTTTAGTAATTAAAACCTAATAGCCAACAAAGCTTTGGAACTCTAAAATCATGATAGTTATTAAAAACCAATAATAAGATTGTAAAAATAAAGCGGTTCGAAACGTGGTTTCGAGCCGCTTTTTCTGTATAATTCGCTAGGTTTATTTTACATAATCGGATAGATGTAGAAGGCGTACATAATTGCCAGAGGCAAGGTTATGGCTGACAGCACCGTGGTAGCCATTACGATTTGTGTAGCCAGCTCTGCATTATTCTTCATTTCAAAGGCAATAAGCGCTGTATTTACAGCAGCCGGTACGCTGTAAGTAATAATGATAGCCTGAGCGGCAATCGGATTCACAGGGCCGTAGAAAAGGATGAATAACAACATAATGGCAGAGCTCAAAATAGGGCCGCCGATCAGACGAAGCGCCGATGCGATAAGAACGTCTTTTTTGAAGAAGTTATATGGCGTACGGCTGATTTGCACGCCCAAGGTAATCATGGCCATGCCGACGAAAGCGCTGGCGAAGATGTTGAGCGGAGACCATACAATCAAAGTTGTCAGATCGTAAGGAATCAGGCGAGCCAAGAGGGCTGCCGGTGCCACGTAAACGAGCGGCATATGGAACACGAGGCTCAGGGCGTCGCGGCGTGTTAACATACCGCTGCCGGCCTGATAGAATCCGAGGGTGTTACAGAAAATCGTCTGAATAATAAAGGTGGCGATTACTGCAACGATGCCTGTATCAAGGTACGGCGTTTTGCCGTCTACGATGTAAGGCATATTGGAAAATACGAAGGTTGCGATGGCAACACCGATGTTACCGCCGTTGTTGAACATGGTGGAGTTTTTTATAATCTGCGTTTTTCGATTGTCATAGCCCATAAACTTTGACACAGCCCAGGCTAAGACGCCGTTCGACATGAGAATAACGAAAGCACCTAGGGCAATTTCAATGCTCTCATGATTTAAGTGGGCCGTATAAAGTGAACGGAATACATAGGCAGGGAGGAGAATGTAAAAGTTCAACTTGCTTAGCGAACGTAAGTCCAAGTTGAATTTTTTATCTAAAACGAAGCCTACCACCACTAAAATAAGAATTGGGATGATACTGGTCCAGAAAATGTGAAGGAATAAAGTCACCTGTATAGCCTCCTTTTTACTAGCCCCGGTATTTGCCGGAATCAGGAATACTATGAATGCGTAGTTATAAAATGCCTATGAAGCTTCACAAAATCGTTTATAAAGCTGATACGAATCAAGTTGAAAGTATCGCGCGAAAGGTATGATAAAACTGCGTAACGTAAAGAATAATATAAAGCGTTGAAATATTATTATAAACTGATAAAGTTGTTTATAACATAAAAAAACACATAAAAAAAGGATGCTCCTTATGGTCAATGCCTCTCGGGGTTCCTCTCTATTACTATACAGAAATAGTCTCAAGTTGACAATGACTGAAAATGAAAAATGGCTGTTTTTGCCTGTCATATGCAAAACTTTCAACGAAGTGCAGCATTGACTATAATCATTGATTATAATAGAAACAGAAAATATTTTATATATTACTGCGACCTTTTATTCAGGGGCCAAGGCAATCTATTTTTGTTTCCCTTACTTTTTGAAAAAAGTTTCGCTATAATGGATAGTAGAGTTAGTTATGAATCTGATTATCAGAGTAAAGTGACTAAAATGAGTGAGCAGGGTATAGGTTTTGAGTAAAGGAGACGACGAATGAAATTTAAAAGTATGTATAAGGTATTGACGATAGCTGTATTGGGGGCGGCGCTGTTAGTAGCAGCCGGTTGCGGAAGCAGTACACAGACCGGCGGCAATACGATTGATAAGTCGCAAAAGATCACCGTGTCTGCAGCAGCAAGTTTGCAGGCGGCTATGACAGAGTTGAAAACTAATTTCATTAAAGAACATAATATGGATGAATCGCAAATTGCCATTAACTTCGGCGGTTCCGGCACATTGCGCCAACAGATTGAAAGCGGCGCACCGGCCAGCATTTTCGTATCAGCAGACGAAAAAAATATGAAAATGCTCCAGGATAAGCAGTTAGTGGATAATGTAAAACCGCTCACAGCCAACTCATTGGTACTTATCATGCAAAAGGATAAAACACCTGTAAAAATCGATCAGCTGGGCAGCGTTAATCGATTGGCAATCGGTACGGTAGAAACTGTTCCGGCCGGCAAATATGCCAAAGAAACATTGACGGCCCTTAATTTGTGGAATCAGGTAGAGCCGAACATCGTTTATGCAAAAGACGTTAAGGCTGTGGCAGCCTATGTAGCGGAAGGGTCTGCAGAAGCAGGCTTCGTGTATAAGACAGATGCGCTCGATTTGAAAGAAAAAGTACAAATCACTGATACGGCACCGGCCAATTCACATACGCCAATTTTGTATCCAATCGGCATCGTTACAAAATATGACAGCCCATTGGCACAAGAGTTTTACAAGTATTTAACCAGTGAAGAAGCACAGAAAGTGTTGGAAAAATACGGCTTTGCGCCTGTATCGGAAGCAACGCAGGCTAAATAAGATCGTTATAGGAAGCTACTAAGCCATATTATCTTGGTTAGTCGACCTTAGCGATTATGTATTAAATATTCAAGTTAATTCACTGTATAGGAGGTAAGCATGAGTCCGTTATGGCTATCGATTGAAGTGGCGTCGATTGCCCTCGTAAATATCGTCATTGTAGGGCTCTGTTTGTCCTATGTTTTGAAGCGATACAATTTTAAAGGCAAGGCATTAATTGATTCCATTGTTACCTTGCCTTTGGTTCTGCCACCCGTTGTGGTGGGCTTTGCGCTGTTGGTCGTATTCACACCCGGCAATGCTTTTGGCGCTTGGCTGGAAGCACATGGCCTTGGCGTAGTTTTTTCAAAAGCCGGCGCTGTATTGGCCTCGTCTATTATCGGATTCCCTTTGTTTTATCAAACGGTTCGAGCCGCTCTTGGATCCGTAGATGCCACCATGGAAGATGTGGCGCGCACCTTGGGGGCTTCCGAACTTCGCATCTTTTTTACCATATCCATTCCTTTGGCTTGGAAAGGCATTTTAACCGGAGCCATACTGGCCTTTAGTCGTGCCCTTGGTGAATTCGGTGCTACCATCTTAATTGCCGGGAACATTCCGGGCCTCACGCGCACCATGCCGTTGGCCATTTATTCGTTGGTCGAGTTCGGTGACTACAGCGGTGCCTTTGAACTGGTTGGCTACATTTGCGCGTTAACTTTGGGGCTCCTGTGGTTCGTTCATTTTATAACCAAAGGTACGCTCTTCGGAAATAGAGAGTAATGCGGTTAGGTAGTTCACAAGTAAGAGCGACGTATCGCAGAAATTACCGCAATGGCAAACTTGATTCAACAGATAGGAGAACGAAGTGCTTACATTTGATATTACGGTGGAACGGTCCAATCTGACTGTAACGGCCGAGGGGACGCTCAATGAGGGCATTACGGCGCTAACGGGTGCATCGGGAAGCGGCAAGTCCACCATTATAAAAAGCCTGGCCGGGTTATTGAAACCGCAAGCCGGGCGCATAGTAAAAGACGATGAAGTTTGGTTCGATAGTGAAAAGAAGTTATTTTTGGCACCGCAGAAGCGCTTTGTAGGTTACATGCCGCAGGGGAACATCGTGTTTCCCCACATGAGCGTGGTGCACAATATTACATACAGCAAGCGCGGCGATGAAGCTTTATTGGAGCGAATCTTAACTCGACTGCAGCTGACGCGTTATGCGAAGACGAAAGCAGGCCGTCTGTCAGGAGGCGAACAACAACGTGTGGCGCTGGGACGGGCCTTATACGCTAAACCGGTCGTACTGTTGCTGGACGAACCGCTGTCAGCGCTGGATTGGGATTTACGAAGCAACGTACGCGATGATTTAGTGCAGATCATTGAAGAATGGAAAATCCTTTGCCTGTGGGTTACTCACGACAAAGACGAGGCGGAAGCCGTGGGGCGGACGCGATGGCGCTGTGAGGAAGGGTTGTTGAAAGTCTAGAGTCAGCGTTATTGAGGACTATAGGATTAGGCTTATAGGACAAAAAGGTTATAGACAAAGAATTATAGACAAAAGAGTTATAAAAGAGCTATAGGACAAAACGAAAAGCCCGTCGGACGTATCCGACGGGCTTCTTTGTACTTTGTTTTTAAAAACCACCTGGTTTTGATTATAAAACGCCACTTGGCGAAAGTACCGTTGCACCTTGCAATGTTTGATAAATTCACACTTGTTTGAATTGTTTCAGGGACTAAACTTTTAGTTTGAAATTAAGTCACTTGGCATTGATTGATAGAACTAAACTTTTAGCTTATGTTGAGTCACTTGACGAAAAAGATAAGACTAAACTTTTAGTTCTTAGAAAATGTCACCTGACTATACATATCCGGATTTCCGGTATTAATTATAATGTAGTACCTGTGTATTCATGGAAGAATGCTTGTGGATGAGCACATACAGGGCAAAGCTGAGGAGCTTCAGTACCTACATGGATGTGACCGCAGTTAGCGCAGATCCAAGCAACAGGTTTTTCGCGTTTGAATACGCGGCCTTCTTTTACAAAGTTTACAAGATCTAAATAACGTTCTTCGTGACGAGCTTCGATTTTGCCCACTTGTTCAAATAAATAAGCAATCTTAGTGAAACCTTCTTCTTTTGCTACTTTAGCAAATTCAGGGTACATTTCAGTGTGTTCGTAGTTTTCGCCTGCTGCAGCATCTTGGAGGTTAACAACTACGTCGGAGCTAACTTCGCCACCGTGTAATAATTTGAACCAAACTTTAGCATGAGCGCTTTCGTTGATAGCAGTTTCTTCAAAATAATCAGCAATTTTGTTTAAACCAGCTTTACGAGCAGCACCTGCGTAGTAAGTGTATTTGCGGTTGGCTTGAGATTCGCCGGCAAATGCAGCCTGTAAGTTTTGTTCTGTTTTAGTACCTTTTAATTCTGACATTGAAATCGCACTCCTTTTCGTATGCCCACCGGGGCATTGCAATTTAGATGAACTTACATTCAAATTGTAAATATAAACTTTTAAAACAGCTTACTTAAACACTCGTTAAGTAATAACAATTCAAACTAATGAATAATCATTGTTGATTACATTATAAGCTATGAAATTGAGAAAATCAAGGGTAGATTTTAAAAAAGTCCTAAAAAATTCTATTTGATAATTCTTATCAATGGCTCTGTTGACGCACTTTTGGAGCCAAGAAAACTCGCGTGTATTGTGGGAGTTTCTAAAAGTATAAATGAGAATGAAAGTCGTTATTATATAAAATGAAATGAGAATTGATAGAGAATGGATACAATTTAAGGATAAAATCCATGTTTAATCGGTTGTAAAGGAACTGTTCGTCTTGCTTTGTAAGTATATAGATTTTACAGATAACTGACGAAGCATATCACCGGGACTTGGCATTAATGGTATAATAAAAGATAACAGATTACGATATGACACAACTGCTAAGTAGCATGACATGCGGTCGCCGGGTAACATGTAAAAGGGTTACGGCTAAGGTTACGATGCAACAGAAATACAGATACTATTGGCATATAGAAAGGAAAATACCTATGGCATTTGTTAGATATTATGTAGGCGATGTGGTTAAAATGAAGAAGGCGCACCCGTGCGGCAGCGATGAGTGGGAAGTGCGTCGCATTGGAGTGGATTTTAATATTGCCTGTAAAGGTTGTGGTCATCAGGTGATGATTCCACGCCCAAAATTTGAAAAGGCTGTTAAAAAATTGGTCTCCCGTCTGCCTGAAAACGAAGAAAAGCAATAGAAGAGAAGTAATTAAAAAAGAATTATTTTAAAGGATACAAGTGAATGAATCATACAAATTCACAAATTAAATCACAAATTAAATTAACAAAATATGCAGCCAAAGGAGGCTGCGCCTGTAAATTAGGGCCTCATCTCTTAGAAGAGGCCCTTAGAAACGTTGCATTCCCTACAAACGAAAATGTGCTTGTAGATATGAGCGGCGCTGACGATGCCGGCGTGTATCGACTCAATGATACGTTGAGCTTGGTACAGACGACGGATTTTTTTATGCCCGTCGTAGACGATCCGTTTTTGTTTGGTAAAATTGCGGCGACCAATAGCTTGAGCGATGTGTATGCCATGGGTGGCACGCCGCTGACAGCGATGAACCTGGTGGCATTTCCTGTGCCTTTAGTGGAGCAGGGCGTATTGGCCGATGTGATGCGCGGAGCCAATGAGGCATTGCGTGATGCGGGCGTGGTGACGCTGGGCGGTCATAGCATTGAAAATGAGGCGCCTATTTTCGGCCTGGCTGTGACGGGAACCGTTGAAACAGACAGAATTTGGCGTAACAAAGGGGTGCAACCGGGGGATGCGCTCATTTTGACGAAGCCTTTGGGGACAGGTGTTATGACAACAGCTCTAAAAGGCGGGCTCTTTGAAATTGGCGTGCAGGAAGCGGTGCAATCCATGTGTACCCTAAATCGTCAGGCAGCGGAAGTGGCGAAAAAATTTACCGTTCACAGTTGTACAGATGTAACAGGGTTCAGTTTAATGGGCCATGGCAGGGAAATGGCAAAGGGCAGCGAGGTGTCGTTGGTAATCGAAACAGAGAAATTACCGCTGTTTTCTGATGTAATGGAAGCGGCATCAATGGGGTTAGTGCCGGCCGCTACGTACGGCAATCGCCAAGCTATAGAGGATATATATTTTGAAACGACCTTAGGGGACGTGTGGCAGGATATTTGCTTTGATCCGCAAACCTCAGGGGGATTATTGTTTGCGGTGCCGATGGAAGAACGCGAAGCATTCTTGGAAGCGCTGATCCATGCAGGCGTGCAAACTGCGGCATATATAGGATATGTTAAAGAAAAAGGAGAGAACCCGATTTATGTTAAATAAAGAAGAAGCAAAGACCACAAACGGTCATGTATATGAAGTATTAGGCGATGGTACCATTTTGGTTGATGTGCGCGGCAGCTTGTGCCCTATTCCGGTGATTGAAACAAAAGTCGCTTTGGAGGCGGAGCCGGAGGCAACCATTGTAACTATCGTGGACAATGAAGTGAGCCGGGACAATGTGGTGAAATTCGGTCAATCCCGAGGACGTGAAACAGAGGTTCTCACAAAGGGTGAGTCGTTTTATATTACCCTTACAGGGAAGCCGCCTGTAACCGGTGAGGCGATTAAAGTGCAAGCTACTGCAACTCAGGTAACTACTCCGGCGTTTTCTGCCGATGCTAACAGTGCATCTAATTACGGCAATAAGGTCCTGCTGGTGACTAAGGATTATTTGGGCGAAGGCAGTGAAGAGTTGGGCCGTACATTGATGAAGACGTTCTGGTATTGTATGACGGAAGCGCCTGTTAAACCGAAGAAAATTTTCTTTATTAACAGCGGCGTGAAGATGGTGTGCGAAGGATCGGCACACTTGGAGCACTTGGCGGCGTTAGTTGAAGCCGGCGTTGAAGTGGGCGCATGCGGAATTTGCTTGGACTATTATGGTATTAAAGATGCTGTGAAAGTGGGTACAATTACCAATCTTTACGCGATTACCGATGCTATGATGACGGAATCTATGGTTACGTTATAGAGCCGTTTCCTGGTGAAAAAGAGGACATATTATCTTGGATATACTCATATTATTTACTGATTATTACTTCGCCACGAAGGCGGAAGAGGCATTGCAAACTGCAGGCATTAAGGTAAATTTAATTCCTACACCGCTTGTGTTGAAGAATACATGCGGACTTTGTATTCTGATAAAACCTGAGTCAGCCTTTGGGAAATCGAACGTAGAGGTAGATTTTACCGGCGATGGGGCGAACGTAGAGACAGAGTTTATCGGTGATAAGGTGAACGTAGAAGCAGATTTCACCGGTGATAAGGCAAACGTAGCAGCCGATTTTTCCTGTCAGGGCAATGCTGAAATAGCACATAAAATACTTCAGATTCTGAAGCGCGCAAGTATCTCTCATTCCGGGTTTTACGAGTACAATCGAAAAGCTAAAGAATGTAGGAAGATAAAAATATAAAAGGCTTAAAGGTATAAAGATATATAAGCATAGAAGCATACATGTATTGAAGGGTATGACGGCTTAAAACGTATAAAAGACTAAATTATAAATTTATAAAAAATAAGGCAACCTCATATTGAAATATTTACATATCTAGAAAACATGATATAATAAAGCCACGGGTTATAATAACCGATATTGTTATGATCCATAAAGAACGTATCAAGAAATTAGCCATCATGAGCGGATAGATTTGTCCGGATGTAAATTGGAGGTTATGTCATGCAGGATTACGAAAAGAAAGATTATCAAGTATTTGATTTGTTTAAAAACCAGTGGGCGCTTGTTTCAGCGGGCACATTGGACAATTATAATGCGTGTACTGTAAGCTGGGGCAGTTTCGGTACTTTGTGGACTCGCCCGGGGAAAGATGGACAGGTTGTAACTGTTTATCTTCATCCGGCTCGCTATACGCAACAGTTTTTCGCTGAAAAAGATACATTTACAGTAAGTTTCTTCCCTCAACAATATAAACGCGCGTTGGGCTATATGGGTTCGCATACGGGCCGCAATGAAGACAAGGCCGCTAACGCCGGTTTGACGCCTGTCGAAAAGAACGGCAGTGTAGGCTTTAAAGAAGCAACGCTTACCTTTACTTGTCGTAAAGTATATGCGCATCAATTTGCTAAAGAAGGCATTGCGCAGGAAGTGCAGGACTATTATAAATCCTTCCCGGAAGCATACCCTGTTGACGAAAATGGCGAATGGCAGCCTCATTGGATATTCGTAGGCGATATTATCGCTGTGGAAGATAATCGTTAAAAGCAACTGAAAAAGAAATCGTTAAGTTAAATTGTATCGGTAAAAGCAATAGCTAAAGGATATAGTTTTTTGTTAAGAATTACAGTAGCATAAAAAATCGTATAAAAGAATTACAAGAGTATAACAACATAATAATCCATAATAATCCATAATAAAAAACAGGGACGTTCTTTGAACGTCCCTGTTTTTGCTATTGAACTACCATCAAGCACACATAAGCCTGACTACTCATTCGTTTTATTATTCTATTATTCTAGCATTCTATTATTTATTTTAATTATTTATTCTATGACTACTTTATGACTATGCTGTGACTACTCTGTGATTACTCAGTGCCTATTCGATGGTTCCGCCTCGTTCGTTTTTATCAATGTCCACGTCGGTAAGCGGTTTCGTCAAATGTAAGTCGCTGTAGTAGGCTTTGTCGGCTTCGGATGGGGTAATGATGTTCTGCTGTGCCATCAGGTTCAGCACGGTGCGCTGACGCGCTTTAGCCGCCTTGTAGTTAGTCAATGGATTATAATAAGTCGGTGCTTGCGGCATGCCTGCCATTAAGGCCGACTGCCCGAGGGTGAGATCCGCCGGAGCAGTGTCGAAATATCCTTCGCTGGCCTGTTTAATACCGTAATAATTATTTCCGTAGTAAATGGTGTTCAGGTACATGGCGAGGATTTCATCCTTCGTGTAATAATATTCCATTAAATAGGCTAAAATCACTTCTTCTACTTTTCGCGACATAATGCGTTTCGAAGAGAGGAAGAGGTTTTTTACCAGTTGTTGAGTGATGGTGCTGCCCCCTTCTAAGGTTTCACCGGCGGTTACGTTGGTGTAGAAGGCGCGGGCAATGCCGAAAGCATCAATGGCTCCGTGTTCGTAATAGCGTTTATCTTCTGTGGCGACCAAGGCCTTTTTTAAATCTTCGCTGATGGCGTCTCCTTTTACGCGCTGGCTTGGAGGCACACGTTTATCCAAGGCTTGTTCAACAGCCTCTTGGAAATGAAATAAACGATATATGCGGTCGGTACGAGTCAGTTGATCTTCCGATGATTCGATTTGTTGTTCTTTGGTGGTCTGAGGGCCCCTTACCGGTTCCGTTTCACTCGGCGTATACCCGGCGAACCAATAGAGTCCGACGGCTAAGACGGCAAACAAAACCAGGAGCTTCATGCACCATATAAAAAATTTTTTCATGGCTCTATCATATCATTAAGGCCGAAAATAATATAGTGCTTTCAGCGGCGGTTAGGCGATTAGCATATATTTTTAAGGCACGAAAAATAAAAATACAAAAAAGTGCGTATAAATTTACAAAAAGACTTGCATTAATATTCACAGGTGTGTATAATGTGGTTTATAAATTTTAAAAACAGACGATTGGTCCTTACAAATCCGGGATGAAACAGAGGATGGGACCAAGTAGCGTTTTACATTGAGAGTAAGATTGAGATTAAGAGGTGCGTAACAATGAGTGAAGTTAAAAAGAGCGAGATTAAAAAAGTAGTGTTGGCCTATTCCGGCGGTTTGGATACATCGGTTATTATTCCTTGGTTAAAAGAAAATTACGGCTGCGAAGTTATCGCCGTATGCTGTAACTTGGGTCAGCCGGAAGATTATGCGGCTGTAGAAAAGAAAGCCATCAAATCCGGTGCTACAAAAGCCTACATTTTAGACGTGCAGGAAGAATTTGTTGCGGAATACATTTGGCCAACTGTAAAAGCCGGCGCTGTGTATGAAGGTAAATATTTATTAGGTACGTCCTTTGCCCGTCCTCTAATTGCGAAGAAGTTGGTAGAAGTAGCACAATCCGAAGGGGCTGACGCCATTGCTCACGGTGCTACCGGCAAGGGCAATGATCAAGTGCGTTTCGAATTAACCATCAAAGCATTGGCACCAAATACGAAAATTATTGCACCATGGCGTGAATGGGAATTGAAATCCCGTGAAGACTGCATGGAATATGCGGCAAAACACGACATTCCTGTAGTGGCTACAAAATCTCATCCATACAGCATGGACCAGAACGTATGGCATTTGTCTCATGAAGGCGGCGATTTGGAAAACCCAATCAACGCACCGAAAGACGATGTGCTTTTAGTTAGCAAATCCCCAATGGATGCACCGGATCAGGTAACCGAAGTGTCCATCGAATTTGCGGAAGGTGTACCGGTAAAAGTGAACGGTCAGGCAGGTACGCCATTGGCTTTATTACAGAAACTGAACGAATTGGGCGCAGCTAACGGTATCGGTATCGTAGATATTGTAGAAAACCGTTTAGTAGGCATGAAATCCCGTGGCATTTACGAAAATCCGGGCGGCGCAATTATCATGTACGCTCACAGAGAGCTTGAATATCTCTGCTTAGACCGCGCTACTTACCACTACAAGGAAATGGTGGCTAATAAATATGCAGAGCTCGTGTACGACGGCATGTGGTTCGCACCACTTCGTCTGGCATTGCAGGCATTTGTAGATGAAACACAGAAAACCGTAACAGGTACTGTTAACTTAAAACTATATAAGGGCAACATTATCAGTGCCGGTTCCGAGTCTCCATACTCCTTATATAGTCAGGAATTCGTAACATTTGAAGAAGACGACGTATACAATCAGAAAGATGCAGAAGGCTTCATCAACTTGTTCGGATTGCCACTCAAAATTAATGCATTGATGAAAGAAAAGGCAGGTAAATAAATGGCTAAACTTTGGGGCGGCCGTTTTACAAAGGGTACAGATAAGGCGGTAGAAGACTTTACGTCTTCTATCGCTTTTGACGCCCGTATGTATGCGGAAGATATTGCAGGCAGCAAGGCTCACGCGAGCATGTTGGCGAAACAGGGAATCATTTCCAAGGAAGACGGACAGACGATTGTAGCCGGTCTGGACAACATAAAACAGCAAATTGAAAACGGCGAATTCGAGTTCTCCGTGGCGCTGGAAGATATTCATATGAATATTGAAAAACGCCTTACCGACGCTATCGGTGACGCGGGTGGACGCCTTCATACGGGCCGTAGCCGTAATGATCAGTGCGCTGTGGACCTTCACATGTACGTGCGTAAAGCGGTAGTACAAATGGGCGAATTGTTGGTGGACATGCAGAAGGCGCTCATTGAAACGGCGGAAAAATACAGCGACGTTATTATGCCGGGCTACACCCATTTACAGCGGGCGCAGCCTGTACTATTTGCTCATCACTTGATGGCGTACTGCTCCATGTTCCAACGCGATTTTGACCGTTTGGGCCTCATTTTTAAATACGCTGACGTGATGCCTTTGGGGGCCGGTGCGCTGGCAGGTACAACCTATCCGATTGACCAATCCTACACACAGGAGCTGTTAGGCTTCAGTAAAATCTACGAAAACAGCATGGACGCTGTAAGTGACCGGGATTATATTTTGGAATTCCTGCACTTCGGCTCCATGGTGATGATGCATCTAAGTCGTATGAGTGAAGAGCTAATTCTCTGGTCCAGCACGGAATTCGGTTTCATTGAATTGGACGATGCGCATTGCACCGGTTCCAGTATCATGCCGCAGAAGAAGAATCCTGACGTTTGCGAATTGGTGCGCGGTAAAACAGGCCGTATTTACGGTCACTTATTAGGCCTTCTGACAACCTTGAAAGGCTTGCCACTCACATACAATAAAGACTTGCAGGAAGACAAGGAAGGTATTTTCGATACGATTGATACATTGCACTTTGCCTTGCAAATTACGGCGGCCATGATTCGTCAGATGAAGGTGAACGGCCAGCGCATGCACGATGTATTGGCTAACGACTTCTCCAACGCCACCGATATGGCGGATTACTTGGCGAAGAAGGGCGTGACCTTCAGAGAGGCACACGCGATCGTGGGACAGGCCGTACAGCATTGCATTCAGAATCATTGCGTATTGCTTGACCTGACCTTGGAAAACTTTAAAAAGATTTCTCCTGTGTTCGAAGCGGACATTTTAGATGCTATTACGATTGAAGCCTGTGTGAACGGCCGTAAAAACTACTCCGGTACAGCACCGGAATGCGTAGCCCGTCAGCGCAAAGTGGGCCGTGCCATCGTTGATGCGGAAGAAGCACAGATTGCTCAGTGGCAGTCTATTAACAGCAAAGTGGACGCTTTGTAAAATTGGGTCTGCACGTTGAATGACGTAAGGTGTATAATACGTTTATAGTCGTAAAAATTACCGACATTAGCCATTATGTCACCTGGTCATCTGAACTTAGGTGCACATAAGTTGTTGCAAAGGCGTACGTAGAGATTTAGGGGGAATTAACATGCATGAACCGACATTGACTCGCGAAGAAGCGATTGCATTATTGAAAGAATATAATAAAGAACCATTCCATTTACAGCATGCGTTTACAGTAGAAGCGGTTATGGAGTGGTATGCCAAAGAGTTGGGCTTTGAAGACGAAGTTCCGTATTGGGGCATGGTGGGTTTGCTTCACGATTTGGACTTTGAAAAATATCCTGAAGAGCACTGTGTTAAAGCGCAGGAACTGCTTAAAAATGCAGGTGTTGGCGATGATATGATCTACTCTATCTGCTGCCATGGTTATGGTATGCGCATCGATTGGGAACCGAAAGAATTGATGGAAAAGGTTCTATACGCTGCTGATGAATTGACAGGCCTTATCGGGGCTGCTGCGTTGATGCGTCCTTCTAAATCCACCAAGGATATGGAATTGAAGAGTCTTAAGAAAAAATTCAAAGACAAAAAATTCGCTGCCGGCTGTTCCCGCGACGTGATTAAAGACGGCGCTGAACGCTTGGGCTGGGAATTGGATGAATTATTGACTAAAACATTACAGGCTATGCAGGAACACGAAGATCGCATTGCTGCAGAAACCGAAAAATATACGGCATAGTAGAACCTGAAAATATACAGTGTAATATATAAAACGTGTATGTAGAGACCGGCTGATGAATATCGGCCGGTTTTTTGCGTTCTTTTGACAAGAGCCTGCGAGGGCGTTGAGTTAGGTGCTTTTTGACGTACGGATATATTGAGGACGTCATGGTCAGGTGATCAATTTTGCGCTTTTTTGACATGCATGTGTCCTGAGAAAGTCGTTGTCGAGTTATCGTTTTTTTTGCTGAGGCTTTTGAAGGGGTAAAATAGGGTCATTTTGAATTCTCAGTTTTCTCACCAAAGAAAAACAAACTTATATGATTTGTTGATAAGTTGCTCCA
The DNA here is from genome assembly GCF_018364065.1 of Veillonella sp. GTDB lineage: Bacteria > Bacillota > Negativicutes > Veillonellales > Veillonellaceae > Veillonella_A. The sequence goes on from NZ_JAGZMO010000003.1 coordinate 132,167, forward strand.
ATTATACTGCGCAAACATATAAGTTATTGAATTTCTATAGAGATTTTATAGATTTCCACATGTCTCACATATTCTCATATATGAAATGCATAACTTCGTTTGAGTTCTTCAAAATTTATTCAAATCGTGTAATTAAAATTTACTAAACTTTTACATGATAAAGTGATAAAAACTTAAAAAAGGCTTTATGGGGGCGTTTTTAGTTTCACGAACACATAGATTTTTTTTATTGTATTTTTTTGTAGACTGAATGACATTTTCTTATGAGAAAAAAGCCTTTGATTCTGCGTGTTTCCATGGTATGATGAATGCGCAAAAAGAAAAGAATTTGATACAATACATATCTTGTACAATACTACATTCGAGCACATCCCGCACGAACTGGTATTGGCAGCGGTCTCAGCAATTAGTAGTGGTGTGATTCGTCACATGGGCGCTACGCATTTATATAGGGAGGTCTGATACATGAAAAGCACCGCTAAAAAAATGTCTGTATTCCAGTTAACTACACTCGTAGCAGCCAATATGTTAGGCGCTGGAATTATAATGCTACCTACAAAACTCGCAGAAGTAGGCACAATTTCCGTTTTGTCTTGGCTGATTACAGCCGTAGGCTCCTTAATCTTAGCTCATATTTTCGCACAGTGCGGTATGTTTACTACTCGCGCCGGCGGTATGGGCGGTTATTCAGAATACACTTTTGGCAGAACCGGACATTTCATGGCAAATTACTCATATGCCATTTCACTTGTAATTGCAAATGTAGCGATTGCGATTTCCGCAGTAGGCTACACAGCTGTTTTATTTGATTGGTCCTTATCTCCGATTCAATTGAGCTTGGCAACGATCGGCTTATTATGCCTGGCAGCACTTTTGAACTTCGGCGGTAACGCACGTACCGGTAAAATCAGTAACATAACAGTTTGGGGATCCATTATCCCTGTATTGTTTGTTAGTACATTCGGTTGGTTCTGGTTTGATCCTACATTATATCAATCTGTATGGAATCCTAACCAACTACCTTTCTTCAGTGCAGTGAGTGAATCCATTACACTGACACTTTGGGCGTTTTTAGGCTTTGAATCCGCAGCGGCTAATATGGATGCTGTTGAAAACCCTAAGAAAAATGTACCAATTGCAACGTTTTTTGGCACCCTTGCCGTAGCGGTGATTTATGTATTGTCCACTAATATCATGGCGGGCATCGTACCGAACGTAGATTTATTGCATTCCACAGCGCCTTTCGGCCTCGTGTTTGCACATATGTTTAACGACACTGTAGGCCATCTCGTAATGGCTTCCATGATTATCGCATGTTGTGGTGCGATTCTCTGCTGGCAGTTCACCTTATCCCGCGTATTCAAAAGCGCAGCGGAAGAAGGTTTCTTCCCACGCGTTTTCGCTCAGGTAAACAAAGCTGATGCACCTGTACGCGGCTTGATGATCCTGTTAGTTGTACAAACTGCATTGGCCCTTATGACCACCAATGAATCCTTGGCCCATCAGTTTGAAAACCTTGTAAACTTGGCAGTTGTTACGAATGTATTCCCTTACATTCTCTGCTGCATCTCTGTTAATAAATTGTTAAAAGAAGAAAATGCGTCTCCATTCATTCGCCGCAGCATCTACGGTTTAAGCTTCTTCGCAGTGCTTTACTCCGTATACGCTATTTACGCAGCCGGCGAAGGCCCAATCATCGGCGGCACCATCGCCATCGTATTAGGCTACATCGGTTACCAGATTGTTTTCAATCTTTTACCGAAAATGGCGGAAGTACGCAATCGCTAATCAATTTGTATAGGGGCGTGGCACACTGCGTATCAGGGTGTGTAACAAAATAATACGAAGACTGTAATGCTATGATATAATTAATGCATTACAGTCTTTTTTTATTATCGGTGGCACTGTCGATTGTTATTTTGGCTTTTTAGTATGAATTTTATGTCGCTTTATATGTGAGCGCTTAAAAAAAGCCGGTTACTGATAGTTTATAAATGCGGATGAGAGCGCGTAACGCCGATAATTTTTAAATGCGGACGCGAATGAGAGCGCGTAATGATATAAGAGTTTAGAGGGGATTAGATACTATGACATTATTGCAGTTGAAATATGTAGTGGCCGTGGCGAATTGCGGCTCCATGAACAAGGCGGCGAAGGAGCTGTTTATCGCGCAGCCAAGTTTGACCGCCGCCATTAAGGAATTGGAGCAGGAGCTGGGCGTTACTATTTTCTCACGCACCAATAAAGGCGTAGTCTTGTCAGCGGATGGGGAAGAATTTTTGGGCTATGCGCGACAGGTGATTGAACAGACCAATTTAATTGAGGAAAAATACTTCGGCCAGCCGGAAGTGAAACATCAGTTTTGCGTGTCCACACAGCATTATTCCTTTGCTGTTGATGCCTTCGTGGACGTATTGAACTCCTACGGCGGCAGCGAATACGATTTCCGCCTTCGTGAAACGCAGACCTATGAAATTATCGAAGACGTGGCGAAGCTACGCAGTGAAATCGGCATTTTATATTTAAACGAATATAATGAAGCGGTATTGCGCAAAGAATTCAAGCATCACGACTTGAAATTCCATCGTTTATTCCTGGCGAAACCTCATGTATTTGTCAGCGCTTTCAGCCCGTTGGCGAAAAAGAAGTCTATCAGCTTGGAAGAACTGGAGCCATATCCACGCTTATCCTACGAACAGGGCTCTCATAATTCCTTCTACTTCTCCGAAGAAGTACTGAGCACCATCGATCGTCCGAAGGATATTGTAGTATGTGACCGGGCCACCTTGTTCAATCTGTTAATCGGTCTGGACGGCTATACTCTCTGCAGTGGTGTTATTAATGAAAAATTGAATGGTCCGAATATCTTGGCCATCCCGCTTGAAGTAGACGACCACATGGAAATCGGCTACATCTTACACAATAAAGTGGCGCCGGGAAAATATTGCCAACTTTACATTGATGCGTTGAAACGAAACACAACTGATCAGATTTGACGTTGAAGTGAAGAGTTAGCATTAGATATGAAGCGTTGGAAATGAACGTTAAGATTTAAGAATTGAAATTCGAAACCTAAAATTCGAAACCTAAAATTCGAAACCTGAAATTCGAAACCCAAAATTCAAAACCCAAAATTCAAAACTTAAAATTTAAAACTTACAATTTAAAACTGTATCTTTGGAATAAAATAAAGGCGATGAAAACTTGAAGTGAGTTTTCATCGCCTTTTTGTGTTACGTGTATGTAGTTTTACCTCAGTACGTCGAGCTTTACTCGTCCAATGTTTTAATCAACTTCGCAGGTACACCGCCGACGAGACTGTTGTCAGGCACGTCTTTAGTTACGACCGCACCGGCTGCTACGACCACATTGTTTCCGATAGTTACGCCCGGAAGAATGGTCACATTACCGCCAATCCATACGTCGTTTCCGATATTTACAGGCTTGGCAATACCGATGTGATTGCGGCGTTCTTTCGCTGACAGTGGATGACCGACAGTGACAATTAAAGTGTTAGGGCCAATCATAACATTGTCGCCGATGGTAACCGGGGCAATATCAAGGATTGTACCATTATAATTCATAAGGAAATTATCACCAAGGAAGATATTTTGACCGCAGTCGCAGTTAAATGTGGGCAGAATAATTGGATTTTTGCCGACTTTTCCAAAAAACTCACGCATGAGGGATTCGCGGGCTTCGTAGTCATCGGCACTGATAGCATTAAGTCGCTGGCAAAAGGCCACTGCATTAAGTTTTTTCGCATCCACTTCAGGATCTAAAAAGTTATACGGAAGTCCGGCTTCCAATTTTTCAAGCTCTGTCATACAACCTCCTGAGATAATTAACGATAGGATTTTTCAAAAATTTCTAAATAATCTTCCGCAGACAATGTTAGAGGATCGGCTGTAATGTCGCCGCCCAATACTTCTGTAATGCGCTGAGGATACAGTTTTAATTCGTCTTTTGTGATCCCCGCATCGCTCATTTTAAGTGTATCGCAATTAATGGATTTTAACAATTGGTCCAACGCAGCGATGAAATCCTTGCCATTTGTAGGCTCTTTTACGCCCATAGCTTTGGCCATTTTTATCATAGGCTCTTCAGCGGCCTGACGGGACGCAAAGAAGTCATAGTATTCGTGGGCAATCATAATGAGACCGGCGCCGTGCACCAAGTCTTTGTGGTAGCTGCCCATGATGTGTTCCATTGTGTGCGGCGATGTGCAGTACATGTAATAGCCAGCCAATGTGTTGGCGATGGCCATGTAGTATCGGGCTTCGCGATTGCTGCCATCTTTGTAGGCGATTGGTAAATACTTGGCGATGAGTTCAATTGCTTTAAGCGCGAACATTTCCCCCATAACGTGGGCATTTTTATTTATAACACTTTCTGTAGCATGGAAAAATGCGTCCATACCCTGGAAGGCTGTGTATTTAGGCGGTACGCTCATCATGAGGTCCGGATCGACAACGGAAAGGGTCGGGAACATGGATGGGAAGAAGATGCCTGTTTTTTCCTGTAATTCGTCATCTGAAATTACGGACGCCATGTCTACTTCGCTGCCTGTGCCGGCGGATGTAGTGATGGCTACCAATGGAGCAGCGTCATGCGGTGCAGCCTGTTTACCGCCGTGATGGCTCAAGGAGTAGTCCCAAATGTCGCCGGGATTGGTCATCATGAGGGCGATACATTTGGAGCAGTCCATAACGGAACCGCCACCGAGGGCGATTACGAAATCACAGTCGTTTTGAAGGGCCGCTTTCGCACCGTCCATTACATTTTTACGAGTTGGATTTGGGCGTACTTCGTCGAACAGATGATAGGTTACGCCGGCTAAATCAAGCTCTTTTTGAAGGCTGTCCAAGTAGCCGTATTTTTTAGTGGACGATCCGTTGGACGTAACGATGAGTGCCTTTTTCCCCGGTAACGTTTCTTCGTGTAAATGACCAAGTTGGCCGAAACCGAACAATACTTTTGTAGGCATATTGAAAATAAACTGTTTCATAGTAAAACCTCCTCAACAAGGAATATAGTTAGTATGAATATCTACTATCAGTATAGGCAGTTGTTGACGAGGGAACGACGCTAAATATTAAGATATATAGTGGCTAAATCTAAGATTGATGATATACTTGAGATACGTATTGTTAGAGTTATTTATGTACTCGGATGAGGCAGGACATATAATTATTACTGTAACAATTATCGCTAAGGAGGTGCCGATTATGAATGATATGGAAACTATGGGGCTTCAGGCGGCACTGGACTCATTGGGCGAACGATTTATCAGTGAGCAGTGGCCTTGGCTGGTAGCGTCTTCAGAGGGGCGTGAAGGGAAAACCTATGCATGGCCCGGTGGCGAAGACGAGCGGATTATGATCTGTGTGTTTAAAGGCAATCACATTGAAGAAGCTTTCCATCGTCATGATTTTTTCTTTTTTAATTTTGCTTATAAAGGCGATTATGGCGCACTCAGCTATGAGCAGCATAATAACATTAAAGTCGCTGAAAACGAATGTTACATCGGTCAACCTTTCACCGGCTACGCCTTGCGCGGGGAAAGTGAAGAGGAGCTGGTTATCATTGGTGTCCTTATCGAAAAAGAAGAGTTTTTTAAAACGTTCTTCTCTATTTTGGCGGCTGATTTGAACGTGTTTAATTTCTTTTTAGGACCGCAAAATAATAAATTCTCTGAAGAGTTTATTCATTTACAATTTAGCCAACCGGAAATGGTACGCTCCTTACTGGAACTTATGGTGCTGGAGTATGCGAACAAAGGCACCGATACACAGGCCGTACTGCAGCCGTTGGTCGTTACCTTATTGCTCTTGGTGGCACGAGAGTACAAGAACGTAGGCAATAAAATCGGAGAATCCGGTGAGGCCGGTGAAGCGGGAGAAGCTACGTTGCAGGAACGGCTCTTACAGTATATGAGCAGTCATTTAGACAGAATAACCTTGAAAGACATGGCAAGTCATTTTGCGTACCATCCGAACTATCTTTCGTCTTTGCTCCATCAGGAATTGGGCAAATCATTTTCTGAACTTGTGCTGGAACAGCGCATGGACCGAGCTGTCGCTTTGCTGCGGAGTACAGATTTGTCAGTGGAAACCGTGTCCGGCATGGTGGGATATAGCAACAGCAGTAACTTCTATAAGGCGTTCAGAGGTTACTTTGGCATGACGCCGCGGGAGTATTTGGCAAAGTCGTTAAAAGACATTAATGGGGAGTAACGACATGAGATCTACCTCTTGTGAGCAAAGAAGGAGAATTTAAAAACGTGTAGAATTATACTATTACGGATTAATTGCGCAAAATTAATAGCGCTGAAAATCAACGGTATAATGCCAGTTGGATTGAGTATAATATGTTAGTAATGTTGAAAAAATAATAGCAAAGGAATCGTATTATGAAAGGGGAATCATATGGGCGAGCGTTATTTTGATTTAACCGGGGACGTGCATGTAGATAATCCGGCAGGCAAGGTGGTAGGGGCGTTTTTTACGGACGCTATCATCAGATACATAGGGGACGTGGAAGACCTGTTGGAAATGGATATTATTCAGGATGTGTTGGCGCATAACAATATTCCTATAAAGACAAATCTTGATAGTTTGTACGATTTCATCGATGTGCTCCATGATCAGGTGGAGGCCGCCTTTTTACTGGGATCCGTTGATGTAGATGAGTTGGAGCGCGCGTTCGTTCATATTATGTCTATTCGACAGCCGTTGGGAGAGCAGGTTGTGGAAATACGGAATTTGGCGCACAAGAAGATCGATGATGAAGAGCAGGCCCAAATCGTGGACAATTGGGTGGAAACCACTCGTTTACTGCTCATCGCTTTGGACTTATACGGACCGGACTTGAACCGCGCTATTGTAGAGGGGCATCGCCACTTTGTTGAGGAACATGGAGAGTCATTGTAGAAAGGGGAACTACATGAGTGAAAAGTATTTCGATTTGAGCGGTAAGGTAAATGTTTATAATTCAAAAGGAGAGAATATTGTAAGACTTTATACGGAAGTTATTGAGAATTGTGCTGATAAGTTATATGAATTAACTCAACAAGAGCCGGCATGTACTGATTTACGAAGCAATAATATTCCGATGGAAGTAAATGTTAAGACTCTGCGTAATACGGTGAGCGAACTGGGGGAAATTTTAGCAAAACAAACCTTAGAAGTTGTTGACATGGAGCATTTGGAACATGAGTTTAATGTTATAATGGCTGCCTTACGGTTAATTGACATGCAGTTTGAAGGCGTGTGTCGTTTGCAACATGTGATGAATATGGATGATGAATTCAGAAAGGCTATGAGCTTGCGGGTTGAACTTCTGAGGACTGCGGTTCTCCTGTATAATGAAAACTTAAACAAAGTCATCGTTCTTTCAAGTAATTTTTATAAAGAACTCGAAGAGAAGATGGCAAAATTTACTGAATAACAAAAAACCAGAGGTTTAATTTAAACCTCTGGTTTTACATTTATACGCTATTTATTTGGTCGTTTACTATTTATCTCCCGATTTACCCTTCATTTTATAGGTAATATACAAGAACACTACCCACAATGGAATGGCGATTACGGATGGTCGGAAGCTGTCCATTTCCCACATTACGGCAACTACAACGGCAAGGAATAGGATGCAGAGGTAGTTGATGATTGGATAGAATGGAGATTTGAATTTCAATTCATCCAAACGATTTTCTCGTGTGAAGAGGGAACGGAATTTCAGATGGGTTACGATGATGATGAACCAGCTGATTACGAGACCGGCTACTACGAGGGCCAACAGGTGCATGAAGACTTCACCGGCCTGTGGATATAGGTAGGTGGTCAATACGATGATTAGCGCCAATCCGGCGGAGAATAAGGTACTGATTAGGGGCACGCCGTGCACGGACAGATTTTTGAAAATCTTAGGTGCATTGCCAGCTTGGGCCAAGCCGTAAAGCATGCGGGAGTTACTGTACAGAATACTGTTGAATACAGATAAAGCTGCAACGAGAACGACTAAGTTCAAGATGTTGGATGCAGCGGGAATACCGATTTCTTCGAAAATCTGCACGAACGGACTCGCATTCAAACCTACTTTATCCCATGGAGCCAAGGACATAAGAACGACCATGGTGCCGATGTAGAAAATAAGGATACGCAATAACAATTCGTTGATTGCGGTAGGTAAGCTCTTTTCAGGATCTTCCGCTTCACCGGCGGTAATACCGATGAGGTCAACGCCCCCGAAGGAGAACATAACTACGGCCAAGGAGCAAAGGAAGCCCCACGTACCGTTCGGGAAGAAGCCACCGTTATCCCATAAGTTGTGGAAGTTTTGCGGGAAAGGTCCCATAGTGGTAAAGAGCAAGTAGAAACCGAAGAGGATCATACTCACGATGGCGCCGATTTTAATGAAAGACGCCCAGAATTCCACTTCGCCGTACGCTTTAACGTTAATCAGGTTGATGGCGGTAATAATGACCAGACATATTAAGGTGGTCAACCAATGCGGAATATCCGGGAACCAGTACGCTAGATATACGGCAATGGCGGCCAGTTCGGCCATGCCGGCCAACATAAATAAGGTCCAATAGTTCCAACCGGCCAAATAGCCCATAAACCCGTTCCAGTACTTGTTCGCGAAGTGACTGAAAGAACCGGATACCGGTTCACGAACGGCCATTTCACCGAGCATGCGCATCACGAAAAATATAAAAAGTCCTGCCAGCAAATACGATGCGATTATGCCCGGGCCTACCAGTTTAATTGTTGGAGCGGAGCCATAGAACAGGCCCGTCCCTACGGAGGCGCCGAGGGCAATCATTTGCATATGGCGGTTCTTGAGGCCGCGCTTCATTTCTTGAGGCGCCTGGCCGGAACCATGTTTTTGTTCACTCATAAGCTTTCTCTCCCCTTGTGCATTTCTCCATAATTACAAAGTATAAAATAATAAATAATATATATAATGTCTAATGATAGAGTATATATATCTTTTTGGCAATCACTTTATTGCCATTTTTTGATAAATTTGAAACATTTTTACAAAATCTCCTATATTTTATTTGATTTTTACACGTATTGCAAGAATTGCATAAAAACTATGAAAAAAGTTAAAGGATTTTTGTACGCCTCTGGAGAATACATTAGTTATAAATTGCGTTTACGCATTAAAGGAGGCGGTTCATAATGAAAGAATATGCAAGTGATTTGATTCGTAATGTGGCTATTGTATCCCATGACGGTGCGGGGAAAACAGCGCTTGTGGAAGCACTACTACTCGCATGTGGTGCTGTTGATGCAGTCGGTAAAGGTCAAGACAATAAACATATTATGGACTTTGAGCCTGAAGAAATTAAACGTAATGTAACAATTCAGCTGGGCATTGCGCCTTGTGAATGGAAGGGTCACAAAGTTAATTTTATAGATACGCCGGGTTATTCGGAATTTCATGGCGAAGTGCGTTCAGCCCTTAGAGCCTCCGACGGCATGCTAATGGTATTAGCTGCTACAACCGGGGTTGAAATTGACACAGTGCGCGCGTGGGATTACGGCGTAGAATTACAGATGCCGCGCATGGCATTTATTAACAAAATGGACGTGGAAGGGGCCGATTTCTTCGGTACCTTGGAAAAAATGCGCGAATACTTCGGTAAAACAATCATGCCTCTCCAGATTCCAATCGGTGAAGGCCCTGATTTTAAAGGCGTCGTAGACGTAGCTAAACGGACGGCTTACGTATATGAAAATGGTAAAATGACGGAAGTGCCTGTACCGCCTGAATTGGCTGATAAGGTAGAAGAAATCCGCGAGCTCACTGTAGAATCGGCAGCTGAAGGTAATGATGAATTGCTGGAAAAATATTTGGACGGCAACGAGCTCACATTGGAAGAAATTCGCCAAGGCCTTCGTGAAGGTATGTTGACCGGTCGCGTGTGCGCCGTTATGTGCGGCAGCGCAACAAACCACATCGGTATGGACCAGGTATTGGACCGTATGATTCGCTACATGCCTGATGCGGCTAAACGAGTAATGACCGCAACAGATGCGGATACGGGCGAACAGAAAATCGTTCACGTAGATAAGCCGTTTACAGGCTTCGTATTTAAAACTGTACTTGATCCATTTGCAGGTAAGCAGACCTTCGTACGTATTTTCTCCGGAGAATTAAAAGAAGGCGACAAGTTATACAACATATCGCAAGGTGTGGAAGAAAAATGGGGCAAAATGTATACCTTAATCGGTAAACAGCAGGTGCCTGTTACAGAAGCCGGTGCCGGCGATATCGTTGTTATTCCTAAATTACCGAATGCAAAGACCGGCGATACTTTCGGTACACCGGCATTCAAGGTAGTATATCCGCCTGTTCGTTTCCCACAACCACTCCACACGGTAGCCATGGTTGCGGAAAAGAAAGGGGAAGAAGAAAAACTTTCCGCCGCATTGCAGCGTATTTCTGAAGAAGATCCGACTTGCGTTGTAACGAAAGATGTGGAAGGTCGTCAAATGCAAGTTCGTTGTATGGGCGAAGTTCACTTGGAACATATTTTGACTAAGATGGAACGCAAGTATGGCGCGAAAGCTAAGTTGGAAAAACCATACATTCCATATCGTGAAACCGTTCGCGGTACGTTCGAAGTGGAAGGCAAACATAAGAAACAAAGTGGCGGTCATGGTCAATACGGTCATGTAAAAATTAAGATTGAACCGTTATATGACGGCGACTTTGAATTCGTTGATAAAATTTTCGGCGGCGCCGTACCAAGACAGTACATTCCGGCTGTTGAAAAAGGTGTTCGCGAAACATTGGAACATGGTCTCATTGCAGGCTATCCGATGATTGGTGTGAAAGTAACCTTATTGGACGGCTCTTACCACTCCGTAGACTCCTCGGAATTGGCTTTTAAAGTGGCAGCGGCACAGGCGCTTAAAAAAGGCGTACCTGAAGCAAAACCTGTCTTATTGGAACCAATTTACGATGTAAACATTTTCGTGCCTGATGCATTTACCGGCGATATTATGGGCGACTTGAACAGCCGCCGCGGCCGCGTATTGGGTATGGAACAGGGCGAACGTGCCGGTATTACCGTTATTAAGGCACAGGTGCCATTTGAAGAAATGCTCGATTATGTAACTGTATTGCGTTCCATGACACAAGGTCAGGGCGTATTCAATATGGAATTCAGCTCCTACGAAGAAGTACCGCATAAGAAAGCGGAAGCCATCATTGCCGCTTATGTGGACGACTCCGAAGAATAGATGTATACTATAAGTAGAAAGACAGATATTTCTTAGATTAAAACCTATTAGACGGAACATGTTAAATAATGTTCCCGATAAAAGTTATTTTAGGAGTTATACAACATGATATTTGGACATATTAATGTGCCGTATGATACTCTCGCGTATGCGCCGGTACTTGTAAAAGCCTTGGACTGGTTGAAGCATACAGATTTGTTATCACTGGCGGCCGGGCGCCATGAGATAGAGGGCGACGCAATATACGCCAACGTAGATGATGTTAAGACGCGCCGGTTTGCTGACACTAAGCCTGAGTCTCATAAACGGTATATTGATATACAGTTTATGGTGCGAGGCGCTGAAAAAATTGGATTTATACCTAATGTAGCCAAGATGCCACCTACCGAAGTATATGAAGACAAAGATTTATACTTTTATGATCCATCATCAGCTGATGTGGGCATAGTTACAGCACGTGAAGGTAATTATTCCATATTTTTCCCCGATGATTTACATCGACCTCTAATCGCTATAGACGATACACCGCAGCCTATTCGCAAAGTAGTTGTAAAGGTGAGCGTGGATTTGCTAAAATAGAATATATAAAAAAGAACGACCGGTGTTCTGCCGGTCGTTTTTTTGCAGGCTTGAAAGACTCGTTATATAAAAGATAAGATTTAACACGTGGCATTTTGTTGCCGCATCGTAGGAAAGGATGACATATTGATGGACTCCTATAAATTGGTTGGTATAGGATTAACTTTATTAGGGGGCGCGCTGTGGGGCTTATCCGGTACAAGTTCGCAGTTTATTCAACAGGACCGGTTCATTACGCCGGAGTGGTTGTTGGTATCGCGGCTGTTCATTGCGGGCGCTATTAATATCATATGGGCTGCTCTGAAGGACGGCAAAGACGTATTTCGCGTATTCTCCGTGCCGAAAGATGTAGTCAAAATGTCTATATTCGGCGTGTTCGGTGTTGCACTCTGTCAATATGCTTACTTCCGTTCCATTTATTATGCAGGCGCCGGCATTGCTACGGTGCTTCAGTATTTGGCACCGGCGTTGATTGTTATCTACATGCTGTTGAGGTATCAGAAGTTGCCGACCAAGGGCGAAATGATCAGTGTCGTATTGGCTACAGCCGGTACATTTATCATTGCCCTTCAAGGGTCGTGGGACGTCTCCGGGCTCGACGAAGTGGTGCTCTTCTGGGGCATTTTATCCGCTATTGCGGTAGCCATTTACAGTGTGCAACCGGTTGAGTTGTTGCGCACATACGGCACTCTGTCCATCTTGGGCTGGGGCATGTTAATCGGCGGTGTTGTAGGCGGTCTTTTATGGTGGCCTACAGAAGTACCGGGCTACTGGGATGTGTATACCTATGGGGCCTACTTCGTTATCGTAATACTGGGTACAGTCGTTTCTTTCAATGCGTACCTGGAAGGCGTACGCCGCATCGGGGCCGTGCAGGGCACGATCCTTTCATCCATTGAACCAATTTCAGCAGCCATCCTTGGTTGGGCTTTGTTGGGCAATCATTTCCTTCCATCCGATTACATCGGATTTACGATGATTCTGGTAACCATCTTTATCCTGGCCCGCGAAAAAGAGAAGTCGGAATAGAGACGACCAAATAGAGCAGTTGCAATAAGGCAGTTGGAATAGAGCCGCGGGGATAAAGATTAGATAGATTAGATAGTGAGTCAGAAAAAATAAAACATTAATAACTATATTGACATATCTAGAAAATGAGATATAATTAAATTATGGAAAATCAACAATTATTGGAAATATTTAAAGCCTTGTCGAATGAAAGCCGTTTAAAAATCTTGCAGTGGCTTAAGGAGCCAAAAACATACTTTCCACCCCAGGGTATTCATATTCCTGAGGAAGATGCGTTTGAAGGAGGCGTTTGTGTAGGAAGTATTCAAGATAAATTGGGCATTTCACAATCGGCAGTGTCCCATTATTTAGACTTGATGCAGCGCGCAGGTCTCTTAGAATCGGCGCGTTTCGGAAAGTGGACCTACTATCGCCGCAATGAAGCAACCATTCAAGCATTGGCGAAGTATATTGGCGACGCATTATAAAATGACAGATATAAAGAGACAGCGAAAGCTGTCCTTTGTTTTAAAACTGCATATCTATAATTCGAGATATGATAATTCGAGATATGATAATTTGAGATATGATAGTTTGACGAGCGATGATGTGAGAAACAACTGATTGTCAGGCGAAGTATTCTTCGTAAATGATTGGAAGATTTTCTGATGGAAGGCTTTTACAGCCGATTTAGTAAATATATGTCAGTAAGGCTGATAGAATTTGGAGGAATTATATATGCAATTTAGTGGACCTATTGTACGACCTGCAACGGATGCAAACAGTGTGTTTATCGAAGTTACTGTAGGCTGTACTCATGATGCGTGCACATTCTGTAATTTTTATAAAGGATTTCCGTTCCGCGTTATAGACATTGAGAAGATAGAGAGAGATTTACAGGAAGCGGTGGAATTATATCCTCATGCAAAACGGGCTTGGGCGTCCGGCGGGAATCCGCTAGCCTTGTCCATGGATCGCCTGATCCCTATCGGTAAATTGTTCCGCAAATACTTACCGGAAGCTAACATTGCAACCTATGGCCGTATTAACGACTTTTATAATAAATCGGTAGATGACTTGAAACAGTTAAAAGAATTGGGCTTTAACGATATTGTTATCGGCATTGAAAGCGGCGATGATGAGGTTCTTAAGGCGGTAAACAAAGGGTATACGGCGGCAGATATTGTGCGTGAATGTCAGAAAATTGAAGCGTCCGGCATGCAGTATCGTGTAATTTACTTGGGCGGTTTGGCCGGTCACGATAAGGCAGTAGAAAGTGCTAAGCGCAGTGCGGCCGTGTGGAATCAGATTAAACCGCATTACATGTATTTGACTACCGTGTCGTTATTACCTGATACAGAACTCTTCGAAGAAATGAAACGGGGCGAATTTGAAGAAGTGACAGAGCTGGAGCGTGTACAGGAATTCCGCGAGTTTATTGTGAACTTGAACAATGAAATTACTGTAGATGCGAATACGTCTACCAATGGCGTAACATTCCGTGCCACCTTGCCGCAAGAAAAAAAAAAACTTATCCAAGAGCTGAATAAGTTTATCGGTAACTACAATGAAGATTATGAACGGGGCATGCGTATGCGCCGCAGCATGATGCGTACGGTTTAATATATAGTTCAGGCTCTTATGAGAGCGCCCAGTATGGGCCGTGCAAGAGGATTATCGTGAGAGCTCTAGATATGGGCCTTGTAAGGTTAATATAAGAGTTCTAAGTGCAGGGCGTATATATTTTATTTTAGTTTCGCATAGACCCAAAGCGAGTTCAGGAAGAATAATCCGGCGGTGGCCCAGAAGAGGGCGGTAAATCCGAAGAGGCCCATGAAGGTGGCGCCGCCTACGGATCCGAGGAAGTATCCCAGGAACTGTGTGGATTGGTTATATGAAAATACCTGTCCGGATAATGTTTTCGGCGTATGGGTGGAGATGTAGGTGTTCAGCGCCGGTAACAGTCCTGCCAGGCCGAAGCCCATGAGGAAGCGCAACACCGCCAGCTGCCAAGCGGTAGTAACATAGGCTTGCGGAATCGTAATTAAGGCGGTAAATAATAAGGAACCGATTAATATTTTCCGTGGGCCGATGCGGTCGATTTGTTTTCCAAAGAAGGAACTGCTCAGCATTTGGGCAATCCCGGTAGAGGAGAACACGAAACCGGCAATAAGTGCTAAGTGCGGCGTGTTGGCCGGCATGATTTCATGCAGATACACAGTGATGATCGGCTGCAAAGACATCATGGACATGGCGTAAATAAAAGTAGATACAGCAATAATGGTGAGCTCTCTGAAATAAGGGAGCTCTTTGCGCAAGGCGTTGAAACCCTTCGGCAGTGCTTTTGGCTGTGGTTTGAAATTTTCGTGAACGAAGAAAAGGACCAACAGGAAGGCTAAGCCTAAGCAGGTGGCTGTAATGAAGAAGGTGATGCGGATACCGAAGATACCGGCTAAATAACCGCCGATGAGCGGCCCCAGGAGGGAGCCGGCCAAGTTGGCGGAAGCGAGGAGCCCCAAGGCCCAACCGGTCCGATTTTCCGGCGTTTCCGTGGCAACTAAGGTGATGGAACCGGAGAAGAAACCGGATACAAGACCTTGTGCAGTGCGGACTAAAACGAGCTGCAGCGGCGTATGAACAAAGCCGATGAGCAGGTTACAGAGCATCATGCCGAAACTGGCGCGCAATAGAATCAGTTTGCGGCCCCGTTTGTCGGCCAAACGGCCCCAAAACGGCGACACTAAGGCGACGACGATATAGGTAATCCCCATGGCCAAACCGGACCAGTACGCCACTTCTGCCGTATCGGTCACACCCAGGTCATGAAGATACAAGGGTAGAATCGGGGCGATTTGGCTGAGACCGGTTGCTGATAGAAAAGCACCGAATAAACATACATAGACTGTGCGTTGCCAGGCGGGCATAAACATCCTCCTCCGCAGACGGTAAAACAAACACGTGATATTTACTTTATTGTAACATATTTTTTACAAACCTATTAGGTGGGAATATAAGTCGTTTCATGGCGACCTCGTAAGGGGCTTTGAAGGGATTTTACAAATATAACATCTTGCATAAGCCCCCTTGACAAAACGCAATACCTTAACTATACTCTATCTATAACTAAATAAAATGACCATAATGTACGAGCGTAACGCCTTGATTTCAGGTGTGAAAGCAAATTGTACAGAGTCATAAAAACATGCGATGACTAAGACGGCTATTTCGGGTAGTTCTCAGCGAGCTGATGTACGGTGCGAGTTCAGCGAATGAAGAGATAGCGAATCACTTAGGAGCATACGAGTTAATTGTTAGAATATTTCACAAGCAAATTCGTCGGTGAACACCGTTATATGTGTGAGTGGCTTAAGTTTCTTAAGTCAGTAGGGTGGTACCACGGATATTTGCGTTCGTCCCTTCGGGGATGAGCGCTTTTTTTATTGAGAGGAGAGTTTGTAATGGATTACGGGAAAACACTTCATTTACCGGAAACAGAATTTCCTATGCGCGGCAACTTGCCAAAGCGGGAACCGGAATTTATCAAATTTTGGCAGGACCATAAAATTTATGAAAAACGCCTAGCAAAACGAGAAGGTCAGAAGCCGTTTGTTCTTCATGACGGCCCTCCATATGCTAACGGCAAGCTTCATATCGGCCATGCCCTTAACAAAACATTAAAAGACATCATCATGAAATATAAAACTATGCAGGGGTACTACACTCCATACATCCCTGGTTGGGATACGCATGGTTTACCAATCGAACATGCGGTAATCAAGAACACCGGCCTTAATCGCCATGAAATGAGCCCGCTTGATCTTCGTGCCAAATGTAAACAATACGCATTGGACTGCGTAGAAGAACAGAAGAAAGACTTTGTTCGTTTCGGCGTACTTGGCCGTTGGGAAGACCCATATTTGACATTGAAACCGGCCTTTGAAGTAAAACAAATCGGCATCTTCGGTGAAATGGCAAAACGCGGTCATATCTACAAAGGTTTGAAAACAGTTTACTGGTGTACACACTGTGAAACTGCCTTGGCAGAAGCTGAAATCGAATACCATGAAAAGAAATCCTTCTCCATCTACGTAAAATATGCGTACGTAAATGAGTTGAAACGCACCCTTCCTGAAGGCGTAGATCCTGCCAAAGCCTATGCTGTTATCTGGACAACTACACCTTGGACATTACCTGCATCCCAGGCAATCTCCGTAAACCCTGAGCTTAACTACTCCTGGGTACAGGTTGGCGATGAATACTACCTCATGGCGACCGATTTGGTGGAAAGTGCATTGAAAGATGCAAAAGTGGAAGAATACAAAGTTCTTAACACATTCTCCGGTGCTGATTTAGAATTGGCTACCTTTAAACATCCATTCGTAAATCGCACAGTGCCTGTATTATTAGGCTCTCATGTAACCTTGGAAGCCGGTACCGGCTGCGTTCATACCGCACCTGCACACGGCGAAGAGGACTTCTACATTTTCCAAGATTATAATAAAGCCGGCAAAATCAATGAGGATATCTTGTCCTTCGTAAATGCAACCGGTAACTATGTGGCAGCTGTAGATAACGACCGCTACGGCGATACAGAAGAAGCCTTGGCAGGTAAGGAAATCCATGATGCAGAAGTGCCTGTTTTGAAAATCCTTGCTCATAACGGTGCATTGTTGGCAAAAGGTACCCTTCGCCACCAATACGCACACTGCTGGCGCTGTAAGAACCCTGTTATCTACCGTGCAACGGAACAGTGGTTCTCCTCTGTTGACGGCTATCGTAAAGAAGCCCTCGACGTTATCGATAATCAGGTTCAATGGATCCCTAAATGGGGGCATGACCGCATTTACAACATGATCGCAGACCGCGGAGACTGGTGCGTATCCCGTCAACGTGTTTGGGGTGTGCCAATCCCTGTATTCTACTGCGATTCCTGCGGCGAATATGTAATCAATGATGAAACTATCAAATCCGTTCAGAGCTGGGTTGCCAAAGAAGGCTCCGACGCTTGGTGGAATCACACTGCTAAAGAATTATTGCCTGAAGGATTTACTTGCCCTCATTGCGGCCATGGCGAATTCCACAAGGAAACAGATATCATGGACGTTTGGTTCGACAGCGGTTCTTCTTGGGCCGGCGTTCTCGAAAACGAAGGTCTTGACGTTCCATGTGCTATGTACTTGGAAGGTTCCGACCAACATCGCGGCTGGTTCAACTCTTCCTTGTTGACTTGCGTAGCAACTAAAGGCCAAGCTCCATACAACTCCGTATTAACTCACGGTTTCGTAGTGGACGGCGAAGGTCGTAAAATGTCTAAATCCGTAGGTAATACGGTAGCACCTTCCGACATCATCGACGTGTACGGTGCTGACGTAATGCGTCTTTGGGTATCCTCCGCGGACTACCAGGGCGACGTACGTCTTTCCAAAGACATCGTAAAACAGTTGTCCGAAGTATATCGTAAAATCCGTAATACCTTCCGCTTCTTGTTAGGTAACTTGGATGACTTCAATCCAAATACAGATAAAGTTGCTTACGAACAATTATCTGAAATCGATAAATGGGCGCTCCTTCGTTTAGAAGAAGTTCGTCGTAAAGTAACTGAAGCGTATGAAAACTATGAATTCCACATTTTATATCATACAATTCACAACTTCTGTACCGTTGACTTGAGCTCCTTCTACCTCGATGTGTTGAAAGACACAATGTATGCGGAAGAAACTACTTCCTTGGCACGTCGCAGTGCACAGACCGCTATGTACCAGATCGTTACCACATTGGTACGCATGGTAGCGCCGGTATTGTCCTTCACCGCTGAAGAAGTATGGCAGTACATGCCAAAAGAAGACGGCATGGGCGAAAGCGTTATGCTTGAAGACTGGCCAACAGGCGTTGAAAGCCACTATGACGAAGCATTAGCTCAAAAATGGAGCCACTTATTGAACTTCCGTAGTGAATTGACGAAAGCTTTGGAAACTGCTCGTCAGGACAAAGTAATCGGACATTCCTTGGATGCAAGCATCACCGTATATGCTGATGGTGACGCATACCAGACATTGGCCAATGTAAAAGACTTGGCCGCATTGCTCATCGTGAGTGAAGCATACCTCGTAGAAGGCCGCAACAACGCACCGGCTGAAGCAGTAGCCACTGAAGAAGGCCACTTGAGCGTTGTAGTAAAACCAAGCCAATACGAAAAATGCGAACGCTGCTGGATCCATCGTGAAACAGTAGGTGCCGATAAAGAACATCCGACATTGTGCCATCGTTGTGTGGACGTATTAAGTAAATAATCTCTGAGTAAAATTTAATTGCTCGGGTAGCAAAAAAGAACACATCTTCCTTGCTCACACCTACAGCTTTGCTGATAGGAAAAGTCGCTGCGGAAGATGTGTTCTTTTTTTGTTTGAGTATTCTTAGCTTTTGCTCAGAGATTATTGGGGTGGGAGAAGGAAATGTATATTTGAGGTAGGGGTTCATAGTATAATTAAATAATTAGGAGTAAAGTTGGGAGTTGTTGAGATAAGGGGAGATTATGATGAGGTTTTTGCGGTTTTTGCGTGTGCTTTTGGTGGGGCTATTATTTTTTTGTGTATTGGGAATAAATGGTGTTTCGCAGGCTGCTGATTGGTATTATGTGGGTCAGAGTGCGAATGGAGATACTTTTTTCATTGATAATGAAAGTCTTGAAAAGACGAGTTTGCAAGCAAAGTTATGGGTCAGAAAAGGGAGTCCTGACGGTTCAACGATTTATTACTTGATGGGTATGGATCGTGAGTCGCGCACGGTAAAGGTTATTTCGCGGATTAAGTATGATGTATCCGGTGAGGTTGTTGAAGCGGGGGCGGTAAATAGTGAATGGCTTGTCATTGTACCGGACTCACCGATGGAGTGGATTTATTCGCTATTATGGTAACTGTTAAGGTGAAAATTAGTGCCTAATTATTATAACTGTGCATAGAGAGCTTCGGCTTTTAACTCTGAAGGGATTTAAGGGCGGAGGACCAGGTGGTTTATTGGGTAAATTTACAGAGAAATAATTCGAAAAAATAAGGATTAAACGGTACATTTAATCTAATAAGTGTAGCGAATATAATTAATACAGGTTATATAACTCTGATTTATAAAATTGGTTTGTCAATAAAAAATATGTCACCAAATCAGTGTCATAAAAAATTTCTTTTGCTAACTGTGAATTTTATGCATACTGAAAAATGACGATAAATATCGAATATAGTGAATAAACATAGTTGAATATTAAACTAACTCCAATTAGTCTATAGAATTTTTACATTTATAGATTAATTGGAGTTTTTGTTTGAGATAAATGAAGATTTTTCTATAAATATAAAAATATATCGTTAACCATTGTTGGATAAGAAATAATTATTAATAAATTCGCTTAACTAATCTGAGCTTACTCATTAAAAAATTACACGAAACATGAAATATAAATGAAAATAAAAGAAAGATAAAATAAGTAAGATGAAAATAGACGAATAAGAATGTATAGTTTGAAAAATAAAATGTATTATAGATATTTGATTTAATTTGATTTAAGGCGTATCATTGGTGTAATTAAAAAGGCCCTTGCCTTATCAAGTGTCAAGTAATCTATTGTTAAGTTAATTTTATACTTATTAAATGATTAAAGAAATATGTAAGAGCCATTAGTTAGTGTGAGTATTTTGAACAGTGTATTTAGTGTCATGTTAGAAAAGGAGTAAAAGGAGTAAAAGTTTTGAATAGGCTTCAAAATGAAAGGGGATGTTCATATGAACAGGAAAACGAAAGCATTTTTGGCAGCATCGTTACTTACAAGCTCAATTTTTTATCCGTGGGGAACCGGATTAGCGGCAGATTTAACTGAAGATCAGCAGGCGGTGTATGATGCGGTCATTGCAAAACTTCAGTTAGGAGAAGGTCCGGGCGTTACTATAGGGGAAAATTCGTCTACAAAAATGGATACATCTGTAGCCATTGGTACAAATGCTAATGCCAACGCGAATTCATCGAATACAGCGGTAGGTTGGAATGCTACCGCTACAGGTATTGGGCATAGTGCGGCCTATGGGACTAACTCAAAAGCATTGGGCGAAGGTTCGCTTGCTGTAGGTCCGGAGGCAGAGGCCTATGGAAAGGCTGGAATCGCGATTGGGAGTGCCGCGGTAAGTAATACGGAAACCTTGAATGAATCATCCATTGCTATCGGCGATAGAGCGAAAGCAAAAAGCAGTGGATCTATTGGCATGGGCATTGAGAGTATTGCATCAGGAAAACGCAGCATGGCCATGGGGATTCAAACACAGGCTACCGGTAATTATTCAATGGCCATAGGCGGTTATACAAGTGCTAGTGGTGCAGATTCAGTTGCAATCGGCCATAATGCTGTTGCTACTAAAAGTTCATCTGTGGCAATCGGGTCTAAGAGTGTGGCAGATAGGAGCTATGATACCTACGGCTATACAGTAGATCATGCGGCGTTTACAAGTGATGCCGAATTACTTACTTATCTTGGAAAAATAGATGAGTATAATGCAACTGTAGATATTATTGCAGCGAATAAAAAAGATTATGACGAAAAATATGCGGCATGGAGAGCTGATAGAGGAAATGAAGCATTAAGAGCTGCGGCCGAAGAAGCTGAATCAAAATGGGTTGCCAGCCAACAAGCTTTATTAAAACTTACGGCTGCCTATAAATCATACTTTGGTGCTGTATCGGTAGGCACAGATTTTGCGACTCGTCAGATTATAAATGTTGCGGCAGGTAGTGAAGATACTGATGCTGTTAACGTGGCTCAGTTGAAAGCTTTAAATAAAAAAGTTGATGCCAATAAGATTGAATACGTATCGATTAATTCAACCTATGAAGAAAATAAAGCCAATGATGGTGCTACTGAAGTTCATTCCGTGGCTATTGGGCCACAAGCAGGGGCAACCAGTAATTCTGCTATTGCTATCGGTCGGAATGCTCAAGCCTCCGGTAGCCATAGCGCGGCTTACGGGCCTGATACAAAAGCCATGGGTCAGTCTTCACTTGCTATGGGTAATTACAGTATTGCTGAATTAAAAAACTCAACGGCTCTTGGCGCTTTTACCAATGGAATAGGAACACGTTCTTTAGCAGTCGGAAGTCACAATGTTGCTGCAGGGCATGATTCTGTAGCAATTGGTTATGGAAGTTTAGCTTTTAATGGCTATATAGATAAGAAGGCGTATGATGCACTTTCACTTGAAGAACAGCAAAAATACTTTAAACCTAGTGGAGTTGAACACTATTTCCTAAAAGAAATGACGAATGGAAACAATATAGCTGGGAATTATTTGAATACAGCTGTCGGTTCGTATGCGAGAGCATTTAAACATGGGGTTGCTTTAGGAGGAATATCGGCTGCAGCAGAAAATAGTACAGCTATAGGTACCTCTGCGAAAGCAAACGTACAGGGGGCTGTAAGCCTTGGTTATAATACAAAGGGAACTGTAGAAAATGGGGTTGCCCTAGGTGCTCATTCAATAGCAGATCGTGAAAAAGGGAAAATAGGTTATGCTTTAGGTGGTGATAATAGTACCGTAGAAAAAGCTATGGAATCCACTGGTCAAAAAGTAAGATATGATGAGCTTACAGCTATCATTGAACCTTTAAAAGATGAATATAATAGATTATATAATGATTATTGGAATACCCCTTCTGGTTCAGATGCAGAAGCTGAAGCAAAACAGAAATTAGACTCTTGGGTTAATGAACATCCGGACTTTCTTTCTGCGACAAGAGAAAAAAAGCAGATAATTGGTACATGGCAATCGGGAAACGGTGCCGTCTCTATAGGCAGTGTGGGTGCTACAAGACAGATTACTAATGTTGCTGCGGGATCTGAAGATACTGATGCTGTGAACGTAGCCCAATTAAAGGCTTTAAATACTAAAGTTGACAATAACTCGATTAAATATTTTTCTGTCAAACCTACGTATTATGATGACAATACTGAATTGGTAGACGAAACTGTAAATGCTGATAATCAGGGCGCTACAGGTAGAAGTTCCATGGCTATTGGGGCCGGTGCAACAACGAATGCGTCTAATAGTATAGCTATTGGTCATAAAGCGACTATTTCGGATGATCGTGCACATGGGCAAACGGCAATAGGTTATAAGGCAACTGCTTCCGGCCAAGAGTCGGTAGCACTAGGTTCTTCTGCGAGCGCGGATGGCGTTTCAGTAGCTCTCGGTGGTTCGGCGAAGTCTACGTTATTGGGGGTTGCTGTCGGTTATAACGCTAAAAGTAATGGTAGCGGTGGTATTTCAGTGGGTAATGATTCGGAATCTAATTTTAGAACCGTAGCTGTTGGCGTTGGAGCTCAAGGTAAAAGCGAAAGTTCGGTAGCAGTAGGTAGTGAAGCGGCTACTTTTGCTAACGCTTCAGTAGCAACCGGCTCTAAGTCGGCTGTATATGGTAGCGGATCCATCGCTATTGGTACAGAAGCAGTTGTAAAAAGTAAAGTCATTACACCTGATGAATATAATGCGTTACCAGATGATGAAAAGGCAGACTATGTAGGGGCTGCATATGAAACTGACAAATTTGGTCAAAAAACACCGACGCAGTATATGAAAGTTGAAAATAGCGGTGGTTTTTATAATGGTATGGCTATCGGTACAGGTGCCACTGTATCCTCATCAAATGGTATGGCCTTAGGTGCCGTGAGCCGAGCTAATGGTGAAAATTCTGTTGCAGTAGGCCGACGCGCCACTTCAAATGTTACAGACGGCGTAGCACTTGGTGCATGGTCACTTGCCGATAGAGAAAGTGGCGTATATGGTTATACCGTTGATGGGATTACCTATGACTCAGACGAAGCACTGGCTAAATATATAGGTAAAACAATAGAATATCAAGCTGCAAATGATGAGTTTAACAGCAATGTGGCTCGCTTTAATGAGAAATACGAAGCATGGCAAAAAGACCCTAATAATGAACAGTTGAGAAATGAAGTAGCTCAAGCTTCTAATGCAGCCCAGGTTAGTTTTGAAAAACGTAATGCTATTGTAAATGCTTATAAATCAGGACTAGGCGCTGTTTCTGTAGGGAACGCTATAAATACGCGTCAAATTACAGGCGTTGCAGCCGGTAGTGAAGATACTGATGCCGTTAACGTGGCTCAATTAAAGGCTCTCAACACTAAAGTTGATGCCAATAAGATTGAATATGTGTCGATTAACTCTTCTGAAGATGAAAATAAAGCCAATGACGGCGCAACTGGATTGGATTCTGTAGCTATAGGTCCAAAAGCAAATGCAACTAAAGAAGGTGCTGTTGCTATTGGTCGGAATGTCGAAGCAAATGGTGGTGTAGCCATTGGTGAAAATGCTTCATCGAGTGCAAGAAATAGCGTAGCTATTGGCTTAGGTGCGATTGCAGGTAATGATTTACAATCAGATGTAGCAATTGGTAGCGGTAGTAAAGCTGCTGGATATAGCGTTGCAATCGGTAATGGCGCTTCTTCGTATATGGATCCGAATCCTGAATTTGGTAATGGTTCAGGTTTGGGCGTAGCAGTTGGTAGTAGTGCTACAGTAACAGGGCCAAGTGGTGTGGCCGTTGGCTTTGCCTCTGAAGCTACGTTCGAAGCAAATGCTTTAGGTGCTAGTGCTAAAGCAACGAGCCGTGGTGCAATAGCTATTGGTGACACGACAAAAGCCTCCGGATCAGGTTCAGTTGTACTTGGTAATAGGGCTGAAGCTAACGGTACATTCGGTATTGCCATAGGTACGTATACTAAAGGCTTAGGATCAAGCAGTATCGGTATCGGTGGTGAAACAGAGGCTACCGGTAATTGGAGTATGGCTGTAGGCCGTAAAGCTATTGCCAGTGCTGATTTGAGTACGTCTGTTGGTCCTTATAGTAACGTGACCTCGGAAAAATCAACGGCAGTTGGTTCTTGGGCTAGTGCTGAAGACGGTAAATACGCAACAGCTGTTGGCTATTATGCTAGAACGAGGGCCGGAAGTTCAGTTGCTTTAGGTAGCTATTCAATCGCATCCGATGGTGCCTCTATGGCATTAGGCTATGATTCAGCAGCTAATGTAAATACCGGTGTGGCTTTAGGCTCTTATTCCATAGCAGATAGAGGTAGTAAAGTCGAAGGCTATAATGTTGATGGTTTGACTTTTAAGTCCGATGCAGAGATTGCAGCTTATTTAGGTAAGGCAGAAGCTTATCAAACTGCAACAGAAGATTTCAATGCTAAATTAGCTGTTTATAATAATAAAAAAGCAGCTTTAGAAGCAGATCCAAATAATGAACAGCTTAAGAACGAATTTGCCGAAGCTGAAGCAGCTACACAAGCCAGCTTTGAGGCAAGAAATGCGATTATAGCAGCCTATCGTTCAACCTTAGGTGCTATTTCAGTAGGTAGTGACCTTGATACTCGTCAGATTACCAATGTGGCGGCCGGTAGTGAAGATACTGATGCTGTTAACTTGGCTCAATTAAAGGCTCTCAATACTAAAGTTGATGCCAATAAGATTGAATATGTATCGATTAACTCTTCTGAAGAAGGTAATAAGCTAAATGATGGGGCAGTAGCAAAAGACACGATTGCTATAGGACCTAATGTTAAGACAAGCGTTGAAGCTGGCGTAGCTATCGGTCGTAATATAGATTCTAAAGGCGGTGTCGCTGTCGGTGAAGAAGCATATTCAAGCTCAAGGCATAGTGTAGCTATTGGTTATGGTGCTATCGCCGGCGATACTATACAAGCTGATGTAGCTATAGGTGATGGGGCAAAAGCAAGGGCCTATAGTGTGGCTATAGGGAATGGTGCCGATGCATTTATGGATCCCGACCCTGAAAGCAATGGTAGTGGATTAGCCGTTGCTATCGGTAGCGGTGCTAAGGTAAAAGGTCAAGGCAGTGTGGCCATAGGTAGTGGGGCGCTGGCCGAATTTTCATCCAGTGCTATGGGGATAGATGCTAAAGCAAATGGCCGTAATGCAGTTTCAATTGGTGACAGGTCAAATGCTACAGGCAATAGCACTGTCGCCATCGGTACTGAAGCTAAAACAGATAGCGTATACGGTGTTGCCATTGGTCCTACTGCCAAAGGTTTAGGGTTTGGTAGTGTTGGTATTGGCGGTGGAGCAGAAGCTACCGCTAATTGGAGCATGGCTATGGGACAAAAAGCGGTTGCCAGTGCCCAGCTAGGCACGGCTTTAGGCCATTATAGTAATGTTTCGTCGAAAAATTCAACTGCAATAGGTTCTTATGCTCGTGCTACAGGTGGTACAGATGCCACCGCGGTTGGTTATAAAGCCCAAACAACGGCAGGGAGTTCAGTGGCTTTAGGGGCCTATTCTGTAGCTGACAGAGCAGGTGGAGTCTACGGTTATACTGTTGATGGAGTTACCCTTTCCACTGGTGCTGAAGTTGCTGCTTATTTAGGTAAAATAGAAGAATATCAAGCGGCAAATGAGGATTTCAATGCTAAATTAGCTGTATTTAACGAGAAAAAAGCCGCTTTAGCGAATGATCCTAATAATGCACAGTTGAAAGCTGAGCTTAATGAAGCAGGTGCAGCAACGCAAGCAAGCTTTGATGCACGAGATAAGATTATTTCTGCATATCGCTCCGGTTCAGGTGCTGTTTCTGTAGGTACTGCGGCCAATACGCGTCAGATTATTAATGTGGCGGCAGGTTCGGAAGATACTGATGCAGTTAACGTGGCACAACTTAAAAAGGTTAGCGAAAACGTCAATAAAGGTTGGACTTTAGGCGTTTCCAGACTACCGGGTGCTGTAACTAATGAATCTGAAGCAAACGGTGAAGCAACAACTATTACACCAGGCGGTGAAGTCGTACTTCGTGCTGAACGTGGCATAAAACTTAATCAAGATGGCAAGTTTGTCGATATCGGACTTAAATTTATAGATATGGATCTTGGTGGCAACCCAACTGATGCGGATGCTAAAGCTTCTGGCGGTGCCAGCTTGGCGGTGGGACAACATAGTATTGCCGATGGACATCAAAGTACAGCGGTTGGTTGGTTTACACATGCCGGTGCAAATGCTTTTGCCGGTGGTACGAGTGCAGATGCTTCAGGGGATTATTCTATAGCGATTGGTTCAAATGCGAAAGCAACGGCTACCGGTACTGTGGCTATCGGTAGTGGTAAACGAATTGATGAAAATAATCCAGCATCAGATTATAGAAAAGTGGATAGCGAGTGGGGGATAGCAGTAGGTGACGAAGCTGCTGTTGATAATCAATCGAAGGCAGCAACGGCTACCGGTTATCGCTCAGAAGTAAGTACTTCTGAATGGGGCAGTGCTTATGGAGCAACATCAAAGGTAACAGGTTCTAAATTAGGTACTTCTATAGGCTCTAGTGCTGAAGTTAAATCATCCGAAAATGGTACCTCTATAGGTTCATTTGCTAAAGTTACAAGTTCTCGTAGTGGCACTGCTATGGGGGTTAGTGCTAAAGTTGAGAATAGTGAATCAGGAACCGTATTAGGTTCGTTTTCTAATATATCGAATTCTGCATATGGCATAGCAATAGGGCCAAGTGCTAAAGTCACAAATTCTCATTCGGGCATGGCAATAGGCTCTAAGACTAATGTTAATAACGCAAATTATGGTATGGCTATAGGCATTAACAGTTCCGTTACCAATCAAGGTGGAGTAGCCTTGGGCTATGGTGCTGTTGTTTCTGAACTGTCAGGGGTTGCCTTAGGTCTTGGTGCAGTAGCTAATCGAAATGCTGAAGTGTATGGTTATTCGCCTGATGGTACTACTTTTACCGATGACGCCTCTATCGCGGCCTATTTAGGGAAAATGGCTGAATTTGAATCGGCAAATCAAGATTATGTTGAAAACGTTAAAGTTTATCAGGAAAAATTAGCGGCTTATCAGCAAAATCCTACAAATCAGGAGGCACTAAGAGCTTTTCAAGAGGCATCAAATAACATGACTGCAAGTTTCAATAAACGGACTAGTATTATTGCAGCATATAAACCTAGTTATGGTGCTGTTTCAGTAGGTGGTTCAGGCGCAACTCGTCAGATTATAAATGTAGCAGCAGGCACAGAGAATACTGATGCCGTTAACTTGGCTCAGCTTAAAACCGTGGAAACAATTGCCAAAGCTCATACCGAACTCACTCTTGATGGTAAATCTGCAACAGCCGGTGAAAATAGTGAATTCGGCAATTACATTGGTGAAAACAATCTTACCATGGCTGTGAAAGACGTTAACGGTCAGAAGGTTTATGATCTCAAGTTGAGTAATCAAGTTGTTATCGGCCAACCTGGTAAAGATGGCAAAGACGGTACGCCTGGTAGCATTGGTTTAGTAGGTCCACAAGGTCCTGCCGGTGAAGATGGACAACCTGGTAAAAATGCGTATGCCGAAATCTCCGTGAAGAACGGCGTTGACGGTGTTGATGGCAAGCATGGTAAAGACGGTATCACTCGTATCGTTTATGAAGATGAAAACGGTGAAGAACGCGTTGTTGCTACGATGGATGACGGTTTGAAGTTTGCCGGCGATACAGAAAATGTAACTATCGCTAAGAAATTGAACGAAACCTTAACCATAACAGGTGGTATCAGCGATGCAAGTTTACTTACAGACAACAACATTGGTGTTGTTGCTGAAGATAAAGGTGGCTTAACCGTTAAATTGGCTAAGAATCTCAATCTGTCTGACGGTAGTGTAGCCTTTGCTGAAACGGCGAAAGATAAAGAGGGCAACACTCTTGTAAAAGGTGAAGATGGTAACTGGTATGCAGATTTAACCGATGCTGTTTATGATGCAGATTCGCAGACTTACACTAAGGATGGCGAAACATTACAAGCTGCACCTAATCCTGTAATTGGTGCAGTTAAGTTGAGCTCCATGGGTTTAGACAATGGCAATCAACGTATCGTTAACGTGGCAACGGGGATTGATGGCACTGACGCAGTCAATGTTGACCAACTCGACGCAGCTATTTCTAAAGTATCCTCAGACGTTGGCGGTGCTCATACCGAACTCACTCTTGATGGTAAATCCGCAACAGCCGGTGCTGATGGTGCCTTAGGCGAATACATTGGTGAAAACAATCTCACCATGGCTGTTAAAGACGTTAACGGTCAGAAGGTATACGACCTCAAATTGAAGAATGAAGTTGTTATCGGCCAACCTGGCAAGGATGGTAAAGACGGTACTCCTGGTAGCATCGGTTTAGTTGGTCCGCAAGGCCCTGCCGGTGAAGACGGACAACCTGGTAAGAATGCCTACGCTGAAATCTCCGTGAAGAACGGTGTTGACGGTGTCGATGGCGCTAACGGTAAAGACGGTATGACTCGAATCGTTTATGTTGATGAAAACGATAAAGAGCATACGGTAGCTACTTTGGAAGATGGCTTGAAATTTGCCGGTGATACAAAAGATGTAACGATCGCTAAGAAATTGAACGAAACCTTAACAGTAACAGGTGGCATCAGTGAGACAAGCTTGTTAACAGACAACAATATCGGTGTTGTTGCTCAAGATAAAGGCGGCTTGACCGTGAAATTGGCCAAGAACATTAACCTGTCCGACGGCAGCGTAGCCTTTGTTGAAACGGCGAAAGATGCAGACGGTAACGCACTCGTTAAAGGTGAAGACGGTAACTGGTACACTGATTTAACCGATGCGGTTTATGATGCGGATGCTCAAAGTTACACTAAAAATGGAGAGGTTATAACGGCAGTAGCAAATCCTGTGGTGGGCACTGTGAAATTAACTTCTAATGGTTTGGATAATGGTAATCAACGGATTACTAACGTGGCAGCTGGGGTTCAAGCTACAGATGCTGTGAATATGTCACAGTTGAATGATCTTACTACAAAAGTAGATTCTAATAAGATTGAATACGTATCGATTAAATCTTCTGAAACAGAGAATAAACTTAATGATGGGGCTACGGGAGATAACTCGATTGCTATTGGCCCTAAAACAAAAGTAACAGCTGCGAGTGCTGTTGCTACCGGCTATCAATCTGAAATTAGTAATTCTAATTTTGGCAGTGCGTATGGTGCCACTTCTAAAGTAGCCGATTCGGAACAAGGAACTGCAATTGGTTACGGTACTCTAGTAGATAATTCGTTATTTGGAACCGCACTCGGTACAAGGGCTAACGTTACTAATTCACTCCAGGGGACTGCTGTAGGGCAATCGGCTATTGTTAGTGGTTCGAATTATGGAACTTCTTTGGGCACATTCTCGAAAGTAATAAACTCTGATTCCGGTATTGCTATTGGTTCTATGGCAAATGTTAATAATGCAAATTATGGTATGGCCATAGGTATTAATAGTTCGGTTACTAATCAAGGAGGTACAGCCTTAGGCTATGGAACATCTGTAACAGAAAAATCGGGGGTTGCCTTGGGCTTAGGTGCAGTGGCCAATCGTAGTGCTGAAGTATATGGCTATTCACCTGATGGTGTAACCTTTACGGATGACGCATCAGTAGCAGCCTATCTAGGTAAAACTGCTGAATTTGAACAGGCAAATCAAAATTATGTTGAAAAAGTTCAGATTGTCCAGGAAAAATTAGCGGCGTATCAGCAGAACCCGAGAGATCCAAATGCAATACAAGCTTATGTAGATGCTGCAAACGCTATGACTGAAAGCTTTGAAAAACGGACCGGGATTATTGCAGCATATAAACCTAGTTATGGTGCTGTTTCAGTAGGTGGTTCAGGTGCTACTCGTCAGATTATTAATGTTGCGGCAGGCTCTGAAGATACTGATGCGGTTAACTTGGCTCAACTTAAAACGGTAGAAACCATTGCCAAAGCACATACCGAACTTACCCTCGACGGTAAATCTGCAACAGCTGGGGCTGATGGTGCTTTAGGCGATTACATCGGTGAAAACAACCTTACTATGGCTGTGAAAGATGTTAACGGGCAGAAAGTTTATGATCTCAAATTGAGTAATGAAGTTGTTATCGGTCAACCAGGCAAGGACGGCAAAGACGGTACCCCTGGTAGCATCGGTTTAGTTGGTCCACAAGGTCCTGCCGGTGAAGACGGACAACCGGGCAAAAACGCTTACGGCGAAATTTCCGTGAAGAATGGTGTTGACGGTGTAGATGGTACTAACGGCAAAGACGGCATGACTCGAATCGTTTATGTTGATGAAAACGATAAAGAGCATACGGTAGCCACGCTGGAAGACGGCTTGAAGTTTGCCGGTGATACAGAAAATGTAACTATCGCTAAGAAATTGAACGAAACCTTAACAGTAACAGGTGGTATAAGCGATGAAAGCTTGTTGACAGATAATAACAATGGTGTGGTAGCTAAAGCTGACGGTGGTTTAACTGTTAAGTTGGCTAAGAACCTCAACTTGTCTGATGGCAGTGTAGCCTTTGCCGAAACTGCAAAAGATAAAGAGGGTAATGCTCTTGTAAAAGGCGAAGACGGCAATTGGTACACCGATTTAACAGATGCTGTTTATGATGCAGATTCGCAGACTTACACTAAGGATGGCGAAATATTACAAGCTGCACCTAATCCTGTAATTGGTGCAGTTAAGTTGAGCTCCACGGGTTTAGACAATGGCAATCAACGTATTGTTAACGTGGCAACTGGGATTGATGGCACTGATGCAGTCAATGTTGACCAACTCGATGCAGCTATCTCTAAAGTGTCTTCAGATGTTGGCGGTGCTCACACCGAACTCACTCTAGACGGTAAATCCGCAACAGCCGGTGCTGATGGCGCCTTAGGCGATTACATTGGTGAAAATAACCTTACTATGGCCGTGAAAGATGTAAACGGTCAGAAGGTTTACGATCTCAAGTTGAAGAATGAAGTTGTTATCGGTCAACCTGGCAAGGATGGTAAAGACGGTACACCTGGTAGCATTGGGTTAGTAGGTCCGCAAGGTCCTGCCGGTGAAGACGGACAACCTGGTAAGAATGCCTACGCTGAAATCTCCGTGAAGAACGGTGTTGACGGTGTCGATGGCAAACATGGTAAAGACGGTATTACCCGTATCGTTTATGAAGATGAAAACGGTGAAGAACACACTGTAGCTACTCTGGATGACGGCTTGAAGTTTTCCGGTGATACAGAAAATGTAACCATCGCTAAGAAACTGAATGAAACCTTAGAAGTTAAAGGTGGCATTAGCGATGCAAGCTTGTTGACAGATAACAACATTGGTGTGGTAGCTAAAGCTGATGGCGGCTTAACCGTTAAATTAGCTAAGAACCTTAACTTGGCTGACGGTAGTGTGCGAATTGGTGGCACGACTGATGAAAATGGCACAACCAAAGGCGGTATCTACATCGCTAATCAGAAAGATGTACCAACGACTAAGGACGGTAAGACCGAAGATGGTTTATTCATTACCGGCCTCACCAATACGAAGTGGAATCCTGATGCTAATGGTATCGTAAGCGGTCGAGCTGCAACTGAAGATCAGTTGAATGCGGCTATCTCTAAAGTATCTGAAGCTGTTGGCGGAGCTCATACTGAACTCATGCTTGATGGCAAATCCGCCACATCCGGTGCTGATGGTAAATTTGGCGATTACATCGGTGACAACAATCTCACCATGGCTGTTAAAGACGTTAACGGTCAGAAGGTTTACGATCTCAAGTTGAAGAATGAAGTTGTCATCGGTCAACCAGGCAAGGATGGCAAAGACGGCACACCTGGTAGCATCGGTTTAGTTGGTCCGCAAGGTCCTGCCGGTGAAGATGGACAACCAGGTAAAAATGCGTATGGCGAAATCTCCGTGAAGAACGGTGCTGATGGTGTGGATGGTACTAACGGCAAGGACGGTATGACTCGAATCGTTTATGTTGATGAAAACGATAAAGAGCATACAGTAGCTACTCTGGAAGATGGCTTGAAATTTGCCGGTGATACAGAAAATGTAACCATTCCTAAGAAGCTCAATGAAACACTTGAAGTTAAGGGCGGAATTAGCGATGCAAGTCTGCTTACGGACAACAATGTTGGTGTTGTAGCGAAAGCTGACGGCGGCTTAACCGTTAAGTTGGCTAAGAACCTCAACTTGAATGATGGTAGTGTACGTATTGGTGGAACTACTGATGAAAGCGGTGTCACTACTGGCGGTATTTACATTGCTAGTCAAAAAGCGGTTCCAACTACCAAGGATGGTAAAACCGAAGACGGCTTATTTATTACCGGCTTAAGCAACACGAAGTGGAATCCTGATACTAATGGCATCGTTAGCGGTCGAGCTGCTACTGAAGATCAGCTGAACACAGCGATTTCTAACGTAGTAACATCTGTCGGTGGCGCTCATACAGAACTAACTCTTGACGGCAAATCCGCAACAGCTGGTGCTGATGGTGAGCTTGGCAAGTACATCGGTGAAAACAACCTCACTATGGCGGTGAAAGACGTAAACGGTCAGAAAGTTTATGACCTCAAACTTAGCAATGAAGT
The DNA here is from genome assembly GCF_018364065.1 of Veillonella sp. Lineage (GTDB taxonomy): Bacteria > Bacillota > Negativicutes > Veillonellales > Veillonellaceae > Veillonella_A. Next base: position 165,461 of record NZ_JAGZMO010000003.1, read on the forward strand.
TGTTATCGGTACACCAGGCAAAGATGGTAAAGACGGTACACCTGGTAGTATCGGTTTAGTAGGTCCGCAAGGCCCTGCCGGTGAAGACGGGCAACCGGGTAAGAATGCTTACGGCGAAATTTCCGTAAAGAACGGTGCTGACGGTGTGGATGGTACTAACGGAAAAGACGGTATGACTCGTATCGTATATGTTGATGAGAACGATAAGGAACATACGGTCGCTACTCTGGAAGACGGCTTAAAGTTTGCTGGTGATACAGAAAATGTAACTATTGCTAAAAAGTTGAATGAAACTTTAGAAATTAAAGGTGGCATTACTGATACAAGCTTACTCACAGACAATAATATTGGTGTCGTTGCTCAAGATAAAGGTGGTTTAACCGTTAAATTAGCTAAGAACCTCAACTTGAATGACGGTAGTGTTCGAATTGGTGGCACAATTGATGAAAATGGTGTAACAACTGGTGGTATTTACATCGCTAATCAGAAAGCGGTTCCAACGACTAAGGACGGCAAGACAGAGGATGGCTTGTTTATTACCGGCTTAAGCAATACGAAGTGGAATCCTGATGCTAATGGCATCGTTAGCGGTCGCGCTGCTACTGAAGATCAGCTGAACGCAGCGATCTCTAACGTAGTAACTTCTGTTGGCGGTGCTCACACTGAACTTACTCTCGACGGCAAATCCGCAACAGCTGGCTCTGATGGTGAATTAGGCGATTACATTGGTGAAAACAACCTCACCATGGCTGTGAAAGATGTAAACGGTCAGAAAGTTTACGACTTGAAGTTGAGTAACGAAGTGGTCATCGGTACACCGGGTAAGGACGGCAAAGACGGTACTCCTGGTAGCATTGGCTTAGTCGGTCCGCAAGGCCCTGCCGGTGAAGACGGACAACCGGGTAAAAATACTTACGGCGAAATTTCCGTGAAGAACGGCGTTGACGGTGTCGATGGCACGAACGGTAAAGACGGTATGACTCGAATCATTTATGTTGATGAAAACGATAAAGAGCATACTGTAGCTACTCTAGAAGACGGATTGAAGTTCGCCGGTGATACAGCAGACGTAACGATTCCTAAGAAACTGAACGAAACTCTAGAAGTTAAGGGTGGAATCAGTGATGCAAGCTTACTAACGGATAATAACATCGGTGTCGTAGCCAAAGCAGATGGTGGATTAACTGTTAAATTAGCTAAGAACCTCAAATTGAATGACGGTAGTGTACGCATTGGTGGAACTACAGCTGAAGACGGAACTGTTACTGGCGGCATCTATATCGCTAATCAGAAAGACGTGCCAACGACTAAGGACGGTAAGACTGAAGATGGCTTGTTTATTACTGGTTTAGGCAATACCAAGTGGGATCCAGATGCTAATGGTATTGTAAGTGGTCGAGCTGCTACGGAAGATCAGTTGAACACAGCAATTTCCAACGTTGTGACCTCAGTTGGCGGTGCTCATACCGAACTTACTCTCGACGGTAAATCCGCAACAGCCGGAGCTGATGGCAAGTTAGGCGATTACATTGGTGATAACAATCTCACCATGGCCGTGAAAGATGTTAACGGTCAGAAGATTTACGATCTGAAATTAAGTAATGAAGTGGTTATTGGTACACCTGGCAAAGATGGTAAAGACGGTACTCCTGGTAGCATCGGTTTAGTTGGTCCACAAGGTCCTGCCGGTGAAGACGGGCAACCGGGTAAAAATGCTTACGGCGAAATTTCCGTGAAGAACGGTGCTGATGGTGTCGATGGCACTAACGGCAAAGACGGCATGACTCGTATCGTTTATGTCGATGAAAACGATAAAGAGCATACGGTAGCCACTCTGGAAGACGGATTGAAGTTCGCCGGTGATACAAAAGATGTAACGATCGCTAAGAAGCTCAACGAAACTTTAGAAGTTAAAGGCGGTATCAGTGATGCAAGCTTGTTAACAGATAATAACATCGGTGTCGTAGCAAAAGCCGATGGCGGCTTAACTGTTAAATTAGCTAAGAATGTTAACTTATCTGACGGTAGTGTCACTATTACTGCTGACTCGGCTAAAGACGCAGACGGCAATTGGCTCGTTAAAGGTGAAGACGGTAACTGGTACACTGATTTAACCGATGCTGTCTATGATGCAGCTACTCAGACTTACACTAAAGACGGTGCAACCTTAACGGCTGTAGCAAATCCTACAATGGGATCCGTGAAGTTAAGTTCAACCGGTCTAGACAATGGCAACCAACGTATCGTTAACGTGGCACCTGGTAAGCTTGATACTGATGCTGTTAACATGGCTCAACTTCGCAAAATAGCTGAAAAGACAGATCATCATAATAGGGTTACTATTTATGGTAAATCAGCTGAGCCAGGTGAAGATGGCAAACATGGTGAATACATTAAAAATCTTAATCTCACTATGGGTGTAAAAGAAGAAAATGGACAACTAATCCATGATATTCAATTGTCTAAATTCATCGATTTGGAAGAAGGTCAGTTAACCTTTACGCCACCGCAGGATGAAAACAATCCTACCTTTAGACAGGCGGCAGATGCTAATACGAGTCAGGTAACCTTAAGTGCAGCCGGTTTAGACAGCGGTAATCAGCGCATTATTAACGTAGCTGACGGTGTGGATGATAAAGATGCGGTTAACGTATCACAGTTGAAAGCCAATAAGGTAACTTTGACTGCTGGAGATAATGTTAAAATTACGCCTGAGAAGGAAACTGATGGTTCTACAAATTATACAATTGCATCTACCGATACGATTACCGGTCTCACTAATACTAAATGGGACCCTGATGCCAATGGTATTGTAAGTGGTCGAGCTGCTACTGAAGATCAGCTAAACGCAGCAATCTCTAACGTAGTAACCTCTGTTGGTGGCGCTCACACCGAACTTACTCTCGACGGCAAATCTGCAACAGCTGGAGCTGATGGAGCCTTAGGTGAATACATTGGCGATAATAATCTCACTATGGCAGTGAAAGATGTAAACGGTCAGAAGGTTTATGACTTGAAGTTGAGTAATGAAATTGTCATCGGTACACCAGGTAAGGACGGCAAAGACGGCAAGCCTGGTAGCATCGGTTTAGTTGGTCCGCAAGGTCCTGCCGGTCAAGACGGACAACCGGGTAAAAATGCTTACGGCGAAATCTCCGTGAAGAACGGTGCTGATGGGGTCGATGGCACTAACGGTAAAGACGGTATGACTCGTATCGTTTATGTTGATGAAAACGATAAAGAACATACGGTAGCTACTCTAGAAGATGGCTTGAAGTTTGCCGGCGATACTAAGGACGTAACCATCGCTAAGAAATTGAACGAAACCTTAACAGTAACAGGTGGTATCAGCGATGCAAGCTTACTATCGGATGATAACATTGGTGTCGTTGCTCAAGACAAAGGCGGCTTAACTGTAAAATTAGCTAAGAACCTTAACTTGGCTGATGGTAGTGTACGCATTGGTGGAACTACTGCTGATGATGGCAGTCTTACTGGTGGCATTTACATTGCTAATCAGAAAGCTGTACCGACAACTAAGGAAAATACAACCGAAGACGGTTTATTTATTACGGGGTTAGCTAATACTGATTGGAATCCGGAAGCTAACGGTATTGTTGAAAACCGTGCAGCTTCTGAAAAACAACTGAAGGCTGTGGCCGATTCTTCCGCAAGAGTGGATGCAACTAACTTGTCAGATGATAATGTAAATAGCTGGAAAACTAAATTGGGGATTACTGATACCTTACTCAGTGATGCTGGAGCATGGAAACTTACTGTAAATGGTACAGGCGAACGGGCCATTAAAAAAGACTCTGTGATTAATTTTGTTAATGGCGAAAAGGTTCAGATTACTCAAGAAGATAATAACATCAAGGTAGGTCTAGACTCTAAATTCGTAGAGCAAGTTACCAATAATACGAAGAATATCACCGATTTGGACAACCGTGTAACTAAGGTTGAAGGCGATATTACTAAGATTAACAATGACATTACCAATATTAACACCAGCATCACCAATATCAATAATCAAATTACTGATATAACAGAAGGTAAAGTTGGCGTAGCTAATGTAGTTGGCGATACGGAAACCGGTGTTAAGGTTGAAAAGGTCGATGCTAATGATGCGACTAAGGGTGTCAAAGTCAGTCTTGAGGAAAAGATCAAGGTCGGCGGTATTACTATCGATGGTAAGGCTCCAGCTGAAGGTGAAACGGCAAGCCGTACGATTACCGGTTTAACTAACACAACTTGGGATGCTGATAAGGTTGTGGAAGATCGTGCAGCTACGGAAGGTCAATTGAAAGATTTTGCCGAGACTATCTCACAATCTGCAAGCCCTACAAAAATCAACGGTGACGATAATATCAACGCCGTTAAAGTGGAAGGTAAAAACGAATACAACTTGTCCTTAAGTGATGACTTGAAGGTTGGCAACAGTATTTCCGTTGATAACATGACGTACATTTCCAAAGACGGCATTAATGCTAATGATAAGGAAATTAAGAACGTGAAGGCTGTTGAACTTACAGCTGACGGCACAAGCGCAGCGACAACCGGTCAGGTTTACACGGTTCGTGAAGAGTTGACCAGTGCTATCGGCGGCGTTGCCTTAGGTGTTCAAAATAACGCTCGTCAGATTTCGAAACTGGATTCGAAGATTAATAAATCCGGTGCCGGAGCAGCCGCATTGGCCGCTTTACATCCGCTCGATTACGATCCGGACAACAAGTGGAATTTCACAGCCGGCGTAGGCACTTATCACGGTTCTAACGCAATGGCCGTAGGCGCATTCTATCGTCCGAACGAAGATTTACTGTTCAGCGTGGGCGGCTCCATGGGCAATGGCGAAAACATGATGAACATGGGTGTGAGTATGAAGTTTGGTAATTCCAATCCATATGCAAGCATGAGTAAAGGTCGCCTCATTGAATATGTAGAACAACAGACTAGCGAAATTGATGCGTTGAAAGCACAGAACGAAAGTCAGAATGAACGTATTCAAAAACTGGAAGAATTGGTAAATTCCCTGATCGCAGGCTAGACGCAAGATAAATCATTTAAAGAAAAAACTTAATTTTAAATTTTGATATATCGAAAATTTCGCAATGCGTTTATAATGAAGTAAAGGGGGGATTCTATGGCATTGGAGACGTTAAACGCTTTGTAAAGAAAACATAAATTTGTAAGTACATTGTTAGTAAATTGGGGTTGAGAAATACCTCGGGTCAAAACAATCACAAACGGTCAGCAAAGGCTTCGGTATGTAGGGCGTACCGGAGCCTTTTGCATTGCGCCGTATAGGAGATTTTCTTGATATAGTGTATAATTTAAACTAAGATTGATTGCAGATGCTATATAGATGGAACATATAGCGGATAGCTTGAAGTATAGACAGTACGCAAACAGTTCATATATGATAGCTTGAAGTAAGGGCGTCGTTGCAATGTGAAGGATTTAATAGAGGGAAGGTATTCGTGTTTTGGCATAAGGGGATTAAAAAATGAGATATGTACGTATTTGTTTAGCAGCATTTATGTTAATGGGGATTTTTGCAGTAAGTAATATTTCTTCGGCCGCTGATTGGTATTATGTAAATAAAGGTAGTAGCGGCGGTACGTTTTTTATAGATAATGACAGTGTGAAGAAGAATAAAGAGGAAGCAGTGCTGTGGATTAGAGTCGTTGGTGAAAATGGTGAATCAGTGCTTTATAGGACTCGTATAAATCATAACTCAAGAATGGTGCAATATCTTAACGCTATTGCATATGATAAATCGGGTAATGTAGTTGTTACTCACAATCAACCGACAGCCTGGGAGCCTATTCCACCTGATAGTATGATGGAGTCAATTTACAATTTAATTTGGTAAATAAATCAGCGTACAGTTAACGGAGGTTTTGAATGACAACGGATAGTAAAACATTTGACAAAGCATTTTTAAAGAAACCGGTTAAGTTGATTGTTTCTGATGTGGACGGCACATTGGTAAATAAGGATAAATACGTAACGCCGGCGACGGTGGCAGCGGTTCACAAAGCCATGGATCTGGGCGTGACGGTGGCAGTGGCCAGCGGTCGTGCATGGGGTGAAATGGCGGAAGTGAAACGCAAAATCCCTGAAATTAAGCACTACATCTGCAGTAATGGTGCAGTGGTGATGAAGCGCACATCCGACGATGATGCGGAGGTTGTATTCCACGAATCGTTTAGTACGGAAGAAGGTTTGGCGCTAATCGACATGCTCTTACCGTTCAATGTATATATTGAAGCGTACAGCGGCGCGAAGATTTACGGTGATGGGGAAGAAATGAAAGAGTTTGCTTCGAAAATCTCCCCACATTTATTGCCTTTGATTAAGGCCAGCCGTGTCATGGTAGACAGCTTGCGTGATTACATTGCCACAGAAGGTTTGGCCTTGGAAAAAGTCCAGTTATTCTACGGCGACGACAGCAAGAAACAGGAAATTTTGGATTACATGAAAGGTCGCACGAATTTTACGATTATCGAGTCCAGTGAAGGTAATTTGGAATTCGTTAAACCGGACATCAGTAAGGGCCGTGCGGTGGCAGCATTGGCTGAGTCCATGGGTCTTGAGCCGGATGAAGTTATGTGCATCGGCGACAGCAATAATGATTTGACTATGCTGAGATACACCCCGGTATCCTTTGCTATGGGCAATGGGGAAGAGACTGCAAAAGCGGCTGCACGATATGTGGCTGAAACGAATGAAGAGGACGGTGTGGCAAAGGCCATTGAACAAGTCCTTCAAGTACGATGAAAGTTTGGCATACAAATGATATGCTGAACTTGTATGAAGAGCTGTTGCATTGCGCATTTATGATGAGAAATTACGTTGGGATGTTACGATGAAATTTTATATAGAACCGCGCCAATGCATATGTTGCGCCGCCTGTGCGCAGGAATGTGAATACAACAGTATCGCAGGACCTAAAGATGAGGCGGACTCTCAAATGAATTCTCAAGAGATTCACGCGCTCCGAAGTTTTAGGATTCTGGACAGCTGCATCGGCTGCGGAGATTGTTACGAAATTTGCCCTGTTGGGGCCATTAAATTAATAAAATAGACATATGGCAATGTTAAAGCGCTATAAACTGTGTTAAAAGTTTATAGCGCTCTTTTTTTAGAAAACATTGAAAAATAATTGATGAAATACTCCAAAAGGTACAAAAATAATCCATACGGGCAATTGACATAAGTTATCATTTACTATACAATATCTTTGATAATATTTAATAAATTAGATGCTAAGTAGCGTAGGAAAATAATATACAGTAAGCCATAAGTTGGCCTCGTTTACAGTTTATTCAGTGTATTGTGTATAAGCGAAATGAGGATTTTTTTATGAATAACGTCGATTTGACGTCTAAAACCAATGGGAGTGGCCTAAGTACATTACCGACCGTTACACCGCATCGTACAGACATAATAGGTAGTTGGGCCGTAGTGGTTCTGACTGCCTTTTTATTTTGCGCAATTATCGTGGCGGTGGCCTTAGGCAGTGTGGTGATCCCTGCCGGCGAGGTAGTGGACATTATCCTGGCAAAAGTGGCCGGCAGCAATCCGGCTTCGGTAGCGCCCGCATTGGTAGACATAGTTTGGGATATTCGCGTGCCCCGCGTGTTATTGGCGGCCCTGGTGGGAGCAGGGTTGGCATTATCGGGCACAGTTATGCAAGCAACGGTGCAAAATCCGTTGGCGGAACCTTTCATTTTAGGTATCGCGTCCGGAGCATCCGTTGGAGCCGTAGTGGCAATTTTATTGGGACATCTGCTAGGTGCAGTTCAGCTCGGCGTGCCCGTGTGGGCCTTCGGCGGAGCGGTTATAGCTACATTAGCAGTACTAGTGTTAGCCGGTTTGGGAACGAAGATTTCCACCGTTAAGTTAGTGTTGGCCGGTGCCGTTGTAGGCGCGTTGTGCACAGCACTGTCGAATTTTATCATTTATATGGCCGGTGATGCAGAAGGAATGCAGAGCGCGGCATTTTGGACGATGGGGTCATTAGCCGATGCTAAGTGGTCAATGTTATTGTGGCCAATTTTAGTAGTTGCCGGTATGGGCCTCTATTTTTTATCTCAAGTTCGAGTGCTCGATGCCTTACTTCTGGGCGAAGAAATGGCCATCACCTTAGGTATTAACGCAGTGCGTAAGCGCTATGTGTACATGGCCTGTGTGGCACTTTTGACCGGGGTGCTCGTATCACAATGCGGTATTATCGGATTTGTGGGACTCGTGATTCCTCATATGTGCCGCAACATTGTAGGCGTCGGTCATAAACGCCTGTTGCCTGTAGTGATTTTAGGGGGCGCCATCTTCTTGGTATTGGCCGATCTCCTGTCTCGTGTATTGTTGCCGTCCGGCGATTTGCCAATCGGCATACTCACAGCGTTGCTGGGTGCCCCTTTATTTATGAAGCTCCTGTTCGGAAACAGCAAGAACTTCGGGGGCTGAGGGCAAGTCAGTTGGTATATAGGACGCCATTGTGCAGTGAAACGTTTGGTCGAATAGTAAGTGTGTCTATTGGGTAAAACACGTATGCGGCACAGTGGTTTTGTACTGAATAATGAAGTGGTTGGATTAGAGGAGGCAAGGTCAGGAGTTCATATGCAAGAGATTGTAATAAATAACTTGTCATATACGGTAGGTGACGCCAAGATTTTACGGGATATATCCTTAACCGTGCCGGCTAATAAGTTTGTGGCTCTTATGGGGCCTAACGGCTGCGGTAAGTCGACGTTGTTAAAACATTTGTATCGCGTGCTGCCTATGCAGAGCGGTGAAATTCGCTTTGACGGACAGCGACTGCAGGATATTCCTATGCGGGAAGCGGCGCAGAAAATTGGCGTTATGGGTCAATTTCACGCGGTGAATTTTGACTTTACTGTATGGCAGATTGTAATGATGGGGCGTACGCCCTATAAAAAAGGTTTCGACGATGATACGGAAGAGGATATGGCGTTGGCCCACAAGGCATTAATAACCGTGGGCATGGCCGAACAGGCCCATCGCAGTTTTTCCTCTTTATCGGGCGGGGAGCAGCAGCGTGTGATGCTGGCCCGCGTCCTTTGTCAGGAGCCGGAGTATTTAATTTTAGACGAACCTACAAATCATCTGGACATTACGTACCAGTTGGAGTTGTTGGAGGTTATTAAACACTTAAACATCGGGGTGCTCGTTACGCTTCATGATTTGAATTTGGCATCCCTCTTCTGTGACGAAGTGTTCATTATGAAACAGGGACAACTTGTAGCACAGGGAGCGCCGCAGGATATTATTACACAGGAACTCATTGAAAATGTGTATGAAGTGCGGAGCAGTATTTCCTATCATCCAGACGGCTCGCCGATTATCACCTATGGACGTCAGCCTTTACGGCATATGTCGATGGGGGCCGGCGGAAAGGCAGAGTCCATAAGGTCGGCCAATTCTGATGTGCATATTACATGGGGAGGCCCCGGCCTATGATGTTTTCTTGGGAACGATGGAGCCGGCGGGTGATTGGTATTCTGAGTATTGCCGTGCTGTTGGTGGTGGCATGGTTTTCCTACACGAACGGCCATTGGCGTGTGATCGGTCAGGGCAACGACAATCGCAGCGGCATTGTCATACAGAATGTAGACAGTGACGGCAAGCCGTTGGAATTCACGTATAAGGGACCGCCGCAGCGGGTCATCAGTACATACCCGGGCGCGACGGAGTTGCTCATTGACTTGGGGCTGGAGAAGCATATTGTCGGCACGGTGGCACCCTATGGTGAAGAGCCGCCTCGATATGCGGCAAAGTATGCAGCCCTGCCTCTACTGACAAACGCCTATGTGCCAAGTCGGGAGCAGGTATTTGCGGCCCAACCGGATTTGATTATCGGATGGTCGCATCATTTTACACCGGCCGCGCTGGGAGATGTGCGGCAGTGGTATGAACGAGATATTGGTGCGTATATAGTGCCGGCCACGATTCGCAAGAGCACGCCGACTATCGAAAGCAGTATATACCCCTTTATTGATGATATGGGACGATTGTTTCAAGTCCCGGACAAGGCAAGTGCCTATAAAGAACAATTACAAGCGCGAGTGCAGGCGGTGGAGGAACGAGTACAGGAGCGACAGTATAAGCCGAATGTCATTATTTTACAGGCCCATGGGCATAGTACGTATAGCTTATACGGTCCCATTTATCTCGTTGACGACATCGTTAAAAAAGCGGGCGGTCATAATTTGACTGACCGGCAAATTTCAATAGTAGGACCGGAGCGGGTGTTGGCGTTCGATCCTGATGTAATTGTGTATGTAACCGTAAGCCGTGGAGACCGCGCATTGACGGATGAAGAAGCAAGAGCGGAGTTGTTGAGTGATCCGAACTTGCGCAATATGCGGGCGATTCGCGAAGGCCGAATTGTGACGGTGCCTTTCGCGGATGTAAATAACGGTAACGGACGTGTGGTAGATGCCTTGGAAAAAATTGCCCTTGGCTTTGAGGAGGACAGTAAATAATGGATTCAAGAAATGTTGTGTGTGGACGATTGATGCGAGCTGCTTTGGCGGCCTTTGTAGTAACAGCAGGCGGAACTGCTTTATCTTATGCAGCTGATGATACAAGCGTTTACGATTTGGGAGAAGTGCTTGTAACGGCAAACCGCGTGGCGGAAAAGAAAATTGATGTGCCGGCCGATACGACGGTTATCACGTCTAAAGATATTGAAAAAGGCAACTACAGCAGTGTATCTGATGCGTTGAAAGCCAACAATGTGCCGGTTGTACAGAAAGGCTTTGCCGCTTATCCGGAGCTTAACGGCGACACTCGTGTGCTCGTTATGGTAAACGGCCGCCGCATGAACTGGGATCATCTCATCGTATCCGGTGCGAACAATGCTATCGATATCGACCAGTTCCCGGTAGAAAACATTGACCGTATCGAAGTAGTTAAGGGACCTAACTCCTCCCTATATGGTGAACGTGCCGTGGCCGGTGTTATCAACATTATCACAAAGCAGGGCATTGAAGGTCAGCAGACGACAGTGCGCGGCGAAGTGGGCACTTGGGGCTATCGCAAGGCATCCATTGTTACGCAGGGCGGCGATGAAAAGAACGCGTACTTCGTAACTTACAGCAAAGAAAAACAGAAAAATTACGAATATAAAGATGTAAACGGCAACAAACATGTATTCCCGGACACATCCATTGACCGCGATGCGTTTACAGCCCGTTTCGATCATTACTACACAGAAGACCATTTAAGCTTGGATTTCTCTTACAATCACAGAAATGACGGCTTCGGCATTTACTTAAGTGATCCTACAACCGGTACCGCTTATGGCGCCGGCATGAAGTCGAAAACAATTGATACTTCTTATGGTGCTACGTATTACTTCGGTGAAGGTAACGACACCTTTATTCGTACATACCGTAACTCGGAACGTGCCAATGCGCCGTTTGCGGGCACACCATACACCCATGACTTGGGCATGTTCGGCGTGGAAGGCCAGAAAACTTGGAAACTGGGCGACCACACCTTAATCAGTGGTGCTACGTATAATCGTGAAACCATTGATGAAACTAATGACGGTGTAAGCTTCGACAAAACAGCGACTTCTAAAGCGGCTTATGTGGAAGATAAATGGGAATTGGGCAAAGGCTGGACAGCTAATATCGGTACCCGTTATGAACACCACAACACCTTCGGCGGTGACTGGGCGTCTCATATCGGCATTAACAAGAAACTCGACGACCGTACGCACGTGTACGCATCCTGGGGCCAGGCGGTAAATAATCCGACCTTGAAAATGCTCTATGCAAATTCCCCGTACTGGATCGGCAATCCTGATTTGAAACAGGAAAAATCCTACACGTACACAATCGGTGCGGACAGCCAGATCAATGATCGCCTCAACGTATCCGCAAGCATTTTCGAAAGTCACTTGAAAGACGCCCTCGACTGGGTATGGGATACAAGCATTTCAAAAACCGTTTACTACAACGTAAATAAGGAAAAACGTCAGGGTTTGAACTTGAGCGCCACTTACAAATTGGATGATGCTTGGAAGGTGAAAGCCTTCTACAATTACTTGCGTCAGCATGTAGATACAGGCAGCGGTATGGTGAATGACGATAAGAACCGCCATCCGAACACCTATGGTTTGGAACTTACTTACGAAAAAAATCGCTGGTCCGTTATTAATACCTTGCAGTACGTAACCGGCCGTTCCACCGCGTACTACACCGATTCACAGTACTTCACCTGGGATGTGAACGTGAACTACAAATTGAACGAATCCACTAAGTTATATGCACAGGGCTTCAACTTGACTGATGAATCTTATGAAGTGGAACCATACAACTACCCTGTAGGTGCTTATGCAATGCCGGGCCGTCATTTTGTAGCCGGTGTGGAACACAAATTCTAAGCCAAGAAAATATAGATGCAACCGGGCATACATAGCCCGGTTCGCCTATGGAATATAAGTTAAGAGTCGAATTATTATTTGATAGAAAAGAGGATATACACATGGAAGTTTTAGAGTTATTTCATCAGGGCGGACTGGTAATGTACCCATTACTGTTATGCTCCATTATTTCAATTGCTATTTTAGTAGAACGTTTACGTACGTATAAGGCGGCTGAGTCCAATATGACGAAGTTGCGCGAGGAAATTCCTCGTTTAACAGAAGAGCAAAATCTTAGTGGTTTGGAAGCGTTGTGTGCTGAAGACGGCGGCGTTGCGTCTGAAATGTTGACTGCAGCGATTCGTCGTGACACGATTAAGTCTAAAAGTGCGGCCTTACAGGGCGCAGCCGGTGCGATTGCCGGTCGTCTTCGTTCCCGTTTAAACTATTTGGAAACGATCGTAACATTGTCCCCATTGTTGGGCTTGTTGGGTACCGTAACCGGTATGATCAGCTCCTTCAGCGTACTTTCCGTATCTGACGGCCAGCCGTTCGCCATTACCGGCGGTGTAGGCGAAGCGTTGATTGCGACAGCAACCGGCCTTTGTGTGGCTATTATCGCCTTGGTTATTCACGCGTACTTGGTTCAGAAACAGGATAAATTGATTACTGATATGGAAGAAATCAGTAATGTGTACATGAATTCCGTAGCGGATATCGCGTAAGAGGGCCGAATCTATGCAACTGAGAAGCCTTCGAACCACAAGCAAACCAAAGCTCATGATCATTCCGATGATCGACATTATATTCTTCCTATTAGTGTTCTTTATGATGAGCATGCTGTCCATGGTGGTACAGCGTTCCATGCCGGTTAACCTGCCGACCGCTTCGGCCGGCGCCGTAGACATTCAGCGTAAAATCCCGATTACCATTACAGAAGACGGGAGCATTTATGTTGAACAGGACAAAATGGACTTGAACGGCATGGTAAAACGTCTGCAGCTTGAAAAAGCGAAGGGCGAAGACATTACGATTATTTTACGAGCTGATACAAAAGCGCAGTACGGTGCTTTCGTACAGGTTCTTGATACGTTGAAAACCATGCAGTTGACGAAGATTGCGGTGGCAACGGAAAGCAGCAAGTAGGTGAAGCTTATGAGTGAACATGTACAGCAGGTGCAGGAAAATGTAAACTCCGGCTCATCGCCATTTGCTCACATTTATAAAAATCGCTGGCGTACAGCTATCATCAGCTCCTTGGTGATTAACTGTTTTTTAGTGGGAGGATTGATTTGGTCCTTTACACAGAAACCGGATTTGCAAATTGATACGACGCCGGTGGAAATCAGTGTGTTAGGCGACGGCCCGGCGTTGGGTGGCCCGAAAATTTCCGCACCCGCCCCGGCAGCCGTACAGGCACCGCCTCCATTGACTGCACAGGAAGTGGCAGATATTCAAAATGGTGTGCCTGTGAAGCAAATGATGGAACCTACTGCGAAACCGCAACCGACTCCGGTTGTGCCTACGCCGGGTGGCATTAACAGCGATTATGGCAGCGGCGCACAGGGCGGTACTGCGGAAGGCGGCACCGGTGCAGGTGGCGACGGAACAGGGACTGATCCTAACGGCGGCAGCGGTGACGGCGGTGAAGGAACCGGCGGTTCTCAAACTGTAGTGGAGCCGTTGCAATTTTTGGGCGACCGCTCTCTTGATGGTTACTCCGGCACGGTAGTGATTCATGTTGTTGTGAATGAATCGGGCCGCGCTGTAGAAGCGTATGTGGAACAGTCCAGTGGTGACGGCGCTTATGACCGTGCAGCCAGAGCGCGTGCGAAGAACAGCGCATACAGTCCTAAAACAGTAAACGGTCAACCCGTTGTGTCAGAAGGACGCATTACATTTAGAAACTAATTAAACATCGTTAGGGAACGATACGAAACAATACAATCGGGAGCACATAGGCGCTCCCGATTCTGATGTTGTTGATGGTGTGTGAAGGCCGCCCTGTGAGGTGTAGACGGGTGCGGCGGAGTTTTTGTGGGTAGGTGAAGCCCCTATTACATGGGTTAGGTGTAGCCCCTGTTTTGAGGGTTTGGTATAGCCCTTGTTGTGCAGGCTAGGTATAGCCCCCCGTTTGGAGGACTAAAATGAGAAAGAATCAGAATCACTTAGGGAATAAAAATAAGGCGCTTTTGTCAGCGCTTGCGTTAACGATGGTAACAGGTAGTGTGTGGGCTGCGGATGTGACAGACGACAGTGTGTATGATTTGGGTGAAATCATCGTAACGGCCAGTCGTTTACAGGAAAAGAAAATCGATGTACCGGCTGATACAACGGTAATTACGGCGGCGCAGATTGAAAAAGGCAATTATAATAATGTATCCGATGCGCTGAAAGCCAACAATATACCGGTTGTTCAGAAGGGGTTCGCAGCTTACCCTGAATTGAATGGCGATACACGCGTGCTCGTCATGGTAAACGGTCGCAAAATGAACTGGGACCACCTGGTTGTGTCCGGCGCTTCCAATGCCATCGATATCGATCAGATTCCGATGGACAATATTGACCACATCGAAGTGGTAAAGGGGCCAAACTCCGCATTGTATGGTGAACGTGCGGTGGCCGGCGTTATTAATATTATTACGAAAACGCCGACGGAAGGATCCAGCACAAAAGTGCGTGCAGAACTAGGCAGTTGGGGTTATCGCAAAGGCTCTGTGATTACGCAGGGCGGCGATGAAAAGAACGGCTACTTCGTATCCTATACGAAAGAGCGTCGAGACAATGTGCATTACAAAGATTATCAGGGCAATTCACACGAGTTTCCGGATAGTTATATTAACCGCGACAAGTGGACGGCCCGCTATGACCGCTACATTGGCGAAGACGATTTGCTAAGCGTAGATTTCAGCCGTGTGGAAAAGAACGACGGTTACGGCATTCGACTTAAAAATCCATTAACAGGTACTGTAACCGGTGCGGGCAATGTGAAAGACACGGTAGATATGAGTTACGGCGTAACGTATAACTTCGGTCTTGATAAAGGGACTTTCATCCGTGCGTACCGCAATACGGAAAGCAGTGACTCCGGTTTCGGCAGCGGATCTTCTTCAAGCACGTATGGCCATGACTTATCCATGGACGGTTTGGAAGGGCAAAAGACATGGAAGCTCGATAACCATACATTAATTAGTGGGGTTACATATAACCAGGAGCACATTAAAGAAGAAAATAACGGCGTTTACCTTGATAAATCTATGATTAGCAAGGCTGTTTACGTGGAAGATAAATGGGAATTGGGTCGCGGTTGGACAGCTAACTTCGGTACCCGTTATGAGCATCAGGATACCTTTGGCGGTGATTTTGCATCACACATCGGTTTAAACAAAAAGCTGGATGATAAAACGCATGCGTACATTTCCTGGGGGCAGGCGGTAAACAATCCGACCTTGAAAATGCTCTATGCGAACACTGAGTTCTGGCGCGGCAATCCTGATTTGGACCAGGAAAAATCCCAAACCATAACACTCGGTATGGACAGTAATGTGTCGGATAAATTGACCGTGTCGGCCAGCGTGTTCCACAGCCGCCTGAAAAACGCCTTATCTTGGGTGAACGGTTATTATGATACCTCCAATAACTATGTGCAGGGATATTATGAAAACGTAAACCGTGAAAAACGTCAGGGCTTAAATTTGAGCGCTACGTACAAATTCACTGACGCGTGGAGCGCCAAAGCGGGTTACAGCTATTTACAAATAAAACAGGATACAGGCAGCGGTTATGTGGATTCTACGGACAATCGTAATCCGAACCGTTATAGTTTGGAAGTGTCCTATGAGAAAAATCGCTGGACTGTAAACAATGCGTTCCAGTATGTAACAGGACGATCCGTGAAGAAATACTCTGATTCTTCCTATTTTGTGTGGGATATGAATGTGAATTACAAGCTTAATGATTCAACGAAAATCTACGCACAGGCATTTAACTTGACCAATGAGTCCTATGAAGTGGAACCGTCCACGACCATCGGCTCCTATGCAATGCCTGAGCGCCATTATGTAGTGGGCGTTGAACATAGCTTCTAGTTATAGCCGCAGTTAACTTTATAAGCTTGGCTAACTGTATAGGCCTTTAATAGTTAATGGTATGCGCACTGTCGATTTGGCAGTGCGTATTCAGCCTTGTGGCTTGGATATTTGGCAGTGTGTATTCAGCCTTATAACTTAGATATTTTGTAGTGTGTGTAGTAATAAAGTTGGACAGAGAGAGGACAGAAAATGAAACGAACGATGAAAATGTCCGGCGTGGTGAACAGCCGGTTGAGCGCGCGAATTTTGTGTGCGTTGTTGTTGGGAAGTGCGTGGAGTGTTGGAGCTTATACAGTAGGGGCTGCTGATGCGGTGCAGAGTACGTCAACTGCAGTAACCGGGCAAACCGTACAGACTGCGCAAACCGGGGCAAGTGTGAATGGTACTGCACAAGCGAGCGCATCGCAGAGTGATGATGTTTATGACTTGGGCGAGGTTATTGTTAGCAAGGCAACACCGGCGCCGGTAGTGGCACAGCCTTCTTCGGAAGATCCTGTATATGCAGGCGGTCAGGTATCCCGCGTTAACAGCATCGGCATGTTGGGGAAAAAAGACTTCTTGGATGTGCCGTTTAATGTAATTTCTATCACAGAAGAAACGATGGAGAATCAGCAGTCCAACAACATCATTGATGTATTGGCCAATGATCCGTCGGTAACGGATTTGACGTTATCCGGCGCATCTAACGCATGGAGTATTCGCGGTTTTAAAACGACTCAGCAGGACGTGCAGTTGAACGGTATTTACGGGATTGCACCGCGCTACTACACCGGCATCGAGTATCTTGAAAATGTTGAAATTTTAAAAGGTCCTAGCGCTATGCTTAGCGGTATGGCACCGAATGATTCGGTAGGCGGCGTTGTTAATTATGTGACGAAACATGCAGGCGACGAGCCGAAAAATACGGTTACACTTACATATGGTGAAGGCAATCAATTTACACAGCAGCTGGACATGAGCCGTCGTTTCAACAACGGAAAATATGGGGTTCGCCTTAATGTGTTAAATCGAGGTGGTCAGGAAGATGCGTACAGCGATGAATCCAATAGCGCCAACTCCGTATTTATGGGCCTTGATGCAAAAGGTGACCGCTGGCGTACATCCCTTGATATGGGCTACATTTACAATGATATCGAAAATCCGCAGTACCAGGTGACTATGTCGCAAAGTATTGCGAATAAGATGACATCTTTGCCGAGCGTCAGCGATGATGCAAAATTCGGTGCACCGGATACGTATCGCCGAATTACGGAAAAATTCGCCCTTTGGAAAGGGGAATATGACCTCAATGATAACTGGACCGCATGGGCTGCGTTCGGTATGCGTAACACCTCTCAGGACGGCCTGTCCAACCGTTTCTTGTTGAATAATGTGAATGGCAACGCGAAAGTAAGTTATGTACATAATCGTCAGATCAATAAAGCGATTTCCAGTGAATTCGGCGTACGCGGACATTTACAAACAGGTTCTTTGTCTCATGAAGTAAGCATTGCGGCTTCTCAGGTTCGCTACAAAGTGTATGAAGATAAGCCGTCTGTGAAAGATACGTACACGACCAGCGTTTACAATCCGACCTGGCAGAGCTTTACTGATGGCAGCTATGGTCCGTACTTGATTCGCGACAACCGAATCCAACAGAGTATCGGCGTTAATGACATCATTTCTACAGCGGATAATCGTTGGAACTTCATTGTGGGCGGACGTATTCAACAGGTAAAAGACACTTCGTACAGCTATAGCGGCACTTCCTTGAAGAGCACGACGCAGTATGATGAAACGGCCTTTACACCGACTTTCGGTATCGTACATAAATTGAACGACCGTGTCTCTGTATACGCAAACTATGCGCAGGGCTTATCGCTTGGTGAAACAGCACCGGACGGTACGGAAAATGCAGGTGAAACATTTGCGCCTTATAAAACAACACAGTATGAAGTGGGAGCCAAATTTGACTTCGGTAAAATTGCCACAACGTTGAGTGCATTTACCATGAAAAATCCAAGCTTCATTACGACTGACGACAATTACTACTCCTTAGCCGGTGAACAACGTAACCGAGGCATTGAATTGAGCGTGTTCGGCGAACCGCGCGAAGGCACTCGTATTCTTGGCGGCATTACCTACATGGATGCTAAATATATTACCTTGGCATCTTCCTATGCGGGCTACGAAGGCAATCAGGCCACCGGTGTGCCTCGCTGGAGCGGCGTTATCGGTGTTGAACAGGACATTAAGAGCGTAGAAGGTCTGGCTGTTAATACACGTTTGACTTACAATGGCAAAGCCTATGTAAACATGGCGAATACATTAAGCACCAGTCCATGGGTTCGTTGGGACTTGGGCGCTCGTTATAAATTCACTTGGGATAAAACGCCGTTAACTGTTCGTGCCAATGTGTACAACGTGCTCGACACGGTAAAATGGCATGCATTGCAAGGCAGCACAACGAATGCGATTTACTTAGGTAAAGGTCGAACCTTCACCTTGTCCGTTTCTGCTGATTTCTAATCGAGGTTTTTATGAATTGGTATCGTAGACCGTGGCTTTTGGGCGTGTTACTGTTAATCGGCCTCATCGCATTAGCGGCATACTCACTTACTGTAGGGGCGCGGCAGATTCCACTGCCGGTAATTTGGAAAGCGCTGACTGCCTATGATCCTACGCAGGTGGATGAACTGTTGGTGCGTACCTTGCGGTTGCCGCGGCTGCTCTTAGCGATTGCCTGCGGGCTCAGCTTCGCCGTAGCCGGCTGCCTCATGCAAGGTGTAACGAATAATCCCATGGCCAGTCCGTCTATTATGGGGATTAACTCCGGTGCGGCACTGGGCTTGGCGGTGGTATTGATTGCTCTGCCCGATGCATCGTTGAATGTAACGATTCTCTTTGCCTTCGGCGGTGCCGCCCTGGCAACACTTATCATTATGCTGCTGGCCAATCGTAGCGGTTCAAAAATGTCGCTGGTCTTTCTTGCCTTGGCAGGGACGGCGGTGAGCGCCGTTTTCCTCGCCATTACGCAGGCCCTGGTCGTATATTTCGACGTGGCTCAAGATTTGAGTTACTGGACAGCCGGCGGTATCGGCGGCGTTCGCATGTCGCAAGTGCTGCTCCTATGGCCTTGGACCATCGTGGGATTTGTATTGGCACTCTACTTGTCTAAATCGGTTACATTACTGAACTTCGGTGAAGAAATGGCCATCGGTCTCGGCGGTCATATGATGCGAATTCGCGTACTCGCCGGTGTAGCGGTGCTGCTTTTGTGCGGTTCCGCCGTAGCCGTTGCGGGCCCCATCGGTTTCGTAGGCCTCGTAACACCGCACATGGCGCGTAAACTGGTGGGCATTGATTATAGAAAGCTCATTCCTATTACGGCGCTACTGGGAGCCATCCTCGTAGTGGCCGCCGATTTGGTGGCACGCTCCGTAGCACCGCCTTTCGAGGCGCCGTTGGGCGCAGTAACCGCCATGATAGGCGTTCCTTTCTTTCTATACTTAGCTAATAGAAAGGGGGCGCGGTCATGACGAATGAGAAAAAGTTTTTTGTTTATAGCTTTGTGTTCGTAGTGCTATTAGCGGTGTTCTTCTATCTGCACGTGAGCACAGGCTTTACATACTTCGATAAAGAACGACTGCTTCTGATCCTCTTGGGCGGCGGTACGGCGGAAGAGCGACTTACCGTATTCGACTTCCGTTTAGTTCGCGCCGTACTGGCTGTTTTAATCGGCATGGGACTCGCTTTGTCAGGGGCTGTGTTTCAGCAGATAACACGTAACGAACTGGCCGGGCCGGGACTGCTCGGCGTGAATGCCGGTGCCGGTTTGGCGGTAATGATGCTTGTATATCTCATCCCGGATAATCAGGGACTACCTATTTGGGCTTTACCTTTGGTAGCCATCGTAGGTGCCTTGATGGCGGCCGGCTGTATTTACGCCTTGTCTATATATCATGGCAAATCGGAAGGCAACTATGCGTTGGTGCTGAGCGGTATTACACTGACAGCAGGTATTCATGCATTACAAATGTTATTCATCGTTGCCCTGTCATCGGAGCAATTTCATCAGGTGAATACATGGCTTATCGGGCGCATTGCCGGAACAAGTTGGGCGCAGGTCGTTGTGTTATTGGCCGTGCTCGTCGTAGTATTTGCATTCCTGTATTCGAAACGAATGACACTCAATGTGTTAGCCTTGCGCGATGAAACGGCTATCGGCCTGGGCGTGAATATTATGAAAAGCCGCTTGTTATTCTTGTTTATGGCTGTAATTCTAGCGGCTACCAGCGTATCGATTGGGGGCAGCATCGGCTTCGTGGGCTTGGTGGCACCGCACATTGCAAGGCGCCTTGTCGGGGCGGACTGCACATACGTATTGCCATTAACCGCACTCATCGGCGGCTGGTTGCTTGTTACGGCGGACTGGGTTGGCCGTGTTGTCATGGCGCCCGATGAAATGCTGGTTGGCATCGTAGTGGCCCTGATCGGGGCTCCGTATTTTCTATTTATCTTAGCGCGTAAGAAAGGTTAGGTGAGGGCAGTGAGTAATAGCTTATATATTGATTCTGATGCTGTTTTCAATATGGAGGCAAACACAGACGCCAATAGAGACTCCAGTGAAGACTCTAACGAAGACGCCGGCAAAGATTTTAACAAAGGCTCTAACAAAGCATCTAACAAAGACTCTGACGAAGGCGCTAATTCCAAAACCGGACTGGCCCTCGGGGCAAAAGAGACTGCCAAATCAGATATTGTCATCGAAAATCTGACGACCGGTTACGATAAAAAGGCGATTATTGATCATCTGAACCTCACAATTCCGCGCGGTAAAATAACGACGCTCATCGGAGCCAACGGCTGTGGTAAGTCGACCCTGTTAAAAACGATTTGCCGAATTATTAAGCCTATGAACGGCGCCGTGTATTTAGATGGCACGTCCATTCATGATGTACCTACTCATGAGCTGGCAAAGAAACTGGCTATTTTGCCACAACATCCGACCGCACCGGAAGGGTTGACCGTACGAGAACTCATTTCATACGGTCGTGCACCGTATCGGAACGGTATATTTTCGAAAGTTAACAAAGAAGATAAGGCTTATGTGGACTGGGCGCTTGAAATTACGCATCTGAAAGAATTGGCGGATCGGCCGATTCACAGCTTGTCCGGCGGACAGCGCCAGCGCGCCTGGATTGCCATGGCGGTGGCACAGGATACGGACATTTTGTTCCTGGATGAACCGACCAGCTTCCTGGATATTGCGCATCAGTTGGAAGTGCTGCAATTGGTGGACTACTTGAATACGAAGTTTGGAAAAACTATCGTCATGGTCCTTCACGAGTTGAACCAGGCGGCCCGATTCGCTGATAATATAATCGCTATGAAAGCCGGCGAAGTGCGGTTCCAGGGAACGCCGGAAGACGTAATTACCGACGAAATGCTTCGCGACGTGTTTAATATTACGGCCATGATTATGCGAGACCCGGTTACACGCATGCCGTTCTGTATTCCCCAATACGTGGGAGGCGGTTTGTAATGAAAAACTGGAGTTTGTGCGCACTTTTGGTGCTAGTGCTTTTTGTCAGCGCCGGCTGCGGTGTAGCCGCGTCGGATTGGCAGATTGCATCGCCGCTTAAATCAAAAGCAGTTCATAAGCCTCTTTTCGATGTAAATGTACCTCGTGCAGATACATCGGAGGCCATTGATGCGGAGTTGGCGGCTCGCTATAAGCAGGTAAAAAAGGACGCAGATAAACTGTTCACCGTAGAGAACGGAAAAACGATTTTAAAGCATAAGTACGGTACAACCGTATTGCCGGACAACCCGCAGCGCGTAGTAGTTATTCGATTGGAAGACCCGATGGTTGCATTGGGCGCACCTATGGTGGGCGCCTATAACACGCCTACGTTTTATCTGCATGATGAACTGGTAAAACAGGGTGTGGCCACTATCAGTATCAATGAAGATACGAAGGCCATTAACCTGGAGCAGGTGCAGGCGCTGAAGCCGGATTTAATATTACTTCGCGACTCATTTGACCGTAACACATATGACGCATTGAGTAAAATTGCGCCGGTTGCGGCATTGAACTTGCAACAAACAGAAAGCACCTTATTGGCTATGGGTCGCATTTTACATCGTGAAAAAGATGCAGAAGCCCGCTTGGCACTGTATTACAGCCGTGTAAAAGAAGCTCGCATGGAGATTAAAAGCATAATCGGCGATGAGCCGGTGGCACTTATCCGAGTTTTGAAAAAAGAAGTACGTCTCTATCCGTATGACTCGAATCCCATTAGCCGATTCATGTACGAACTGCTGAATATTCGCCCGGATGCATTGGCCATTTCACAGAATGGCAGCGATACGAGTGTTATTTCACTGGAAATGCTCCCGGAAATTAAGGCGGAGTATTTAATTGTAAGCAGTGGCTATGGACCGAGCAGTGCGGGGAATAATGAGGCTGCAGAGAAACGCTATGCGGAACTTCGTGAAGATCCGCTGTGGCAAATCATTCCGGCGGTGCGGGATAACCATGTGTTTAATGTGGATCCTATTCGCTGGAATGCACATGGCATCATTGCGAAGGAAATGGCCATTGAAGACTTGCGGCGATATTTTATCAAACAACCTTAACAGGTAAAGCGATAAAGCAATCTTGAATGATATATAGAATGACAGAAAATGCAAGACCATAAAGTAATCTTGAATGATGTATAGCATGTAAAATAATGTAGGCATAGTCTCGTATTACGGCTTTCCTTAATAATCATAGTAAAGAATTGAAGGTTGTTTTTTAACAAAACGTATACTATAATGAAGGAAATGCACAAAAAAGCTAGGGGAGCCTGTAGGCTGAGATAAGTTGAAGAAACTTGACCCTTGACCTGATTCGGATAATGCCGACGTAGGAAAGCTATACAGACTTATGGTGTTTTTAGCTCATCCAAACGTGGATGAGCTTTTTCTTTTGCTTTTTTGCGTGTTTGATTAAGGTAAATGGTGTTATATGTAAACGCAAAGGAGGCTCTTCGATGAAGGGACAAATGAAGGCTGAAAACAATGAGCAAGTTCAAGTGAATGCAGGTGTTATGACGTATACCACGCAGATGGATGCGGCACGCAAAGGGATTGTAACGGAGCAGATGCGAATCGTTGCAGAAAAGGAACAAATGCGCATTGATGATTTAATGGCCTTGGTGGCATCCGGTAAAGTTGCGATTCCAGCCAACAAAAATCATACAAGCCTGTCACCGGAAGGGGTTGGCAAAAACTGCCGCACAAAGATTAACGTAAATTTAGGTGTGTCCCCGGAACATAACAATATTGATGAAGAATTGGAAAAAGTACGCAACGCCATTGCAATGAAAGCGGAAGCGATTATGGACTTGTCCAACTTCGGTAAAACACAGGCATTCCGCACACGCCTTATCGATATGTCCACCGCTATGATCGGTACTGTGCCAATGTATGATGCGGTAGGTATGTTGGATAAAGATTTAAAAGACATTACTGTTGATGAATTTTTCGAAGTTGTGGAACAGCACGCGAAAGACGGCGTAGACTTCATGACCATTCATTGCGGCATGAACCAGAAAACAGCGCAGCGCATTAAAGACAATCCACGTTTGACCAATATCGTATCCCGCGGCGGTTCCCTCTTATTCGCCTGGATGGAAATGAACAAACAGGAAAATCCGTTCTACGAATACTATGACCGTTTGTTGGATATTTGCGAAGAATACGACGTAACCTTGAGCCTCGGCGATGCTTGCCGTCCTGGTTGTACTCATGATGCTACCGATGCGGCTCAGATTGAAGAGTTGATCACATTGGGCGAATTGACTAAACGCGCATGGGAGCACAATGTACAGGTTATGATTGAAGGTCCGGGCCACATGGTATTGACTGAAATCGCAGCCAATATGAAACTGGAAAAACGCCTTTGCCATGAAGCGCCATTCTACGTGTTGGGGCCATTGGTGACTGATATTGCACCTGGCTATGACCACATTACCAGTGCTATCGGCGGTGCCATTGCCGGCTCCTGCGGTGCCGATTTCCTCTGCTACGTAACACCGGCGGAACATTTGCGTTTACCAACCGTTGAAGACGTAAAAGAAGGCATCATCGCTACACGTATTGCAGCGCACGCAGCAGATTTGGCAAAAGGTATTCCGGGCGCACAAGCTTGGGATGACGCTATGAGTAAAGCCCGTGCGGAAGTTGATTTCGATACCATGATTTCCTTGGCAATCGACCCTGAAAAAGCGCGTCGTTACTATGAATCCAGCAAACCTGAATGCGAAGGCACCTGCACCATGTGCGGTAAAATGTGTCCGGCCCGTACCATGAAACACATCTTGGCCGGTGAAGACGTGTCCATTCGATAAGAAGAGCAAAACTTAAGAAATTGTGACAGTATGTGATATAATATACATATAGTCAATAATAGAGGCATTTGTAAAAGTACTTACGAGTGCCTCTGTTTTTGTCTTCTAAGTGTGGATAGCAGTGGAGCTAATTATTATATTAGTAGTTAGGAGAACGCTTGCTTTCTATGGTATAATATTATATTGAACAAACACTTAATAGAAATTATTGAATGTAGCTATGAATATGATTTTTGAAGTTTTTTACAAAAAATGAGTAAACATAGGCAGTACTGTTGCATTGATGGAGGGTATAATGAACCAAAAAGAGCTTGTCATTGTTGTTGATTTTGGTGGACAGTATAACCAGCTGATCGCACGCCGCGTTCGTGAAAATCACGTATATTGCGAAGTGTATCCGTACGATAAAGCGGTTGCTAAAATTAAAGAATTAAGACCGATGGGCGTTATTTTCACCGGCGGTCCTAACAGTGTGTACGAAGATAATTCGCCACGCATTGAAAAAGAAGTGTTCGAATTGGGAATTCCTGTACTCGGCCTTTGCTATGGCATGCAGCTCATGGCGCATACATTGGGCGGCGAAGTTAAATCCGCTGATGCACGCGAGTTTGGCAAAACACCTGTAACAGTAAACACACAGTCTCCTTTATTCAAAGGTCTCAGCGAAAACGAAATCGTTTGGATGAGCCATGTGGACTATGTAGCATCTGTGCCTGAAGGGTTCGAAGTAGTGGCACATACTGCAAACTGCCCTGTAGCAGCTATGCAGAATGAAGCGCAAAAATTATATGCCATGCAGTACCATCCGGAAGTTCTTCACAGCGAACACGGCAAAGAAATGATTCACAACTTCTTGTTTGAAGTGTGCGGTTGCCATGGTGAATGGACAATGGCCAACTATGCAAAAGTGGCTGTAGAAGAGATCCGCAACAAAGTGGGCGACGGCAAAGTATTACTCGCTTTATCCGGCGGCGTTGACAGCTCCGTAGCGGCAGCGCTTATTTCTAAAGCCGTAGGTAGCCAGCTTACTTGTATTTTCGTTGACCACGGTTTAATGCGTAAAAACGAAGGCGATGAAGTAGAAGCGGCGTTCAAAGACTCCGGCATGCACTTCATCCGCGTTGATGCGGCTGACCGTTTCTTAGGCCGTTTAGCCGGCGTTGAAGAACCGGAACAAAAACGTAAAATTATCGGCGAAGAATTCATTCGCGTATTTGAAGACGAAGGCCGTAAAATCGGTTCCGTTGATTTCTTGGCACAGGGCACGATTTACCCTGACGTTATCGAATCCGGTGCCGGCGATGCTGCCGTAATTAAGAGCCATCACAACGTAGGCGGTTTGCCTGCAGTTGTTGATTTCAAAGGCTTAATTGAACCACTTCGCAACCTGTTCAAAGACGAAGTTCGCGAATTAGGTGCTGAACTCGGTTTAGCTGACTACTTAGTATGGCGTCAACCATTCCCGGGTCCTGGCCTTGCTATCCGTGTAATGGGCGAAATCACTCCTGAAAAATTGGACATTTTACGTGATGCGGACGCCGTATTCCGTGAAGAAATCGCCAATGCGGGCCTTGATCGCTCCATCAACCAGTACTTTGCTGTATTGACCAGCACACGTACTGTAGGCGTTATGGGTGACTTCCGTACTTACGATTACACCTTGGCATTGCGCGGTGTAACCACAACCGACTTCATGACAGCCGACTGGGCACGCATTCCATACGAAGTATTGGATAAAATCTCCGTGCGCATTATTAACGAAGTAAAACACATCAACCGTATCGTGTATGATATTACTTCCAAACCACCGGCTACCATTGAGTGGGAATAATCTCAACATAAATTTATAGTTAAGCTGATTGAATATTCTTTGAGCGTAAATCTTGACGTATTCTAGATAATTAATAGTAGTGTAATTAAATAATAGTGTAACTTAATTAATTAAGTTACACTATTATTTTTTTTATGGAGATTAATTTAGTAAGGAGAGGATTATATGATTATCAGACATGCAACTGTGGCGGATATTCCTGACATTGCGGCCGTTGAGGCAGAATGTTTTCCACCGGCGGAAGCAGCCAAAGAGAAAGATTTTGTTGATCGAGTTAAAGAGTATGGCAACCATTTCTGGCTCATGTACGATGGTGATAAGCTAATCGCCTTTGTCGCTGGAATGGTAAGAGACGAAGCTGATTTAGTTGACGAAATGTATTCAGATGCTTCTATGCATAATGAAAACGGCGCTTGGCAGATGATTTTCGGTGTTAATATAATTCCTGCTTATCGCAAACGTGGACTAGCAGGGGAATTGATTCAACGCGCCATTGACGATGCTAGAGCGCAGGGACGCAAAGGTCTTATACTTACTTGCAAAGATAAGCTCATTCATTACTATGAAAAATTCGGCTTTATGGATGAAGGCGTATCTGATAAATCCACTCATGGTAATGTGGCGTAGCATCAAATGCGATTGACCTTTTAGTTTGTTGCAGTATATCATAACCATCAATATTCAAGATTAAAATGTAATATATAAAATAAGATCTGTCGGTCAAGGAATTGGCCGACAGGTCTTTTTTATATAAGTGAGCAATTTGCGATACGTAAATTAATTAATTTACGTATTGACGAACACTAAGATATATAATATGATAGAAACATAATAAAACGTAAATTATAAAATTTACAGGAGGTGAAGTTGATGATACGATTGGGAGACTTAGCTGATATTGTATCCGGATATAATATAGCTAGGTTGTCGGAAGAGGAGCAGGAACTAAAATATACTAATGCAGATTTTGACCATGATTTTTATCGAATGAAGACTGCGATGACTACAAATGCGATTATATATCGCCAATCTAATTCAGGCGATAATATGGCGGCAACAATTATTTCCAATGAAAATCAAAATAAGTTTATAAGTCAAGTGTTTTCCGTAATAAAGGTTGATTCTAGACTTTTGCATCCATACTACCTCTGTTATCTGTTGAATGAATCGGAAATTATAAATAAGCAGTGTAGCCTTTTATTGCAAGGTTCGGTTATTACGCGATTATCAGCACAACAGTTAAAGCAAATAAAAATACCGCTTAAACCTATGAGCAGGCAAGAAGAAATAGGAGAGTTTTATGTAAAGGTCTTATATCAACGGTATTTAGAGACAAAAAAAGTGGAGCTTAAGTTCCAGGCTTTTCGCGGTGTTCTACATAATCTCGAAATGGAAAAGATTAAGCTTAAGAGTGAAGGACTTCGTAAAATTTTACGTGATCAGATGATGGATAAAAAGGAGATATAACATTATGAGCAACGAAAAAAAGAGACTCGAACAAGTATTGTGGGATTCTGCTAATGTAATGCGCCAGACGATGGGTGCTGCCGATTATATGGATTATGCACTAGGACTAATTTTTTATAAACATTTATCGGATAAGACATTAGAAATAGCGGCTAATGCCTTAGTGAATAGTGGTGAGTTGGAAGAAAATGATGTGGTAACGGAAGCCCAGCGTCAAGCTGCTTATCAAAAATATTATGATGACCCGGATTTTAAGCAAGATTTGCTTGATACTATGGATATGGATTATGAGATTAAACCACAATTTACATTTACGGCTTTTATCGATGAAATAGAAAAGAAAACATTTCAATTGGAGCATCTAAATCAAGGATTCACCAATCTTGAGCAGTCGAATGTGGCGCTATTGGAGCACTTATTTGACGATGTTGATTTGCATTCGACTAAACTAGGACCTACAGCACAGAAGCAAAATGACTTGATAGCTGATGTAATGAAAGCATTGGCACCACTTAATCTAGACAGCCATAATGGAGATATTCTTGGCGATGCTTATGAATATTTAATTAGCAATTTTGCATCTGATATGGGGCAGAAGGCTGGAGAATTCTATACGCCTCAATCGGTATCAACTTTATTGGCACGCATTGTTACTAGTGGGCAAGAAGGTAAACGAGGATTTTCTGCCTATGATCCGGCTATGGGATCAGGCTCATTATTACTCAATGTTAGAAAATATGTGGAGAATCCGGATTCAGTACATTATTATGGACAAGAAAATAAGACATCTACATATAACTTGGCGCGTATGAATATGATTATTCACGGTATTTCAGCAACAAAACAAGAACTTAATAATGCAGATACTCTTGATGCGGATTGGCCATCAGAAGAAGTAACCGATTTTGACGGAGTTTTAATGAATCCGCCATATTCGCAAAAGTGGAGTGCCGATAAAGACTTTCTGGGTGACATACGTTTTTCCGACTATGGTGTGTTGCCACCTAAATCAAAAGCTGACTATGCCTTTTTACTCCATGGATTATTCCATCTAAAATCAACCGGAACAATGGGCATTGTACTTCCACATGGTGTATTATTCCGTGGAGGTACGGAAGGAAAAATTCGTGAAAAATTATTGGAAAAAGGAATGATTTATGCAGTCATTGGGTTACCGGCAGGAATCTTTTACTCTACTGGCATTCCAACAACGATAGTGGTGTTGAAAAAGAGTCGCCCGGGACGTGATGTTCTTTTTATTGATGGTAGCAAAGAATTTATCAAAGGCAAACCGCAAAACTTTATGACGGAAGAGAATATTGAACGCATTTTTAAGGCCTATGAAGAGCGAAAAAATGAAGATAAATTTAGTCATGTAGCGTCTTTTGAAGAAATTCAAGAAAACGAATTCAACTTAAATATTCCACGTTATGTTAATACATTCGAACCGGAGCCTGAAATTGATTTAGGTGAAATTAACAAGGAATTAGAGGCCATTAATAGTGAGTTGGAAGCTAATGAACGAGAGATATTAGACCTGATGCGAGAATTGACCACTTCTGACCGTAAGAAAGCAAAAGACTTAGAAGAATTCTTAAAGTTTTTTAGTTGAGGTGAAGCAGAATGTTAAAAGGAAAAAAAAACGCACCTATTATTCGATTTCAAGGGTTTATGGAAGATTGGTCTAAAAATAAAATTGCTAATGTAGCAGTGATTTGTGCTGGGGGCACGCCTAGCACTAGTATAAAAGACTATTGGGAACCAAAAGAAGTTCCATGGCTATCATCTGGAGAAGTTCATAAGAAATATATTAAGTTCACTGATAATATGATATCTAAAAAAGGTCTTCAAAACTCTAGCGCCAAAATGATACCAGCTAACTCGGTTTTAATAGCTCTAGCTGGACAAGGGAAAACCCGTGGTACGGTAGCAATTAATGGAATACCACTTGTTACGAATCAATCTATTGCAGCAATGACGTTTCAATCTAAAATAGTTCCGGAATTTATATTTTATAATCTTGAAACCAGATATGATGAATTAAGACGAATATCATCAGGAGATGGTACAAGGGGCGGATTAAATAAGAAGCTTGTAGGTGATATAGAAATTCCATATACTTTGCATGAAGAGCAAGAAAAAATTGGAGTATTCTTAAAGAAACTTGATAATACGAGCTCGCTTTATCAACATAGAATAGATCTGTTAAAGGCGCTAAAAACATATTTTTTACAAAATATGTTTCCTAGTGAGGGAGAAAAAGTGCCTAAGATTCGTTTTAAAGAGTTTAGTGACAATTGGAAATATTGCAAATTATCAAGTTTGATGAAAGTTCGAAGAGGATTAACTTACTCACCTAATGATATTTGTGAGGACGGCATTAGAGTATTAAGATCCTCAAATATTTATGAGGATACATTTACTACGAATGATGATGATGTTTTTGTAAATCCGACAATTGTCAAGATTCCTACTGTTCAAAACGGAGATATTCTTATTACAGCTGCTAATGGCTCGTCGAGACTTGTAGGAAAACATGCCATTATCCGTGATATTGCCGATAATACAGCGGTTCATGGAGGCTTTATGCTTCTGGGAACTGCAGATGAACCTAACTTTGTAAATGCGTTACTCAGTGCTCCTTGGTATAAAAAATTTATAAATGTTTATGTTGCCGGGGGAAATGGTGCAATTGGAAATCTAAATAAAAGTAATTTAGATGAACAAAATGTAATGACACCATCGGTGGATGAACAGAAACAAATTGGTACATACTTTAAATATATTGATAACTGCATAATTATCAATATGCGCAAGTATGACCAACTACAAATTCTTAAAAAATTTATGCTTCAAAATTTATTTGTCTAAAAGGGGAGGCCAAAGCCATGTCTAGGTATGAATCTGAAGCAAGTATTGAAAATAAGTTGATTCAACAGCTCACAGAGGGTAAATCGCAATGGATTTTCCGCGATGATATTCGGACAATTGAGGATCTTTGGGAGATTTTTCGTAACATATTGATACAAAATAATAAAGATATTTTTGATGAAAATCCATTAACGGATAATGAATTTCA
Organism: Veillonella sp.; assembly: GCF_018364065.1. GTDB lineage: Bacteria > Bacillota > Negativicutes > Veillonellales > Veillonellaceae > Veillonella_A. The sequence goes on from NZ_JAGZMO010000003.1 coordinate 196,707, forward strand.
GCAGGTGCAGAATCAATTGCGATTTACATCTTTCTATGATGCGGCAGCCTGGTTAATTGGGGAAAATGGGGTTGCTCGTGTTATGATTCAGCGTGAAGATGCCTCTCTTGGACGAGAGTATCCGGTAGTGTTTAAACGTGATGATATTGCCGGAGGTTCGTCGGTTTATCAGGTGGTTCATCAGATTATCTTTCTTCGTAAAGAAGTGATGAATCGAGATCGCCGCGGTGATGTGACATTGCTAATTAACGGATTACCAATGATTCATGTGGAGTTAAAAAACCGTAACCATTCATATATGGAAGGGTTTAATCAAATTAAAGGTTATCTCAAAGAAGGTGCATTTCGAGATATTTTTTCAACATTACAGATGTTTGTAGTTTCTAATGCTACGGATACGCGATATATTGCAACAGCCGCTGAAAATAAGTTGAATGAAAAATTTTTGTCCACATGGCTTGATGAAGATAACCAGCCGGTGACAGGCTATTTAGAATTTGCTGAGGCCGTTTTATCAGTGCCGGCGGCGCACCGAATGGTGTCGCAATATACTGTTTTAGACGGTGAACGAAAAAATCTTATTATGCTTCGACCTTATCAGATTCACGCAATTAAAGCGATTATTAATGCGTATAAAGCTTATAGCGGTAGTGGTACTGAGTCAGGTTATATTTGGCATACTACGGGATCCGGTAAGACTTTGACTTCTTATAAGGCTGCACATAATTTGAGTCAAATTCCCGGAGTGAAGAAGGTCATTTTTGTTGTAGATCGACGAGATTTAGACAATCAGACAACAGGAGCTTTTCGAGCCTATTCCGCAAATGATATTATTGATGTGGAAGACACTAATAATAGTCGTGATCTAGCAAAAAAAATATACGATGATGATGCTGATGTTTTAGTTACTACAATTCAAAAGCTGCAAGCGGTAATGAGAAAGTATCCAAAAAATACTGACATTTATGAGAAAATGAAAGTAATTCGTCCAATATTTGTGGTCGATGAATGTCATCGTGCGGTTTCAGCTGAGGCGCAAAAGGACTTAAACGAATATTTTACAAGGCCTATCTGGTATGGCTTCACAGGGACACCTATTTTTAGTGAAGATGCTAAAAATACACCAGGGGATCTTCCGGCGACAACTGAGGAACAGTATGGAGCCTGTCTCAATACATATACTATTAAAGAAGCTCTTCATGATGAAGCAGTTCTTGGATTTCAAGTAGAATATCGCAATACATTCAAGTTAAAGGAAGTAGCAACAAAACTTGGAATTTCTGATAGCGATGATGATCTAGCATTGGAGAAGGCACTACAAGAGAAAAAAGTACTTGAAAAAATGTATGAAGATGATCAGCATATGCTACAAGTGGTTGATTTTATTATTAATAAGTCCGCCGGTAAACTTAGATTAGATCGCGATAAAGGAAAAACATTTAGTGCTATATTGACTACCAGCTCTATTAAGCAAGCTCAAAGGTATTATCAGTTATTCAAACAAGTTAAAAATGGAGCAGAAAAAACTGTTAAAATCAGTGAAGAGATTCGCCAAAAGTTATCTGATTTTCCCAAAGTTGCCATTACTTACTCTCTTAATGAAAATCAAGACGGAAGTACGTTCAATCAAGAGCAGATGAAAGAGTCTATGGCAGATTACAATACAATGTTTGGAACTCAATATACACTGGAACAGTTAGATGCTTACAATAGAGATGTTAATGATCGCTTAGCCCGTAAGAAACAAAAATTTCAGATCCGAGAAAATCAACTCGATATTGTTATCGTAGTAGATCGTCTGTTAACAGGATTTGATGCACCTTCGCTTTCCACATTGTTTGTGGATCGACCACCTATGCGTTCATATAGGATTATACAGGCCTTCTCTAGAACGAATCGATTGTTGGATAAGCAAAAACGATTTGGTCAAGTTGTCACGTTTCAAACACCGGCCTTATTCAAAAAGGCTGTGGATGATGCGATGACTTTGTATTCACGCGGTGGTGGTACATATGTGCAAGCACCTACCTGGAAAGAGGCCGAAGAGAGATTTAAGAAAGCGATTAAAGAGTTACGTGCTCTTGTACCGACACCGGGAGCAGTGAATAGTTTAACTAAAAAACAAAGACGTGAATTTTTAAAAGTTTATAGAGCGTTTGATATGGCCTATGCAGATATACAGGTATACTCTGACTATCAGGATAAAGTACTTGCAGATGATTACCATATCACAGAAGAAGAGATCGAAAACTATACTGGCAAATTTAAAAATGTGAGAGATGAAATTAAAAGTGATAAAGAGGATAGAGATGATCCGGGAATCAATTTCCTCATAAATTATGAATTACAATTTTTTCATAAAGATCAAATTGATGAAGATTATATCTTGCGATTAATGGAAGCCGTACGAGATGATGATTTGACGCAACTTCTTTCAAATCCTGATAAACATAAAGATTTGACTGATAAAATTAATGCTGGCATTGCTCGTCTCTATAAGATTAATCCAATTAGGGCCGGAATATTAGATGGCATTTGGAAGGAATATCAGAATACACCGGATGAGTTTGTGAATCAAAACTTCGTTGATATTCTTAATAATCGGGTTAATAGTGAAAGAGAGAGTCTTATCAATGATTTTTCAGAAGAGTGGTGTGTTGATGTAGAGGTCTTGGATTATTTTGTTGATACCTATGATGTATCGAAAGATCCTGATGAAAAACAAGATAATCAAGATTCTCTGAAAAAAGCAGCTCATGCTCGAGCGTATAGAAAGAAACATCCGAATATTGGGTTAAAATATTGGCCTAAATTATTGGAGGCCATACGTGAATTATATGTAGAAAAATTACAGAAGTTAATGGCTCAATAAGGACGGAATTATTTTAATTAAAAGAATTATCTGCTAATAGATAAACATATAATAAAACACTATTGAAATGACACATAATATTGTAGGTTAAATAGGCCTCCTTAAAATTAAATTTTAAGGAGGCCTATTTTTTATAATGATGATAAATAATATTTTTTATGATATAATTGTTCTATAAAACAGAACATAAAAGCGAATAAAAGAAAACAAATGCGCTATGATATTTAAGATATAAATCACAAAATGTAGAGTTTTATATGGTTGATAAATAATGATGGAATGAATGATATAATTTTTCAAATGAACTTATAATAAACTAGTAGGAGGTAAAAAATGAAAGATTTATCGCGAAAAATTGAATTAAATTGTCCTATTTGTGCAAATAATCACTTTGAACATGATACTGAGGCAGCTGTGGAGATTTATAAATGCACTGACTGTGGTCATGAATTTACAGAAGATGAAATATTGAACGCTAATGAATATAAAATTAATGCTAATATTAAAGATGTTGAAAAAGAAGTGATAAAGGAGGTAGAGAAAGAATTTAAAAAGATGTTTAAATTCTAAGCAAGAAAAGAATATGCAGATTCAATATGAAGAAATCTTAAATATTATCATAAATTATATTATTCCGATTGTATCTTTTTTGTTTTCTGGAATAGCACTTCATCAAAGTATTAAATCCCGAAAAACAGAAGAAAAGATAAAAAAGCTCGAATTGTTTATTAAAGAGTATGAGGCTAAACAAATTGAAGCCCAGCAGAATATACCAAGTCAACCATATGTGGAAGCTAGAGTATACAAGGTGTCGCATGGAGTACATAAGATGAAGATATGGAACTCTGGACGAGCAACGGCTTATAATATTTCAGCATCTATACCTGAAAAATATAATATTACAGTTATAAATGATAAATTCCCTTATGAATATCTTAAGCCTAATCAAAATTTTGAAGTAGATGCATATTTTTATTTAGCGTCAAGCTCTAAATTCGAAGTAAGAACTTTTTGGGAAGATGAAAAAGGAGAAAGGTTTAGTAATGAAGAGCTAAGAAGCATTTGAGACTTGGCGTTGAGTTTCAAAAGATGAAATTAAAGCGGAGGTAATATCAATTAATGGGTCATAGTAAACTGTCCAAACATTCGCTTAAAAGAGGTGTGTTTATAACTCCTATAAACTCCTTGCCCAATATACAGGAACTAGAAGATGAGAAATCATGGACGTATGGTCGTATGCCAGAATATCTCTGGATTGGACTAATTTTAGACTATTTTGGCCGAGAGGAAGGATTAAGAAAAGCCTGTTATATAGTTTCTGAATTACATAAATTAGCACCCGCTCTAAGTTCTGCTAGATTATCTCAAATATTGAGATTAGACGAAGAAATACAATCTCAATTTTATAAGTATATTGTTTCTATAGGGGCTAGGGATGCACTTATTCCTTTGACAGTCTTGTTTACAGTAAGTCGTACTCCTGTTTTTTCTGAATTTTTTTCTTGCTTAAAAGAGGGAATTGATAATAGATGTGAAACGATAGTTCAGGTTATGAGTAATTTAATGGATCATCAATCTCATGAATCAACTGATATTAGATTTATTGCACTTTATTATAATTATATCTCGGGAAAAATTAATCTTTTAGAAGAACAGATGGAATTATTGAACCTCTATCCTGAAACAAAACACACTGATGAGATAATGCGTGAGATTCGTGGAAGAGTACGTGTTTTAGAAATGATAATTCTAACTTTTGAAAAAGTTGATTCTGAATATTTGAGAGAGTTTTGGAGGTGTGTAAGTGAAATGACAGAATGCAATATAGTAACTGTTCATTTTAAGGATGAAGAACGAGTCATCTCAGGATACATAAATATGCTACAGGAAATATTTGTATATCTTTCCGATTTATTTGTTATTGCAGACCCTCTTGATGAAAAAATGAATGTTTTGTTAGGGATAGCGACATATTCACTTAAACGATTTAAAGAAATAAATAATCATCACCTATTTAATTCCCTGGCAGGTAGAAGTTGTTTGCGTGTCATGATAGAAAATTATATTATGATGAAATATTTAATAAAAAATGAAGAGCACCACGTTAATATTTGGCGTGATTACCAGATTTATGGGATAGGGCAATATAAGTTAGTTTTATCTAGATATAGAGAAAGTGCCATTGCAGATGATGTGCCTTTTGACACATCCTATATTGAAGCTATAGTTAATGAATTTAAGAATGAAGAATTTATTAATATGGATACAAGATATTTTGACCAGCAAAATATTAGGAAAAAAGCTGAAATTGTTAATGAAGCGGATCTTTATGGTCTATACTATGATTACACGACCTCTTTTGAACATGGCTTATGGGGCGCAATTCGTGAATCTTCATTATTAAAGTGTTTTAATCCAGCACATAAATATCATTGTATTCCAGATATCAATGATGAGATAAGGCTCAAGTCTATTATGCCTGATTGCATCATGGTTATGAATAAAACTATAATTTTATTAAACGAACTCTATAGTATACCTGAACAACTACTAAATGAGGTAATAAACTTTGAAATCAAACCTGCTTTTAAATAAGATTCACTTAATTCAAAATGAATATAGAGAGCTGCTTATATCTCTTTTACCCCGATTAAAAAGTAGCAATGCAATAGCTGCTCTTGATGAACTTCAATTGTTTTGGATACGCTATAGTAAAGTAGTACAATTATATCTGAAATATTGGGTTTCGAATGAAGATAGTTATGTTTTTACAGCTACTACGTTCTTAGATTTTGCCGATAATGAACACTTGCCATTTTTGTTGATTGGACATAAGCACATTCTTGATGATCCTTTAGGTAAATATTCAGAATTAAGAATGAAGACGTTAGATGGCAAAGTAGCAGATACTATGCATGAACAAATTGTTATAACTGCAGAAGATAATCTAAAGCTATTGAAAAATGTTGGTAGTAAAATTCTTATCCTACCCGTGAGACTTCTTAGCCAATCAGCTGACTATAAATTTCTTTATAAGCTTGGAGAGCAAGCATTCGTAAGTCTTTTTAATGGCGTCAATAGCTTGGAGGATTATTTTGTTAAATGTAACAGTATAGATGATATTATAAATTTTGCTCGTGATGATATTGCAGAACTAGTAGTTTTTTCTTCTGATGATGATTTAGATTTATCGTTTGAAGAAAGATTTAATTTAGCGCTAGCAGATCCTCAATTTGGGCTAGATACCAGTAAGTCAGATGGATTTAATTTCTTTATGCTTGTATTTGGGTGTATACAACAAGCAGTAGATATTATTGTTTCATGCGTTGAATATGAGTGTATACCATATATTAGATATAATGTTTCTTTTTATTATGTTCAATTACTATTGGAAAGCTTAAACATAATAAATAGAAAACAAATTGATACTTTACGATTTAAGATGAATATTGCTCATATTGTTTATAGGGTGTTTGATAAGAGTAGAATTGTAGGAGTTTGTTTGGCAGATTTTTTACAGAAAAAGCATATATATAATTTTAATGAGAAATTATTTTTGGCACTTGAGAAATATAATATTAACGAGAGTAATTTTGAGCCACATAAAACTTATAAGGTAGTAGGTGATGTGTTAGAAGACTTTTATAATGTGTTAGATAATTAAAGCGATAACTATAAAATAATATGAACTTGAGAAATATATAAAAGACCGTAACCTTTCAGCTGCGATCTTTTAATAATATAATATGGTTCGATTTAGTTTTTATGGACCAATAAAATATACAATGTATTATTTTATTGGTCCGCGATATGATAAAAGGTCATCTGAAAAATTTCCTTTACATAGTTATTGCCTAGTGAATAGATTACATTTTTGCTATTTCGATAGAATTTAACCAGTATCGCTTCGCGGCGCGGGCGTAACTGATGGGAAATGGCTGATGTAGATGTTCTTTTTATCGCTATCTTAAATGCGGTTCGCGTGTTGAATGTCAAGAAGTTTTAGTAATTAATGTGCAACTGCTATGTGAATTACACAGCGATTAAGTAATTACTGAGACATTTGTAATTTAGGTTTAAGTTATTACTAGGTGTTTATCAGGTAAATGTTGTGTAACTGTTAAAGTGCAATGTGCGTTCAGGGGCGGCGTATGATATAAGGTATTGCTTAACAATTGAATTAGCAATAACACTCAAAATAAGAAACTCCCAAAATATAAAAAACTCTAAACATATATACCTCATAAAGTCCTGTCGGTCAAACGTGACTGACAGGGCTTTTTGTTTTTTATTTCTACAGGGTCTTGACTCTACAACGGTTGTAGAGTTTATGATATGAGTATGATAAAACATTAGATATGATTATTAAAAGCTATTGAACCATAATTATTAGAATCATTAGAACTATAATCATTAGAATTATTAGAATCATAATCATCAGAAAATAAAACAAAAATATTTTGCAGGAGGCTGAATACATGGACAGGAAAGATCTATTTCCTATTGGAGAAGTGTCAAAACTATTTCATATCAGCGGCAGCAGTTTGCGTCATTATGAAAATATAGGTTTGCTTACGCCGGCATATATTTCTCCTGATTCAGGCTATCGCTACTATGGAACTGAGCAGTTTGAAGTATTGAATACAATTCGTTACCTGCGAGCGTTAGACATGCCTTTGTCTGAAATTGAAGATTTTCTCAAAAATAAAGACATCGGCCTCATAGAGGAGAAGCTTTTGAAGCAAAAGCAAATCGTGTTGAAGAAGCAGGACGCTTTGAAACGAATTGAGCAAAAGATTGATCATCGTTTAAATTGGCTGTTAGATGCGCAAAATACGCCTTTGGATACGGTAGCGCTTATACAAGTTCCGGCCGGCCGTATTGTATGGTTAGATAATCCGTTAAAAGTGGATGGAAACTTTGATATGGAACTGTCCATAAGAAAATTGGATCGCTCTGATGCTGAGGCGATTGTATTTCTTGGCAAAGTGGGACTTGGAATTTCGGCAGAACGTTTAAAAAAAGGTGAAACTACACACTATAACGGAGTGTTTTTGCTACTTGATCAAGAAGATGTTTATGAGGGGAAAACACGTAACCTGCCTGAAAGCTTATGTGTTCGTTTGCGTTTTCGAGGCAGTCATGCAGATGCACCTGAGCAGTATAAAAAAATGTTGAAGTATATTAGCGAGCATAAATTGCAGATTGCAGGTTTCTCACGGGAAGTTACACTTATTGACTACGGGATTACTAACGATACGGACAAATTTGTGACGGAAATTTGTATTCCGGTTAAATGTGAATAGAAAGAGGTTTATAAGATGAAATTCATTGTAGAAAAAGAGATTTTTGAAAAATTACCGAATGCCTGTTTTGGCGTCGTCATGGCTAAAGGAATTAAAAATGATAAAGAATATCCGGAGATTGAGCGACTTTTGAACGGCAGTATCCAACTGGCAGCACATCGCTTTGATGGCAAAAAAGTTAAGGAGGAAGCAGAGATTTTACCCTATCGGGAAGCGTTTCGTGCATTAAATATTAATCCTAATAAATATCTTTGCTCTATTGAAGCCTTATTTACCCGTATTGCTAAAGGAAAGGGGATGCCTCATATCAATCCTGTAGTAGATTTAGTAAATGCTATATCTTTAAAATATACATTGCCCATGGGGGCACATGATTTAGGTGGCAGCAGTGAAGACATTTGCATTCGCCTTGCACAGACGGGTGATACGTTCCTTCCCTTTGGCAATGATGTAGAAGAAACTCCTGATCCGGGGGAAGTTGTTTATGCTGTGGGGGCACAAGTGCGGACTCGTCGTTGGACCTGGCGACAAAGTGAACATGGGAAAATTACGACTGACTCGACAGACATTTTCTTTCCTATCGACGGATTTACAGATATTAATCAAGAGCAGCTGATTATTGCCAGAGATGAATTGCAACAACTTATTACGCAGATTTTCGGTTGTGAAGTGATTGCAGGCTTAGTAGATGCAGCACATCCTGAAATGACCATATAATACAAAGAAGCAAAGGATAATAACTCCTTTGCTTTTTTTTGAGAGCTTGCGGCAGTACTCATTAAGGCTTTTTATTATATTCATCGAGCTGCTGTTTCATTTTCTCAAACCGATCATCTAACTGCGCTTTCTTTGCATTTTGTTTCGCAATATTTCTGTCGATGGATTCACGATATTTTCTATGGAATAGCTCGAGAAATTCTTCTCGTGTTCTGTACTCTTCCGGTTCGTGAATATTAACTTGAAATTGTGGTTTCGGATTGATTCTCACTGAGTGATGGATGTCTTTTAAAAATTGACAGTGCACGTATTTGCCGTTTTCAAAAGGAACAAAGCGAGTCTGATTATCTGTGGTAGCTTCGTATTCTAGGAAGATGAATAAAAGGTAGAAATGGCCGCCTAAGATGAACGAAATAATTTTCTCCGGCGTTCCCAGGTCCGGGTTACTGTCCGCATAGGAACGCTTGGTGGCCTTTATATCGCCCCAGATTAAATCATCAAAATTCGCTTCTTCGCAGCGGTAGTTAAAGCAAATGTCGTACGGATTTTTGGTGGCACCCTTTGGCGAACCCAAAGGATTATAAATTCGTGCATGAGGTTGTGCGTTGAGGTACTCGACAAAAGAATCCTCCAAATAATCGCTGATTTCAGCACCGCTACGGGACTTGGCGCTAATGGGGAATGTGTAGTTGTGCGCCTGTAAAATTTGCGAAAATACCGATTCAATATCCAATTTGATTAGCGTTTCTAACTCTTTTATTTCCAATGATTAATCTCCTTATTTACACGAATCGTTGATATAATTGATTTCAATCGTAGTAATTGTAACTCGTTAATTCAATCTTACAATAAGGATGCTAATTAGTCTACCTGGGGACTGTACACGGCAACTTAGTCAAATAATTTGACTGATAGGTCTTTTTATTTTAAAATTAAATAGTAAAAAGTTTTGACTTATCTAAAATTTTGAATGTTGAATTTTAAGATTATATATCTAATAGATTTGGTGTGATGTTCATCAATAAGGAGGTTCTCATGAAAGCGGTTGTTATTTATGAAGCCGGCGGTGTAGACCGACTTATGTACGAAGAAGTGGACAAGCCGGTTGTAAAGGCGGGCTGGTCGCTTGTAAAAGTGAAGGGGTTTGGCATTAATCGCTCAGAGATTTTCACCAGACAGGGCTATTCGGAAACGGTGCAGTTTCCACGAATTTTAGGTATTGAGTGCGTAGGGCTAATTGAGGAAAGTACGGAGCCTGAACGATTGCCGAAAGGGGCCAAAGTGGTGTCCATCATGGGCGAAATGGGCCGTGCATTCAACGGATCGTACGCTGAATATGTGCTCCTACCGAATGCACAGATTTATCCGATTAAGGCGGAGTTGGATTGGCCAACCATGGCGGCGATTCCCGAAACCTATCACACAGCGTATGGCACATTGTTGCGCTTGAAAATTACTGACGGCGATTCAGTTTTAGTACGCGGTGCCACCAGTGGTGTAGGTGTAGCTTTTGCAAAATTGGTAAAAGCGAAATATCCGAATGCACGCCTATACGGCTCGACTCGCAGCAGAGACAAAGCAAATCAATTGAAATCGGTAGGTTTTGATGAATGTATTCTCGAAACGTCGGGGCAATTGCAAACGGAGTTAACGTTCCATAAAATTGCCGATTTGGTAGGACCATTCGCTATGAGAGACAGCGTGGCGCATCTAAAAGAAAAAGGTATTTTATGTAACACCGGTCTTTTGGGCGGGCAATGGACGTTAGAAGGATTTGACCTCATTACTGAACTGGGCGCCGGTAAGTATTTGACCGGATTTTATTCGGGCATTGTGAACGGAACAATGCTGCAAGAGTTGTTTGATTTTATAGAGGAATATAAGGTGGATGCAAGTCCGGAAAAGGTATTCCACTTGGCTGAAATCAGAGAGGCGCAGGCCTATTTGGAAGGCTCGAAAAGTTTCGGAAAGGTTGTTGTGATTAATGATTGATTCGTTTAACCACACTAAGGCATACTCAAGAATTAGAGACAAGCAATTCTCTATTTTCGAAAATTACGCACGTAAGCATGGCTTACAGAGCAAGTCGATGCTCATTTTGATGTGGATTTACTATAACCCGCATGGGGTTACGCAGAATCGTATTGTGCAGGCTACGTATTCGACGAAGCAGGTGGTGAATGCGACGATTAAGGCGTTTAAAGAAAAAGGATATATTTATTTTGACGAAAATTCGCCGGACCGCCGTTCGAAAATGATCCGTCTTACTGAAATGGGACATACATTTGCTACAACTATCCTCGAACCTTTGGAAAAAGCGGAGCAGATGGCGATGAATAAACTGACTGCTGAAGAGCAGGTACTGCTGTTGAACTTAAGCAATAAATATACGGCAGCGTTGGAGCAAACCATTGGGAACACTGAATAGTGTAAGAAGAACTGATTCATATAGAGGAGAAGATGAATGATTGAATTTAAGAATGTAAGCAAGGTTTATAATAAAAAGCCGGCCTTACAATATGTATCGATGACCATTGAGAGCGGCGAGTTTTTCGTGCTCGTAGGCACCAGCGGCAGCGGTAAAACGACGACGCTGAAAATGATTAACCGTCTACTCACACCGACGGAAGGTACCGTCTGTATCGATGGTGAAAATACGCTCGACATGGAGTTGCGTACCTTGCGCTTGCGCATTGGCTACGTACTGCAAACGGGGGCTCTATTTCCGAATTTAACAGTGGCTGAAAATATTGAAATTATTCCTGAAATGAAGGGCTGGCCGAAAGAGGAACGGTTGAAAACGGTAAAAACCTATTTGAATATGGTCGGCTTAGATCCGGAACAATATATGAATCGCTATCCTCGCGATTTGTCCGGCGGTGAACAGCAGCGTGTGGGCATACTGCGCGCCATTATTACAAAACCGGATATCCTCCTCATGGATGAACCGTTCAGCGCACTGGATCCGATTAGTCGCAACCAGCTACAGAAGCTGATTAAGAGTTTACACGAAACGTTTAAAATGACCATTGTGTTTGTAACCCACGATATGGCGGAAGCGGTGAAACTGGGGACTCGAATTTGTGTAATGAGCAAGGGCGAGGTTGTACAGCTGGATACGCCGCAACAAATTAAGGAACATCCGGCTCATGAAGTGGTACAGCGTTTTTTCTATGAAGAGTAGAGGGTAGGAATCATACATATGGATACATTAATTAATACATTTGTGGAACGACAGGGCGAGTGGCTGAACTTGCTGGCGGAACATGTGCAAATCTCCATGATTGCCTTGTTTATTTCCATTTTATTGGCGGTGCCGTTCGCTATCTTCGTCGTTAAATATAAAAAAGCGTCGGAACTGACGCTTCAAGTGGCAGGCATTTTACAGACCATTCCGTCACTGGCATTGCTGGGTTTGTTTATCCCTTTATTGGGTATTGGTAAAATCCCGGCCATCGTGGCTCTGGTAATCTACGGATTGTTCCCAATTTTACAAAATACAATTACGGGCCTTCAGGGCATTGATCCGCTTTTACAGGAAGCGGCCGATGCATTCGGTATGAACCGCTGGGAGAAGCTGAAAAAATTTGAATTGACCTTGGCCATGCCGTCCATTATCGGGGGCATTCGCACGTCATCCGTTATGTTGATAGGTACGGCTACACTGGGCGCCTTAATCGGCGCAGGCGGTCTGGGGTCTTTTATTTTGCTGGGCATTGACCGCAACAACTCGGCCTTAATTTTAATCGGGGCCATCTCGGCGGCGTTGTTGGCTGTGTTATTTAGCTGGATTATTAAAATTTTAGAAACAAAATCCTTACGCACCATCGGCATTTCCTTTGCGGCCGCCTTGTTATTACTGGTTACGTCCACAATCAATGTGGGCGGCATTATGGGCATGTCCGGGAATACATTGGTGGCAGCGGGCAAACTTGGATCAGAACCGGAAATTCTGATTAATATGTACAAGGAATTGATTGAAGATCAGACAAATTTAAAAGTGGAAGTGAAGCCAAGCTTTGGTAAAACCACCTTCTTGTACGAGGCATTGAAAAAAGGCTCTATCGATATGTATCCGGAATTTACCGGTACAGTTACCTCTTCACTCCTTCAACCACCGTTGACTAATATCGGGAATAACCCGGAAGTGGTTTACGAAGCGGCCAAAGAAGGCATTAAGAAACAGGATAACCTGGTTCTCCTCGAACCGATGGCGTATCAGAACACTTATGCCATCGCGGTGAAAAGATCCTATGCAGAAGAACATGGATTGAAAACAATCTCTGATTTGCGTAAAGTAGAACGTATTGCGAAAGCGGGATTTACCTTGGAGTTTAACGACCGCGAAGACGGCAATAAAGGCCTGAAATCGCTGTATGGCTTGAGCTTTGACGTAGTAACTATGGAGCCAAGCCTGCGCTATGAAGCCATCGATAAAGGCAACGTGGACGTAATCGAAGTATTCTCCACAGACCCTGAAATCATTACCCATGACTTAGTCATGTTGGAAGACGATAAAGGCCTCTTCCCACCATACCAGGGCGCACCGCTATTACGTGCGGAAACCATTGAAAAATACCCACAAATCGTGCCTGTACTTAACCAGTTGGGCCATATGATTACAACCGACGAAATGCTCAAAATGAACTACGCCGTTGACGTAGAAGGACGCTCCGCTAACGAAGTGGCCGTGGAATATCTGAAGAACAAGGGGCTGTTGAAGAATAAGTAGGGAGGATAAATATGTTTTTTGATACATTAACATCAGAGGAACAAACATCATATTTGATAAAGCCGATTATTAGTGTACTCCAGGAAGCTGGGGGCCAATTGGAGCGCTCAGAAATAAGAGACAGAATCAGTGAGCTGGACGAAAATATAGCTCAATTTGAACAAACTATATATACTTCTGGAAGAACTGGTAATCCATATAAAAGATTTGATTTTAAATTTAATTTAGCTATAAAAGAATTAAGTTATGTCGGTTTTATTTTTTATGAAAAATACAAACCAATGATTACACTCACTCAAGCCGGAAGAAGTATTAGACTTGATGATTTTGATGTAGAATCAGAAGTTAGAGAAAAGGCTAAAACATATTGGATAGAAATGGCTCAAAAAAATAAGGATAATACTCAAACGTTAGTTAATCCTAATAGCAATGAGGAAGATAATAAATTAGTTGATGATGAAGTGAATGATAATGTTAAGGTGAAATTGCAGCGCGCTATATCCAATATGTCGCCTGCTAAATTTGAACAATTTTCACGAGCTTTATTGACTAAAATGGGGGTACAGTTTACTGACAAAGGTATTAATATATCAAATGACGGTGGAATAGATGGATATGGTTATCATATTGATAATGATGACTTTCGGACAACGAGGGTAGTTATACAATGTAAGCGATTTAATGTCAATCCAGTAGGCTCAGCTGATATTAATCAATTTCTTGGGGCGATGAACAAACATCAAGCTGATTATGGGGTATTTATAACTAATAATCGATTTACTCCTGCCGCTAGAGAGGCTGCACGCCAAGGTACGCCTATTACATTAATTGATGGTAGCGATTTAATTAGGCTAGTTATAAAATATGAATTATTTATAACACCAGTTACAACATATGTATTAGACTCATTTTATTCGGAGTCTTAGTGTTAGTACTTAATCTATAATGATTTAATTGCTTGACATAAAATGAAGGGTTTGCAGCATAATTTAGATATGTTGCAAACCCTTTTTTAGAGAATAAAAAAATCCTACAGTCCTAATAAATAGATTCTTTGTTAGATATTAAAGATGAATTTGTATTCTACCAGTAAACAGACTATAATGTAAAGTATAATGACATTTTTCATGATGAGAGTTGATATTGCTAAAAATTGCAAAAAAACTCGACTCCAAAGAGTCGAGTAAAGTTCAGATAAAATGGCTCACACCGAGCCGCCCGAAGGCAATTTCGATAAATCTTTATTTGAACTTGTAGTGTAATACTAGTGTGGTCTAAGCACTAGCTATACCTATATATTAATTACTGCACTCTATTTTGTCAATTATAACAACACGATTATCGAGGTAGGGGATCTTGATAATTATAAATTTAAAATGAGTGTTAAGATTTATGGGAATTACAAGTTGATTAGATTGGTAAGGAGGAGTTTCATGGGTGCAAAGAGTAGCAATGCCAAGAAAGAGGTATTGAATTATTTTGTTGGCCTTGATATTGGAACAAATTCTGTAGGTTGGGCCGTGACGAATAAGGACTATGAAGTACTGCGCTCAAAAGGGAAAAGAATGTGGGGAAGTCGCTTATTTGCAGAAGGAAAAACAGCGGAAGTAAGACGGACAAACCGTTCGTGGCGCCGCCGTTTAGATCGTCGCCATGACCGTTTGGCTATTTTGGAAGAGTTATTTGCTGCAGAAATTGCTAAAGTAGATCCATCATTTTATCAACGACTACATGAAAGTCAATACAAGAAAGAACATAAGAGTACAGCGGGCAAATATTTCTTGTTTAATGGTCGCAGTTATACGGACAAAGACTATTATAAGGATTATCCAACTATATTCCATCTGCGTAAAGAGTTGATGGAATCAGAACCTAACGATATTCGACTCTTATTTTTGGCGGTACACCATATTATTAAATATCGTGGTAACTTCTTATATGAAGGGGAAGCCTTAAAAACGTCGGGTGGTGTGGAAGACATATTAACAAAAGCACTGTCTTGTTCAGAGTTTAGTGCACTTAGGGCCGCTTTTGAGAATGTTGATTTTGTTTCTATATTAATCTCCCAAGGTCATACGCGGAGCGACTTGGCTAAAGCAGCTGTAAGTGCTATAGAGAATAAGGATTATAAAAAGCAGGCGAAAGCTTTTGCATCACTGGTATTAGGTCTAAAGGTTACATTAGCTGATTTATTTAATGAGCCTGAATATAAAGAACTGGATGAAAGTGTAAAAAGCATCACTTTCAAAGGTAAAGAATATTGGGAAGAACGGGAAAACTATGAACCGGTCTTAGGTGAAAGTATTTTTGCCTTGGATGGGTGCAAAACCTTATATGATGCATTGATTCTAACGAGTATTAAGCCGGATGGGAAATTTTTATCAGAAGCGAAAGTTGATGCGTTTGAAACTCACAAAGAACATTTAACGTTATTAAAGTCTGCTTTGAAACCTTATAAAGAAGTTTGTGCTCATGTTTTAAAAGAAGATAAAGATAAGCTCAATAATTATGTGGCTTACATTGGGAAGAGTAAGGCCGGCAAAAGTTGCGAACGCGATGAATTTTATAAATTTTTAAAGGGCGCCATTGAAGGCCTTCCGGCTGATGGCCAGGATCAAGACAAACGGGCAGAAATTCTTCGCTTGATGGAATTGGATGCATTCTTGCCTTTACTTCGTGTACGAGATAATGGAGTTATTCCTTACCAAATGCACCAAGAAGAATTGGAAAAAATGTTAGAAAATGCAGGTAAGAAATATGCATTTTTAAGTGAAAAAGATGACAGTGGATTTACAGTGGCAGAGAAAATAGTAAAATTGTTGACATTCCGTGTGCCTTATTATGTAGGCCCTTTAAACCCGGCTCATAAAGGTAAAAAGGAAGGCTTTGCCTGGGTAGTTCGTAAAGAAGCGGGTAAGGTATATCCTTGGAATTTTGAAGAAAAAGTCGATATTAGTGCCACCGCTGCTGCATTTATTGAAAATCTGACTAATAAATGCACGTATTTAATCGGTGAAGATGTGTTGCCTCGCTATTCGTTAGCTTATTCTCGCTTTGTATTATTAAACGAAGTGAATAATTTGCGCTATAATGGTAAACCATTCCCTTATGATATTAAACAACGATTTATTAGAGAATGCTTTGAACAATCCAATAGAAAGATGACGGAAGGCCGTATTAAAGATTTTTTAAAACGCACCGGAACAACTGATGGTAAAGGCGTTTTGACCGGTATTGATATTGACATCAAGAGTAATCTTTACTCCTATCGAGATATGGTTCGAATTTTAGGCGAAGACTTTGATCATCAAATGGCAGAATCGATTATTCGATACATCACACTATTTGGTGAAGAAAAGAAAATTTTAAAGAGTACCTTAGAACGTGAATTTGGCGATGCTTTGACGAAAGAACAGCGAGATAAGTTAGTCAATTTAAAATACCGCGAATGGGGCCGGTTATCTGAAACCTTCTTGAAGAAAATCATAGGCGTTGCCGGTGATGGTCCGAAATGTAGCATTTTAGAGTGCATGGAACAAAATCCATTAACATTAATGGAAGTGCTGAGTTCCCATAATACATACTTAGTACAAGTTGAGGCTTTCAATGAAGCACGGACGAAACCGGTGGAAGGATTGGATTATGAATTAGTAGATGAACTATACGTATCGCCAGCGGTTAAGCGGTCCGTATGGCAAACCTTGCGTGTATTGGATGAAATTGCCGAACTGCGTGGCGGCGTACCTAATAAAATCTTCGTCGAAGTGGCACGGACGAATCAGGCTGATAAAAAACGTACGACCGCTCGTAAAGATCGATTGCTACAGCTATATAAAGATATAAAGAACAATGAGAAGGATTGGAAAGCTGAAATTAGAGCTCGTGGCGTTGGTGAATTCCAATCTAAAAAATTATACCTCTATTACACCCAAATGGGACGTTGTATGTATTCAGAAAATAAAATTATTTTTGATGAGTTATTCACGGATAAATATGATATTGACCATATTTACCCACGTAGTGTAACGAAAGATGATAGTTGGGATAATTTAGTATTAGCCTTAAGAACAGAAAACAGTAAAAAAACAGATAAATACCCGGTGAATTCGGATATACAGGAAAAGAGAGCTAGTTTTTGGAAGTTTTTAGTGGACTCGAAACTGATCAGTCAAAGAAAATATGAGCGACTTATTCGTACGACCGAGTTGACGGATGATGAATTGGCAGATTTTGTGAATCGGCAGTTGGTAGAGACAAATCAGTCGGTTAAAGCAGTAACTACTTTATTGAAACGACTATATCCGGATAGTACAATTTGCTATGTAAAAGCAGAGAACGTATCTGCTTTCCGACAGAAGATGGATTTTGTTAAATTACGCAGTCTGAACTCTCACCATCATGCAAAAGATGCGTATTTGAACGTAGTTGTTGGTAATGTATACCATGAAAAGTTCACTAATAATCCGCGGAATTATATTAAGCAAGCGCGAAAACTTATGAAGGCGCAAGAACAAGAGGCGTTCAATAAGCAAGATGCTAAAAATAAAAAACAGCAGGATAATAATAGAAAACGCCCATATAACCTAGTCAAAATGTTTGATTATCCGTTGAAAGTTAGTGGCCGTGAAATTTGGAATCCTGATGTGAGTATTCCTGTCGTAGAAAAAATGATGGCCAATAATGACGTGCAGGTTACTAAGAAAGTGATTGAGCAAAAAGGTGGGCTTTATGATGCAACTGTGTATAAAGCAAATGTTGCTAAAGACGAAGGATATGCACCGCTGAAAACGAAGAATCCCGTATTAAGTGATGTGACACAATATGGTGGATTTACTAAAATAACAAATGCTTATTATAGTATCTTTAAGTTGATTAAGAAAAATGGAAAAGATTTTGATATACAAATTGTGGCAATTCCATTACTCAAGGTCAGTCAATTTAAAGAAGATGATGATTATACGGATTATATGTTATCTATTCTAGATAAAAATAAGTACAATTCAGCTCAATTACTCTATAAAAAACTATGCATTGGATCATTGGTTAGAATTAATGGATTCTTATACTATGTAGGTGGGAAGACAGGCAATCAAATTTGTTTAGATTCAGCAGTTGATGTGCTATTAGAAAAAGACATTATACGTAAAATTAAACAAATAGAAACATATTTATCTCGTCATAATGAGAACAATAAGTATTTGCCAAATCCAGATTATGTGAATGTGGTATTTAATGAAGAGATATACGGGAAACTGGTGCAAAAAATGCAGAACCCTAGATTCATGAAAATGAAGTTGAATCGAGGAGCGGAATTTAGAACAGAACAGGTGATTGATAATTTTAAGAAGTTAGATATTACAGGTCAATGTAATTTACTTTTGGAAATGTTGAATTTGTTGACTAATCAGAAAACTACTTTTGATATTAGTTCTGTAGGATTGACGGCATCTAGATGTAAGTTAGGTATGAAACTGACCAACTTAAGCGAATTTGTTATTATTAATAAGTCAATTACAGGTTTGTATCAACAGGAACATGTAATTATTTCAAAAAAGTAAGGGCAAATAAGGAGCTGATCACATGGGGTGGCGTGTGGTAGTGGTAGATAGTAGGGCGAAGCTTGATTTCAAAATGAATTATATGTTTGTTCGCAAAGATGTGGGGAGTGAACGCATATATATTGATGAAATCCAAGTGTTAGTAATAGCATCGACGGCGGTTAGCTTAACCGCCGCTTTGCTTAATCAATTAATCAAGGCAAAGGTGAAAATAATTTTCTGCGATGAAAAATATAATCCGGCCAGTGAGTTGGTCGCGTTGTATGGCAGTCATAATACGAGTAAGCGATGTCGAGAACAAATTGCTTGGAAGGAAGAAATAAAACAAGCTGTTTGGACTGTGCTCGTGCAAGAAAAAATCCATAATCAGGCGAGACTTTTAAAGTCCTTGAATAAACCGGAGTATAAACTATTGGATTCCTATGCAGCCGAAGTGGCTTTTAATGATGACTCACAACGTGAAGGACATGCGGCTAAAGTTTATTTTAATTCTCTATTTGGCAAATTATTTTATAGAGATGATGATAATAATATTAATGCTGCGCTAGATTATGGCTATTCAATCTTGCTTTCGGCGATTAATAGGGAAATTGTATCTATGGGCTATTTGACACAGTTGGGGATAAGTCATTGCAATCAATTTAATCCGTTTAATTTGAGTAGCGACGTAATTGAGCCTCTGAGAGGTATTGTTGATAAATATGTAATTGGCATTAATCATGCAAATTTTACTAAAAATCAGCGGTATGACTTGATTAATCTTTTAAATGCGGAAGTAATGATTGACGGGACAAAGCAATACTTGAGTGGGGCTATAAAAATATACTGTCAAAGCATTTTTGATGCCTTGAAAGAAAATGATGTGGGATTAATAAGGTTAGTGGAGTATGAGTTATAGATTTATGCGAGTACTAATTATGTTTGATTTACCGGTAGAGACGGCTGCGGATAGAAAAGCGTACCGAGCGTTTAGAAAATTTTTGCTGGCAACAGGTTTTTATATGATGCAAGAATCGATTTATGCGAAACTGGTACTTAATCAAACGGAAGCAAATAAGATTATGGCTATGTACGGTGGCAAAAGCCACCGGATGGATTAGTTCAAATGCTGACAATTACGGAAAAACAATTTTCGAAGATGGAGACTTTGGTTGGGGAAGTAAAAACTGAAGTTGTAAATACTACAGATCGGTTGTTGATACTATGAAGTTAAGTTTGAGAGTAGTGTGATACTAGTGTGGTCTAAAACTATACAAAGTTGCGTCAAAGTAACAGCGTAGTTTGAGAGTAGTGTGATACTAGTGTGGTCTAAAACACGCCTCATAAAATAGCAGCCCTTACCCCCGTTTGAGAGTAGTGCAATACTAGTGTGGTCTAAAACGAGTTCTTCCCATAGGTCTGCCCCATTGATGTTTGAGAGTAGTGCAATACTAGTGTGGTCTAAAACTTAAATGCAGCCATACCAACCTGTGCCCCTGTTTGAGAGTAGTGCAATACTAGTGTAGTCTAAAACATATATAGGAATAAAAGACCTCCTTCACTAGTTTGAGAGTAGTGTAATATTAGTGCGGTCTAAAGCGAGAGTGCTGCCATGCAGCACATTGCGAGCGTTTGAGAGTAGTGCAATACTAGTGCGGTCTAAAACTGCATGGACAGTTCAGGATGCGCAAGTGATGTTTGAGAGTAGTGCAATACTAGTGTGGTCTAAAACCTCCATGCTGGGAATGAGCAATGTTAGGGTGTTTGAGAGTAGTGCAATACTAGTGTGGTCTAAAACTGATAGTACAATGACTAGTGCTATACGGCGGTTTGAGAATAGTGTGATACTAGTGTGGTCTAAAACGTAAGCGGTAAAACTTTTGTCGTATCCGCTGTTTGAGAGTAGTGTAATACTAGTGTGGTCTAAAGTGTGAACTTAATAAAAACCGTAGTCAGCGTAGTTTGAGCGTAGTGTAATACTAGTGTGGCCTTAAGTCTCACTCTTTAAACAACGCCACCTTTGCTTATTTGAGAGTAGTGCAATACTAATGTGGCCTAAGTTTACCAAACGTAAAGGTAGCCGTTAGAGGGTGTTTGAGAGTAGCGTAATATTAGTGTAGTCTAAAAATAAAACATTCTAAATCATCCTAAAACCTCTATAGGGGCGATTTGAGAGTAGTGTAATACTAGTGTGGTGTAAACCCAAAATCAAGATTTTCACTCTTATCTGTTTGGGAGTAGTGTAATACTAATATACTCTAAACTTCATCACGGGGGAGAAATGTGTAAATGGTTTGATAGTAGTATTTACTAGTGTGGTCTGAATTTTCTCTCTAAAAAAGCTGCATATTGATGAGTTTGAGTGTATTGTAAAATTTTATGGTTTAAATGATTCTATCAAGGTGATAGTATGTGCATCCGTATTTTATGTAGCGCCTGCCTACTGGGCGAAAACTGCAAGTACAACGGCGGTAATAATTTCAACGAAATATTGGCGGAGTTTTTGCGTTCTCATAAGGGTGAGGTCCAGGTTGTGCCTGTCTGTCCGGAGGTAATGGGTGGTCTTCCCGTTCCTCGTGTGCCGGCTGAGATTGTTAACGGCAAGGTCATGACTAGAGATGGCGTGTCTGTGGATGCAGAGTTTCGCATCGGTGCTGAGCGAGCGTTACAGATTGCTAAGGCTGAGAAGGTTCACTTCGCCATTTTACAATCGCGCAGTCCGTCTTGTGGCTCGAAAGAGATTTATGACGGTACGTTTTCTAAGACTTTGATTCCCGGAAAGGGTGTATTTGCAGCAGTGTTGGCAGAAGCAGGTATTGTTTGTATCGATGTTGATGAGATACAATCTATATCAGATTTGGAAAGACTTATATAGACAAATTTAGACAAATTTAGATAATGTAGAGGTAGAGGCATATAGGTGTATATGCCTCTATATGCACCTAATATAGGGTTAACAATGTTATATTTCTTGCCAATAAAAGGAGGTTCCGATGGATATGAATGTACGAGATTGGCTTTTTGAAAATCGTGATCCTGCGTATATTGAGTATCAGAGCAAGGTAACGCCTAATGTAAATAAAGAGACGTTTAT
This sequence comes from Veillonella sp., assembly GCF_018364065.1. Lineage (GTDB taxonomy): Bacteria > Bacillota > Negativicutes > Veillonellales > Veillonellaceae > Veillonella_A. The sequence continues at coordinate 218,965 of NZ_JAGZMO010000003.1, forward strand.
TGGTGTGCGCACGCCCGTGTTGCGCCGCTTGGCGAAGCAGTTAATAAAAAAAGAGCCACAGGTTATGGCTCAATTTTTAAAAGACCTGCCACATACGTATTTTGAGGAGAATCAACTACATGCAGTGCTTTTGTCGGATATGAAGGATTTTGAAGCGGTTGTGGCAGAGGTAAATCGCTTTTTGCCTTACGTAGATAATTGGGGCACATGCGATACCTTGGTGCCTAAGATTTTTAATGATCATCTGGCTGAATTGGAACCGCTGGCGTATGCATGGATTCAGTCGGATCAGCCATACACAATTCGCTTTGGCATTAGTATGTTCATGTCGTTTTTCTTGGGTCCTACGTTTAAAGTAGATCAGGCTGAGGCTATCGCGGCGCTTCGCAGTGATGAATATTATGTAAATATGATGATTGCCTGGTACTTTGCGACGGCTTTGGCATTTAATTACGAAGATGTGGTGCCGTTTTTGACGGAGAAGAAGCTGGATGTATGGACGCATAATAAGAGTATTCAGAAGGGCGTGGAAAGCCGCCGACTTACGGATGAGCAGAAGGTGTTTTTGAAGTCGCTTCGCTTGAAAGATAATAAAATCAGGGAAAAGAAATAAGTTATAAAGTGAATAAAGACAAACAAAAACCTGCTACCGGGGGGAACCAAGGTAGCAGGTTTTGTTTTACATACTATTTAAGGTTTTAATCATTTGAACTTTAACACTTAAATCCTTTGAGAATTCATCATTCAATCAAGATTTAAGTGTCAGTCATTTCATCGCTCAACAACTTATTTTCGAGGATGTCCTTGCTTGAGGAAATCGGTTATTTGCCGAGTAATCCAAGAACTACATGGATGAAGTTGATGCCGAAGTAGGAGATTAATCCGTCAGCAATGATGAAGATGATGAAGTATTTAAGAACGGAAACCATGATTACGTTAGCTTTAATGCTTTCGCGTAATTCGTTAGCTTCGGAATCGCCCACTTTGTTGCTTTCGATGAATGCATCAAGAGCAGGAGCAACGGCGCCGATGGCGATAGCGATACTTTGAGGGGAGAACATTTTCCCGATACCGGCCGCACCGGAGTTAATGCCGGCTAACCAAAGTGGTAATTCTGTAAATGCAGGGTTCAAGTCGTGTGCTGCAGCTAACTGCAATGGTCCGAACAATACGTTCGCATTTGTACCGGAACCGGTAATGAATGCGCCTAACGCACCAACTAATGGAGCGAAAGCCGGATAGAATTCACCGGTAACAGATACTAAGGATCTGGCGATGTCGGAAGTTAAGCCTGCGTAAGTCATCAACTTAGCAGTAACAACAACGGAGATGATCGTAATATACGTAAATTTCAGATTTACCATTGTCTTTTTCAAAACGCCGAGCATTTCACCAAAACCGGCTTTTTGAATGGAGCCGCCAATGAAGGCTGCCAAGAAGATCATGATACCAGGTGTCGCAATCCATACGAAGGTATATGGTTTTGCACCTTCACCAGTATAAATAGGCACGGATGTTTTAATAGATGCCAATGGACCGTTAATGGCAGGAACCAATTTGGAAGTTAAGATCAAGAATACAACGATTAATAAGAATGGAATAGCTGCTGTTAGAGCTTGTGATGTAGTAATCTTTTCAGTTGTTGTTTCAACTTTATATTCAGGATCATTAGTTGGTAAGTATTTTGCACCGAGGATGATCACACCCATGATAATGATGGAAGGCACCATTACGGATAATTCAGGACCGGCTGACATGTTGATGATCAACTCAGGAATTGCTAAGGCAAGGCCTGCCAGCAAGGTGATTGTGAAAACGCCTTTTAATGCTTTGAAACCGCCGCCGATAATACCAACAACGAAGAATGGAGCAACCACATTAAGAATAAATAATTGTGCAGAAATAAATGTACCTAAATGAACAGGATCAAGGCCGGTAAGTGTGGCCAAGGTTGTAGTCGGAATCGCGATGGAACCGAATGTAGTTGGTACGGAGTTAGCTACTAAACAGGCTAAAATGGATTTTAGCGGGTTGAAGCCTACTGCCACCATCATAGCTGCAGGGATCGCAACGGCTGTACCGAAGCCGGCCATACCTTCCATGAAGGCACCGAAGCCCCAAGCTAATAAAAGACCAAGGATACGCATATCGGAAGTAACAGATGATAGCATCATTTTAATCGTATCCATAGCTTTGGTGTGTACCACCAGGTTGTACGTAAAAATTGCGGCCGTAATAACTAAGAGAATCGGCCAGATGGCGAGTGCTACGCCTTCCAAAGCACCTGTAAACATAATGCTTGGAGATTTGTCAAAGTGGGTAATGGCGATTATGTATGTAACAATCGCTGCTAGACCGCAGGCTTTCCAAGCTGGCACTTTGAGAATGGCCAGTGCTACAATGAGCCATAAGAGCGGTATCAATGCAAAGAGAGTAGTCATTGAGGTATCATCCTTTCCCTATAAAACCTACATGGTAACATTACCAATACTATCAATCGACATGACTGTATGTCGGTTAAAACATATATAGGTTAGTTATAAAACTATATATTCAGTAACCTCCTTTCGTCTTGCCATTTTCTCATAACCGGCCAGCTTGCGTATAAATATTCTGAAAATAATTATAAAATATCATTTCAGGATTTGAAAAATAGACCAAATACGTAACTCTACCGGCGATGATTACAATTACTGATATCTCTTATTTAATAGTAGCATAAATATATTAAAAGTCCAGTGTTTTATATCGATAATTTTGAATTATTATGGGGTGTTTATAACTTAAACGAATAATCAAGATGGCAGGCATTCGTAAAAATAGCGTAAACACTGTATTTTCAAAACAAAAGTAAATACTGAAAGTAAATGATAATGAGTAAACTTTTGGCAAGAAAATAGTAAAAACAATAGAATACTGTAAAGGTTATGTATAAGAATTACCAAAAAATATAGGTAATGTAAAGTATTTGCAGGGCAAAAAATGCTAAAAAAGCTGAAAAAAGTGGCTTCAATTTCATTGATTGCAATATATTTATTTATAAATTATATAGAATTTATAGAATGTTTGCCTAATTGGGGCAGCGAAAACAAGTTTACGTATCTCTATGCATAAATTGTATTGTTCATTGAATGAAAGTCGTAGTAATATAAGCCCATAAGTCAAAATATAAACATTACATAATGTATTTTAATAATATAAGAAGGCAAGATTTATAATTTTAAAATACGAGAGCAGTACATTTTAGTTATATATAAATAAGGAGTAAACTGTTTGAAAAATTAAGAGTTTAAATTCCTTATAAAAAAGAAAAGTTTTAACTTATGTAAAATAAATGCTTTATTCAATTTATATATAGCTTTGAGACTAAAATCACATGATTCAAAAGCTGAAAATTTAGTGTTTATATAGGGGCGCAGGATACTGTTAAATGTAACTGTCTATGTTATAATACATTTAACATTAAAAATACGAATGTTTGCTATGAATAGATTGCAGGGGAAGAAGGACCTTTGAAGTGGCGGGAATGCTGTCATTTCAGGCCTTCGAGGTTTATGAGAGCGAACATGAAATTTTTCATAACATGATTATATTCCGGGAGAGAGTAAAAAGGAGATCCTTTATGAAACTTACAAAAATGCATGGTCTTGGCAATGATTTTGTCGTGTTTGTTGATGAAAACGGCGCTAATAAGGACTATACAGACACAGCGATTGCCTTATGTGATCGCCATACGGGTATCGGTGGTGACGGCATCATGGTAGTGGTACCGTCCACGATTGCGGATACGCGCATGCGCATTATTAATGCGGACGGCAGTGAAGCGGAAATGTGCGGCAACGGCATCCGCTGCTTTGCTAAATATGTTTATGAACGCGGGATTATCACGAAAGAGCAGTTTACCATTGAAACGTTGGCAGGCATCATGGAGCCTCAGCTGACTGTGGTAGACGGCAAGGTCGATTTGGTAACTGTAAATATGGGCAAGCCTGAATTCGAAGCTCGTCAGATCCCAATGGACTACGATGCGCCTATGGTACAGAATGTACCGGTTACTGTTGATGGAGACACCTATGAAATCAGCTCCGTGTTGATGGGGGTACCACATACAGAAGTGTTCGTTGACGACGTAACGCAGGTGCCGCTCACAACCTTAGGTCCGAAGTTGGAAAAACACGAATTATTCCCTCGTGGCACGAATGTGAATTTTGTGGAAGTGGTGGACCGCAAACACATTAAGGTGCGCACATGGGAACGCGGTGCCGGCGCAACATTAGCTTGTGGCACAGGTTGCTGCGGCAGTGTAATTATGGCATTTGAAAATGGTCTTACTGACCGCGAAGTGGATGTGGATGTATATTTAGGGACATTGCACATTCGCTACGAAGAGGACGGTACAGTATTTATGACCGGTCCCGCAGCGGAAGTGTTTGAAACAGAGATGTAAGCTTTGAAGGTAAGTGATGAAAGTAACTTGCTGATAAACTTGCTAATAAGTGAATTCAATAATATATGGTGGAGGTCATTATGGCACAGGTAACACTAACAGGTATTTCAGGAGCACGCGGCGTTGGTACAGGCACCGTGTACGTGTATAAGCAGGAATCGATTGTAATTAATAAGACGACGATTGAAGAGTCTGAAGTGCAGTCCGAATTGGCGGCATTGGATCAAGCGATTGAAACAACGGTGGCACAATTGCAGGCGATTAAGGAACGAGCTCGCGAAACAATGGGTGATGCGGAAGCGGCAATTTTCGAAGCACATACATTGATCGTACAGGATCCGTCGTTGAGTGACGGCATTAAGGGTCTCGTAACGGGCAGTTGTGTGTCTGCGGCGGCTGCGGCTGAACAGACGGTTAATACCTTTGCTGATATGTTCCTCGCCATGGATGATCCATACATGCGTGAACGCGGCGCTGATATTAAAGATATTGGGGACCGTTTGCTTCGCAACTTGTTGGGCATGAGCCCACGCGGCTTGGCGCATTTGGAAGGCCAGGTTATTTTAGTGGCTGACGATTTGACACCATCTGATACGGCTTCCTTGGATAAAAATATCGTAAAAGGTCTTGTTACTTCCAGCGGCGGCCCTACCAGCCATGCGGCGATTATGGCTCGTACTCTTGAAATTCCGGCTGTTATGGGTGTGGGCTCTATCGACGATATCGTTACCGGCACAAAAGCGGTCGTAAAAGGAACCGAAGGCGAAGTGCTCCTCGATCCGTCTGATGAAGATTTTGCCAAATACTCCAAAGAAGCTGACGCATATCGTGCGCATTTGCAAGAATTAAAACAATCGGCAGAGCTTCCTTCTGTAACAAAAGACGGCAAGAAAATTTTACTCTTCGGCAATGTGGGCAAGGCGCAGGACGCAAGTCATGCTGTTCACTTGGGGGCTGAAGGTATCGGCTTGTTCCGTACAGAATTCTTATATATGAAAAATGATGCCCTACCTACGGAAGATGAGCAGTTTGCTGTTTATAAACAAGTGGCGGAGCGTTTGCATGGTGAACCGGTTATTATCCGAACCATGGATATTGGGGGCGACAAAGAATTAAAATGCTTACAGCTTCCAAAAGAATTGAATCCGTTCTTAGGTTACCGCGCTATTCGCATCAGCTTGGACCGCACTGATATTTTCAAAACGCAGTTGCGCGCGATTTTAAGAGCCAGTGCGTTCGGCGGCGTACAGATTATGTATCCTATGATTGCGTCCATCGATGAAATCAAGGCGGCCAATGTGGTTCTTGAAGAAGCGAAAGCGGAATTGCGTGCGGAAGGCATTGCATTTAACGAAGATATTGAAGTGGGCATCATGGTGGAAATTCCATCCGTTGCCGTATCGGCCGACTTGTTTGCGCCTCATGTAGACTTTTTCAGTATTGGTACCAACGACTTGTGCCAGTACACCTTGGCAGTAGACCGCATGAATGAAAAAATCGGCAATTTATATCAACCGCTTCATCCATCTGTATTGCGCCTCATTAAAAATACGATTGATGCAGGTCATAAAGTGGATCATATTACCGGTATGTGCGGTGAAATGGCCGGCGATCCATTGGCAACTATGATTCTTATCGGCTTAGGTCTCGATGAATTCAGTATGAGTGCGTCCGCCATTCCTGTTATTAAAGAAATTGTACGTTCTGTTACAGTGACTGAATGTGAAGAAGTGGCAGCTAAAGCGCTCAGCATGAGCACTGCTCATGAGATTTCCGAATACGCCAAGTCCGTATTAACGGAAAAAGGCATTTCGTTATAAGCCGTACGAAGATATGCTGGGCCCTGCTTTGAGGCGGACCGGTAAAGAAATAATTGAATTTAGAAATTATATTATTTAAGTTTAGAGACCATATGCGTAAAACTGTTATTGCAAAATGTGAGTCTCTATACTAAAATAAACAGTATATTAGGAATATACAAATATATTCTTTTAATACAACTTTGGAAGGATGAAAGACTCATGACAGAACAAAAAGTAACCATTACTAATGAATCAGGTTTACATGCACGTCCTGCTACATTATTTACTCAATTAGCTGCAAAATTTGCTTCTAAAATTACCGTTTCCATCGGTGAAAAGAAAGCTGATGCAAAATCTATTTTAACCGTGCTTACTTTAGGCGCTACAAAAGGTGCAGAAGTATTGATTTCTGCTGAAGGTGCCGATGAAGCCGAAGCCGTTGCCGCTTTAGCTGAATTTTTGACTACACACAACGATTAATTTAGACTAATTAAATAACATGACTGCCACCGGGTAGTGAGCGAAAGCGCTTCGTACATATCGTTAGGTCTTTGAAGATATGTATGAAGCGCTTTTTTCAAACCTTCTTTTGTAAGTGTATTTGCGGTATACTTATAATAAGAAGAGATTGATTTATTAATATGACTTTTAAAAATCGTAAAAGGGTTAATATGTCTTTTAAGGGATTCGTAAGGGATCTTAAAAGGATAGATTAGAGGTTTTTTATTAAGGGGGTTATATTATGCGTCGTCATGATCGAGAAGTAACAGATGAAAGCCAAATTGTCGAATTGATTAATTCTTGTAAAGCAATTCGATTGGGGCTCCGTGATGGGGATGATATTTACATCGTACCGTTGCATTTTGCCCACACAATGGAAAATGGCAAGCATGTATTCTATTGCCATGGTGCGGCGGCAGGTCGTAAAGTGGATTTAATTAAGAGCACCGGTTATGCAGCTTTTGAAATGGATGGCGGGCAGGAATTGATAACTGCTGATACAGCTTGTGACCATTCCTCCACATTCTACAGCGTTATCGGTACATCCGATGCATCTCTTGTGGAAGATGTAGAAGAAAAAGAAAAGGCGCTCAATATGATTATGCATCACTATACGGGGCAGCATGATTGGGATTATCCTGAGGCTATGTTGAAAGCTACGTCCGTATTTAAACTGGTGGCACGGGAATTGAGCTGCAAGGTGAAAATGAAAGAAGGCCACCAATACCGTCCGCCATACTTCTCCGTTTAATTAGAGTGATATAGTTGCACTATAACGGGGACATTACTTGTAAGGGAAAACATAAATAAGCTTAGAGTAAAGGCTTAAAATAAAAGCCTAAAATAATTTCAGCGTGAACGTATTTTAAGCTTGAACGAAAACTTGAAATAAGCAAAAAGAAAACTCCTTTCAGCATATGCTGAAAGGAGTTTTTGTTATTTGATTTAGTGTTTCACCACGTTATTGCTGTTCCGCCGCTTTGTCGCCAATGTGAAGTCCCTTGAGAAGGGTTTGTTCGGAATGTTCCATGTGCATGCGTGCAATTTCACGGGCTTCCGCGCTATTGCGTTCAGCAATGGCTTCTACGAGCAGGCGATGTTCTTCCCAGGTTTTAACGAGACGGCCCGGCTGATTCATAGACATGGTGCGGAAACGATAGGTTTGTTCGCGCAAGTTATGGATAATTTCCACCAGGCGCTCGTTGCGAGATGCTTTGTAGAGTACTTCGTGGAAGTTAATGTCGGCTTCGACGATCTTATCCATATTTTTTTCTTCCATGTAAGTGCCGATTTCTACGAGGAGACGTTCCAAGTACTCAACTTCATCAGGAGTGATGCGTTCAGCGGCCAAGGCTGCGGCCAATTCTTCCAAGGCGGTGCGGATTTCAAAGACTTGTGCAATGTCTTTCAGGGAAATATCTGCCACATAGGTACCGCGATGAGGAAGCATAACGACAAAGCCTTCCAGTTCCAGTTTGCGGATGGCTTCACGCACTGGCGTACGACTTACGCCGAGTTCTTCGGCGAGCGGAATCTCCATAAGGCGTTCGCCCGGTTTAAATACGCCGTCGCGAATCGCTTGGCGCAAAGATTCACAAACTACTTCGCGAAGTGGTTTGTAAGAGGTAAGGGAAATTGGTTGTAAACGGCCCATATCTTTAGACATTATTGTAAAGCCTCCTTGCCATGAGTTTTAGTGATTAAGGACAGCCAAGTGTGTCCGCTTGCTTTGATTTCATCTTGCAAGGACAAGGCTTCGCGGGCTGTCGGTAAATATACGATCATAGTCGGACCGCTGCCTGTCATGATGGTCGTATAGCCTCGGTCGATAAAAAATTGTTTTATTTCTGCTAACTCCGGATGAATCGGGAATAAAAGCTCTTCAAAGGTGTTGCCGCTTCGTTCCATTGCTTCACGAATCTGCCCTTCTTTGACAGCTTCGACTACATGGTCAATCGTAGCGGATGTGACGTGTGATTGTCCGTTGAAGCGCGCATATGCGTCAGCTGTGGAAACGGATAGTTCCGGTTTTACAACTAACAGCCAATGAGGCTCGCCGGTAGGTAAGTATTCCAATACTTCGCCACGGCCGGTGCCACGGGCTGTACCGCCACGCATGAGGAACGGCACATCGGAGCCGAGTTTGTTGGCCATGTCCATCAGTTCCGCTTCAGTGAGGCGCAGGTCCCAGAATTTATTCAGTCCAAGAAGCATGGCGGCCGCATCGGCGCTGCCACCACCGAGACCGGCTGCGGGAGGAACTCGTTTCATAAGATGAATGGCGGCCCCTTCTTTACAACCTGTATAGGCTTGAATGGCGCGAAGGGCCTTCATAGCGAGGTTTGTTTCATCGTAGGCCATCATGTTCTGCATGTAAGGCGGCAAATCCGGTGCCATACCGGAGAATACGACGGAATGATGCTTGGCATAATATAAAGAATCTCCAAGATAGATGGATTGAAATACGGTGTCGATATTATGGTAACCGTCGTCTCGTTTACCTAAAATGGCGAGGCCAATATTAATCTTGCTGAAACTCAATTGTTCCATGTAGTAACTCCTTTTATGTTTATTTATTTTCAGTTGGACCGAAAATTGTTTTTCAGTTGAAACTATAGTTGGACTGAATCTTGTTTTTCCGGTTGAAATTATATAGTGGTTAGGTTAATATGAACGTATATGAGAGAGTCAAGTAATCATTATATAAGAACTGTTTATAAAGTTATGTATAATGTATACGAAAGAATATACGCTATTAAAATTATAAGCTATTAGGGGATAAATTTCAATTTCTGGAGGACTTGACTGATGAAGTGGCGGCAAACAGCGAATGCGCTGATAATGACGACGATTGGATCTATTATTTTCGCAATAGGGATTGATGCTTTTATTGTTCCTCACAAGTTGGTGAGCGGCAGTTTAAGCGGGGTAGCCCTAATGCTTTACTACATGACGGGTATTCAGGTCGGTACATTGAACCTGATTTTAAATATTCCGATACTCTATGCGGCCTATCGATGGCTCGGACGATGGCATGTGGGCATCACTATCTTCGGGACCATCGTTATATCTATATGTATTAACATGTTGACCTTTATGGAAGATTACGCCCTGACCAGTGAACCTTTGGTGGGGTCGCTGATTGGCGGTATTCTGTGCGGTCTTGGATTGGGCGTTGTGTATCGCTCCGGCGGCAATACGGGTGGTCTTGATCCGATTGCGCTGATTATTCGAAAATACTACGGCCTGCAGATGGGCAGTATCATTTTCGGTATTAATGTAATTATTCTTATCGCCGCAGCTATTGTAGTAAGCGTAGAAGCGGCGGCCATTACGTTAGTAAGTATCTATGTTATGGGCATGGTTACGAATAAAGTGGTTGTAGGTTTCAACCAGCGGAAGGCGGCGTTTATTATTTCGTCCAATCCGCACCAAATTTGCGAGCTGATTATTAATAATATGGGGCGCGGCGCCACATTGTTAGATGGGGAAGGGGCGTACACGCACCAGCATCGCCAGGTAGTTATGGTCGTTGTAGGGCTCATGCAGGTAGCGAAGTTAAAGGACTATGTGCAGAGAGTTGATCCGGGCGCATTTATGATTATTACCGATGCGGCGGAAGTTATCGGCCAAGGCTTCACAATGCCGATTGTAAAACCGGCCGGCGTGGAACGGGCGCTGAGTGAGGCGGATTGTAAATCTGTTGAAACCGGTGATGAAGCAGATAAATAAAAACAAGCAAATAAAAAAGTACATACTAATAAGCAGATACAAACAAGCAGATGCAAACAAGTAGATACAAACAAGTAGATACAAACAAGTAGATACAAACAAGCAAATAACAAATAAATAGATATATAATAAATTACTATTGAGAAATACGGCTTCAGCTTAGAAATGCGACTAAAGCCGGAGGGAGTTTTCACGTAGGGGATGTGATTTTGTTAGAAAATAGTAAGGTGTGAAAAGAGTGTATTCTCTTTTCGAGGAGGCCCTATGAAATTGGACTGGACCGCAGAGCAGTGGAAGAGCACGATATTGTCGCTCTTGAAAGTGAGTTTGGGAACGTTATTTTTCTCGGTAGGGATTGATGCGTTTATCGTGCCGCATAAGTTAGTTAGTGGCGGCATCAGTGGGGTTGCGTTAATTTTATACTATATAACTAATATTCCCGTGGGGACAATGAACCTGATTTTAAACGTGCCGGTGTTATTCGCAGCCTATCGCTGGTTGGGGCGCGGGCATTTATTTATGACAATTTTCGGTACTGTTGTGTCATCCTATATGATTGACGGATTTCACTTTTTAAGTACTTATGAATTGACTCATGACCCCATTGTAGGCTCCATTTTGGGCGGTATTTTTTGCGGCTTCGGCCTCGGTGTAGTGTACCGGGCAGGCGGCAACACGGGCGGCCTCGACCCGATTGCCTTAATCATTCGAAAATATTACGGCTTGCAAATCGGTAGTGTTGTATTAGTTATTAATGTTATGATTCTAGTGGTGGCCGGTATTATTATCAGTATTGAATCGGCGGCGATTACGCTAATCAGTACGTATATATCGGCTCATTTAACGAATAAAGTTATTATCGGGTTTTCCCAGCGAAAAGCAATCTTCATTGTGTCGCGTAAACCGGTGGGCGTGTGTGATGTGATACTCCATAAAATCGGTCGCGGCGCCACCATTCTCGAAGGGGAAGGGGCGTATACGCACGAACACAAGCAGGTAATTCTCGTTGTAGTAGGCCTTATGCAGGTGGCCAAGTTGAAAGAAGCCGTTCAGGCGGAAGATCCGGGTGCCTTTATGATGATTACCGATGTGGCGGAAGTTATCGGACAAGGATTTACGTTCAGAAATGACGAATCTGTAAGGAAGGCTATTTGTGAAGCCCACGATAAAGCAGAACGGGAGCGCGCAGCTTCCCGGGAGCAAAGTGAAGCTTAAAAAGTGAAACTTGAGATAACAGTTAGCGTCACGAAAACAGTGTGTAGCTTAAACTGTTAGTTAGTGCGCAGCTTATAATTTTAAGCCGCGAGTAGTTATAATGTTAGGTGGAGAGAGAGTTTGAGGCGAGGCTCATAATCTCAGTACTAGAAGAGGTTTGAGGCAACGCTTATAATCTGAAGGAGGTAAGTAGATGATTAGTGAGTTGGCAGGATTGAAGGTGCGTCCGGAGGATTGCGTACAAGTTGGAATTTTAGAGGAAGCCTATTATAACTTGGTGCCTTCCTATGAAAATAAAGGGGAACGAATTTCGTTCGGTACATCAGGTCACCGCGGCAAATCTTTGGCTCGCAGTTTTAATGATTTACATGTGGCGGCCATTGCACAGGCTATTTGTGACGGCCGTCGTGAGTTTGGCGCCACCGGCGTATGCTTTGTTGGTCATGATACACACGCGTTGTCTATTCCGGCCCGCAAAACAGTGTTGGAAGTATTGGCGGCCAACCAGGTAGTGGCAGCGATTGACGAAGGGGAAGATTTTGTCCCTACACCGAGCGTATCCCGTGCTATCATTCGCTACAATCAAATTATCGACCGGGAGTTGAGTAATCCTGATGTAAGCGATGACTTGAAAAAACGTGTGGGCAAAGGCTATGCGGACGGCATTGTAATTACACCGTCTCACAATCCGCCGGATCAGGGAGGCATTAAGTACAATGCAGTAAATGGCGGCCCGGCGGACACGAATATTACGAAGTGGATTGAAAATAAGGCTAATGAATACATCGCTAACGGCGGTGCAGGCATTAAACGGCAGGATTTTAATACTATAGATAAACATTTACAATGGGCCTATGATTTCAAGGGCCAATATGTAAATGAATTGTCCCAGGTAATTAATATTGAAGCGATTCAGCAGGCTAAGCTGAAAGTATTGGTAAACGCCTTGGGCGGCAGTGGTGCCAACTACTGGAAGGCCATCAATGAACGGTATGATTTAGGTTTTACTATTATTAATAGCGAGTTTGATCCTACATTCAGCTTTATGACCTATGACCATGACGGAGTTATCCGTATGGACTGCTCGTCTCCTTATGCCATGGCTGATGTAATTCGTCAGATTGGCGCCTATGATTTGGCTGTGGGCAATGATCCTGACTACGACCGTTACGGCATTGTAACAGCGGAAGGGTTGATTCCACCGAATCATTTCCTGACCGTAGCAGGTGCGTATTTGTTTGAAACACGCGGATGGTCCGACAAAGGCTTCGGCAAGACAGCGGTTGTAACGGCCTTGGTGGATAGATATTGTGCAGACCATGATTTGCCGGTATACGAAGTACCGGTTGGATTTAAGTATTTCTCGGAATTATTATTTGATGGCCGTATCGGCATTGGCGGCGAAGAAAGTGCCGGCGCGTCCTTCCTTATGAAGAACGGCACCGTATGGACTACGGACAAAGACGGTATGGTTATGGCTCTCTTGGCCATGGAAATTATGGCGTCCACAGGAAAGAGCCCGGTGGATCATTATAATTTGCTGACCGAACAGTATGGTGCGCCTCAGTTTAAACGCGTCGATGCACCGTGTTCCAAGGAAAGCAAGGAACGTCTCAGCCGCTTGTCTGCGGCGGACGTGAAAGCGAAAGTGCTGGGCGGTGAAGAAGTGGAATCTGTACGTACGACATCCCTTTATAATGACCTTGCCATCGGCGGCGTACGTATCGGCACGAAGTCCGGCTTCTTAGTAGCCCGTCCGTCCGGTACGGAAGACCTGTACAAAATCTATGCAGAAACGTTTAACGGCGAAGATGCCTTGGATGAACTGATTGAACAGGGACAGCAAATTGTAAATGAAGCCATAGGTAAATAAAGCCATAGGTAAATAAAGCCATAGGTAAATAGACAGTCGTAGGCTAAAAATGCTATAATATTTTATTATTTAATAACCTTCTTAAATTCGGGATAGGTAAGAGAGAAAAAGGTGAAGAATATGAAAATTGTAGTGACGGTAGTCGGGGTAGACCGTGTGGGCATTATCGCACGAGTAGCCGCTGTGTTGGCTAAAAATGAAGTGAATATTGTGTCTATTAATCAGACGATTTTAGATGGCATGTTTAATATGATTATGATGTGTGAAACGGATGATCAGAATTCGTTAGCTACTGTACAACAGGAATTGGCTAAGGAAGGAGAATCCCTAGGCGTTCAGATTCAGGCACAGCATGCAGATATTTTCGTGAGCATGCACCGCATAGGGTAGGTGATCATATGTTAAGTATTGATAATATTTTAGAAACGAATCGTATGATCCACGACAATAAGCTGGACGTGCGTACCATTACGATGGGCATCAGCTTGTTGGGTTGTACCGCAACCGACGGCAACACATTATGTGACCGCATTTATGATCACATTACGAAGGAAGCGGAACATTTGGTGTCTACCGGCGAAGCGATTGAAAAGGAATTCGGCGTACCGATTATTAATAAACGCGTCGCTGTAACTCCAATTTCTCTCGTGGCGGCAGGCAGCGATTTGACTGACTATGTACCGGTGGCGAAAGCCTTGGACCGGGCGGCCAAAACGATTGGCGTAAACTTTATCGGCGGTTTTTCCGCGTTAGTAAGTAAAGGCTATACGGAAGGGGACCGACGCCTCATTGCGTCTATTCCTGAAGCGTTAGCGACTACAGATATTGTGTGCAGCTCCGTAGGCATCGGCTCTACCAAAGCGGGCATCAATATGGATGCAGTAGCACAGATGGGCGAAATCGTTAAAGCGACGGCGGATCTTACAGCTGATCAGGATGCCTTAGGTTGTGCAAAGCTGGTTATTTTCTGTAATCCTGTAGAAGATAATCCGTTCATGGCCGGTGCGTTCCACGGCGTTACGGAAGGCGATACTACGATTAGCGTAGGTGTCAGCGGACCGGGCGTAGTGAAACATGCATTGGAAGCGGTGCGCGGTAAGTCCTTCGATGAAGTGGCGGAAACCATTAAACGGACCGCGTTCAAGATTACCCGTGTAGGTCAGTTAGTGGCGCAGGAAGCATCGCGCCGTCTGAATAAAAAATTCGGTATTATTGATTTATCCTTGGCACCGACTCCGGCCGTGGGCGACTCTGTGGCGCACGTATTGGAAGAAATGGGCATTACGTCCTGTGGTGCACATGGCACGACGGCCGCATTGGCATTACTCAATGATGCGGTTAAGAAAGGCGGCCTTATGGCTTCGTCTCACGTAGGCGGCCTGAGTGGCGCGTTTATTCCTGTCAGCGAAGACCGCGGCATGATTGATGCCGTATCGGTTGGCAGCTTAAGCCTTGATAAGTTAGAAGCCATGACTTGCGTATGTTCCGTAGGTCTTGATATGATTGCAGTGCCCGGCGATACTTCGGCGGCAACCATTTCAGCAATCATTGCCGATGAAGCGGCTATCGGCATGATTAATAACAAAACGACGGCGGTTCGCCTTATTCCTGTACCGGGTAAAACCGTAGGGGAAATGGTAGAATTCGGCGGTTTACTGGGATATTGTCCGATTATTGAAGTAAGTCCGTTCAGCGCGGAAGAATTTATTAAACGTGGAGGCCGAATTCCGGCTCCAATCCGCAGTCTGACAAACTAAGAACCAGCACGAGGAGGTGCGAGAATGACGGTGTACGTGTGGGCATTTGTGATAGCGTTTGCTATTACCTTTGCGATTACACCGCTGATTAAACGGTTGGCGATACAAATCGGGGCGGTCGATAAACCGGATGCGCGTAAGGTGCATCACGGCATGATGCCTCGTTTGGGCGGCTTGGCCATTTTTATCGGTTATATGGCGTCTGTCCTTTATACTGTACAAGATGTAAAGTCGATCTTAGGATTAGTACTTGGATCCATTGTGCTAGTAGGCGTGGGGATTTGGGACGATGTGAAACAGATCGGCCCGAAAACTAAACTCACCGGCCAGATTATAGCGGCAGTTATTGTAGTACTTTTTGGAAATCAGGTAGAGTTTATTACAAATCCATGGGGCCACTTATGGTACCTGGGCTATTTAGGCGTACCGCTTACAATCTTCTGGATTGTAGGATTTACCAATATTGTAAACTTAATTGACGGACTTGACGGTCTGGCAGCAGGGATTTCCCTGATTTCCTGCTTGGCAATTTTTACGCTGTTGTTGCAGATGGGGCAAGTCGATTTAGCCTGTATAGCACTTGCCTTGGCCGGTGCAGCCGGCGGGTTTTTAAAATATAATTTTAATCCGGCAAAGATTTTCATGGGTGACACGGGCAGTATGCTCCTGGGGTATACAATGGCCACCATTTCCGTAATGGGGGCCGTAAAAACAGCGGCCACTATCTCTCTGGTTGTGCCTATTGTAGTGTTGGGATTGCCGATTCTGGATACTACATTTGCCATTATTCGACGAAAGATTAATGGACGCCCTGTGTTCAAGCCGGATAAAGGGCATGTGCATCATCGTCTGCTTGCGTTGGGTTTATCTCAGAAACAGGCGGTACTCTTGATGTATGCCGTAACAGCCGCATTGGGCTATGTAGCCATATTGCTGGCAAAAGTAAATTGGTTGGTCGGCGTGGCCTTGGTGGCAGCTATTTTATGCGTATGCGTATTTATAGCGACTAAATTGGGCATGATTGCCAAAGATGAAGACATCAACAAGGAAAAGACAGCGCCGTCAAATCAACATGATGCGTAGTCCGTGCTAATAAAGTAGGCTTGGGAGGATTTTATGTTAAAGGTAATGACGATTTTCGGGACGAGACCGGAAGCCATTAAAATGGCGCCTGTAGTGAAGGCTCTGGAAGCGGCTCCCGATATGGAAGCGATTGTAACAGTTACAGCGCAACATCGTGAAATGTTGGATCAGGTGTTGAATTTATTTCACATTACACCTCACTATGATTTGAATATTATGTGTCAGGGCCAGACATTATACGATGTAACTTCAAAGGCACTTATGGGGCTCCGCGACGTAATTGCCGATGCAAAACCGGATGTAGTGTTGGTTCATGGTGACACGACTACTACATTTGCCGGCGCATTAGCGGCATTTTACCAGGAAGTTCCTGTAGGGCATGTGGAAGCAGGCCTGCGTACAGGTAATATTTACTCGCCGTTCCCTGAAGAAATGAATCGCAAGCTTACAGGTTCTTTGGCGACGTATCATTTCGCACCAACATCCAGTGCGGAAAAGAACTTGATGAAGGAAAATATCAGCTCGGCGCACTTGTATGTAACCGGTAATACAGTTATCGATGCATTGCAGACTACAGTGCAGAAAGAGTATGAATTTGAAGAAACATTGTTAAATGAGCTGGACTATGAAAACCGCCGTGTCGTATTGGTAACCACACATCGCCGTGAAAATCTCGGCGAACCGATGCGCCATGTGTATCGCGCCATTCATCGCTTGGTAGAAGCATTTGACGATATTGAAGTGGTGTTCCCTGTACACCGCAATCCACAAGTTCGCCAGATTGTAAAAGAAGAATTGGGCGACGTGGACCGCGTTCATTTGATTAATCCGTTGGATTACGAACCGTTTGCCAACTTGATGGCACGCTCCTACTTGCTTATGACTGACTCCGGCGGGATTCAGGAAGAAGCGCCTGCATTGGGTAAACCGGTACTTGTATTGCGCAATACAACAGAACGTCCTGAAGCGGTAACAGCCGGTACAGTACGACTTGTAGGCACCGATGAAAACACTGTATATGAAACAGCGTATCGTCTCTTGGCGGATCGCGAAGTGTACGACACCATGGCCAATTCCGTAAACCCTTACGGTGACGGTGTGGCTGCACAGCGTATCATCGAAGCATTGCGCTTTGAGTTCTTGCATAGCGGCAAGAAACCAAGCCGCTTCGGCTATTAATCGGGTTGATTCTATCAAATAAATAATAAAATAGTTTCATAGCCAATATGTTAAAGCGGGGGATATGAGTCCCGGCAGTGAATCGGTGCAGATAAACCGCCTGCCATGACTGGCTCCGCCATGTGATTTTGGATGGACAAATTATGTTCACATAGGGACGGAATAGTCATAAATGTTATGCATCTGGCGCATGACTGGCGTTTGTCGCCACCTCGCAAAAAGTGTTGTAAAGTGGAAAAAAATTTTGTATAATCACCTTGTAAGCCATGTCCGTAGTAGATTGACAAGTGTCGATTTTCTATCGGTTAAATTAATGTAGATAATTCAAGACCTAAGTATGCATGCTTTAGCTGCATTGGCGTAATGAGTATAAAAGATGATATAATTTAGATAGATTTATAGTCAATGCTTTTGTTAAAGTAGCATTTATTCTATAAAGAAGTGGCTTCTTATACCTTTTGTTGCCGATTTAATTAGTTAAAGAGCAGGTGATCTTTATGAAACCCATAGATCGGACGACGCTAAAGGCACTGAATGTAGCAATGTCGGCAGGTTTTAGTCTGCTGGTGTCTATATTAGGGTGCTTGGCCATTGGGGTAGGCCTTGATCGCGTCCTGGGTACATCACCGCTATTTACCGTGTTAGGCGGCATAGCAGGGGGGATAGGAGGTCTTTATTCTTTATATCTCCGCGTCGTGAAGTGACTTAGGGAGGTCATTATCTTCGAACAATTTTTGGCGTTTGTGAAGCGAATGGTCATCCATATGTTGGTGGCTACTCTGGTAGTAACATTATTGTTAGAGATTGTTGGGTTAAAAGAGTGCATTATTGGCTGGGTTTGGGGATGTTTTGCCAACATCGTTTATATGGTGGTGTTAGGCGTGTTAGTGTTCCGTGCGGCGCAACGTAGTACCAATGCCGCGGTGAGCGCCAGTAAAGTGGGTATGTTTATCCGATTCGGTATCATTGCCCTGTTAACACTGTTGGCGGACGTATTATTTATCGAGTTTCATTATATTGCCTATATAGGAGGATTGTTTATTTGGCAGCCGTTCTCATTCTATGAGCACATTCGCAGCTGCATGAACGAAGAAAAGCATATTTTTCAATAGAGGTTAATATGGTGATATTCACAACCAATAGAGAATATCTTATTTCATAGCATGCCATATCATGGACACTACCTTCATAATATGGCATGTTATAAATAGTGGAACTTTTTGTAAAAACATGGTCTGTCCATGAAAATGTGCGTGCCGGTGTATGAACATGTCTTTGGAAGCTCCCCTGCAGCTTTTAAAGACATGTTCATAAACCTTTACACGGTTAATGAATGTTTTTACCTTCAGATAGAGTGACAGACGAACAAATACTGACGGAAGGAGGTGAACCTTATGGAATTACATGCTGGGAGCCATACAGTTGTACATATGTGGGGCATGGCCTTTAACATGGACACCCTTTATATGACCTGGCTTACTTTCGGGATTATAATTGTGTTGGCTTATTTTGCAACAAGACAGCGCAAGATGATTCCTACCGGTATGCAAAATGGCGTGGAAATGGTGCTTGAGGTTTTAGGCAGTCAGTTAAGAGGCTCACTGGGCGAGCACTTTAACAAGTTGAGCTCCTTACTCTTTACGTTCTTTTTCTTTATTTTTATAAGTAATGAACTGGGATTGTTACCAAGCCCGCATATCTTAGTCTCGCCGACAAGTGACTTGAATACGACGTTGGGCCTAGCGTTAGCCAGCTCAGTAAGTATTTGGCTCATTGGTTTAAAAATGAAAGGTATTGGTTACCTGAAACATTTTTTCCAACCATTTGCCGTGTTTGTTATCTTCCACTTAATGGAAGAAGTATCCAAACCAGTTACGCTTAGTTTCCGTCTATTCGGTAATATTATCGCCGGGGAAATTGTATTGGAACTGTTAAATGGGTTAGCGCCTTATTTAACACCAATTATTTGGATTGCATTTAGTTTTGTTGTTGGTATTGTTCAAGCGTTCGTATTCACAATTTTAGTTACATCCTATTTAGGAATGGCAATTGCAGATGAACATTAATCATCATAGTATTTATTAAAGACAATCTTAGTACATTAATTTGTAACATTTAGGAGGATTTTTATTATGGAAAAAGCAATCTTGTTGTCAGTAAGTGTATTCAGTGCATGTTTAGTAGCAGGTTTAGCTGCATTAGCCGCAGCATTTGGTGATGCTTTGGCAGTTCGTAAAGCTTTCGAAGGTATGACTCGTCAACCTGAAATGGCCGGTAAAATCATGACTAATCTTTTCATCTCCATCGGTTTGATCGAATCTATTCCAATCATCGCAATCGTTATCGCTATCGTACTTGTATTCACTGACGTTGTTGCCGGTAAATTATAATTTAAAGATTGAAATTGAACACTGAAAATAATCAAGTTTAATCCAATTTTAAGAGGGGGTTACGCCGTTGGTAGAAATAAACGGTACTTTGATTGTTCAATTTATCAACTTCTTTATTTTGGTTGCGATTTTAGCGAAATTTGCTTTCAAACCATTGCAAAAGGTAATGGAAGCACGCCGCAATAAAATTGAAGGCGACCTTGCTAATGCACAAGCTGCTTTAGAGTCAGCAGAAGCAACAAAAAAAGAGTATGAAGAACACTTGGCTAATGCTCGTAAAGAAGCACAAGCTATTGTTGAAAATGCGGCTAAAAAAGCTGAAAGCAATACGCAAGCTCAAATTAAAGAATTAAGAGAACAGCTAGTACGTGAAAAAGAAGAAGCGCGCCGTGACATTGAACGGGAACGCGAAAAAGCTTTACAGCAGATACGTGAAGATATGATTACACTTTCCGTAGCTGTTGCTGGTAAAATTGTAGCCAAAAATATTGATAGTCAAGCTAATATGGATTTGATTAAAGAAGCGATTGATAAGCTTGATAGTAAAGCGATAGGGTGATGGTATGAGTGTAGACATTATAACAGATAAATACAGTACCGCTATCTTTGAATTGGCACAGGAAGGCAACATTCTGGAGGAAATGGAAACAGATCTCTCCTATGTAAAGGATGTTATGGATACGCAGCCGGAACTCGGCACGCTATTATTGTACCCAGCCTTAGAAACACAGGCAAAATGTGATGTGTTGACCAAAATTTTCGGTCAAGCTATTAGCACCTTGGCACTTAACTTCCTACTAGTTATGGTAAACCGTGGTCGTATGCGCTATATTGTGTCTACTATTAAGCAATTTATCATAAAAGCACGTGAAGCTCGCGGCATTTTCGCTGCCACAGTTACAGTCAGCGAACCAATGCCTGATGAAATTTATAGTAGCTTAGCAGACAAGTTAAAAGCTGTCACAGGCAAGCAATACATCTTTGATATTAAAGTAGATCCTACGATTGTAGGTGGCATTATTATTCAAATAGGCGACACTCGCATTGATGCGAGCGTAACTCGCCGCTTAGATGATTTGAAGAAATATTTGCTCAAAACAGGTGCAACTGAGATTGGGGTGAATGGTTA
Organism: Veillonella sp.; assembly: GCF_018364065.1. Lineage (GTDB taxonomy): Bacteria > Bacillota > Negativicutes > Veillonellales > Veillonellaceae > Veillonella_A. The sequence goes on from NZ_JAGZMO010000003.1 coordinate 240,073, forward strand.
AGTATGAAAATGAAGCCTGAAGAAATAACTGCCATAATCAAACAGCAGATTCAGGACTATAATGTGGAACTTAACGTTGATGATGTGGGCAAAGTTCTCGAAGTTGGGGACGGTATCGCACACATTTACGGTCTTGAAAAAGCCATGGCCGGCGAATTATTGGAATTGCCACATGGTGTATATGGTATGGTCCTTAACCTTGAATTAGACAACGTAGGGGCCGTACTTTTAGGTGATGACTTCTTAATTAAAGAAGGCGATCAGGTACGCCGTACCGGTCGTATCATGCAGGTACCGGTAGGTAATGAACTTATCGGCCGCGTTGTAAACGCATTGGGTCAGCCAATCGACGGCAAAGGCGATATTAAAGCTGAAGGTTACCGTCCGGTTGAATTCCCTGCTCCGGGGATTGCGGACCGCAAATCTGTATTTGAACCGCTTCAAACCGGTTTGAAAGCTATTGACGCGATGGTACCTATCGGACGTGGTCAACGTGAACTTATCATCGGTGACCGCGGTACCGGTAAATCTGCTATCGCTATCGATACTATCTTGAACCAAAAAGGTCAGGATGTAATCTGTATCTATGTAGCTATCGGTCAGAAAGAATCTACCGTAGCCCGCGTAGTACAAAAAATAGAAGAAGCCGGTGCTATGGATTATACTATCGTTGTATCCGCCGGTGCTTCCGAAGGTGCGCCAATGCAATACTTGGCACCATATTCCGGTGTTGCTATGGGCGAACACTTCATGTACCAAGGTAAACATGTACTTTGCGTATATGATGACTTAACTAAACAGGCTGCTGCATACCGTGCAATGAGTCTGTTGCTTCGTCGTCCACCAGGACGTGAAGCTTATCCGGGGGACGTATTCTACTTACATTCCCGCTTATTGGAACGTGCGGCTAAATTGTCCGATGAATTAGGTGGCGGTTCTATTACTGCTCTTCCTATTATCGAAACACAGGCCGGCGACGTATCCGCTTACATTCCGACTAACGTAATTTCCATTACAGACGGTCAGATCTTCTTGGGTACTGATATGTTCTACTCCGGTATTCGTCCGGCTGTTGACGTTGGTCTTTCCGTATCCCGTGTAGGTGGTAGTGCGCAGATTAAAGCGATGAAACAAGTAGCCGGCAAGCTTCGTCTTGACCTTGCTCAGTATCGTGAATTGGCTGCGTTCGCTCAGTTCGGTTCCGACCTTGATAAATCTACAAAAGCACAACTTGACCGTGGTGAACGTTTAACAGAAATGTTGAAACAGCCACAGTATTCTCCTTTAAAAGTTGAAGAACAAGTTGTTTCCTTATACGCAGGTATTAATGGTTACTTAGCAACTATTGAAGTAGCTGATGTACCAAAATTCCAAGAAGAATTATTGCACTTTATCCGCGGTAATTACAATGAAATTCTTACTGACATTGCAACGTCCAAGAAATTGGAACCGGCCACAGAAGAAACATTGAAAAAGGCAATTACTGAATGTATCGAAGCATTCGGTAATACTCATCACTTGATTTCAGAGGAGGCGTAGGTAAATGGGCAGTGCACAGGATTTACGTAAGCGTATAAAAAGTGTTAGAAATACGCAGCAGATTACTAAAGCCATGAAAATGGTAGCCTCTGCCCGATTGCGCCGTGCACAAACAAAAGCAAAATCTACGGAGCCCTACGCAGAAAAGTTGGGTCAAATCCTTAATAATGTAGCCAACAGCATGGATGCGGCGGATCTTACCGCGTATCCACTGATGGAAGTGCGCGAAGTTAACCGTACTCTCTACATTCTTATCGGTGCTGATAAAGGCCTGGCTGGTGCATATACTAGTAATCTAATTAAATATTTTACGCAGCTCACACGCGGTCATGAGCAGGCTGAATATGAAACAATCGCGGTAGGCCGCAAGCCGATGGAATATTTGAATCATCATAAATTCCCGGTGACTGAGGCGTACCACGGTTTCTCCGATAAACCGGAATACAGCCATGCACAACGTCTTGTAGCAGATGCGACAAAACGTTTCTTGGACGGTACTGTGGATCAGGTTATCATGGTGTATACACACTTCGTAAACTCTTTGACACAGACTGTGCAGAGTTTGACTTTGCTTCCGATTTCAAGTCCGGAACAAGATGAAACAACTATGCAGGAACTTTACTATTATGAACCGAGTGCAAAGGAGATTTATAGTGAACTCTTGCCAAAATATTTGGAGATTACTGTATACAATGCATTGTTGCAGGCTTCCGCTAGTGAGCTTGGTGCTCGTATGACGGCGATGACCTCCGCAACGGATAATGCAGGTGAACTGATTAGTACACTTAATTTGGAATACAATAAATTACGACAGGCCGGCATTACGAATGAACTTTCTGAAATTGTCGGTGGCGCTAATGCCTTGCAATAGGTAAACCTATAAAGGAGGAGAGACCTCTTAAATGAGTAATAATATTGGTAAAGTTGTACAGGTTATCGGTCCGGTAGTAGATATTCTCTTTACGGCAGGGAATTTACCGGCGATCTACAACGCAATTCACATTAAAAAAGTCGATGACCAGGGTAAAGAAGATGTCATTATAGTTGAAGTTATGCAGCACTTGGGTGATGACACTGTTCGTGCGGTAGCAATGAGCTCCACTGACGGCTTGACTCGTGGTATGGAAGCTGTTGATACAGGCGCAGCTATTTCTGTTCCTGTAGGCGATGGCGTACTTGGCCGTATTTTCAACGTACTTGGCGAAACAGTTGACCATGACGATACGCCTGTAGAGGCTACTGAAAACTGGCCAATTCACCGCTCCGCGCCTAAGTTTGACGACTTGGCTCCGGAAACGACTATCCTTGAAACAGGGATTAAAGTCGTAGACTTGATTGCCCCTTATGTAAAAGGTGGTAAAATCGGTCTGTTCGGTGGTGCCGGTGTAGGTAAAACTGTATTGATCATGGAATTGATTCATAATATCGCTACAGAACATGGCGGTTATTCCGTATTCTCCGGCGTTGGTGAACGTACGCGTGAAGGGAATGACCTTTGGAACGAAATGAAGGAATCCGGCGTTATTTCTAAAACTGCCTTGGTATATGGTCAGATGAACGAACCGCCTGGAGCTCGTATGCGCGTTGCCTTAACAGGTTTGACTATGGCGGAATATTTCCGTGACGTGCAGAAACAGGACGTACTTTTATTCGTCGACAACATTTTCCGTTTCATTCAGGCCGGTTCTGAAGTATCCGCCCTCTTAGGTCGTATGCCATCCGCCGTAGGTTACCAACCTACTTTGGCCAATGACGTAGGGGCACTTCAAGAACGTATTACATCCACTAAAGAAGGGTCTATCACATCCGTACAGGCCGTATACGTACCTGCCGATGACTTGACTGACCCGGCTCCTGCAGCGACATTCGCTCACTTGGATGCAACTACCGTATTGTCCCGTTCCATCGCGGAAATCGGTATCTATCCGGCCGTGGATCCATTGGACTCCACAAGCCGTATTCTTGATCCGCTCGTATTGGGCGAAGAACACTATCGTGTTGCCCGCGGCGTTCAGGAAGTACTTCAAAAATACAAAGACTTACAAGATATCATTGCCATCTTAGGTATGGAAGAATTGTCTGAAGATGATAAATTGACAGTTGCCCGTGCTCGTAAGATTCAGCGTTTCTTAAGTCAACCATTCTTCGTAGCGGAAGTATTTACAGGTTCTCCTGGTAAATACGTACCATTGAAAGAAACTTTACGTGGCTTCAAAGAAATCCTTGAAGGTAAACATGATGATTTACCTGAAAATGCCTTCTACATGGTAGGTACAATCGATGAAGCGGTTGCTAAAGGAAAGGAATTGATGGAGAAGGGGGAATAATTCATGAGTAGCGAAAGCAAAATCCGTGTAAATGTGATTACTCCTGATAGTACCGTTTTCTCCGGCGATGCTAAATTTGTAGTGGTACGTACTCCGGAAGGTGAGTTAGGTATTTTGCCACGCCATGCGCGCCTTGTGGCCGTATTGGAAATGGGTGTATTGCGTATTGATCCGTTGGAAGGTGAATCACTTCACTTTGCCAACTTCGGTGGTTTCATGGATGTAACCCCTGAAGAAATCAATATCGTAACACCTAACTGCGAATTACCTGCTAAAATCGATGGCGAACGTGCTGAACGCGCTAAACAAAGAGCGGAAGAACGCCTTCAAAGTAAACGCGACGAAATAGACTTTGAACGTGCTCGATTAGCGTTACAACGCGCCATGTTACGTATTGAAGTAAAAAGCAAATACAGATAACAATATAACCTCATAATTCTGTAAAGAATTGAAAAGGTTGTATGAGCGTATAAAGAGGACTGCCTATGGCAGTCCTTTTTTGCTGAGTACATATAAAGTTTTAGAGCCCATATAAAGTTTTAGAGCCCATATAAAGTTTCTGTGCCTATATAAGGTTTTTAGAACGGATGCGGCATATATTAGTTCATGTAAACCTTTGAGAAGTCCGTATGCAAGGGACGCAACTATAAGTGTTATTGATGTTTCGCTATAGGGTGAGGCTATAACAAAAACATACATTAGCCGATGTAATGAATTAATAGCCATTATATACCAGTACATATAAGCTGTTTTTGCATTTTTAGGGCTGTTTTAAGGGCTTTGTCATTTGCAGTTTTTATGTGCGCACTGAAAAGACGTTTATAAATTCGTCGTTGACACTCTTTTCTGCCTTTGGTATAGTTACTTCATCGAAACAATCACATACAGAACTAACGATGAAGAGATAAGTAATTGCAGGGGAATGTTACAGAGAGTCCCGTAAGGTGAAAGGGGATACAGAGGAATGCAACGAAAATGGTCTTGGAGTAACCGGGGTGGAATGCGCAAGCTTTAGTCTCGGCGGATGCAACCGTTATAGTGCCACAGTATAATCTCATACTTGTTGAATGTTATGGCTAGTCAATAAACATACACTAACATACACTAACATACACTAATAAAATATATTAGCCTTAACATATAACAGCTAAACAAAATGAGACGTACTGGCTGAGGAATGTATTGTGAGATACGTTCGAATCAAGGTGGTAACACGTTATATAACGTCCTTGTTCACGAAAGTGAGCGAGGGCGTTTTTTGATACAGGAGGATGATACATTAGGTAATAAGGTAAACGAACATTGAGAAAGAAGAGAATGCAACAGTTCAGAGAGAACGAAGCAAGTTTAAAAAGTGCAACAGTTCGAAACGAACGTGGCAGAGTTTAGGGGAATAAGTTAACGTAAGGGGTTACGTGATTTTATAAAGGCAGGAGGTGATACGATGCCGATTACAGTAGTTAAAGATTTACCGGCCATAGCCAAGTTGGCACAGGAAAATATCTTCGTCATGGATTCTGTAAGAGCCGAGTCGCAGGATATACGACCACTGAAGATTCTCATAGTGAATTTGATGCCTACGAAGGAAACGACGGAAACACAGCTCTTGAGAGCTCTAAGTAATACGCCGTTGCAGCTGGAGCTCACGCTGCTACACACAGCAACGTATAAAGCGACCAACACATCGGAAGAACATTTAACTTCTTTTTACAGGACCTTCGATGACATAAAAGATCAGTTCTTCGACGGAATGATTATTACAGGCGCTCCGGTAGAATTGATGGACTTTGAAGAAGTCAGTTATTGGAATGAACTGGTAGAGATTATGGACTGGAGTCAGACGCATGTATACTCCACCTTATATATTTGCTGGGGTGCTCAAGCGGGAATTTATCATCACTTCGGCATTAACAAAGAGTTACTTCCGCAAAAACTCTTCGGTGTATTTGAAAATGAAATACACAACAGTAAGCCGATGCTCCTGAGGGGCATGGATGAGGTGTTCTATATGCCTCACTCGAGGCATACAACAGTACCCGAAGAAAAAATTAGAGCCAATAAGGCTCTGGAAATTCTGGCTGATTCACAAGCGACGGGGGCGTCCATTGTTCGCAGCTTAGATAATAAACATATATTTGTATTCGGACATGCTGAATACGATAGAGATACCTTGCAGCGGGAATATGAACGAGATGTGGCATTGGGGTTGCCCATAGACGTTCCTGAAAATTACTATCCCGGTGATGATCCGAAGAAAGAGCCTATCGTGCGATGGCGCTCCACAGGAACATTGTTATTCACAAATTGGTTGAACTATTATGTATATCAGGAAACACCGTATATAATTGAACAAATCAAACGCATGAAAAGCGAGAGAAAATAAAGAGAATTTTAGAAAAAGAAAATTAAAAAAAAGAGTTTCTAAAAAAATAAAAGAGAAATTAGAGAAGCATAGAGTTACGGACAGCTCAATGAGAGAATGAGCTGACGAAACAGAGAGAACATTACTAATAAAAAGGGAAGAGTAAGTTAATCAAATGGAGGCCTTGAGAACCTTCATACATATCGGAACAGCCTTGAGAAAGCTGAGTATAAGACGCGGCGTGAGAAACCGCATGAGAAAAAAGGAGAGATTACATTATGAGCAAACAATATAAATTTGAAACTATCCAATTACACGAAGGTCAAGTTATCGACGAAACAGGCGCACGTGCCGTGCCAATTCACCAAACTACAAGCTATGTATTTAAAGATGCACAACAGGCGGCTGATCGCTTCGCATTGCGCGATCCGGGTGCTATTTACTCTCGCTTGGGTACACCGACTAACGACGTGTTGGAAAAACGCGTAGCCGCTCTTGAAGGCGGTGCAGGTGCCTTGTCTGTAGGTTCCGGTTCTGCAGCTATCGCTTACGCTATCCAGAACGTGGCCGGTGCCGGTGACAACATCGTAGCAGCGTCCACTTTATACGGTGGTACATACAACTTGTTCAGCGCTACATTGCCTCGCTTCGGCATTACTACCAAGTTCGTAAATCCTGATGATTTACAGGCATTTGAACAAGCTATTGACGACAATACAAAAGCGATTTATATCGAATCCATCGGTAATCCGAACATCAACCTTATCGATATCCAGGCAGTAGCTGACATTGCCCATGCTCACGGTTTAATCCTTATCGTGGACAACACCTTCGGTACACCATACTTAATTCGTCCATTTGAACATGGCGCTGACGTAGTAGTACATTCGGCTACAAAATTCTTGGGCGGTCATGGCACTACCATTGCCGGTGTTATCGTGGAAAGCGGTAAATTCGACTATAAAGCAAGTGGTCGTTACCCTGGCTTCGTAGAAGGCGACATCCATTACAACGGCCTTGTATATGGCGATTTGCCAATTCCATTCACTGTAAAAGTAAGAGCCCAGTTATTACGTGATACAGGCGCTGCGTTAACACCGTTGGCGGCATGGCTCATTTTACAAGGTGTAGAGACTTTGTCCCTTCGCGTAGAACGTCATGTGGAAAACACTCGCCGCATCATTGACTTCCTTGTAAATCATCCAAAAGTGGCTTGGGTAAACTATCCTGAATTGAAAGACAGCAAATACAAAGCATTGGCTGATAAATACTATCCAAAGGGTGTAGGCTCCATCTTCACATTCGGCATTAAAGGTGGCGTAGAAGAAGGCATTAAATTCGTAGATGCCCTTGAAATTTTCTCCAACTTGGCCAATGTGGGCGATGCGAAATCCTTGGTAATCCATCCGGCCAGCACAACGCATGCACAGCTCAATGAAGAAGAACAACGAGCTGCCGGCGTTACACCGGATACCATTCGTATCTCCGTTGGTATTGAAAACGTTGATGACCTCATTGACGACTTATCCCAAGCATTAGATCGCGTATAAGAAAATTACGTTAGATTGGGTATAACCAAATTGCTATTAAAGTCCGGGCTTTAGGCCACGCAGAAATCTCTCCAGAGTTTTGTCTAGAGTACCGGACTTTATATAAGTAAAGAGTATATGTGCAGATATAAAAAAGTATATGCGCACATATAAAAGAAGAGCACATATATAGGCGTACATGTGCATATATAAAAAGTATATATGTAAAGATTGGTTTATTGTCCACGGAGCTCTTGCTCCACACATAAATTATCTTCAAACAGTAAAAAGCTGCAGCACCGAGATGTTTCCATCAGGTGACTGCAGCTTTTTACATGAACTCATTAATTTGCAATGTTAGGAAAATTTTATAGAAGTTGTTTGCGTAACTGGTTAGTTATACGATTACGCAAGATTGTATTATATAAGTTTCTACAATTAAACTTGTATAGGTAAATAGATTAGGGAATCAATGGTTTATTTGTAGGAAACTGAGGTAATGACAAGGCCCAGGAAGCAATTTGATCAATTAAGGCGTCAAAGTTATGACTGAGGGTTTCAATCTCCTGAAGCGATGCATTGTCTACGTGAATGCCCACGGAAACGGTTACAGTAGTGTTTAGTGCAGTGGCCAATGTGTTGGCCGCGTTTCGGGCAAATTCGTATTCCTTGTGGCCGGGCACGCACAGTACGGAGGCTGTAGCTGTGCGAACTTTTCCGGGTACCCAGCTTTCACAAGCTTGTGCAACGGCGACGGCACCGATGTGTGGCGCCGTGCCACCGCCCAGCATTACGGCAAGATCCGTTCCCAAAAGAATTACTTGCGCATAGATGTAATAGGGGGCGGTACCTTCGATAAACTCTTTATTAATAAGCATAACATTCACTCTTCCTTTTCCGCTTTTACATGCCTTCCCAAGGCACAAATTCTTTGTAATCGATGTCAAATTGCATAAGCACTTTGCCGATAATATGTTGAATTTGCTTTTCCACGGAGTTGGAATTGTTGTAAAAGGTGAGGAGAGGCGGAATGATGGAAACTCCATATTCGGCAAGCTGACTCATGTTTTTTAAATGTACCCGATTGAAAGGCATTTCACGAGGTACGACAACAATTTTACGATTTTCTTTCAGGCAAACATCAGCGGCACGATTTAATAAATTGTCCGCGTAGCCGTTGGCAATACCGGATAAGCTTTTCATGCTGCAAGGGATAATAATCATGCCGTCTGTTTTGAAGGACCCGCTGGAGATCGTGGCCCCCAGATTGGTATTGGCATGAACAACATCTGCTTGTGCCATTACTTCCTCTAAGGTCAGGTTTGTTTCACAGGAAAAGTTTAAAGCCGCTCCTTCAGTGATAATGGCATGCGTTTCTACATTTGGAATTTGGCGCAAGGCTTTTAACATGTAATAACCTAAGATAACGCCGCTGGCTCCTGAGATACCGACAATAAGACGCATAATAAACTCCTTCTTGAATACGTACAATGTTACATAACATATAATGAATCGAATACGACGGAGATGTGTATTACCACAAACCGATAACTTTCCACCAAGGAATCTCGAATACACAGGTAATAAGGAAGAGAACCAATGTGTATGGTAAACCGAATTTAATACATTCTTTTTCGCTGTACATACCGTTTTCTTCACCGGCACCGACGAGGATGGCCAGGTTGTGGAACGGTAAAATAAAGTGAGCGTTAATGGCTGTATAAGCAACCATAACAGGGATGAACGGATTGATGCCCAATGCTTCTGTAAAGGCGAGCATAGCCGGAATTACGATACCCATAACGGCGATAACGCTGCCGAAGCAAAGATGAATCACAATTGCGATTAATGTAACGAAGGCGGCCAGTACAAAGATATTTTCAGGTACGAAGGAAGGCAATAATGTGGAAGCCAACCAGGCGTTCATACCTGTTTGTGCGCCTACGCGGCCGATAGCAACGGCGGCAGTAAGGAAGAGCAAGGTTTGTACCGGAACAGCGCTCCAGCTGGCCGGAGTCAGTACGTCGCCGATTTTTGGCAAGGCCATCATAACCGCGATGAATAAGGTAACCCAGCCGATGTCTACGCCGTGAATGGAGTCGGTCATCCATAAAATAATCGCTAAAATAACCCAGAAGGCGGTGCGTTTTTCAACGCCTTTCATAGGACCGATTTCCGCTCTCTTTTTCGCAATATCATCCTGGTTAATTTGAACCTGTTGTGTCGGTTTGAAAATAACCATAATCATGAGCATGGTTACGATACTGGTTAAAATCATAGGCACGCCCATAACTTTTAACCACATGAGCCAACCCACTTCTACAGGTTGTGCATATTGAGCCGCCAACGGATTGATGGAAGCATCACCGGTTAAGAAAATCATGGATACAGGAATGGATGCGGTAAATACGGTGAAACCGATTTTAATAGCATCTTCCTTAGGCATGTTGGCACTCTTAATAACGACAGCCATAACGGACATAATGAGGAATGCGCGAGGCCATGGATGTGGAATCAAGAGGGACAAGATGAAGGTAAGGGCGAAGATGGAAATAATAATGCTGTTGAAGTTGGTTACATATTTTGAAATGTACCAATACGCGATACGTTCGCCCAGTCCTGATTCTTTTACCGCCGTAGCGATTAAATAGGCACCGATGATGAGGTACATCATGGATGTATTCCAGGTGGAGAAAATCAATGTTTTAGGGGCTACGTTAAATACGGCCAACAGTACCAGATAAAGGCCAGAAATATACCCCGGTTGCGCTACCCCGAATGCCCAGAAGACAACGGTCATCAAGGATAGTGCAAGACAAATGTGGCCGGGCGCTTCCAAATTGGAAATAGGAATAAAGTAAACAATGAGGCCCAGTAAGAGGCCGGTGATTAGCCCGATTAACCGTTTATGTTGTTTCATGTAATCACTCCTAAGTATGGTAATAAAGACCGTGACCGGGATCCTTCTAAGTAGTTTGGCTAAGGTGCCGATGGGATTCCGGTCACTGATCAAAATTAATTATTTGTTGAAGAAATCAGGTAACCATTTAGCAGGATCTACATCCATGAATTTTGCACGATGGAAACGGGCTTTTTCATTGAATGGAATGGTGGCATCGAAAATGGTTTTACATGCAATGCCGTGATCGCGAATGGTGTAGCTGCAGGAAGGGTCGTTGGATGGATCCAATGGATGGCAACGAACGCCCGGAATGTTGATGATATCAATATCACCTTGCATGCGGGTAATCATGGCCCACATTACGTCGCTCAAGTCGAAAATATCTACGTCTTCGTCAACAAGGATAACCTGTTTCAATTCGGAGAAGGCGGAGAAAGCTAACAGAGCGGCCTGACGTTGACGACCTTCATCGGATGGAACGGTTTTCTTGAACTGCATGATAGCGAGGAATTTGCCGCCGCCAGGACGAGCTGCGTATACGTTTTGAAGACGACCAGGCATAGCTTTTTCAACCATGTCGATAATGGATGCTTCAGTAGGAATACCGGCCATGTTAACATGTTCTTCGGATGGTCCGATACAAGTTTGCATGATTGGGTGTTTGCGAGTTGTTACGCATTTTACCTTGATAACAGGAACGGCCGGATTGGCAGGACCGGTGTAGCCCGGGAATTCAGGCATAGCTTTGCCGGTATTGCTGTTGATATCTTCGCGCATGCGTTGGTCAACGACTAATTCACCTTCAATAACGTATTCCGCATTGGCAATACATTTTTCATCGATGGTGAGGCAAGGTGTAAGTTCTACAGCCTGGCCGCGGATAGCGCCGGCAACAGCCAATTCGTTGTATCCGATTGGTGTTGTAGGTGGTTCGAAGCAGGCGCCGATTTCGATAGCAGGGTCAACGCCGATGCTGATGGAAATTGGCAATGGTTTGCCCAAAGCTTCCGCTTTTTCACGGAATGCGCCAAGGTGACGGGCACCTGGAGTGAAGAACATGGTGATTTCGTCTTTTGACTGTAAGCAAAGACGATGGATGGTTACGTCAGATTCGCCGGTTTCAGTGTCGGATGCGTAGCACATACCCAACGTGATGTAAGGGCCTGCATCTTCCGGTGTATTTGTTGGAGCCGGAACGATTTTGCGAATATCGAAGCCCGGATCTGTTGCTTTATAAACTACTTCCTGGCATTTTGCCTTGCTGTTGTCGATAGTGATCGGTTGAATCGGATTTTTAACGGAATCGCGTAGTAAGAAACCGAGTTTATCAGGGGTTGTACCCAATAAAGCGGCTACGCGGGCACGATCGGACAAAACTCCGATAACAACCTTTGCATCAGGATGACCTTTTACATTGTTGAACATCATGGCAGGGCCAAGTTGTGTAGGGCGGGCTACTGTGCCGGCAGCACCTACGTGGCGGTAAACACCGGCCAATTCGGCTGATGGATCAACTTCTACATCAGTCTCTACTAATTGATTAGGTAGTGTTCTGAGTAAATCTAACGCGGAACGTAAGTCAATAACACCATTACTCATAAGAAAAACCTCCTTATACCAACTGTTACAATACGCTTATTCAACGAGGCAGGCATAATTCTTGAAACTGCATCTGCCAGGGGAATAGGTAATATATAAGTGCTTGTGATCACAGTTATAGCGTAATCTGCATAGCAACTATACAGTCAAGAAATATTTTCAAAATTTGTAAAAATTGTAAAATATGTAAATAAAAAGACACTATTCAATTGGTGTGAATTGAATAATGTCTTTTATTTTGAGCGTAATTTAATTCGTTTACATAACTTGCATCATTTCGAAGGTTAGTATGTGTGACTTTCTATCTATATATTAACTTTGCATGGCTTATTCTTACTATGTTTTGTATGGGGGGGATTCTTAATATGTTTAATTATTTTTTTGCCTCATGGACTTCGTGTTTTGGCTGAATTGGAATTTCTAAAAGGCAGAAATCTACATCCTGGTCCTTTTGGTAAAGAGTGGTGTCAAGGAGGCATGTATCGACTACGTCGCTGCAGATCTCGTAATCGTGTTCGTCAATCCAGGCCATGAGTTGTTCAATATATTTTGTTTCGTAAGGCATGCCGTACTTGTAGAGACAGGCGTATTCACCGGCGGGGAGCAAGGTGTAAGGCGTGTCGGATAAAGGCATAACGGGTACAAAGATGCAGCTGTAGGCACCTTCTAAAGGGCGGCCCGCTTTGACGGATTCCATGGTGAAAAAGGAACCGAAGCCGGCGGAAGGTAACAGCTTATGGGCGAAAATATCGCGCCATAACGTCATTAAGGTAAGATGCAGATTTTCCTTACTGATGGGCTGCACATAAGGTTGATAGATAATTTGACGCTCTGCGCGCTCCATAATAAACGGCTCCTGCATGTTCATGCGGCTTACGTCCAAGGTCTCTTCGAACAGACTGATTTGTTGTTGCAGGCGTTTTCGCATCGTGTTAAGTTCCGCAATTTCATCGATGATTTCCTGCTTGCGTCGGCGAAGGAGCTCGAGGCCGTCTTCTATATTCGTCTTATAAATGTAGTCCGTAATATCCTTCAGACTTATACCCATGGCTTTTAAAAAGCAGATTTTTCGTAAAAAAGGAATCTGCTTTCGGCTGTAATAGCGATAGCCGCGGGAATCGGTATAATTTGGTTTGAACAAGCCGATTCGATCGTAATGTATAAGAGTTTGCCGGGAAATGCCGTGAAGCTTGGCCATTTCACTAATAGAAATTAAATGTTCCACAAAAATCACCCGCTTTAATAGACGCCCATATATTGATTTAACGAATAGTGTATAGTAATTATACAACTGTATAGCTACTATACACAAAGTGTTTTGTAAAAAAAACTTACAAAGACTTGACTTGAAGTTAGCTCAAAGTCGTATACTAGTATCAGTAAAATATATCTAATGTAAAAATAAAGTAATACAGCATTATAAAGAAACTTATTTTAAAGAGTAAACGTTAATTTGTTATAACAGAGGTGATACTATGACCATAAAAGAAGTAGCTGAAAAATTTGATATTTCTACGGATACATTGCGTTACTACGAACGCATCGGTTTGATTCCGGAAGTACCGCGCACAGCATCGGGTATTCGCGACTTTGACGAAGTAACTATCAAATGGGTAGAATTTGCCCTATGCTTCAAAAAAGCCGGTGTTCCGTTAGAAGGCATCGTAGAATATGTGAAATTGGCATTGCAAGGTACGGGCACAGAACCGGCTCGCCGCGAAATCCTCGTGGAAACACGCGACAACCTGTTGGAGAAACTGGAAGAAATTAACTCCTGCTTGGAACTCCTGAACCATAAAATCGATGTGGTGTATAAAGACTGCAATGCACATACACAGCAGCTCGTTGATGACTGGAAAGCGAGTCAGCGTTAAAAATATTCTTTCACAATATCGACTAATAAGCTAGTGTTGCAGCCACAACGTATTATGACGTAATGCCAAAAATTTCCCCACGTAGCGCCATTGTGTTACAATGAAGCACTCCTGTGGGGAATTTTTTTGCATAAGAAACATATACTAACCTGTGCATTACAACACTAGCTTTAAACGGACATTGCAAATAGAATATTTTTAACGCTGAGGAGGGAGGAGGAAAAGACTCCTTTCATAGCGCCATTGTTTAATAATGAAGCACTCCTGTGGAGCTATCTTTTTGTCTTTTTATCATCATACAGCAACCTATTTTCTGCCATACATTTTTGAGAGCCCCTGTGCTGAAACGAGAAAATTTTTAACGCTGGGGAGGGGGAGAGATATTTTTCTTCCCCGGTCGTTGTTTAAAGTATTGGGCTTGTAACACGGATATTGCTATGATGCACAATGGATTATAAAAGAGCCTATATCTTCTATGTTATCTTAGTTTTTAGGTTTTGAAGTAAGTTGGCGGTTGATTTAATATACCGAACTATATAGAAAGGTCCTATACCTTCTGTAGCATCCCTTTTGCTGCTTGACAGCTGGGTGCAAGGAAGGTATAGGACCTTTTTGGTTATGTAATTAGAGGCTACAGCTTACATCAAAATAGTATGAATTACTTTGATTCAGAGAAGGAATAGGCTCTTTTAAATATACTGTGGGTTACGCCCAATACTTTAAATTCTTAGTCCTTCATCTTCGTCTGCCGTTACTTCCACAATCTCCCCCGCCGCACGGCGTGATTCGATCAAATCGGCGCCCCAATCGGACATTTGGCCTAATATATGACGGAGGCTCTGGCCTCGTTCGCTCAAGCTATATTCTACACGGGGCGGTACTTCGTTATACACGGTGCGTGTAATAATGCCCGCATCTTCCAGTTCGCGAAGTTGGAGGGTGAGTACGCGTTGCGATATACCGGGCATCAATCGTCTGAGTTCGCCGGTGCGCAAGGTACCATGACCTAAATGGCAAAGAATGGATAATTTCCATTTGCCTGTGATGGCTTCTAAGGTAGCCTCAATGGCTAAATGATATAAATTTCGCAAAAATTTTTCACCTCCAAAATATTGAATATACCTAAATTGTAACATTTTTGTTCCTATAGTACAAAAAAGTGCTGTCTTTTCAGTCATAAAGCCATGTTCTATAATGGCAATTGTTACAAGACCTGTAAGTAAAGTGACACGGTTACAGGATCAGTTTTTAAAATATAATTTTATAGATACATGTTAGCGTATAAATAGTAACTGGAGGAATTGATATAGAATGGATAAAACGAAATTGGCGCTCATTGCGCTGGCGATGATGTTTTTCGGCACAGGCATTACGGAGTTTATTCCCGTAGGGCTCTTGCCAATGTTTTCACAGGAATTTGGTGTCAGTTTATCGGAGGCGGGCTCCACGGTTTCGCTCTATGCTTTTGGTGTTGCTGTTGGCGGCGTGATTTTAACGTCATTGACTGCACAGATAAATCGTAAGCGAATCTTGGTAGGCGGCGTTGCGTTGTTCTTGCTCGGCCATATCGTAATGGCTATGGCCCAATCATTTGCATGGTTGTTAGCCGGCCGCATCATGGCGGCAGCAGCTCACGGGCTCTTCTTCGCTATCGCCTCATCTGTGGCAGTCAGTTTAGTGCCACCAACAAAGAGTGCCGGTGCGATTGCCTTTATTTTTAGCGGATTCACTATTGCCACAGCCTTTGCCGTGCCACTGGGAACTTATCTTAGTGCCTTTTTCAGTTGGCGCCTTCCCTTCTGGGGCGTAGTGGCCGTATCTATCTTTACGTTATGGCTCAATTGGCGATACATTCCGAATGATGCGGGGCATATAGGGAATGTAGGAAGTGCAGGAGAAGCAGGAAATGCGGAGGACACAGGGACTGCAGGGCGCGTAGGCAATGCGAGTATTGCGGACCATGGAGGAAGTACGCCAAGTTGGCGCGATCAATGGAAGTTGGTTACAACTCCACAGATTGTTTTGTCCTTAGTGATTACGGTGCTAGGCTATGGCGGAACCTTTGCTACATTCACTTATTTATCTCCCATTTTACAAGACATTACGAAAATCAGTGCGTCTACGGTCAGCCTTGTGCTTATCATGTATGGTGTAATGATAGCCATTGGAAATTATTTGGGCGGACGCTTTGGAAATAATGACCCGCTTAAGGCATTGTTATATACATTTATTGTACAAGGGCTTATTTTATTGGCGTTCTATTTTACAGCCGGTTCGGCAGTGCCAGCTATTATTACTGTAGCAGGTATGGGACTTCTGGCCTTTATGAGTGTTCCTATGTTGCAGGCCAATATTATGTTGCTGGCGAAACGATACGTACCGAATGCTGTAGACTTGGCGTCTTCGTTAAATATTGCCGGTTTCAGTGGCGGCATTATGTTGGGTGCTATTTTAGGCGGCTTTGTCATTGATTGGGCCGGCCTCGAATATACTGCGTTAGCCGCAGCCTTCATGGTAGGACTAAGCGTGGTGCTTACCTTTGGCTTCGTAGTGTCCGAAGCTAAGGCACGACGAAACAGCCACACAGGTGATGCTGTGGAATTAAGCGATGATTCGTTAGTGTTTGACAAGCAATAATTTGTTTTTTTGACGGAAAGGATGTTATGTATGAAAGAAATTAATGTAAAAGAATTGCAATTGAACCCTATGACGCTAATCTCAGACGGTTGGATGTTGATTACGGCGGGGAATGAAGGGAACGGCTTTAACACAATGACCGCCAGCTGGGGCCATATGGGCGCCATTTGGGGCACGAACAAAGGCCTGCCAACAGCGACAGTATATATTCGCCCGTCCCGATTCACGAAAGAATTTGTAGAACGGGAAGAGTATTTTACATTGTCTTTCTTTGGAAATGAGTATAAACGCCAACTGGCTTATCTCGGCACGCATTCCGGACGGGATGAAGATAAAGTAGCTAAAGTGGGATTGGAACCGGTATTCGACGGAAATACAACGTACTTTAAAGAAGCTGATTTAGTACTGGTGTGCCGCAAAATTTATAAAGCTCCACTCGTTGAAGAAGGCTTCTTGGATCAATCCTTGATTACGGAAAACTATCCGGAACGAGATTTTCACACCATGTACATTGGGGAAATAAAGAAGGTTCTTGTAAAAGACTGAGTGTAGTTGATGGAATCGGATATATTGTTTTCTCGACTAATGATGCGCGGACTTTTAAAATAGGTTAAAATGATGCATAATAGTAAATATTAGGCGTTAACATTTATAATTCACCGATTATATTTAAACGATTATAATTCAACGCCTATATTTAAACTATTATTTTTTAACTATTATGCTTTAACTATTATGCTTTAACTATTATGTTTTAACGATTACATTTATAGTGACTATTTTAAAATGACTATTTTATTATCCTCATAGTAAGGTAAGAACGCGTATGAATAAGAAGGAAAAACGACGCCAAGGACTGCTGTCTATATTAAGTCAAACTACAACACCGCTGACCGGTGAAGTGTTGGCTCAGAGTTATGGAGTGACCCGTCAAGTTATTGTAAATGATATGGCCGCGCTCCGTGATGCGGGGTATCCCATTCAATCAACGGTAAAAGGTTATGAAATCAGCAAAGTTTCAACGGAAGGGATTTTGCGAACTATAACCTGCCGTCATACACCGGAAGATACACTGACGGAATTGCATACGATTATTGAATTGGGCGGGATGGTTCACAATGTATCAGTGACCCATGACGTATATGGCAATTTGACCGCGCCGTTACCTATAAAAACAGAGGCGGATATAGAAGGCTTTTTAAATAAACAAAAAAATTCCGCCAGCGGTTTGTTATCCAAATTAAATAACGGACTGCATACACATCTAATTGAAGCGCCTACCTTGGAGGCTATGGAGCGTATTATTAAAACATTACAAGAACTACATATAGTAATAGCACCGGACGAATAACAGTCCGGTGTTTTTATTTGCCCGAATCCTTTTTAAGATTTCAAAAACACCTTGCTATCTGCCGTTTCTTGCTGTATATTAAGAAAAGTATACACATTAAATAACTGTATACTTTTGACGGGTATAGAACTATAGGGGATGACTTGATGATTATTGATGAATTAAACAGGATGAAACCGAATCGTTTCCACTACAAATTGTTGCTCATTGCCGGAATCGGCTGGGCGTTTGACGCTATGGATACGGGCATTATTTCTTTTATCATGCCCGTATTGACCAAGGAATGGCAACTCACCGGTACGGAAATCGGCATGCTTGGCAGCATAGGACTTTTAGGTATGGCCATCGGTGCCATATTGGGCGGAGCCTTAGCCGATCATCTGGGGCGTAAAAAAATCATTACGTGGACCATGTTGCTTTATGGGGTTGCTACGGCTTTGTCAGCGGTGGCACCGAACTACGATTTTTTGTTGTTCTGCCGTTTATTGGTCGGTCTTGGATTGGGCGGTGAACTCCCTGTAGTGGCCACGTTAATTACTGAATATTCGCCGCAGGACTCCCGCGGCCGTTTCATCGTAATGTTGGAAAGCTTCTGGGCCATCGGCTGGCTTTTGGCAGCCCTTATCGCCTATCTCATCATTCCTCACTACGGCTGGCGTATCGGCTTGGCCATCGGGGCATTGCCGGCTCTCTATACCGGTGTCATTCGATCCCATATGCCGGAATCCTTACGCTATTTAATTAAGCAGAAAAAACTGGACCAGCTAAATGCAACTATCGGTCAAATTGAAACAGCGACTCAGGTGCCACTCACACGATGCACCGAAGAGGAATTACAGGCCTTAACGTCCGACTCTGCCCGCACAGGCCTGAGCACGCTTTGGAGCAAACAGTATGCCCTGCGTACCTGCATGCTGTGGATTACCTGGTTCGGTATTGTTTTCAGTTACTACGGGATTTTCATGTGGCTCCCGTCCTTAATTTACCAACAAGGTTTTACCATTATAAAATCATTTGAGTATCTGTTGATTATGACCTTGGCACAGTTCCCCGGCTATATTTCAGCGGCTTACTTGGTCGACAAAATCGGACGCCGCTATACGTTGTCGCTCTATCTTCTGTGCAGCGGCATCAGCAGCTATTTCTTTGGACATGCGGGATCTGAAATAATGTTACTGGCTTCGGGCATTTGTATGTCATTTTTTAATTTGGGCGCCTGGGGCGTTATTTATACATACACACCGGAATTGTATCCTACAGAAATTCGAGGCCTTGGATCCGGTTGGGCAGCCGGCGTCGGTCGTATCGGTGGTATCATCGCACCTATGCTGGTAGGTGTCCTCCTATCCCATCAAATGCACATGGACGCTATTTTTTACCTCTTCGCCTCCGTCTTTGTCATCATTTCACTGGTAGTACTAAGCTTCGGGAAAGAAAGCAAGAAACAGGCCCTAGAGGGTATAAAATAAAACGCCCCACTAGGCCTTTCAGCTAATCGCTCATCACAGACGTCCCTTTTGAACGCGACTTTCATCTGTAGTTCGGAGGGAGTAAGCATTTCCTTGTGGAGGACCGGATAGTTTAAAATAAGTAGTGCGTAATCCGGAAAAGGTCCAATGCTTTGTGTGAGATTATAGAGGAATACTTAAAAGTTTTGGCGTAATCCGAATGTTGCCAGTATTAAAAATACAAATATAAAAAAGGCTTATACCTTCTGAAGCATCCCTTTTGCTGCTTGACAGCTGGGTGCAAGGAAGGTATAAGCTTTTTTATTTATATGATTAAAAATTTCGAATTACGCTCAAAACTTAAGAGTACCTTGGTAATCTTAAAGGTATTGGACCTTTGGTTTATAAATTAGCGATTATTTTAAATCTTTCAATAATGCAACAAGGTAAGTGTAAATCCGATCTACAGAAGAAAGACTTACGCGTTCTTGCGGCGTATGTGCATGAGTGATAGTTGGGCCAAAGCTGATCATTTCAGTGTTAGGCATAACGGCTTTCAAAAGACCGCATTCGAGGCCTGCATGGATAGCTGTTACTAATGGTTTTTGGCCGGTAACTTGTTCGTAGATGGCTACGGACTGTTCTTCCAAGGCACTGCCGGCTTCGTATTCCCAAGCAGGGTAGGAGCCGTCCACTTTAATTGGCAATCCTAAGGTGCTTGCCAATAATTGGAATTTGCGAACAAGGAAATCCATGGAACTGGCGGACATGCTGCGAATGGACACGGAAATGTTGATGGTGTGTTCTGTTTCTTTAATGATGGCAATGTTGTTACTTGTTTCTACAAGGCCTGTTAAGGCATGGTTCATAGCGAATACGCCGTTAGGAGCCAAGTATAAGAATGTCAATAAAGATTCAGCAGTGTCGCCGCCATATACAGTGTCAGGCATAGTGCCGTCGCTGATTAGAATATCGATGTTTTCATCTTGTGGAGTGTATTCGTGACGGTATGCTTTAATTTTGGAATGAATCCAGTTTGTTACCGGTGTTACGTCAGCTTCATTTACTAAAATAGTAGCGGAACCTACGCGTGGAATGGCGTTGTGTTTGGTACCGCCTTCGAAGTTGGCTAATTGGAAGTTGTACTGACCGGCTAATTCATAAAGCAAACGACCTAAAATTTGGTTGCCGTTAGCACGTTCTTTTTTGATTTCAATGCCGGAATGACCGCCCAAGAAACCGTTGATGGTTAAGGTAAGGGCATGATTGAAACGAGTGTCCACATTGTCGCGGAGGCGTGGAATTTCTACTGTTACACGGCAACCGCCGGCGCAACTTACTACGAATTCCCCTTCTTCTTCGGTATCGATGTTGAGGAGGTATTTGCCTTCGATTTGGCCTTCTTTAATAGCTAACGCACCATCCATGCCGGTTTCTTCGGATGTAGTGAAGAGGCATGTCATAGGGCCGTGAACTACAGTTGGATCATCTAAAATCGCCAAAGACATAGCCACAGCAATGCCGTTGTCGGCGCCGAGGGTTGTTTCGTTGGCATGGAGCCAATCGCCGTTGATAATATGTTCAATCGGATCTTTTGTAAAATCGTGAGTGGATGCGTCGCTCTTTTCACAAACCATATCCATATGGCCTTGTAAAATAATAGCAGGACGGTCTTCATAACCGGGGGTAGCCGGTTTTTTTATAATAACATTGAGGGCCTCGTCTTGTTGTACATCCAGGTTCCGTTCTTTTGCAAAGCTTACCAGCCAGTCGCTGACAGCTTTTTCATTACCGGAACCGCGAGGGATTTGATTCATTTGTTCAAAATACGTAATTGTTTTGTTGTTGCTCATACCAGCACCTCATTTAATAAATTCTTATTGTGATGAAATACTCTATAAAAACGCTCTACACCTATACTAACATATTTGTATTGATTTGTGAAAAAGAGGATTTGTTTGTTATAATTTTATTAGGATTTATTGAAAAAATTGAAATTAGAAAATAACTGGATGATGGATAGAGTAAGATATCAGAGGAGGCTATTATGTATTCAACAAAATTAGTGATTATCGGCACCGGTGGCACCATTGCCGGGCAGAGTACAGCCGCCCAGGATTTGACCGGATATCACGCCGGGGAGCTGTCAGTGGAGACGCTGGTGGCATCCGTAC
The DNA here is from genome assembly GCF_018364065.1 of Veillonella sp. Taxonomy (GTDB): domain Bacteria; phylum Bacillota; class Negativicutes; order Veillonellales; family Veillonellaceae; genus Veillonella_A. The sequence goes on from NZ_JAGZMO010000003.1 coordinate 261,815, forward strand.
CGGGTTTGGATCAGTACGGACCTTTTGAGAGTTATCAATTTTGTAACATAGACAGTTCGTCCTTGACCGAGGAACACTGGCTCGGCTTGTCTCGCTGTGTGCAGTCTTATGTAGACCGCGATGATGTGGGCGCCGTGTTGATTACGCATGGCACGGATACGATGGAAGAAACAGCGTATTTCCTTCAGCTTACTGTAAAAACAGACAAGCCGGTTGTTCTGACCGGGGCCATGCGACCTGCATCGGCTATCAGTGCGGAAGGACCGCTCAATCTATTGCAGGCGGCGCAGACCGCCCGTTCCGAAGAGGCGGGGCAGATGGGCGTACTTGTTGTATTAAACGGCGCTATTAATGGCGCCCGTGAGGTGCACAAGGCGCACACAACAGCGGTGGAAACCTTCGAAAGTCCTTACTTCGGGCATATCGGCTTTGTGCAGGAAGGGGTGGCGCGTTTTTACTATAAACCACTTCGCGCTCACACATGGCACAGCCGTTTTGCACCGCTGAGTATTTCCGAATTGCCATTGGTTGTTTCCCTGACACTTTATGCGGATATTCCGGGCGATTTGCTTCGCAAGGTGTTGGAGCTGAAACCGAAAGGAGTGGTCCTTGGCGGCCTCGGTCATGGCAATATGCCGCAATCCATTGAAAATTGGGTGAGTAACTTGGACATTCCCGTTGTAAGAGCGTCCCGTACGGGCAGCGGCATGGTGTCCGTCAGTCAAAGTGCAAGTCCGAAATTCCTCGTGAGTGACACCTTATCGCCGCAGAAAGCGCGCATTCTTTTGATGCTAGGCCTCACACAGACCGATAAGAAAGAAGAACTGCAGGAACTGTTTTATACGTATTAATATAAAAAACACAGGAACTGAAGGCAGGAACTGTTAGATATATTATTATAAAAGAAGAGGTGCAGGATCTAGAGGTAGGGGAGCCGCCCTCCGGTAGTTTGCTACATATGGACAAAAAAATACCGGAAGACTGATGCTTCCGATATTTGATGAATTAACTAGCTATTTTTCTTGCAAGGCTTTGCATGTGCGATTGTTTTCCAACGCGCGATTCATAGCGAGGCGAACGGTTTTGGCCAAGGTGTCGCCGAATTGTGAGAATGTACCTGCATCGGTTAAAATAGGACCGTTTGTGTCGATGGTAAAAATAATGCCGTCCGTAGCGGTGCCTGATGCAGGATGCGTGCCGGCCTGATTTAAAATGTTGTTTTCCCAGAGCGCGATGGTTTTCGCTTCCGTAATGGTAATGAGGGCCTTTGTCATGGCTCCGTCCGTTAATGCCTGATTCGTAAAGACGAGCAGGTTAATGGTGTGAGGTTCGCGGAACTGGCCGTCCGATTCTTTGTAATAGAAACCGTCACCGGCACGGTGGGCCGTTTGGTCATAACCGGCCGTGGCGATAACCTCTACGATGATGTCGTCGGAAGTAACAGCCGCATAAGCGTGCCATTCCATGGAGGCGCTGGTGATGAGGCCGGTGCAGAAATTGAGCGGATAATCTTCCTGTTCAAATTCAAGGCTTAAATATTCAGCCACTGAGCCGCCGGGCAATTCTTTTTCCGTATTGACGAAAAAGTTGAGCTGCTGATTGCGCAGTGCCAAGGTATGGTGGAAACCACCGTTAAAAGGACTGGTGCTCAAGCTGTAATGCACATCGTCAAAGGCCACAACCAAAGCCGATTTTGTACAGTTTACGTAACCGCCTACAGCCAGTTGAGCCGGTGCTTTATATGGATTTGTGGGAATTGTATTATTATGAGATTGAAAATGACCGGAGTCATTTGTATGATTGGTTTGTGTCATGTGAATCTCCTGTAAATATCTGGCAGAATCGTTTAAAATAAAGGTATCTTCATATATGCTTTATACATATTTGTTAAAAGTATCATATGTTCTCTATATTAAATAATTTTTCTAAAATTGTCATTATCTTTATGATTGAGTTTCAAAGTATTATTTGAATGATTGAGTTTCAATGCATTATTTGAGTTAAAAAGAAAAGGAGACGAAGTATGTTAATTGCAAGTGTAAGTGCCAACTCGGTAACATCGACAGTTGAGTCGCAGGTAGCTAACGGAGCTTCCTATGTAGACAAATTTATTAATTTCGCCATTGAACATGGACCGGCTATTTTAATGGCCTTGATTATATTCTTTATCGGTACCTATATTGCCCGGTTCTTCCGTGACTTTTCCATTCGTGTTATGAACCGCGCCAGCTATGATCACACGGTTATATCCTTTGTGAGTCAGATCGTGTACTATGGCCTCATGGCGATAGTGCTCTTAACGGCGCTTAACTCTGCCGGATTCCCAACTACATCCTTATTGGCTGCCTTTGGTGCGTTAGGTTTGGCTATCGGCCTTTCCTTGCAGAGCAACCTGGCAAACTTTGCATCCGGTCTTTTGATTTTAATTTTCAAACCATTCCGTGCAGGGGATAATATTACTGTAGGTTCCGTGACCGGTATTGTAAAAAGCATCCATTTTATGAACACCATGATCGTAACGAAAGAGTTGCGCACTGTGTTTATTCCTAACTCCATGCTTACATCTCAGCAGGTTACGAACAGCACATACAATGATACTCGTATCGTACCGTTTGTATTCGACGTAGGTTATAACAATGACCATCATCAGGCCATTGCCGTGCTTCGTGAGATTTTCGAAAATGACGAACGCGTAGTTAATCGTGAAACTGTTGAAATCGGGATTTCCGAATTCGGTGATAACTCTGTACGCATTGCGGCGTATCCAATTGTTCAAAACGGCGATTACTTAGGCGTATTTTATGACACCATGTCTGCTGTAAAAGATAAATTTGACGAAAATAATATCGACATCCCTTACCCACAACGTGTGGTTCATGTGGAACATATTCGCGGCGGTTTGGATGAAAGCAAGTCTCCGCTTGGCGATGTGAGTCAATATGTAAAATAAGGGCTGCCAAGGGAGATTGCAAAAGTAGTTGCGTCTGTGATTGGAAACAGAGTTGAAAGTAAGCATGTATAAGAGGTGAGTTTGTGCGTTTGAATTGGAAGAGTCTTCGAGGGACTCTGTGCAGTGCCTTAGTGTTGGGCGGTATTTTGTTGACCGGCGTAAGCACACCGGTGTATGGGGCCGGGGAATTGAAGGTGCCCACGTACAGCGCGGAAGCGGCTGTCCTTATGGAAGCCGAAACGGGGCGGATTTTCGTGGCGCGCAATGAAGAAAAGCGCATGAATCCGGCCAGTACGACCAAGATGGTAACGCTGTTGACGGCGTTACAGGAACGAGGCACGCGATTAGACGAATTGGCTACAATTTCGCCATATGCCACATCCATGGAAGAATCCAATCTGGGTGTAAAACTGGGCGATCAGCTGCCGCTGCAGGCCGTGGCGGAAGGCATGATGGTGGCCAGCGGTAATGATGCGGCCGTTGTTGTGGCGGAAGCGGTGAGCGGCTCTGTATATCGTTTTTCGCTGGCTATGAATGAAGTGGCGAAGCAGGCAGGGGCGACGAACAGTCATTTTTTAAATCCTCATGGATTGACACAGGCCGGCCACTACAGCACGGCGCTGGATTTGGCGCGCATTGCCGCCTATGGCATGCGCATTCCTATGTTCCGCGACATGGTGGGCTATGATTATTATAAGGTAAATTACCAAAATCGGGCGCCTGTAACAGTGCGGACGACGAACCATTTTGTCCGTAGCGGTTATCCCGGAGCTAACGGTCTTAAAACCGGTTACACTGAAGCGGCCGGCGACTGCCTCATTGCATCGGCAACGCGCAACGGTCATACGTTGATTGTGGTGCTCCTCAATGACGATGAACGCTGGACTGATGCACCGGCGTTGCTGGATTATGGATTTGCCTTGTTAGATACAGAATCGTAATAGAATAATTGATGCAAATTAGCAATTTGTAGGGGCGGTTTCTGCTTATCGTTTTACGTTGTTAATTTGTGTTAGCAGTTAGTAAGTTTAAGTTAGTTTTGTGTTAGTAGTTTAGAGTATTAGTAATCAGAGAGTCAGGTACGGTATGAAAAAAAGTCCGTTTTTTGCATTTTTACGGCGTTTGCGTTTTATTCGACGCTGGGGATTGATGCGCAATGTGGAAGTGGAAAATAATCAGGAACACAGTCTTGATGTGGCGTTCATCGCTCATAATTTAGGGCTGTTGCATAATTTGAACGGCGGTAACGTAGATGTTAACCGCTTGGCTGTATTGGCCATGTATCACGATGTAAGTGAAATTTTCACCGGCGATATGCCGACCCCAATTAAATATTTTCATCCTACGCTGCGTCATTTATATGGCGAAGTGGAACAACTGGCTCAGAAGAAGTTACTGTACACCTTGCCTGAGTCTTTGCAAACGCATTACGAAGATTTACTCTTAGGTAATATGAGTGATGAAGAAGCGAAGCTATTAAAAGCGGCCGATACAATGGCCGCTTTTATGAAGTGTGTACTGGAACGACAGGCCGGCAACGGTGAGTTTAATGAAGCCTATGAAAGTATATTAAAAAAACTCCACCGCTACGAGTTACGGGCGGTGGAGCAGTTCCTGGACTTATACATTGATTCCATGGGACAGTCATTGGATGTATTAAATTATTCCTTGGAACATGAAAAAGGATCAACTTTTTAGTTCCGAATATAAGATGGGCTTAACGTGTTCTAAGGGTTTGAAGGGGTATCTGAGTGATTTGCCTCTTTATCTGCCCCTTGGTCTTTCATGCCCGCTTCGATGATTTGGCAATTTCGCCACAAGGTGGCTTTGCCGCGCCATGCAAATGCGCGATGACCGAAGGCTTCTTTGAATTGGCGATTGGTCATAGGTTCCAATACGGTCGGATCTATGCGTGGCTCAATACGCTGAAACTCCTTAATCGGCGTGAGCGGCACATTGCGGTTGTGAGGGCACACGTCTTGACAAATATCGCAGCCCCATACGAGAGGGGACTTTTGAATGATGGAAACTTCATCGTCCGGCAACGCCCCTTTTTTCTGGGTTAAATAGCTCTTACAGGTTTCGTAGCGAAACTCTTTGCCGCCCAAGGACTGGCCGGGGCAACTTTTAACGCAGCGGTTGCAACCCAGGCAGGTTCCTTCCATCGGGCTGTCTACAGGTAAATCAAGATTGGTCAGCAAGGTGCCGATATTCGTGTAGGAGCCCCAGGTCGGATTGATGAGGGCACGATTTTTCCCGAACACACCTAGTCCTGCCAAGTAGGCCATGTAGCGATCGGCTAAAGGCGACGTGTCGCAGTGCACTTCGAACACCACACGGTTGTCTAAAGCCTGCAGTGATTCACCCAATCGCGTCAGATAGTCGCGCACCACCAGGTGGTAGTCGTTGGCCCAAGCATATTTGGGCAAGTTGGGGATAACTAGTTTGGGCGGCACATAGTAAGGAAAGAGACAGACGATGGCGCTTTTGGCGTTGATGGCCGTGTTGCCTGTGAGCCGTTCTTCCAAGGTGCCGTTAATGAAGGGGCACGGGTTATCTGTATGTATAAAGTCTCGCGCCGATTCGGGCAAAGGCCATTGGGCAATGCCGAAGGCAGGGATATTTAGTTGTTCAGTTAATTTTTTGATATGGTTTCGAGTTATCATGATTTTTAGTATAATAAAGTGCTAAATAAATTAGTTGATAAGGATTAAACCGATTAGTTAATAAGGACTAAATAATTTAGTCGGCAATGTAATCAAGTATAGAAATGTTACAAGGGACGCCGCGCAATAAGTTGAACGGTGGCCATAGTAACAATATTATACAACATTTTAAGAATTTTCAGGATTCTCGGAACTTTTGGGATTACAGAGCTTTTAGAAGTGTAAGATTTCAGGTATAGAGGAGGACCGTATATGTTAATGTACCGACAGGTGTTGGAGCCGACCACGCTGGAAGAGGCGCAAGGGATGATGGCGAAGAATAAATGGGCCCCTTTGTTGGCCGGCGGTTGCTGGCTCGGTTTGGGTACCAGAAAATTCCCGGCCGTAATCGATTTATCTAAATTAGGACTCCGTTATATTCGGGAAGAAGCGGATGCATTTCATATTGGCGCCATGGCGACGCAGGGCGATGTGGAGCAGTTCGCACCATTTCAAACATTCGGCAACGGCATTTTGCCTAAGGCTGTGCATACGATTTTAGGCGTTCAGTTCCGCAATATGGCAACCATTGGCGGTTCAGTAGCGGCACGGTTCGGCTTTTCCGATATTATTCCCACTTTATTGGCATTGGATGCGGAAGTGGAGTTATTCGGCAAAGGGCGCATGCCTTTGAGCGATTATTTAAACTATAGGGAAAAAGCGATTTTAGTGGAAGTCATTGTGCCTAAAAAAGAGCAGCCTGTGGCGGCGTTGGCGTTCAGAAAATCCGTATCGGACTTCCCGTATTTGACCGGTGCGGTGAGCATTAATGAATCGGGTTGTCACATTTACATCGGCGGCCGTCCGTCCCGCGCCAAGGAAGCGGTGCAAGCGGGCCGTATGTTTACTGAAAAAGGCCTCGATGCACTTGAGGAGTGTGCAAATATGGCGGCTGAAGAATTGAAGTTCCAGACGAACTCTCACAGCTCCGCCGAGTATCGTCAGGCGATGACAAAGGTTATGGTAAAACGATTGTTACAGGAGGTATCCCGGTGGACGTGCAATTAAAAATAAATGGGAAAATGACGAAGCTCACCATCGAACCGGATGAGATGCTTCTTAAAACATTGCGCCGCGAAGGCTATTACAGTGTGCGTTGCGGCTGCGATACGATGAACTGCGGACTTTGTACGGTGTGGCTTGACGGCGACACAATTTTGTCCTGCTCTTATCCTACATTCCGCGCCGTAGGTCATGAGATTACGACTTTGGAAGGGCTGGCTGATGAAGCGGCCGTTCTTGGCGATGCGCTCGCTTCGGAAGGGGCGGACCAGTGCGGTTACTGTACAACGGGCATGATGATGAGTGCCATGGCGGTGCGCCGCAAGTATGAAAATCCTACAGATGATCAGATTCGCGACTTTTTAGTGGGCAACCTATGCCGTTGCACCGGTTACGAATCGCATTTACGAGGAATTAAAAAATACTTGGCTATCATGAAAGAAGAGGTGGCACCATGAAGCATGTAGGCAAGTCGTATAAAAAGGTAGACGCGAAAACGATTTTGAGCGGCCGTGCGGCGTATACGGAGGACTTCGTGCCGTCTAATGCGCTGGTCATTAAGATTTTGCGCAGCCCTCATGCGATGGCGAAGATTGTAGACATTAACTATAGCGCGGCCTTGAAAATTCCGGGCGTGGAAGCAGTTTTCACCTATAAAGATGTGCCGCAGAATCGCTTTACATTGGCCGGGCAAACCTATCCGGAACCGTCCGCCTACGATTCGCTCATTTTAGATCAAATCGTACGCTACGTAGGTGATGCGGTAGCCATCATCGTGGCTAAAGATGAACGCACAGCCATGCAGGCCCGCGACGTTATCAAGGTGCAATACGAAGTGATGGAACCGGTGTTGGATATTCACACAGCCATTGACCATCCGACAGTAGTGCATCCGGAAGATAACTTAACCTATAACTTCCCCGTAGGAGGCGACCCAAAGCGCAATATTGCGTGTTCCTATAGCCGCGTGGTAGGAGATATTGAAGCGGAACTGAAGGCCTGTGACTATGTGGTGGAAGGTACGTACTTCGACCAGGCTACCATTCAGTCCGCCATGGAAACGTTCCGCACCTACTGCTACATTGATCAGTTCGACCGATTGGTTTGTACCAGCTCAACGCAGATTCCGTTCCATTTGCGCCGTCACTTGGCGCGCGCTTTGGACATTCCCGCTACGCGTATTCGCGTGATTAAACCGCGCATCGGTGGCGGTTTCGGGTCCAAGCAGACTGCTTGTTCTGAAATGCTCTGTGCTTTTGTAACCTGGAAATTGAAAAAGCCCGCAGTCCTTATTTATACGCGTCATGAAGCGAATAACTGTTCTACGAGTCGTCATGCACGCGAGTGGAATATTCGCTTAGGCGCTACGAAGGACGGTATCATACAGGTGATCGACATGGTGGCATTGTCTGATGCGGGGGCTTACGGTACGCATGCATTCACAACGTTTACGGCCGGTGAACACAAGTCGGTGCCTTTATACAATAAGGGCAAAGCGGTGCGCTATGCGTCCAACGTGGTGTACACGAATCATATGGCCGGCGGTGCATTCCGCGGATATGGCGCAACGGAAGCGCTGTGGCCGTTGGAGTGTGCGGTGACGAAGCTCGCTAAGAAAATGGGCATGGACGAAATTGAACTGCGCCTGAAAAACCTCATCAATGTGGGCGAAACGTCCTTGGTGTATGAACCGGGCGAAGTGCTCGAGTCAGGTCTTTTAAAGGAAGCCATTGCAAAAGCGAAGAAGATGGCGCGCTGGGATGAACGTCCGCACAGCTGGCAAATTGATGAAACACATCGAGGCGGCTTAGGTGTGGCTTTGGCGTTCCAGGGGTCCGGCGTAGCGAAGTTTGACGTAGCTTCTGTTGAAATTAAGTTGCAGGATGACGGCAATTACACCTTATACACGGGCTCCACCGATATGGGCACCGGTTCCAATACGATTCTTATGCAGATGGCCTGCGAAGTGCTGGGCTGTCCCTTATCGCACATGACCTGCTACGAAGCGGACACCGATGTAGTGCCGTTTGATCCGGGTTCCTATGCGTCCAGTACGACCTATGTAACCGGTACAGCCGCTAAAATGGCTGCGGAAGATTTGCGCAGCAAGATTGTGAAAACTTTTGCCACCTACATGGAAGTGGCGGAGGATGCTATCGACTTTGACGGCGTAACGGCGCGCACTACTGACGGCTCCAACAAGCAGATGACTACGGCGGAATTAGCGCCGAAGTTAATCGTAAACTTGAACCATCAGCCGCAGCAGCTCATAGGCTTTGCCACTTGGGGCAGTCATACATCGCCGCCGCCATTCATGGTAGGCATTGCGGAAGTGTCCGTGGATATGGAAACAGGCCAGGTGGAACCGCTCGATTTCTACGGCGTAGTGGATTGCGGCACCATCGTGAACCCTACATTGGCGAAAGTGCAGGCGGAAGGTGGCATTGTACAGGGCCTCGGCATGGCGCTCTATGAAGAAATTCGCTACTCCGAAAACGGTCGTTTGGAAACGAACAATTTTATGACTTATAAAATTCCGACACGTCAGGATACGGGCCGTATCCACGTGGATTTCGTGGAATCCCATGAACCGACAGGGGCTTTCGGCGTTAAATCCATCGGGGAAGTTGTTATCAACACATCGTGTCCGGCCGTGCAGGGGGCGATTTTGAACGCCTGTGAAGCGGACGTCAACACATTGCCGATGATTTCCGAAACAGTTTTCAAGGCGATGCAGAAGAAATAGGAAGAAGATTTCCTAAATAGTCTTACTGCTAATGCAAAAGAAATAAGCTGCAGTAGACATAGCATGTAAAAAAGTAGAATGCAAAAGAAATAGAATATAGAAAAAACAATAAGATTTTTGAATAAGGTGAATCAATGCATCGGGAGCAGCGCATGTTTGCACCTATGACTTAATTGAATTTATTTTATGAAAAAAAGAAAAGGTATTTAATGTCTCCGTGGCGAAAGAGTATATGTATAGTGAGTATAGGGTGTAAAAGGCGTATACACAAAGGAGGCTATACGATGCAATCGAAACATTGGAGCAAATTAATCAGCCCCGGGATTACCGCCATTGTCGGTGCAGGTGGCAAGACGACGGTCCTATCGAAATTGGTAGAGTACGGCGGTCTTGTAGGGATGCCTACCATGGTGACTACAACGACTAAATTATATGAGTCGCAGGTAGCCGCGTGGAATCCGTATTACGGGGATGATTTTAATGAAGCCGAAACAGCCTGTCAAAAGGCAATGCAGCGGGGGCGCTGCGCGTCGTGGTTCAGCGGTGTGGACGGAACTAAGGTAACAGCTCTTTCCTCGAAGGCAATTGATGAGATGCACATGGTCCATCCGGGCTGGCAAATTCTCGTGGAAGCTGACGGGGCGAAAGAAAAATGGCTGAAAGCACCGAAAGAAACGGAACCGGTAATTCCCGGCAAGACAACAACCACCATCGGTGTTGTCAATCTGCAGATGCTGGGCACTACGATGGATGATAAACACGTTCACAATTTGAGCGAAGTGGCGGCCATTATGGACCGTCCGGAAGGGGCGGTCGTTACGTCCACCATGCTAGCCAAGCTCGTGTTGCATCCGCAAGGATTATTTCAGTATAGTAAGGGACGCCGTATTTTGTTCTGTACCGGCTATGACACCGTACAGCATCGTATAATTGACGCCTTCTTAGACTCCCTGTCCCACAGCAACTTATCCATGGTTGTCTTGGCCGACGGGTACAAAGCCAGCTGTGAAATCGCTCGCGTGATTCAGTGGCAAAATTAATTATCTATGTGAAAACATAATATGTAACTGATGATGAATAAAATCCATGTAATTTTATTAGCTGCAGGTCTATCGTCGCGCATGGGACAGGTGAAACCGCTGTTGCCCTGGCGCGGCAAGACGTTGCTTGAAAATGCCTGCCGTGCTTACGGGCATGTGACGGGCCGAAAGTTAGTTGTTCTTAACAAAGCCGTAGAGGCGGCCGCTGATGTAGTGTCGCCCTATGGCTTTCAGAGTGTTATTAATGAGTATCCGGAACGAGGACAGAGTGAATCCCTGCGCTTGGGGCTGGCTGAATTAGACCGACTTGGCGCGAGCGGGGCTGTCCTGTGCGCCGTGGTGGATCAGCCGCTCATTAATGACGAGATTGTACGTACTATATGTGATGCCTATGAGGCTAAGTCCGCCCAATCGGACTGTGCTTCAAAGCTGATTCTCTGCCCGCGCTACGGCCACAGTAAAGAGCGGGGGAATCCTGTTGTATTCGGACCGTACTGGCGGCCGTTGTTAGCCGAACTTACCGGCGATACGGGGGGACGTCAGATTTTAAAGGGGCCCGGAGCACCTCATGTAGCGTATATTGATTTTGAAATGAATGCCGGCACAGATGTGGATACGCCGGATGAATATAAAGAGTTGTATAATACGTGGGGGTACGAATGAAACCAATAGTTTTAGTTCGCGGTGGTGGCGATATAGCGTCAGGCTGTATCTATCGATTACGTCGAGCCGGCTACCCTGTTATTGTCAATGAGATTGCCATTCCTACCATGATTCGCCGCAAAGTGTGCTACGGCAGTGCGGTGCATCAGGGGGAAATTATTTTGGAACGTTTAGTGGCGCGCTTTGTGAGCCTTACTGAAGCACAGCGCATTTTAGTATCGGGTGAAGCGATTATTCCGGTCGTTACGGAATCGTACGCCACGGTGCTTGAAAAAGTGAAACCGACCATTGTGGTGGATGCCATTTTGGCGAAACGCAATTTGGGTACGAAAAATGATGATGCGGATTTAGTGATTGCCTGCGGTCCGGGATTTACGGCCGGCCAGGATGTGGACGTGGTGATTGAAACCATGCGCGGACACACCTTGGGCCGCTGTATTTACGAAGGGTCCGCCTTGCCTAACACCGGCGTGCCGGGCAGTGTAGGAGGCTTCACGAAGGAACGCGTTATCCACGCGCCGGCGGAAGGGCTGTTTACAGCGCGGCGCCACATCGGCGAAACTGTGGAAGCCGGTGAAATTATCGGCTTTGTAGATGAAACTCCGGTCATTGCAAAAATTCCGGGTATTTTACGAGGCGTTTTAAAAACGGGCCTTATGGTAACGAAAGGATTCAAATTGGCGGATATTGATGCGCGTTGTGAAGAGGCGCATTGTTATTCCATTTCCGATAAATCTCTGGCTGTAGCCGGCGGTGTGATGGAAGCGATTGAAACCTTTATGTGGGCTCAGGAATCACACGGTTGAGTCGAAAGAGAGGTATGTATGAATTTATATGAGCTTATTGAACAGCGTTTGGAGCGTGAAGAACCATCCGTTATGGTGACAATTTTGTCCGGCGAACGCGAAGGGGAAAAGGTGTTATACAGCCCTACCGGCGAAGTCGTTTACGGCAATGGTATTGATGGTTTGTGCATTGTGCCGAAGCAGCGTAATGAAATACTCAACATAGGCTCTATGGAATGTTTCATACAGCCTGTTGAGAAGGATCCGGAAGTATTGGTATTGGGCGCCGGTCACGTAAGCCGGTGCATTGCGGATATGTTGTTATTTATCGGCTGTCATGTAACTGTTGTTGATGACCGTCCGGAGTACGTACGCGCCGATTTCTTCGATGAACGTGTAAAACGCATGTGCATCGACTTCAGAAATTTACAAGGTGAATTGCCTTTATCTACCTATAAAGGTATTATTATCGTTACGCGGGCACACGAATATGACAGTATTTGTCTCCATCAGCTGCGCGACTATGTGGGAACTACCTACATGGGCTTGATGGGTAGTCACAAACGAATTTTCCATGCCTTTGAAGTACTGAAGGAGGAAGGCTGGACCCAGGAAGAGTTGGATCTCCTTTACGGGCCTATCGGTTTGGAACTGGGGGCGGAAACGCCGGAAGAAATCGCCTTATCTATTGTGAGCGAATTTTTGGCGGTTACGCGCGGCAAGAGTGGCGGATTTTTATCGCGAGGAGGTTATAGCCGATGAAAAGAGAGTTTGTAAATTATTTGCGCGGTCATGAAAAAGAAACCTTGGCCATTGCTACGATTTTACAGACCAAAGGATCGACACCGCGCAAGGCGGGAACAACTATGATTGTGCATCCGGACGGTGGTATTTTCGGTACTATCGGCGGAGGCCGGGCGGAAAATGAGATTCGTCTTGCAGCCTTGGATGCATTGAATAATAAAGAACATCATCGCCGCATTATGGTTGATTTGAACGATGATGTGGCCGTTAAAGAAGGCATGGTCTGCGGCGGCAATCTGGATGTATGGATTGAGACGCAGAATGTGTAAAGTAAAACAAGCACGTGTGTTTTCCGGTTTTACACGGACAATACAAACAGCGTGCTTTACGGTTTTACAGTTTTACAGTAAAAACAAAATAAGGTAAAATATAAGGGTACATGTGCAGAGGCGCAGTACCCTTATTTATTTTGTAAAAACTTCTAAGGAGTTGTTTTAAATGGCATTACAGCTTCAAGGCTTAATTGATACATTCCGCTTCGGAGACTTAGTCGACATTATTGCCGTGGCGGTTCTTTTATACTATGTATATAAACAAATTCGTGATACCCGTGCGATGGCGCTCTTGAAAGGGCTTATCGTATTGGCCGTAATTAATATCGTAAGTCGTTTCTTCGATTTACATGTAATCAGCTGGATTCTCCAACAAGGGATGACCGTACTCCTGGTTGCTTTGCCGGTTGTGTTCCAGCCGGAATTGCGCCGCGCCTTGGAACGATTAGGCCGTGGCCGATTATTCTCCAAATCACAGAATGTAAGTGAAGAGGAAATCGACAAGACTTTGAACGAAGTCATTGCGGCTGCAAAGGTTATGTCCCGTGAACGCATCGGTGCGCTCATCGTTTTTGAACGAGAAGTGGGCCTCGGTGAAATTATCGACACGGGCATTGAAATCGATGGGAAAGTATCGCGTGAACTTTTAAATAACATATTTATTCCGAATACACCTCTTCATGACGGGGCCGTAGTGATTCGCAACAGCCGTGTTATGGCGGCCAGCTGTTTATTGCCGCTCACACAGGACCGCTCGCTCAGCACAGAGTTGGGGACGCGTCACCGCGCCGCTATCGGCTTGAGTGAACAGGCGGACGCCGTTATTTTAGTAGTCAGCGAAGAAACGGGTAAAATTTCCTATACCTATGGCGGACACATTTACCGTCATTTACCGGAAGAACAACTCCGTGAATCGTTGCGCGCCTTTATGGACCGTCCAAAATCGACGTTATCCTTCTTGCGGAAATGGAGGATTTCAAAATGATGCGATTTATTCAAGGAATACAGGGCCACTGGGTGGCCAAGATTTTATCGCTCCTCGGGGCGATTCTCCTTTGGTTCTTCGTTATGAAAGAACAAAATCCGATTGTAGATATTACCTACACCGTGCCTGTAGAAGTACAGGGACTCAGCTCCGACTATGTAATTGAAAATATGCCGAAAGAAGTAAAGGTGCATTTACAGGGACCTCGAAACAGCATTTTGGCCGTTAACCAAAGCGCCTTGAAGGCCTATGTAGATGTGAGTGACATATCGCCGGGCCAGGTGAACCTGTCGATTGAATTCGTTCCACCGGGCGGTGTGAATGTGGTAAGCATTACGCCGGACTCCGCCGTTGTTACTATTGACGAGTACCACGTGCGTGAAATGCCGCTAGAAGTGCAGCAGACGGGTAAAGTGCCTGATGATATTGCCATTAAGAGCATAGATACAGTGCCTAAAGTGTTATCCATTAGCGGTGCCAAGGATCGGGTGGACAAAGTGGCCCATGTGGTATTACGCGTTAAGATGGCCGATCGGAGAGCTAACTTTACAGCGTCCGGCAACTTGGTGGCTGTCGATGCAGTAGGCCATGAGGTGGAAGGCGTAACAGTCACACCACATCAGGGACAGGCTCAAATTACGTTGGAACAGATCCGTTTTGAAAAGAACTTGAAAGTAACACCTAATTTTGTAGGCTCCGTGCCTGACGGTTACGTAGTTAAGAGCGTATCCGTTGAACCGCAGCAGGTAGTTATCAGCGGTAAGGAAAGCAGCATTAAAGGCCTTACGGATGTGAAAACTGTGCCGATTTCATTGGCTAACCAGACAAATACTATCGAGGGCGACTACGATGTATTGTCCGGCGATATGTACAACGCCAATCCGGCAAGAGTTCATGTAGTAGTAGAAATTATGAAAAAATATTTAGGAGATACTGATGTTAAGACTGATTAATTTTCGTATCGATGTAAAGGAAAAAGCGACACTGGAGGAATTGATCTCTCATAAGTATCCTGTGCTTAAAGGAAAGCTGGAGCGCATCCACGTGGTGCGCCGCGCCGTAGACGCGCGGAAGAAACCGCATATTTCCTTTGTATATACTTTATTCCTGGAAGTGCAGGATGAAGCGTTAGTTATGAAAAAGCTTCATCGTGACAAAAATATAAGTGTAATGGAGCCGAAATTACCGGATCCGATTGTTCACGGACTGCAAGCACTTTCGCATCGTCCGGTTGTAGTGGGCTTTGGCCCGGCCGGCATGTTGGCGGCATTTTACCTGGCCCGCGAAGGATACTGTCCAATCGTGTTGGAACGCGGTCAGGATGTGGACCAACGCTCCGAGGATGTGGAAGCGTTCTGGAAGGACGGTACGTTTAAGGCGGAGTCGAACGTACAGTTCGGCGAAGGCGGTGCGGGCACGTTCTCCGACGGGAAGTTGACGACTCGTGTTACACATCCGCGACTCCATGAAATTGCCACGTACTTCGTGCAATTCGGTGCACCGGAAGAGATTTTGTATAAACATAAACCGCATGTGGGTACCGATGTGCTGCGCGGCATGGTAAAGGCTATGCGCCAACAGATTATCGCTTGGGGCGGCACGGTGCGCTTCGGAGCGAAAGTAACAGATGTAATACTGAAAGATAATCATGTGACAGCCGTAGAAGTAAACGGCTCTGAAATTATAGAAACTTCCATAGTATTGGCCGGCGTAGGTCACAGTGCGCGCGATACCTATGAAATGCTATATAAAAAAGGCGTTTCTATGGAGAGCAAGCCCTTTGCCATCGGTGTGCGCATTGAGCATGATCAGTCGCTCATCGATTTGTCGCAATATGGGGTAGAACCGGCAGAGCTGGGACTGGGCGCCGCAGAATATTCTCTCGTATATCACGATAAAGAGACAGATCGCACGGCGTACAGCTTCTGTATGTGCCCGGGCGGCGAAGTGGTAGCGTCCGCTTCGGAAGAAGAACATGTGGTAACAAACGGCATGAGTTTGTATGCCCGCGACAGCGGTCGTGCAAATAGCGCCATTGTAGTTACAGTAGGACCGAAAGACTTCGGCGAACATCCGTTGGCAGGCGTAGCTTTCCAGCGTGAATGGGAATCGAAAGCCTATGTGCTGGGCGGACGTACCTATAAGGCGCCGGCGCAGACTGTAGGCGATTTCTTGACCGGTCAATCCGGGACGATGCCGAAGGCGGAAGCCTATTCGTATCGCCCTGATGTAGTACCGGCGGACTTACATGAATGTTTGCCAACCTATGTAACGGACGTTATGGAACGGGCCTTGCCGTATTTCGGACGGCGCATTAAAGGCTTTGATAATCCTGATGTATGTATGACCGGCGTGGAAACGCGTACGTCGTCGCCATTGCGTATTGTTCGTGATGAAGACCGCGAGTCGCCTTCCGCAAAGGGATTTTATCCTATGGGCGAAGGGGCCGGTTATGCAGGCGGCATTATGAGTGCCGCATTAGACGGAGCCGAAACCGCAATTGGTATTATGGCTGAATACAAGCCTTTAAAGGCAATGGAAGGAGAATAAGTAATGGCTAGATTGTTTGGAACTGATGGTGTACGCGGCGTGGTGAATGAATTTCTGACGCCGGAGCTAGCGTATCATTTGGGACGGGCGGCAGCGTCTTACTTTAGTCGTTCAAAAAAGAGACCGAAATTTTTAATCGGCCGTGATACCCGTATTTCAGGGGCTATGTTGGAAAATGCATTGGCTGCAGGCATTTGCTCCGTTGGTGGCGATGTAGTAATTGCCGGCGTTATTCCAACACCGGCTGTGGCGTACTTGGTGCGCAAGCACGGATGGGATGCCGGTGTAGTTATTTCTGCATCTCACAATAAATTCCCTGACAACGGTATTAAGTTCTTCGACGGCGAAGGCTACAAATTGCAGGACGCTGTGGAAGATGAGTTGGAAGAATTATGTCGTAAGAGTGGTGAAAACGAATTACCACGCCCTATCGGCGGCGACATCGGCCGTATTATTCAGGCTCAGGAATTGGCTCGTGAATACGAAGACTTCGTACAGTCCACAATCGACGTATCTCTTGAAGGTTTAACTGTTGTGTATGACGGCGCCAACGGTGCGGCAGCTACTGTAGGCCCTGAAATTTTACAGCGCCTCGGTGCTAAAGTTATCGCTATCAATGTAACTCCTGACGGCGTTAATATTAACGAAAATGCAGGCTCCACTCATATGGAAGGCCTTCGTGAAGCGGTACTCGCTCACGGTGCTGACGTTGGGGTGGCTAATGACGGTGATGCGGACCGTTGTCTCTTCATCGACGAAAAAGGGAATACCTTGGACGGCGACCAGATTATGCTCCTCTGCGCTAAACATTTGAAAGAGCAGAATAAATTGCACGACAATATGATTGTTGGCACCGTAATGAGTAACATCGGCTTCCATAAGGCGGCTAAGGAAATGGGTATGCAGACCTACTCCACAGCAGTGGGCGATCGCTACGTGTTGGAAAAAATGCGTGAAGGCGGTTACTCCATCGGTGGCGAACAGTCCGGCCACGTTATTTTCCTTGATTACAATACAACCGGTGACGGTTTGTTGACAGCCGTACAGTTGTTGAGCGTGTTGAAAGAATCCGGCAAAACCATGTCCGAGTTGGCCGGCATCATGGTGAAATATCCGCAACTTCTCATCAACGTGCGCGTTGTGACTAAGACAGGTTGGGAAGAAAATCCGCTCATTCAGGCGGAAATCTCCGAAGCGATTCGCGAACTTGGCGAGGACGGCCGCATTTTGGTGCGTCCATCCGGTACAGAACCTCTTATTCGCGTAATGGCGGAAGGTCCTGAACAGGAACAGCTGGAACGCTTATGCCACACCATTGCGGAAACAATCGGCCGCGAACAGGGCTTGGCTGACGAATAATAGCATATAAATACAGTGGGGAAGGGGCTTTCGGGCCCCTTCTTTACAATATATTGACATATCCGTTATAATATAGGAGTGCCCCACCCGGGATAGATAAATCCCGCCGCATATCATGCGATGAAACAGGTATTAATTAGCCGGTGAGTCGTTGATATAGCAATGGAGGTACACTAGACTGTCGAAACATAAGAAAAGGAGGTTACCAAATTCGTAAAGGCGAATAGCGCAGGCACTGATGAGAGACAGCTCAATCAGTAGACGAGGAAGAGGAGTATCGAAGATCAGCGGATGCCTCTCGGCATGCTTCAGTCGTCATGCAAGAAGCAAAGTCCTTTTGGTGACAAAGGAACAAAGAGCTTGCAGGAAGCACATTCTTGTCTATTTTTAAGGAGGAAAACAACCATGTGTGGTATTGTTGGATATATTGGCTTTGAGGACGCTTCGACGTTCATGATGGATGGTTTATCAAAGCTTGAATACCGCGGATATGACTCTGCAGGTATTGCTGTTATCGGTGCAAATAATGTAATTAAAGTGCAGAAAAAAGTTGGCCGCTTGGCTAATTTGCAATCTATTGTTAAAGCGGATCCTAATCTGGGGCATGTAGGGATTGGTCATACTCGTTGGGCTACTCACGGTCGCCCATCTGATATGAACGCTCACCCTCATACAGATGAAAAAGGTCTTTTTGCAGTTGTTCACAACGGTATCGTAGAAAACTACTTGCCGATTAAAGAAGAACTTTTGAAAAAAGGATATCATTTCAAATCCGAAACTGATACAGAAGTGGTAGCTCACTTATTAGTCGACTTATATGACGGAGACTTCGAAGGGACTGTACGTCGTATGCTTAAACGCATCGATGGGTCATACTCTCTCGTTATTTTATGTGCAGACGATCCAAGCCGCATCATCTGTACTAAGAAGGATAATCCGTTGGTAATTGGTCTCGGTAAAGGTGAAAACTTCATCGCATCCGATATTCCTGCTATCATCAACCGCACTCGTGAAACATACATCATGAATGACGGTGAAATTGCTATCGTTGGTAAAGATTTTGTAAAAGTAACTGACCGCGAAGGCAATCCGATCAACAAAAAGGTATTCCATGTAACTTGGAA
Source organism: Veillonella sp. (assembly GCF_018364065.1). Lineage (GTDB taxonomy): Bacteria > Bacillota > Negativicutes > Veillonellales > Veillonellaceae > Veillonella_A. The sequence goes on from NZ_JAGZMO010000003.1 coordinate 280,800, forward strand.
CGCGGAAGCAGCTGAAAAAGGCGGTTTCGAACATTTCATGTTGAAAGAAATCTACGAACAACCTAAGGCTATACGCGACACCTTGACCGGTCGTATCTCTAAAGATAATAAAGAAGTTATTTATAAAGAACTCGGTTGGGAACCTGCCGATGTGGCATCCATCAACCGCATTCTGATTACTGCTTGCGGTACTGCGTACCATGCAGGCTTAGTAGCTAAATACTACATCGAGCAGTTGGCTCGCATTCCGGTAGAAGTGGATATTGCGTCCGAATACCGTTACCGCGATCCATTGACTGATAAGAACACCTTGGCTATCGTAATCAGCCAGTCCGGTGAAACCAGCGACACCTTGGCCGCTTTAAAAGAGGCTAAACGCCGTGGTGCCCGTTCCTTGGCAGTAACTAACGTAGTAGGTTCTTCCATTGCCCGTGAAGCGGATCAGGTAGTTTACACCTGGGCCGGCCCTGAAATCGCTGTAGCATCTACAAAAGCGTACACCACTCAGTTAGTGGCACTCTTGTTGTTGGCAGTATACTTGGGCCAATTAAACGGCAAACTTGACGAAGCACTTCGTGAAAAAATCTTAACGGATTTACATGAATTGCCAACATTGTGCAATGAAATTTTCGAAACCGTTGACGATATTAAAGCGTTCGCTAAAAACTACGGTTTCCGTGAAGATGCATTCTTCTTGGGCCGCTCCATTGACTACGCGGTAGCTATGGAAGGTTCCTTGAAATTGAAAGAAATTTCCTACATCCATGCGGAAGCGTATGCAGGCGGCGAATTGAAACACGGTACTTTGGCTCTTATCGAAGAAGGCGTACCTGTAATTGCCTTGGCTACACAGGAAGACGTTCGCGAAAAGATGATGAGCAACATCAAAGAAGTAAAAGCTCGTGACGCTGTTGTTATCGGCTTAGGTCTTGCAGGCGATACAGAATTGGAAAAATATGTGGATCACACGATTTTCGTTCCACGTTCCGACAAATACACTGCACCAATCTTGGCCGTTGTGCCATTGCAGTTATTGGCATACTACGCAGCCATTACTCGCGGTGCCGATGTAGATAAACCAAGAAACTTGGCTAAATCTGTAACAGTAGAATAAGTCAGAATGTGATATAGTATATATAATGAACCGTGCACATGTGAGTTGCAGCAGGTCACCTATACTGTATTGCTGATACTTTGAGTAGTAATATACGGCATTGACTGCCGAGCGTATGAAAGTGGCCGACTCGTGCGGCCACTTTTATTTATAACAGGAGGATTATTATGGCGGTAATATTTTCAGGGATTCAACCAAGCGGTGAGTTGACATTAGGTAACTATTTGGGCGCTCTTCGTAACTTTTTAGATTTTCAGGATTCGGATGAATGCTACTATTGCATCGTTAACCAGCATGCGATTACGGTACCTCAAGATCCGAAAGAATTATTTGCCAACACCCGTCGTTTGGCGGCTTTATACTTGGCAGTAGGCCTGGACCCTAAAAAAGTAACCTTGTTCGTGCAGTCCGAAGTGCCTGAACATGTACGTTTGGGTTGGATTATGACCACCATCAGCTATGTAGGCGAATTGGAACGTATGACCCAGTACAAAGATAAATCGCAAAAACGGGGCGATTCCATTCCGGCCGGCCTCTTGACCTATCCTCCGCTCATGGCGGCAGACATTTTGCTGTATCAAACTAACTATGTGCCTGTAGGGGAAGACCAGAAGCAGCACATGGAATTGACTCGCGACTTGGCGCAGCGCTTCAACCGTGTATACGGCGAAGTGTTCACCATTCCTGAAATTAAGCTTGGCATTGGCGGTGCCCGCGTTATGAGCTTGCAGGAACCAACCAAGAAAATGAGTAAATCTGATGACAATCAGATGGCTACTATTCGCCTCTTGGATGATGAAAAAACAATTGTTAAGAAAATTAAACGGGCCCAGACTGACTCGGACAACTCCGTTCACTATGACAAAGAAAATAAACCGGGCATTTCCAACTTGATGGGCATCTATGCGGCCATTACGAAAGATTCCTATGAAACGATCGAATCCCGCTATGCCGGCCAGGGTTATGGCACATTCAAGAAAGATGTAGCTGAGCTGTTAGTTGATACATTACGTCCAATTCATGAACGTTATAACGAACTCATCAACAGCCCTGAACTGGATGTTATCTTGGACGAAGGTGCTCTTAAAGCGCGCGAAAAGGCAAGCAAAACATACCGCGAAGTGGAATTGGCTATGGGCTTACACCGCAAATAATAAGATGTTTGTACTTTGCTTGAAGCACAGCTATTTTAAACTTATACAAAAATACATATGACTATAATGAACGAGCCGATATATTACATATATATCGGCTTGTTTGTCAGATTGAATAATTTTATATACTTTATAAGAAGGAATATACACCTCAAAAGGCGTATAATATATATAAAGTATTTATGAGTTGATTTATGCACATAATAAGCATGTTAGTGGATTTTTTATATACATAAATGAGTGTTAGTGGATTGATTTGTGTATGTGAAACAAAAAATATATTTAAAGCGTCAAGTATAAGCGTGCATTTATAGTTGGCGGAAGGAGGAAACTATGGATATGGATGAAGTGTCGCACCGCTATCCCTGCGGCGAAGTGGAAACTTCTTTTAGCGATTATATCGTAGTATCCTGGGTCATGTGGTTAATCTTTGGGGGACTTGCCACCTGGTCGCTGTGGAATGCACAGCGCGGTGGTACGTGGTCGCACATAACGATGGATTATATTATTATATTTTTCTGCATTTGGCGCATGAGCCGTCAGCGCAGACCGCTGGCGTACGTGGCCGCCAAGGGACTGGTCATCCGTCGTCGTCCCGCCAACGTGTGGGAGCGTATTGATATGCTCTGGCACGGTGATGATTACTACACGTACATTCCTTACGAACGTATCATCGGTTTTACGGCCAACTGGGAGGAAATCCATATGGTGACCGAACAGGGAGGGATTTTAATCGTAGTGGTTGATCTGCAGTTTATGAAATACAGCGATAAGATGAAACTCCTGGAGATTATCGATGAGCGTAGTCATGTGAGCGGTAGCGACGATTAAATAAAGTGGCTGATGTAACAATCATTATATCGGCGATAGTTGAGGCTGTGGCTGACGCAGCAGCGATTGAAAACATGCTTGAAGTGGTGACTCTTGAAAGATATCAGAGTTATGAGCGAAGTGCATATAACATATTCTCATAAAGACGCAATAAAAGTGAAAAAATGTCATTTTAGCGCTTTACAACTTTAGCGAAATAAAGTACAATAGGTCCATAAGCAAATGGACCTATTTTTTTATTACCGTTTGCAAACCATTTCTAATGATAGTGAGTGTACAGAAAGAAGGCGGTGAGGCATATGGTAGACCATCATCATTGGGGAATACATGAAGATTTACAACAATATATGCATGCCTTTGTATGTATGCAAAACGAGATGTAATGTAAGAGCGACATTTTAGTGTAGACAGTGGGTACCAAGTAAGGTACACTGTGAAATTGAGAAAGGAAAGAACATCATGAAATTAAAAAAATGGTTAGCAATGGGTTTAGCAACAATCGCAGTAGTAGCATTTACCGCAGGATGCGGTTCTAATACAAGCAGTAACGGTGGCGGCGAGCTGCCGAAGAAAATTGTTATCGGCTTAGATGACAACTTCCCGCCAATGGGCTTCCGTGATGACAAAGGTGAGTTGGTAGGCTTCGACATCGACTTGGCGAAAGAAGCGGCGAAGCGTGCAGGCATGGAAGTGGAATTCAAACCGATTGACTGGGACAGCAAAGAAGCTGAACTTAAGAGCAAACGTATCGATGCTCTTTGGAACGGCGTAACAATTACTCCGGATCGTGAAAAGAACATCTTGTTCTCCACTCCATACTTATTGGATCAACAAATCATCATCGTTCGTAACGACTCCGCTATTCAAGGAAAAGATGATTTAAAAGGTAAAGTCGTAGGTACTCAGCAGGGCAGCAGCGTAGAACCAATCCTTGAAAAAGATGCGCAAGAACGCGGTATCAAAGAAGTTAAGAAATATGGCGACTTCGTAAATGCCTTCATGGACTTGGAATTGGGCCGTATCGATGCACTCGTAGTTGACGCTATCGTAGGCCAGTACACAATGACTAAGAACGCCGGTAAGTTCCGCGTAGCTAACGGCACATACAGCGACGACAAAGTAGGCGTTGGTTTCCGTTTGGAAGACACTGCATTAAGAGATAAATTCAACGGCATTCTCAAAGAAATGATGAATGACGGTACAGCCGATAAGATTGCACAAAAATGGTTCGGCACAACAACTATGCTTAATAAAGATGCTTTTAAATAAGCAAACTCGTAATACTACGGCGTACACGCTGTAACCAATTTGCGGGGACGTAAATAAACAGCTTGAGAAGGGAGGTATCCTACCTCCTTTCTTTCTTTGAAAGGAGTCAGTTTCATGGACTATTTATTGAAGATTACGCCTGTTATTGCCAACGGGTTGGGTGTAACCTTGTCATTGTTTTCGGTAGTACTCGTACTATCCGTACCATTCGGCATTTTAGCGGCTCTCTTGCGCCTTTCCCCAATCGGGATTGTGCGTAAGATCATGTCCCTTTACGTATATGTTATGCGTGGCACGCCATTAATGCTTCAGATCTTATTTATTTACTACGGCTTGCCATTCATTCCTTATATCGGCGTTCAGTTAGATGACACGTCAGCGGCACTCATTTCCTTCGTGCTTAACTATGCGGCCTACTTATGTGAAATCTTCCGCGGCGGCATCCAATCCATTCCGAAGGGGCAATATGAAGGGGCTAAGGTATTAGGCTTCACGTATGTACAGACAATGCGTAAAATTATCCTTCCTCAGGTGATCAAACGCGTGCTCCCTCCATTGGCCAATGAAACAATCAACTTGCTCAAAGATACATCCTTAGTATATATTTTAGCTATGAACGACGTACTTCGTATTACCCGCAGCATCGTACAACGCGACTTTGATACGTCCGCATTTATCGTAGCTGCCGTGTTCTACCTGGTTATGACATTCGTATTGACCAACATCTTTAATTACTTAGAAAAACGCTATGCCGTTTATGACGAATAGGAGGCTTACAATGAGCTTTATACGCATGGAAAATATTGAAAAAAGCTTTGAAGGCTTATCTGTTCTTAAAAACGTGTCCCTCTCCATGGATAAAGGGGAAGTGGTGGCGATTATCGGTCCGTCCGGTTCCGGTAAATCTACCTTCCTTCGCTGCTTGGGTCAATTGGAAGTGATTGACCGCGGCACCATTGAAGTAAACGGAACAATCATGGCGTCTACGGAAGGTGACGGCAACGCAGTGTACGCGGACAAGAAAACGTTGCAGAAACTGCTCCTTCAAATGGGCATGGTGTTCCAGTCTTTCAACTTGTTCCCGCACATGACTGTATGGGACAATTTTTTAATCGCACCGCAAATGGTAAAAAACATGAAGGTGGCGGAGATTGCACCGATTGCAGAAGCCTTGCTGAAAAAAGTAGGTCTGTGGGAAAAGAAAGATGTGTACCCTGCTAAATTATCGGGCGGTCAGAAGCAACGTGTGGCCATTGCCCGCGCCTTGGCCATGAATCCGAGCATCATGTTATTCGACGAACCTACATCGGCGCTGGATCCGGAATTGACCGGCGAAGTTCTCCGCACTATTAAACAGTTGGCGGAAGAAAAAATGACCATGATTATCGTAACTCATGAAATGGCGTTTGCCCGCGAAGTGGCGGACCGCATCATTTTCATGGCCGACGGTGTTATCCAGGAAGAAGGAACGCCGGAAGAAGTATTCGGCAATCCGAAATCAGACCGCACGAAAGCCTTCTTGGAATCGATGCTGTAAAATATACGCGAGCATACATGCAAGCGTGATGAAGGTAGGATGTTTTGTATAACTTGAATTTGAAAGCTATGCTATAAATGTATAAAAGCCTTTTTCAATCCCTGTTATAATGTTTATATGATATAATAATTTATAACATAGAGAAAAAAGGCAAAGCATCTTATTGAATAAAGAGGCGCTTGCTTATTATAAGTGAGCGCTTTTTGTGTATGGAGGAAAACCGATGAAACAATCCTGGAAAATAGGTGCGGCAGCATTGGCGGCCGTGGCGCTAACAAGTGTTATGTCCTTTAGTTCGGCCCGCAGCCTGCCAACGTATGATACGAGCAAGGCCGCTTTGGAGTCGCAGGTATTTGAAGCCCGGGGCGCTCACGAAGAAAACTCCTTGCCGGCTGCATATAAATCCTATGCCACTATTATGGATACGGAAATTCGCGACAATCACGAAGGCTATTCCATCGTGATTCCATGGCGTTTAACTAATGGTCGTTACACTACACAGGAAAAGGAAGACAGCACGAAAGAAAGCGGTTACTATTTCAACGTGGCGGAAAGCTCCATTGCGGAACCGTTCCTCATTTCCTTTACGAAACGAGACAATCCGGTAGAGGGCAATGTGTCCCTGGAAGAGTGGAATACCACTTGGTATAACAAATCCGTTACGAACATGACGAAAGAAGAGTATGTAAGCTTGTGGCGTCAAAATCGTCCTGACTTGAACGGTTATACATTGGACGGCGACTTGTTCGACTTCAAGGGCGCTACGACAGCTCGCTGGGATTCCTTCGTTCGTGAAGGCGGCGACAATGCGACAGGATCCACATTCTTTGATGCGGAGTTTATCATGAAGGAAGATCCGACCCATCGTTACACATTGACGATGATGTATCCGACCAAGTACCAGAACTTTATGAGCGAAGGCGTTGTAAAAACGTTGGTTCCTTCGTTTACCTTGACGAAGGATAAATATAAAGCGAAGGGTAATTTGGAAATTAGCGAAGACATCAGCTTTATCAAACCAAGCGGTTTTAAAGTTGTCACTCGCGCTACCACCGGGGCTGTGTTGACGAAGGATCATATGCGCATTGAAGTGGGCCTATTCCCGATGAAACAATCGGTTCCGATTGAACGCGGCATGTCCTATCCAACGATGGCGGCACGCCAGCAAATGGGCGACTACTATGTGGAAGAGCTGGTTAAAAACTACGGCGCTAAATTAGATGTATATCGTACATTGATCGACAACCATAATACGGGCGTTCTTGTAGGCGGTCTTTTGAATAGCGCATCCGGAGAAGGTACGAAGTTCGGTGCCTACGTTACTTTGACTGATAAAGGCGAAGTCGTGGTGGCACGTGTATTAGCACCGGCCGGCATGGATGTGAGCACAGAAGAGTTGTTGAAACTAGTGGAAGGCGTCCGCATTCAACACCAGGGAATTGTACAAACGGGGGCAATTACTCTATAATAGATGTATCGGAAAAATCAAATGAGGGGCAACGGCTTTTGAGAAACGGAGCACCTGTAAATTTTATGAAAAATAATTAAATTTATAAAATAAAAAAAGGATTTTTTCGGGTCTATAGAGAATACCTAACTATAGAAGAAATCATTGCGAAAAGAAATTCGCTTTTGGGAGGGATTCACATGAAAGTAGAATACAAAACAATTATTGTTCCGGCCGATGGTTCTGAAAACTCGAAACGAGCTTTGCAACACGCTGTTTCTATTTGTGAACGTAATGAAGCACAGTTGATTATTGTTCACGTAGCTAATATTGTGTCTGCTATTTCTAATTTTGATCAAACACCTATCAGCGGTGGTTATGTATCTGAACAGATCGCGGAAGATATGGAAGAAACAGGCAAAAAGATTTTGGAAGAAGTATCGAAAGACGTGCCTTCCGATATTGCTGTTAAAAATGTATTTGAAGTTGGATCTCCCGGCCCTGCTGTTTTAGCTGTGGCAAAGAAATTCAATGCCGATCTTATTGTTATGGGGAGCCGCGGACTTGGTCCATTGAAAGGTTTATTCATGGGTAGCGTAAGCAGCTATGTAACGAGCCATTCAACTTGTCCTGTCCTCGTTGTAAAATAAGTGTTTAAATAGTGAGGCTTTGCTCGCCATAGGGCAAAGCCTCTTTTTTAAAATGGAGGTTCTATGGATAAGCAGCAGATTGTATGGCTTCATGAACAACTTCCGGAATGGGAATCAAAAGGCTGGATCAGCAAAGAACATGCAGCCGCTATGAGGGTGTTTTACGGCGAAGTGAAGCCGAAGAAAACACCTTCCATGAGTCGACTTTTAATCTTATTGTTAGGTGTGTTATTGCTGGGGCTGGGCGTATTCCTGTTATTTGCGGGGTACTGGTACAGCTTTTCACCGGCAGGCCGTTTAGATTGGTGCATCGTGCTCCTTCTGCTGGCCGTTATTATGCTGGGTGGTACTATTTGGAAAGCACCACGGGGCAGTTTAGTTTCAGAAGTGGTGGGCTTACTTTATACGTTAATTTTAACTTGCGTCACCTTTTTAATGGCTGACACCTATTACACCGGTGAAGGCATCGGTATTTATTGCCTTATCATCATGGTGCTGACCATTCCGCTCGTATACGTGCTGGGCAGTCAGCTTATGATGATTGCCTACCTGTTGATTTCGCTATTGTGGAGCACATCGGCCCACGATATTTCTATCTGGGGCGAAGCCATTTGGCTATGGGGCCTGCTGGCAGCCGGTGTACCGTTCGTCCTTGAACGGCTCCGTTCCAAGTCTTCAGGTTTGTTGTCCGTGCTCTGGTTGGCATGGGCGTATTTTGCCGCCTTATTCGGCGCGTTCTTCTTTACGATTCAATCCTATCATTTATCCTTGAGTCTCTTCTTCATTGCCAGCTTGTCCGCGGTTATTTTCGCCTTGGGCAGCGTAACAAGAGAACAGGGACTGTGGGCCTTGCCGTCTCGCGGTATCGGTTCATTAGGCTTGATTTATGTAGTTGTACAGGGCACCTTCCTGGGCACATGGACTGAAGAAGCCGCAACCTCCCCGGGCATCGGTTCATTGCTTATTGCCTTGTTAGGCCTCGTGTTGGTAGCCGGCGCCATTCGTGCTTTATGGCGTAAAAACTTGGGCCTGGAAATGCTCATTACAGCATGTCCGCTTGTTGTAGGTCTGTTAATTATCGGCGTTCACAGCGGATTTACGTCCTTAACAGCGTCAATCTTATTTAATACATACATCGGTATTTTAGCGTTGATTATGCTCCTTCGTGGCGGTATGACCAATCGCATAGGTCTCGTAAATGGCTGTGTCTTCACAGTATTGGCCATGGTGGGGGCCCGTTTCTTTGATCCGGCCTTTACCTTTATTGAACGGGGCATGACATTCATTTTTGCAGGGGCCGTAATTTTCGTAGTCAACGCCTTCTACATGTGGCGTAAGCACGAAGAACGGGAACAGATTAATGCGTCCGTCGGCCGTGCCGGTCGTCGCTTGCGCCGTAAAGGGGCAGGTGTAACCAATGTGTCCGGTACAGTGGCTAAAAAACGGGTGAAAGCGTCTGCTGATTCTGCTACAACCGGCGACGGTGGAAATGAAGCAATTAGCGAAATTTCACACGATTCGTCCGGTGAAACTTCGAATGAAGCCTTGAGTGGCGCTGGCGGTGAAAACTCAAATGCAGGCTTGAATATGTCAGGGGATGGAACTTCCAATACAGCGGCCCATGAAACGACTTCGTTTGGTGGAAATGATGCTTCTCATACGTCCGACCATGGACATATAACTGTGGAAGTGCCAAGATTCGGTGAACCGTTCAGACCAAGTCCGGTAGGGGATCATCAAACAGATGCCGGTCATGGAACCGAGAGCCGCGTGAACCACAGAAGGGGGGCGGACCGCAATGAATAATAAATTGCCTCTTAAATGGATTGCCTTTGTTATCGTAGGTATTTTAACCATACTGTCCCCGTTCTTTATCCAACAACGATCCACATCTTTGCGTCAGGGCGGCGGTGAATATCAGTGGCCTGTAGCCTTATCCCGTACAGCCAGCTGGATTCCTTCCGACTATTTGGAAGTTAAATTCTTAGGCAGTCAGACGATTTGGAACGGTGAAAGTGTGCCGGCCGTGGGTGAAGAAGTGTACATTACCGTACGTCCTAAGCCGAACGGTATTTTAGAAGTGACCGGCGCTACGGATATAAAACCTGCCGGTGGCGAATATATTTTGGCACGCCTTACGAAAGTGGAACAGGGCAATGTGGAATTTAAGCTCTTAATTGACCGCGTTGTATTGGATTTAAGTAAAGTAAATAAGGAGTTTTACACTACCTATAAAGGCACTTTGTTAGCCACTTTGAAAATTAAAGATGGCTATGCAGTCGTAACAGGTGTATACTCTAGAGGTGTGTCGATTGAAACGGCCGCGCCGGAAAGCCAGGAGCAACAGGAACTGGACAGTCGTACGCCATTATCTCAAATTGGTGAACCTAAGGCCGTGACTACACAACAGAATCAGGAAAATAATCAGTAATAGGAGATGTAACATGGATTTAGGTCATGAAGGTGTAGATATTCAACAACTGGCTGAGTTGTTTAAAGTGTTGGGGGACCCTACCCGGCTTCGCATTGTGCGGCTTTTGCTGAACTCGGAAATGTGTGTTTCCGATATTGCGGAGACTATGGGCATGGGGCAGTCGGCCATTTCACACCAATTGCGCGTGTTGCGTCAGGCTCGGTTGGTAACCTTCCGCAAAGAAGGCAAAACAGCTTGGTACAGTTTGAATGACGAACACGTGGCCGTACTCTTGCAACAAGGTATTGAACACGTATCGCATCAGTAATATAGAGAGACAGAAAATGGAGATAGCCGGGCTATCTCCGTTTTTTATGGACTCGTCGAATGCCTTTTAAAATGGACGGACCGAGCGCCTTTTAAAATAGACAAATAATGTAAGAAAGGATTATAATTAATTGTTACGAATTAATTAGATATACAAAATTAATTACCAAGAAACAGTCGATTATAAGTCGTTGACAGTCAATCATAAGTCGCCAGTTGTAACGAATTAATTAGAGTAAGCAGGTTTTTATGAACTATATACAAATAAAAGAACTACAAAAGACGCCGCTGTCTGTATGGCAGTGCTTTGACGGTGAAGAACGCGTCTTTTGGTATGATCCTACGAAACAGCACTATATCATCGGTGCCGTACGTGATGCGTCCGTTGAGGAACATCAGGTCAAAGAGTATCCTTATGTGTGGTATAGTGAAACCTTTTTTAAAAATAAAAAATCCCCTCTTTGGGGTGACATGGGCAATGAACTCGTGGCTTTTCAGTACTACTATGTGTGGAACGGCACCGAGGGCTGCCTGTGGGCTAAAGAGTCTTTAGAAAAAGAACAGATTCAACGAATCGTCGGGGATAGTGACAGTGACGATAAAACTGTTGCTTATGGTAATGGTGTTAAGGGCGGCAAATCTGCTGTGCCCGGCAATGCTGTTGCTTATGGTGAAGCCACTCAAATTACTGCGCGTGAAGCCGGAACAGGTCACATTTATACTATGACCACCGACGATTACGACGCATGGACTGAGTTCTTTGGGGCAATCAAAGACTCTATCAACAGCGGAGAAACGGTGAAAATCGTTGCATCCCGCGCCGTTGAACTTCAAAGCGAAGACACATTTAATGTAGAATCCATCCTCAGCAAATTGCTGGTGAATAATAGAAACAGTTTCGTCTTTGCCTATCAAAAAGGCGAGGCCCTGTTCTTGGGTGCTACGCCGGAAATCCTGGTGCAGCAGTGCGGTGATGAAGTACTCAGCTACGCTTTGGCAGGCACAATTAAGAAGCAAAGTCCAAACGACCGTGAGTCGGGACAAATCTTGCTGAATGACGAGAAAAATTGCTTCGAACATGGCATTGTGGTGGATATGATTCGCCGAACCATGGAAGATATGGCCGGAAGATCAAATGGGAGCTCGAATGTGGTACATTCAGGCCCTATGGAACTGATGGAGCTGAAGAATTTGTATCATTTGCGAACAATTTTAACGGCACCGGCAGCACATAAGGGTATTTTAGAATGGGCGCGCGCCCTTCATCCAACGCCGGCCATGGGCGGACAGCCTCGCGAAAAGGCGCTGGCCTTATTGGCGGCGAAGGAACCGTATGAGCGCGGCTTGTATGCGGCGCCGCTGGGGATGCTGGAAGGTAACGGCGACGGTACCGTTGTAGTAGGCATTCGCTCCGCTCTCATCAAGGGAAAACAGGCGTACGCCTTTGCAGGTTGCGGCATCGTAGCCGATTCGGACTGCCACAGCGAATACGAAGAAACGGCGACGAAGCTGGGAACTATATTGGAAGCGTTGTGATGTAAATTATCATACGGTATGGGCAATAACTATTACAGAAATCCATAGGTAGAGCAACGCATGTAATAAGCAGAGTCTATAAGAATGCTTGTAATAGGCAGAATACAAAACAATTAACAGATAAACGAGGTAATAATGAACGAATACTTGGCGGCTCTGGTTGATGAGCTATATACGTTAGGTATGAGAGAGGTTGTATTTAGCGCCGGCTCGCGGTCCACATCGCTGGCCATGCTATTTACGAATTATAAACAATTTAAAACATATATGGCTGTAGATGAACGGTCGGCGGGCTTTTTCGCCTTGGGTATCGCCAAGCGGACCGGACGGCCGGTGGGATTGGTTTGCACATCCGGTTCGGCAGGTACACATTATTACCCGGCCGTGGTGGAAGCCAAACACAGCCGCACACCGCTGGTGATTATGACGGCGGACAGACCGATGGAAAAACAGTTTGTGGGCGCACCGCAAACCATAGACCAGACGCGACTGTTCGGTGAATTTGTAAATCACTTTGAACAGCTGGTACCGTCGCCGGACGATTTTGAGTATCCTCGTGCCGTAGCACAACGGGCTATGGTGCAGGCGAAAGCGGGCGGCCGTCATGGCGCAGGTCCCGTACAAATCAACGTACCCCTTCGTGAGCCGTTGGTACCGGATTTGGATCCCGTACATTTTGAAAAAGGTCGCATGGCGCATCCGTTTCAGTATGTAGCCGGTGAAATGACCACATCGTACACCGGTGCTGAATTGGAAGGTAAGCGCGGGCTTATTCTGTGTGGACCTTACAGCAATCCGCAAGAGTCTGAAGAGGCACAATGCTGCGCGCAGAAGAAACAGAAATTCTAAGCGGCGAAAAAACTGCCATGATGCACGATGAAATCTATATAAATAGCATAGTTGAACTGGCTCACATGTTGGAAGCGCCAATTCTGGCAGACCCATTGTCACCGGTACGACGCAGTTCTGATGAATATATTATAGACAGTTACGACGCATTTTTAACGAATGCAGATGTACGCAAGCGCTTAAAACCGGATTATATTTTGCTGTTCGGCCAGCTGCCTGTATCGAAACGGGTGCATCAATTCTTGACGGAATGTAAAGATGTATTGGTAATCCAGGTAGATCCGAATATAGACTATCGGAACGGCATGGTGACGACGAGCAAAATCATCGAAACCTCGGTGATTCAATTTGTACAATCTGTTCGTGAGTATCGTGCGGGGAGTAAGGAGACAGCTGAATCTAAAATTGAATCTAAAGTTGAATCCAAAGCCGACTTTAAAGCCGAATCCGCAGTCAAAACCTACGTAAAGGACTGGATGCATGAACAACAGTTGATGCGAAACGCACTTATAAAGGTGGGGGCTGAACCGTCGCTTTTCGAAGGACGCATTGTACATGAAATGCAGGAACTCTTGCCGGACGGTTCGAATGTAGTGGTGGCGAACAGCATGGCCATTCGGGATTTTGATTATTTCTGGTCGCGTGGTCATAAGAACATTACGCTGTATGGGAATCGCGGCGTGAACGGCATCGACGGTCTCGAATCGACGGCGCTGGGCATTGCTTCGGCATCAGATGGTGAACCAACCGTATTGGTTACCGGGGATTTGTCGTTTATACACGATATGAACGGTCTTCTCCTGGGGCGCCAGGCGGGCGTTTCCCTTACCATCGTGTTGTTTAACAATGACGGCGGCATTTTCGAATATTTGCCACAAAAGGGAACACCTTATTTCGATTATTTATTTGCCACACCGCAGGCTGCCGACTTTGAAGGAGCGGCCAGATTATATGGCATTGACTACGAGCTGATTACATCTTATGATGGATTTGCTCAAGCCTTGACGGCGAGCCTTCACAAAGAAGGTATTCAATTATTGGAAATTAAGACAGGTCGCGAAACAAGTTGTGCATTACATAGAAAGTATACGGTGCGAAATTATGAATGATGAATTTGAAATGCTGGACGAAGTACAGGTGTATGACCAGGGCGATCGGGAGGAATTAAACACGATTCTGCACGATGCGGAAGATGTGTTCATTTCTATCGATTCCGTTTCATATCATGTGCTTTTACGCGGCGAGGGCTTTCCCCTCATTTGTCTGCACGGCTTCAGCGAATCCTGTGATACGTGGGCGAACTTGGATTTACCGGGATTTCGCCTGTACTGCATCGACTTTTTAGGACACGGATTTTCCGATCGGCCTGAAGACGAATCGCTCTATTCGTTCGATACGGCGGTGCGTCATTTATATACGCTCATTCACACCTTGGTGGGTGATGAACCGTACGGAATCTTGGGCTATTCCATGGGCGGGCGCATGGCTTTACAGTATACGGCTATGTATGAACCGCAGTGGCTCGCATTTCTCGTGCTGGAAGCGGCGGCGCCGGGCATTGAAAATCCGGTGGAACGACAGCTTCGCAAGGCCCATGATGAAAAGCTGGCTGCGGTGATTGAAAAACACCCGATTCAGTGGTTTGAAAACACCTGGTCACAGCTGCCTATTTTCAGCTCTCAGAAATTGTTGCCTGAAGAGGTGCAGCAGCAGATAAAAAATAGACGTTTGAGCAACGATCCGAAGGCGCTGGCTAATACATTGCGAGGTACCGGACAGGGTTCTACACCGTATGTTGGTGAAAAGATAAAAGACATGGACTTGGAAATTCTCTATGTAGCCGGTGCATTTGATGCAAAATATATGGACTTCGGAGCGCATATTTTCAGTCCCTGCAAAAACGTGTCCTTTGTGCCTGTAAATGGTGCAGGTCACAATGTGCATGTGGAAAAACCGAAGGAATTTAACGATATAGTGTCGCTGTTTTTAATGGATTTTAATGAACGCAGTGTAAGCTAAGTGTGGACACGATATAAATTGAGTATGGACACAGTGTAAATTGAGAATCAACACTGTGTAAATTGAGAATCAACACTGTGTAAATTAAGTATGAATACCGTGTAGTTTAAGTATAGACACAGTTTTATTATAGTATTAATAATATACTCTTAGTGATTCGGGGCGCTGTCCCCATTGAAGGAGGTTCTTATGAGTAAATTTGATTGGCAGGTATTGGACCGCGGATATGAAGATGTAATTTACGAAACATACAATGGAATCGCGAAGATTACTATTAACCGTCCGGAAGTGCGCAACGCATTCCGCCCTAAAACGGTTGTGGAATTGATCGATGCGTTCACCATTGCCCGTGATGATGCGGAAGTAGGCGTTATTGTGCTTACCGGTGCCAACCACGGCGGCGATGTGAATAAAGAAGCATTCTGCTCCGGCGGTGACCAACGCGTGCGCGGCAATGGCGGCTATGTAGGTGAAGACCGCATTCCACGTTTGAACGTATTGGATTTGCAGCATTTAATCCGCATTACGCCAAAACCTGTTATCGCCATGGTAAACGGTTACGCTATCGGCGGCGGTCACGTGCTTCACATCGTATGTGACTTGACGATTGCCTCTGAAAATGCCAAATTCGGTCAGACCGGTCCTCGTGTAGGCTCCTTTGATGCGGGCTACGGTGCCGGCTATTTAGCGCGTTTGGTAGGTCATAAAAAAGCTCGTGAAATCTGGTTCTTATGCCGTCAATATACGGCGCAGCAGGCACTGGATATGGGCCTTGTAAATACAGTGGTTCCTTTCGATAAATTGGAAGAAGAAACTGTAAAATGGTGTGAAGAAATTTTAGAATTGTCTCCAATGGCGCTTCGTTTCTTAAAAGCCTCCTTCAATGCGGATACGGACGGCTTAGCAGGCTTACAGCAATTCGGCGGCGACGCTACATTGATGTACTACACTACAGATGAAGCAAAAGAAGGTCGCGACGCATTTAAGGAAAAACGCAAACCTGATTTCAAACAATTCCCTAAATTCCCTTAATAGGAGGTATGTAAAAGATGAGATGGTTGCGTGAGCAGGCGCAGCAGCGCCCTAATCAATCGTTTCTGAATGGATACTCCTACAAAGAAATTTATAATCGTGCCGTACTTATGGCCGGCTTTCTGGACGCCGGCGTGAAACACCGTACGCGCGTCGGCGTGTGCAGTGAAAACTCTGTTGAAATGGCGGTGCTCCTGGCCGCCTTATGGCTTTTGGGCAAGGAAGTCTTTTTGGTGAATCCGCAACTCACTGTGGAAGAGCGCATGGCGCAGGCCCATATGTTGCAGGTTGACTTGATTTATACATCTCCTGAGGTGGAACGCAAGGTTGTGGCGGAGCAGGAAGCGGCGGACAGCGACCTTCTGGAACGGGGCAAGACCCGCGTATGCTCCTTGGCAGGCTGTATCAATGCGTCGGTAGCTCAGATTCGCTACGAAGAGAAACTGGTACAATGGCAGACCATGCCCGCGTTGCCTCTTATGGATTTGAAAACGGCATACTCCTTGGTGAGTTGCTTTGAAAAATTGCTCGTGCCGGTGGATAGGCTCACTGATGACAGTATTGCGGCCATCATGAGCACCAGTGCAACGACCGGTAAAATGAAAGCTGTGCCGCTTCGCTGGGGGCAGATTGCAGCTCATGTAAAAGCGTCCGCACAGGTGCTGGGGCGGACCGATGAAGACAACTGGCTTATCGTGCTCCCCATGTTCCATGTGTCCGGTTTGTCCATACTGATGCGCACACTTTACAACGGAACAGCCGCTACTATTCACAAAGGCTTTGATGAAAATGCAGTATTGACTGTTATTACGACGAAGAAAATCAACATGGTGTCTTTGGTTCCTACGGTGCTGCAGCGCATTGTGGATCGCATTTCCACACATGCGTTGCGCGTTATTTTGCTGGGCGGTGAATTTATTCCCAATGCATTAGTGGAAACGTGCATTGCGAAACAATTGCCGATTTTTAAAACCTATGGAATGACGGAAACCTTCGCGCAGAGCACGACGGTGGACATTTTAAAATATCCGGATAAATGGCGCTCCGTAGGGCGTCCGCTGCCTGGCGTGAACATTGAAATCCGTCCGTTTAATGAAAATGCTGAGGAACTGGCTAACGGCCCATCTAACGATAAATCTAACGAATCTAATGGTGAACCTAAGAATGAGCTTAAGGATGAGTTTCAGGACGAGTTTAGGGATGAGCCTAAGGAATCGCTTAAGGACAAGCCTAATGACGAAGCGTATGGTGAAATCTGGCTCACATCGCCTATGCTCATGACCGGTTACTTGGGGCAGGAACCTGTAAACGGTGCGTTTAACACAGACGATTTGGGCTATGTGGATGAGGACGGTTTTCTTTATGTTGTAAATCGTCGTAAGGATATTATTATATCTGGCGGAGAAAATATTTATCCTCGTGAAATCGAAGATATTTTATACGAAATGCCGGGCCTTAAGGAATGCGCCGTCGTGCCTAAAGCGGATGCAAAATGGGGGCAAATTCCGGTGCTCTTTTATGCAGGCACCGTGGATGAAGCGGCCATTCGGGACTTTTTAAAAGCCCGTTTGGGACGGTACAAACAACCGAAGGAATTTCATAAATTACCACAATTGCCGCGAAACAGTTCAGGAAAAATTGTGCGCAAAGATTTGATATAAAAGAGTGTGTAAGTTCTTAAAAGTAGTTATGGGCGAAAGGTGAAAGCTATGATTGTACAATCCATTACCCTTTGGCGGGTTACATTACCTATGAAGTTTGACTTTCAAACGGCCAAGGGATTGGTGCGCGAACGCCACACATTGGTAGTGGACGTGGAAACCGCAAACGGCACCCGTGGATACGGAGAAGTCGTAGCTTTCGACACGCCTTTTTATACAGCAGAAACAATAACAACAAGCGAGGAATGGCTGAATCAGGTCATTCCTTATTTTGTTGGGGTTAAAATGAAAGAGCCCTGGGACTGCTATAAGGTGCTTGAAGATTTAATCCCAACTGCGCCACACGCGGCCCCTATGGCTTGGGCGGGGCTGGAGAATGCATTGCTTCATGCTTATTTTGAAGAAGAGGGGCTGCCTATGATTCGGACATTGCTGGAACGGGAATTGCAAGCGAGAACGGCAGGCGGATATAAAGCCGGTGCATGTAAAACAGACGTACGTGAACCAGGTGTACGTGAAATAGCCGTAGGTGAAACGAGCTCATGTGAAGTTGATATATGTGAAGATTTTTCTTTAAACGACGAAATACCAATAGGCCTTGTGTTTGGCGACATGCCCATACCGAATCTGCTTCAGCGTATAGACGATGCCGTTCAAAAGGGCTGTAAACGGATTAAGATTAAGCTGACACCTCGTGATGCGGTGGAGCGTTTGCAGGCCGTACGCGAGGCCTACCCCGATTTAATATTGGCGGCCGATGCGAATCGGAGTTTTACCATAGATAATTGGCCACAGGTGGCACAGCTTGATCGATTTAACCTGCGAACCATTGAAGAGCCGTTTTCACTTATTGACGATGATCTTGTAAAAACTTATGGCGCTTTGCCACATGATTTTTGGAAGGAATGGCATACGCCTATCACGTTCGATGAGAGTATACAGTCTTTGGATGCGTTGCAGGCTATGGAGAGATGCCGAGTTGCGATTGAGACAATACAAACAACCGAGACAATACAAGCAGCCAAGATAATACACGCAAGTGAGACAATACCGGTAAATGAGATATTACAAGCAACCGAGGCAGCATCCCGGCGGTTCCAGCCTGTCTTAAATATAAAAATAGGGCGACTTGGGGGTCTCAGGGAAACGCTACGGTGTTTAGCTTACTGTCAAGCTCATAAATGGGGCTTTTGGATTGGCAGCATGGTGGAAAGCGGTATTTCAAAAATCCTGCATGTACAGTTGGCGGCGTTGCCGGATGTGTGGATGGCCGGTGATTTGTCTGATTCAAAACGATACTTTGAAGAGGACCTCATAAGCCCGGATATATCATTTGTTGATGGCCGCATGAAGGTGCCTCATGGCCCCGGTTTAGGTGTAACGGTACGGCGTGATTATTTACAAACATATGGCGAGATTTTAAAAGAATTCGTTTAGTGTCTGTATAAGAGGTATTAAGGGCAGTAAATGACGTAAGATACGTTAAAATGTTGTGACATACATTAAAATGATGCAGAGCGTATTAAAAAGTACGGAATCATTTGGTAAAATCTCACTGATAGTGTATAGTGAAATTATATGAGCGATTGCTTTAGATAAATTAGCCTATTGCACAATCGCATGATTTAGGATAGATTTTTCTTAAGTACAATAGATGCGTAGAAAGCTTATACATGGGCATCGTTACATGGAGGTCTTCTAAATGAGTATGATTGATCAATTAAACATAGAATATGTAAAGCTAACCGATACCGGTTTTGAGGGCACTATGAAACTGTCGGAATTTCACAGTCAGCCTTTCGGCTATTTAAACGGCGGTGCCACGCTTGCGTTTTGCGAAGTGGTGGCCGGCATGGCGGATTATGAAATGGGCAACGGTGAATATATTGGCGTGGGTCAGACGATTACCGCCCATCACCTGACAGCGATGAAGCCGGAAGGCAATCTGATTGCTACGGGAACGCTCATTTATGGAGGCAAGCGCAATCATGTGTGGGATATTAAGGTGACCAATGATGAGGGGCAGCACATTTCACAGGTAACCGTGGTGAATGCGATTATCTCTATGCAGAAAAAGGCTTAATTCGAGGAGGCGTGAGCTAATCTTATGTTAGAACGGAAAGTATTTGGGCTGGTAGTATTAGTGGGCATCATGGCCGGTATTGTAGGCATTGTGTTTACGGAGTTGCTACATACGGTTCAACATTTGGTATATAGTTACAGTGCGGCTGACGGATATAGCTTCGGCGTGGGCATTACTCATGTGAGTGGTGTACATCGACTGCTGGCATTGCTCGCCTGCGGCCTTGTAGGCGGTGTAGGCTGGTTCCTGATTCATCGCTATGGCGGTAAATTGGTGGAAGTAAAAACGGCGGTTACGGATGTGACGAAAGAAATGCCACCGCTTACTACGTTGCTCCATGCGACATTGCAAATTATTACCGTTGCCATGGGTTCACCACTGGGCCGAGAAGTGGCACCGCGTGAAGCGTCGTCGGCACTCATTACGTGGGTTATGCGCTATGTAAACGTGACGAAAGAAAATAGGTCCCTTTTAATCGCCTGTGCATCCGGCGCCGGCTTGGCCGCCGTATATAACTCACCGGTGTCTGCGGCCATTTTCGTATTGGAAACATTGCTGCTCACCTGGAATATGCGAGCTCTTAGCGCGGCCTTTATTGCTTGCGGTGTGGCCACATTCGTTGTGCGCCTGGGCTTGGGCGATACGGTGCAGTATAATATGCCGCAACCTGCTATTGTAGGGTCTTTTGCGGAATTTGCCGTAGTTATCGGGGTGATTATTGGTATTGCTGTAGTCCTTTTCGATAAAACCCAAACGAAACTTCCAAAATTTGATCATAAAAATCCGAAGACCATTCTTTATTTCGTGATTGCATTCGGTTTAGTAGGCGTTATGGCCATGTACTTTCCAGCGATTTTGGGGAATGGCAAACCGGGCAATCAGCTGACATTTGCCCATTTGATCCCTTGGGAATATGCACTGGGTCTCTTTGCTTCAAAATGGATCGCTGTCTTGCTGGCTATGGGCGTTGGGGCCTATGGCGGTAAAATTACGCCATCCATGATGCTAGGGAGCACCTTGGCGTTGGCTGTAGCCATTGCGTGGAACTTTGCTATCGGACCGATTTCCATGGGCTTGTCGGCATTTTTAGGCGCCGTTGTTTTCTTGGGCCTCGCGCAGAAAATGCCGCTCACATCCAGTGTGTTTATGTTGGAACTGTCCCGATTCTCAGTGGAACTTCTGTTCCCAATTGCGTTGGCCATGGGCGTGGGGCTGCTTACGCAGGGATGGTTGAAGAATAAGATTTAAGAGAGAGGGGGGAGGATATCAAAATTTAATTATTTTTGCCATACCATAAGAATTAATCAGTATGCTAAAGCTTTACATTCTACAATTTGATTACTATAAGGGGAGAGTAATATGGTTGGTTTTGGATATAATGTTCATAATTTTTTGGCGGGGAATCCGGAGTTGTTGGATAAACCGATGGACGAATTATTTCAAAAAGTTGGTTGTGGCATGGTTAAAATAAAAAAAGACTTTGAATTTTGCGGAGTACACATTAGAAAGGGATTTTATTTAGGTTTTGAGGGAGGCTATTGTGTATTTATAATAGCCAATATATATATTAAACCCTTTCCGAGTATAGAAGAATGCGATGGATTCCGCGAAAAAGCAACTGTCGCTACTGATATTTATGTGCCGGAGGAGGATGGTATACTTGCTTACTCTAATACCGATCTATTCCAATTGATACATAGACATAAATCCATGTTTATAGATCAAAACGCAATTGACTACTGTGAGTACTGGCGCAATGAATTCAAAAAATCGTATGGTTATTTACTGCCGGATGAAGATGAGTATGATGACGATGAGTATGATAGCGACATATCAAAAGGAGACGACGATGTACTCGTTGTTACAGAGGATAAATAATTAACATATCATGTAAAGAATGCGGGATGTTCTTGTTGATTTTTAATATTGTAAACTTTTTTAGAAAAAATGTAAAAATTTTATAAAAAAGTACTTGCGTACATTTTTTCAGTATGATACAATAGCTTTGTTGTTGAGACAGGAAGTAACGAAACAACGAAAAGAATAGCATTCTTTATATATCGGGGCATAGCGCAGTTTGGTAGCGCACCTGGCTTGGGACCAGGGGGTCGCAGGTTCGAATCCTGCTGCTCCGACCATTTTTATTATTGCGGGTGTAGCTCAATGGTAGAGCCCTAGCCTTCCAAGCTAGTTACGAGGGTTCGATTCCCTTCACCCGCTCCATAATAAGACGAAATTCCGTAATCGGTCATGTAAATGAACGATGCGGATTTTTTTGTTTTATATACCGGCTTATAGTAGTGCAGAGCAAAGTGTAAACGACATACAAACAATGTAAAGAACTTTACAAAGAGAATTGCTTTTTTTACAAGGACTAGTGTATAATAGTATACGGTGATTTTTACGGAATAGAGAAATCGCCCATAATTGAATATGGTCCAGTAGCTCAGTTGGATAGAGCAACGGCCTTCTAAGCCGTGGGTCGGGAGTTCGAATCTCTCCTGGATCACCATAAAAAGTAACCACAAGGATTTTCCTTGTGGTTACTTTTTTTATTATAGGATTAGCTCAGCATTTTATCAACAAGAACTCTATAGATAATGAACATTTATATTTTTAAAGAATAAAGAATATAAGCCACTGATAAGGGAGAGACTTCTTTTGGAATAAATAAAAATGTATTTATTAAATACGTATTTAGAATGCCGATTACTCATGATATAATGATGTCATAAATAAAAATGGTGATAAGTTACATACTATTGCCTATGTTGCAATGTTGGTGCGACTATTATAGATTGAGTGAAAGCTAGAATAGTTGGATAAGTACATAGGGAAACTGCGCAAGTTTAAAAGTAAAGGGGAGAAAGACATTATGAAAATAACAAAAGCTCTTGGTTGCAAACTTCTTGTTAAGCCGTATAAGCCTAAAACGCAGGCAAATGTTTTCTTTTTTGGAATAGACCCTTATGAAGATCCTTTGGAGGGAACTGGAGAGATACAAAAATTATCATACACGATAGTGGCAGGCGAAGTAATGCTGGTAGGTAGGGGCTATCGGGCTGAAAATGGAGAGATTACACCTCTTGAAGTAAAAGTCGGTGATAAAATAGTATTTTGTCATCAAGGAAGCGACATTGTTAAAATTGAACTTCAAAATAAGGAATATTGGCTAATCCAAGAGAATGATATTGTATTTGCATTTGAAGAGTAATAATCATTCTATAATTTTATGTTTAAGGATGGGCTGATTTAACAAAATCTAGTGCATAAAAGTCTCAATAATCACTTAAAAAATAGCCTCAGTATGGGCCAATCTATAAAGCTGGAGTAAAGACTCTAACTTTCAGATGGCTTGTACTGAGGCTTTTTAGTTACTCATCTTGATTTAGTTAAGTAAATTAAGAGATATAGAACAAACAAATTAAATTAGAAGTACAGGATAACAAGCAAAACTAGAAATATAGGATAAAATGTATTAGCAAATACTTAGGATATGGTATTATGACAAGCTTGATCGATATTTAATCTTCCGGCTTTTTACCATAATACGCTTCATACATCCCCATACGCTTTAATTCTTCATCACGTTTTTTCTGTTCGCGTGGCTCAATGATGTACTCGTTAATCCCTTTAAATATCCCAATAACTACCCATATAGGAATTGCAGTTCCACCGGTGAAGGCTACTGTTACGAAGAATAAAATAAGTAAAAGCAAAGTATTCATTTCAAGTTCCTCCCGGCTAGGAATAATAGATAAAATAAGGGGAATGAGTGTTTTCAAGTTTAAAAAAGGAGCAAAGATAAAGACTTAAATTTAAAATGAATAAAATATGAAAAATATAATTTCTTTGAATATATAATAGCATATGTTCCAATGCAGAGAAATAAAAAATTCAAACTTGTTGAAAAAGTTGTATAGGATTGGATTTGTCTAACGTAGCTATGAAATTATAAAAGCCTCAGTATTGCTAATCCGTTTAAGTTAGAGTAAAGGCTCTAATTCTTGGAAGGCACTACTGAGGCTTTTTATTATATTAAATTGATTAGGCAATAGAAAATTATCGTAGAAATACTGGAATATGCATTTTATCTGAAATTTTAAATAAGCTAAAGGCTACTTTTTCTCCACGATGTATTCCCGGAGTGCGCTTTGGCTCCGGGAAAATCGTTCCAATAATATGGGGCGGACGGCAATCTTCACAACGGACCCAACAGTATTCTGGATCTTGGTCTTGATCGTAGAGGACGACAGCTACTTCATCGGGATGGTTAGCTGAACGATGAGGATCTAGTTCTTGGAGTTGTCGACACCAGTGAAGATCTTTTGGGGATTGTGCTCTTCATATAGATCTTTTGTTTTATCATTAAATAGTGATGGATGGGCCTTTTGGAGGAAGAAAACCGGTCTTTCCCATATAGAGTCTGAGCTGAATTTGATTGAAATTTCATCTTTACCCGGATATAAAATGACCTGCCCATTGCCATATTTTGCTGCACATAGTACTTCGAAAGTGAGTCCTAATTCATGATCAATATAGCCATAAAGGATGAGGCCGTTTGACTGCTTGGAGCGAGGAAAAATTTCAGCAACCTCTATGAACTCCGAGTCGTTTTCATTAAAAGGTAATAAAATAATTTGATTAGATAATTCGCGATAAGAGAAATCGTGTAATTTCATAGCTTGTAACCTCCAATTCAAAAATATACAAGATAGTATGTAACTAATAAATATGAGAATGGAGCACTACGAATTTTGCGTTTAATCCAACACCTCCTCGATTAATCGATTCTTAGTCTTGGCTAATTTTTCTAAACTTGCCTGAAGGCGTTGTTCTTCCTTCAACAGGGAGCGATATTCGTCGGCTAATTTATCTTGGACGGAACGCTTGATGATTGGAATTTTTAAATCTTTTAAATCACTGATGCTGAGAGTGCTGGTAGAACTGCCACGAGATAATTGTTCCAGCTGTTTCTGGGCCATATCGGAGTTCAGGTACATTAATAGAAATAGAGAATTAATAGCTTTTTTATTTATTTTCAGATGATAGGTGTTTCCGTTAGAAAATACTTGGTTCTTTTTTGTCTGACGCACATAGCCAGTTTTAAATGGCTGTAATTTACTTATAACGATGCTGTCGTCGTCAATTGGTTTTCGTTTTAAAATTTCATCCGTTTCAGCTAATGAGGTTACTTTAGACAGCTTGATAAGGCCGTTATCTAAGTGCTTCGGCGTAATATATTTGATGGAATTGTTGTCGGCTACCAATTCATCCAGCTCCTGCGCCTTTAATAGAATACCGCGATTGATTTGGCATACGTCTTTTAATAGAACATACTCTGACGGGAAATCAGCGCCTACATGGCGGGAAGGTGAGAGGTTGTAATTGCTTTTATCTATTTCAAGTAACGACAAATTCTTTACTATATCCATATGAGCACGCACGCTCTCATTAGGAACGTCTGATTTATTGCTGGAAGTCATATCTGTAAGCGTCAAGCTATTATTTTCATTGGAAATAAGGCCGATAATTTCTTCAATATTTTCGTCCGACAAGGTGAACTTGCGGCGCCCTTCTGTCCTAATATTACCGGCATCAATTAAGCGGACGGTTTCATTACCTTTTGAAAAGATCCAAAGTGTAGATGCTATGGATGTTCCCTGCAATAAGTTTTCTGACAATTGTACTACACAATTTACGAGGCCTTGATTGATGAGCTCTTTTCGAACCTCGCTGTATGTCTCCGTTGAAGCGGCGCCATTTGTAGTGATGGCAAATATTTTTTTCCCCGGAGCCAAAGCTCCTAAAGCGGTTAGAATAAACGGCCATTCACTTTTATAGATGGCAGGGGTTATAACGTGGCGGAATTTTCTCCAAACACGTGATAGTAGACGTGGGGGATCTTCAGGAATCATATCGGCGGCTGCGCCGAAGGGTGGGTGCATCACTATAGTCGGTGCATCCAGTTTGATGCTTGAACCGGGGCGGTTAAGTCTGTATAGGTCTGGGTCGTTAAATATATTTCCATACAGTAGATGTAATTGCGGCCCATTAGGTATCAGGAATAGTCTAACTCGTGTAACGATATGGCAGTCTGATTCTATATCAATGCCTGATAATTGTTTGGTATTTCCGTACAGCGCGGAAAATAATAGGAATTGACCATATCCATAACTCCAATCAGCTACAGCGTGCTCGTCTTTTACGAGCATAGCCAGTAATTTATTAATACTGCTTCCGGAACTGAAAGCACTGCCTTTCTTTGAGTCCACCTCGGAGAAGAGAATGTAAGTTAGCAATTGTAAGTCTGAAAGAGCCTCCAATTCTAAGGCGATAGTGTGGTAAGTTGGAAGGGCATTATCAAAGGCTTGTGCAACATAAGGATCTTCTAATTTCTTTTCTAAAAATTTTTGAGTGGCGTCAATATTCATTTGATATTCTTTTTGTATAAGTGCTAATGTAGCTAATAATACAGTGTCTCGAAAATTCGAGATA
This sequence comes from Veillonella sp., assembly GCF_018364065.1. GTDB lineage: Bacteria > Bacillota > Negativicutes > Veillonellales > Veillonellaceae > Veillonella_A. Next base: position 307,220 of record NZ_JAGZMO010000003.1, read on the forward strand.
TTAGCTATTTTGAACAGTCTTTCTACTTTGGAGATATACTGGGCGGAAACATCTTGACTTTGAGTTTTTAATACAGAAAAAAGTTCGTGTAACATAGCAATCCTCCTTTTGGTTTTTTTAAAACCTAAATAACATAGACTGAAAAAACTGTCTAGTAGAAACGTGCTACTAGACATAAACTGTTGATTTACAAGGAATAAAAATATTTATTTGATAAAAATTAATTACTTACATTTTCTTTTATTGACTTTATGATAACATATAAAATTAATTTTGTAAAGGTTATCGATAACCAGCAAAAAAAAGGACGCTATGAGCAGTGGTAGAAGCCGTGTTAAACATGAAATTTATTGATAATGATTATTAAGATATACATTTAACGTGAGTTGTATATAGGAAGTAATGCTACTCAAAAAAATACAATGAATATTGATATTTTCAAGTGAATGAATTATAGTGTTGATAACAATATAAATTCACGTTCAACTCATTATTCGGCGTAACTATATGATATAATTTGCAACTTTGAGAATTGAGAATATGGCAATACTTACGCATGCATTAATATAAAAGTTCATATAGACAAAATAAATATGGAGGAGATAGCATTTACGAATATTAGTGTTGGTATAATTTGATTCTGTATTTTAATTTTTAAGGTGTAGTGGTTAGAGGTGAAAAAGTGGAAGAAATCAAATATAAAGAAATATTACATTATTTGGAAAGTAATGGAGCAATTGAATATAAAAATCCTAAAACACCTGGGCTATCAGAAGATGAAATTGATAATTTTTTGAAAGTCAAAGATAAAGGGCGGACTGTTGTTGCAGAAATAAAAAAAATTGCAAATTATTTCGCAGATGAATATGGGCTTAATGAGTGCGAGATCATTCGATGGTTAGATGGGGCACAACAACGCACCAGTAAATTCCTGTGCGCACCAATGAAATATAAGTCAGCCAAATATAGTCCTATAAGTATCTCATTGTTTGTTGAGAATATAGGCGGGGTAGCCGGTTATCGAGTTTGCTTAGATATAAAAGTAAAGGACGTAAAGGATGAGGTTATAGAAAACTATCATCGACACTTAGACATGGAAAAGATGGATGGAATAGAATATACATCTTTAGATAATAGTGAAAGTAATCTTATAGTCCTTACAGAGTCGGTTGATGACATTAAAAAGAAAATAGAAAATGGAGAGTTGAAAAAAGTTCAACTTTCTATATGTATTCCTACGACGGCGGATAAAACCGATAAAGAATATGGTGAAGAGATAAACATCGCAGTGAAAAAATTAATCCCATATTATGAAAGAGTTGTTGGTAAATCAAAGAATAGGAATAGTGGATTAAAAGTAAGCCATACTTGTAAGAATGAAATCGAAGTAAAAAGTAAGAAAAAAACTTATGGTAAAAATATGATTTTGTATGGCCCACCAGGCACTGGTAAAACATATACTACAGCTATTTATGCGGTTGCAATTTGTGATAATGAGACTATCGAAACAGTCAGTGACAGAGAATATAATGATGTAATGCGACGATATAGAAGGCTATTAAAAGATGGTCGGATTTCATTCACTACATTCCACCAATCATATTGTTATGAGGAATTTATTGAAGGCATTAAGCCAAATTTAAACGAGACAGGTGATATAGGTTATAAAATTGAAGATGGCTTATTTAAGTCTTTTTGTAATACCGCAAAAGCATTACCTGATAAAAACTATATTTTTGTTATTGATGAAATAAATCGAGGGAATATTTCTAAAATCTTTGGTGAACTAATTACGTTAATTGAAGAAGCCAAGCGAAAAGGTATGAAGGAGGAGATGTCTACACGACTTCCTTATTCAAAAAAAATTTTTTAGTGTTCCCGCTAATGTATATATTCTTGGAACCATGAATACTGCGGATAGATCTCTAGCATTAATGGACACGGCACTTCGTAGAAGATTTCAGTTTATTGAAATGCAGCCTGATGCCAGTGTACTTAAAGGCATTGAAGTAGAAGGACTTAATATTGCTGAAATGCTTAAAACGATTAACGAACGCATGGCGCTTCTTTACGATAGAGAACATACGATTGGGCATGCATTTTTTACTAAATTGAAGAATAATCCCTCGAAGGAAATGTTACAAACTATATTTGAAAAATCAGTGATCCCATTGCTGCAAGAATATTTTTATGATGATTATCAGAAAATACAATTAGTTCTTGGAGATAATGATAAAACGAATGAAAAATTCAAGTTTATTGCTGATGAAATAGTTAAAACTGAGAAAATATTTAATGGTAAAAAAAGTAGTGTAGAAGAGATGGTGGATCTGCCTGAAAGAAAGTATTTTATCAATAAAAAGGCATTTGATTTAATTGATAGCTATAAAGAGATAATAAATACGCGGAATAGCGAGAAAAATGAGCAAACTACTTAACGTGTGGTGATATAATGGATAAACTGCTAGAAGTGAAAGAGTTTGATAGAATAGCCCAAAAGAATAAAGATAGAAGTGATGGGAAATATAAGTATCTGAATAAAAGAGCCTTTAGTAATCTTGTAAAACTTATCGAAGAGTTTTCTAGCGACGAAGAGAATACAGATGCTTTAAATTTTATGGGAATCTCTCGGAATCGTATTGTTGGGCAAGTTGTGACCATAAAAAATTATGTAGGTTTGATTCAAATGAGTAACGGCTATAAGATTCAAATTTTGCCTAAGATTAGTTTGGGAGATGACGAAGATTTAGAGAATAAGGAGACAAAAAGAATCTTTATAAAGATGCTAAAAAGCATGAAGGGATTTCTTAGTAAAGTATTTAATGATGCAAATTTAGAAATAGGCCGAATGAATCTGTATGAGATTTTTATAAATATGTATCTTCAAGAAGTTAGACACTTAGTTAAGAGTGGAATAAAATCTACATATTATAGGCAAGAAGAAAATCTCAAATATTATACTGGGAAGATTTTAATTAGCCAACATATTAAAACTAATATGTTGAACAAAGGGCGATTTTATGTAGCCTATGATAAATTTCATCCAAACAGAGCAGAGAATCGGTTAGTTAAAGCAACTTTACTCAAATTACTGCACTTAACAAAAAGTGCGAAGAACTCTAAAGAAATCAGACAATTGTTAATTGCCTTTGAGATGGTTGAGCCGTCAAAAAATTATAAAAACGAATTTGCTCAGGTCAAGATATGGAGAAATACAAAAGATTATGAAATATTGATGCAATGGTCGAAAGTATTTTTATTGAATGAATCCTTTACAGCATTTTCGGGAAAAAATAAATCAAAATCTCTTTTGTTCCCTATGGATCGGTTATATGAAAATTATGTTTCACAGCAATTAAAAAAAATGCTAGAGTCAAAAGGATGGATTGTTTCAATACAAGATAATGGATGTTATTTGTTTGAGCAGCCAGAATCGCGATTTGCGCTCAGACCGGATATAGTTTGTAATTATGGTGACAGAACTGTTGTTATGGATACAAAATGGAAGAGGCTTAATAAAAATCGCCTTAATTATGGTATTTCTCAAGGCGATATGTATCAAATGTACGCTTACTCAAAGAAATATAAAACGAATGAGATGTGGTTACTTTATCCATTAAGTAATGATCTTAGCAAAGATGAAGAGATTAAATTTGAGTCGGAGGATGGCACAACGGTAAATATATACTTTATTGACTTGGCTCATATGGAAGATACCATGATAGAACTGAAAAACAAATTAGAATCTCGATAATAGTATGGAGGTTCTAGGCTAATTTAAAATTGAACTAAAGCTGCTAGTTTGCTTTTAAAGGATATCCTTATTAACGTAATAACGTTAAGGAGGATGTCCTTTTATTATTTTTAGAAAGTTACTCTGTTGATATATTGGAGATGGAAAAGAGGCACGTTATTTTAATTAAAATGAGTTTTTTACACTCTTCGATTGGTTGTTAAAAACCATTTGACGATTATATGTTTAGGTTGTACAATGAAATTGGGAAGAGGAGAAAGCGTCTAGTAAGAAAATTTTAAAAACTCTTCTTAACGATTTATTTTTTTTACTCAATGATTACATGGTTATAAATAACCAATAAAAAGAATGCAAAATTTGCAGAAAAGAATGTCTAGTAGTGATTAGTAGATAGAATTTTATAGAAGTAGATATAAAATTCAGCAGATTAGCAGATAAGTAGACAATGGTAAGACGAGTAAATCTGTCGATATGTAGCGAAGTAGACAAGAAGTAGATAAGTAGATAGGTAGATAGGTAGCTAAAATACTATTACTAGACAAACTAGATATTAACTAGTGCGAATATTAGTAGACGCAATCGTCTCAAACTAGACGAACTAGACACTAACTGGACGAATTAGATATAAACTAGATGAACTAGACGCTAACTAGACGCAAATATTAGTAGACAGAGTACATGGTAAATGTAAAAAATGTAGTGGTTTTAAAGGGAGAATTAAGTAAGGAGGAGTCAATTATGCTTAGATATTCAGTTAATATGCTTAAAGAGTTAAATGTAGATACGATAGAGAAGCACATTGATAAGATAACTGCTATTTTTCAATATACGTATTACGATTCGGTAGTCGAGGTGCCATGGATATCGTTTAAAGACAGCATTTTGTTTTCCACATTGGCGTTAGTCATGATTAATAATAGGTCAAATGAAACGGATGGTGAAAAGTATATTGCTAACGAGTTAAAACAGCCTGGCATTATGCGCGACTTTGAGGCGTTACGACCATATTATCCTCAGGTCGTGGGGCATTTAAAACTTTGTTCACCTATTGAGTTGTTAACATATATTATGTTTTCCGAGCCGCTGATCCGTTCGAAATCTGAATACAATGTGGGGCTTAGCATTAATCGATTGTTGGTTGAGTTGCTGCGAGATGAGATCTGTGTTTATGACTGGGGATTCGCACAAGGGGAGTTTCTGGTGCAGGCTTTACTAAGGGACGAAGAAAAGCAAGTGGCCGGCATTGAAGTTGAAGAGAGCAATTATATCGTAACAAAAATACGACTGTCGCTAATGCAAATTGATGCAGATTTATTGTGTGGAGATTTGTTCTTTGAACGAGCTGCGAATCGACAGGGATATGCTGCGGTAATTTGCCCTCCATTTAAACGGGATTTGAGAGAATTAAGACATTATGGACAAATGATTGGTGGAGCATTTGAAGATTTGTATTGGTATTTGGATGGTTCTGACATGTACCGCAGTGAGTGGCCATACATCCTTAGAACATTGGAATCGGTAAGATCGGGCGGTAAGTTAATCGCTCTAACTACAAACGAGGCCGCATCGAGTGTTGTTTATAATCGTATACGCTTACGATTATTGGAAGAGGGACTAGTGGAAAGTATTATCCAGTTGCCAAATCACTTGTTGCCGGCTCATTCACGGTCTGTGATTCTTTGGGTATTTTCCAGGAAAAAGAACGAATATGTGCGTATGATTGATGCGGCGGACATACGAACTTTGGAAGGCCGTAAATCTTATTTATCTAAAGAGGATATCCGAGAGATTGTAGAGTTATATAAATATGGCAGCAGCAGTTTGAGTGCCGGTCGTAATATGAGTGCCGACGCTGTTGCCAACCTTGACGAGCAAGGCGCGGATGATATGGATGATGGTACCCCTACTAAAAAGCTTGTAGTTGATGTGCCCTATGATGACCTTATGAATGATGTGAATTCTTTCTACGAGAGAAATAGACTTGCGTTGGGAGAAGCTGATTTGATAGTCCCTATGGACTTTGTGATTAGGGATGAGCCGGGTTGCGACTTATCACCGGTGAGATACACAAAGGGATATACAAAGAGAGCTTCCCGGTTCTTAGAGCCAATGAACCCGGATTTGGGATTGCGTGGAAGACAATATATTTTCCTTGGTGAAGTTTGTACGATTAAACGAGGCTTTGTATTACCGAAGAAAGATGTGGCTGCAGCCGGAGATGCCGGTGCTATCGGGATTGCAGGTTCCGGCGCTGGTACTACGGGTAATGAGGGTACGGGTAATGAGGGGAAATATATTACTCCAAAACATCTGAATAACGATATAATTGACGTTCTAACCGTGGACTCGTTAGAAGGGAGTGATACGGGGCATAATAAAACGCCTGTAACAATTAACAGTATTATTATGAGTAAGTCTGCACCGTTTAAATTTGGTTTTGTTGATGATTTGAAGGGGAAAAATGTGTATAGCAACGGCAATACATATAGATTGACCATTGATGAGGAACAAATAAATCCTGTGTATCTATTTATGTATTTAACATCTGATATGGCGAAACTTCAATTAGATCATATGGTGGAATTAACCAATCCATATTCGCGAACGAAAACGGTAAGTATTGAAGACCTAAAAGAGCTGTATCTACCTTTGCTTCCGAGAAAGGAACAGGATGCTGTAGCTGCTGAGTTTTTAAAATTAGTGGAAAAAGAACGGCAGGTTCAAATGCAGTTGGATGAAATTTTAGAAAATAAAGGGGCATTGCTTATAAAGTCATTGAATCCACCTGAAGAGGAGGCTAAATAAGGAATAGTAGTAAGGGGAGAATTTGTTAATCATACCAGATTAGAAATTAATTGTTTGTTAGGAGGGACACTATGTTTACGAATAAAAGCATGTTCTATGATCCGATTGATGATGGTACGGCAGAAATATTACGCATCAATATTGATGGAAGCTACAGCTCTGTAGTGGTAAATGTGTTTTACACCATTGGCGGAGTCAGTCCGTCAGAGTTGGCTTTTCGGGAGCGCGCTGAAGGGGTTATCTTGGAACCGGTTACGATTGGGGAGCGGACTTATGGGATGTGGATTCCGCAAGGTAAAAAACTATATAACGAAAAAGCGTCGAAGCTGCTGGGCAAAGAAGTGCGTGGGAATGTTTATATAATACGTACGGATTCCTATAGAGAATTCTTGGAGCCTGAAGATATCGAATATATAAAAAATACGGTGGGATGAGTTTATGTGGTTGTAAGGGAAATATAGAATGATGTCACGGCAGGAACGCGTGAAATAGGGGGCATGTACATTGTGGCGCAAAGATTTTATTGAAGGAGCCAGAGGCCTTCATTATGAAGACGAGGAAGAGGCGGTACGTATGCGTAGAATTTTGATGCCGTATAAAAAGGATGGTCGCACATTGTTCTCTATAAGGGGCGAAATGGGGAGCAATATGACACTGCGAGATAGTCGAGGAAAAGTGCTCGCCAGATATACGGGACTTCTTGATATAACAAAAGATTTAAAAACGGGGGCAAAAGGTCGAGGAAATTTATTGGCTAAGTTGATGGTCGACTATGTGCTGGCAGAGAGTGAAGCTGAAGTTGAATCTGAAGGACAGGCTGATTTGAAAATATAGATAAGGAGGAGTGTTATGAAAAAATATAAGGAACTGCGAATTGGGCGTGACGGTGTATCTGAATTTGTTGAAGTAGAGGCCGGGGCATATGGGCTTCAAGGTATAGTCGGGGCGGCGAAGCATAATAACTTTAGTGCTGTGAGAGGGATTAAAGCTGTAAAACTGGGTGGTGCTTATTATCTGATTGTAGATAGTAGGAATACGGTAAGGGGAAATAATAAACAAAGAAGTAACGGGTACACAATGAAGTACGATTCAGAATTCTATAACGAACATGCTTCGGTTATCGCGGGACGAGAAATATTTGGTAATGCTTATGTAGTGAAACAAGACCATGGTATTTATCGTGCATTAGAAGACCGGGAAGTTGAAGAAATAAAAAAAGAATATCCATTTCCGATTAAAGGAGAAGAGTAGATATTCTTGATTCGATAGGTACTTTGAAAGAGATAAATTTTGCGTATAAAAAACGGGCAAAGAACGATTGCTCTTTGCCCATTTTAGATAGTAGTATATTTGCTTTTGACAACTAGCTTTCCGAGTCTTTCTTTGTGAAGGATCTGTATAAAGAGTATACGAACCATGCCAAGAAGATGATAGCTACAACCATGAAGGCTGCTTTGAAAGCGAACACCATCATTTTGAAGGATATGTACATAAATAACGCAGCCAATAATAACATAATTAAAGATTTCATATTTTTCATTCTCCTATTTTGTGAAATTTAATGTTTGTAGATAGTACAAGATACATACCGAATACCGGTGAACTTGCCATATGATTAATCAACTCATAGTTTGAGATACGAATAGCTAAATCGAAGGTATAAAACCTATCGTTTGTAATTACATTGTTTAAAACTCTTTTTATATTATAACAAATAATTAACTATATCGCAAATTTTCGATGTGCTAAAAGTTTATACTAAATTATGTAATAGCAGATTAATTGATTACTATTGGAATTTTATTATTCAAATTGTTCAATAGTATAAAGCGGAAAATTGATATGTGGTATAATTAAGCTAATATTAAAGAGAACGAAAACAGGTTTCAATTTTTTGTAAAAATTGAAATAAAAAGGGTGTATTTATTAGTACAGTAGGTAAGTGAAAGTTAGTGTAGCATGAATTATTAAGAAGTGGGAGTGCTAATTATGGGCGAAAGAAAGAACTGGACGGAAGATGAGCTTATTCTTACATATTATTACTATTGTCAAATCCCTATTAAGAAAATAAATAAAAATACCTCCGAGATTAAAAATATAGCAGACTTAATAGGTCGAACACCTTCATCGGTAGTTTATAAGATGCTGAATCTTAGATATATAGAATCCCAGTCCCAAAATTTGCCCGAAGAAGGAAAAGGATTGTCTAATGGGGGAAAATTAGATAAAAAGGTTTTTTTCCATTTCTTGAATCAATGGGAAGAGCTTACTGCAAGAGCTACTGAAATTGAGCAAAAATTAAGTGGTAAATCTATGGAATTAAAGGATGGAATAAATTTCTATCCTATTCCTGAGGGCCAAACTCGGGAAGCATTAATCAATATAAGAATTAATCAAAATTTTTTTAGAAATACTGTATTAAATGCTTATAATAACACTTGTTGCATTACTGGAATTAATACACCAGAGCTCTTGATTGCTAGTCACATAAAACCTTGGAGTGAAAGTGATCCTAAAACAGAACGTACTAATCCATGTAATGGATTATGCTTAAATGCTTTACATGATAAGGCGTTTGATAGAGGCCTTATTACAGTTGATTATAAAGATTTAACAATTCGCATCTCGGAGACGATAGGCGATAATGATACGTTATCTTGGCTTAAACAGTTTGATAAGCAAAAGATAGAAGAACCTGTGAGATTCCCTCCTAATAAAGAGTTCCTTCAATATCACAACGAGGTTATATTTAGATCTTGAGTATATTTGTACTATATTTTCAGTAACAAACTTGAAGAATATTAAATTAAGGCTAAAAATAAATAGGAGTACATAGAAAGAAGCGACAAGTATTATTAAAGCCACCAAATGGTGGCTTTAAATTTAAGGAAGATAGATATTTATGAATATCGTACGATAAAATTCTAGGTTGAAATTATGCTATAATAAATTTTGAAAGATGAGGTATAAATGAACGCTTGTAGGGCTCGACATTATTATTTAAAAGAGATCGTTTTATAGTAATAAGGTAAATTAAGCAGATAATTGGAGAATAGAGTTATATTTTAAACTAAAATATAAAAAAATAAAGGGAAAATAACTCCATGTATAGAATATTATTCAATATGAATATTTATAAGGCTTAAAAATTAAAAGGCAGAATTTTGCAATCATTAAAATTGAGAGGATACTTTGAAAAATAATTGACTAGATAGGGATAACATTAATTGTTAATAGCTGAAATATTGTTAAAGTGAGTATTTAGAGATAGGGGTATTTTATGCAAACAATTGATTTGCCTCCATTTGCACCGATATTGATGGAGTCGACACGTGCAATCGGATATACATTAGAAGCTGCAGTTGCTGATATTTTAGATAATAGTATAACGGCAAAAGCCAATAATATAGAAATATATTATTATCCAATTGACGCATACGTTGCCTTTTTAGATGATGGCACAGGAATGGATGAATGTGAAATAAATAGAGCTATGCAGTATGGAAGTCAAAATCCAGCTGATATTCGTAATGAATATGATTTGGGAAGATTCGGGCTTGGTCTTAAAACTGCTTCACTCTCTCAGTGCCGATGTTTAACTGTTTTATCAAAGCAAGGGAACTCTATTGTAGGAAGACGTTGGGACCTTGATCATGTAGCGGAATCAAAAAGTTGGTCGTTGATTATCTTGGATGAAGAAGATTTAAACGAAGAACAAATACCACATTATGATGATTTGAAGCAATTTGAAAATGGAACTCTTGTGGTCTGGGAAAAGTTAGATCGTTTAGAAAAGGGCAACCAAGATCTTGAAGAGAGCTTAGGGCGTAAGATGGATGATGTATGTGAACATTTAGCGTTAGTTTTTCACAGATACTTAAGTGGAGAGCCGGGACTAAAGCGTATTTCCATCAGTATGAATCATGTTCCGATAGATCCTATAGATCCTTTTATTACCAATAAGAGTACGCAATGTATGGATGATGAAATTCTTCAAATCAGGGGGGAGAAAATTGTAATTCGACCATATATTTTGCCACATTCATCAAAATTGTCTTCCGCGGAGTTAAAGGTACTAGGTGGAAAAGACGGACTGCGCAAACACCAGGGATTTTATATTTATCGTAATAAGCGACTTTTAATATGGGGTACTTGGTTTAGGATGCTTAGAAAAGGGGAACTGTCAAAATTGGCTCGAGTAAGAGTGGATATTCCTAATGCTCTTGATGACTTATGGACCTTAGATATAAAAAAATCATCAGCAATGCCACCTTTTGAAGTAAAAGAAAATCTTCGACATATAATAGATAAAATGCCAACTCGAAGCAAACAAGTTTTTCAGGTTCGGGGGAAAAAAGAAGATGATGAAAAGCAATTATGGGGTCGGATAAGAGCACGAGATAATAGCATTTATTATGAGATTAATAGACAGCACCCACTTGTTGAGGCAATAAAAAATAAATATGATATAGCGGATTCGGACATAGATGTTTTGTTAAAGAATTTGGAAGAGTTACTACCTTTAAATTCACTTTATATAGATTTGACAAATGATGTTAAAGTTAATAATGAGGTAGGGCTAGACGAAAAAAATATTCTTAATAAAATGAAACAGACTCTTGACGTATTTGATGAGAGTAAAAGGACTGCATTGTTTAAAACATTGATATTAACTGCGCCATATAACGAATATATAGAGTTCTTGCAAGAGGCTTTTGATAAGGGAGAAATATAAATGACAGAGCAAATGGAAAGCTTAATAGAAATGACTAGGATGTATTTAGGTAATCAATATGGGGATTACAGCCCTAGTTTAGACGAAATAAAAGATGCAGCAAAGCTCATGCGGAGTATACTTACCAGGGGAGTAGGAAAACCTCAAATTGATGATAGTGAGTTTGAGGTTTTTTTGGAGCATATTGATGAATACTTTTGTCATAATATTGGACGGGCATCTACGATTACAGGGGGGCGAAATTCTGTACATCAAAAAGGTTGGTATAATCTAAATAATAGTAAGGAGTATTTTTGGAAAAGGTTTAGAATTTACTTAACTAAAAAATGGGGAAAAGAGATTGTAAGTCGATTAGATGAAACAACTAACCAAATTTTAGATAATTTTGGAAATCCTAAAAGCTCAGAAATGTTTCAAAGAAGAGGTCTACTGTTAGGTGACGTACAGTCTGGGAAAACTGCTACATATACGGCTCTATGCAATAAAAGTGCTGATGCGGGATATAGGGTAATTATAGTTTTAACCGGCACAACAGAGGCTTTGAGGCGACAAACCCAGGAACGATTAGATTTAGAGTTTGTTGGTAAAGATAGTCAATTCCTTTTAGAGAAAAATATGAAAGGGAAAAAAACACGAAATATAGGCGTCGGAAAAATTAAACTTGACTTAGAAGAACAGCGAATCACATTATTTACTAGCATAGAAAAAGATTTCAGCTCTAATATTATTAACAGTAACGGGTTAAATTTAAAAGATCTTAATGGGACAGCTCTGTTTGTAGTAAAAAAGAATAGTAGAATATTAAAAAATTTATATGCATGGCTAACAAAAGATGAGTCTAAAGAGGGGATTGAGGAAAAACAACTTATAGATTTGCCTATGCTGCTTATTGATGATGAAGCTGATAATGCATCAATTAATACAAATGATATAGATGAATCTCCAACTGCGATTAATTCGGCAATAAATAAAATATTAAGAGCGTTTAAACAAGCTACTTATGTAGGGGTAACAGCAACACCGTTTGCGAATATTTTCATTGATCCATCTTTGGAAGAGGATGAGGCATCAAAGGATTTATTCCCTCGTGACTTTATTACATTATTGCCAACTCCGGAAAATTATATAGGTGCTGGACAAATTTTTGGCGATACTAGTGGGGAATACAGCAATGAATATACGGGGAATAAAAAAGTAAATTCACCGATAGTGCCAATTTTTAATGACGAGCAGGAGTTTTATTTTAGATTTAAACATAAAAAGGATTTGGCGGAGGACTTATATACATTACCACAGTCTTTAAAGGAAGCTATTAGATATTTTATTTTAGTTACTGCCATAAGCGATGCTAATTTTAGTGCAACAAAACATAGAAGTATGTTGATTAATGTAACACGTTTTAACTGTGTGCAGGAAAAGATAATGGAGCTTGTCGATGGATATGTGCGCAAGTTAAAGTCAGACGTAAAGAATTATGCTCAAATGTCAGATAAAGAACAAAAAGTTTTGAGCTTAATAGAGTTTAAGCAGACCTGGGATAAGTATAAATTAGATGAAGGGGGAATAAAAGAAGGTAAGAAAACATGGAATAAAACTTGGGAAGATATCTTAACTATTTATTTGCCTCAGGCAATCAAACGAATTGAAGTTCGGATTGTTAATCAAAAAACAGGTGGCAATAGTTTGAATTATAGAGAGTATGAAAAGACGGGGCTACGGGTTATTGCTATAGGTGGTCTTTCCTTATCTAGAGGTCTTACTTTGGAAGGACTATGTGTTAGTTATTTTTATAGAAATTCAATGATGTATGACTCTCTATTACAAATGGCAAGATGGTTCGGCTATAGACCGGGATATTCTAAGCTTTGTAAATTGTGGATCGGTGAAGATATTATTGAGTGGTATAAATATATATTAGATTCAGTAAACGAGTTAAAAGATGATATTTCTCAGATGGAAAAGCATCAACTTACTCCTAAAGACTTTGGCTTAAGGGGGAAGGCTGCTCCAGGTGCGCTGTTAATAACGGCACGAAATAAGATGCGAAGTGGTCAAAAATATACAATGCCAATTTCATTATCTGCCCGTTTAATTGAAACACCTCGTTTAATTGCACGTGCAGATACAATTAAACAGAATAACTTGGCGTGTGAAGATGTTATACGCCTAATAGATAGTTATACTGGCAATAGAGAATATGATTCAGTTACAAATGCCTTTATATGGAAAAATGTGCCTAAAAGTTATGTGATTGATTTAATTGGAAGATATAGTTCACACCCTTGGAACTTAAATTTTCAATCTGAGGGATTAAAGAACTTCATTAAATCGGATTCTACGTTGGACTATTGGGATGTGGCAATACCTTGTGGTATATGCAAAGATCTTTATAAGTTGAACTTAAATAATGATGACTTTATAGAAATAAGACCGCAAAAGCGTAATATTACGAAAGACTTTACTGCAGATGAATTGCTTAAGATTAGTGGTAAGCATGTGAGAGTGGGCGCAGGTGCTTGTACTAAAATAGGCCTAAGTAAACAGGAAATTGAGAAGTTAAGAACGAATGAATTGGCAGATAAGGTTAAAGATAGTACATTTTTAAATACAGAAAGAAGACCATTAATGTTGGTTCATTTACTTTATAACTCAAATGAAAGTTTAAAGGAGTTTCCAACTTATATTTATGCTATTGGCTTAGGGTTCCCAAAAGGGGAAAAAGAAAAGACTGCTGAGTATGTATATAATGAAGTAGCTCAGGAAGGGCTAATCAGTGAGACTGAGGTAGAGTATTATGAGGATTAGTGCGTTAAATGATACCTGGGATAAAGTTGCGCATAAAAGGGATAATTTTATTAAACTAGCGATTCAACACCCTCTGAATATTAAAGTAGGATATTCTTTTGATGGTAAAAAAAGTCTAATTGTTGAAACAGAAGAACGCATAGCGAATAATTTATCAACTTATGCAGTGGCGGTTGATAGGATTGAACTTATAGATCATTCGCATGCGATAGAGTTTAGGCTATTAAAAGAAGAATTTATTGAAGAGTTTTCTTGGCTCTGTTGGGATATGATTAGAAAGTCTCAAAAGTCAATAAGTCCAATGAAGTCCTTTATAAGACGTTATATGATGTGGCAAAAACTATTACAGGAGCAAAAAACTTCTACAATGTCATTTCAAGAGCAAAAAGGTCTGCTAGGAGAACTTTTGTTTATTTGTGAATCTTTAGAAGAGGGCGTATCTCCGCAAGATATCGTGCAAGCCTGGTGTGGTCCGGAAGGAAGAGATCAAGACTTTCAATTTGATGGAGGTTGGGCAGAGATTAAAAGCATTTCTTTAGCCGCACAGGTTATAAAAGTGTCATCACTAGAACAATTAAAACAAGAAGTAGAAGGACATATCGTAGTTTTTATATTAGAGGCAGCGGAACATAACTGGGGAGCCATTAGTCTTAATGGAACAGTAGATAAAATTAGACATCTTTTAGAAAATACTTCAGATACTTTGGATGAATTTAATGTCAAACTATTTAAGTGCGGGTATAAAGAAAAAGATAGAGATGCCTATGATAAAACGTTATTTAGGTATATTGAAAAAAGAAAATATGGTGTGACAGATGCTTTTCCGCGACTTACTAGAGGTAATGTACCATCGGAGATAGTCGCATGTAAATATGATATTTCGTTGGCAGCTATTGAATCATTTAGGGAGAAATAGGATGGATAGCGTTGAGTTTAAGAAAGAATTTTTAGAAGAAGTTCGAGCGTTTGGTTTAGCAAGTGGGGAAGGATCTAGCGCAGCATTTACAAGTCTAATGGCAGAGAAACTGATTGAATGTGAGACTCTCTCAAATTTTGTGGCATCATACTATTCTACTAAGATAAGAAACCGGAAAATCAGGTTGGATGGGTATGACTATGATGAATTTGATGGAACACTCAGCATTATTGTGGCAGATTATGATGCTTTAAACTCAGAGCGAAAAATGACCGCTTCAATGGCTAATCATATCTTTGCCCAAATTCAAATCTTTGTTGAACAGGCATTGCAAAACTTGCTTAAAGAAAAAATAGAGATTAGTACACCTTGTTACGATTTAGTTGAATTAATACGAAAACAAAACTCTAATATAAAAAAGTATAGGATACTTATATTTACAAATGCTGAAATTAGTACTTCATTAAAAGAAGTACAACTTGATAAGATTAACGGGCTTACTGTAGAGGGGCAAATTTGGGATATTGACCGCATGTATCGCGTTTGTGTATCAGATTTAGGGCGTCAGTCTATTGAGGTGGATTTTAGAGACTACGGTATAGAAGGAATTCCTTGCTTAGAAGCGAGTAATATAGAGACAAATACATACAAAAGTTATCTAGGGATAATTTCTGGGAAAGTATTAGCTGATTTATATGATAGGTATGGGAGTAAATTGCTGGAAGGCAATGTCCGCTCGTTCTTATCAACAAAAGTAGCAGTTAATAAAAAAATTAGAAATACTATATTGCAGGCTCCAGATATGTTTTTTGCCTATAATAATGGAATTTCCTGCACCGGAATGGATGTGGAATTTACTAATACTAGTAAGGGGAGATTTATTACAAAAGTTAAAGATCTCCAAATTATAAATGGGGGGCAAACAACAGCATCTATTTCCAGTGCCCGTTTTAAAGATAAATCTTCCTTAAAGGGGATTTATGTACAAATGAAATTGACTGAAATTAGTGGTGGCGAGGTTGAGGAAACCGATGAGCTAATAAAAAATATATCGAAGTCATCAAATAGTCAGAATAAAGTTAGTGAAGCTGATTTCTTTGCATCTCATCCATTCCATCGTGCGATGGAAAAAATTTCGCGTAGCATCTTTGCTCCGGCGACTCAAGGGGCGCAGTATGAAACTAGGTGGTTCTATGAACGTGCCAGAGGGCAATATTTGCAGGAACAAATGAGACTTACTCAGGCTAAAAAGCGTCAGTTCCAAATGATACATCCTAAATCTAATGTAATAACAAAAACAGAATTGGCAAAGGTTCAAAATGCTTGGCGTGGCTTTCCTCATGTTGTAAGCAAAGGTGCACAGACTAACTTTTCAAAATTTGCTGAATATATTGATGTTGAATGGAGTAAATCTCCGGAAAGCTTTAACAAGATTTATTTCCAACAAACGGCAGCGTTAGTGTTAATGTTCAAATATTTGGAAAAGCATATTTCAAAAAAAGATTGGTATCAGGGCGGATATCGTGCTAATATAATCTATTATACTGTTGCGTTATTTAGGCGATTAATAAACAGTCAATTCGATAAAGCGGAATTGAATCTAAACTTGATATGGAATAGACAAATGGTTCCAACTGAGGTGGGATTGGCAATGCTTGACTTAGCAAAGCGAGTTTTTGATGTTTTGACGGATGAAAAGCGGCCAATCATTAATGTTACACAATATTGTAAACAAGAAGCGTGTTGGAATGTTGTTAAAGGAATAAAGTTTGCTTTGCCGGAGGATATAAGCCCATTTTTGTTGACTTCGAATGAAGTAAAACAGACTTTTACTGAGGCGAAGAAAGATCAAAAATTGACCAATACGATTATGAATGAAGTGCAGTTGTGCAAACTTGACAAAGCAGTTTGGTTAAATTTGGAAAGTTTTGTTAAACTCAATAATTTAGCCACGGTGAAGGAGATTAAGGCACTAGAAATAGTAAAAAAGATGCCAATGTATATTCCTTCTGAGTATCAATGGAAAGCATTGGGTGAATTGCTGAAAAAAGCAAAAGAAGAAGGATTTATTGAGCGTTAATAAGGAGAAAGTATGTGTGCATATTCAGTAGTTGATTTATTTTCAGGAGCAGGGGGGTTAAGCTTAGGATTTGAGCAGACCGGAAGCTATAATATTAAATTAGCTTACGAAAAAAATCCTACAATGAGACAAACATATAAATTAAATCATAATGGTACTGTAATTGAGGGAGATATACGACAGGCTGACTATGATAAGATTTTAGAAAATTTTGGAGCCATTGATGTAGTTATTGGTGGGCCACCATGTCAGGGGTTCTCCAATGCCAATCGGCAAAAAAATCAAATGATAAATCAGAACAATATACTGGTTAAAGAATATATAAAAGCTATAGTCCGCTTAAGGCCGAAAGCGTTCTTGATGGAAAACGTCAGCATGTTGGCATCCAATACACATAAATTCTTTGTTACAGCAGAGGATTTAGTAAATATAGAAAAGTTCGAGATTGACAGTAATGATGAAACGATTACTCTTTTAGATTGTGAATTTAACTTTGATGGTGCTGAACGCTTCATTGGAAATATTAATCTAATAAACCAATATTTGCTATCAGATAAATATTATTCAGTACTAAAGCTTTTGGACAAACATAAAAAAAATGCGACTCGACTTGAAAATGCATGGAAAAAATATAAAAGAGTAATTGAGCTGTTCTGTAAGGAGTATGAAGAAGCTGATGACGATTTGTTAGTTTCTCGATTAAATCGAGAAACAAGTCGGCTGTTACAGACTTTTTATAATCAAGATAAGATCGATTTGCTTCAACAACAACTGCAGAACGGGGCACTGACTCAAACTCTGCAAGTTCAGCAAATGTTACGATTATGCCATGAAATTTATGATAATCGTATTGAAGTTGAAGCTGTTCAAGCAGAAGGGGATTTATCGATTACTGTTAAAACTGTAACGGTTATAGAGTATCTAACTAAGATTTTAGGCTCTAAATTATATGGATATGCTTTTGATCAAGGTATTTTATCTGCAGCTGATTTTGGAGCACCTCAGAAAAGAGAACGGTATTTCTTCTTAGGTGTTCAAAAGAATCTTTGCAAAAATGTAAAGTTACCTCAAGGAAAAATAACAAAAGAGCATTATAGAACTGTGAGAGATGCTATTGAAGATTTAGAGACAATTAGTCCAATTGTTGATATTTCGAAAGATAATGGTATTGCATTGCCTCCGATAGAAGCTCCGGGAGTTTTACGAAATGTATTAAGAGATTCTCCAGTCTTAAAGAATCATATTATAACTAATACTCGTACAACGTCTATGGAACGATTTAAGCTGATTAAACAAGGCGAGAATTTTCATGATTTGCCGGAGAAGTTTAAAACAAATACATACTCCGATATATCAAGAACTCAAAACACCATATACCAGCGATTAGCTTATGATTCTCCAAGTGGAACTGTGGTAAATGTTAGAAAATCAATGTGGATTCATCCGACGCTTAATCGAGCCATCAGTGTTAGAGAAGCTGCGAGATTACAAACATTTCCTGACAGTTTCGTTTTCGCTGGAACAAAGGATGAGCAATATCAACAAGTAGGAAATGCTGTTCCACCAATTTTAGCGAAAGCGCTTGCTCTTAAAATAAGAGATGTATTGGATGGAAAATGTTGATTTAAGAATGAATGATTGACTATTACCGAACTTGAGTAAAAAGGGGAGATATGTATGTTATTCATGGTGATTGAGCACTACAAAGACAAAGAGGCTGTATACAAACGCTTTAGAGAAAAGGGCCGTATGATGCCGGATGGTGTAAGTTATGTGAACAGCTGGGTCAGTGCTGACGGAAATACATGCTACCAGGTTAATGACTGTTTAAACGAAACATTGCTACAAGAGTGGGCAGACAATTGGTCCGATATCGTAGATTTTGAGTTTATTCCTGTTATAAGCAGCCATGACATGAGTGAGAAGATGGCCGGTAACAAGTAGGTATAGACGCTAATGTAGACGTAAGTATAGCGCTAGTTATACATAGAACTAAGTATAGCGTTACTTATATATAGAACTATATATACAAAAACTGAATACAACTCCATAAAATATAAGCATTTCACATGCTGATAGTAAGTTTATATACTAAAGAGGAACTAAGGTTCCTCTTTTTTTATTTGTAAATAGTGACTGCGTTTAAGGTCATATAGAGGGTAAACTTGTCAGTTCGGTTTATAAGTATAATTAGTGCAGCATATGAAACATAAGCAATTAGTTTTGGTTGTAATAGATTTAGTGATGGGCTGTTTATTTTTGATAGGAGGTAAGGATATGGTACGTGAAGCATGGCCTGCGGATTCGATGGATTCGGGGCATTCGGTTTCTTACTCTAAGATAGAAGGGGACTCGTACGCCCAACTGGATATTTTCGCCACCTACAACATTATTACGAATGCCGTAAATATTGTGGGATCCGGTGCTGCATCGGCCTTGACAATTGAAGGTGCAGTCAGTCAATTTTGCCCCGACAAGTTTGTTTTTAGACCCTTACAGCCGGAGCTGTCCATGACGTCGGTATTTGCGTGGAAAAAAATCCGTACAGGCTTTACGGCGGCCAGTGCGTTTTTAGAGTATTTTAAGAATAAGGTAACTCAAAAAGAAAAATAGTGATATAAAAACCCTACGTACTGCAGTGTACGTAGGGTTTTTGTTGTTAAACTTATTAGCTATTTATTATTATTTTGAAAAATCAACGTCCATACCTAATGCTTTCGCCACGCCTTCGCCATATGCAGGATCGCATTGGTAGCAATGTTTGATGTGGCGTTCTTTAACAGCGTCGGATACACCGTTCATAGCACGAGCTGTATTTTCGAATAACAATTGTTGTTTTTCCGGTGTCATGAGACGGAATAACTTACCAGGTTGAGTGAAGAAATCGGAATCGTCTTCGTAGAAATCGTATTGGTAAGCAGGACCGGTGATGTCGAGAGCAGGCTCTTTAAATTCCGGTTGGTTAGCCCATTCGCCGTGGCTGTTAGGTGCATAACCGATAGTAGCGCCATGGTTGCCGTCTACGCGGCCTAAACCGTCGCGATGATACATGTTAACAGGGCATTTGGCAGCGTTTACAGGAATTTGATGATAGTTTGTGCCTAAGCGATAGCGTTGCGCATCCGCATAGGAGAAAAGACGGCCTTGTAACATTCTGTCTGGGGAGAAACCGATGCCCGGAATGATAGTGGACGGCGCAAAAGCCGCTTGTTCTACATCCTGGAAGTAGTTTTCAGGGTTGCGGTTTAATTCCATAACGCCCACTTCAATCATAGGGAACTCGCTGTGGTACCAAACTTTTGTTAAATCGAATGGATTGTAAGGCATTTGGTTAGCCTGTTCTTCTGTCATAACCTGAATGAACAATTTCCATTTCGGGAAGTCACCTTTTTCGATAGCATCGAATAAATCGCGTTGATGGCTTTCGCGGTCGTTAGCTACAAGAGCCGCAGCTTCTTCGTCGCTCAAGTTTTCGATAGGTTGTTGGCAAACCCAATGGAATTTTACCCAAACGCGTTCGTCGTTCGCATTGATCATACTGTAAGTATGGCTGCCGAAACCGTGCATATGACGGTAGGAAGATGGAATGCCGCGGTCACTCATAACAATTGTAATTTGGTGAATGGCTTCCGGAAGGCTTGTCCAAAAGTCCCAGTTTGCTTCCGCATCGCGAAGATTTGTCTTAGGATTGCGTTTTACGGCGCGGTTTAAATCAGGGAATTGCAATGGATCGCGGATAAAGAAGACCGGCGTGTTGTTACCAACCAAGTCCCAGTTGCCTTCTTCGGTGTAAAATTTAACGGCAAAACCGCGAATATCGCGTTCTGCGTCGGCGGCACCGCGTTCGCCGGCTACTGTGGAGAAACGTACAAATAAGTCAGTCTTTTTGCCAACTTCGGAGAATACTTTTGCTTTCGTGTACTTCGTAATGTCGTGAGTTACTGTAAATGTACCGAATGCGCCGGAACCTTTAGCATGCATGCGGCGTTCAGGAATTACTTCACGGGCAAAGTGGCCTAATTTTTCCATAAGCCAAACATCTTGCATTAAAACAGGACCGCGTTTACCGGCCGTCATGGAATTGTTATTGTCCGGCACCGGTGCACCAAATGCAGTCGTAAGTTTTTTCTTGTCACTCATTTTAACTGTCCTCCTTAGTACTTACTATATTTTTAATGTCTTGGTAACGGATAATTATTATCCGTTGTTAAATTAATTATATCACTTAATTTTGTAAGAGACAATTAACATTTTGCAATATATATGTAAAATTCAATCCTTTTCTTTTAATATATACGTTAACTATAACTTTCTTCTGACAATGAAGTGTATACAATATGAAACTAAGACGGCAGTAGTTGAAAGTTAAAACTAATGAAATAATTTTTGATTAATCTAGTGAAAATTTAAGTTATTAGAAGAATATATCGGAGCTTAGTAATCTGATTAGTTAAGATAAAAGCCATTGATGAGGAGAACTGTAAATTAGATCACTGTATTAAACGAATAGAGTTTGGTATTAATGGGGGCAAAATTTCAGCGGCAAAGTAATTATGCTTCGGGGAATGAAGAAAGGGATCTTGAAAAAAACAGTTCAAAATCTTTCAATCTGTTTAAAAATTTTCAATATGAAATAAATCGTGTATTTGCTGTGGGAAATAACAAAATTAAATTTATAAGGCACTAAAAAAGGAGGAATTAAAAAAAAGAGAAGCTCACTTATTCTCCGCTTGAATCATGAATAACGTTAATTAAAAATAAAGGATTAGTTAAAGTAACTTTGTAAAAATATTTTATAAAAACTTATGCATAAGATGACTGCATAATGAATTTGAATTACTAGGATTTATAAATTTCACAGATTGTTCATACATGACTGTTATAATCTACTATAAAATATTTAGAAATAAAACTTATATTGTTATAACTACAAAATTTGTAGGAGTTGGGGGACAATTCTAATTTACTTTAATTTTTGAAAAATAAGTATAATGAAAATAGTTGATTAAACTATGTTATACAGTAAAGAATATTTGATTATTTTATTGATGTCAAAAATTAAAAAATGATTAACAGTTAAAAGGAAGTTGCTAATCAAGTGAATAGGCTTTGGATGACTAATAAGTTTTGTTAATGGTTTGTAGGTTAGGGGTGCAATCGTGAACAATATTTTTAAAGTTATTTGGAGTAAAACAAAAGGATGTTATGTTGTTGCTTCAGAATTGGCGAAAAATCATCAGGGAAGTAAAAGTAGCATAAGCCGGAAAAAGCGAATCAGTGCGGCTGTAATGGCAGCGTTGCTATTGGCGCCACAGATGACAACATATGGGATAAATTATATTAATATTGGTGGTGATGGCTCCAAAGAGAATCCTGGGGAAGCGTGGCGCTCCGGGTCTTCGGGAAATGGGCAGTTATCTTTCATGGCTGGAGATGGAATTAAGATATCTATTGGAGATGTATCAGGAAAGGAATATGATAAAACATTTACCGCTACAATTGGAATCGATCCCAAGTATATGGAAAGCATTAATGCTAGCGTAAGTTCCGCATCGACCAGTGCTTCCAGTGCGGCAGTAAGTGAAAGTAACGCCTCGAACAGTGTGAGCTTGGCAAGTACAAGTGCAAGTTCTGCATCCACAAGTGCGGTTGAGGCAAGTACAGGTGCAAGCAGTGCAAGCTCAAGTGCTACACTAGCATCAACAAGTGCAAGTAGTGCAACATTGAGTGCAACATTAGCCTCTACTAGTGCATCCTCTTCGTTATCGAGTGCCGGAGTTTCTGAGTCATGGGCAAATCAAGCATCGACTAGTGCATCTAATGCAGTATCTAGTGCAAACTCAGCATCAACTAGCGCAAGCAGTGCAAGTTCAAGTGCAACTTTGGCTTCAACAAGTGCAAGTAGTGCAATATCGAGTGCAAGCTCAGCCTCTACGAGCGCAGTGAATGCCTCCAGTAGTGCTTCCGCAGCGTCTACCAGTGAAAGTAACGCTTTATCAAACGCAAACTTAGCGTCTACTAGCGCAAGCAGTGCTAACTCAAGTGCGGCTTTGGCTTCAACAAGTGCGAGTACTGCAACATCGAGTGCTACATTAGCATCTACCAGTGCAGAGGCTGTTCAAAGTAGTGCAAGTGTAGCGCAGAGTAGTGCAAACAGCGCAGCTTCTAGTGCAAGTTCAGCCTCAACAAGTGCAAGTAGTGCAGAATCGAGTGCGACTGAGGCAAGTACAAGTGCAAGTAACGCCGAAACTAGCGCAAGTAAAGCAGAATCAAGTGAAAGTCAAGCAGAGTCTAGTGCGACGAAAGCGGAAAGTAGTGCCTCATCGGCTGCTGACAGCGCCTCTTCCGCCTTTTCTTCGGCAAGTACGGCGGTTGATGCGGCATCCACAGCCAAAACGGCGGCATCCAGTGCGATTGAAGCAGCCACATCGGCCTCTACTTCGTATCAAAAGTTAGTGGATAGCGGTATTATAGGTGGCACGGCAACCGGGGAAAATGCAATGGCTATGGGCCGAGATTCGGTGGCTAAAGGAAATGGTGCATCGGCCATGGGAGTTAATGCATCGGCGACGGCTGAAGATGCGACAGCTATCGGCAGTAATGCCAGCGCCACCGGTAAAAACTCCGTAGCCTTGGGCGCCGGTTCCGTGGCAGATCAAGATAATACCGTATCGGTCGGCTCCATAGGGAATGAACGAAAGATAACAAATGTAGCAGCTGGTGAAATTTCACCTACATCGACGGATGCCATTAATGGCAGTCAGATTTATGGGTTAAGTTCTGAAATTGCCAATGTAGGAAATCGGGTTAATAAGTCCGGTGCGAATGCGGCAGCACTGGCAGCCTTGCATCCGCTGGAAGCTGATCCTGACGATAAAGCTACATTTGCTGTAGGTTTCGGTACCTATCATGGAGAAAAGAGTCTGGCTCTTGGCGCATTCTATCGGCCTAATGAGAACAGCATGTTCAGCATCGGTAGTACGCTCGATACGGGCGATGCCATGTTTAACGTAGGTGCGTCTTTTAAATTTGGTAGTAGCACAATCGACAGTGAGAAAAAGGCACAATATAAAAATATGCCGATAAGTACGATGAACGCTATTGAAGATAAGGTGCAAGAGCAACAGAAGACGATTAGTGCACAGGCTCGTCAAATAGAAGAGTTGCAGGCCCAGGTTAAAGCGCTGTTGGCTAAAGTCGGCGTGTAATATACGGAAAGAGCGAAATCAGCTAGTCAGCAAAACAATAAATAAGCAATGTAGTAAGTAACATAGGGATAGAAAAGTCCGGGGGATAAGGCCCCGGATTTTTCTAAAGACAGATTAAAGGGTATATATGATGAGTCATACTGTAAATGAAACGCAATTACAGAGAGAGACGGGGGCGAATGGAAAACGAGGGATTCGCATTGGTATTACATTTTTCTGGGGGCAAAGTTATAAGCATATCTGGTCGAATGGAGCCGGTCAAAATATGTACTTCTTGCGAGAAACGTTAAAGCAGATTGACTGGGTTGATGAGGTTTACTTCGTATTTTGGGGCAATGATTTAAAAACGCTGCCTAAAGAACTTGAAATCGATGCAATGGGTGTAGATATATTCCCTTATGAAGACGTAGTCAAGACGACGGACGTTTTAATTGAAGGAACGCTTACTCTAGAGCCACGCTATGAAAAAGAGTTTCGTAAGTACGGTGCTAAAATCGTAACGTTCCGAATGGGCAGTGATTTTATCATGGACATGGAGAAATTGGTCAATAAAAAGGATGGTGGACGTGGGTTTAACGGCTCTACATACGATCAAGTCTGGCTGATTCCGCAGATTTACAAGACCAACAAAGACTATATGGAAGTTATGACCGGGACGAAAGCCTATAAAGTACCTCACGTTTGGACCCCATTCTTTTTCGATAGACAGGTGGCGAATTTACAGGAAGGTCTCAGCTTTGGATATAATCCGGATAAAACAAAGCGTGGACGGCGCGTTACGGTGATGGAGCCGAACATATCTGTGCTTAAAAATTGCTACACGCCGGTGCTGATTGCGGAAGCGGCGTATAAAAAGGAGCCGGAAGCCATTGCCCATGTGTATTTGTGCAACACTTATGACATAAAAGACGTTTCCGGATTTCATAATTTTATCGGTTATACAAAACTCGTTAAAGATGGAATTATGACCGTAGAAACACGCCATTTGATGCCGTACTTTCTGTCGCGCTATACAGACATCATGTTGTCGTTCCAATGGGAATTGGGCTTAAACTATACGTACTATGAGGCGTTGTATGGAAACTATCCGTTGATTCATAATTCTACAATTTTGTTAAATGCCGGCGTAGGTTATTACTATCCGGAGTTCGATGCGCAGCGAGGCGCACAAGTACTGCTGGATGTAATTAACACATATGATGATAATTTTGAAGAAGAAGTAGCGAAAAATAAGGCCTTTCTGGAAACTCTATCGCCATACAATCCGGATGTATATAAAGAATACGAAAAATTACTGAATTTGTTATTTTGAGTATTGTTTTAATAGAAATACAAAGGCATAGTGCAGGAAGTTAAAGACAATATATACTGGATACAAAGGTCATATATGTAGGGATGAAGACAATATTTGTAGAAAGAGAAGTCAATATATACAGGAAATATATGAAGGGGAAATAGGCAATAAGTCCATCGATGTGAACACACTTCGATGGGCTTGTTTTGCGCTTCTTTACGTTGATATCGTAGCCACATTTTATTTGATATCTTCGCCACATTTTATTTGATATAATATGATTAAGAATTAGTGAATTTGTAATCGTATAGGGACTTTTATAAAGGGGATACAAA
This sequence comes from Veillonella sp., assembly GCF_018364065.1. Classification (GTDB taxonomy): domain Bacteria; phylum Bacillota; class Negativicutes; order Veillonellales; family Veillonellaceae; genus Veillonella_A. The sequence continues at coordinate 333,152 of NZ_JAGZMO010000003.1, forward strand.
ATGAAAATACATTATTTCCAACGTTATCACTCGCCGGAAAATGTAGCGACCGGCAACACGATGCTATTATTATCTCGGCTATATCAATATTCGCCGGATAAATTTTTTCGCTTGTTAAAAAATGAATTTTTTTCAGAGTACATAGAGGATGATTTCGAGCCGGAGATTGTATTTCAATTGCAAGAACGAAATCGTAACAGTGTGCCGGATGCTACGATTACACAAGATAGTTTTAAAATTGTGGTGGAGACTAAGTTGACAGATTCCTTTAATATAGATCAATTGGAACGGCACTTAGATTCGTTTGGTGTTGAAACGTATAAATTGTTAATCTCTTTGGCGCCTGGATTGATGCCGAAAGCACAAATGAAGACATTTACAGAGAGTTTGCGCCAATATAATGAAAAATTATTGCAACAACATAAGGAAAATGTGATTGAGCAGCAGAGGGAAGATGAGCTAAATCAGGGGAACTCTAAACTACGTAAGGCATTTACTAATACGGCTATCAATCCGATTATTCATATTAATACTACGTTTGAAAGTCTTGCCGATGCAGTGCAGTCGGTCATAGATCCGAATCTGGACCATGAGATGCAGGACATTTTAGATGATTATTTGGACTATTGCTATTTCGATAATCTAATTCCTGAGTCCGACTCGTGGAAGTTTATGCGTATGAAACGTGTGGGAACTACAATCGATTTTAATTTAAGTGAAAACCTTTATTACGATGATGCTACACGCCCATTTCGACCTCATGATTATTTAGGCTTGTATACGCAGAAAACTGTATGTGCCATTGGAAAAATTTGTGCCCGTATTACGGCCGAATATAAGGGGGAAAATGAGGTTGTATATGATGTGGAGTTTGGTGAACTGACTGATGAAGCGTAAAGCGCTTATTGAAAAGGCGGCTATTAAAGGCGAAGAATTTAATTATAAGTTAAAAGACTATAAACATAGATACTTCTTTGTTGAAAAATTCTATAAAACCAAGTTTGAAAAAGTGAGTCCTTACGCAGCAATGGGCGCAAGGATGTTTGATCTGACAAAAGTACTGGACTTGAAAAATCCGAAAAAAGGAAATATGCCAAGTGTAGAAGAAATTGCGGAGATGCTTAGCAAGGAGACGTGGAAGTAATACCTATACCCCCCTTATGCGTCTTTTTTCATGTTGTGATATAATTGTAAATGGAAAGTTTACGACTTTCTGCAACAAAAATTATTAAATTTATTTTATGTAACGTAGTATAGGTTTTATTTTAAAGGAGGCTCGTAATGAAAACATACGACATTATTGTCATCGGTTTCGGTAAGGCAGGTAAAACATTGGCCGGTATTTTGGCTAAGCAGGGCAAAAAGGTTGCCTTGATTGAAAAGGACGCCAACATGTACGGTGGTACTTGTATCAATGTGGGCTGTATTCCATCGAAACGATTGATTACTGATGCGGCATTGGCACCAACAGCAAGTGTGGAAGAAAAAGCCGCTTATTATAAAAAGTCTATTGAAGAAAAACGCAAGCTTACAGGTGCTTTGAATAAAGCCAACTATGATAAATTGATTGGTGCCGGTGTGGAAGTTATCGACGGCACAGCATCCTTTGTTGACGCTCATCACGTGGAAGTTAAAACTGCATCCGGTAACATTACATTGGAAGCGGCGCAGTTCTTGATTAATACAGGTGGCACGCCTGTAATTCCTAATATTAAAGGTGTTAATGAAAGCAACAAAGTGTATACTTCGGCTACACTCATGGACTTGGACGTATTCCCTCAAAAGCTGACTGTTGTAGGCGGCGGTTATATCGGCGTTGAATTCGCAGCTATGTACGCTAACTTCGGCAGCGAAGTAACAATTGTTCAAGATGCAGATGTATTCTTGCCTCGTGAAGACGAAGATATGGCCGAAGCTATTCGCGAAGTATTGGCAGCTAAGGGTGTTAAGGTTGTAACCGGTGCCACTGTTACTGAAATCAGCGGCGGCGACTTACATTACACTGTAGGCGGTGAAGCACAGGTTCTTCCTGGCGATGCTATCTTAATCGCTACAGGCCGTCGTCCTAACACTGACGAATTAAACGCGGAAAAAGCAGGCGTAAAACTTACTTCCCGCGGTGCTGTTGAAACTGATGAACATTTACGTACATCTGTAGATCATATTTGGGCTGCCGGTGACGTAGTTGGTAAATTGCAGTTCACTTACATTTCCTTAGATGACAGCCGTATCGTATTGTCTGACATGAAGGGCGAACGTACACGTACGACTGAAAACCGCGGCGCCTTCGCATACTCCGTATTCATTGATCCTCCATTGTCCCGCGTAGGTCTTAGCGAAAAAGACGCTAAAGCACAGGGCTTGGAATATCGCGTAGTAAAAATGCCGGCAGCGGCCATTCCTAAGACAAAAGTTCTTCGTAAAACAGAAGGTATGTTAAAAGCCTTAATCGGCACTGACGACAGAATCTTGGGCGTTCAATTATTCTGCGCTGAATCCCATGAAATCATCAACATGATTAAATTGGCTATGGACCACGACTTGAAATACCAAGTACTTCGTGACTTCATTTATAACCATCCAACTGTTTCCGAAGGATTGAACGACCTCTTTGCATTATAAGAGTTGGTTAACGGACCTAACCTTATAAGTAACAGTTGACTTAATCTAATAGTATGAGCGATAGTTGCTTAATCTTATATTATTAGAGCGGGCTAACTTAATCTAACAGTATAACTCCCTGAAGCTCTGAGATTTAGACTCAAAGTTTCAGGGAGTTTTTTATGTGGCACGAATTATAACGATTGTATTAACTCCTTTGATAATCAAAATATAGACCAGCTCTGAAGAAAAAACTTGCTTTAAGTTAACTCCAGTGTGTTAGAATGTATTTTATATTTAATAGAAATATAAAGAAGATAGTAATAATATAAGAAATGATTTGAGATAATCTCAGAGAAAATATAAAAGAAATTCTAAAAGGATACATAAGAGAGACAAGGAGTTTAGACTGATAAATGAATAGCAAGGCAATACAAAATATAAGGTATTTTATAGAGAATGTATGTAAAGGTATAAAGGCATACATAAGCGCCATGCGAACAGCAAGTGCAAAGGTGCGTGGCTCTTCTCTGGCAGTGCTTCTTATGGTGGGGATGGCGTTGTCTATGATGAATCCGTTCGCTGCGGAGGCACGTAGTACAGAGCTTACGATTCCCGGTGATCACGGCAAGTTAGCCGCTATTATGCAAACGCCGGATAACCGCGATACCTATCCTATGGTGATTATTATGCATGGTTTCTCTGCCAGCAAAGATGGCGCGTTGTTGAAGTTGATTGCGGACGATTTGGAGCAGAACGGTATTGCTTCAATACGCTTTGATTTTAACGGTCATGGCGACAGTGACGGTCGGTTCGAAGACATGACAGTGCTTAATGAAATCAGTGATGCTCGCCATGTATATGAGTTTTTAAAAGAGGACGCATCTAATAGAAATGTCATAACATCCATTTCACTGGTGGGCCACTCCCAAGGTGGTGTGGTGGCATCCATGTTAGCTGGAGAGTTGGCGAAGGAGCAGGGCAGTAAGGTTATTAACAGTGTGGTACTGTTGGCGCCGGCCGGAAATATTGCGGACGGTCTCATTGGAAGTAATTTCTTCAGCTTCCAATTTGATACGGAGCAGCTGCCGGAAGTGGTAGAATTGCCAAGCGGTTTACGCATTGGTCGTGATTATTTTAAAACGGCCTATAATTTACCAATCTATGATACGGCCAAACAATATGAAGGGCCGGTAGAGATTATTCAGGGCAGTGCTGATGAAGTGGTTCCGGAACGATATAGACGCCGATTTGAACGAGCCTATGGTGATAAGCGTGCGGAGCTGCATGTGTTGGACGGTTATGATCATGAGTTTACTCAAAATCGCCAGGCAGTGGCACAGATGGTGACTGACTTTGTGAAGACGAAGGCGGAAGCAACGGCCAATGGTTCTTCAAGTGATTTGATGGGAACGATTAACAGCTGGTGGCGGCAGGCAGTGCATTGGCTGGCACAAATTCGTACATTGCTGGGTGTTTAATTTGCACCTTACCGGGCGTTTAAATTCCCACATTCAGGATGTTTAATTAAATAATAAACGGAGTCCCCGTACTGATTGAGTAGTATCTTAAAGTTAGAGCTTTAATGCTAGAACTTTGAGGTTAGAGCTTTAATGCTAGAACTTTGAGGTTAGAGTTTTAATGCTAGAACTTTGAGGCTAAAACTTTAAGGTTAGAACTTTTTAGTGAATTACTCATATCGGTGCGGGGATTTTTTTGTTATTGTGAATGTTTTATTCGCATGGTCTTTTATTAGTGAGTTTGGTTAGTGATTTTTATTAGTATGGAAGTTTTGGTTAATGCGTTATCTGTTGCAATCCGAACGTAAAACAAGGCCTATTTACGGATAATTCGCGTGGCTACGAATTATATTATGTATACATTCGGCATTTAGGCTGAATAATATTGTAATTCTATAGTTTTTATGGTATCTTATATAAATACAAATGTCTATTCAAAGTAGAGAAGGGGGTGTTCAGGTGTCAGACCTAAGGAGTCGGGATTTTCCCATTTCACTAGGTCGTTTACCTACGGGACCGCGCAACACGATCACGGATGTGAGCGGTGTGCAGGTCGGCCATTATACGCTTGATGAAGGCAATGTGCATACGGGTGCGACGGTAATTATGCCCGGCGTCGGAAATCCGTTTACGAATAAGTACACGGCCGCCGCGTATGTGCAAAATGGTTTTGGTAAAACTTGCGGCATATCACAAATCGAAGAGTTAGGTTCGTTAGAAACACCGATTGCCCTGACGAATACATTGAATGTGGGCAAAGTTAGTGATGCACTCAATCAGTATATTCTTGCAATTTGTGAAGCGGACGGCACGGATGTGCGTTCCATTAATCCGGTGGTAGGCGAATGCAATGACAGCCGCCTTAATGACATCGGGAAACGCCCTATCGGCTACGACGAGGTGAAGGCGGCCATTGACAGCAGTGGCACTACCTTTGACCAGGGAGACGTTGGGGCCGGGCGAAGTACTGTTTGCTTCGGATTTAAAGGGGGCATTGGTTCCGCATCGCGACAGATTGTGCTGGACGGGCAAACCTATACAGTAGGTGTGTTGGTACAGTCCAACTTCGGGGCGACAGAGGATTTCGTATTGAATGGTCAGCCTGTAGGGCGCTGGTGGATAGACCGGCGTGAAAATGAGGCGGCCATTTCAGAATGTGATCAAGGGTCTATTATGGTAGTTGTAGCCACTGATTTACCCGTAAATAGTCGCCAGCTGCAGCGCATTATACGCCGTGCCGGTGTAGGGATTATGCGTACGGGCGCCTATGTGGGGCATGGAAGTGGCGAAGTGATGATCGGATTTACGACGGTCAATCGCATACCACTGAAGGGTCCTGTGTTTCGAACGGAAACCGTCATTTGTGACAGCGAGTTAAATCCCGCGTTTTTAGCAGTTGCTGAAGCAACGTATGAGGCAATTTTGAATTCCATGATAGCTGCGAAGGCGGCTAAAAGTGAATCCGGGGAGGTCTATGAAAGCTTGGCACATGTACTTAAACTGTACAATGAACAGGCTACATAGAAGTGAGTAAGCCCAATAGAGTGGTATGAGGCTATGAGGCTCTTCTTGGAACGTGTGGTGAAAGGATGGAGGGAAGGTATGAGAAAGTTTAAATGGATGAGCTTGTGCAGCCTTGTGTTGGCCGCATCGATTTTCTTTGCAGGATGTGGTGGCAGTGATTCCAACTCAGCAGAAGTTTCAATTCCGGAAGGTAAATCCATATCGCAGACTAAAGATGTGGTGGCGGCCATTCCGGTTGATATTACAACATTGGATCCAATGGATACAAGCGATACATTATCCGGCGGTATTCAACGTATGATGATGGACGGCTTGTACAGCTTTACTGATGATATGAAATTAAAACCTATGTTAGCTACAGGTTACACAGCAAATGCTGATGCTACTGAATTTACATTTACTTTGCGTAAAGGTGTAAAATTTACAGACGGCACTGACTGGAACGCTGATGCGGCGATTGCTAACGTAAACAAATGGACCGATAAAACATTAGGCTTAAAACGTACTAACTTCGTGTCCGGCATTATTAACCATGTAGAAAAAATCGACGACTACACCATTAAATTCGTGTTGAACAAACCGTTTGGTGCCTTCGTAAATAACATGGCCCATCCCGCTATGGTTATGATGAGTCCTAAACAATTAGCACAAGGCGTTGATGTAACAGCAAAACAACCTGTAGGTACCGGCCAATACAAATTTGTTGAATGGGTACCTGGCGACCATGTTACCATCGCTTTGAATAAAGATTGGTGGGGTTATAACAAAGAAGCGTCCGGCGGAGAAACTATTGTAGCTCCTGACGCAGGCTTCAAATCCATTACTTTCAAACCTGTTATCGAAAGTGCCAGCCGTGTAGCTATGCTTCAATCCGGCGATGCTCAGATGGTATTCGACGTACCGACTGAAAGTTTCGATATGTTATCTAAAGAGCCTAACATTAAGGCAACTCAAATCAACAGTATTATCGTTCGTTACTTATTCCTTAATACACAAAAACCTGCCCTTAGCGATATTCGCGTTCGTCAGGCTATCAGCATGGCAATTGACAAACAGGCATTCGTTAACGTAGTACGCAATGGTTTAGGTTCCGTGGCCACTTCTATCATCGGTCCGGATGTACAGTTCTACAAAGGCAATGAACCATTACCTTACGATGTAGCTAAAGCAAAAGCATTATTGAAAGAAGCGGGCTATGAAAATGGCTTAACTCTTAAATTGTTAATTTTTAATACTACTTCTTCTCAGAAACAGGCTGAATTCTACAAACAGCAATTGGCTGCAGCAGGTATTAACGTAGAAATCGTTTCCATGGAAAGTGCTATCGTAAACCAGAAGGTACAGGGATTCCGCGGCGAAGGTAAAGATGCTGAATATGATTTATACATCGCAGGTTGGTCACCATCCACCGGTGATGCAGACTGGGGTATTCGTCCAATGTTGGCATCCGAAATGATTCCACCATTAGGATATAACTTGTCTTACTATCAGAACCCTGAAATGGACGGCTACATTAATGCAGCGTTAACAACTGCCGATGAAGCAAAACGTAAAGAAGCTTACGCAAAAGCGCAAGACTTGTTCTGGAAAGACATCCCTATGGTTGCTGTAGCAAATGAACCGGCTACATGGGCTACTAACAATAAGATTACCGGCGTTCGTTTATTCCCTGATAACGGAATTAACTTGTCGAAAGCCCGTATGGCTGAATAGTTATTCTATCGCAGATGACTCGCTTTTCAGCACGGATGAATAATCCTTCTAGGAAATATGCATAATCTTTCTAGGATGGATGAATAATCATCTAGAATGGATGATTATAGTTTGGTAAAATATAAATAGAGTGGGGCCACCAGTCAGTCTGGTGGTCTCATCGTTTAAGAGAGAGGGTGCCCGAGGGGGCCCGGTGTTTTTTGGAAAGGAGAAGGTCTTTATGCTTAAGTATACGTCACGCCGTCTGATAGGCATGATACTGACCTTATTTTTGGTAACGACCTGTGTATTTTTCTTCGTACGATTAATACCGGGTGATCCGGCGCGTCTTGTAGCCGGGGAACAGGCCACTGAGGAAGATGTGTTGGCAGTACGTGCACAGTTAGGGCTTGATGAACCTGTTACTTCACAATATTTAAAATATATTACCGGCGTAATGCAAGGTGATTTGGGTACGTCTCTTCGTACAAAACGCCCTGTAACGGAGGAAGTTGGTTACCGTTACGGCAATACATTAAAACTTACATTCTTGAGTCTCGGTTGGGGCACAGTAGCCGGCGTGTTGCTCGGTGTTTGGTCCGGTCGTAACCGCGGCAAATGGCAGGACTACACCGGTATGGCCACGGCCGTATCAGGGATTTCCATGCCATCGTTCTGGATGGGGTTCCTACTCATTTTACTGTTCGGCGTTAAATTGCGGTGGCTTCCGACCACGGGGGCATCGGGCTTCCAAAGCTACATTTTACCGGCTATCACGTTGGGCACCAGTATTGCGGCCATCATTGCCCGTTTTACCCGTTCCTCAATCGTGGAGACGTTGAAAGAAGACTACATTCGTACAGCCCGTGCGAAAGGTCTTAGTGAAAATGTAGTTGTATGGAAGCATGCGTTCAGAAACTCCATGTTATCCGTTGTAACCGTAGTCGGTTTGCAGTTCGGTTTCTTGCTGGGCGGCGCCGTTGTTGTGGAAGCGGTTTTCGCATTTCCGGGCTTAGGTTCGCTGTTGATTCAGTCTGTAAACTTCCGCGATTATCCGGCGATTCAGTCATTAATCTTGATTTTCTCCGCTCAATTTATTGTTATCAATACATTGGTGGATATGTTATATGCTGCGTTAAATCCTGAAATTAAATTATCCTAAGGAGGGTTCCTAATGAGCGAAAAACTACAAACAGTTCAACCGGGGGACCCGGGGATGGATTTAGCGATCCATGATGAAATTAAAAGTCCTGTGAAAGTAATGACGCAGCGATTTTTAAAACAGCGCAACTCTGTTATTGCGTTGTGCTTTATCTTGTTCTTAGTTGTTATTGCCTTCATCGGACCGGCCATTGTGCCTTACGATGTGAATGAATTCGACTACAGTGCCATTCTTCAGGGGCCGAGTGCGAAGCATTTCTTCGGTACCGATGAATTCGGCCGTGACTTGTTCTCCCGTATCATTTTAGGTACGCCGATTTCCTTGGCCGTAGGCTTATCTGCCGTTACTATCGGTGCCGTTACAGGTACAGTTCTCGGCTTGGTGAGCGGTTACTATCGCGGCTGGATTGACGGCGTTATCATGCGTATTTGCGATACATTGTTCGCCTTCCCTGGTATTATCTTGGCTATCGCCATCGTGGCAATCTTAGGGAGCGGCCTTTACAACGTAGTTATCGCCGTTGCCGTATTCTCCACGCCAACCTTCGCGCGTATCGTGCGCAGTCGGACTATGGCGATTAAAGAGTCCGTTTTCGTAAAAGCGGCCATCAACTTAGGAGCGTCGGATGCGCGTATTCTATTCAAACACATTTTACCGGGTGCAATTCCTGATATTATCGTTCAATATACTATGTCCATCGGTACATCTATTTTGACAGCGTCCAGCTTGAGCTTCCTCGGCATGGGGGCGCAACCGCCAACTCCGGAATGGGGCTTGCTCTTGTCTAACGGCCGTCAGTATATTGCGACGAATATGTACACGACTATATTCCCGGGCCTGGCCATCTTCTTTACAGTGCTCAGCTTTAATACATTGGGCGACGGTTTGCGCGATGCGCTTGACCCTAAGATGACAGAATAGGAGGGATGCAGAATGAGTGAAAAGAAAATGATTTTAGAAGTAAAACATCTGCATACTAACTTCTATACTGACGATGTAGTGGTTAAGGCAGTAGATGACGTGTCCTTGGAGCTTCAGGAAGGGACGACGCTCGGCATTGTAGGTGAATCGGGGAGTGGCAAAAGCGTAACCGCCCTTTCCATCATGAGTCTTCTCATGGGCACGAAGGGCAAGGTTGTGGACGGCGAAATCCTTCTCGATGGAGATGATGTGCTTCATATTTCAGAAGAGAAAAAACGAGATCTTCGCGGCGGCCGCATTTCCATGATTTTCCAGGAACCTATGACCAGCTTGAACCCCGTAATGACCATTGGCGATCAGTTGTTGGAATGTATTAATGCCCACAAAGATATGCCGAAGTCCGAGGCTTATGAAAAAGCGAAAAATATGCTGGAGCTCACAGGGATTCCTCGCGTCGAAAAAATGATGAAGGAATATCCGTTCCAGTTGTCCGGCGGTCAGCGTCAGCGTGTTATGATTGCCATGGCACTGATTACAGAACCGGAAGTGCTCATTGCGGACGAACCGACTACAGCGCTGGACGTTACGATTCAGGCGCAGATTCTCGACTTGATGAATCGTTTAAAAGAACAAATCGGTACGTCTACATTGTTTATTACTCATGACTTGGGCGTAGTGGCTGAAATTTGCGACTATGTAGCCGTTATGTACTGCGGCCGTGTCGTAGAAAAAGCGGATGTATATTCTTTGTTTGGCAATACGGCCCATCCATATACGCAGGGGCTGTTGTCCTCCATTCCTAAGTTAGGCGAAGAAGTGGATGCGTTAACTGTAATTCCGGGCAATGTGCCAAACCCTCGCAATATGCCGAAAGGTTGTAAATTTGCACCGCGCTGCTCGAAAGCGTTCGGCCGTTGTTTTGAAGAAGAACCGGGATTTTTTGAAGTGGGCAAAGGCCATGTAAGCCGCTGCTGGCTCCATGATCCGCAGGCCGTGGCTGAAAGAGACGCACAACAAGGAGGTGAGGCTTGATGGAAAAAGAAAATATTTTAGAAGTGCATGATTTAAAAGTATATTATCCTACAAGCAGTGACACTCTCTTTGGTAAGGGCGGTTTCGTAAAAGCGGTTGACGGCGTTACCTTTGAAATTCGTAAAAATGAAGTGTTCGGTATCGTAGGTGAATCGGGCTGTGGTAAGTCTACATTAGGTAAAGCGCTTTGCCGATTGGAAGATATTACTGACGGCCGTGTTGAATTGGACGGCCAGGATATTTCAAAATTCACTCGCAAGGAAATGCGTCCTGTGCGCAAATCCATTCAGATGATTTTCCAGGATCCTTATGCATCCTTGAATCCACGCATGAGTGTATTCGACATTATTGCGGAACCGATTCGGATTCACAACTTGGCGAAAAACGATAAAGAATTGGAAGATAAGGTTGTAGACTTGCTCCGTCGCGTTGGTCTCGACGCGTACCATGCGAACCGTTATCCTCATGAATTCTCCGGCGGTCAGCGTCAGCGTATCGGCATCGCCCGTGCACTGGCGGTAGAACCGAAGCTGATCATTGCGGACGAACCGGTATCAGCGCTGGACGTATCCATTCAGGCGCAAGTACTGAACTTGATGAACAAGCTGAAAAAGACTTAAATCTTACCTATATTTTTATCGCCCATGACTTGAGCGTAGTGGAACATATTAGTGACCGTATCGGCGTTATGTATTTGGGCAACTTCGTAGAAGCGGGGGATAAGAAAAAGATTTACGCCAATCCGCTTCATCCGTACACGCAGGCGCTCTTATCGGCTGTACCGATTGCAGACCCGAAAGTGCGTCGGGAACGCGTTATTTTGGAAGGTTCCATTCCGTCGGCAACTAATCCGCCGAGCGGCTGTAAATTCCATACGCGCTGTCCAAAACGGATGCCGATTTGTGAAACCGAAGTACCTCAACGGTACGAACCGACTAAAGATCATTATGTATATTGTCATTTATATGACGATAAAATTAAAGAATAATCAAAGGATTAATCAAAGAATTAGTCAAAGAACGATTAACAATGATCGAATAGAAGTCAAAGCGTAATTAAAAAATAATTAACTGTCTGTCCATAATTGAATATGTACAGGACTTAGATAAGCCCTTGAGAAAGTCTCAAGGGCTACTCTGTTATTTGCAGTTATTTCGCTTGTTGTTGCGGTGATTTTACTTATTGCATTGCGGTGCTTATGCTTACAGCTACTTAAGTGATTTCACCAGTTGTATTTATGTTATTTCGCTCGTTTAGGGGTGATGTGTATGAAATTATTTATCAGTGCTGATATTGAAGGTTGCGCAGGCTGGGCGTTTCGCGAGGAGGGTCATGTAGGGGAGCCTTCCTATGAATATATGCGTCAGCAGATGACGCGGGAAGTGTTGGCGGCCTGTGAGGCGGCGCATGCGCACGGTGCTACGGAGATTGTGGTAAAAGACGGTCACGGGGCGGCCAATAATATTGATCCGTTGGCTTTGCCCGGCTATGTAACGTTGATTCGGGGGAAGAGCGGTCATCCGTACAATATGATGTATGGTTTGGACAGCACTTTTGACGGCGTGGCTTATATCGGTTACCATGCTGGCGCCGGTGACGTGCATTTTAACGGCAGTCATACGTCAACGGGAAACAGCCTGTATATTCGGCTTAACGGAAAAGCGATGAGTGAATATATGTTAAATACGTACACAGCTCTTTCCATGGGCGTGGTGCCTCTATTTATCTCCGGTGATGCGGCCATTTGTAAACAGGCGGAAAAGCTGGTGCCTCATGTGGTGACCAACGTGACGAAGGACGGCGTAGGCGGCGCTACCTTCTGTAAATCTGTGGACACGGTAATGGATGGTATTCGTAGCGGCATAGGCGAAGCATTGAAGCGATGGGACGATGCACAAAAGAGCAAGAAACCGCTTAACCGCAGCGTTACGTTGCCCAATGAGTTTATTTATGAAGTGACTTTTAAGGACTGGCACCAGGCCTATAAAATGTCGTTTTACCCACGGATGGAACAGGTAAATGATTTTACCATTCGCCTCATCAGCAATTCGTGGCTAGACATCGTGACGGCCCATAGTTTTGTGGTATATTAAGCAAGATTTTCGGCTTTGAAAAGACATAAATATGAGGAATTAAGCAGATACATATGTGCAATTAAGCAGATGAATATGAGAGAGTAAGGAGATTGTTATGAACGTAGAATTGATTCGTGAATTAAGCAATGCTTTTGGCCCCAGCGGTTTTGAAGAAGACGTGGTGAAGGTGGTAGCAAAGCACAGCAAAAGCTATGCTATCGCGCATGACGCCATGTTTAATACGTACATTAGAAAACCCGGCAATGAAGGTCATGGTGTAATCGTACAGTTAGATGCTCATTTGGACGAATGTGGCTTCATGGTGCAGGCTATCAATGATGACGGTACCTTATCTGTCATTACCTTGGGAGGTTTCCATCCGACTAATTTGCCGGCTCACACTGTGCTGGTGCGCACCCGCTCCGGACAGGTTCATCGCGGCATTATTGCAGCTAAGCCGGTGCATTTTATGACTGAAGAAGAACGGGCTTCGCAGAAGATTGCCATTGAAACGTTGAAAGTGGATGTGGGAACTACCTCTCGTGAAGAAACGGAACAGGTATTAGGCATTTCCTTAGGCGATCCGATGGTGCCTGATGTGACATTTGATTATAACGAAGCGACCGGCGTTTGCTTCGGCAAGGCCTTCGATAATCGTGCAGGTTGTGCGTGCATCATTGATACAATGGATAAAGTGTTTGCAGACGGCGTAGAAGCGGCTCCGGTAACTGTTGTCGGGGCCTTCGCGTCTCAAGAAGAAGTGGGCATGCGCGGTGCTACGGTAACCGCTCAGGTTGTAAAACCGGATTTGGCCATTGTCTTTGAAGGATCTCCGTCCGATGATTTCTTCATTGGCGTTACACAGGCACAGGGCCGAATGAAGAGCGGCGCTCAAATCCGCTTATGCGATAAGAGCTATATTTCCAATGTGGCATTTATTGAAGTGGCCGAAAAAATTGCTAAAGAATTAAATATTCCGTTCCAGGAAACAGTACGCCGTGGCGGCAGCACCAATGCGGGTGTTATCAGCTTGACCGGCAAGGCCGTACCTTGTCTCGTAATCGGCGTTCCATCCCGTTACGTTCATTCCCATTATAACTTCTGCGCTCTCAGTGATTTGGAAGCGGCCTCCGACCTGGCGGCGGCAGTTATTAAACGCTTAACGCCGGACACCATCCGTCACATCATGCGCCAGGATGTATTGGGATAAAAACGAAAAGATATAAACGAAAAGATATAAACGTAGAAGTGCAGAATCGCAGAAAAGCAGAAAAGCAGAAAGGCCTGAATGCTTACATGATTAAAGGTACAAAGGGTTAAATGCTTTCAATTGTATATAAAGACGTTCAATTCATCAGTGAGTTTTATAATATAAGCTCAATGAATTGAACGTCTTTTTATATGAAAGAGTAGATGCGGCAAAGAAGTAGTTCTTAACCAACCAGCTTATGGCATATATCGTAAGCTATGTATCGATAAATAGAAAAAAATCTATTTACTCTATAGGAAGTCCTGCGGAAAGAGCGTATAATAATATATATAGTGATACGCGTAAACGTCATGAAATTAAGTTCTAAATCTTTATGAAAAGAACTTGTAATTGTGAAGGTTATGTGGTAATTTATAAAGGAATCAAATTCTATTGATTTAGTAGGATTAAAGTTCGCATCGGTATAAGCCATGATAAAGTTTTTATATTTTGGAATAAGACTTAATACTGTATAACAAGGGCTTTATATTCTGTAATAAGCGCTTTATACGGTGCAACAAGAGGCTTTATACTCTATAGCAGTAGACTGTGATTCGATGTTTTAAGAACATTTTTTCAGAAAAGCATTTTTTCAAGGGAATATTATTTTTTTAGAAAATATTTTCAAGAACGCATTTTTCAGAAAAAGGAGAGAGGTATGAAAAAATTAAAGCTTTCAGGTCTTATCGGCCTGGCGATGGCGGCGATGCTTGCACTGGCGGGTTGTGGCAGCAATACCGGTACGTCCGGCGTTGTGGACATTCCGGAAGGCAAGTCTGTATCGCAACAAAAAGATGTAGTGGCAGCTGTGGCTGTAGATATTACAACAATGGACCCTATGGATACGAGTGACAACTTGTCCGGCGGCATCCAACGTCTCGTAATGGACGGTTTATATGGCTTTGATGACGATATGAAATTGAAGCCCATGTTGGCAACAGGTTACACCGCTAATCCGGAAGCTACGGAGTTCACATTTACTTTGCGTAAAGGTGTTAAATTCTCCGACGGCACTGACTGGAATGCTGACGCAGCCATTGCAAACGTAAATAAATGGATGGACAAAAGCTTAGGCTTAAAACGAACTTCCTTCGTGTCCGGCATTATTGAAAAAGTTGAAAAGATTGATGACTACACCATCAAATTTACTTTGAATAAACCATTTGGCGCTTTCGTAAATAACATGGCACATCCTGCTATGGTTATGATGAGTCCTAAGCAGATTGCGGCAGGGCTTGATGCGACAGCTAAACATCCGGTTGGTACAGGCCAATACACATTTGTGGAATGGGTACCGGGCGACCATGTAACATTGGCATTGAATAAGAACTGGTGGGGTTATAATAAGGATGTTGCCGGCGGCGAAGCGTTGGTAGCACCTGATGCAGGTTTTAAAACGATTACCTTTAAACCGGTAGGCGAAAACTCCAGCCGTGTAGCAATGCTTCAATCCGGTGATGCACAGATGATTTTCGACGTACCAAGTGAAAGCTACAGTGCGTTGGAACAGGATAGCAACCTTCATGTAGATAAAGCACAGAGCATCAGTGTTCGTTACTTGATGATGAATACACAGAAACCGGCTCTCAGCGATCCGCGTGTACGTCAGGCTATCGCATTAGCTATCGATAAAAATGCTTACGTTAATGTTGTACGTAACGGTTTAGCATCCGTGGCAACATCTGTAATCGGTCCGAATGTTCAGTACTACAAAGCAAACGATCCGATTCCATATGATGTGGAAAAAGCCAAGGCATTATTGAAAGAAGCCGGCTATGGCAACGGTTTGAAACTTAAATTGTTAATGTACAATACAAGTGCTAACCAGAAACAGTCCGAGTTCTACAAACAGCAGTTGGCTGCCGTAGGCATTGATGTAGAAATTAACGGCATGGAAAGTGCCATTGTAAACCAGAAGGCTCAGGGTTTCAAAGGTGAAGGTAAAGATGCGGAATACGACATTTACATGGGTTCCTGGTCTCCATCGACCGGTGATGCGGATTGGGGCATGCGTCCAATCTTAGCGTCTGAATCTACACCACCAAGAAGCTACAACATGTCCTTCTATCAAAATCCTGAAATGGATGCATTACTTCAGGCCGGTTTAACAACCTCCGATACTAATGCCCGCGCTGCTGCGTATGCAAAAGCACAGGATCTTGCTTGGAAAGACTTGCCAATGGTTCCGATGGTAAATGATTTCACTACATGGGCTACATCGAATAAAATTTCCGGTGTACGCATGTATCCGGACAACAGCATCAACATTTCAAAAGCCAGAATGGCGGAATAAGAGGCTGAAAACCGAGGCATAATCAGATGATAAAGGCCGTTCGTTTTAACCGACGAACGGCTTTTTTTGTACACTGTTTGCGAGAGGATTGAAAAGAACGGCGCAGACAAGTTAAAATAGAATCAATACATAGTAGTTACGGTGGCCGTCGGCTGCCGCGTTATAAATGGGGCGAGCATATGATACGAAATCAGTGGGGCTTATTTGAAAATAAAAAAACTGTATATTATATTATAAAGCTCGGCGTGAACGACAATATTATTGTGGAGCGGGTGGAAGAGTACTATCCTGATGAAATCGGGACTTACGTGCAGCACTACATTGATCCAGGCTTGTTGGGGATTAAAGAACTGGCGACCATTAAAGGGACTGATAAAAAACTGGTGCTGCTCTATAACAGATCCGGTGAAGGCCCGTTAAACTCCATGGCGTCACAACTGGGCGGTAAGGACATTCACGAATTGGCCTTTCTTTGCTGTGCCTGCTCCGGAGAAAATCGTCAGGAACGATTGGAAGCCATACGTCAGGATGTGCTTGACGATTTAGTAATGTCTCTTAAGAAAACGTTCGTGGAAAAACGCAACTTGGCGTTTTCCGAAGGACATACAATTCGGCGACTGGCCATGTCCGGAGACCGAATGCCGGCAGTATTCCAAAACTTGGCACAGCGCATTGTGGGCTGTGAATCATCACTCAATATGGAGATGGAATTTTTCAACCGAGACTTTACACACGATATTTACTATCGTAGTAGCGATGAAGAGTATTTTGTAGAATGTCATCAGGACGATCGGGCCGGTCGATTGTATTTAGCCGTGTTTAAACGGCTGGAAGTACTGGACAGAGAGTTTGATGCGAAAACACAGCAGAAGATTGAATTGAGCGTAGCTTTGGAGTCACTCAATCGCTGCCTGGTTAATCGCCGTGGCTCCGTGGCGATTGCCTTAAAGAACCTTGTAAAGGACTACCTAAACGAGCGAGGCTATAAATATAAAATGGAAGAACAGCCCGGATGGGCCATTCCTCCTGATATGATTTACGTCTTTTTATATGGCGAAAATTACACTGCCAACGTGGTTCTCGTCGATGGACGAAGACTTCACATCGACCTGCGTGTGAAAAAACAACAGGTACACATGGATGTGTATGAAATCACGTGGAAAAAATCGTATGAATCACGAGTTTGCTAGTGATGCTTAAAAAATCCCGTTACTAAAGAAAAAACTTTAGTAACGGGATTTTTTTCAAGAAACTTTATGGCTCTTTATGTACATTACGATGGCGAGCACTGTCTTCGAACGCGGATTAGCGTTCATTCATTAGAGTCAGCTCTTATTTACCTTCCGCAATGCTATCCATAAATTTAATGTATTCGTCTTTGGTGAATACCGGTTTGTACTGGGCTTTTACTTTTTCAGCACCTTCGCCGTCGCCGTAGAGAAGGTCGACGATTGTCATGGCCAAGGCTTGTGCTGTTTTAGTATACGCTACGTCTTTGTTGACGATTTCGTAGTCAGCACCATGAAGCACGCCTTTGATGCAGCCAACCCAAGGATGGATTACCGGAATCAGATGCGCCACGTCGCCCATGTCGGTGCTGGCTGTAATGTGTTCGCCCATCATTACATGGTCTTCGCCGAAGAGTGGAATGGAGTTTTCTTTTAAGAAATCATTCATTATTGCATCATTGCGCATTGGCAAATAGCCCGGTAAGTCTTTGATTTCGCAAGTAGCACCCAATGCATCGGCACCGGCTTTAAGGGCGCGATTTACTTTGAAGTTGCCCTTTACCATGCTGTCTACAGTGGCGGTGCGTACATAGCTTTCCATCGTTACGTAATCAGGCACTACGTTTACAAGGCTGCCGCCATTATTGATGATCGGATGGAAGCGGAAGTAGTCGCTTTCTTTAAATGTGTCGCGAATGGCATTAACGCCCATAACGCCCATCATGCAGGCCTGTAATGCATTGACACCTTCATGAGGTGCGCCCGCTGCGTGAGCTGCTTTACCGCGGTATGTAATGAGCTTGCCGATGAAGCCGTTGGATGTAGAGCCTAAGCCCATTTCACCTTCCGGAGTGGAAGCGGGATTTACGTGCATTTGCATAGCCATGTCGATATCGTCAAAAGCACCTTCGTAAATGAGTTGCTGTTTGCCGCCTAAGTAGTGAATTTTGCCTTCTTCACGAAGTTTATTGCGATAGTCGATTTCTACATATTCTTCCGCAGGTACGGCGAAGAGAACTACGTCGCCGTCGAGGGCTTCCATAACGCCCGGAGCCTGAAGGCCCAATGCTACGGCCATAAGGTTGGCAATCTGCACATTGTGGCCACAGCAGTGAGCGGCACCGGTCAATTCGTCTGCACGTGGATGTGTAGGGCAGAGAACGGCGTCCAGCTCACCAATCATGGCTACTGTACGGCGGCTGCTTTTACCTTTTAAACGACCTTTAACGCCGGTTAAAGCGTGGCCGGTTGTGAAAGGAATGCCCATTTCTGTAAATAATTCTTGCACCACAGCGGACGTTTTCTTTTCCTTATAGCCCAGTTCAGGATGCGCCATAATGCGTTCCGCAATTTCCATAAGGCGCGGCATATTGTCCGCAATGGCTTTGCATACCTGTTCTTTTACCTGCGCTTTGGTAAGACCTTCATGATGCTGTGCTGTTGTTGTTTGTTCTTGACTCATTAGATAAAACACCTTCTCAAAATAATAAACGAATGTATTGTATCACGATACATGAATGTATTATAACATACCTTCCCAATGTAATACGACCTGAGCTACAATCGTTGCACAGATAAATGTACCGGTAGCAACAGCTAAGGCTACAGGAACGATACGCCAGGATAGACGTTTGAAGGCTTCCAAGTCTTTACCTAAGGATAAACCGGCATAAGCCAATACAGGTGTAGTCGTTGCCAAGAAGGAGACTGCGGCAGTTTCTTTAGTGAACCATTCGGCACCAGGGAAGCCCGGAATGGAGAAGATTACGCCCAAGAAGGAAACCCAGAATACCATTGGTAACTTTTTGAAGCCCGGCAGGTAGGAAACAACGGCACCGATGAAAGCGATACCGGCTAAGATTAAGCAACCTTGGAGGCTGTCGGAGAAGAGGTGTTTGCCATCTAAAATATTACCTATTGCTGTGATAATAGCGGCGATCAATGCGATAACAAAGAACTTAATAACTTTTTGCTGCATAGTAAGTGGCACTGCAGCTGCTTTAGCCTGCGCTGCTTTTTCAGCATCGATAGCTGCAGAAGCGGCACCGCCCATTTCGTGAGAGGTGTGACGAAATTTTTTAGCACACCATGTGTATAAGCGTTCCATAAGTGGTAAAGAAATGAAGAGACTGAAGTAAACGCCAACAACACTTGTTAACAAGTTAGCAGCGCCGGCGATAGTCATGATTTCTTTTTCGAATTCAGGATGAACAGCCACGATGGAACCTGTAGCGGCGGCCATCATACTGGCACTACCGATACCGGCACCCATAGCTAAAGCTAATGGATGGAACCAGTCTAATTGGGAGAATACACCGGCAACGATGGAGATCCACATAGCACCGAATAAGGTACCGCAAATATACATGCCCATAACGCCACGGCCTTCAGGGGAGTGGAATCCATAGCGGTCGATGATGATCGCCACGTTCGCTTCACGGTCGATAGAGTAGCACGCACCGATAGCTTCACGACGCATACCTACCAGTAAAGCGATAGGAAGACCACAGATGATTGTCCCTAATAAGTGACCAAGTTCCTGAAGAATTAATGCCCAACCGGAGTTGGTGATAATATCAAGGTTAGGTCCGATGCCTAAGCCGATTTTAGTCATTAAAAGCATGATTGAAATATTCAGATAGTCGGTAGATGCTTCCATTTGCTCTTCCGTTAAGATATGGAGCTTAGGAATGGAGACGATAAGCCCGATAACTAACGAATAGAGTAGTGGTAAAAATACAATAATCCCGAATTTTTGGATACCGATACCTTCTGCCAGCAACGTGATCAATAAGCAAAGCAGGTGAATCTTCCAGTTTTTGAGTAAACCCATCTTAAAATACCCTCCTACATACAAAAAAGCTTTTATATTTATGTATACTGTTTTAGACGCTCAGAACTCATAGGGGAGATACATTTAAACAATATGGTATCGCACTATATGTCATACTATATGGGTTTCTTGCAATGTTGTGAAATGTAAGTTAAGTTAAGTTATATGGAAAATAGCAAGGGTTATATGATGACATAGATGGTGCAGCAATAAATCACCCGTAAAAGCGCTGACGTATAAAACATTTACATACAGCATAGCGTATATAGTTGAAAATTGAAATACAGTTAATAGTGATTAATGTTTAATTGTTTAAGATTGTCAAAGATACTTAAAAATTAAAAGAAAAATACAGAAATACATTCTGAATGCACAAATAAATTCAAGATATACGATATATATGCCTTATACAAAAATAAGATAGGCCCTATTTCTAGGACCTATCTTGTATTGTTACCTTCTGCATCACTACGGGAGTGGGAGCAGATAGGTACGTTGCAGTGTTAATAACCGATTAGATTATTGTTGTACAGTTTTAGCCTGTCCATATTTTTTAAGGCTTTCAGCTTCGATTTCAGCTTGAGTCTTGTAGCTTTCAGGCATTTTAGCAAGACGGATCCAGCTGCGGATAGCTTCAACCAATACGATAACAATCATGAGGAACATAACGGCACTGAATGCAACGAGTGTCCACTTGCCGGCTGGAATGTAGCTGTAGAATACGTTTTCGAAGTCAGCTGCAATCGCGATAATAGCCATGAAGAAGCAAGGAACAGCGGTTACCCAAGCGTAACGTTTGTGACCAAGACGCATAATTACTGTAGTACCAACAGCGAGTGTCATTGTACCAAGTAACTGGTTGGATACACCGAATAGAGGCCAAATGATACCAATGTTACCTTGAAGAACGAGGTAGCCCCACATTAAGCAGATGAGGAATGCACAACCGTAAACGCCTGGTTGCCAGTTAACATTTGCCAATGGTTTGTAGAAGCGGCCAAGTAATTCTTGGAGTAAGTAACGACCTACACGAGTACCGGCGTCGATCAATGTCATGATGAACAATGCTTCGAACATGATACAGAAGTGATACCAGTAACCCATTAAGTGAGCCATGTTTGGTAAGCGGGAGAAGATATGAGCCATACCTACTGCCAAGGATACAGCGCCACCAGGACGATGCATTAAGTCTTCGCCAACCATAGCGGATAATGCAGGTAATTCATGAACTTGTAAGCCTAAAGCTTTGAAAGATTCAGTAGTAGAGTTGATTGCAAAGTAATCATCTGGATGAAGTGCAGTAGCTGCGATTAAAGCCATCATAGCGATGAAAGCTTCTGTAAGCATAGCACCGTAACCAATTGGAAGAATTTCTTTTTCGTTTGTAATCATCTTAGGTGTAGTACCGGTAGCAATTACAGTATGGAAACCGGATAACGCACCACAAGCGATTGTGATGAAGATGAATGGGAATACGGAACCTTTAAGAACAGGACCGCCGCCATGAATGAAAGGTGTAACAGCCGGCATTTGAATTACTGGCATTACAATGATGATACCTAAAGCAAGTGCACCGATAGTACCGATTTTTAAGTAAGTTGATAAGTAGTCACGAGGAGCTAATAACAACCATACTGGTAAAGCTGCTGCGAAGAAGCCGTATACGGCCAACATGATTTCGATCTGTTGAAGGTCGTATAAGAACCAGCTAGCGTAAGAGGATGCAGCAACTTCAGGACCATAGATGATAGCGGCGAAGATTAAAGCAACACCGATAACAGTAGCTTCCTGAATTTTGCCAGGACGCAACCAACGAAGGTAGATACCAACGAAGATAGCGATAGGAATTGTCATACTTACGGAGAAGAAGCCCCAAGCGGAACCATGAAGTGCGTTAGCAACTACTACGGCCATACCTGCTAAGGTAATGATCAAGAGGAAAAGAGTAGCTAACATAGCACCGATACTTGCAAGGTTGCTGATTTCTTCTTTCGCAATATCGGCGATGGATTTACCATCGTAACGAACAGATGCGAAAAGAATTACCATGTCATGTACAGCACCGGCAAGAACGGAACCGATTAAGATCCATAATAAACCAGGTAAGTAACCGAATTGAGCCGCGATAACAGGACCAACGAGTGGGCCGGCACCGGCGATTGCCGCAAAGTGATGACCGAATGTTACCCATTTGTTTGTAGGTACATAGTCATGACCGTCATCATGAACAACCGCAGGGGTTGGGCGATACTGGTCAAGAGTTAAAACTTTGGCTGCAATAAATGCCCCATAGAAACGGTACGCCAGTATTAATATACAGGCGGAGGCAATTACCAAATAAAGACCGTTCATTTGCACAGAAAACACCTCCAGTTAAAATTGTACTGAAAGTAGACGGTAGATAAATGGTAAATAATTTCATAAAATATCATCTTGTCTACTTAGTACACTGTGCGGGAAAAAGAAAAGGAAGAAAACTTCCAAATGATTACATGTTCCCGTGAACAAAAACTCTGCTTCCTCTAACAGTTTTTTCGTTCTGTGTAATCATTTCTTACGTATTATTGTACTCTTATTGAATATTCTGTCAATTG
Organism: Veillonella sp.; assembly: GCF_018364065.1. Lineage (GTDB taxonomy): Bacteria > Bacillota > Negativicutes > Veillonellales > Veillonellaceae > Veillonella_A. Next base: position 355,877 of record NZ_JAGZMO010000003.1, read on the forward strand.
TATTTTAGTAAAAATCATGTCAAGTATTCTTAAAAGTCAAGATAAGGTCATATGGGCGTTTATGTATTCTCAAAATGAATTGAAAATGAAAAACTTATATATCATATAAGGAATAGTCTATAGACTTATGCGAAATTTTTATAAAATTTGATTGCAAAAAATTAAAAAAATTCATATTACATATATAAATATACAGAAATGTTGAAAGAGAAATTTAAAAATAGATAGAGGGGCTTGAGATTATATTGTGAGAAAATTCATGTACAAATTTTCAAATTAATGATATATAATTATAGTGTATATGAAAATATTGCAACAATGGTTAAGGGGATGTAGTGTAGTGAATTAGTGAGGTGAGGTATGATAACTGATTGGAGCCGGAGTCGTAAGAGTATTCTGAATATTCCTCAAGAGGAACTGCCTGATGAAATTACAAGGTTTAGAGGATCATTTGCATTCCTGTCGAATATGTCGAAGGCTGCTGTAAATTTTGAGGGAGATATTTACAGCTGTGTAGAGGCGGCATTTCAAGCGGCTAAGTTGGTTAATCGAGATGAACGGGCACGATTTATTAAAGTAAAGAATCCTGTGTGGGCCCGTCGCATGGGGCGTTCTATAAAGAACTTTCGCCCTGACTGGGACGAAGTTAAGTTGAGTATTATGGAAATACTGATACGTGAAAAGTTTTCTAACAATGAAACGCTTCGGAAAAAATTGTTGGCTACGGGGACACGTACCATAGCGGAAGACAATGATTGGGGCGATGATTTTTGGGGAACTGTAAATGGTGTAGGGCAGAACCATTTGGGCCGTATTATAATGAAAATTCGCGCAGAACTCGCCGATGCAGGTGAGTTTAAATAAGCGGCTTGATGAATTTATTGATTAATTAGATGAATTTTTTTGATTTTTCTACTAGTCTCGTAGGAATTTTGTGTTATTATATAGTAGTATGTTTATATAGCAAAAGTATAATAAAAATGATTTTATTAGATAACAACTTTTTGTAAACTCCATTTCAAAAAACGGGGTAAATTTGAAAGCTCCTGTTGAATGGTTTAAAAGTTGGGTATATTTTATTTACCTCATAAGAAAATAGTTGGCAAAGTATGCAGTTATATTTTGTGATTCGTTTCGAAATAATACATAGAAATAACAACCATGTTTTACTACTATATATATGTATATATATATGGGGAAAAGTAACTATGTTTTTTGAGAGCTATTTTTCTTGGTTCTATGGAGGGCAACTGTTATCTTCTTAGTTCTATAGGGGATATAAAATATATTAAGGAAGGAAGTGGACTATGCGGCAGTTTCGCTGTGATTCAGAAACAATGAAAAAAGGATATATGGCTTTGGCCGATCAAGTGCGCCAAGCGATTGAAAAAGGAACCTTAGATGCTCAAGCTACATTACAGTTGGTTGTAATTGATGATGTAGTTGTTAATTGGTACGGTAACGGTCCGTTTGAAGGGCGCTATACAGAAGAGCCTTCGGATGTGCTGTTGCAAATGGTAGCGCGTGCCCGTTATGAGTTCGAACGGCCATACTTTGAATCTCATCCGGTAAACACATTGTTTGATCTGGCTGAGCAGCCTGTAAAAGATGACGGCACACCTAAATCTGTTATTAATGAAGTATTTACTGATAGGGAAGCCGCCAAACTTTGGGAAGTAGGGTTAACTGCCGTTATTAAAGCCTGTCAAGGATTGGGCGACAGCAAATTTAACGCCTTGGAATGCCGCGACAGTGAAGGTACATTCTTAGTAAGTGCGGCCGGTATGAACCGTCTCTTTGGCGAACGTTTAGGCGATGAAGATATGAGCATCGTATTCCTTCACATCGGCAAGGAAGAAGCGATGCTGGTTCGCTCCAAATTGCGTGAACGTTATACTGCACAAGGAAGCGCATCAGTTGAAGAATTGTTAAACGAACGATTGACGGAAGTTATTACGTCCTGCGTGAAGGAGATTGCCCATGGTCGTACGGCTGAGTTGTTGCGCGTTATCGCCAATGTAGCCGATGAAGTAGGCATCAAGTCAAAAGTAGCGGACGTTGTTACCGACTTCAGACGCTATAACCGCATTGTGTGGGCGTATCTCTATGCGTTGGTAGACAGCGATGAAAGTGAAGTTTGGCAGAACCAGACTAACGTCATCAGATAACAGAATCAGACTCATGTCACTAGCCAGATCTAAGACACAATAGAATACTATCGGTTGTAAGACATAGCCGGGGTAGATTGGAGTTAATCCAATGTATCCCGGCTTTTTGCGTTGAAGGATTTATATTTAAAAAAATAGATTTAATACAACCGGCTAATAATGACAGGTTACGTTTGTATATGAAGAGAATGCGTTATATGAATTATGGGATTGTAATTGTTTTGTAAAATGCCCTTTATATGGGGATTTAGCGTGATAAAGTACCGCCGTTTCTTGATATGTTAAATCGGCATGGTAGAAAGTAAAGTTTTAGTTGAAAATTTTATTAAAGTATGAAAAAATATATTTATAATATATTTTCTTAAGTAGTTTATTAAATAGACGAAGTTTTTAAGTGAGGAGCTAAGTGTATGTCAGAATTGAGATGGAATCCTTTGCTCGGTACTTGGACGATGGTTGCATCGAACCGCAAGTTTCGTCCGAACATGCCTAAAGATTGGTGCCCATTCTGCCCGGGGGAAGGAAAAAAGGTACCAGAAGATTTTACTGTTTTCAGCTATGACAATGATTTCCCTGCCTTGACGCAGTATCCTGAGACACCATATGTAGATCCGACAGGATTCTATAAAAGTGCGGAGAACTATGGTAAGTGTGAAGTAATACTATACTCCCCACGTCATACAGCTAAATTCTATGAATTATCTGTACATCATATTGTGGAATTGTTGAATCTCATCGCTGAACGTTGTACCGTACTCAGCAAGGATGAAAAGATAAAATACGTATTCCCGTTTGAAAATAAAGGCGAAGCCGTTGGGGTAACTATGCCTCATCCACATGGCCAGCTTTATGGATACTCCTTTGTACCACAAAAAATTCAGGTGGAATTGGAGAACTCTAAGAAACATTATGAAGAACATGGCCGCTGCCTGGTATGTCATATGACGGAAGCAGAATTGCATGCGAAAGACCGTATCGTTTTCGAAAATGACAGCTTCGTTGCATACATTCCGTTCTTTACGGATTATCCATATGGCGTTTTCGTAGTTCCTAAACGTCACATGGGCATGCTATCCGATTGCAGTGCTCACGAAAGAGCCGATTTGGCACGGTTGCTGAAAGTGTTGACCGCAGCGTTCGATGAACTGTTCCACATGCCGTTCCCATATATGATGGTATATCATCAACGACCTGTGAACAGTCCGGAATATGAAGACTCGAAAGATTATTATCATTTCCATATTGAGTTTTATCCGCCATTCAGAGAGGCGAACAAGATTAAGTTCTATGCTTCCTCTGAAATGGGTGCTTGGGCCGCAGCGAATACGAGTGCGGTGGAAGAGACAGCACCGGTGTTGCGGAAGATTATAGAGAAGTTGTTAGAAGGGGAAAGTGTGTATGGACAGTAAAGTATTAGTAGCGCCCGGTGAGATGTTGAACGAGGCGCAGGTGAAGGCCAGATTCTTAGAACAATTTGGCGACAATGGGGAAGCAATACACTGTTTCTTCGCACCGGGACGCGTCAACATCATTGGGGAACATCAGGACTACAATGGCGGCCATGTATTCCCGGCAGCGTTAACCTTGGGAACCTGGGGTGCCATTCGAGTAAGTAAAGATCAGACAATTCGTCTTCACTCTGCCAATATGGCAAGCAAAGGCGAAGATAAGGCGGCCGGGACAAAGGAATTTCCTTACACGGCGGATACACGCTTTACCTATACGAAAGAAAATGACTGGGCCAACTATCCACTCGGCGTTATGGATTATTTCCGTGGGAAAGGTCAAGATGTACCGGCGTTCGAAATGTATTTCGAAGGGAATTTACCGGAAGGGGCCGGTTTATCCTCTTCAGCTTGTATCTTAGACTTAACTGTATATATGTTAATGCATATGTTGCAGATTCCGATTGACCGCACTCGTGTAGCGGAAATCGCGAAAGATGTAGAATATGACTTTATCGGCGTTAAGGTAGGCATTATGGACCAATTTGCCATCAGTCACGGCAAAGAAGGTCATGGCGTATTCCTTGACTGCACGAAGATGGTTTTCGAACATGTACCGGTTGATTTCGGCGACTATCAGCTCATCATTATGAATACGAATCATCAACGCAGCTTAGTTGACTCCGTATTCAATGTGCGCAAAGCGGAATGTGATGCAGCGTTGGAAGATATTCGAAAACACCATCCGTTAGAAGCTTTATCACTGGGCTCCGTAGATGATTTGGACTTTGTGGAAGATGAAGTAAATCGTCGCCGTGCCAAACATGCGATTACGGAAAACTTACGTGTTTTAGCTTTTATGGACGCGTTGCGAACTCATGACATGGAAGCTATTAAAGATATTATTACCGCATCACACGAATCACTTCGCTACGACTACGAAGTGAGCGGTCGTGAGCTGGATACGATTGTGGGGATTGCTCGCAAACAAGCAGGCTGTCTGGCGTCGCGTATGACCGGTGCCGGGTTCGGCGGCTGTGCTATTGCTATTGTAGAAAAAGCACAATTGGAAGACTTCATGGCAAATGTAGTCAAAGAATATAAGTCTGAAATTGGAGTAACACCAGATCTATATGTAGCTGATTTGGGAGATGGCGTGCACCATATGTAAACCAGGAGGTGAAAGCATGCAATCAAAACAAGTCATGAGCAATGATGAAATAATTTTGAATTATATTAGACGTCACGGCTCCGTATCAAAGGCGATTATTGCACGCAATACGGGGATAACACCGCCGACAGTAACTAATATTTGTACCGTATTGGCACAAAAGGGGCTCATCTACGAGGACCGACAGGAGCGCAGTGCGCTGGGCCGGCCGTCGATGCTGTTAAAGTTTAACGAGCAGAAGGAAATGATGCTCATCGTTCATGTACGAACACATAAGATTGTAATGTATGTAGTTCAGGCGGGCGGCATCATTTTAAATAAGGTGGAAACATCCATTATCGGTTCTACCATTGATGAAATTATGAACCAGATTTACCGCGGCATTGAAGAAGTGCTCGGCGATATTCGCTGGTCGATCGCAGTTATCGGCCTCATTCTTCGCGGTCCGGTAGATTCGCAAAAAGGGATTTCCATTTATTCGCCAAATGTAAAATGGAACAACATTCCATTTAAGTATATTCTGGAAGAACGTTTCCACTTACCAACTTATGTGGAAAACGATGTGCGTTGTTTAGCTAATGGGGAATATTATTTCGGCAGCGGCAAAGACATCGACAACCTGTTGGTACTGAAGTTCAGTTACGGCCTCGGCGTATCCTTGGTGTACAAGGGCACCGTATATCGCGGCTTTAACGACTGTGCCGGTGAAGTAGGTTATACAGTCATCGACATGGGCGAAGATCAGCAGAGCGGCGAACCAACCTATACCCGCCTTGAGTCGGTAGCATCCGAAACGGCGATTCGCGAATATGTATTGGCGGAAATTAAGAAGGGCCGCGAAAGCAGCGTGGCTACAAACCCTGATATTTTAGCCAATGCATTCCGGGTTGAACCGATTTACGAAGCCGCAGTAGAAGGCGACGCCTTGTGTCTGGAAGCATTAAACCGCGTAGGCAAGTATTTAGGCGTTACACTCGCTAACTTGTACAATATCATCAATCCTCAGCGCATCGTTATCAGCAGTGTTATGGGGAATGCAGTAAGTACGATGGATCCGATTCTGCGCCGTGTGTTGGAAAGCAACTTGCGCCGCGTGCAGGCCGTAGATCTGGTATACTCCGGCAACGGCAGTTATTATACCTTGCTTGGAATGGTGGATATTGTAAGTACGCGCCGGGCCAGAGAAGTATGGCTCACCGAGCGTTAAGCATCAGAACTGGAGTTTCAGGCTGATATAGGGCCGTCGCTCATAGCAGATAACGGAAACAAGTAAGAAGTGTATTAAAGCAGTAAGAAGTGTATTAAGAGCAGTAAGAAGTGTATTAAAAGCAGTAAGAAGTGTATTAGTTTGGAAGTGTTTATTTAGGTAGATTCGCTAGTTGTACAGCGATTATATAGATCTACATTTTCTTTTCAAAGGAGGAGTTTCTCGTGAAAAAGTCATGGAAAGCAGCGTTATTAGCTACCTTAGCGGTGGCCACATTGGCACTTAGTGGCTGTGGTACAAGTAGTTCCGGTGGTGGAGATTTGCCACAAATGGGCGTAGCCATCTACAAATTTGACGATACCTTTATGAGCGGTGTTCGTGCACGTATCGAAGCGGACGCTAAAGATAAAGCAAAAGTTGACATCGTAGACAGCCAGAACTCTCAACCTACACAGAACGAAAAAATTGACTTGTTCTTGAACAAAAAGTACAAGGCAATCGGTGTTAACATCGTTGACCGTCCGGCAGCCGGCGTTATCATCGACAAAGCTAAAGCAGCTAATGTTCCTGTAGTATTCTTGAACCGCGAACCATTAAAAGAAGATATGGCTAAATGGGATAAAGTTTACTATGTAGGTGCTAAAGCTGAACAAAGCGGCGAAATGCAAGGTAAAATCTTAGCTGATTACTTCAAAGCACATCCTGAAGCATACCGCAGCAAAGACAATGTATTGCACTATGTACTTATTAAAGGCGAACCTGGCCATCAAGATGCAGAACTTCGTTCTAAATACGTAATTGAATCCCTCAAAAAAGAAGGTATCCAAGTTGAAGAATTGGCACAGGATACAGCTATGTGGGACCGCGTAAAAGGTCAGGAAAAAATGGCCGCATTCTTAGCCAGCTACGGTGACAAAATTGACGCCGTAATCGCTAACAATGACGACATGGCATTAGGCGCTATCGAAGCACTTAAAGCAGCAGGCTACTTCAAAGACGGCAAATACATGCCTGTAGTAGGTGTGGACGCTACAGCTCCAGCAGTTCAGGCGTTGAAAGACGGTACATTACTCGGTACAGTTCTTAACAACTCCAAGAAACAAGGGGATGCCGTATTTAACTTGATGTTAGTATTAGCTAAAGGCGAAACTCCAACGAAAGATAATATTGGTGGATTTGAAATCGTTGACAAACAATATATCTGGGTACCTTACGAAATCGTAACTAAGGACAATGCAGATAAGATTCTTGGCGATAAATAATTAGTCGCAGATGGTGTATAGGGGGCTTCGGGGAAGCCTCCTGTACAACTCACTTGTAGGAGGGCAACATGAGCGAATATATTTTAGAGATGCAGCACATAACTAAAACATTTCCAGGTGTAAAAGCTTTGAATGATGTATCTCTGCAGCTCCGTCCCGGCCACGTACATGCGCTCATGGGCGAAAATGGGGCGGGAAAATCGACCTTGATGAAATGCCTGTTCGGTATTTATAGGCAAGAAGAAGGACAAATCATTCTGGACGGAAAGCCTGTAGACATTACAGACTCTCGTAAAGCATTAGACTTGGGAATTTCTATGATCCACCAGGAATTGTATCCTGTATTACAACGCAATGTAATGGAAAATCTTTGGTTAGGTCGCTTTCCTTTGAAAAAGCTGGGCCCTATCCAACTTGTGGACCATAAAAAAATGAAAGAAGATACGTTGGCCTTATTTAAGGAAATCGACGTAGACATCGATCCGGAAGAACTAGCCGGACAATTATCAGTATCAAAGTTACAGAGCATTGAAATCGCGAAAGCCGTATCGCACAACTCGCGAATCATTGTAATGGACGAACCGACATCATCGCTTACCAGTGATGAAGTAGAGCACTTATTTAGAATTATTGAAAACTTAAAGAAGAAGGGTGTAGCCATCATCTACATCTCCCATAAAATGGAAGAAATCCTCCGCATATCTGATGAAGTAACTATTATGCGCGACGGTAACTATATAGGCACCTGGCCGGCTTCGGAACTTACGACCGACCTGATTATCAAACGCATGGTAGGACGTGAGATGACGCAGCTGTTCCCTGAGAAGACGAATACGCCGGGCGAGGAAGTATTGCGAGTGGAAGGCATTACATCCGTTCGTGAAAATTCCTTCAAGGACGTGTCGTTCTCACTTCGAAAAGGGGAAATTCTGGGCGTAGGCGGACTTGTAGGGGCGCAGCGTACAGAAATTATTGAAGCTATCTTCGGCCTCAGACATTTGGCGGCCGGCAAGATATTTATCGGCGGCAAGGAAGTAAAAATCCGCAATCCTCGTGATGCTAAGAAGCACCATATCGCGCTGCTTACAGAGGAACGCCGTGCGACCGGTATCTTCCCGATGCTCAATATTGTAGATAACAATACGATGGCATCTATGAAGAAGTACCGCCGCAAAACAGGGCTGTTAAATGACAAGCTCCGGGAAATTGATACGGAAGAAGGGGTTACGAAACTGCGCATTAAAACGCCGGATACGAAAACCCGCATCCAATCCTTATCCGGTGGTAACCAGCAGAAAGTTCTTATCTCCCGTTGGTTGAACACAGCTCCTGAAATTCTTCTCTTAGATGAGCCTACACGCGGTATCGATGTGGGGGCTAAATATGAAATTTACACCATTATTAACCGCTTGGCTACACAGGGGAAAAGTGTGATTATGATTTCTTCGGAAATGTCAGAACTCCTGGGCATGAGTGATCGCATCATGGTTATGAGTAATGGCCTGATGGAAGGGATTCTTGCTGCCAAAGAGGCAACGGAAGAAAAAATCATGGAACTTGCTACGGCAGGTTTAGTTTAGGAGGAATTTTGATATGAGTAGAAGTCGAATCAGTCAATTAATGACGCAAAATGCTATTTATATCGTATTAGTTGTGTTAGTGGCCGCTATTTCAATCTATAACTCTAACTTTTTATCACTAACCAGTTTTCGCGATATTTTAATTCAGTCATCGCCTCGTGTAATCATTGCATTGGGCTCAGCTATGATCCTTATAACCGCAGGCTGTGACTTGTCAGCCGGTCGTGTTGTAGGTTTAACAGCGGTTGTATCCGCATCC
>NZ_JAGZMO010000004.1 GCF_018364065.1 Veillonella sp.
AATGGTTAGCGTAGGTACTTCTTACGGCGGTGGCGAAAACATGGTTAACGCCGGTGTAACATTACGTATTGGCGATGGCGAAACTCAGAAATACCCATCCAAGAAAGTAATGGCTCAGAAGATTAACGATTTGGAATCCGTAGTAGCAGACCAAAACAATAAGATTGAAGAGCTTACAAAACTTGTAAACACTTTGATTAACAATAAATAATTAAAGTTTGTATCATAAGTTAGTGCTAGTTCTGATTGATAGATACCATTCCATATGGGAAAAATCAAATAGCCTAATAAAAGAGTCGTGGCGACTATATCGCTGCGACTCTTTTGTTTTTCATAATTCATTAGTTTTAATAAAATAAAAATTTTTGAAATAGACTAATTCATGGGGAGGAAATGCCGACTTTATTGGTGTTTATATATGTCAGAAATTTAATGATTTAATGAAGTCTATAAGCTATAGTAAATGAAAAGAAGATGATTTCTTGATAGATTAATGTAAAATATGATAAAATTATATTGTTTCAAATATATAGATGAGTATTGAGTATACTCGAGAAAAAGGGATTATTACAAATAGCATAACGTAATTTGCTGACTTTTAATTATGAAAGAGTGGTTAAATTATAATGTGCGCTGGTAGATTTGTAATATATTTTTTTAGTCTTTTTATGAAGAAAAAGACGCTTGGGGATAATTTTAAGGGTGTTTGTTGATTAAGGAAAGGATTTAGTGTATGAAGAAAAGTGTTAAGATGACCCTGTTTGCTTTGGGCGTGGGGACGACTTTATTGTATGGTGGAATTGGTTCTGTGTATGCTGTTTATGATGAAGCCACTAATACTGATACGTTAACAAATCAGATGGTTAGTATTACTCGAGGAAACACGGCAATAGGTGATTTTAAATCCTATGATCATTCAGATCGTAATTTGGTAATCAATTGGAATCAAGAATCAAATACTTCTCGAGCAGATGGTGCAGCTATTCGCGACGCGGAAGTGACGGCTAAAAACTTGACGATTGATGCCAGTTTTAGAGGGAATAAATGGACGGATAAAGGGATAATCGGTGGAGATGCAAGACAAAATACCATCATCAATGTGAGCGGAGATATTAATGTTAAAGCCAATAATGATGCGGTGTATACTGAATCCGGAGGAAATGTAACTTTTGAAGGATTCAAAAATTTAAACGTTACATCTACTGGTGGTAATTTCGGTATGGTTGATAATGGACAAGGTATCACCGTTAAGGGGGGCGAAGGTAGTACGGTTAACATATCTGCTTCGTATTATCCGGCAATCGGAAATGGTATACGTGCTTCGTCAAGTTTTTTTGGAACTGAGCTTGGTAAAGGGATTTCTATTTCGGCAAATACTATTAACTTGTCTGCTCAAAATTATTTTTCTATATATGCCGGTAGAGGCACGAATGAAGATAAGTCGTTTAATGTTAATTTAGATGCCGATATCGTTAATTTAACTGGTGGCATTAGTGCAGCCAGAGGTGGGAATGTCGTTGTTAATTCCGAACGAAACGGTGTTGTCAAGATAGATAAAGCCGGCAGCTCTTATAGTATTTATGCAAGATCTGCAGAAGCTGTTAATAATATTACGTCAAAAGTATCAATCGGTGAAAACTCACGAAATACAGTACAGATAACGGGAACAATGCAGGCAACCAGTAAAGGAGCTTCCATTTTAGTTAATGCTATGGAATCTGGTTCCTTTATTCATTCCGGCGAAGAGGCATCTGAAACCGGTGAAGTAACTACGGATGCAATTCAAGCGGTTCAATACGGTGATGTTAGCGTACACTTGGGTGGTGCCGATTCTTATGTTTATGGCAATGTAATGGCAAATACTAATGGTGCGGCTAAAGTTTATATGAGTAATAGTGATTCCTATATAAACGGTAACTTAACAGCGAATAATAATGGGGGTGTGCTAGTTAGTGCATCTGGTAGCGATTCTTATGTAAAAGGAAATATTACTGCAAATAATGCAGGTACTGTAACCTTGGTTATGTCCGGTGATAATGCAAAACTTATCGGAGATATCAACGCAGCCAGAGGTACTGCTACGTATCCTGTACCGAAAGATGGTGCTGATATTTCCGTGAACCTTTCCGGTAACAATGCATCGCATGTAGGTGATATTATCGCAGAAGGGGATAATACGATTGATGCAGCTTATACCGGTAACGGTTCTTCTTTAACCGGTAATGTAGTTAACAGCGGCAATACTAATTTAAGATTTGCCAATAGTTCTACTATGACCGGCGATATCGAAAATACTCTCAAAGTATATACCGGTACAGCGGTTGAGCCGTATGAAGGACAGCTTACCGCAACATTTGAGGAAAAATCCTCTTTGATTGGAGACATCGATAGTACTACAGGTTCGGCCGAAGTTCTTTTCAACGGTAATAGTGCTTGGGCCGGTAACCTTTTTGTTGGTGGTGGTACGACTGCAATCAATTTAGATAACAGCAGCGTATGGAACGGTTCTTCTACGGGTATTGGTAATGTTTCGTTAGATAATGGCTCGCTTTGGAATATTTCGAAGGACAGCAATGCCAATAGTTTGACTTTGAGTGATGATAGTGTAGTGTCCTTGTCCGGTGAAGCTAATCATTTAGATCTCAACAGTCTTAACGGCACAGGTACATTCCTTATGGATGTAAGTTATCAGGGGGATGATGTAACTACCTATCGTGAAGGCGATGCCAGTGATTATATTGCTGCCCATGATGGTGATGGCAGTACACATACTGTAGTATTTAATGTAGATAAAAATGTAAACAGCATGGTTGATAATAGCAAACTTTATTTTGCTACAACGGCAGCTAATACATCTACTTTTGCATTGAATCAGGCAATTGAAATCCAGAACACCGATAAAATCTATAATAAACATTTAATTTTGAAAAACGAAACTGAAACAGGTATAGATGACAGCTATGAAGGCTATAATGATTGGTATTTAACTACTGACAGCTCCAAAGGGACTAACGGTAATACTATAAATCCGAATGGTACTGTACCGGGAGCAGCTTATACTGCAGCCTTTGCGCTTTGGCGTGATGATGATACATTGTTAAAACGTTTGGGTGAACTTCGTTTCGACCAAGCTGAACAGGGCATCTGGGCTCGTTTTATTAATAAACGCTTAGAAAAAGACGGAACTTACGGATTCAGCGGTAACTTCAAAACTATGCAGGTCGGCTATGACAAAATGAGAAAAAATAGCGATGATAGTACTTGGTATTACGGTGCGGCTGTTTCTCATACTTGGGGCGATTCTGATTATACCGGTGGTAACGGTTCTCAGAAGACCAATGACTTGTCATTATATGCCACTAAATTACAGGCAAACGGTAACTACTTAGACTTAGTAGCTCGTGTAGGCCGCATTGACTCCGACTACACAACTTCTTATGGCGATCGTGGCGAATTCGATAACTGGGCAGGCAGCCTAAGTACAGAATTTGGCCGCAAAATGCCGTTACAAAATGGTTGGAGTGTTGAACCGCAAGCTCAATTAACATATAGTTATTTGTGGGGCGACGATTATAATACTGCTAATGGTGCAAAAGTTTCACAAGATAGTGCAGACAGCTTAGTAGGTCGTGTAGGCGTTGTTTTAAGCCGAGACTTTGAAAGCCAGGCAAACAAATTAGGTCGTGTTTACTTTAAAGCGTCCTTATTGCATGACTTCTTGGGCGATGTGGATGGCCGTATAACGGATGATTTCACATTCACGAACTCTTCCGACTTAGGTGATACTTGGCTTACGCTTGGCTTAGGTACAAATCTACAGTTAGGTAAAGATACTAATTTCTACCTTGATGTGGAACGAAACTTTGGGGCAGAAGTTGAAATGGACTATCGCTTCAACACGGGCGTTCGTCTAAACTTCTAAGCCGCAAGTATAGTTGCGTATATATTTAAAACTAAATAGAGCAATATGTTGTGTATCATAGAATGGCACTTTACGTATTTTAATTAAAAGAGACTCAAGGCATCTATAGTGCCGGCTGAGCTGAACTTTTTCCGAGCAACCTGAATAGGTTGCTCGTTTTTTTATGGTGAATCTTTTATTAAACATGAAGCGATCAAAACATGAGGTGCTTATTAAACCACGTAATAGTTAGAACAATCTGGCACATATAATCACTTGTTAGAAATGATAATTAATCGATTAAATCGGAGAAGCTGTAGTTACAGTGTTTATTGTTGAATGTCCTTTGTATGAATACAAAATAGTATTAATAGTATATAGTTCAATTGTATAAGTCTTATTTTAAAATCCACATCCATAAAAGTGATAAAAACTTGATTAAAATATGATTTATGAAAAATTCATATGAAGAATTTATGAAGTTAAAATTTTAAATATTTCGATAAAACAGTAAACAACGGCGTTTTAATGCGATAAAATAAGGAGGATTGACACTGATTAAAATTTTTAGTGACGCCGTCAGTTTATGAATTAATGTTTTCTTCATTGACATTCGAAAAAAATCGATATAGAATGAATTGTGTAAGATGAGTTTGATGTTCGTTCGGAAAGAACATCAGAATAATAAATGATAGATTTTTTATAAATCTTAAAAAGAGATGAATGAAATGAATCTCTGCGCATGTATGTTGCGTAAATGGCTCATGAAATGCTCAGAGAATGAAAAAACAAAAGTGTGTTTTAAGTATTGTGTTTGATTAAAGGAGAGATTCATTATATGAACAAACAGTATAAAGTTATTTGGAGTAAAGTAAAAAATACATACGTAGTAGCGTCCGAATTTGCTAAGTCTAACGGCAAATCTGCATCTTCCAAGAGCAGTGTAGGTCGCAATTTTGGTGTGGCTTTAACTGTAATGGCTTTATCTTTGGGGGCAACCGGTGTTGTAAATGCGGCGGCTAATACAGAAGGTACCGGCGCAGGCGTTGCAGTTGGTACATCTTCCGAAGCAACCACGTATATGGCTGCAGCCATCGGTAATTCGGCGAAAGCAACCGGCTCCGCTTCAACAGCGATTGGCTATAATACTAAAGCGTCTGCTAATAATACAGTAGCTCTCGGCAGTAGTGCGGAGGCATCCAATACTTCGGCTGTTGCTATTGGTAATAGATCTAATGCATCGGGTAGCAGCAGTGTAGCTATTGGACCGAGTGCTGCAGCATCCGCGCGATACAGTACCGCCCTTGGAGCATCTGCGTCCGCAACCGGTGATTACAGCTCTGCTTCCGGTTACCAGGCAAATGCTTCCGGTAATTATGGTCTTGCTAATGGTTATCAGGCACAAGCAACCGCTTACTATACAACGGCTGTCGGCTACCTTTCTAAAGCAACCAGCTCCAGTGCATCCGCTTTCGGTAACGGTGCTACAGCTTCCGGTTCGTACTCTGCAGCTTTGGGCTACAACTCTGCTGCTGCAGGTAGTTCTGCCATTGCTATCGGTAACGCCGCTAACGTTGCTTCTACGGCTTCTAATTCTGTTGCTATCGGTAAAAGTGCAACCGCTACGTCCAGCAACTCTGTTGCCTTAGGTCAGAACTCTTTAGCTGATACTACCGGTGTTGCCACAACAGGTTATTTAACAAACGAAGCATTCTCAGCAAGTAACGGTGTTGTATCTGTAGGTAATGCTGAGTATACTGATGCAAGCGGTAAGACTGTGGCTGAAAACCGTCGTCGTATCACCAATGTTGCAGCCGGTGCTGACGATTACGATGCTGTTAACGTGGCCCAGCTTAAGGCATTGGAAAGCAACGTAAACACTAGCATCACTACCTTGAATACTGATTTAACTTCTAAAATTGATGCAAATAAAATCTCTTATGTTTCTATAAATTCTGCCGCAAGCGGTAATGCAAATAATGACGGCGCAACCGGTTCTAATGCAATCGCAATCGGCCCGACTTCCACAGCATCCGGCACATTAGCTACTGCATTAGGTGCGTCTTCCGCAGCATCTCATAACTATGCAACAGCCTTGGGTACTGCTGCGACAGCTAAAAACGCATCGTCCACAGCTGTAGGTTATAAAGCGACAGCTGAAGCTGTAAATGCGACGGCTGTAGGTAGCGATACCACGGCCAGCGGTTCCAGCTCAGTGGCTCTCGGTGATGAAGCCAGTGCAACCGAAGACTATGCACTTGCTTTAGGCTATAAAGCTGACGGTTCCGGCAACTCTGCTGTAGCAATTGGTCGTTCCTCAACGGCTTCTGCCGATCGTGCGTCTGCATTAGGTTATAGCGCTAAAGCGACCGGCCTTTACTCAACGGCTCTTGGTAACAGCACAACTGCCAGCGCTGAACGTGCGGTAGCTATCGGTAACCAGGCGTCTGCTACCGGTTTGAGTGCGATTTCTATCGGTAACCGTTCTTCCGCTTCCGGCGCTACGGCTATCGCTATCGGTTCTACATCTACAGCAGCTAACGGCGGTGTAGCACTTGGTATTTCTTCTAAAGCAACCGCTTCTTCCTCCATGGCATTAGGTCAAAACTCTTCTGCTACTGAGTACCTTTCTATGGCTCTTGGTAATTTTGCATCTGCATCTGCCAGAAATGCCATTGCTATGGGCTATTATGCAAAAGCGAACAACGTCAGCTCCACAGCTATCGGTAACCGTGCTGAAACAAACGGCATTTACTCCTTAGCTTTCGGTGACCGTGCGTATGTTGGTGCTGAATCCTCCGGTGATGGTTCCAGCTCCGATGTGTCCGTTCCTAACACTCGTAAAAATACGGTAAGTGAAGAACGTATGACAAATCCGCTTGAATCTGATAAATACAGCTTCTCCATGGCTTTGGGTACTGATGCGAAAGCATACGGTTACCAGGATACAGCGATTGGTGGCGGTGCTGAAGCTTACGACACTAACACATTGGCAGTTGGCTTCACAGCGAAAGCAAAAGGTCATTTCTCCAGTGCCATCGGCAGCCAGGCTTCTACAAGCGGTAAATATGCAACAGCAGTGGGCTTCTTGTCCAATGCATCTGCTGAATCTGCCAGCGCGTTAGGCGATCAGACTACAGCTAACATCGCAGGCGGTGTGGCTCTTGGCAGCAAATCCAAAACTAACGTAGCATCCGGTGTAATCGGCTACGATCCAAGTGGTACGATTACTTCCCAGGCTGATATCTTGGGCAGCAACCAGGCTACATATACACAATTACAGTCTGATATTGCAACTGCACAATCTACTGTAGACAGCTTGTCCAGCGAAGTAGTTGCTTTACAGACAGCTAAAAACACAGCAACTGGCGATGATTTGACTTCGATTAACTCTCAAATCACTGCAAAAGAAGCTGAGCTTTCTACAGCACGTGCTACATTGGCAAGCCTTCAGGCTCAGTCCAATGCGCTCATTTCCACATGGCAGTCCACAGGTGCCGCTGTTTCCGTAGGTAACAGTGAAACCGGCTTGACTCGTCAGATCACTAACGTAGCAGCAGGTACTTTAGATACTGATGCCGTTAACGTGGCACAGCTTAAAGCCTTGTCTACACAAGTGGCACAGAGCGTTGAAGCAATCACATTGGATGCCGGTAAAAATATCAATATCGACTCCGGTAATAACATCAACTTAAACGACAAAATTACTTTAAATAATGCAGACGATGCAACTAATCAGGTAACTGTTGACGGTACTACATCCACAATTAGTGCAGGTACTGATGCTAACGAAGTTACCATTAACGGTGGTAATGCAACAATTACAGCCGGTACTGGTGACAACCAGGTTACTATCGACGGCTCTAAAGGCCAGGTAGTTATTGGCGATGCAGCTAACGGCGGTATCGTAATGGGCAACCAGGAAGTGACTACAACTAACGGTTCCACTGAAAGCGGTAAATTCATTACCGGTCTCGACAACACAACTTGGGATCCTAACAACTACGTGGCTGACCGTGCAGCAACTGAAGGTCAGTTGGCTCAAATCGCAGGTAACATCAGCGATATCAACACAAGCATCGATACAATTAACAATGCAAAACGTGGTTTCGTAAGTGATTCCGGTGAAAAGATTGAACTTGGTAAAGATGATGTGTTGAACCTTAAAGGTGGCGCTGACACTTCCAGCTTGACTGATGGCAACATCGGCGTTGTAAACAACGAAGCAGGCAACGGCTTTGACAT
The DNA here is from genome assembly GCF_018364065.1 of Veillonella sp. Taxonomy (GTDB): domain Bacteria; phylum Bacillota; class Negativicutes; order Veillonellales; family Veillonellaceae; genus Veillonella_A. The sequence goes on from NZ_JAGZMO010000004.1 coordinate 8,147, forward strand.
TAAATTGTCTTCCAAATTGTCCGGCCTTGACAGCGTAGACACTAAGACTTTAACTGCGAGCGAAAAAATTGCTGTAGGCTCCGGCGATACAACAACTTCTATTACCGGTGACACTGTGACAACTTCCTCCGTAGTAACAGGTAACACAACTGTAAATAACAGCGGTGTAACAATTAAAGCAACTGATTCCTCCAAATCTGATATTACACTTACAAACGATTCTATCAGCATGGGCGGCAATCAGGTTCACAACGTAGCAGCCGGTACAGCGGATACTGATGCAGTAAACGTTAGCCAGTTGAACAGTGCTGTAACCAATATTGGTGGCAACATGAACGTTATGAACAACCGAATCAATGATTTGGATAATCGTGTAGACCGTGTAGGTGCCGGTGCAGCAGCCTTGGCAGCATTACATCCATTGGATTACGATCCAACATCCCGTTGGGAAGTAGCTGCCGGTGTAGGTAACTACAAAGGCGCTAACGCCGTAGCAGTTGGTGCGTTCTACCGTCCAAATGGCGACACAATGTTCAGTATCGGTAGCTCTTACGGCGGCGGTGAAAACATGGTTAACGCCGGTGTAACAATGCGTATTGGCGCAGGCCAGACTACAAACTTGGGTTCCCGTTCCGAAATGGCTCGTGAAATCAATGACTTGAAATCGACTGTAGAAAAACAGAAAACTGAAATCAACGAATTGTCCGGCTTGAAATCCGTAGTATCCGAACAACAAGACCGTATCGAACAATTAACTCAACTTGTTAACCAGTTAGTTGCCAGCAAATAATATATACCAATAGTAATTGTTAAATAGTATATTCCCGACGGTACATGCCGATGGTATGTACCAACGGGATCATACTAACTAATAAATGCTAATAAGTACTTACTAAACAGTGAACGTTAAACAGTAAACACTTACTAGTAAATATTTTAATTGGTAAGGGCAGCGTGGTGCAGGGAGAGACATTGTAAGGTAACATATCGTAAGGGGCGATGTGTTGGGGGAGACTAAACGTAGTGATAACAACTAAATATAGTGGTAACAACTAAATATAGTAAACGATTAAATATAGTAGACGACTAAATATAATAGTAAAAACTATATATAGTAAAAGACTAATTATTGTGAAAACGATAATAGTTTGGGGTAAAGCGACAGCAAGTAATCTTGCTGTCGTTTTTTTGTGCCAAAAAGTAAGCAGGAAACATACAGAAATAATTATTACAGAAAAAAATATGAAACAGTCATTACTAAAAAAACATAAAATAATCATTACCGAAAAAACGTGAAATAATTGCAAAAGAAAATATGTAAATGATGAGAATAAAAGAATCGCATTAACAGTTGATAAAAGATGAATAAAATATGAAGCGATATCAAGGAGAGTTTGAAGAAAATATGAAAAAAGTAAAAATAAAATAATACACGTCTTTGAAAATAAAAGCGAAGAAACAAGTAAAATTAAGGAATGTTTGCATATAAATACATTGACATTGAATCGTCTTGATTATAGAATTAATTTAAAGAAAGGATGAAGATACACTGATAATAGACAAGAGCAATCAAAAAAATAAAGACGACTTGTTTGAAGTCGATGTTAAATCAATTAAGTTTTTTAATGCCGGCGATGAAGCTATATTGGCGGCAATTTTAGAATTCTAACAAGTTTTCAAAAGAATTTTGAACATTTTATCAAGAAGTGATAGGAATGATAAGAATGAAAAGAAGATAGAATGTGACAAATCAGTATCGATTCCGCGTTGTTAATTGTAGTGAAGGGAGAATTTTTAGCTTTATGTAAGCTGGAATTGAAAACGCATAGGGGGAAGTCAAATGAATAAGCAATACAAAGTCATTTGGAGTAAAGTAAAAAACAGTTATGTGGTAGTGTCAGAATTGGCAAAACAGAATGGCAAGAGTAGTTCGACACATAGTAAGTTTGGTCAAAAAATTGGTGTGGCATTGGCTGTCCTGGCTCTTTCTATCGGAGCGACAGGTTTGGTTAGTGCGGCCAATAATGCGGATGGTAGTGGCAGTGGTGTGGCCGTGGGGTCTGGATCCTCGGCTTCGGATGCTGCCAGTGTAGCTTTAGGTGATGGGGCGACTGTCAATGTTGCCGGTGGGGTAGCGCTTGGCTCTTCTTCTGTCGCAAATATTAGTTCCAATCAAATTGGTTATATTCCAAGTGCTACGACTTTTGATCGCACTGAAATATTTTCGCCTACATGGCGATCATCTTTAGGTGCTGTATCTGTAGGGTTTCAAACTGCCGGCCAATCGGCTTTAGTGACTTGACAAATTGTTGGCGTGGCTGCCGGTACTCAAGATACGGATGCTGCCAATATAGCACAATTAAAGAAATTAGATACTAAAATTGAAAAACACAGAGTCCATTACTTTGCCGTATCGACTACTGATAAAGACAATGATGAAAATGTTAATGCTTTGGGTACTGATTCTATGGCTATTGGCCCGAGTGCCAGAGCAAACCTTACTAGATCGTTGGCTATCGGTAAATCAGCTGGTGCCTATGTTAATGACGGCGTTGCTTTGGGGGCTAACTCATACAATATTGTAACATCCGGTATACGTGGCTATATCCCTACATCGGTAACGTTAACTGAAGAGCAACAAACTACGCCGACTTGGCGTGCTACTATGGGTGCTGTAGCCATAGGTATTACGGCAGAGGATTCTACAGGTGCGATTACAACAGCAACCGGAACGCGTCAAATTGCGGGCCTGGCTGCCGGTACACAAGATACGGATGCCGTTAACGTGGCTCAATTAAAAGCGCTCAATGACAAAGTTGATGCCAATAAGATAAACTATGTTTCCATAAATACTATTTCCAGCGGAGACAATGATAATAAAGATAATAGTGGTGCTACCGGTGATGATTCTGTGGCCATTGGTGTGTTTGCTGAGGCAACGAAACCTAATGCAACAGCTATGGGGGCTAAAGCTAAAGCAACTAATTATAATACTATTGCTTTAGGGGATTTTGCTAATGCGTCCGGTATAGGTTCTACCGCTGTGGGGGATTATGCTAAAGCGTCCAGTCATTCAACGGTAGCGGTAGGCAGTGATGCCAATGCAACAGGGCTGGAATCAATTGCTGTAGGTCATACAGCAAAAGGTACCGGCTATCAGGCAACCGCTGTTGGGAGTGAAGCTACGGCATCCGGTATTAATGCCTTGTCTGCGGGCTTTGGTTCTAGTGTAAAAGGTCAATTTGGCAGTGCGTTTGGTAGTGCGGCTGCAGCGGATGGAGATTTTGCCACAGCCACCGGTTATGGGGCTAAGGCAACGGCTAACTCGGCAACGGCCTTAGGTGAAAACTCAACGGCTTCTATTGAAGGCGGTGTAGCTCTCGGTAGCTATTCCAAAACAAATGTAAACTCAGGTGTCTTGGGTTACGATCCAAGTGATAAGATTACAACACAAGAAATCTTACTTGGCGATAATAAAGACACCTATGATAATTTGCAATCTGAAATCACTACTGCCCAGAGTAATGTATCATCATTAGCTAAACAAATCCTTGATTTACAAACTGAATACGATACAGCGAATGATACACGTCGAGCTGAAATTGTTAATAAAATAAAAGACCTTAATACACAATTTTTGGCAGCACGTGCGGATTTACAAGACAAAGAATCGGCAGCCAATAAGCTCGTATCTACCTGGCAGGCAACCGGTGCCGCTGTGTCTGTTGGTAATAGCGAAACGGGATTGACACGTCAGATTACTAATGTGGCGGCCGGTACACAGGCTACCGATGCGGTCAACGTAGCACAATTGACGGCCTTGAATGATAAGGTTGATGCTAATAAGATTTCTTATGTATCTATCAATACTAAAAAAGAAGCTAATAAAGATAATGATCAAGCAGGTGTGCCGGATGATAAGTCCAGTCGCGATGCGGCAGTTATTGGTTCAAATGACATTACGACAGGTCTCGGCAATTGGAATCTTGTTGCAACAGGTTTTGGAAATACCATAAAGGATATCTCCTATGATGCTAATACTGATAGCGTAACTGAGAAATTGGTGAATAACACCTATGTATATGGTAATGAAAATATTGCGCGAGAAGGTGTTGTTATTGGTAGAAGAAATATTGTTACCGGTAAAAGCAGCAGTTCTAGTAATGTTGCCATCGGGTTTAATAATAAGAATTACGGTGAACGCAGTATAAATCTTGGCAATTACACGTTAACAAACGGAGTAGATTCAATTGCTGTCGGCTTTAGTGCCAAAGCTCCTAAAACAGATGCTATTGCAATGGGCGGTGCAGCTCAAGCTAATCAAGTCGGTTCGATTGCTATCGGTCAAGGAGCAGTAGCCAATACCGGTGGTTTAGCATTAGGCTATAATAGTTTGGCAGATAGGAGTTCCGGTTCCATCGGTTACTTCACTACATTGGGTTCGACAGACCAAGCGGCTATAGCAGAAAAATTAGGTAAAACCGCTGAGTATAATCAGTTAGTGGACACGATTAACGGCTATTCCGACTTAGCGGCTCAAGAAAGCCAATACCGCGCTTATATTAGTGAACGACAGAATAATGAAGATTTATTAAGTGCTGAAATAGAAAATCTCTATAAGAATCCTGAAGGTAGCGCTGCCTATAATGCTAGTTTAGCTAAAATTAGAGCGTATCAGCAGAAGATTAAGGAAAATAATGATGGTGAAAACTCTTTAAGTAGTATTGTTTCGACAAACAACCCGGATTATGTGAAATTACAGGCGGCTCGTACAGAGTTGAGAAATATGTTTGCTGCATACATGTCGACTGCAGACGCTGTTTCAGTTGGTAATACAGAAAAAGGCATCTATCGTCAGATTACCGGGGTAGCTGCCGGTAGCGAAGATACAGATGCCGTTAACGTAGCCCAGCTAAAAGATGTTGGAACAACCGGCCTTAACTTCAAGGGTGATGATGGCACTACCGTTGTTCATCGTGATTTAGGTGAATCGCTCAATGTTATCGGCGGTAATACCGATGCCGATTCTTTGACGGATAATAACATCGGTGTAGTAGTTGATGCTGCAACAGGTACACTTAACGTTAAATTGGCTAAAAATTTAACCATGGGTGATGGTAGCATTACCTTTGCGCCTACCAGTGCAAAAGATGCTGAAGGCAAGGCTTTGGTCCAAGGGGAAGACGGTAAGTGGTACTCTGATCTATCTGATGCTACCTATGATGCAACGAATAATATCTATACTAAATCTGATGGTACTACTGTAAGTGCGGTAGAAAATCCGGTAATTTCAGCTGTTACGTTGACCAATACCGGTCTCGACAATGGCGGTAATAAGATTACTAATGTAGCTGCCGGTACGGTAGATACAGATATCGTTAATTTAGGTCAACTCAAAGGTAGTACGATTGGATCCAGTAAAGTAGAATACACAGATGCCGGTGCAGGTACTGTGACTTTGACGATGCAAGATGGCAAGGAAGTTAAGATTAACGGTTTGAAAGATACTTATGTTAAAGAAGGAAAACTTGAAAACAACACGTTAACCTTTACCCGCAACGACGACTCATCCTTTGAAGTCGGGAACATTGCGTCTAAGAGCGAAATGGATACAGCCGTTAAGGATGTTAACTTGAAGTTCACCGGTGATAATACGGATGAAGATGCAACAATCACTCGGAAAAATGGTGAAACCCTTAGTGTTCTTGGTGGGGCTAAGGAATTCACGGCGGCTGATAACATCGGTGTCGTAGCTGATACTGATAAGGGTACACTTAACGTTAAATTGGCTAAGAACGTTTCTATGGGTGACGGCAGTATTACCTTTGCTCCTACAGGTGCAAAAGATGCTGAAGGCAATACTTTGGTACAAGGCCAAGATGGCAAGTGGTATTCTGACTTGTCTGATGCTACTTACGATGCAACGAATAATGTTTACACGAAATCCGACGGATCTACTGTAAGTGCGGTAGAAAATCCGGTAGTTTCGGCCGTAACATTAACCAATACCGGTCTCGACAATGGCGGTAATAAGATCACCAACGTAGCTGCCGGTACGGAAGATACAGATATCGTAAACGTGAAACAGCTCAAAGGCAGTACGATTGGATCGAGTAAAGTAGAATACACCGATGCCGGTGCAGGTACTGTAACTTTGACAATGCAAGATGGCAAGGAAGTAAAGGTTAACGGCTTGAAGGATACCTACGTTAAAGAAGGGAAACTTGAAAACAATACCTTGACCTTTACCCGTAACGACGATACCTCCTTCGAAGTGGGCGACATTGCGTCTAAGAGCGAAATGGATACAGCCGTTAAGGATGTTAACTTGAAGTTCACTGGCGATGATACGGGTGAAACTGCTACCCTTACTAAGAAAAACGGAGAAACGCTCAACATATTTGGCGGAGCCAGCAAATTCACAGCGACTGATAACATCGGTGTCGTAAAAGACGGCGAAGCCCTTAAGGTTAAATTGGCTAAGTCTATCTCCATGGGTGACGGTAGTATCACCTTTGCCCCTACTGGTAAAGATGCTGACGGCAATACTTTGGTACAAGGGAAAGACGGCAAGTGGTATTCCGATTTAAGTGACGCTACTTACAATGCAACGAATAATGTTTACACGAAATCTGACGGAACTACTGTAAGTGCGGTAGAAAATCCAGTCGTCTCGTCCGTTACCTTGACGAATACCGGTCTCGATAATGGTGGTAATAAGATTACGAATGTAGCTGCCGGTACGGTAGATACAGATATTGTTAATTTAGGGCAACTCAAAGGTAGTACGATTGGATCCAGTAAAGTAGAATACACAGATGCTGGTGCAGGCACCATTACTTTGACTATGCAGGATGGCAGTAAAGTTACGATTGATAGCTTGAAAGATACCTACGTTAAAGAAGGGAAACTTGATAATAACAAGTTGACCTTTACTCGCAACGACGACACATCCTTTGAAGTCGGGGACATTGCGTCTAAGAGCGAAATGGATACAGCCGTTAAGGATGTTAACTTGAAGTTCACCGGTGATGATACGGATGAAGCTGCGACCCTTACTAAGAAAAATGGCGAAACTCTCAACATATTTGGCGGAGCCAAAGAATTCACAGAGGCTGATAATATCGGTGTCGTAGCTGATACTGATAAGGGTACACTTAATGTTAAATTGGCCAAGAATGTTTCTATGGGTGATGGTAGTATTACCTTTGCTCCTAATGCTAAAGATGCTGAAGGCAATGCCCTGGTTCAAGGTCAAGACGGCAAGTGGTATTCTGATTTGTCCGATGCTACCTACGATGCGACGAATAATGTTTACACGAAAGCTGACGGCACTACTGTAAGTGCGGTAGAAAATCCGGTAGTTTCAGCCGTTAAACTGACCGACAAAGGTCTCGATAATGGCGGTAATAAGATTACTAACGTAGCCGCCGGGACGGAAGATACGGACATTGTAAACGTGAAACAGCTCAAGGGTAGTACAATTAAGTTCAGCGAATTGGAATACACTGATGCAGGTGTAGGTACAATGACGTTGACTATGCAGGATGGCAGTACCGTTGAAATCGGCGGCTTGCAGGATAAATACATTAAGGGAGCTAGCCTAGATGGTAATAAGTTAACCATTACTCGTAATGATGATAAAAAATTTGAAGTAGATAACATTGCGACTACCGCTGATATCGTAGGTGAAAACAGCAAGGTTAATTTAAAATTTACCGGTGATGATACGGATGAATCTGCCACCCTTACTAAGAAAAATGGCGAAACCCTCAACATTCTTGGCGGAGCCAAGGAATTTACGGCAGCCGATAACATCGGTGTCGTAGCTGATACGGATAAAGGGACACTTAACGTTAAGTTGGCTAAGAATATTTCTATGGGCGACGGCAGCGTTACCTTTGCGCCTACTGGTGCCAAAGATGCTGAAGGCAATGCTCTGGTCCAAGGTCAAGACGGCAAGTGGTATTCGGATTTAACCGATGCTACCTATGACGCAACGAATAATATTTACACGAAAGCTGACGGAACTACCGTGAGTGCGGTAGAAAATCCGCTAATTTCAGCTGTTACGTTGACCGATACTGGTCTGGATAATGGTGGCAATAAGATCACTAACGTTGCTGACGGTACAGAGGATACGGACATCGTAAACTTGAAACAACTCAAGGGCAGTACAATTAAGTCCAGCAAATTGGAATACACTGATGCAGGTGTAGGTACAATGACGTTGACGATGCAGGATGGCAGTACCGTTGAAATCGGTGGCTTGCAGGATAAATACATTAAGGGAGCTAGCCTAGACGGTAATAAGTTAACCATTATTCGCAACGATGATAAAAAAATTTGAAGTAGATAATATTGCGACTACTGCTGATATCGTAGGGGAAAATAGCAAGGTTAATTTAAAATTTACCGGTGATAATACGGATGAAGATGCAACAATCACTCGGAAAAATGGTGAAACACTTAGTGTTCTTGGTGGAGCCAGTGAATTTACAGCAACTAATAATATCGGTGTAGTAGCTGATACTGACAAGGGGACACTCAATGTTAAATTGGCTAAGAACGTTTCTATGGGTGACGGCAGTGTTACCTTTGCGCCTACCGGTGCGAAAGACGCTGAAGGCAATACCTTGGTTCAAGGTCAAGATGGCAAGTGGTACTCTGATTTAACGGGTGCTACCTATGATGCAACGAATAATATCTATACTAAATCTGATGGAACTACTGTAAGTGCGGTAGAAAATCCGGTCGTTTCGGCCGTAACATTAACCAATACTGGTCTCGATAATGGTGGCAATAAGATCACTAACGTCGCAGCAGGTACAGAAGATACAGATATCGTCAACCTCGGTCAGCTTAAAGGCGGTCTGATTAAATCCAGTGACGTAACGTATGCGGCTGACGGATCGGGCACGATTAAATTGACGATGCAGGATGACAGTACCGTTGAAATTGGCGATCTGAAGGATACCTACGTTAGCAAAGCGAAATTTGAAAACAACAAGTTGACCTTTACCCGTAACGACGATACCTCCTTTGAAGTCGGAGACATTGCGTCTAAGAGTGAAATGGATACAGCCGTTAAGGATGTTAACCTGAAATTCACCGGTGATGATGTGTCTGAAGATGCAACAATCACTAGGAAAAACGGTGAAACCCTTAGTGTTCTTGGTGGAGCGAGTGAATTCACAGCAGCCAATAACATCGGTGTCGTAGCTGATACGGATAAGGGGACACTCAACGTTAAGTTGGCTAAAAACGTTTCCATGGGTGACGGCAGCATTACCTTTGCGCCTACCGGTGCTAAAGATGCTGAAGGCAAGGCCTTAGTTCAAGGTCAAGACGGCAAGTGGTACTCCGATTTAACTGGTGCTACCTACGATGCGACGAATAATGTCTACACCAAAGCTGACGGGACTACCGTAAGCGCCGTAGAAAATCCGGTTGTTTCGGCCGTTACATTGACCAATACCGGTCTCGACAATGGTGGTAATAAAATCACCAACGTTGCCGCCGGTACGGAAGACACGGATATCGTCAACTTGGGTCAGCTCAAAGGCGGTCTGATTAAATCCAGTGACGTAACCTATGCGGCTGACGGTTCAGGCACGATTAAATTGACGATGCAGGACGGCAGTACCGTTACGATTGACAGCCTGAAGGATACTTACGTTAGCAAAGCGAAATTTGAAAACAACAAGTTGACCTTTACCCGTAATGACGATACCTCCTTTGAAGTCGGGGACATTGCATCTAAGAGCGAAATGGATACAGCGGTTAAGGATGTTAACTTGAAGTTTACCGGTGATGATACATCGGAAGATGCTACAATTACTAAGAAAAACGGTGAAACACTAACTATCTATGGTGGTGTAGCCGCTAAGGATGCTGACGGTAATAGCTTGTTAACCGATGTGAATAATGTTGGTGTTGTAAAAACTGAAAATGGTTTACAGGTTAAATTGGCTAAAAATTTATCCGGTATTGATAGTGCCCGTATTGGTGGTACGGTGAAAGATGGTGCCATTAGCGGTGGTATTTACATTGCTAACCAATCCGTAACCTATACTAAAGATGATAAAGACGGTAAAACCGAAAGTGGATTATACGTCACCGGCCTGACCAATAAAGATTGGAATCCTTCAACGGATGGTATCGTAAGCGGTCGTGCTGCTACGGAAGATCAATTGAAAGCGGCTTATGATGGTCTTTCTTCGACCATCACAGCTAATAAGGTTGTAGCAGGGGATAATATTACCGTAACACCACTGGGAGATGGTTCAGGTACAAAAATTTCTTTAAGTGATAATTTAGCTTTTGGAGATAAAGACGGTAAGAACATAGCAATTAACGGCAATGACGCTATAATCAGTGCCGGCGATGGTGGCTCTAATAAAGTTGTCGTTGATGGAGCTAATTCGACGGTAACGGCTGGCACCGGTGCCAACCAAGTAGCTATTGACGGTACTAAAGCTGCTATTACAGCCGGTTCTGGAGATAATAAAGATGCTGTTGATGGCTCCAAAGGCCAAGTAACGATTGGCGAAGGTAATAGCACTATCGTAATGGGTAACCAAGATGTAGCTGTTACGAATGCTGACGGTACACCTAAAGTTGATGCTAATGGCAATGCTGTAACAGAAAAAGGAAAATTCATCACCGGGCTCGAAAACACGACTTGGAAGCCTGATGAAAACGGCTACGTTCCCGATCGTGCCGCTACAGAAGGTCAGTTAAACGATATCGTTGGCAAAGTGGATGGTAAAATTAATGGTATTAATAAAGATATTGAAACTATCAATAAGGCTAAACGTGGTTTTAACAGTGATACCGGTGAAAAAATTGAACGCGGTAAGGATGATGTATTGGACCTCAAAGGTGGAGCTGATACTACTAAGTTAACGGAAGGTAATATTGGCGTTGTAAATAATGCGGCTAGCAGTGGTTTTGACATTAAATTGTCTAAAACCCTCAAAGACCTTGAGTCTGTAACTTCGAATGCAGTAACGACCAATGAATTAACCGTTTCTGAAAAAGCCAATATTGGCAATGTTTCCATTAGTAACGACAATGTAACCATTGGCACAGGTGACAGTCAGACGGTTATTTCTAATAAGTCTGTTACGACCGGTTCCGTAACGACAGGTAACACAACTGTTAGTGACAGTGGTGTAACGATTAAAGCTACTGATTCTTCGAAATCTGATATTACTCTTACCAATGATGCAATCAGCATGGGCAGTAATAGAGTTCAAAATGTTGCTGATGGTGTAGAAGCAACGGATGCTATTAATAAAGGGCAGTTTGACAGTGCTGTAAATGCAATCGGTAACGGCATGAACCAACTCGGCAATAGTATTAACAAGTTGGATAATCGAGTTAATCGTGTAGGTGCCGGTGCAGCCGCACTCGCAGCTTTACATCCGCTGGAATATGATCCTGAATCGAAATGGGAAATTTCTGCCGGTGTAGGTAATTATAAGAGTGCAAGTGCCTTGGCATTAGGCGCATTCTATCGACCTAATAGTGACACTATGCTCAGCTTCGGTAGTTCCTATGGTGGCGGAGAAAACATGGTTAATGCCGGTGTAACCTTACGTGTAGGTGCCGGGGAAACTCTAAAATACAGCTCTAAACGTGAAATGGCACAGAAGATTAATGATTTAGAAACTGTAGTAGCTGATCAAAAAGGCGAATTAACAGATTTGAAATCAGTAGTGGCAGAACAAAAAGACCGTATTGAAGAGTTGACCAAACTTGTAAATGCTTTAGTTAATAAATAATTAGTGAGTGGTTAGAATAGAAGACGATAGGAACTGACAAGTAAATAATTTTAAATCGACCTCTTGAGGTTAGACGTAAAACGCTAACTTTGGGAGGTCGGTTTTTATATTAGGAAAAATTCTAAAATAGTTAACAATTATAATGCTTTGTTATCTATGCAATATAATTGTTTAAATATAAAAACGATGAAAACGAAGTAAATGAATTTTTATAACGAAGTGTGAAATTTTAATAGTGAGAAAGGAAGGATGATAGAATAAAGAGTATTTGAAATATATTTAATTTAAACGATTAATAATTATAAGAAACTATAATTAAATATAACTTAGTAAAAATTAAAATTAAATGAAGTGAATAGAGCGAAATAATATGAAGTAAATTATATATAATAAGATATCTGTTTTCGTTATGAGAATAGAGAAAATATTAAAATGTAACTCCGGTTTAATGATTAATCACGTTACTATATAAAAGTATCAAAGTAATATCGATAAAATAAGGATAGTTTTAAAAATAGATATTTAACATGGCGTGTAGAAAAAAGTGCTTTGAAAGTTGACATGTTAAAATTTTAAATATAAAATTAAGATGAATGTTAGATTAATTTTAATATGCAGTGATTGGTGAGGCGTGTTGTTGATAGAGGATGTTTAATAAGGAAAACAGGATTATTTATTTTAGAAATTTAGAAAAACTGAATAAGGTAGAAAACTGCAAACTGTAGGATTTAGCAAAAATGGATTCACTTTTTACTTTAACAAGAAATGTTGTTAAAACTTATATTTATTCGAGTTAAGGGAGGCGTTTGAATGAATAAGAATTACAAGGTTATTTGGAGTAAGGTAAAAAATGGTTATGTAGTAGTTTCTGAATTAGCTAAAAATAATGGCAAAGCATCACAGAGCAAAATGGGGCGTAATATAGGCGTAGCTCTATCGGTGCTGGCTTTGTGTGCAGGTATGACAAGTATTGGTTATGCGGCCGATACGGCAACGGGGACGGGATCCGGTGTTGCATATGGGACCAGCTCTGAGGCGACGGCGACTACGAATACTGCAATAGGGCGTTCGGCTAAAGCAACAGGTAGAGAACAGGCAGTTGCTGTTGGTAATACTGCGACTGCATCTGATGCATATACCACTGCTATTGGTAATGGAGCTAATGCAACAGCTTCTTTTGCTACCGCTCTTGGTTACAAAGCAGCGGCAACCGGTTCTTCAGGTACAGCGATTGGTAATCAAGCTGAAGCAGGGTATTTGGCTACGGCTCTTGGTAAAGGAGCTAAAGCAACTGGGAGTACAAGTATAGCTGTTAGTGATGAAGCTGAGGCATCCGGGAAGACTAGCATGGCTATTGGGAATAAGGCTAAGGCTTCCGGTAGTAATAGTATAGCTATCGGGGTGGGGGCAAATTCTTCAATTTCCAATGCTATTGCGATAGGGTTATCAACGGTGGCATCCGGTAGCAATGGCGTTGCAGTAGGGAATAAAACTGAAGCTACGGGTGGTTCTTCATCTGCTTTTGGTGTTGAGTCTAAGGCAACTGCTTCGGAATCAACTGCCATAGGTTTTAAGTCTACGACGGCATCTCGAGAATCACTTAGTATGGGACGTGGAGCTGTAATTGGTTCAAATGCTGACCGTGCTTTAGCCGTGGGGTACAATGCGTACATCGGTGATGAAGTTACGCCGAGTACGGCGGTTCATGATAATGGGGTAGCTGTAAGCGGTACAACAAAAGATACGGCACAGAACTATACTAGACTTAAAGACACTATTGCTATCGGGTCAGAGGCTAAAGCCTATGGTTACCAGAATATTGCGATGGGAGCCGGTGCTAATGCGTTTAATAATCAAACGGTGGCAATCGGTAGAAGTGCAGAAGCTCGAGGGGAGTATTCTTCTGTACTCGGTTATAAAGCTGCAGCCGATGGTAGAGCTGCCACTGCCTTGGGATTCGGGGCCCGTGCCTATGGTCGAGGTGCAGTAGCTATCGGTCAAGAAGCCATTACAAATACATTGGACGATTCCGCTGAGGTAGAATACAGTGTTGCTATTGGTAATAGCGCCCGTGCTGCCTCTAATTATTCCGTTGCCCTAGGTTCGCTTTCGTTAGCTATTATTGAAGACGATGTGGCGACAAAAGCATATTTGACTGATGAAAAGTTTTCAAAAAACAACGGTGTTGTTTCTGTCGGCAATAAAGCCTATACTTTAGGCACCCATGAATTTGAAGCAAATCATCGCCGTATTACTAATGTAGCCGGTGGTGCTGATGATTATGATGCGGTTAACGTGGCACAGCTTAGAAAAGTGTATGATAAAGCTACGGATAATGAAACCAAGATATCTAAATTATCAAATGGTTGGACGCTGGCTGTAGATAAAGGACCGGACGTTAAACAGGCTGCAGATGCCACTGCAGAAGGTGTATCGTATGATGTTACTGCCGATGAATTCGTTACTTTGCAGGCCGGTAAAGGTATCAAGTTAAAGCAAGATGGAGCTGATGTGCAAATCGGACTTAAATTTATCGACGTGTATGCGGGTGGCTATCCTGTTAATGATGCTAAAGCAACCGGTGCTGCTGCGTTGGCGGTAGGTCAAAACAGTGTTGCTGATGGGATGCAAAGCACAGCCGTTGGTTTTGATACTTATGCCGGTCAGTATTCTTTTGCTGGTGGTAATCAGGCAGAGGCCGATATGGGATCGGTTGCTATTGGTGCCTATGCGAAGGCAAAGACTGAGCACTCTATTGCTATTGGTATAGCTGATGAATTTGATGATGGTAGTGGTACAAAGGTTCGTAAAAAAGTTGATAGTAATTCTGCCATGGCCGTTGGTAGTTATTCCTATGTAGGTGAAAACTCTAAGGAATCTAATGCTATCGGTTTTGAAACAGAAATCACTAATTCGGTGAATTCAACAGCCGTCGGCAGTTATGCCAATATAGCTGATTCTACAGGTGCTAATGCTTTTGGGTATCTTGCAAAAGTAACTGGTTCAGATTATGGCACAGCATTCGGTAATTATGCGACTGTGACTAATGCCAAAAATGCTGTTGCCATCGGCGTATCTTCAAAGGTCGACGGGATTGAAAGTGGCGTTGCCTTAGGTGGATTCTCTGTGGCTGACCGAAGTGCCAGAGAATTTGGTTACGATCCATCGACAGGCACGACGTTTGTATTAACTCAGGAGATGCAAACTGCCTATACGGCATGGCAGGAAGCTTCAAAAGCATCCGTAGCTGATCCAGATAATGCAGATAAACTTAAAGCAGCTGAAGAAGCAGCGAAAGCATATCGAACCCTTGTCGGTGCTTGGGAATCTCACTTAGGCGCTGTTTCTGTCGGTGACAGTTCGCTTGGCGTTACTCGTCAGATTACGAATGTAGCTGCCGGTACATTGGATACTGATGCTGTTAACGTAGCTCAGTTGAAAGCAGTAAACAGTAAAGTTGACGCCAATAAAATTAGTTTCTTTAGCGTAAACCCTGAAGGCTTTGTTGTAACAAGCAATGAAGACAATAAGGGCGCTACCGGTGCTCATGCAATGGCAATTGGTGTAGATGCTTCGTCTAGTGGAATTCAAAGTATAGCGCTTGGTAAAGGTGCTGCAGCAAGTAGCGGGGATGCCATTTCTATTGGTACTCAAAGTAAAGCATCAGGTGGCACATCTACTGCTATAGGGGAACGAGCAGAGGCCACAAGTTCAAATACAATAGCACTTGGTTCAGGTTCTAAAGCAACCGATAATTATGGTATTGCTATAGGCGCGGTTTCGCAGGCAACAGATTTACAAACTATTGCAATAGGACCGTTTGCATCGGCTTTAGAGGAAGAGAGCATTGCTATTGGTTACTTCGCCACGGCATCAGAGGGGGCCTATGGTGGTGTTGCAGTTGGGCGTGGTGCCGGTGTTACGTCCGCAAATGGGTTGGCTCTTGGACGAAACGCTGTTGCTACAATGGCAAATGGAATTGCGTTAGGCTCATATTCTGTTACAGATCGTGATGGAAATTATCTTGGCTATGATCCGAATGTGGGTGGAGATTTCGTTTTTACTTCAGAAATGCAAGCTGCAATGGACGCTGCGAATGAAGCCATTTACAATCGTAATCAAAATCCAACGCCGGAAAATGATCAAAAAGCTCTAGAGGCTATGAAAAAATATCGTTTGGCTGTGGCTCCATGGGTATCCGGTACAAGTGCTGTATCTATTGGTAATAAAGAAGAAGGTCTTACTCGTCAGATTACCAATGTGGCAGCCGGCTCTAATGATACGGACGCAGTGAACGTGGCTCAGCTTAAAGCGTTAGATGCTAAAGTGACGAAGGCAGCTGCTGATAGTGCGCTAACAGCCGGTAAAAACATTCGAATCGACTCCACAACCGATGACAACGGTGTTAAGACTAACACTATCAACTTAGAAGATAAAATTACCTTAGGTGATACTACTGACACCGCTAAACAGGTAACCATTGATGGTAATGCAGCAACTATTACCGCAGGTTCTGGAGATAATCAAGTCGTTGTTAATGGATCTGAAGGCCAAGTGACAATCGGTGCCGAAGGTAGTCAACTTGTTATTGGGAAACAAGCCGATACGGCTACCGATAAAGATGGTAATTTGATTAATCCGAATAAGACAGGCAACTATATTACCGGTCTCGACAATACAACTTGGGATCCTGAAAAGAATGGTGTCGTTAGAGATCGTGCCGCTACTGAAGGTCAGTTGAGTGACATCGCAGGTACAGTCGGCGAGATTAGTGAAGGTATTAAAAACGCTACGAGAACAATTACTGGTGACGGTGACACAAAAGTTGTACTCGGTAAAGATGATGCTTTAAGTCTCACCGGTGGCGCCGACACAAGTTCATTAACAAACAATAATATCGGTGTAGTTAATAACGGCGAAAAAGGTTTTAGCGTTAAGTTATCCTCCAAACTTACCGGCCTTGAAAGTGTATCCACAAAGACATTAACGGCCAGCGACAGTATTACGGTAGGCTCCGGTGATGCGACGACGGTTATCAGCGGTAATACAGTAACTACCGGTTCAGTAACTGCAGGCGATACGACAGTTAACAGTGATGGCCTGACGATTAAAGATGGCCCATCCATTACGAAAGACGGTATTGATGCAGGTGGTAAAACTATTTCCAATATTGGCGAAGCTAAGAGTCCGACTGATGCAATCAATAAGAGCACGTTCGACAATACAGTTTCGAATATTGGTTCCGGCATGAATCAGTTAGGCAACCAAATCAACAAACTGGACAACCGCCTAGATCGCGTCGGTGCCGGTGCAGCAGCTCTCGCAGCGTTACATCCACTGGACTACAATCCAACGACACGTTGGGAATTTGCAGCCGGCGTTGGTAACTACAAAGGGGCTAATGCGGTAGCGGTTGGTGCGTTCTATCGTCCGCATAGTGATTTGATGTTCAGTATCGGCAGTTCCTACGGCGGCGGTGAGAACATGGTTAATGCCGGTGTAACATGGCGTGTTGGTGCCGGTCAAACTGTGAACTATTCATCTAACCAGGCTATGGCTCAGGAAATTACCAGCTTACGCGGCGTAGTAGACAGCCAGCAGTCCATGCTCAAGTCACAGAATGAAAAAATTGAAGCACAAAGCGTTCAATTGGAAGAGCAAAAACAACAGATTCAACAATTGCTGGAAGCTGTTGCGGAGTTAAGAAAATAATCTGAGAAATTAGTTCAAGCCGATGAGTTAGTATAATAAGTTAATAAGATGGTTTAACGAGAGACGTTACCGTAAAGGGCAGTAGCAAATACTGACCAATCAGTTGAGGCCGGGGCTTATGCTCCGGTCTCAATTATTTTTAAATATCAACTTGAATCGAGGCGGTAATGGGTAGCGAAAAACGAATATTTTCGGTATAATTAACTGAAAGCATAGTATAGATAAAGTGTATTACCAAGAGACTTTATTTGATCTGTGATTTCAGTTTAAGAGATATGAGGGTGGAGAGATGAAATATAGAAGTACACGAAGTGAAGAAACCGTAAATGAAACGTATGCTTTGCTCCATGGCTTGGCCGCTGACGGCGGTTTGTATGTGCCTGCGAGATTTCCTGAACGTTGTATCACCTATGATATGGTGGCGGATAAGTCTTATGAGGACATTGCGTATATGGTACTGCAGTATTTCTTCTCTGATTTTAGCGAAGCGGAATTGCGTTCTATGATTGCATCGGCCTACAGTAAGGCGAATTTTGCAACACCGGATATTGCGCCGCTTCATTCTATTTTAGAGAGAGTATCTGTGTTGGAATTGTTCCATGGACGCACTCAAGCGTTTAAAGACATGGCGTTGTCCTTGTTCCCGTATTTGTTGACCGCTGCGAAAGAGGCGGAAGGGGATACGAAGGAAACCTTGATTTTGACAGCTACGTCCGGTGACACGGGCAAAGCGGCCTTGGAAGGTTTCAAAGATGTAAAGGGCACGCACATTCAGGTGTTCTATCCTACTGACGGCGTAAGTCCAATGCAGCAGGAGCAGATGCAGAAGCAGGCCGGCGACAATGTAAATGTAACAGCGATTCGCGGTAATTTTGATGACGCGCAGCAATTTTTAAAACGCCTGTTCGTTGATGCGGATATGGCTGAGAAAGTGGCTGA
This sequence comes from Veillonella sp., assembly GCF_018364065.1. Taxonomy (GTDB): domain Bacteria; phylum Bacillota; class Negativicutes; order Veillonellales; family Veillonellaceae; genus Veillonella_A. The sequence continues at coordinate 26,587 of NZ_JAGZMO010000004.1, forward strand.
AAAAGGTGTGGCATTCTCCAGTGCCAACTCCATTAATATTGGTCGCTTGACACCGCAGGTTGTGTACTATGTGGCAGCCTATGCGGAATTGGTAAATCAAGGGGCCATTCATCGTGATGAAGCGTTTAATGTGGTGGTGCCAACCGGCAACTTCGGTAATATTCTGGCGGCGTATTTTGCGAAAAAGATGGGCGTGCCAATCGGCAAGTTGATTTGTGCATCGAACCGCAATAATGTGCTTACTGATTTCTTTAAATCCGGTACATACGATATGAACCGTGATTTTTATACAACCATTTCACCATCCATGGATATTTTGGAAAGTTCCAACTTCGAACGATTCCTGTACTATGTGAGTGGTGAAGACTACGAACTTACGGCGCAGCGCATGAAGGACTTGAAGAGCACCGGCTCTATGAGCGTTTCTGACGAAGAGTTACAACGTGTACAGCAGAATTTCACCGGTCAATTCGTATCTGACGAAGAGACTAAGGCTGTTATCGAGCAAGTATATAATTCCTATGGATACTTGATGGATCCGCACACAGCGGTGGCCATGGGAGCCTATATGAAAGAACTTCAGGCTCATCCGGAAGACGGAGCACGCCACACGGTGATTGCCGCTACGGCACATCCGTTCAAGTTTCCTATGCCGATTTGCGAGGCGTTGGACATTCAGACGGGCAAGACGCCTTATGAAAGTCTTGAGCACATCAGTGCCGTTACGGGCGTAGCATTCCCGAAAGAACTGGCCGGACTGGAAGCGAAGGAGCTTCGTTTTACGAAGGTCATTGATAAAGAGTTGATGGGGAAAGAAATTCTTGATTTTGTCGACACATTTGGAAAATAATAGGTAGGAAGGATACTATTAGGCATTCGTTCCTATCATCTAGAAAGTAGTGACATAGTGAAGAAAGCTTTTTTCTATGCCATATCATCAGCGTTGGCATTTAGTATTATGAACGTGTTTGTAAAAATGTTGGGGCAGGGCATGCCGGCTTCGGAAATTACTTTTTTCCGCGGTCTCATCGGCACGGTAGCCGTGCTCGGCTACATGTGGGCGAAGAAAATTCCGTTCTCCACGGAGCATCGCGGCATGTTGACCATTCGCGGTATTTTCGGCGGTGTTGGTACATTACTGAACTTTATCGCATTGGCCTACATGAATCTGGCCGATGCGTCCATTTTGTTCCAACTGTCCGGTATTTTCGTATTCATTTTCAGTACCCTTGTACTGCATGAATCAATTCCGAAAGGTGCCGGTATATGGTTATTGGCGATTTTCGTGGCCGTTGTCATCATGGTTCGTCCATGGTCGTTCAATGATTTCCACTGGTATTCGTTGTACGCTATCGGCGGTGCCGCCTTTGCGGCCGCTGCCTATACGACGATTCGAAAATTAAGCCTCACCGGGGCACACAGCAGTTACGAAATTATGTTTTATTTCCTCGTAACGACCATGCTGGTGGGCGGAGCACTGATGTGGCAGAACTTTGTATGGCCTGACACACGTCAGTGGATCATCATCGCCATCATCGGCGGTATATCCGTGTTTGCCCAATTTTTCATGACCGGTGCGTTCATTGTTACCAACGCCGTTGTGGCACAGTTTTTACAATATATCGGCGTCTTCTTTAACGCCATGTGGGGCTTCCTCATTTTCGGGGAAACACTTACATGGATTACCGTAAGTGCCGGTGTGATTATGTTTTTAGCATCTGTCATGATTGCCCGATTAAAAGAGCAACATGCGGGGCAGTAGTTTTAACTTTGTACGGATTGCCCGGTCGAAGGCGCGGCAAGTTTGCATAGCGAACTTACCCGGTTGTAAGGGCAAATACAAAGCAATGATGTTTTTAAAGTATTTATAAGATTTTAAAACATTGAAAAGTAGTTGTAGCGGGCAGTGCCGTGGTGCGCTGTCAGGTTATGACGGAGGAGATGAATTATGGAAAACAAGAAGTATGAATTTGGTTTAGTCGGTTTGGCAGTTATGGGTCAGAACTTGGCTCGTAATGTGGCACATAAAGGTTTCAGCATTGCTGTTTACAACCGTACGCCTAAGAAAACTGATGAATTTTTAGAAAAATACGGTCATGAAGGAACTATCGGCGGTGCACACACCCCTGAAGAGTTCGTAAACATGCTCGAAAAACCTCGTAAGATCATGTTCCTCGTAAAAGCAGGTCAGCCTGTAGACGATATGATTGCCGCTTTCTTGCCATTCTTGGACAAAGGCGACATTTTAATCGATGGCGGTAACTCCTACTTTAAGGACACTCGTCGTCGCAGCCAGGAATTGGAAGCTAAAGGTTTCCGTTTCTTAGGCGTAGGCGTTTCCGGTGGTGAAGAAGGGGCTCTTAACGGTCCAAGCTTGATGCCGGGCGGTAACGAATCTTCCTACAAAGAAGTGGAAAAAATCTACACAGCTATTGCGGCACAGGTAGCAGACGGCCCTTGCTGCAGCTATGTAGGCGATGACGGTGCCGGCCACTATGTAAAAATGGTGCACAACGGCATCGAATACGGTGATATGCAGTTAATTTCCGAAGCATACTTCATGATGAAAGAATTACTTCACATGAGCGCTGAAGAAATGGCTGACGTGTTCACTGAATGGAATAAAGGCGTGTTGGACTCCTATTTAATCGAAATTACGTCTAAGATTTTACGCGTACGCGACAAAGAAACCGGCGAAGCCTTATTGGAAAAAATCCTCGACAAAGCAGGTCAAAAAGGTACCGGTAAATGGACCAGTCAGGAAGCGCTTGATTTGGGCGTGCCAATTCCTACAATTGCTGAAGCAGTATTTGCACGCGGCATGTCTGCTTACAAAGACGAACGCGTTGAAGCGGCTAAACAGCTTAAAGGACCTGAAGGCGAATACAAAGGCGACAAGAAAGCATTTATCGATGCGATTCACTCCGCTTTATACGCTTCCAAAATTTGTTCTTACGCACAGGGCTTTGCATTGATTAAAGCGGCTGCTAAAGAATACAACTGGAACATCAACTTCGGTGACATGGCGCTCTTATGGCGCGGCGGCTGTATCATTCGTGCCGTATTCTTGGAAGATATCAAGAAAGCTTTCGAACGCAATCCTGAATTGTCCAACCTCTTGTTGGATCCATTCTTCATCCAGGCGATTGAAGAACATCAGGCAAAATGGCGTGAAGCGATTATCGAAGCAAAACGTTTCGGTATCCCAACACCTGCATTCTCCGCATCCTTGGATTACTACGACAGCTACCGTCGCGGCAGCTTACCTGCCAATATGATCCAGGCACAGCGCGACTTCTTCGGTGCTCATACTTACGAACGCACTGACAAAGAAGGCACATTCCACACTGAATGGGAAGCTGAATTGGAAAGCAAATAATAAAATAAAAAGCTAAAAAGAAAACCGGCTCGAATATTTCACTTTACCCAAAAACGGATAGAGCGGAATGATACGAGCCGGGATGACATAGCTTATAATTAAAATCCCCCTCGCGGTATTCCGCAAGGGGGATTGTTTTTGTTATTAAGCTGTTACTATGTTCAAATCTTGCTGTGATACTGCTCCAGCATTATTTACGATTAAGCTTTTAACTTCATTAGCGAACCGGATTTTCCAAGGTTCCGATTTCAGGGATGGTGATGGACACCAAATCGTCTTCTTCGAGGAAGCGTTCCGGATTGAAGCCGATACCAACGCCGGCCGGTGTGCCGGTGGAGATGATGTCGCCCGGTTCCAACGTGATGCCTTGGCTGATTGTGTGAATCAGTTTAGGGATGGAGAAGATTAAATCTTCCGTGGAAGCAGATTGACGAAGTTCACCATTTACGTAGGTGCGCAATTCGAAGTGTTTCGGCTGTTTGTCACCAATGAGGATGGCCGGCCCCATAGGGCAGAAACCGTCGAGGCTCTTGCCTAAGAACCACTGTTGATGGCGGCGCTGTAAGTCGCGGGCTGTTACATCGTTCACGATGGTGTAGCCGAAGATATGTTCAAACGCTTCATCTTCAGGAATTTGAGAACCTCGTTTGCCGATTACGATAGCTAATTCGCCTTCGTAGTCTACTTTCGAGGTGGCATTGCGATGGAGTGGAATCGGTTGTTTAGGTCCGATTACGGTGCTTGGCATTTTCGTAAAGAAAATTGGCACTTCCGGTTCAACCGCTGTTTTGTCGTACTCAACAACATGGTCGTGATAGTTTTTGCCGACGCAAATAATATTGCGGCTTGGACGGAGTGGAGCATCCAACACAACTTCATCCAGATGGTACGGAATGGCAACCGGTGTTTCACGATGTTTTTCCAGCGCCGTAGCCAAGGCTAAGATGCCTTCGTCGCCGAAGCTGATTAATTCTTCGATTGTTTCCGGTAAAAATGTGAAGTACGCTTCTTCTAAATCGGCACTGCCGAGGATTGTTTGTGACTCATCATCGATTACGCCCCATTGTTTGAAGCCGCTGGGAGCGGTAAAACTTGCAATTTTCATGATGTCCTCCTTAATTCCCAAACCTTACTTTTCCAGTAATTTAATTTTTTTACTTAACCATTTAACACAACTTTCGCGGTCGTTAAAAAAACGTAAATCCCGTTCCAGGTTGAAATCAATGTAAAGACCATATACAAAAGGAATCGGTGTGTTTTCGGCAATGTTAAAGGTATCGATGGCGATATACGTGCCTGGCTCTTTCGTAGACTCCAAATTGCTGAAAGGGATTTCTTTGATAGAAAAGGCTTCTCCGTTGGAACGGCGGCGCATGCGTTTAGGCACTAGAGAAAAGGTTTTCTTAGTGCCGTCTTCTGTGATCGTAATCATCACAGGATTATTCATATTGTAGTCCGCCATAATCTTATTCAGCGCAGATTTGAATTCTCTCAGAGTTACCTCTTTTTCGGGTAATGTATCGATGATTGCCATAATAGATCCTCTTTTCAAAGTACAATGTTCTGTTATAAGTATAAATATAACAATAGGGATTGTTGAATTCCGACTATTATTTAATTCAACTATAACATAAAAAATAAAAATGATAAAGTAATACATTGAATTGAGAATAATAATACATGAGGTTACAAGATACAATTTATTCGTCGTTGGAGAATTGAATATTATATCTTATAACAAAGGAAATAATGTTATAATACTAAAATAGAGAATAATCAGATTTGGAACATGTTTTTTATCTGAAATTCGCTTTTCGAAGTTGGTTATCTATAGAATGGGGCAGGGCTCCGTTCAGAACCGGGAGGAATTAAAATGAGTAAACCAGTTGTTGTTGTACCGGGATTTGCAAGAAAAGATGCTTTGGCTTATTTAGGGGAGCATGTGACGATAAAACAATGGCAGGAACCGGGCGTAATGCCACGTGACTTGTTAAAGGAATGGTTGAAAGATGCAGACGCATTGTGGAGTGTAAACGGTGTTTCCGTTGATGCGGATTTGGTAGCTAATGCGCCAAACTTGAAGGTTATTGCTCAGTCTTCCGTCGGTTATGATAATGTAAATATTGCCGATTTGACAGCTGCCAAGATTCCTTATGGTAATACACCTGACGTTTTAACTGAAACAGTTGCAGAATTGGCATTCACATTGGTGGCAACGGCAAGCCGTCGCATTTTAGAAAACTACGAATTTGTAACATCCGGTCGTTGGGGCAATGGTGAGGCTCCAATTAAAGGCCGCGACTTAAGCCGCACTACATTGGGGATTATCGGCATGGGCAGCATCGGTGTGTCCATTTCCCGCCGTGCCCGCGCATTCGGCATGACTGTTATTTACAACAACCGTCATCCACGCAAGGACGATCATTTATATGTAACAACCTATAAGCCATTGGACGAATTGCTGGAAACCAGTGACGTAGTTCTCGTCATGGCACCGCTTACAGACGAAACCTATCATATGATTAATAAAGAAGCATTTATGAAAATGAAGAAGACCGCTCTTTTCGTAAACGTAGGCCGTGGCAAGATTGTTGATACGGACGCACTTGTATGGGCTCTTAACAATGGCGAAATCGAGTACGCTGCGTTGGACGTTACCGATCCTGAACCATTACCTGGCGACCATCCATTATTGAAAACCGGTAAAGCCTTAGTGGTGCCACATATCGGTTCTTACACTGACCGCACCCGTCGCGACATGGCATTCCTTACGGCGGATAACATTTTACTCGGTTTACAAGAAAAACCATTGAAGACTTGTGTAAATCCTGAAGTCAATTACAAATAGATTGCGTCTGTAGAAAATATAAACGATCATTGCTGTAAATACATGAAACTATCTATGACTATGAAGCTATCTATTACTGAAAAATTATAAAACTATTATTGTTATATATTGCTATAGAAGCGTAAAGCTATCTATAAAAATTAAAGCTTATTTATAAAAACATAAAGCTATCTATGGCTGTAAAAAAACGTGAAACTATGGTAAAATTATTTGATAGATTACTTATAGAAAGGATGATGGTTCGTGGAAGCACCAACTAATGAAAGTGTTAATTTTATAGAGGCGATTATTAATAAAGATAATGAAGAAGGAGTGTACGGCAATCGTGTACACACTCGTTTCCCGCCTGAACCGAACGGCTATTTGCACATTGGACACGCTAAGTCCATTTGCCTGAACTTTGGCCTCGGTGAAACGTATAAAGGCCTGACGAATCTTCGTTTTGATGATACAAACCCTGTTAAGGAAGATGTGGAATATGTTAATTCCATAGAAAATGATGTGAAGTGGCTCGGCTTCGACTGGGAAGACCGCGAATATTTCGCATCCGACTATTTCGACACCATGTATGACTACGCCGTGGAATTGATTAAAAAAGGCCGCGCTTATGTGGATGATCAGACACCGGAACAGATTAAGGAAAATCGTGGCGATTTCTCCAAACCGGGCGTAAACAGCCCATTCCGCGACCGCTCCGTTGAAGAAAACTTGCGTCTTTTCGAAGAAATGAAGGAAGGCAAGTATAAGGACGGGGAAAAAGTACTCCGCGCTAAGATCGACATGGCTTCGCCTAACATTGTAATGCGCGACCCTGTATTATATCGTATTTTACATGCATCCCATCATCGCACGGGCGACAAATGGTGCATTTATCCGATGTACGACTACGCACATCCGGTAGAAGATGCGATTGAACGCATTACGCACTCCGTATGTACGTTGGAATTCGAAGTGCATCGCCCGCTATACAACTGGGTTCTTGAAGAATGGCCTGACAAGGAAAAACCACAGCAGATTGAATTTGCCCGTTTGAATATTACTAACATGGTAATGAGTAAACGTAAGCTTCGTCAGTTGGTTGAACAAAACCTCGTAAGCGGCTGGGACGATCCTCGTATGCCTACCATTTCCGGTTTGCGCCGTCGCGGCTATACGCCGGCAGCGATTCGTGACTTCTGTCAGCGCATCGGCGTGGCAAAAGCGGACAGCGTGGTAGATATTGCGCTCTTGGAATTCTGTATCCGCGAAGACTTGAAATTGAAAGCACCTCGTCAGATGGCTGTAGTAAATCCGGTGAAAGTGGTTATTACTAACTATCCGGAAGGCCAGATTGAAATGGTGACTATCGAAAATAACCCTGAAAATGAAGAAATGGGCACTCGTGAAGTTCCATTCGGTCGTGAAATTTACATCGAACAGGACGACTTCATGGAAGTACCTGTGAAGAAATTCTTCCGCATGACGCCTGGTAAAGAAGTTCGTTTAAAAGGCGCTTACATCGTTATGTGCGATGAAGTGATTAAGAACGAAGACGGCTCCATTAAGGAAATTCATTGTACCTATGATCCTGAAACGAAGAGCGGCAGCGGCAGTCAGCGCAAAGTAAAAGGCACGCTTCACTGGGTAGAAGCATCCACGGCAGTGGATATGGAACTTCGTTTATATGATTACTTGCTCAAAACTGATGATGAAGAAGTGGACAGCAAGGACTTCTTGGCGCAGCTTAATCCAAACTCCCTTACTGTAATGCATGGTAAAGGGGAACCGGCTTTTAAAACAACAAAACCGGGCGATCATTTCCAATTCTTGCGTCAGGGCTACTTTGTAACTGACTTGGACAGCACAGAAGATCATATCGTGATGAACCGCATTGTGGGTCTTCGCGACAGCTGGGCTAAAATGCAGAAAAAAGGATGATTTCGTATAACCAAAGAGGAGTTAAGGTATGAAAATTAAGTTGTGGGGAACGGCGCTATTGCTGTCCTTGGCACTCAGTGTTTCCGCTGTAAGCTTTGCGGCGAGCAACAAGGTTGTTGATATACATTCCGTGAAAGTGCCTGCAGGTGTGACGCTTCAAAAAGGAGCGCAAACATCTCTGTTAACCAATAAACAAGATATTAATACGTATTTATTGGGCTGGGGCGTATTGGATACGGAAGTGTATCAGTTGCGTTACAAGCAGAACAACGAGTTTCGCTATGGCGTAATTGCTGATATTCGCTTGGGGGCTACAGGTTTGCAGTTCTTTGGTATTGACGGTACCATGCCTGTTATTTCCATAAAAGGCCAAAAAGATAACGATGCGAAGTATGTAGCGGAAGTGGCTGAATACATTAATGACAATGGCGATAATCCGACTCGTCCTTATACGGTAGTTACGCCGCTTACAAAGCAGAAAAACGGTTCTTATGCAGGGACTGTACGCGTAGATACGTATGAAGATTTGAAGACGTACTCGGATACATTGCATGTAGTTGTATATGATAACTTGTATTTCGGTACGAGCATCCGCGTTATCGGCTTGAACAGCGGTGACGACAGCGACTTGTGGCCGCGTTTGGCAGACTTTGCAAAAGTATATAAATAAGTATTATAATTGCCATAGCAGCGCTTTGTTGCTATGGCAGTTTTTTACTGAAAAACTGCATACAGGTTTTTGAGAAAGGACTTATCGTAATGAACATTTTATTTCATAATTTATTCCGCCATCAGGATGCAGGCTTGTTCTTCTATCGCATCGTGTTCGGCCTTTCTATGATTGCTCATGGGTATTTTAAATTTGCCGGCGGCAGCAAAGTTTTATACTCCGTAGGATCTGCTATGGCTCAGTTCGGTGTACCGGACGGATTTTTACTCCTTGGCACCTTGGCGGCAGCCCTCGAAATTATCGGCGGCATCTTAGTCATTTTTGGCTTCCTCACACGACTCGGCGCCCTCATGATTGCCGGCACCTTGCTCGTGGCCACCTTGGTAAAATTGGACAGCGGTTTCTTCGCGTGGGACTATCCATCTCAGATGATGTTCGGTGCCATCATGTTGTTTATCGCAGGCCCTGGCCGTTATAGCGTTGATGCTATGTTTGTGAAACGATAAAAAACTGAATATTTTCGTATTTATGAGACTATACTTGCTGTATAAAATGTAGCAAGTATAGTCTTTTTATGTATCTTGATTAAAATCTAATTTATCGATAAAATGGATATATATGAATTTAAAATGAATAGGGGATTATCCTGAATCCAACAAATGGGGACCACCTTCAGAGTAGTTAAGTTGAGTATAAGATTTTTCAAAAGGAGTAATTATGTTTTGTGAAAATTGTGGACAAAAATTAAAAGATGACGCTCGCTTCTGTAGTAAATGCGGAACTCAGGTAAGCTCTATTGGAGAAGCAAATCCTAATCCGAACATTACGCCTAATCCCAATGTGGCAAATCCCAATGCTAACGCAGCTAATGCGACCACGACTGAAGCACAATCTGAAGAAAGTTTCAGCTGGACGGATTTGTTTAAGGATATTCCGGGCCGTTATAATCGAAGTGAGTATTGGTGGCGTGCGTTAGGATATTTTTTAATTTTCGCTATTGGTTTGTTGTTAATAGCCGATATGACTGATCGGGAAATAAAACGCAGTCTTGGGACTATCGGTTATTATATCGTGTTGATTGGTCTCTTGGCTGTTCTATGGGGCTTTGCAAGATGTGTCGTTAAGAGATTCCACGATGCGAACTATTCAGGCTATTATTTGGGTGGCTATTATCTAGTTGCTAAATTAGCGACCAATTTATTTGATATAGAGTCTACCGCTGCTTGGATATTTCTTTATACCTTACTTCCTTATATTATAGGATTGGTTTTGCCAACCCATGGAGCCTCTAATGAATGGGGCGATCCAAAATAAAATTTACTTACTGTAGATAAGCAGTGGCTGTTATATATTAGCGTTTAAATTCCGAGTTGGTGCACGTTAGGTTTTTAATTCCGAGTAATCTGAATGGTTGCTCGGAATTTTTTATACCCTTAAGGAGAGAGTGCAACTGTCAAAAAAATCAATCCCAAAAGAATGGCAGGGGGTATTCTTTTTTATATAATTAATGGGGCAAAACACATAAAGATATTTTATTTTATGCGCATAAAATGGTAAACTTAATTATATGACCGTAATCTAATAGAAAGAAGACATAATTAATGAATTTGACATATTTAAAAACTATCCAAGGGGAGAACACTACGCACTGTCCGGTGTGGTTTATGCGCCAGGCGGGCCGTAGTCAAGCTGAATATCGCCGAATTAAAGAGAAGTATTCTTTGTTCGAGATTACACAACAACCGGAACTTTGCGCGTATATAACGAGGCTTCCTGTTGAGGAATACAATGTGGACGCCGCTATTTTATATAAGGATATTATGACGCCGCTGTTGCCTATCGGGGTGAATGTGGAACTCAAGTCCGGCATCGGGCCGGTAATCGACAATCCGATTCGCACGGATGCTGATGTGGAGGCACTTCGTCCGCTCGTTCCGGAAGAATCATTGCCGCATATTTTAGAAACCATTCGATTATTAACCGAAGAGCAGCTCAATGTGCCGCTTATTGGTTTCTGTGGTGCCCCATTTACTTTGGCCAGCTACATGATCGAAGGAGGCCCTTCGAAAAACTATCAGAAAACACGTCAGATGTTGGTATCCCGTCCTGAACTGTGGGATGCGCTGATGGAAACATTGACCGACATGAGCATCGTTTATTTAGATGCGCAAATTAATGCCGGTGCGAAGGCCGTTCAAATTTTCGACTCCTGGGTAGGTGCCGTAAGTGCTTTGGAATATGAAGCGCGCATTTATCCATTTATGAATCAATTGGTAAGTACTTTAAAAGCGAAGCATCCGGAGGTGCCGGTAACAATGTTTGGCGTAGGTACGTACCATTTATTGCCGCAATGGAAAACATTGCCTCTTGATGTGGTGGGCCTCGACTGGCGTTCGCCGATTTCCGATGCTACTAACATGGGGATTACGCAAACAGTGCAGGGCAATCTTGACCCGGCCTATTTATTTGCGGACTGGTCAATCATTAAAACGCAGATTGATCGCATTCTTGAAGAAGGTCGTCGCCATAGCGTCGCTGTAGGTCGCGAAGGCGCTCATATATTTAACTTGGGGCACGGTGTTGTGCCGGAAGCAAATCCTGATGTGTTGAAGCGGATTGTGGACTATGTTCACAGTGTGACCGCACGATAGGCGGGGCTATATGAAACGAAGAGTAGGATTGTTGGTTATGTCCTATGGCACGCCTCGCAAGGAATCAGATATTTTGCCTTACTATACACATATTCGCCGCGGTTATCCGCCTACCGAAGAAGAGGTGGAGAATCTCAAGCAGCGATATGCGGCCATCGGCGGCTTGTCGCCCTTGGCAAAATTAACGGAAATTCAGGCTCGTGAGCTGGAGCGTCAATTAAATGAAAGTGCGCAAGATGTGGAGTATGAGCTGTTTATCGGCAACAAACACATTGAGCCCACCATTGAAGACGCAGTGACTCAAATGCATGAGGCGGGTATTACGGAAGCGGTGGCGATTGTCATGGCACCGTATTTTTCCATGTTTGCCACGGCCTCCTATTTTGAGCGCGCCCGTCGGCGAGCTAACCGATATGATTTGAAACTTTACGAAGTACCTGCGTGGAACGATGAACCGGAGTTTATCGACTACTGGGCAGGTGCGTTAACGAATGCTCTGCATGAAGCGGCGCAAGGGAACAATGCAGCTCGTGAGCAGCTAGAGACTGTGTCTGAACCGCAAGGGAACAATGCGCCACCTTTGCGGGGGGAGCAAATTGGAGTTGTGTTTACCGCTCACAGTTTGCCTTACCATGTAATTCACATGGGCGATACATATCCGCAGATTGTGGAAGAGACCGCTCATACCATTGCACGCAAGGTAGGAATTGATTCTTATAAAATGGCCTGGCAAAGCGCCGGTGTACGTGGTGACTGGCTCACGCCGGATGTGTTGGACGTGACGAAGGAATTCAGCGATACGGTGACGAAACTTATTTATGTGCCTATCGGCTTTGTGTGTGACCATTTGGAAATTTTATACGATAATGACAAGGTCTGTAAGGATCTTTGTGATACACTGGGACTCGCGTACAAACGAGTTCCAATGCCTAACGGGGACGGGCTTTTCGTAAAAGCCATGGCCCAGGCGGTTAGGCGGCAAATGAACAGTAACGAGGTGAAATGATGAGGAGAGTAGCGATTATCGGCGGAGGATTGACCGGTTTGTCAACGGCCCATTACCTCAGCCAGGCGCAACCGAATTGGCAGATTCATTTATACGAAAAAGACAGCCGTTTTGGCGGTAAACTCAAGACAAAGCGCGTGGACGGCTATGTGGTGGAAGTAGGTCCTGACTCTTATTTGGCGCGCAAGACGGCCATGACCGACTTAATTAACGAGTTGGGCTTAGGCGATACGATTGTAACCAATGCGACCGGTCAGGCTTATATTTACAATGAAAACCGCATGTTCCCGATTCCGGGCGGCTCTATCGTAGGGATTCCTACAGAGTTTATTCCGTTTGCAAAGTCCACTTTGCTTTCGTGGCCTGCTAAAATCAGAGCCGGTCAGGATTTCTTCAAGAGCCCGTATCCAACGGATGGCGACGTGTCTATCGGGGAATTTTTCAAATACCATCTGGGTAGTGAAATGATGGATAAGTTGATCGAACCGCTCTTGTCGGGGATTTATGGTGGCAATATTTACGAATTGAGCCTTGATGCCACGTTCCCTGAGTTTCATGCCATGGAACGAAAATACGGCAACATGGTAAAAGGTATGTTGGCGGCCCGTAAACAGCGCGGTACGTCAGGAACTAAGCCGAGCGGCCAGTTCCGTCAGCTTACCGGCGGTTTGGAATCGATTATCGATGCTTTAGTGGCACAGATGCCGGCCAATGTGACATTATATAAAAATACGGATGTAACAAGTATTGAGAAGACTGATGCAGGCTATGTGTTGGGCGGTACGGCTAAAACTCCGTATGACGAATTGATTATTACGACGCCGCCGCAAAGCTATGCACCATGGTTCCGCCATGATGCGGCGTTTAACGAATTGATCGATATGGATTTATCGTCCTGCGCCATCGCTATTATGGGCTTTGACAAGGCCACCTTTGACGCCAAACTGGACGGCACGGGCTTTGTTATTACCCGTAAATGCGACACGCCGCTTACGGCCTGCACATATATTAGTGCGAAATGGCCGCAGACGACGCCGGATAATCGCGTAGTGCTCCGCGTGTTCATGGGCAAGCCGGGCGATGATACGGTGCAGCGCTTGGATGAGGAAGGTTTGAAAGTATTGGCCTTGGAAGAAATCCAGAAAATCATGGGCTTTACGGCAAAACCTTTGTGGGTGGAATTAACCCGACTCAACAAGAGCATGCCGCAATATAAGGTAGGACATCGTGACATGATTGAACGAGTTACTACCTATGCAGCGAAAGCCTACCCGGGTCTTCACATGATCGGTACACCGTTTGACGGCGTCGGTATGCCGGACGGAGTACGTCAAGCAAAAGCCTTAGTTGATAAACACTTTTTAAAACGATAATGTTAAAAGCAAGTTAAAGCGTTAAAATTGTTAAAACTGTTACAATTGTAAATGCTATTAAAGCGAATAACGCTATAAACTGTTAAAGCTATTTATGCTATTCAAACCCATAAAACGATAAAGGAGGAAGTCCGATGGAAGAACAAAAGATTCATCACGGTATGGGAATTCACAATTCAAATTTGGCAGATGCAGGCCACGCACATAAAGGCGGTCATGGTCACGGACATGGTCATGGTCAGGAAGACGGCGAAGTAAAATCTCCGGCTGTTCTTACTTACGAAGGCTGGTTCAGCATTCATGCTACGTACCGCATTGATTTTCAGGCTTGGAAATCCTGGGAAGCTACAAAACAGGCGGCTGCACTGAGCGAATTCAAAGCGTTCATTGCAGAATTGGAAAAAGGTCATGAAGCAGAAACTTCAAGCTATGCCTTATATAATGTGGCCGGTCAAAAAGGCGATTTACTGGTATGGTTCTTAGAGCCTACATTGGAAGAAGTAACGGCTCGTGAAACTCAGCTTCGCAAATTGGCTATCGGCGCCGTGTTGATTCCAACAGCATCCTTCGTGTCCGTAATTGAAGTAAGTAACTATTTTAAAGCCGACATTAATCATCCGAAAGTACAGGCTCGCCTGTATCCGAAAGTTCCTCGTTTAAAATACATGTGCTTCTATCCTATGAGCAAACAGCGTCATTTGACAGATAACTGGTACATGACACCGCGTGAAGAACGTGGCCGTATGATGCGTTCTCATGGTCAAATCGGCAAGAAATACGAAGACACCATTAAAGAATTCACTACCGGCGCTTGCGGTCTTGATGATTGGGAATGGGGTATTACACTCACGTCCGATGATCCGGTTCAGTTCAAAAAAATCGTAAACGAAATGCGCTTTGACGAAGTAAGTGCCCGATTCGGTATTTTCGGACCATTTACAGTAGGCACCATTTTAGATGAGGCTTCATTAGATCATTTATTTGCATAAAAGTAGTTTCGTATCCTTTGTAAGAGGAGTACGCTAGAAAAAAGAGTGACATAAGTATGAATCCATTAAAAGAATATAAACACATTGTAACGTTAATTATTTTGGCGGGCATTGTTTTCCTCATTGCCATCCGATTTGACTCATTACTGGTTATATTGCGCACCGGCGTTAACGCGGTTATGCCGCTTGTGTGGGGCGTTTTAATTGCTTTTATACTCAATATCATAGTAAAACGTTTTGAACAAATCTATGCACCGAAGAGTACCAATAAATGGGTCGTTGAATCACGTCGTCCCGTATGTATTATATTGGCGATTTTAGCCGTATTGCTGGCAATCATCATTGTTGGCTGGATGGCGATTCCACAGCTGGTACATTCCTTGAGCATTATCGTACAGGCTATTCCGGGACTGTATAACGATAGTATGAAGTATATTAACAACTTCATCAGCAACACACCGGCGTTGACATCGTCCGGCGTAATGAATACGATTGCACCGGAAAATTACGCAGATAATCTTCGTAAATTCGGCGCCGACAGCGGTCGTTATATTGTGCAGACCATGAGCGATACGGTGGAAATGGTGTTCAACTTCGTAATTGGTCTTATTTTTGCCATTTATGTATTGTTGGACAAAGAAAAACTTCGTTCCCAATTGGGCCGTTTATTCAGAGCCTACGGAAGAGAATATCGAGTTGGTCAGTTGTCTCATATTTGGCGCACGGCCAGTCAGGTATTCAGCAGTTTCTTCATCGGTCAGTTTTTAGATGCTCTCATCCTGGGCGTTATGGTTGGCGCAGGTCTTGCCGTTTTCTCCGTACCATATGCATTGACTATCGGTTGCGTAATCGGTTTGACTGCATTGGTTCCGTTATTGGGCGCCTATATTGGCGGTGCCATGGGCCTTATCATGCTCTTGTCCGTGAGTCCGATGGATGCGTTGATTTTTATCATTGTTCTCGTAGTGATGCAGCAATTGGAAGGTAACTTCATTTACCCTAAAATTGTGGGCAGCTCCGTGGGATTGCCGGGCATCTGGGTATTTGCGGCTATCACCATTGGTGGTACTTTGTACGGTGTACCGGGCATTTTACTCAGCGTGCCAATTGTGGCTACGGTGTATAAATTGGTGCGCGAAGATGTGGACGAACGTTTGCAGCACAAGGCGCAGCATGATGAATACGTAGAACAGCGTAAAAAAGAACGTCAGAAAGCTGAATCTAAAATTGAGGTTCAACAGGTGGAAGTGAAAATTGTTGAAACCCCAGCGGCGGATAGTGATAAAAAATAAACTGCAGGGAGATACTGTTTAACGTAAATCAAAAATTGTATTAAAACTGATGTTATATGCGATATACATATAAAATGTCTCATTGAGAACCAATACTCTATGTGATATACTAAAGTATATTTGTATATAGGAGGTCTATAATGAATAAACGAGTAATGTCTCTGGCAGTTGCCGGAGTTATGGCTGTAAGCGCTTTTTCGCTTAGCACCATGGGTACTGTATCTGCAGCTGATGCAACGAAGTCCAACGGTGTAGCTATTGATATAAAATCTGATGCACCGGCACAGACTAACACGAACACAGTGCAGTTGACTAACCGTGAAAACAATCAGTCCATGGTTCTCAGCATGCGCGAAGTAGCCGGTATCTTCTTGGCAAAATATCCAAATTCCGCCATTCACTCCATTTCTTTGCAACCTGCAAAAGGTCGTTTCTATTATGAAGTAGTGGGCTATACGGTTAAAAATACATACAAATTACAGATTGATGTTATTACATCTAAAATTATTAAAGAAACTGTAGAGCGCAAGGAAAAAGATATTCCTAACCGCATTTTCAATCCATTGAATGTAATGGATCCTAAGAAAGCGGAATCGATTGCTGTTGCTAAGATTGGTCAGGACGCTCTTAGCAAAGGTTGGATTTTATCCACTGAAAATGGCGAAACTACTTATGTAGTGGCTGTATATCGCAATGGCGAAAAAGTTGATATTACGCTGAATGCCATGACCGGTGAAATCACCTCCGTAAGCGATCCTGTACCGATGATCATCAGCGATGACGGTGCAGATGCTGAAGTAAGTGATGAAGATACTTGGTTCGTACCACAAATGTTCAGATAAGCAAAATTAAAGCACATGCGCCGCATGTGCTTTTTTTGTGATATAACGCATTTTGTTAGATTTTGTACTTACCATAGTTTGTATTTGCTATGATTTGTATTTATCATAATTTGCATTTACCTTTTTTATTTACTATAATTTTTATTTACCATAGTTTTTTATCATAGGAGGCCTATGTGATAGTTAAAACTGCTCGGGATGAGCTAATTCGTTTAAAGGGAAAGGCTATAAAGCTAGGGAGTTTTAGCTTGTTAGGAACGTTGGCAATTGTAGGCCAGGCCTGGTTCTTTGCCAATTTAATTAATGAGACCTTCTTTGAAGGGAAGAGTCTGGCGGATGTGCAGGCTACAATACTTTGTTTGTTAGTAGCCATTGCGGTACGCCTCGGAGCTACGTACCTGCAGGAGCAGGTAGCGCAGGATTTGGCCGGTGAAGCTAAAGAAGAACTGCGTCATCGAATTTGGACACATCTGATGCGGCTTGGACCGTTTACAGGGGAACGGCATGGTGATGTAGTTCACTTGATGACGGACGGACTGGAAAATGTGGAGGCGTACATTGCGCGGTATGTGCCGCAAATGCTCTACGCCGTTATGATTCCTATCGTGATGGCCATTGCCATTATTGATGCGGCGCCATGGGTGTCCATTATTTTATTAGTTACGTTCCCGCTCATTCCGTTCTTTATGATTCTAATCGGTCGTAAAGCGGAGTCCATGAATAAAGAGCAGTGGGAGCGTATGAGTTTCTTGAGCGGTCACTTCCTCGATGTGCTGCAGGGAATTGTAACTCTTAAATTGTTCGGCCGTTCAGAAGAACAGGTCAGCGTCATTGAGCGTTTGTCTGCAGAGTTTAGAGATTCCACACTTCGTGTACTGCGCGTGGCCTTTTTGTCCGCTTTGGTGCTGGAACTTATCAGTACAATCAGTACCGCACTAATCGCGGTGTACATGGGCGTAGCGTTGCTATACGGACAGGAAATATTCCTGCCTGCCTTCTTCGTTCTTTTATTGGCGCCGGAATTTTACGCGCCGCTCCGTCAGTTGGGCGCAGCCTTCCATACAGGCATGGCCGGACAGGTCAGCCTGGCAAAAGTAGACGAATTCCTCGCACTACCTGTGCAGGAACCGGTTTCGGGCTCTTTTATGCCTGAAAACCTGATAGAAAAAGTGGAGTTTGATGCTGTAACCTATGATTATGGAGCAGCTAATTCTAATAAGACTATATCGTCCAACTCTGAAAAAACTGCATCGTCTAACTCTGAAACGATTGCAAAAGATAATGGTAAAGAGAATGTAGGGGTTAATTCTAAACATGTTGTGGCGTCTGACGCTAACAAGGACTTATTGGAAATCAATGAACATGCTGATTTTCTTCTTCAAAATATTTCCTTTACCTTGGCACGCGGTCACGTAACTATGCTGGTAGGGCAGAGCGGTGCGGGCAAGAGTACGATTGCTCACTTACTGCTGCGTCTCATGGCTCCAACGAAAGGCCGTATTTTAGTAGACAGTACTGATTTGCTGGACGTAAACGCGAGCCGTTGGCGTCAATTGGTTACCTTCGTGCCGCAGCAACCTCATTTGTTCCAAGGTACGCTTCGCGACAACATTAAAATGTCTTCAGATGCCGATGATGAGGCTATTTATGAAGCCTTACGCCAGGTGGAAGCGGAATCTTTCGTGAGAGAACTTCCGAAAGGTTTGGATACGGTAGTTGGTGAAGGTGGTCTGGGATTGTCGGGCGGTCAGAAACAGCGTATTGCATTGGCTAGAGCATTCTTAAAACAGGCGCCTATTCTTGTACTCGATGAAATTACGGCTCACCTCGATGTGGCAACGGAACAGAGTTTGGCGAAAGCCTTACAGAATTTGATGAAGGACCGCATTGTTTTGATGATTGGTCATCGTCTGCAAACTATGCGTTGGGCCGATCAGCTGTTAGTTATGCAGAACGGTATTATCGTAGAACGAGGAAATTTTGACGAGCTGGTGCAAAAGGGCGGCTATTTCAGCCACCTTGTAGCGGCCGGCATGGGACAGCCGCTTGAGGCTGTTCGCGAAGAAGTAACTACATCTATGGCGCATCGTTCTGACGAAACGAATGCGGCTTATGTAGTGAATGAGGCACGCGCTGAAGTTACAATTGGAAGCGCAACCGAAATTACAGCTGAAACTTCAACTGAAACTACAGCTGTTGGAAACATTATTACAGCTGACGGAACTTCCGCAGCAGGAGATATTAAAAGTCAGCAATTTACAAGTGGTGTGAAGAAAGAACACTCCACAGGCGAATTGTTAAGTCGCTTGTTTGCCGTATTAGGGCCGGCACGCAATTCGTTATGGCTCAGCTTATTGTTCTCGTTCCTCACCGTGTTTATGAACGTAGGCTTGTTGACTGCATCGGCCTGGTTGATTACAGAGGCCGCGCTGCAACCTGAATTGGCTGCGTTGAGTTTGGCTATCGTAGGGGTTCGCTTCTTCGGTATCAGCCGCGCCGTGTGCCGATATATTGAACGATATGTGTCGCATCACATGGCATTCCAAGGGTTATATGGCCTTCGCGTATGGTTTTATAAAAAGCTGGAACCGTTGGCTCCGGCCGTATTTAACCGTTACAGTACAGGCGAAATGCTGGGCCGCATCATGGCGGATATTGAAACATTACAGTTCTTCTACTTGCGCGTAATTATTCCGCCCGCAGGGGCTGTATTATTGACCATTATTGGCGTGTACTTCTTAGGACAGTTCTCTATGCATTTAGTATGGCTGTTGCTCCTGGCATTTTTCTTAGGTGCTGTAGCGATTCCTTACAGCGTGTATTTACATAATCGGGTGGCTATTGACGAATCGCTGATGCGCCGCAGTGCGGTGAAGAATACGATTGTAGAAAGCCTGGCCGGTATTATGGATATTCTGACTTATCAGCAGGAGCGTAATGTAAGTACATATGTAAACGGTCAGTTCAAACAGTTGAGCCGGGCACAGCATGTGGTAGAGCGCGGTGTTAACCTGGGCGATACCATGCTGTTAGGTCTTACACAACTGACGATGGTAGCGGGGGCACTCATCATGGTGCCGCTGACCCATAATCAGCAGGAAGGCGTATTCATTGCTGTTGTGGCCATTTCCCTGCAGTCCTATTTTGAAGCCTTAGGCCCATTGGCGGTCGCTTGGTATCACGGTCGTGAAAGCAAGGCTGCGATTCGTCGCTTAGTGGACTTGGCAGAGCAACCGGTGGCCGTTGAAGATTTGGCGGCGGAGAAAGCGGCTGTGAATGGTGAGGTATCATCAAATATTGATGTAAATCCGGCACCGGTGGGGATTGCGTTTAAAAACGTAAGCTTTGCCTATGATGCGAAGCCGGTGTATGAGAATTTATCGGTTGCCATTAAACCGAAAGAGAAGGTGGCGTTAGTTGGTCCGAGCGGATCCGGTAAAACCACATTACTTACGTTATTGGAGCGTTTTTACTCCTATGAAGGTTCCATTTTCTTAGGCAATCATGAGTTGCGTGACATTACGATTAGCCAAGCCCGAGATTTTTATGGCAGCTTAACGCAGGATACGTATTTATTCCATGCATCCATTGAAGATAATATTCGATTGGCAAAGCCGCGAGCAACTGCTGAAGAGCTTGAGAGTGCGTTGAAGTTTGCCAAGCTTGATGAATGGGTAAACGGCTTGCCTAAAGGGCTTAAAACGATTATCGGCAGCGGCGGTATGGGCGTGAGCGGCGGTCAACGCCAGCGTATTGCCTTGGCCCGTTTGTGGCTTCGCAACAGTCCTATACTCTTGTTGGATGAACCGTTGGAAGGCCTCGATCAGGTAGTGCGTCAGGAGATTCAGAACTCCCTGTACAGCCTGATGGAAGATAAGACAGTTATCTGTGTAACACATCATTTAGGCGGTTTAGAAAATATGGACCGCATTTTGTTCATGGATAAAGGACGCATTATAGAAGACGGTACTTACGAAGAGTTGATGGCGAAGAAGGGGTCCTTCTACGCTTATCGCAAACTGTCTATGGAAACGCTGTAGTTTTACAAACTCTCCATGGAAAGGCTATAGTTTTGCAAACTCTCCATGGAAAGGCTGTAGTTTTGTAAATTCTCCATGGAAATGCTGTAGCTTAAAGATTCCGTAAGGCTTTAGTAAAGCTTTTGTAGGTCCTATTGCATTTTGACATGATTCAGTTACAATAAAATTAAGAAGGGAAGCGCCGTTATAGGGTAGTTGCAAGCGAGGCAACACTCTTCTGACGGCGTTTTTCCATAAATTGAATGATTCAAACTTTTTACTGGGCTGCTACAAAGGCAGAAAGGAATCGGTGAACGGTATGATGAAAAAGGCAAATTTGGGTATGATGGCAATGCGTGGTTCAGAAAGACGCTTAAGAGCGACCGGCTGTACACAAGTAAACGCAGTTGTTCACGATACCCCGATTCGAGCCTTTGAAACGAAAGCTATGCGCTTTAAACTGAAGGATCCGATATAACTGTGTCATTTATGTTCGTATAATATGGTGCAGGCACTTTTCCGGTAATTCGCAAACCAAGCTTTTTGAATAAGCACTTACACTCATACAGATAGACTCATGCAAATAGACTCATGTAGTCCTCCTAACCTTGCGGATTCCGAATACCCGGCAATACAACTTCATAGGCACATACTGACCTGACCGAAAAGGTGCAGTATTTGAAAATAAATCCTTCTGTGGTATAATTGCAATATTAAGAACATATTAAATCCATAGGGGGATTTATGAGTAATATAGTAACACGTTTATTGGAGTTAGCAGAGAATGTAACCGCTAAGACTCGTAAACATGCGTTACCGGCAGTGGCTCCTGAGGAAGCAGATATTGAGACAATCGAATGCAACTCGGAGGCCAATAACTTATACGATCATCGTATCATCAGTGTGGAAGAGGATGCGATTAATCGCATAATCAAGGCGCAATTACGAAATCACTGGTTATTTTACTCTGTTACTTTTGAGTTTGAACCTAATAATAAAGTATATTTAGGCATAATTACCACGTTGGGCAATGTTATCAACATCGAGTATTCTATTGAAGACTTATGGTTTGACGACTATGCAACGGGTTTTTCTATAAAATTAAATATGTCAGATGTGGATATGGGCGGTTTTATCTTAAACACCATAGTTCACCTCTTAGGCAATTGGAGCTTAAGCTTATTGGGCACCTTCTTCAATCCTTTTGAAATTGGTGACGACGGCTCCACTGTGCGATTTGAGAAAAAGGGGATTATTCGCTTCGACCTGGCACCGGACAGTCAGATTCGCCGCCTCATTCCTTGGCCGGCCCGTTCTCCGGAAGCCAAAGGTCCTGCGTTGTTGATTAATGCGAAAACCGAGCAATCTGCCCTTCAGTTGGAGTACTATGCATTCCGCGACGAGGTGGAGACTCATAATCTTACAGATATTCCGGTAAAAACAAGCTGGGTTCGTTCCGTTGATATGGCGGCCGTATTGCTGTTGCCTATCGGCGTATGGATCAGTTTCGTAATTTTACATCACTATTTACCGACGGAAACGATTGAATTCTCGTTCTCCACGTACTTCTTAATTTCTCTGGGCATTTTGTGCATCAGTTTTATTGTCATGAACATACCGCGCTATATTTATATGTATTTTGACTCTCGTAAAAAGTGGCAAAGTGCATTTGTTCATAACAACATTAAGATTCAGATGCGTAAATTGCAGCGCCGTATTACCATTCAACAGGCATCGCTGAAAAAAGACGGCATGACCATGGATGAAAAATGTCAGGCCAGCATTCGTGACCTGCTTCTGCAGATTCGTGATAAGCGCTTCCTGGCACAGCGTTTGCGCATTGCCGACGAAGATCGGGACCGCAAACAGAAAGTTAAGTTTATCATTGCCTACATCGTATGTACCTTGTTGGAATGGATTTTGTTAATTAGATAATAAACGGCTTCTTAAAATAATCTAATTAAGAAGTTCGAAAAAATATTAAGAAAGGATGCTCTATATGTCGAAAAGAAACAATTCAGACAACAATCAGGAAAAAGTTATAATTACATCTAAAAACTCTGAAGATTTGGCTAAACGAATGAAGGCTTTATCGGCAGAAATCCTTAAGAGAAACCAAAATTTGTATAAAAGATTGGAAAATAGATGAATAAAATCATACATTTATTGATCGATGACATTATACAGTTTCATAAGGATTTAGAAGCATCGTCAGTTATGAAATCAGGTATTCATGACTTAAATTTATTGGAATCAGCTGTTAATACGCCATTTCAGACATTTGGCGGTGAAGATTTATACCCTACCATTTATGATAAGGCGGCACAACTTTGCTATGGATTAGCAAAAAATCATGCATTTACTGATGGAAATAAGCGAATAGCTTTTCATTCGATGCAGATATATTTAGCGTTGGAAGAGATTAATTTGTCTTATTCGGATGATGAAGCGGAAGCGTTAATTATTGGGGTAGCAGATAATTCAGTATCAGTGAGTAAGCTGAAAGAATGGCTTATTAGTCATTCGGTTTAGTCAATGAATTATAAAATGACAAATTATATATTGTTGAGACTTCAGGCCTCTTTATAGAAGACAATTCTGTAAAGAGGCTTTTGTGTTGGCTGAAATTGGTTGACATACTCACTTTTTCGTAATGTATAGTAATGAGGAGGTGGAGTATGGATGATGTGTTGACGGCCGCTGCGAATTACGGCTTTCCTATGGTAGTAGCGTCTTACTTGTTGTTGCGCCTGGAGCACAAGATGGACTCTTTGAGCGCGTCCATAACGGAGCTTGTTATTACCTTGCGAAACAGTAATCAGAGCCGGTCTTGAATGTATGTAAAACCATATGCGACAATTAAATTCCCCATGTAAAAAGAACCCTTTGAAATGATTGTGTTTCAAAGGGTTCTTTTTGTTTATTAGTTCCTATTTATTACATCATGTGTAATATTTTTTTTATTTTTTTATTTTTTTATTTTATTGACGTTGTATTATCCCTGCATGGATCGTTCAGAACGACGAGTTCTTGCACTTCGAGATTTTTTACTGCTTGATGATTTAGGCCAGTTAGGCGGAAGTCCGTACGGATTGGCTGTGGTTTTGCCCGGAATGAAGAGGAGTAAGCCGTTCACTGTCCACGCAATTAAGAGAAAGAAAAAGTTCCATGATTTTATATTGGTGTATGGATAGGTGAAGGCCATGAAAAGGCACCACAGGATACCGAATAATCCGTGAATGGACATGTCCTGAAAGCGTCGCGCATAGAGCACATAGAAGAAAGATAATAAAATGCTGTGTCCCGTAAAGGCGAAGAATCGAATGGCCCAATAGGCGACCAGTACGACTACTTTTTCGGTAAGCAGTGCAATGAGGTTATCAAACAGGCTCGATATGAGGGTGAGCCCGATGAGACCGATTAAAAACTGCAAGCGGTTAAGACGGCCCTGAACCTGCAGAATTTTAATGTTATTAGTATGGGCCCAACGCGTAATGGAGAAGGCTACAATCCCCATGAGAAGCGCTACGCCTATATTATACAAGATGTCCATACTATCGTCCTTTTCTAGTAAACTTTTTAATTTAATTATTATAGCACAAAAACGATGGGATTTAAAGGGAACGGGGACGAACCGCAAGAAAGGCCTGAAAAATAACGTTTTAAATGCAGTTTATTCCTCGAATAGAAGGTTATTGGGGAATAAAAAACGACTTGAGATAGTACAGTCTCAAGTCGTTTGTTTGTATTCATATTATTTTCTAATGTTCCGCAATGCAGGAATGAGGAACATGGCAATA
Organism: Veillonella sp.; assembly: GCF_018364065.1. Lineage (GTDB taxonomy): Bacteria > Bacillota > Negativicutes > Veillonellales > Veillonellaceae > Veillonella_A. The sequence goes on from NZ_JAGZMO010000004.1 coordinate 51,373, forward strand.
AGAAGACCGACGCCGCTGGTAATGAAGCTGGCCGGTAAACGAACGATTGCCATATCATAGCTGTTCAATACATTTGCCCAAGCTACGAAGTAACCGGCTGCTGTCCAGATAGCGCCTACGATAATGGCCATAAATACACGGCCCATGGAAACTTCACGGAGTTTCTGACGATTTGGCCAAAGACCAATTACCATATAGCCTACCATAAGGCCGCAAAGCCCTTTGATAATGATAGAGTAAACGGTATAAACATAGTTGCCGGACAACATGTCGAAAATGGCTGAGCCGAGCGCTGCGGACAAGCCGCCGTAAACGCCGCCGAATAAAGAGGAAATGGTGAAGAGGGCGGCGGAGCCCAGATGCGCCATAGCACCGGCCGGCAATGGAACGAAAATAAAGGTAGCCAATACCATAATGGCCGATAACATGCCGATGTAAACAATGTCGCGAATAGAGAATTTCATTTGTTACGCCCCCCGTTTTACGAGTTTAGTCAACTCCCCAAGGAGTGGCTCAAACAATAAACCATTGCGCATGGAGCCGATTGTGTCATGCGTAAATTTAACCGCGTCAGTTGTAAAATGTGCAGCTAACGAAGCACTTTCATAAGTGGAATAGCCCTGCAATAAGCAGCCGGTCAACACGGCGGTGAAAATATCGCCTGTGCCGTGGGCTTTTACAGGAACAAGTTTCGTCTTAATCATCTGCAAGGATTGGTCTTCGCCGTCATAAATGGCTACAACCGCATTTTCAGGATCAGGCACGCCGGACATGATAACGTGGCGAGGGCCCATTTTGTGAAGCTCTTCGCAGATTTGTTGTACTTTGTCAGGTGTTACATTTTCCGGTTCATATGGTAAATCCAACAGGAAGGTTGCTTCCGTGTAGTTAGGTTTAATAATATGAGCGTGGCCCAACAAGGTGCGCATTTCTTCAATCATTTTCTGATTGTATACGGAGTATAAATGACCGTCGTCCGCCATGGCCGGGTCAACGATAATCGGTGTATTTTCAGTTCCGAAACGTTTGATTGCTTCGATAACGATGTGAATTTGTTCAGGTGATGCGAGGAAACCGCTTTGAATTGCATCGAAGGTAATGTCATTTTTTACCCAGCATTTCATGAATGGATCCAAATGGTCGGAGAAGTCCACCATTTCGTAGTGCTCATATTCCAAGTGGTTGCAAAGCAACGCTGTTGGCAATGGAGCGGCCTGCGAGCCGAGAGCGCTGATGATCGGCACTGCTACTGTGAGGGAACAGCGTCCGATGGAGCTCATATCTTGAATCGATAAAATAGTCGGTACAGGATTAACAGGTTTCATAAGTAAGCCTCTTTTCTAATATTTTTTCTAAGAGTATTGTAAGAAATATCCTGTCATGTGTAAATGTACAGAAATATAAAAATGAATAGGACAGTTTGAATTATGAGTCAGTTTCAGTTGAATGTTAACATAATGTATTTTCATGTATTATGTATTCTCGTTGTTTTCAGGGGCAAAATATGCTGTAAATAAAAATCTTTCATGTATAATAAGGTTATGAGTTTTTTCATTTTCCACAAAGGAGTGTGACGAGTGTGACACAGTATATTATAAAGCGTCTCTTAGGCGCCGCTGTCGTGATGTGGGCTATTATAACCATAACATTTTTGCTTATGCGGGCCATTCCGGGCGGACCGTTTACAGAGGAGAAAAAGTTGCCTCCACAGATTAAGGCGACCATAGAGAGCACATATCATTTGAATGATCCCTTGTGGAAGCAGTATACGGATTATATGAGTCATGTAGCGAAGCTTGACTTAGGGCCGTCCTATAAGTACATCGGCCGCAGTGTAAATGAAATTATCGGCGAATCGTTCCCCGTGTCCGCGCAATTGGGCCTGGGGGCTTTAGCATTCGCATTGGTAGGTGGCATCATTGCCGGCGTGGGCAGTGCACTTCGTCCTAACACATGGCTGGACTATCTCATTACCATCGGATCCACTATCGGCATTTCAGTGCCTACCTTTATCATCGGCGCCGTGCTGGTGTACTGGCTGGGCTTCGTGTGGCCTATTTTCCCGGTAGCCCTGTGGAAGGGGCCGGCTTACATGGTGTTGCCTATTTTAACTTTGGGCGCACAGCCGATGGCCTTCATTGCCCGTTTAACACGTACCACTATGATTGAAGTGTTACAGCAGGAGTATATTAAAACGGCGCGAGCCAAAGGGCTTTCTAAGTTTCAGATTATCGTAAAACATGCGCTGCGCAATGCTGTATTGCCGGTGCTGACTTATATTGGACCGCTGGCGGCGGCGCTGTTAACAGGCAGTTTCATTGTGGAAACGATTTTTGCCATTCCCGGATTGGGGAAATTTTTTGTTACGTCTATTTACAACCGCGACTACACGGTTATTTTAGGGGTGACTATATTTTATAGTGCCCTTGTAGTTGCGTTTAACTTGCTGATCGATATTTTATATCCTTTAATCGATCCGCGCATTACGATGGAAGAGGAGGATGACCTATGAGACAGGTAAGACAGGCAGATGATTTTTTACCGCTCATCGACCGGGCGTCCGCACAAGTTGAAGTGTATATTAAACGGCCGTCCGCATGGGCTCGTTTAAAAGAAAATAAATTGGCTCTCTTAGGGCTTTGTATTATTGTATGTATGATTGTGTTGGCCATTGTGGGGCCGTGGCTCTCGCCCTACACCTATGCAGATCAGAATTTAACGCAGGCCAATCAAGCACCGTCCGCTGCGCATTGGTTCGGAACCGATACGCTGGGGCGCGACTTATATGTTCGCGTTGTATATGGTGCGCGTATATCCTTGGTCGTTGGGTTTGTAGCGGCGGCCATTAACCTGGTTATCGGCGTTGTGTACGGCAGTATTGCTGGCTACATGGGCGGCAAAGTGGACCGACTTATGATGGGCTTTGTAGATATTTTGTACGGTATTCCTTTATTGTTATATGTTATTTTACTCATGGTTATTTTATCGCCGGGCCTTACATCCATTTTCCTGGCCTTGGGGATTGCCTATTGGCTGACCATGGCTCGTATTGTGCGCAGTCAGATTATGGCCCTTAAAAATGAGGAATATGTGCTGGCCGCTCGTTCTATGGGCGTGCCTAGCTGGCGAATTTTATTCCGCCACATGTTACCGAACTGTGTAGGCCCTATTGTAATTACCATGACATTGGCTATTCCGGAAGCTATTTTCACGGAAGCCTTTCTCAGCTTTATCGGTCTTGGTGTAAGTGCACCTATGGCCAGCTGGGGCGTGTTGGCTGCGGAAGGGATTAACTCCATGCGATCTTATCCGTTCCAGCTCATTGCACCGGCCGTGGCGATTGGCGTTACCATGTTGGGCTTCACCTTTTTTGGAGACGGTTTGCGCAATGCATTGGACCCTAAGGAGAATGTGAAATGATGGAATCTATGAATACAAAGACTGCCGGTCATGCGCCGCAGGTGCTGTTGCAACTGGAGAATCTGTCCGTAACATTTAATACATTTTCCGGTCCTGCCAAAGCCGTGCGCGGTGTGTCTTTGCAGTTAAACGAAGGCGATGTGCTCGGACTGGTAGGCGAGTCGGGGTGCGGCAAATCCGTAACACTCCAGTCCCTCATGGGCCTGTTGCCGAAACAGTATGCTACGGTGCAGTTGGATTCGTTGAAAATTGAAAGTCAGGAATTGAAGGACGCATCCGAGGAAACTTGGCAGCAATTGCGAGGCACTACAGTGGCCATGGTCTTTCAGGACCCTATGACCGCATTGAATCCGCTGCTTACCGTGGGAACGCAGTTGAAAGAATCTGTAGAGCTTTATAAAGCGCGTTATGGTGCGACAGGGACCGCCAGAGCCGGTTCTGATGTGTCCGCATCTAATCCGTCAGCTGTGGATGGGGCAGGTAAATTGAACTCTGATGCGGAGGCATCCGGTGCGTCCGGTTCGCCGGCAATCGTTGATACGGATGCGGAGTGTGTAGAGCTACTTCGCAAGGTGGGCATTGCCGATCCGGAGCGGCGTTTGAAGCAATATCCTCATGAGCTCAGCGGCGGTATGCGTCAGCGTGTTGTTATCGCCATGGCCTTGGCCGGACGTCCTCGCATTTTATTGGCCGACGAACCGACTACCGCATTGGACGTAACGACGGAAGCACAGATTTTACTATTATTAAAAGAGCTTGTAGCGAAAGAGCGTATGAGCATGATCATAATTTCTCACAACTTGCGCGTTATTGCCCAAGTTTGTGAACGGGTATCTGTTATGTACGCAGGGCAGATTGTGGAATCGGGCACGGTGGAAGAGTTGATTAATACGCCGCAGCATCCGTATTTGAAAGGACTGCTCGCTTCGCTGCCTACGAAGGATAAGAAAGAACTGCAGGCCATTGGTGGACAGCCACCGAATACATTGAGCCTGCCTGATGGTTGTGCCTTCTATCCTCGTTGCTCTCAGGCCATGAATATTTGTACCCGCGAAGTACCGGACCTGACTGTACAGAACGGACGGGCTTTGCGTTGCTGGCTTTTTGCAGCCGGTGAAGGAAAGGAGGCCTGACACATGAGTGAATCTGGTAATCATCATTTACAAAGTGAAACTTCTAATAGCAAATCCGTGACAAACAGCGAAGTGAAAAGTAGCGAAGTGAAAAAAAGCGAAGTGAAAAGTGGCGAAGTGCAAAGTAATAAAGTAAAAAGTAGCACAGTGAATAGCAACGTAATGCCCGGCAGTTCAATGATTAGTGAGTCCGCATATGACAGGACTGCTCAATATATTTGGGAAACGGAAAAGCTGTCTAAATATTTTCCGGTGAAGAAGCACTTTTTTGACCGCACACCGCATCGGGTGCGCGCATTGCAACAGGTGAGTCTTCGTCAGAAGCCCGGAGAAACTCTCGGTATCGTAGGGGAGTCGGGCTGTGGGAAATCCACATTCGGACGTACGTTGATGGGCCTCTATCCTAAGAGTGAAGGGCGCATTTGGGTGACCGGCAAGGAAATAACATCGCCTGCCGATAATGCTCATGTGCTGAAACATATTCAAATGGTGTTTCAGGATCCTTACGCATCTTTAAATCCTCGCATGACGGTGCGGCAGATTTTAAGTGAGCCGCTCACATTGCACAAAGAATTAAGCCGTGCAGAAGCGGCAGAGCGCGTAGAAGCTACGCTGGCACAAATCGGCCTTACAAAGGCGCAGGGCGAATCGTACCCACACGAATTCAGCGGCGGGCAACGTCAGCGTATCGGCATCGGTCGCGCGATTATTAGCGAACCGCAATGCATAATCTGCGACGAACCGATTTCCGCTTTGGACGTATCCATTCAAGTACAGATTATAAAATTGTTACAACAATTGCAGGCGGAGAAACAAATCGGTTATGTGTTTATCTCCCATGATTTGAATATGGTGCGCTACATGAGTCAATCCATGGCCGTTATGTACTTAGGTCATGTGGTGGAAGAAGGGCGCACGCAGGATGTGTATAACAATCCGCAGCACCCATATACGCAGGCGCTCATCAAGTTAAATGCACCGTTGGCGGCGCCAATGTCTATCGGTCCGGTGTTGACCGGCGAAGTGCCGAGCCCGCTCGATGAGATTAAAGGCTGTCCATTTGTAGGACGTTGTCCGGAAGTACAGCCTGTGTGCAGGGAAAAGATGCCTGACTTGAAAGATACCGGAGCGCAGCGTGTAGCTTGTTGGCAACGTATGTAGTATCCGGGAAGAGGAGTGGCTATGGAACAGAGTTGGAATGAACGAAACCTTGAATATCAGCTCTTGCAGCTGATTCAGTCAATGGCTCCGGCCGGAGAAGTTTCGTATATAGTAGTAAAATTGAATGAAGAAGGTGGATTTACGCCTATCCTTTCGCATAATGAAAATATGGTCCACGCTTCGGCCAGCATGATTAAAGTGCTCATTATGGCTACTTTATTTCACGAGGCGCGGCTGGGCTACAAGGACCTTACGGAAAAAATCGATCTGTGGTCCATGCCGCCGGTTATGGGTGGCGGTGCGCTGCAGGAATTGATAGAACCGCATCATTTTACCTGCCTGGAATTATGCCGGCTCATGATGGTGCTCAGCGATAACTGGGCGACTAATCTGTTGATTCAGCATCTGGGCTTTGACGCCATTAATGGCTATTCGAAGAGTATCGGCATGGAACATACAGAGTTGAAGCGGTTTATGATGGATAGCGAAGCCCGCAAGGAGGGCCGTGAAAATCTGATGACCGTATCCGACTTGATGAAGTTGTATGAAGCACTTTATATACAGCGCCATGATGAACGAATCGGGCAGGAAATGTGGAATATTCTCGGTCGTCAGCAATTTCGTGATAAATTGCCGTTCTACTGGGGGGAAGATACACGATTTTATCATAAAACCGGATCGCTTGAAGATGTGGAACATGACGGCGGTCTCTTGCCTCTCGGTGATGAAATGTTCGGCATTGGCGTATTTATTTCGAAGGTACCAAATCCTGTGGGGATTGCTATGGGCGCTACCATGGGTGAACGTATAAAAGCATTCTTGGAGGATAGAAGGGGGCCGGCACATGGAAACAGACACTAAAATGCACAAAGTCCTTCGTTGGATTGTGGCATTACTCATAATCAGTCTGGCGCTCTTGGGCCTGTTCGGCTGTACGCGCAGCGACTCTACGCCGCCAAATACATTGCGCCTGGCTCTTGAGCAGGAGCCGTCTTCGCTGGATCCGGCCAAGTCGACAACCTTGCCGGAGTCTATCGTGGAACTGGCTATCTTTGACGGCTTAACCCGTTTGAATGATAAGGACTTGCCGGAACCGGCCGTGGCGCAGTCTTGGGATATCTCTCAAGACGGACTTACTTATGTGTTCCATTTGCGACCTGATGCAAAGTGGTCCGATGGAAAACCGGTCCGTGCGCAGGATTTTGAATATGCGTGGAAGCGCGTGTTGAATCCGAAAGTGGCGGCCGGCAATGCGTACATGCTCTACGTCATTAAAAATGGCGAAGCTTATAATACGGATAAGGCGACAGCTGATGAAGTAGGTGTTAAGGCTTTGGATGACCATACGTTGCAAGTCGTGCTGGAATCACCGGCTCCTTATTTCTTAGGGCTTACGGCGTTCCATGCATACTATCCGGTGCGTGAAGATATTGTAGAAAAGGCGCCTGATACATGGGCCACCAAGGCTGAAACATTAATCGGCAACGGTCCGTTCGTGCTTACCAAATGGATTCACAGCGGTGAATTGAATTTTGTGAAAAATGAAAAATATTGGGATGCCGGCGCAGTAAATTTGGAAGCCATGTATTGGCCTATCAGTGAATCGCAGAGTACGCGTCTTACCTTGGCTGAAGGCGGCGCGGTGGACATGATGGTAGAACCGCCTGTACTGGATCAGAAGCGGCTCACTGAACAGGGTAACTTTAAAGTGGCGCCGTCCTTGGGCACCTACTATTATGTATTTAACGTAACGGCACCGCCATTTGACGATCCCCGTGTGCGCAAAGCATTTTCCTTGGTTATAGACCGAAAGGTGATTGTAGATACTATCGTTCATGGCGGTAAAACACCGGCATATGCCTTCGTACCGCCCGGATTGATTGACGAACAGAGCAAAGCAGATTTCCGTGCTACCGGCGGTGACCTGGTAGCGTACAATGTGGCGGAAGCGCAGGAACTTCTGAAAGAAGCGGGTTACGGTCCTGATAAACCACTACCGAAGGTAACGATTTTGTATAATACAAATGAACTTCATAAGGCCATTGCGGAAGCGATTCAGGCTATTTGGAAGGAAACACTTCATGCGGACGTGGAATTGCAGAATCAGGAAACGAAGGTATTCATGGCGAACCGTGAAGCCGGTCACTACCAGGTGGCGCGTGCGTCCTGGGTTGGGGACTACGTAGATCCGCAAACATTCCTGGACGTGTTCTTTGATGAAACGAATGACGCGCAGTATCACAGCGCCCGTTATAACGAAGTGATGACTGCCGTTCACAATACAACGAATCCGCAGGAACGCTTGGCGCTTATGCACGAAGCGGAACAGATTCTCTTTGACGACAGCGTAGTGATTCCGATTTACTTCACTACAACACCATATGTGGTGAACGATGCAATCGGCGGCTACTTCTGGTCAAGCTTGGGCATTGTGGATTTTAAATCTGCTTATAGAAAGTAAGGAGTAATGGCTGTGGAATGGATAAAACCGAATCGAATTGAGCCGGGCATGACCTTAGGTTTTCTTGCCCCCGCATCAAGTACGAAAGAGTCGCTGGAGCGCATCGAGAAGATTGCTACGCAACGCGGCTATAAGGTACTGTTTGCCCCTTCCTGTTATCGCCAAGGCCTTTACGGCGGTACGCCTCAGGAGCAGGCGGCGGAGTTTAACGATCTCATGACCAATAACAGTTGTGATGCGGTTATCGCTTTGCGCGGCGGCTACGGTTGCGCCCGCTATGTAGATTTACTCGATTATGAGGGCATTCGCAAGGCTCACAAACCATTTGTGGGGTACAGTGACTGTACGGCCTTGCATTTAGCTATTCAGCGATACAGTCGACTCATAACCTATCATGGACCGATGGGCGTGGATTGGGTGAAGCCGGACCGCGAAACAGATTTGGACCATCTCTTCGAATTGTTGGAAGGCCGCGCTACAGTGGTGGAACCGTTACCGGAGCCGCCACGCGGCTTTATCGGCGCACAAATGGAAGAGGGGCGTTTATTGGGTGGCAATTTGGCTATTCTTTGCAGCTTGGCGGGCACTCCGTACACGTTGGAATCCTCCGACTGGGATGATGCTATATTGTTTATTGAAGATGTAGGCGAGCCTCCTTATAAATTAGACCGCATGTTGCAGCAATTGCGCTTGCAGGGAATTTTAAAAAAAGTAAAAGGGGTAGCTCTTGGCAATTTCCTCAACTGTGAAGACGAAGATGAGCCGGATTATGATATCGGCGTAGCTGTGTTGGACTATATGCAACAGGGCCGCGACTCAAGCAGATCGGAGCCGTTTGTGTGCTATGTGCCTACCGGTCATGGCGCGCCTCATTGGGCATTGCCGTTGGGGCAATATGTAAGCTTCAGAGCCATATCCAACACACTGGTTATATTGGACTAGTGGCTTGATTACGTAGATACACAATCTAATTTGAATGGATAGATAAAGATTCTGATTAGATTGAGTAGATAAGCAATCAAATCAGAATGATAGGTTACATCACCTGATTCAATCGAATAGAAGTAAAATTTTGTGTAAGTAGAAAGGTTTGTAATGACGGAAGAAATAAAGTTGCAGATTGAACGGGCTCATAAGGCCATTGATGATGCGGCTTCAGATTTAGTAAATACAGCGATATATTTGCATGACCATCCGGAAACAGGCCTTCAGGAAGTACAGGCAGTGGCGTGTATCAGTGAGGTCATGAAAGCGTATGGATTTGCGGTGCAACAGGATGTGAGCGACGGTAACATTGCGGAATTGAAAACGTCCTTGCGAGCGGATAGAGATCCTGCAGGTGACGTGACTTCTGAACATAATAAAGTGGTTCGGATTCATGAGGACGGCGAAGTGCAGCATCATAAGAGCAGTGAAATGCCGACTCATGAGAACGGTGAAGTGCAGAATCAACTGCAAGGGCAAGTTCCTTTTAAAATGGCTTTCCTCGGTGAATACGATGCACTGCCGGAGCTCGGTCACGGCTGCGGTCATAATCTGATTGCGCCTATGAGTATGGGCGCGGCTATCGGCTTTGCGGCAGCTCGGCCTGATGCGGTAACTACGTTCTTCGGCTGTCCGGCTGAGGAAACTGTAGGGGGCAAGGTGTACATGGCGGAAAGCGGCGTCTTTGCGGGGTATAATGGCGCTTTGCTCACACATCCGGGCGATGCTAATGAACTGGGTGGTTCGTCCTTGGCCAGCCATCCGCTGGAAGTGGTGTTCCACGGCAAGGCGGCACACATTGCGGCGCCTAAGGGGAGCGGCATTAATGCACTGGATTGCCTGGTGACCTACTACGGACGAGTGAAGGCACTATTGGACACTTGGGGCGACGAGGCGCTCATCGGCATTATGATTACGGAAGGGGGCGCGGCACCGAATATTATTCCGGAAAGGGCGGCCCTTCATATGACGGTGCGCGCAAAGCATGTGGAGTTTTTAGAAAACACAATGCTTCCGGCGTTGCGTCAAACGGCACAGGCGTGTGCTGAACAATATGGAGCCACCGTTACCTGCCGCCATTATGAGCCGCTGTTTAAAGATTTGCGGGAAGACAAAACCTTGCAGTATATTGCATTTCAGGTAATGACGAAATATGGTGAAATGCCTCAAATCTTACCGGATGATATGGCGGAAGGCAGTACAGACATGGGCAATGTGTCTCATGAGATTCCTACGTTACAGCTGACCTTGCAAATCGGACAGGACTTAGGCCTTCACACACCTGCGTTTGTAGCGGCGGCCAAATCGGACAAAGCGCTGCAGCAGGTGATTAAGGGTGCCAAGATGATGGCGGAGATCGCCATTCTCTACGGAGCTTGTGAGGCTGATGGGGCGCGTATTAACAAAGCTTAACAGGTTAAGTGTGCTATGTTGCAGTACGCGTTAGATCTATGGCGAGATGCTAATTCAGTAAAGCGTAAAGTCCATGAAAATTATGTTTAAAAATTGAGATTTTTCGTAGAAAAGTGCAGTTTTTGACATACTTTTAAAATAAATGTAAAATATAATCGTTAAAGCGAAGCCGTCTTTAAAGACGGCTTTTCCATTATGTAGAAAGAGACCGGGCTGTATATGGAAGAATGCCAATACATATGGGCACTGCGAGGTACCGTTGTATAAAGGGTACAACAGCGAAACCGGTGAACGGATAGGAACGGCTTAGGTATAGGCCGTCACATTGTTTAAGGCTGGGAGATGACGAATGAGCGTATTAACTGTGTCGCATGTAACGCATGGATTTGGAGCGCGTCAAATACTGGATGACGCTTCATTCCGCCTGTTAAAGGGTGAGCATGTAGGTTTAATCGGGGCGAACGGAGAAGGGAAGTCTACCTTCTTAAATATCATTATCGGCAAAATTTTACCCGATGAAGGTACGGTAGCGTGGTCTAACAAGGGCACGGTAGGCTATCTGGATCAGCACAGCGTACTCGCCGAAGGGCAGACTATTCGCGATGTATTGCGCGATGCGTTCAGCGACCTCTTTGCCATGGAAACGCAGCTGCAGGATGCGTATAATGAAATGACGAGCTGCACGGAAGAGCGGATGAACGAATTGTTGGAGTTGACCGGCGAATGGCAGGAAGAGCTGGAACAGCGCGGATTCTATGAAATCGATGCCACTATTGAGCGTACCGCGCAGGGCCTGGGCCTTGTGGATATCGGTTTGGATCGTTTGGTAAATGAGCTCAGCGGCGGTCAACGTACGAAAGTATTGCTTACAAAGCTCTTGTTACAGAAACCGACCATTCTGTTATTGGACGAACCGACCAACTATTTGGACGTGGAACATATTGATTGGCTCAAAAATTATTTACAGAACTATGAAAACGCCTTTATCCTCATTTCCCATGATATGGAGTTTTTGAATTCTGTAGTCAATGTAATTTATCACATCGAGCAGGCAAAGCTGACCCGATATACAGGCAACTATGAACAGTTCCTGGCCGCCTATGAAGTGCAGCGTCAACAGGCGATTAAAGCCTATGAGCGCCAGCAACAGGAAATCGGCCGCATGGAAGATTTCATTGCCCGCAACAAGGCGCGCGTAGCGACGCGGGGCATGGCGAACTCCCGTGCGAAGCGCTTGGAAAAGATGGAGCTCCTGGAAAAACCGAAGGTGCATTTGAAACCGTCTTTCGGCTTCAAAGAAGGACGTACGCCGAGCCGCTTTATCGTGGAGGCGGAAGATTTGGTGTTGGGCTACAATGAGGCGCTCACCAAACCGGTTAAAGTTGTATTGGAACGTGGTCAGAAAGTGGCGGTTCGCGGCGTGAACGGCCTTGGTAAAACGACCTTGCTCAAGACGTTGCTGGGCATGATTCCCGCATTTTCCGGAAAAGTGGAGCGCGGCGATTTCTTACAGGTTGGCTATTTTGCCCAGGAAGATGTGGCCAATAACGACATGACCGCTCTCGATTACATTTGGAATGCCTATCCGTCCATGACGAATAGCGAAGTGCGTGCCGCGTTGGCTCGCTGCGGTTTGACAAATGAGCATATTACCAGCCAGATGCGCGTGTTATCCGGTGGTGAAAATGCGAAGGTACGCCTGTGTAAATTGATGCAGGAACAGTACAATGTGCTCGTATTGGACGAACCGACAAATCATTTAGATGTGGACGCAAAAGAAGAATTAAGTGAAGCTTTGCGCCGTTTTAAAGGAACAATCTTACTTGTAAGCCATGAGCCGGAATTTTACCGCTCCTGGATTACAGAAGAATGGAATGTAGAATCCTGGACGACCAAGATTGTATAAACCTTAAAGATTGTATAGGAGATAAGTTATGAAGGAAAAGGCTCAAGCGGGGATTGCTCAATTTCTCGACGCATTGGGGGTTGACCCAACATCGGACGTGATGAGCAAAACGCCGGAGCGCGTAGCTTCGTTGTTTGCCGATTTTTTTTCCGGCGTCAATAAAACAACGGCAGACGTGTGGGGCGAAACATTTACATCGGAATACGAAGGGCTCGTGGCGGTTACCGGCATTGCCTACCATTCCGTATGTGAACATCATCTGATGCCTTTTTTCGGAACGGTGGATATTATTTATCAGCCCCACAAGGGGCGCGTCGCCGGCATCAGTAAGTTCGGCGATGTCATAGATATTTTAGCTCATCGGCCGCAGATTCAGGAGCGATTGACGAAGCAAATTGCGGATGCAATCGAACAGGAACTGGGCGCCGACGGCGTATTGGTCAGAATTCGAGGCACTCACATGTGTATGCTGGTGAAGGGTGAGTTTCCTCAGGGCACCGTTGTGCAGACATTGGAATGTCGCGGTGTGCTGGGTGAAAGCGGCCCCCTTCGCGAGGAAGCCTTGACGATGTTAGGAGGAATAACAGATGCTCAAACGGCGCAGCTATCAGTGGAGTGACGGTAAGCGATTGGAGCTTCGCAACCGAACCTTGATTATGGGAATTTTAAACGGCACACCGGATTCATTTTCCGACGGCGGCAAATACAACACACCGGAGACGGCGGCCGCATGGGCGCGCGACATGGTAAATCATGGCGCGGATGTTATCGACTTGGGCGTAGAGTCTACTCGTCCCGGTCATACGCAGATTTCCGTAGCGGAAGAAATCAGCCGCATGGAATTGTTGCTTCCGGCCGTGTTGGAAGCGTCTTCTGTGCCTGTATCGATTGATACGTATCGGGCGGAGACAGCGGATTACGCATTGAGTCACGGTGCTCACATTTTGAACGACATTTGGGGCCTTCGCTATGATCCTGATATGGCGGCCGTAGCGGCGAAGCACAATGTGCCGGTTATCATCATGCACAATCAGGAAGGCACGGAATATGGCGATATTATTGAAGATATGAAAGCCTTTTTCTTCTCCTCCGTGGACTTGGCTCTGCGGGAAGGTGTAAAACCGCAAAATATCTGGCTTGATCCGGGCATCGGCTTCGGCAAGACCGGTGAGCAGAATATTGAAGTTATGCAGCGCCTTGGTGAGATTATGGCATATGAGTATCCTGTACTTCTCGCCGCCAGTCGCAAGCGATTCATCGGCACCATTTTAAACGGCGTGCCACCGGAAGAACGCGACGAAGGAACTGTGGCCGCTTGTATTACCGGCGTATTGCAGGGCATCGACATGGTGCGCGTGCACAATGTGGATATGCATAAGAAAGCATTGGCTGTAGCGGATGCATTATTACGAGGAGAGTAAGATGGATAAGATCGTACTAAAAAATATGGGCTTTTATGGCTATCATGGTAATTTGGCATCTGAAAATGAATTGGGTCAACGCTTTTTCGTAGATGTGACGGTGTTAACTGATTTAACGAAGGCCGGTCAGTCTGATTTATTGGAAGATTCCATTAACTATGTGGAAATTTATAATACAGTGCAGGCCATTGTGACCGGTGAAGGTCAAAAACTTTTGGAACGAGTGGGCACCTTGATTGCGGACGAGCTGTGGAATAAGTATCGCGGCATTGTCGGGTTAGCTGTGGCTGTTCGTAAACCGGCCGTACCGATTCCGGGCATGCTCGACTATGTGGAAGTGACAATTACGCGAGGACAAATCTAGTGTATACGTATTATTTGAGTGTAGGGTCCAATATGGGCGACCGTGCGGCTTATCTGAATCAGGCAGTGCTGCGCTTAAAAGAGCATCCCCGCATCGCGGCGGTGCAGGCCTCTGCATGGCTCGAAACAGAGCCGTGGGGCAATACAGATCAAGATGCTTTTTTAAATGGAGCGCTGAAGCTGACGACGGATTTGAAGCCGGAAGAGCTGCTTGACTATATGCAGCAGCTGGAGCAGGAAGCCGGCCGTGAGCGAAAAATTCACTGGGGACCGCGCACGTTGGATCTGGATATTATTTGGTGGGAAGAGGAAGACGGCCAATGCCTCACCTTCTTTTCCAATCGTGTAACCATTCCTCATCCGTACTTTTGGGAGCGCAATTTCGTGCTTTTACCGTTAAAGGAATTGTATCCGCAATTTACCTATAATGGTGAATCAATTGATGAGCGTCTTAAAAAAATATAAATATATGAGCCGGTTCTTATAATAAGGGCTGGCTCTTCTTCTATGTAACAGGTATAATATTAGTAACAAGAATTTTTTATGTAAAAATATAAGCGGAGTACACATAGGACGGTTATTTATAGTCGTCCTATTAAAATCGCCGCTATACAATGTTTATAGTGAGGCAGTTCGTATGGGACAGGAACAAAAACGCAGACGCAGCGGGCGCAGCCCGGAAAGCGAAACGCAACATAGGTCTAACAGCGCCGGTAAGAAGCAGGGGAACGATACCTTTGTGGTTGTTCTGCGATGGATAAAGATTATCGTCGTAGTCATCGGCGTATATGCGCTTATTCATGCCGCTTATGACTGGTGGGCTATTTCGCAACAACAAAAACAGTTACAAATTCAAATTGAAGAACTGCAGAAGAAGAACGAACAGTTAGAAGAAGAAAAGAAGCAATTGCAAGATCCTAAGGCCATTGAACAGGTGGCCCGCGATGAGCTCGGATTAGTAAAACCGGGCGAAGTTCCTTATGTTAAATAAGTGTTGACAAGGCTTTTTATAGTTATTTATAATTAACTGTGTATGTTAAATTAATGCATTTCAGTATTAGAAAAATTAGGAGGACATCGGGTTAGCATGGCCATCGAAGTAGGTAGTGTTCTTGAAGGGACAGTTACGGGTATCACAAAATTTGGAGCCTTTGTAGATTTAGGCAACAAACAGACGGGATTAGTTCATATTTCCGAAGTAGCTAATGAATATGTTGAAAATATTCAGGATTTTCTTAAAGAACAAGATACGGTTAAGGTAAAGGTTTTAAGTATTGATGAAAAAGGTAAGATCAGCTTATCTATAAAGCAGACGCAGCCGAAAGCGCCTAGCGCTGCACGAGCACCAAAGACGGAAGCTCGTGAACAGAGAGAAATGCGTCCGCGCAACAATGACAACTTTAATCGAAATTCATTTGATGGTAATCGTCGTAATTCAGCAGGCCGCAAAAATAATGGTCTCTCCTTTGAAGATAAGATGAGCCGTTTCTTGAAAGACAGCGAAGAACGGTTGACCAGTTTAAAACGCAATACAGAATCTAAACGAGGCGGTCGTGGAGGTCGCAGAGATTAATTGCTGAGATGATGCGAAGCCCGCATCATCTTTTTTATTTTTTCCTATGATTTAGGAGGATTTAGAGTGAGTAATTCAGCAGAGCCTATGGGCTTGAAGGTAGCGATTGTAGATATGGGATCGAATTCATTTCGATTGTTGATGGGCGAGTATACGAACGGAGCCTGGCATAATGAGCCTAAAATTTTGTGGCGAACCCGCTTGGGTGCACGAGACAGTGCAGGGCTAATTACAGACAGTTCCTGGCAATTGGGGATGGATGCACTCCGGGAAATTCGTCAGAAGATTGAGGCCTATGGAGCTACTGTCGTATTGGGCCTGGCTACCAGCGCGATTCGAGAAGCGGGCAATGGGAACGATTTCATGGAAGCGGCCCAGTCTGTTTGCCCTATGGAAGGCCGCATTTTATCCGGTGAAGAAGAAGCCTTATACGGGTTTCAAGGTGCCGCCGGCGAGTATTTGGCTGATGGCCGCCATTATGCGATTATTGATATCGGCGGTGGCAGTACGGAGCTGGCTCTAGGCGACAAGGATTCCGTATATTGGAGCCGGTCCTATCCGATTGGGGCGGTTCGTCTGCAGGAGCGCTCCGATGAAGATCCACAGGCCGTGTGGGAAGAAACGACGCCGTGGTTCCAAGAGTTGCCGATTGCAGGTCCTTTCGGTGAATTTATCGCCATCGGCGGTACGGCGACCACCTTGGCGTCCATTGATTTAAAAATGGAAACTTATGATGCGTCCCGCATCCAAAATCACAAGCTTACCCGTGAAGCGGTGGAAGTGATGATTATGGATATGCGTCAAATGACGCTTGAAGAGCGCCGCCAAGTGCGTGGCTTGGAACCTAACCGGGCCGATATCATCGTGGCCGGCGCGGAGATTCTCACGTCGATTATGGATTATTATCAAATCCCTTATGTCGTTGTCAGTGAACGGGACGGCATGGAAGGTATGGAGGCAACCCTGACGTTGTCATAAAGGAGTTTAGTATGGATGTACAGCATGTGCAGGATGATTCTGCGAAGACGCCGCAAACTGTGGCGGCCTTTGTAAAAAAAGTGAAGGCCTATGAACGAAGTCATAAGACGATTGGACGGAACAGCAGCGTTCTGGTGGCCTGTTCCGGCGGTCCCGATTCGGTGGGCTTATTGTTCTGGCTGGCCCGGTATAAAAATCGGGAACCTCGTATGAATCTTCGCCTGGGCATTGCTATTATCGATCATTCCCTGCGCGTGGAAAGTAAGGCTGAAGTGGAGCTGGTAAAATCTTACGGCGTTCAGTTGAACATTCCTGTGTATGTGAAGGTAATCGATGCAAATAAGGAAGCACAGCTGCACAAGAAATCCGTAGAAACTATAAGCCGGGAATTGCGCTATGCATTTTTTCACGAAGTAATGGCCAAGGAAGGATACGAATATTTGGCCACCGCTCATCATTTGGACGACCAGGCGGAAACGATTCTGGCTCATTTGCTGCGCGGCACCGGCACGAAAGGATTGACCGGTATGTATCCGCTTGTCGATTATAAGTGGCGCCCTTTTTTGGGGGTTACGAAGCAGGAAATTTTTGAATTTGTAAGTGCTCTGAATTTGGAAGTAGCCTTCGATAAGACCAATGAAGAACCTACGTACAGCCGCAATCGTTTGCGGTTGGAAGCCATTCCTTATCTGCGGGATTACAATCCTAATATTACTAACGGCCTGGCTCGATTGGGCGAAGCCATGCAGGACGATGAAGATTATCTGACAGAACAGGCCATGAAGGCGTTGGCGGACATTACCGTCATGTCACCGTATGATGAAGAAGCAACAGCAGCCGGTAATCATAAAAATAACGCAGCCGGTTCACCGGTCACTCAGGAGCATGGCGAGTGGGTGTTGCAGCGCGAAGCGTTTCACAAATTGCCAAATGCTTTATATTTCCGCATTTGGAGGCATATCATGTCGGACCTGAATGTAGGTGGCACGTTCAGTATGGCGCGGGTTAAACAACTGCGTTCTGTAACAGGCGGTAAAAAAAGTAAACAATTTCACCTTGCACAGGTGAAGGTTATAGCACAATATGGTATAATACGAGTTGGACGTTTTACGTCAGAGATAACATCGCCTACAGATGCTGAACTTAAGAACATTGTTTATCGTATAGATCAGCAGCGATTAGTAACTTGGCATGGACCTGAGGAAACGGTACCGTTGCAGCCCGGTGAGTGCATTTTAATTCCTCGTGAATCAGCACCGTCAGGACCGGTTTTACGGAAGCGACTGGCGGGAGACCGCATAGCCCTGCGCGACGGGAACGGCAAGATTTGGGGCCATAAGAAGTTAAAAGATTGGCTCATTGATCGTAAAATTCCGCAAGAACAACGAGATGATTTGTGGTTTTGCTGCGCTGAGCAGCTCGTATTCGCTCCGGTGGATACGATGAAACACAAGCCCCTCATTGTATGGGACGAACAGGCTGATACGTATTGGGCCTGCTCAATTAAGGAGGAATTCGTATGATAGACTCGACAACTATTAAAGAAGTATTAATTTCTGAGGAACAACTTCAGCAGCGTGTAAAGGAACTGGCTAAGCAAATTTCAGATGACTATAAAGGCGAAGAAGTAGTATTGGTTTGCGTATTAAAAGGGGCCGTAATGTTTTTTGCCGATTTGGCCCGCTATGTTGAAGGGGATGTTTCATTAGACTTTATTTCATGCTCCAGTTATGGAAGCAGCACTGTAAGTAGTGGTGTGGTTCGCATTATGAAGGACCTTGATAAGCCGGTAGAAGGCAAGCATGTAGTAGTGGTGGAAGATATTGTGGATACAGGCAATACCCTTCATTACTTATTGGAAAATCTCAAGTCCCGCAATGCGAAGAGTGTGCGCCTCGTGGCGCTTTTGAACAAACCTGATCGTCGTACGGCAGAAGTAAAAGTTGACTATCAGGGCTTTGAAATTCCCGACTACTTTGTAGTAGGATATGGGCTTGATTTCGCAGAAAAATATCGTAATTTACCGTTTGTAGGAATTTTGAACGAAAAAGTGTATCAGGATAAAGTATAATCATTGTATATAATGTAATTTTGTGATAATATGTTTGTCAGATATATTTTTATAAGTTTCGATATAATGTTAATTAATTCATACATTATAAGTTAATAAGACTTGAAAGGGGTAAGAGATTGGGCCGATTTATGAAAAACGCGCTGTTGTACGTGCTGATCATTGTAGCCGCGGTTACAGTAATTAACTCGTTCTCCAGTTCGAATTCAACAAGATCAGAAATCAGCTATACTGGTTTTTTACAACAAGTAAATACTGATAAGGTAGCTAAAGTTACCATTACAGATAACCATGCTATTGTAGGTGTGTTGAAAAATGGTACTGAGTTCAGTACATATGCACCGACCGACCCTACATTAATGACCAATTTGCTTCAAAAGAATGTGGAAATTACTGCAAAACCACCTGAACAACCTTCCTGGTGGATGCAATTGTTAAGCTCCATTTTACCGATCTTCTTATTGATCGGCGTGTGGTTCTTCATTATGCAGCAGACTCAGGGCAGCGGCGGCCGCGTTATGAACTTCGGCAAAAGCCGTGCTAAGATGCAAGGTGAAGGCAAAGTAAACGTAAGCTTTAAAGACGTTGCCGGTGCAGATGAAGCTAAACAGGAATTGGAAGAAGTAGTAGAATTCTTGCGCAATCCTGCAAAATTCAATGCTATCGGTGCGAAGATTCCGAAAGGGGTATTACTCTTCGGCCCTCCGGGTACAGGTAAAACTTTATTGGCCCGTGCGGTTGCAGGGGAAGCGAAAGTTCCTTTCTTCAGCATCAGTGGTTCCGACTTCGTAGAAATGTTCGTCGGCGTTGGTGCGTCCCGTGTGCGTGACTTATTCGGTCAGGCTAAGAAAAATGCGCCTTGTATCATTTTCATCGACGAAATTGATGCGGTAGGTCGTCAACGTGGTGCCGGTCTCGGCGGCGGTCACGATGAACGTGAACAGACATTGAACCAGTTACTCGTTGAAATGGATGGCTTCGGTGCTAACGAAGGCATTATTACGATTGCTGCAACTAACCGTCCTGACATTTTGGACCCTGCTTTATTGCGTCCGGGTCGTTTTGACCGTCAGGTAACCGTAGATAAACCGGATTTCCGCGGTCGTGAAGCAATCTTGAAAGTTCATGCGCGCAACAAACCGTTGGCGGATGACGTTAATTTACAGATTATTGCCAAGAAAACACCTGGTTTCACCGGTGCGGACTTGAGCAACTTATTAAACGAAGCTGCTTTATTGGCTGCTCGTCAAAACCGCAAGAAAGTATCTATGGCGGATTTGGAAGAAGCCAGCGAAAAGGTAAGCTACGGTCCGGAACGCCGCAGCCATGTAGTGAGCGACAAAGAACGCCGCTTGACTGCGTATCACGAATCGGGCCATGCCATCGTGGCACACTTATTGCCTGATGCAGATCCTGTACATAAGGTAACAATTATTCCGCGCGGTCGCGCCGGCGGTTATACAATGATGCTCCCTGTAGAAGAGCAGAACTATATGACTCGCAGTCAGTTGTTATCCCGTATTCGCGTTGCCTTGGGCGGCCGTTGTGCGGAAGCTCTGGTTCTTAAAGAAATCAGTAGCGGTGCATCCGGCGACTTGCAACAGGTTACGAATATTGTACGTCACATGATTACTCGTCTCGGTATGAGTGATGAATTGGGACCATTGGTATTCGGCGAACATCAGGAACAGGTATTCTTGGGCCGCAGCCTTGGCCATGAACGCAACTATGGCGAAGCTGTAGCAGCTAAGATTGATGCGGAAATGCATAAAATTGTTTCTGAAGCTTACAACGACGTTATGCAGTTGTTGGCTGATAACGAACAGTTCCTTCACAATATGGCGAACGCTTTGTTGGAAGAAGAAACTATCGATCATGCTCAGATTGAAAACCTTTACAAATATGGCACTTTGACTGATCCTACTGAAGGTGAAGGCGAAGATGGTGCTAAAAGTGAAGTGAAAAGTGCATTGGAAGCTGCCGGAATCATTGTTCCGGACTCCATTCACGGAAATGAAGCAAAATCAGTTGATCCAGA
Organism: Veillonella sp.; assembly: GCF_018364065.1. Classification (GTDB taxonomy): domain Bacteria; phylum Bacillota; class Negativicutes; order Veillonellales; family Veillonellaceae; genus Veillonella_A. Next base: position 72,295 of record NZ_JAGZMO010000004.1, read on the forward strand.
TACTGATAAAAAATAATACTGATAGAAAAACGTCAGTATAAAGTCATCGGTATAGGCCGATTGGCATAGAGCCGCCGGTAAGGCGGCTCTTTTTCTTAAAAGGAGGCGGTAGTCCCGATGCGAGATGCCATTTTAGAGTTGCTCAAAGAGCATAAAGGGGATTTTGTATCAGGCCAAATGATGTCTGATACATGTAATGTGTCGCGCACGGCTATATGGAAACATATTGAAGTGTTGCGCCGCTATGGATACAAAATTGAATCATTTACAAAGAAAGGATATCGGCTTGTCAGTGAGCCGGATCTGGTGAGCCCGCTGGAAGTGGAACCGTTTTTGAAAACGAAGACTTTCGGCCGTCGTTATGAATATGTAGACTCCTTGGCGTCAACCAATTCCAAAGGTCGTGAATTGGCGTTGGAAGGTGCGCCTGAAGGGACTTTGATAGTAGCGGAAGAACAGAATGCCGGACGGGGACGCATCAATCGCGGTTGGTACTCTCCTTACGGTAAAGGGCTGTGGTTCAGTTTAATCTTAAGACCGTCTTTCTTGCCGGTGGAAGCGTCGAAGTGCACGCTTATGGCCGCTGTAGCTCTGATTAAAGCATTTCGCAAGTTAGGACTGAATACGGCAGGTATAAAATGGCCGAACGATATTTTAGTGGGACAGCGCAAGCTGGTAGGGATTCTCACTGAAATGAGCGGCACCATAGAAGAGATTTCTTATATCGTTATGGGCATCGGTATTAATATCAGCACTACGGCTGATGAAATGCCTGAGTATCTTCAGGGTGTGGCAACCTCGCTTGCCATTGAAGGCATCAAAGTGGATCGCCGCAAAGCCTTTGCAGTCATTTTAAAAAGCTTGGAAGAGCAATATGAAAAGGTGTTGAAGGAAGGTTTCGACAGCACTTTGGAAGAGTGGAAAGAGTTCAGCATTACGCTGAATCAGGATGTGCTGGTTAAAGCACCGGGAGAAAGTTACAACGGCAGAGCTATCGATATTGATAGGGATGGAAATTTATTGGTAGAGCGGCCGAATGGTCAGGTTGAGAGAATTATGGCGGGCGACATTTCGATTCGTCCGGCTAAAATTGGAGGATAAAATGTTATTAGTTATTGATGTGGGAAACACCAATATCGTACTGGGCGTGTATGACGGACAGAATTTAGTTGGTCATTGGCGCATTTCAACGGATAAAGGACGTACAACCGACGAATACGGCGTGTTGATTATGAACTTGTTCTTCCACGACTATAAGGTGGAGGCGAAGCATATTGACGCCATTATTATTTCATCCGTAGTGCCGCCGTTGATGCCTACATTGGAGCGCGTATGCTTGCGCTATTTCAATGTAAAACCGATTATTGTAGGGCCCGGCACTAAGACCGGCATGGCCATTAAATATGATAATCCTCGCGAAGTAGGGGCGGACCGTATTGTAAATGCGGTGGCTGCTTATGATAAATATGGCGGACCGGCGATTATTATCGACTTCGGTACAGCCACTACATACTGCGTTATTTTAGAAAACGGCGATTACATCGGCGGCGCTATTGCACCGGGGATTCAGATTTCCGCGGAAGCCTTGTTCCAGCGCGCTGCCAAATTGCCGCGTATTGAAGTGAAAAATCCGGGCCAGGTAATTTGCCGTACAACGGTAAGCTCCATGCAGTCCGGTGTATTATTCGGTTATGTAGGTCAAGTGGAAGGTATTGTAAAACGAATGAAGGAAGAACTGCCTAAGGAAACCAAGGTTATCGCCACAGGCGGCCTGGCACCGTTAATCAGTTCTGAAACGTCTGTAATCGACCATATTGAACCTATGTTGACCCTAGAAGGATTACGACTATTATATGAAAGAAACAAATAAAATCTGGCATATAGGGAAGGTAGTTATAGAGGGACAGGCTATTTTAGCGCCTATGGCGGGCGTGAGCGATATTGCGTATCGTCTGCTGGCCAAGGAGCAGGGAGCCGCTTTGGTGTGCACGGAGATGGTGAGTGCCATGGGCATTCAGTACAAGAACGAGCGCACGGCGGATATGCTCTTCATGGAGGCGGTGGAACATCCTGTATCCATGCAGATTTTCGGATCCAAGCCGGATGCCATGGCAAACGCGGCACGCGTAGTGGAGGAAGCCGGTGCGGATATTGTGGATATTAATATGGGCTGTCCCGTGAAGAAAGTTGTTTCTTCAGGGGACGGCTCCGCCTTAATGAAGACCCCTGACCTGGCCATGGAAGTGGCCAAGGCGGCCGTAGAGGCTGTTCAGGTGCCGGTAACGGTGAAGATGCGCCTCGGCTGGGACGACAATTCCATTAATGTACTGGACTTTGCGAAGCGCATGGAGTCTGTGGGCGTTGCGGCCATTGCAGTGCACGGGCGCACACGGGAGCAGATGTACATGGGCAAGGCGGATTGGTCTTATATTAAAGCTGTTAAGGACAGTGTGTCCATTCCGGTAATCGGCAATGGAGACATTACGACGGCGGAAGATGCAAAGGCTATGATCGATGCCACCGGATGCGACGCGGTTATGATTGGCCGCGGAGCACAGGGCAATCCATGGATTTTCGGTGAAGTGAATCATTACCTGAGCACCGGCGAACTGCGCCCTCGTCCGTCAGCCATCGAACGGTTGCGTATGTTGAAACGTCACTTTGATCTGCTTTGCAAATATAAGGGAGCAGGCACAGGTGTGCGCGAAATTCGCACGCACGCCGGCTGGTACATTAAAGGCCTCCCTGAATCGGCCCGTTGGCGCAGCCGTATTAACGTGCTCCATACCGTCGGATCGTTCAGTGAGCTCTTGGATGAGTATGAGCAGGAATTGTTGCAGTACGAGTAGGGTGTTGCAGTTACTGTGCAGTAAAATGTAACCTGAAGAGACCGGGGCATTTTTGAAGTGGCACAGGTAGTACAGGTTCTCTGTTTTTATGTAAGTAGTCGCGTAATGCATACGAGAAGTTGAATGAACGTGAAACTTGAAAAAACACGAAATGTGTAAACTTCGTATAAAATTACAATTTACGAACAAATTACAAAGTGAGTTTTCAAGAGAAAACGGGAGATTACGGCGTCGATAAAATGTAAAATCAGCACGAACATGTGTGCACGGCGGTTCAAATATGATGAACTGATGAAATAAATGGCAAAAAATCGATTATAAAGCGTTTGATTGCTATTCATCGGACTTGAATAAAATAGGAATGTCTGCACAGCAAAAATACCTGTGTTTTTGAATTTGACATTATGAATTCTTATTGTTATAATACTGTAAACAATCAGAAGAGATACAGCTGAATAATAAGACTTGGAAGGTGTCAGTTATTGGCACTTTTCTTTATAGGCAGTAAAAATAATAAGACAAATTTGGTTGTTTTTAGTTATTAACATTTCAAGGAAATATAACTTGAAATACAATACTATGTTTGTAAATCTAATTATTCGAAAAATGAATTCCAACACCATTTATTTATTTGAATAATTAGAGTACAATATTAATTAAAGGGGTTAAGTATTAATGGCAGAAGTTAAAGAAACTTTATTGACCGAAGAAGGTCTGAAAAAGCTGGAGGAAGAATTAGCTTACTTCAAATCTGTAAGAAGGATTGAAGTGGCTGAACGCATCAAGATTGCGATTGAATACGGAGATATCAGTGAAAACTCCGAATACGATGATGCGAAAAACGAACAGGCCTTTATTGAAGGTCATATTATTGAATTAGAGAATAAGATTAATACAGCAAAAATTATCGATAAAAATACCCGTAAAAATGTTGTTTCAGTTGGTAGCGAAGTCAAGTTACTAGACACGGAATTCGATGAAGAAGTGGATTACGTAATTGTTGGCTCTTCAGAAGCCGATCCATTTAATAACCGCATCTCTAACGAATCTCCATTGGGCAGCGCCATTATCGGCAAGAAAAAAGGTGCCAGTGTCGAAGTAAATACACCTGACGGGGTAGCGACTTATAAAATTTTAGCTATCAATTAAACATAAACGCTTGTATTATGTTAGGAGGAAACGTTATGAGTGAAGAAAGAGTTTTAACAACACAAGAGCAAGAAAGAGAGTTAAACAGTCAGATGTTGGCCCGACGAGAAAAATTGGCTCAATACGAAGCTGATGGTATTTATCCATTTGGTCAACGCTTTGTAGTTCAGTACCATGCTGAAGACATCAAAAATGATTTCAAGAATTTTGACGGACAGCCTGTAACAATTGCCGGTCGTTTGATGACAATTCGTTCCCATGGTAAGACTGCATTCGCTAACCTTCGCGACCTTTCCGGCGATATCCAAGTATATTTCCGTGAAGATGAATTAGGTGCTGACGATTATAAACATGTTCAAATGTTGGATATGGGTGATATCGTAGGTATCGAAGGTCATGTATTCCGTACCCACATGGGTGAAATTACTGTTAAGGTTAATAAGCTCACTCTTCTTTCTAAATCACTTCGTCCTCTACCTGAAAAATGGCATGGTTTAAAAGATACAGAACTTCGTTACCGTCAACGTTACGTAGATCTTATCGTAAACCCTGAAGTACGTGAAACCTTCATAAAACGAGCTAAGATCGTTTCCAAAATGCGCGAATATTTAACAAATAACCACTTCATGGAAGTTGAAACTCCAATGCTTCATGCTATTCCTGGTGGTGCCGCAGCTCGTCCATTCATTACGCATCACAATGCTCTTGATATGGATATCTACCTTCGTATCTCCCCTGAATTACACTTAAAACGCCTTATCGTAGGTGGTTTGGAACGCGTATTCGAAATTAACCGTTCCTTCCGTAATGAAGGTGTAGATAACCGTCATAACCCTGAATTCACTATGATGGAATCTTACCAGGCTTATGGTAACGTAAACGATGCTATCGAACTTACTGAAAATATCATCGCTTACTGTGCTCAAGAAGTACTTGGTACTACTAAAGTTAACTACCAAGGCACTGAAATCGAATTCCGTCCACCATGGAATCGTATGACTCTTCAAGAAGGTATTAAAAAATACACAGGCGAAGATTTCGACGCTATCGATACTATCGAAGAAGCACGCGCTATTGCTGACCGCTTGAACATTGAATATCAACCTGCAGACGGCATCGGCAAAATTATCAACTACTGCTTCGAAGAATATGTAGAAAAGAACTTAATCGAACCAACTATCATCTATGGTCATCCTGTAGAAATTTCCCCATTGGCAAAACAGAACCGCGAAAAACCATTAACTACTGAACGTTTCGAAGCGTTCGTATATGGTCGTGAAATTGCCAACGGTTATTCCGAATTAAATGACCCTATCGATCAGTTGCAACGTTTCGAAAACCAATTGAAAGAACGTGAAGCAGGCGACGATGAAGCACATCGTATGGACCATGACTTCGTAAACGCTCTTGAATATGGTTTACCACCAACAGCCGGTCTTGGTATCGGTATCGACCGCATGGTAATGTTCTTAACAGATACTCCATCCATCCGCGACGTATTGTTCTTCCCATTGATGAGACCTGAAGACGGCTCTGCAAGCAATAACGACGAAGAATAATTAAGACTCACGGTGACGAGTTATTAAGTACTCAAAATAGTAATTAATGCTCAAGGTGAAGAATAATTAAGTACTCAAAGTACTATATAAAGACTGAGGACCCCGGTCCTCAGTCTTTTTTTGTACGCCCCCTATGGTAATCGTGGTAAAAATTTACTATATGTGGTATGATGAGGTGTAAATAAAAGTAGAATTTCCTAGATTTTATTATTTTCTAAGTAAGATTATGTAAGAGGTTATAATTATGTTAGATTTACGATTTGTACGAGAAAATTTAGACTTGGTACAGCAAAATCTTGATAATCGCCACACCAGCGGTGATTTGAAGGAATTTGCCACTCTTTATGATGCGCGTAAAGAGTTGATTCAGGAAGTAGAACAGCTAAAAGCAGAGCGCAATGCGGTAACAGCTGAAATCAGCGTGTTAAAACGCAACAAAGAAAATGCAGATGATAAAATTGCGGAAATGAAAAAAGTAGGCGACAAAATCGCCGAATTGGATAATCAGGTGCGCGACACTGAAGCAAAATTGGAAGGTATCGCTTTGATGCTCCCAAATATGTGTGACGCGTCTGTACCTGTTGGGGCTGACGAAAACGACAACCCTGAACAACGTCGCTGGGGGAAACCACGTGAATTCGATTTCCCTATTCAAGCTCACTGGGACTTGGGCGAAAGCTTGGGGATCCTTGAATGGGAACGCGCCGCTAAGGAAAGTGGTGCGCGCTTCACAATTTATCGCGGCTTAGGTGCTCGCCTTGAACGTGCTCTCATCAACTTCATGCTCGATTTGCACTGTGATAAACAGGGCTACACTGAAATGATGACACCATACTTGGTAACTCGTCAGACTATGACCAACACCGGACAACTTCCAAAATTTGCGGAAGATATGTACAAGGTGGAAGGGGAAGACTACTACTTGATCCCTACAGCGGAAGTAACATTGACGAACCTTCACAGCGGTGAAATTTTAAGTGCCGATGAACTTCCTAAATACTATACAGCGTTTACGGCTTGCTTCCGTGCCGAAGCCGGTTCCGCCGGTCGCGACACACGCGGTCTTATTCGCCAACATCAGTTCAACAAAGTTGAAATGGTTAAATTCGCAAACCCTGATACATCCTTCGATGAATTGGAAAAATTGACTGACAATGCGGAAGAAGTATTGCGCTTGTTAGAACTTCCTCATCGTGTCATTACTTTATGTACCGGTGATATCGGATTCGGTTCCGCTAAAACTTACGACGTAGAAGTATGGATGCCTGGTCAAGGCTGCTACCGTGAAATTTCGTCCTGCTCCAATATGACAGATTTCCAGGCACGCCGCGGTAACATTAAATTCCGTCGTGACGCGAAGAGCAAACCTGAATTCGTACATACATTGAACGGTTCCGGTTTGGCTGTAGGCCGTACAGTAGCCGCTATCCTCGAAAACAATCAGGAAGCTGACGGCTCCGTACGCATTCCTAAAGTATTACAACCTTACATGGGCGGCGTAGAAGTAATTACGCCTGTAAAATAGGTTATTTTCACGAGGCACTATTTCTGCAGACAGATGTAGAGGTCTAATCCGGTGTTCTGACATTTCGGTGTCGGGGCGGGAGAACCCTGGTGCATCTGACGCAGGAAGAGGCTGATGTGTTAAAATATACATAGAGATTTAATCCGACTCCCTGCATTTGCGGGGAGTACGGTTTGAATAGTGTTAACAACGTTTAAAGGTTGAAAGGAGATTCTATGAAAATCTTTATTGACACTGCTAATTTTGATGAAATTAAAGCAGCTTATGAAATGGGCTTTATTGCCGGTGTAACAACCAACCCTTCTTTAATTGTTAAAGAAAAACGCGATTTGAAAGAAGTTATTAAACAAATCGCCGCATTAGTAGACGGCCCTGTAAGCGCTGAAGTTATTGCTACTACTGCACCTGAAATGATTGCAGAAGCACATGAACTCGTTAAACTCGGTTCCAATGTAGTAATCAAAGTTCCTATGACGGAAGAAGGCTTGAAAGCCGTAGCCGCTCTTGCAAAAGAAGGCATTAAAACTAACGTAACTTTGATTTTCAATGCTAACCAGGCATTGTTGGCTGCCCGCGCCGGTGCATCTTTCGTAAGTCCTTTCGTAGGCCGTATTGATGACATGAGCATGGACGGTATTACATTGATCGAAGACATCGCTGAAATCTTCATGATTCACGATATTAAGGCTGAAATCATTGCCGCCAGCGTACGTACACCAATGCACATGATTCAATGTGCTAAAGCCGGTGCACACATCGCTACTGTACCTTACAAAGTGTTGACTGCCTCACTTAAACATCCATTGACGGATGCTGGCCTTGCTAAATTCTTAGCTGACTGGGAAGCTGCCAATAAATAAGACTCATTATAACAATCCCATCATTTTAAGGAGGAACAAACAGTGGATAGAACATTAGCCTTGGAATTCGTACGTGTAACAGAAGCGGCGGCTCTTCGCAGCGGTCGTTTACTTGGTCGCGGTGAAAAAGACGGAGCCGATCAGTTGGCCGTTGACGCTATGCGCCAAACTTTTGATACAGTGCCAATTTCCGGAACAGTTGTAATCGGGGAAGGTGAAATCGATGAAGCACCAATGCTTTACATCGGTGAAGAAGTAGGAGCCGGCGGAGAACCGGTAGACATTGCAGTCGATCCTATTGAAGGGACTAACCTTATTGCAAAAGGGCAAAATGGTGCTATTGCCGTACTTGCCATCGCTCCTAAGGGCGGTTTATTGCACGCTCCTGACATGTACATGCAGAAGCTTTGCGTAGGCCCTCGTGCGAAAGGCGTTATCGATTTGAATGCAAGCGTAGCTGAAAACCTTCGTCGCGTAGCTGAAAAAATGGAACGCGGTATTGACGATTTAACCATCGTAATGCTTGACCGTCCGCGCCATGAAGAAATTATGCGCGAATGTCGTGAAGCAGGTGCCCGTATCCGTCTTATCACCGACGGCGACGTAAATCCGGCCATGGAATGTGGCTTGGAAGGTTCCGGTGTTCACATGGTTATCGGTACCGGCGGTGCGCCTGAAGGCGTATTGGCTGCCGCTGCATTAAAATGTACAGGCGGCGATATGCAGGCACGTTTACTTCCTGGAAATGAAGAAGAAGTTCGTCGTTGTCATGCTATGGGCATTACTGATTTGAACAAAGTATTGACTATTGATGACTTGGTACATGGGGAAGACGTAATTTTCTCCGCTACAGCCATTACAGAAGGTAATATCCTCAATGGCATTAAATATTTTGCCGGCGGCGCCCGTACACAGTCCGTTGTAATGCGTTACAAAACAGGTACTGTACGTTTCGTAGATACAATCCATCGCTTAGATCGCAAATTAAAATCTATGAAGGCAAAATAATCGCAACAATGAGGGGTTGAACAACTCTTCTTAATAAAGTGAACTGTTTCCTATATATATGTATATATAATAGGAAGCAGTTCATTTTTTGTTCTGCAGAAGTATATCATATGGGCTTTTTACGGTTTATGCGGAGAAAAATAATATCTATCCCCGGTGGTGAGTACTTGAAGTCATATACTGACTTATAGTATATTATAGAGTAGGATTTATATATGCTATTGAAGATTCAGTCTTTTAAATAGATTGCAGTTGGAGGGAATATTTTGGAAAAGCTCATCATTAACGGGAAGAAGCCGTTGAATGGTCGCGTTCGTGTAAGTAGCGCTAAAAATGCGGTGCTGCCTATTATTGCAGCCACCATGTTGGCATCTACGCCAAGTCGTTTAGTGGAAGTTCCACATTTGGAAGATGTGCATACAATTTGTGATGTTATTGCTTCTTTGGGGGTGAAAGTAACTCACGAAGGTACCGATGAAATCGTTTTTGATGCGGCAACAATTACGGCTACCGAAGCCCCTTATGAACTGGTTCGCCGTATGAGAGCGTCGTTCCTCGTAATGGGTCCTTTATTGGCTCGTCGCGGCGAAGCGCGCATTTCCCTGCCTGGCGGTTGCGCTATCGGCAGCCGTCCTATCGATTTGCACTTAAAAGCGTTCGAAGCATTAGGGGCTGTTATTGAAATGGGCGACGGTTATGTGCAGGCCACTGCACCTAACGGTTTGAAAGGCACTCAGATTTACCTCGATTTCCCAAGCGTAGGTGCTACGGAAAACATCATCATGGCGGCGTCCATGGCGGAAGGTAAAACTGTAATTGAAAACGTGGCTCGTGAGCCTGAAATCGTTGATTTAGTAACATACTTGAACAGTATGGGTGCCGATATTCGCGGTGCCGGTACTAACGTAATCCGCATTCAAGGGGTAAAAGAATTAAAAGGTGCTACACACACCGTAATTCCTGACCGCATTGAAGCGGGTACATACTTGATCGCAGCGGCTATGGCCGGCGGCGATGTATATGTAGAAAACGCTTTATCGGAACATTTAAAACCGGTTGTGGCTAAGTTGAAAGAAGCGGGCGTTGCGGTTTACGAAGACGTAGACGGCATCCGTGTCGTATCTGACGGCCAGGTAAAAGCCGTAGACATTAAAACATTACCATATCCGGGATTCCCTACAGACATGCAGGCGCAGTTCATGGCATTGACAACGATTGCCAAAGGAACCAGCACTGTAATGGAAACTGTATTCGAAAATCGCTTCATGCATGTGGACGAATTGAAGAAAATGGGCGCTGAAATTCGCATTGAAGAGCGTCGTGCCATTATTGACGGCGTAGCTTCCTTAAAAGGCGCCAAAGTGCGCGCCACTGACCTTCGCGCCGGTGCAGCTCTCGTTTGTGCGGGCCTGGCGGCGGAAGGAACTACGGAAGTTACCCAATTGTCTCACATCGATCGAGGCTATGATAATCTCGTAGGCAAATTAAAAAGGCTAGGTGCTGATATTGTTCGGGTGGATGAATAAGAAAACAGTTAATCGTGCGGAAGTAAGAAAGAAGCGCGAAGAACGTCGTAAAAAAAGTACACAGCCTATTGCGACTACAACACCGACGAAAGCACAGAAACGCAGCAGCGCAGGCATTTCACTCTTTGAACGCCTCGCATTGTGGTGGGCGTATGACATCGGTATTGATCTTGGCACAGCCAACGTATTGATTTACGTGAAAGGCAAGGGCGTCGTTCTGGATGAACCGGGCTATGTGGCGTGGAATTCCAGAACTCATGAGGTTGTAGCCGTAGGTGACGATGCGCGCATTATGTTGGGGCGCACACCGGAAGAAATTGAAGTCATCCGGCCGTTGCAGGACGGTGTTATTACCAATTACGACATGACCGAATTTATGCTTCGCTATTACATTCGCAGCGTGATTCCATCGTCATCACTCTTTAAACCACGCATTGTAGTATGTGTGCCATCCGGTATTACACCGGTGGAAAAGCGTGCCGTAATCGAAGCGGTCTTACAGACCGGGGCGCGCAAAACAGTACTCATTGAAGAACCGTTGGCGGCTGCGCTGGGCACAGGCCTTGATAAGGCTAAATCAGCCGGTGCTATTGTAGTCGATATTGGCGGCGGTACTACGGATATTGCCGTATTGTCCAATACAGGCATCGTAGTAAGTAAGTCGCTCCGCATGGGCGGCGATAAGTTCGACGAAGCGATTATTAACTATATTAAGCGCCGTCGTAAAATGCTTATCGGCCATCGCACAGCGGAAGAAATTAAGATTGCGGTAGGTACAGTTGACCGCAAGGCGGCGGTTGAGGAAATTAAAGTGCGCGGTCGCGATATGGTGTCCGGCTTGCCTCAGACCATTACGGTTACGTCTAAAGAAGTGCAGTTGGCGTTGGAAAAACCGATTAACAGCATATTAGAAGGCATTAAAGATATTTTAGAAAAAACGCCGCCGGAACTGGTGGCGGAAATTGCAGACCACGGCATTCTTTTAACCGGTGGTGGCGCATTGATCAGCGGGTTGGAACGACTCGTAACCCGTTCCATCGGCGTTGCGGCCTACCTGGTAGACAATCCGAGGTACTCCGTAATCCTGGGCACAGGACGGGCCTTGCAGGAAATGGATAAACTCCAGGACAGTTTGGAAGAACTGCAATAAACTTGAAAGCGTTGCAATAAGCTTGACAGAACTGCAAGTAACTTGAACTGCAAGTAACTTGGCAGAAGGGCCATAAACTCAACAGAATTGCAATGAGTTTAGGAAGACTTGCAATACATACAAACTACAAATCATACCATGAGCATGTTATTCGCTTATAAACTAAGGGATAACAATTTGCTCATGGTATTTTTATTTTTAAAATGATAAGTCATGTTATAATAAAAATAATAGATGATAATAGATTGGTAAATATTGAGCCGGTTACTGTTGATATGCCATCAACATTTGTATTCCCTTTAACTTTGACATTCAGATGTTAAACTCTTTTTAAAATCACAGGGATTGGGCTTGATATTAATTTGAAATTTGATAATATTAAATATTGAAACATGATGGTTTGTAGTTAAGTAAGGAGGCCCTATGACAGGAAAATTTAAAGCAATAACACTGGTGCTTGCAGGACTGGCAATGCAACTTACCGCTGCCGAGGCGGCAGATGTGACGAGCTTACGGGCACTCAATGAAGCGGGGCATACGCGTGTAGTATTTGATATGAAGGGACTCCCCGACGGGTGGAGCTCCATTTACAATAATAAAAATGAGCAGGTAAAGCTTCACTTGCCGGGAACGACGAATGTAATGACCGGGCCGGTAGATTATAACCGCCGCGATACAGGCGTACTTCGCGGTGTGGAGCTGCAAAGTAAGGGCGACGATTTGGACGTAACCTTGACGGTGAACCAGAGCGTGCGTCACCACATCTTTTCCCTTACCAACCCGGACCGACTTGTAGTGGATCTGTTTACCGATTATAATCAGAAAACGACCCGTACCGTTGGGGAAGGAGTTACTTTTTCCAAATGGGATACGAGCAGTGAAAACGGCCGTGTAAAGGCATATGTGATGGAGGCTAATCCAAATGTGCCGATGCGTATCGGTGATGCGGGTACGGTAGGCAAAAGTTTGGCCAATGTGCAGCCGCCGTTCATCAGTGCTATCGGCCTGGAAAAAGGACAGTCGAAAACAACGAATGCTTTGGCGGCCGGTGCTTCTAATACGTCCTATAAGCAATGGGAACCACAGGCCCTTTTGAAATACGTACCGGAAAAAGGATACAGTATCAGCTTTGCTTTGCCGCGGTTGGAAGTGAATGAAGGCAATGACACCTTGGCAGTAAGCGGTGTTAATCGGGAACGATTAAGCGACGAATTGATTTTATACACTCGCAGTTTCGGCAACTCCACACGCACCAATGTGTACGGTCAGGAAGTTACCATTAAAGACAACGTAGTGGTGAGCAAGAAGAACAATAATTCGCCACTCACTGCGGATTCCATTGTGCTTTCCGGTCACGGAACAATGGCTAAGAAGTTGGAAGCGTTGAAGGTGGGCGACACTGTTCGCTTAACGGCAAAACCGGATGTGGTAAAAATCAGCAATAACGCAGCCGTTGTTTATTCCGGCGGACAACAGATTCTGGCGCAGGGTACTGTGATGGGCCAAAATGACGGCATTCTTACAGGGCGCACGTTTATCGGCGTCGACAGTTCGGGACGCCTCATCGTATTGGCTATTGACGGCAGTCAGGGCGTGTCCGTGGGCGCTACCACATCGGATGGCGCAAATATGTTAAAATCCTTAGGTGCAACCGACGGCATCGAGCTCACAGGACAGGGCGCCGCCGATATGTACAGCAACACATATCTCCATACAGGACAGAAGGATCCAAGTTTATATCAAAAAAATTTAGTCTTAGGGTAAGCAGAATTGGTTAATTCATGTTATAATGTACTTACACCCTCAAGGCAGGGTATAAACCTAAGGAGGTATGAATATGAAAAATTATATGAAATATACATTGATGTCTATGCTGACAGTCGTTATGATGGTGGGCGCTGTATTCACAGCAAATGCCGCCAACGTTGATCAGGCGTCGGTATTGACCGGTAAAGTAGTATCTACCGTAGCTGTAGGAACTTTGGTAAAACAGGGTGACGTACTCGTAAGCGTACAATCCCTTACAGGTCCTATGCCGGCAGCTCGTGCAACTGTGGACGGGGTCGTTTCAGCTGTGAATGTACATGAAGGGGATCAGGTGAAACAGGCTCAGGTCGTAGCTGTAGTTAACGGTAAATAGAAGGGAGATATGAATGAAATTATTTCGTTCATCGCGCCGGTATAAGAAAAGTGTACTGGCGCTTTTCTTATGCAGCGCAATGATGGCGCTGCCTTATGGCGGCAAGGCAATCGATTTCTTGCCCGTATCTGATGTACACACAGGCATGGAAGGCCATGCGGACACTGTTGTGGAAGGAAATGACATCAGCAGTTTTAATGTAAAAGTGTTAGGGGTTATGCGTGACCGCGGTCCATCCGGCGATTTGATACTGGCCAAATTCTCAGGCCCTGTTATCGATGAGACCGGCGGCATTGTTCACGGCATGAGCGGCAGCCCGGTTTATATTAACAATAAACTGGTTGGCGCTGTAGCGTACGGCTGGGGCTTTGCGGACGGCACAATCGGTATGATTACACCGATTGAAGACATGGTAAAACTTTGGAACATTCCGTACGAAAGTTCTGTGAGCAATCCGTGGAAAGACAGCCGTTTGATTCCGTTAGGTACACCTCTTATGGCGTACGGTTTTGACGGCAGCGCCCTTTCCTATATGAAAGACAAGTTACCGGAATATCAGTACAGCACCTATGCGACGGCGGCAGCTGACGGCGATGATACACCGCGTCCATTACAAGCGGGCGGCTCGGTAGCCGCACTTCTCGTTGACGGCGATTTAAAATTGGGCGCTATCGGTACGGTTACTTACGTGGATCAGGACCATGTGGTGGCATTCGGTCATCCGTTCCTGAAACGCGGATCCGTAGGCTACTTCATGCATAATGCGTCTATCTTTACGGTAGTGCGCAGTGTGGATTCCGGCTTTAAACTGGGCTCCATGGGCGCTGAAGTGGGCGCCGTAACAGAAGACCGCGGTGCCGGTATTGCCGGTAAATCCGGTCAGATTATGAGCGGCATTCCTATGGGCATTACGATTCGCGACTTGGATATGAATAAATCCAAAGTGGCATCTGTTAAAATTGTAGATGCTAACGAATTGAGTCCAACCTTGGCGGCTACATCTGTGTACAGCTTCCTCAACAAAACATTGGATCGCAGCGGTGAAGGTACCTCGACGGTGGCAATTAAGATTCAGCCTCGTGACGGTTCCATTCCACCATTAGAACGAACTAATATGTTCTATTCCTCCGAGTCCATCGGTGTGAAGAGTGTGGACGAATTCTACAATATTGTTGACGCCCTTATGAACAACCGCTTTATCAATTATGAAATTGCGGGCATTCAGGTAGAAACAGATGTAACGAAGACGCCTAAGACGGCACTGATTAAAGATGCAACGTTGACACCGGGCATTGCGTCACCGGGCGATACGATTGTTATCGAAGTGCGTTTGCAGCCGTTCAGAGGCGAAGAAGTGACAAAAGAAATTTTCTATACTATTCTGAAAGACCAACCGCTCGGCAAGGCAACCCTTGAAGTGCGCGGCGGCGGAGTAGTGCCACTTCCTTACTTGTTGGAAAAACAGAAATACAACTTAACCGATGAAATTATTCGTCGATTAAAAACATATAAGAGCTTCGACGAATTCTACAAAGAATTGCGCAAAGCTGACACGAACAATCAGATTGTTGTAGAAATTCTGGAAGACGGCATCAGCATGGTTGATTCCGGTGACGGCGATACAACGAAGAAGGCTAAGATTGAAAACGTGGAAGAAAATCCAATTCCGGGTACAGTATCCAAGCCTAAATCGAAGGGCAGCTTGCCGGGCGTAGATCCTGAAGATGACGAAAAAGAACATTACACGGCCAAGATTGATACGGAATATGTAATCCGCGGCGACGGCCAGTTCATTTTAGACATTAAATCACCGGCTGAACGAGACAAGGCGAAAGCTAAGTTGGCAAAGGCACAGGCGAAAGCACAGAAAGAAAAAGCTAAAGAAGCTGATGACACCAAGAAAACTGATGAGGCGGCAAAGACTGACGAAGCAAATAAGTCCGGCGACGCCAATAAAACAGACGACGTGAATAAAGCCGATGATGCGAATAAAACGAATGATGCAAACAAAGCGGACGATGCCAATAAGTCTAACGATGCCAACAAATCTAATGACGTGAACAAAACAGATGATGCCAATAAGGCTAATGATGCGAATCAGTCAAAAGATGCTAACAACAACACTCAGGATGCTAATGGCAACAACACCAATAATTCCGACTCTGCAGCTAACGAGTAATTCGTAGTTCGCAGATATAGGTGACGAGTTGGTGTAATGATTGAAATCAATTATGACAATAATCGACAATTAGACTGTTTTTACACGTATTGATTAAAAAAATTAAACACTCACAAAACCTTACTTTATGTATTTCATGAAGTAAGGTTTTTTTCATAAAAAAAGCTTATAATATAAGGTGGTACTGATGACAACGAATGTGGTTTTATGCTAGAATGAAATGTAGTATTTATGGATAATGGAACTCAATTTAAAAGATAACTCAAAGAATCATGCACAGATTGATTTCTAATGAGGGTGAGTGTAAATTTTTTTGAAGAAACGTATCTTTATTTTTTAAAGAAGCGTATCTTTACATTGACGTTAAGATACAATAGATACACAAACACATTGCACTTTGTAATGGAGAGACGAATAAATAGTAAGAATTTAGCGTTAAAGAAAAAAGTAGACAGTAGAAAGTAGAAAGTAAGAAGGAGGAACGCCTTTGCATTGGTTAGAAGCAATTGGGCGCTTTGTTATACTCAGTTTGGAACGATGTGGCGAAGCGGTAATCCTGATATGGCAGACGATTAAGCAATTAAAAGATGCGAACTGGCGTCATGTCATATATCAGATGGCCCATTTGGGGGTTGATTCATTGCCGATTATCAGTCTGACTTTGCTCTTTGCCGGAGCGGTTATGACGTTACAGATAACGGATATTTTGATTCGCTACGGTGCGCAGGGTACAGTAGGCGGCATTATGGCCATTGCCATGGGCCGTGAATTGGGACCTGTTCTCGTAGGCGTTGTGTTGGCGGGGCGCGTAGGCGCCGCTATTACCGCCGAGTTGGGAACCATGAAGGTAACAGAGCAGATTGACGCTTTACGTGTTATGGCGGTTAATCCAATCGGTTATCTGGTAGTGCCGCGTGTGTTGGCCTGCATGATTATGGTTCCGATTTTGGCGCTTTATGGTGTGCTCATCGGCATCGGTGGCGGCTATGTGGTGGCCACAGTTGTAAAGAGTTTGGCAGGATCCACCTATACGGATTCGATTCAGTTATTTGCAGTAACTACCGATTTAACATATGGTCTCATTAAGGCCAGTGTGTTCGGCGCAGTTATCGCCTTGGTAGGCTCTTACAAGGGCATGTACACCAAGATGGGCGCCGCAGCGGTAGGTAATTCTACAACGAGTTCAGTTGTGACGAGTATTATTTTAGTCTTTGTATTAAATTACTTCTTGTCCGTTTTATTATATTAAGTTTGAGGAAGAATGGATGATAGAATTAAAAGATGTGGTAGTTGCATACGATGACCGCGTCATTCTGGACCATGTAGACTTGACGATTGAAGATGGTGAAACCTTAGTTGTCCTCGGGGGCAGCGGGGCCGGGAAAAGTACGATTTTACGACTTATCATCGGCCTGCAGGAACCGAACAGCGGGCAGATCCTTGTAGACGGCGTCGATGTAGTCGGTATGGGGGAAAATGAGTTTAATAAAGTGCGTGAAAAAATGGGCATGGTGTTCCAGTATTCCGCCTTGTTTGACTCCATGACAGTCGGTGAAAACGTAGCTTTCGGGTTGCGGCAACATACAAATCTCAGATCCGGAGAAATCCGGGATGTAGTAGCTGAAAAGTTACAGCTTGTAGGCCTTCCGGGCATTGAACACTACATGCCGAA
This sequence comes from Veillonella sp., assembly GCF_018364065.1. Classification (GTDB taxonomy): domain Bacteria; phylum Bacillota; class Negativicutes; order Veillonellales; family Veillonellaceae; genus Veillonella_A. The sequence continues at coordinate 89,912 of NZ_JAGZMO010000004.1, forward strand.
CGAGTTATCCGGCGGTATGAAGAAACGTATCAGCCTGGCGAGAGCCATTGCGTTAAATCCGTGCATCGTTCTCTATGACGAACCGACATCGGGGCTTGATCCCATTACATCGGGCACCATCAGTCGTTTAATCCGGGACATGCAACGTCACTTAAAATGCACATCAATAGTAGTAACCCATGATATGCAGTCCGCCTTTTATGTGGCAGACCGCATCGCATTATTAGATAAAGGAAAATTTGTAGAGATTTCTTCTGCGGAAGAATTTAGAAAGTCCAAGAATCCCCTGGTCCAACAATTTATTCATGGCGGGGCGGACATGGATGAATCGAATAGGGGGTCGGTAGGATGAAATGGAGTACAGAGGCCAAGGTAGGCTTATTTACCGTACTGGGCATACTCCTTTTTACCGCCTGTGTTATGTTCTTGGGGCGCATGGAATTATTTGAGCCCCCGCAAATGAAGATCACGGGCGAATTTCAATCAGTAACAGGTTTGAAAACAGGTAATCAGATAAAATATTCCGGCGTGGCCGTAGGTCATGTAACCGGTATGCAGGTTACGTCGAAGGGCGTAACATTGACGATGGAAATTAATAAGGCAACAGAAATTCCAGATGATTCGGAATTCGCCTTGGCCAACGACGGTATTCTGGGTGATAAGTTCATTCAGGTTACACCGGGGAAATCTAAAAAGTTCCTCAAGGATGGCGACCGCGTTTACGGCGATGGACAGAGTGAAATCGACAAGACTATGAAGCAGGCGACAGAGCTTATGGCGGAAGCAAATAAAACATTGGAGTCCATCAACGGTATTATCGGCGATCAGCAGACGCAGAATTCATTGAAGAATGCGCTCCGCACTACGGAAGTAATCGCTAACAATACAGCGGCACTGACTGCTAATATGAATGATTTATTGGCATCCAATCAGGATAATCTTCACACCATCACAAACAACATGGTGGATATTACAAACAATATGAACGGTATTACGGCGCAACTTGATTCTTCGCTGGCACAGTTTAACAGCGACGGACAGGCGGGCAATGATATGCGTGCTATTGTAGATAATTTGAAAACAACAACAGAAAGCATTAATCGAATGGCTACCTCTATGGAAGGTGTAGTAACTGATCCGCAGAGCAGTCAGGACTTGAAACAAACACTGCACAATACGGCGCAGCTTACTACGAAGTTAAATCGTCTGACCGGAGGAGACGTGGAAGGCGGTGAATCCGGAAAAAAGCTCCCTTTTAAGGTAGACTCAGGCTTTGAGCTGCTTTATAATACAACTAACAAGGATATTGCCGTGAACGGTGATGTGCGCTTTCGGGCGGGGCGTCATGCCCTTAACATAGGCGCCACACAACTCGGTGATGGCAGTCATTTAGAACTGACTTACGGACAGGAAGTGGCCAATCGCTTCTTGTTGCGTGGCGGTCTTTTTGACGGTGATATAGGCCTGGGGGTTGATTACGGACTGGGTGGTCCATTCTCCTTATCGGCAGCTATTATGGACGTTAACGATTATCGCTATCGTATCCGCAGCGAACTGCGCTTGACGGATGATACATATGTAATTGCACAATTTATAAGACCTATGGATGCGGAGCATGGTGGTAATTACTTCGGCATCAGACAGGCATTTTAATCTGGAGGTATAGTCATGGTAAATAAAAAAGCACTTTCTTTGGCAGTAGTATTGGCCTTAACCACAACCGGTGTATGGGCGGCAAATGCCAATGACGACGCAAAACTTACAAAATTTCAACAGGCCGCATTGGTAACAACTCAGCAGACAGTGGCTAATAAAATCGCCAACGATCAGGAAGTAGGTACCCGCGTATCCTTGAACTTGCCTCGTACAATTGAACTGGCATTGATGAATAACCGTACTGTAAAACAGTCTGAATGGCAATATGAAGCGGCCCGAGCACAGGTAAGTGTAGCAGCGGCGGCTAAGAATCCGACCATAAGCTATGCATATTCCGGTGGCCGTGGCAGTGCTACAACTCAAACAGGCGGTACTAATATCAGCGACTCTGCCAGCAATACGTTCAGCCTTTCTGTGCCTATTTATACAGGTGGCAAAGCGGAAGCGGCTATTGAATCGGCTCGTTACTCCCGTGAAGGCTACAATGCAGCTTTAGAAGAAGCGCGTCAGACAGCGAAGCTTGAATCGGCTGAATATTACTATAAATTAATTATGGCTCGTAATAAGGTGGATATTGCGGAACAGTCCGTACGTGATTATGACGGTCATTTAACAAATGTTAACCAACAGTTCAATGTAGGTATCGTGGCGAAGTCCGACGTATTGGCTTCTGAAACATCCTTAGCCAATGCTCGTACCTCCTTGGTGGAAGCACAAAATGCTGCTGATTTGGCAGAAGCTACATTGAACAACTATATCGGCTTACCTGTAACAACACAGGTGGCGACTGCCGACTCTTCTTTGGGGTATACGCCATACAATGTAACTCTTCAGGAAGCACAGGCATACGCTTTATTACATCGTGCTGAAATTGTTCAGAGCACTATGAATGTAAAGGCTGCGGAAGAAGCTATAAAATCTGCTAAATCCGGTTACATGCCTACATTAAGTGCCAGTGCTACGCAGGCTTGGTCCGGCAGTGACTGGGGCGGTACATCCGATGATAACTGGAGAATTGGTGCAGCCGTATCCTGGAGCTTGTGGGATGGCGGTGCTACACGTGAAAATATTAAAGTAGCAGAAGCTAACTTGGAACGATATAAAGAAGCCAACTATCAGGTGATTGAATCTGTAAACTTGGCAGTTCGTCAGGCGTACTTGAACATGAAGTCTGCTGAACAGACAATCGACAGCACACGTACAGCTGTGGCTTCCGGTCAGGAAAGCTTCCGTATTGCCACTCTTCGTTATCGTGCAGGTGTGGGTACTAACCTTGATGTACTTGATGCGGAAACAAGCCTTGAAACAGCACGTAACAACTATGTAGATGCATTGTTCAACTACAACATTGCCGTGGCTACATTGGAAAACGCTATGGGCGTTCCATTGGAAACTCCAATCGGCGGTGCAGCCGCATTAGTTAACGAAGCACAGTCCGGTGCACAGTTGGCTAACTTGGTGCAGGCAGAAGCAAATACTTCCAATAAATAATATATATACTAATAAATATAAATACATTGATGTTGTGTAGACCGAAGTTATGATCTATAAACGTATGAAACTATTTTGTGTGTATACATTGAGGGCGTATATCAGGGGAGGAGTTGACGTGGCACATGAAAAAAGGGCAGCGTAGAGGCTTAGTCGCAATTGCAGTAGCAGCGACCCTTTTTGGCGGCGCGCAGTTGCTGCGTCCTGTAGGCGAAGCATATGTGGGACCTATGGTGCAGGAGCAATTGAATACGGCAATTAACGGCTCTGCCACGTATAACAACTTCCAAATCGACTGGGACGGTACAGTGCGAATTAAAGATTTATCCATCAAAGATAAATCCGGTTCGACCGTAGCCGATGTACCTGAAACGGAAGTGGCATTGGATATTGTAGAAGCGGTTAAAATGCCATTTACCAATACATCGGCGCTTCGACTCATTCGCAGTGTGACGTTGAAAAACCCTACGATTAATGCTGTAGAAAACGAAAATAAAAACTGGAATATTACCTCGCTTATAAAAGAAAAAGAATCAGACAGTGAGATGGATTTCCGTGGTTATGTAACTGTGGAAAATGGTACGGCTCATTTAGCTTGGCTCAATGGGCGTAAAACCGAAATCAGTGCAATCGACGGTACTGTGAAATTAAGTGATTACCCTACACTGGACGGTGCTGTTACGGCTAACTTAGACGGACAGGCCGTCACTTTGAGGGGTTCCTATACCAATGACAGTACGGCGGACTTCAACCTCTATGTGGGTGCTGACAAGTTGTCGCTCTTATATGGCAATGATTTAATACCTGCCGATGTACATGCGAAGATTGAACAGGGCTATGTGAAAAATGTAGGCCTTACTATCAAGCGTACGGGCGGACAATACTCCTTTGAAGGGGGCTTTGACATTGCTGATTTGGGCGCTACGTATGAAAACAGCTCCATCGGAGAATCGCCATATGTAGTCCGCAATGGGGCAGCGCATGTGACCATGGCGGATACGAATATTTCTATTATGGATGGCAAAGTGGCGATTAATGATCAGCAGTTCTTTGCCTTCGGTTCGGTCAATGTGGCGGATATGAAGAATCCGGATTTGAATTTGACCGTATCCGGTACGCAGCTTGACGTGCAGGCATTGGCTCCGGTTGATGTGACCGGCGTGGCAGGCGGTACTGTTCATGTGGAAGGTCCTGTAGATAACTTGAGTGCCACCGGTAACTTGGAAGCGCGCAATCTTACATACAATGGTGTTGTAGTGGAAGAGGCAAGCACATCCTTTACCTTTGCGGACAAGAAGTTAAATCTGCCGGACATCAGTGTAGCTCTTAGCGGCGGTTCCGCCGTAGGGCACGCATTCTATGATATAAATACAAAAGATTATGAAGCGGCCTTCGAAGGCAAAGCAATTCCTCTGGGCCTTATCGGACAGGCTATAGATAAGCCGTTATATGGTAAAATCGATGGTCAGGCACAGATTCGAGGCAATGCAGATACTAATTCGCCGAGTGTTGTTGCTGTATTTGACGGCACCAATGTGGGCTATGACGGTATTGAACTGGATACAGTGAGCGGCCAGATTAACGGCGCCAATGGCGTGTATGCAGTAAACTATCTGAACGGCACCATGGGTGACGGACGGTTCACTGCAAATGGTGTTGTAACAACTGATGAAGTGGCTCTCAATGTAAGTGGTGAAAATATACCGCTCAGCATGATTGGTTCGTACTTAGGTCAGCCAATGACCGGTACAGCTACTGTTACAGGTCAGATTCAAGGCCCAATCAGCAATCCGAACGCCCAATTGGTTGTGGCTTCTGACGGCGGTACAGTGAATAAATTCCGCTTTGACACGACCTATTTAAACGTAACGCTTGCTAATCAGGTGGCTACAATTAATAGGGGCTTCGTACAGGACGGTCATGGCTATTATGAAGTGGCCGGTACGGCTCAGTTAGACGGCAATAAAGCGTTAGACATCGGCATTAATATTGAGACGGTGCGCATTGAAAATGTGGCGCAGGCAGTTACAGATACACCGATTACAGGCTGGCTCTCCATGCGCGGTCATGTGACCGGCACTATGGATAATCCGGTAGTGCGCGGCTTTGTTCATGCGTGGGACGGTTCTGTAAGCGGCAAATTATACAGTGATGTACACTTCGGATTCCGCTATGCGAAAGATTTTATCGGCATACGTGATTTTGTGGCCAAAGCTTATGGCGCCACTTTCTACGGAGACGGTAAAATGGTAAATAACACCCTCGATTTTAACTTTATGGGGGATACGATTTACCTGGAACCATGGCTTAAAGATTACGCCGATGTGTCCGGCTACATGACTGTAGAAGGCACATTGAAGGGTACACTGGATAAACCGATTGTAGAAGGCAATATCGGCTCAAATGCAGTGGTTATTAACGGCATGGCCTTTAAAAACGTACAGGGCAGCATTTATGCAGACCCTACGGTAATTAATCTTCGCAAAGTAAGCTTTGATGAAGGGGATACCGGTCATTTCATGATCGACGGCGGTATGACGCTCCACGGGGAACAACGCCTCTTCGGTTATGCTACTATCGAAAATGGAGACATGACCAACTTCCTGAAGTTGGCCAAAGTGCCCGTAGATAATATGACGGGGGCCATTAACGGCCGACTCGACTTGGGCGGTACGTTGAAGAACCCGGATGTAACATTAAAAGGTACTATCGATAACATTGCCGTAGGCGATACGCCTTGGGGCACTGCGAAAGTGGATGTAACTTTATCGGATAGAAAATTAACCATCAAGCAGGGTGAATTACCAATCGGAGACGGTATGATTGCCGCCGCCGGTACAGCTGACCTAGATGGTGATTCAGATATTCAAATTGCAGGCAATAATGTAGCCATTCCGGCACTTATGGCAGTGGCTAACACAGACATGGCCGCCGGCGGTAATTTACATTTTATTGCCAACGTAAACGGCAAAACATTGAACCCTCATGTGGAATTATCTGCGGAAGTGGTCAATGCAAGCTTTAACGGTGTAGGCTTGGACCGCGTTTACGCCATGGCCACTATGGATGACAAGGTAATTCACATCCAGCAGCTCGTGGGACAGCGTGGACAATATAAATTGAAGCTCAGTGGCGATATGCCGTTGGCTGCCATTTATACATCCGGCTACTTACCACCGGGCGATAAATCGGCTATGGATTTAACCATCGATGCCAATGAGGCCGACTTGGCCGTATTGCCGTTGATGACACCGATGATTACAGAAGGTGTAGGGCCTCTGGAAGGGGCTATTCACATTACGGGCACATACGATAAACCGCAGATTAACGGTATGATCAGTGTGAAAAACGGTACGATCCATTTTGCCGACGTGAAGAAAGACCTTACTGATGTATTTACTCAGCTGATTTTCAAAGGGGAAAGTCTGGAACTCATCGGCGGTGCCAATATGGGTAAAGGTAATGTGGGTATTTCCGGTCAGGCAAGTTGGCATGGCATGAATATTACAGGATACAATGCGGTGGCACAGTTCAACGCTCTTGAACTGGACAGCACCTATTTTAAAGGACCGTTAAACGGTGAAATCGGCATTCTCGAACGAGAAGGCTTACCAACCATCGCCGGTGAAATCAACCTGGAAAATAATACGATTGCTATTCCGTTAACTCTTACCTCCTCTGAAGGAGGCAGTCCGCTCGGGCTTGATGTTACCGTTAATGTAGGCAAGAAAGTAAATCTCTACAGCAGCGGCCTCTATGATATTATGCTGGGTGGCGGTATTCACGCAGGCGGCACTACATTACGACCTCATATTGAAGGGGGCTTTGAAGTACTGGAAGGTACTATTAAATACCTGAATAATACATTTAAGATTCGCAATGGTAAGGCGGACTTTGTGCCGGGCAGTTTCTTGCCGATACTCCAGGTAGAAGCGGATGCACGCGTTCAGTCCTATAACATTAAGTTACAGGTGGATGGACCGGTTGAACAGATGAACTTGAAGCTTACATCGGATCCGCACTTGGAAGAACGTCAGATTATTTCGCTCTTAACCTTCGGTTACAGTAACGGTAACGATAGCAGCTTGTCATCGGATGATGCGAGTGCCTTGTTGGCAGCCGGCGTTCGTTCGGCACTGTCAGGCTATATTGAAGGTACATTGAAGAACACATTGGGACTGGATAGAATTAATATTACGTCCGGCTCGTTGGATCCGAATGAATCGGCTACGACAGCGGAAACAGCCGGCTATTACAATATTGAAATCGGTAAGTATTTGTTGCCTGATTTGATGGTAACTTATAGCCAAGGTCTAAATAATGATATTCAGGCGTATGGTATTCAGTACGATATTAATACCCACTTCAGTGTAAATGGCTGGATGAACAGCAATGATCACTCCTACATGGGTGCTCAATGGCGTTCAGAATTCTAGTTTCTAATTTTTGTACGTTCAGAGTTTTAGCTTCAAGTCTTTGTGCATTCAGAATTCCGGACTTCATGTTAGGCTAATTATAAACAGCCATAATTACGAACGGTAACAAGTGCACACAGCGATAATTGCACATAGTGATAAGTGCGCACAGCGATAATTGTGAACAGCGATTGTTGTAAGCAGAAATAAGGACAAGTAGAAAAACTACACGTATAGATAATTACATGCGAAGAGATGAGTAGAAAGGAGGGATGTACATGCTGGAATCATATTTATCGGAATTAGATAAGATTGAGCTTCTCAGTGTAGAAGAAGAACGACGCTTATGGGAAGCCTATCGCGTTGAAGACGATGAGTCGGCGCGTACAGCCCTCATCGAACATTATCAGCCGCTCGTGTTTCGTGAAGCGATGAATTACAGAAACGCAGTGCCTGATGTAATGGACTGTGTTCAGGAAGGAACCGTCGGTCTTATCGAGTCCGTAGAGCGCTTCGATTACACGAAGGGCGTTGCGTTCTCTCTGTACGCGGTGCATCGCATTCGCGGCCGTATTCTCGATTATCTCCGCAAAGAAGGTAAGGGCGGCGTGCTCTGGTCCGGATCGGCGGAAGAAGAAGAGGATTGGTGGGAACAACTTCCTGACGAAGGTCCGTCCATCGAAAATCGCGTGGAAGAAGAGGCCTTTAACATGGTAGTTAATGAAGCCATCGAACGACTGCCGAGTAATGAACGTCATGTAATGAAGCAGGTCTATTTGGCGGATCGCAGCATTGCTTCCGTGGCGGGGGAATTGTGTACCAGTAACAGCTATATACATCGCCTCCATCGTCAGGGCATCAAGCGATTGCGCGGTATGCTGAGCCGCACACGAAAAATCTGGCAAGAATAAAATATAAAACCTTTCTGTAGTAAGCGAAAGTGATTTTGCATCATAATCGTTTACGGCGGAAAGGTTTTTTGCTTTTATAAGAAGAAATTTTTATGTTTCGTTAAATTTTTGTTAAATAAGCCTTGAATTTCCATACAAACTGAAACAAATTTTTAATAAAAAATTGTCCATATGCTATAATAATATCGATTTAGTTATGTAAATGAGTTCACAATTTGCTCCTTTCTAACGATTATATAGTTAAGAAAGGAGGCCGTTATGAATCAAACAAGCAAATCAATGGAGAAAAAGATTCGATCTGTGAAGACATGGCTCGATCGGGCCGAGCAGGCCTATGCGGATGATTCCACCGCCAAAGGGCAGTTACAGCTCATGTTGGCGAAGGCGGAAATGAAGCATTTGGACGAGCAGCAAGCCAAGCGGAAGTCATACTTGCGGTATGCCATGTATGCGCTAACCTTGAGCCTTACGTTGTTGGCTTTGTATTTCGCCTTGAATCGTCCAAGTCATGTACCGAAGCCTGTAAACGACGGAAAACCGGCTGTTACTGATACAGTAAACAGCACGACGAATTCGTCCGCAACGGGAAATGCAACGGAACAGGGCAAGGCGGTAACTACAACGAATGGCGCAGCGAACAGCAATTCAGGGGCGTCACAGTCAGGCTCTGCCACATCGAATGCGGCACCGGCCACAACCGGTACGGCAGATGTGAACAACAGCGCCGCCAATGCGTCAGGCGATGCAGGCAATGTGGGCACAGCGTCTACGAATGAATCTACCGTTGATGAATCGCAAACGTCCGGTCAAAATTCAGTGACTGAAACGGTCTCCGCTAATCAAGAAGAGAGAGGTAGCAGTGAACCCGTGATCAGCAATACGCAGATACAGGAGGCTGTGCGTGAAGGGGGACGAAGCTTGCGAGGGCAATAAAGAAGGCAATACATGGTATACATAGATAAAAAATCAGATATAATATGTATAACGTTTGACAATTTATATAACAAAAAATTCGTATATGACGTATTATTCATATATACTTTATAATTAATGGATATTTAGTTTTTGTTTAGTAATATACGTGGCATTATGCTTACGTAGAGTAAAATAGTACTAAAAGTATCTGGGAGGATTTATTAAATGACGAATAATCGAGCCTGTAAGAAGTTTTTGGCTGTAGCCGTATTGGCAGCCATAAGCGGTTCCACGGTTTGGGCCGCTGACGAAGTTTCAACGACTGCCAATATTTCACCTGCTTCAACAGCAGTAAGCACAACGGCTGATTCAACAGCTACAGCAACGGCCGTATCTGCAGAAGATGCAGCGGCTCAAGAGGCGATCAGTGCAGCCCGTGGCGGGATTGAAGAAGCACAGAAATCCGACGCGATGGAAGCAAAGCGTGTGGAACTTGATAACTCTTCACTAGCTACTAAAGACCGCGATGTATTGATGGTTGCCAATGCGGAAGGTTCCAAACTCCAGGAACAACAGGCCGCAGGTATGCAACAGGCGGTTAATACTGCAGATGCACGTTACTACTCCGGTGTAACTGACGAAGAGTTACAACCATATGTAGGCAAAGTAATGACCGGCTTCACCATTGAAGGTTTACCGGCCGATGTGCAGGACGAATATTTGGCATTGTTAAAGAGCCATGTAGGCGATACACTCACTATTAATGCAATCAGAACAGACATTGCCGCTTTGGGCGCTACAGGTTTCTTGTCGGAAGTTAATCCGGTAATCACAGTGGTTCCTGAAGGGGTAAAGGTTGCGTACAAAGTAACGATTAACCCGGTTGTAAAATCTGTACAATTCTCGGGCAACACTGTTTACAGCAGCGAAATGTTGACAAACTACTTAAACGTTCAACCGGGCTCCGTATTGAACACAGTACAGGTGGGCGAACGTATTCAGGGTATTAATGCGGCATACAGCCGTGACGGCTATATTTTAGCCCATGTAAATGACCTGAACGTTGATGAAAACGGCGTACTTCACATTTCCATTACAGAAGGTATTGTTGAAGACATCGTGCCACATGGCAATAAGAAGACTAAAGATTATGTAATTCTTCGTGAATTCAATCAGAAGAAAGGTCAACCTTTCAATAAATTCTTAGTTCGTCGTTCCGTAGAAAAAGTTTACAACTTAGGCTACTTCGATGACGTTAACGTACGTCTTTTGGAAGGGTCCACACCTGACCAGGTAGTTATCGAAATCGACGTATTGGAACATAAAACAGGTACTATTACTCTTGGTGCCGGTTATTCCGACTCCGACGGCTTCGTTGGTATCATTGAAGTAGGGGAAGACAACCTCCGCGGTACCGGTGACAAAGTTAAGGTTCACTGGGAATTCGGCGGCACAGCAGGATATAAGAACTACTCCGTATCCTACTTGCGTCCATGGATTGACGATAAAGGTACATCCCTCGGCGTAACAATCTTCGACCGTGAAGACACTTACACGGACTACAACTCCGATGGCGATGAAATTTCCCAATACGTAAAAACACAAAAAGGTCTTAACGTGTCCTTAGGTCGTCAAACCGGCGAATACACACGTGACTACTTAACATTGGAAAGTCGTAAAGACGGCTGGAAATTCGATGAAGACGAAAACAGCGGTTACAACTATGCTGAAAATGCCGGCCCAGGCTATGATCCTGAAAAATATGGCGACTATCAATGGGATAATGGAAAATATAACTTTAAAGATGCTAACTATATTGAAAACAACTTCGGTCGTACAAACAGTGTAACTTGGCAGAAGGTATATGACTCCCGCGATAACATTTATGACCCTAAACGCGGTAAACGTTTCTCCACATCCATTCAGTGGGCCGGTCATGGCTTAGGCGGCGACTTCGACTTCTACAAATTTACAGGCGAATATCGTAGCTACAAACGCGTATTCAGCGATCACGTAATCGCATTCCGCGCACGTGTGGGCTGGGCTCAGGGCGATGTACCTTACAGCATGCTCTACACATTAGGTGGCGCTGACACCTTGCGTGGTTTCGAAGACGATCAGTTCCGCGGTAAGAAAATGTACAATGCTACATTAGAATATCGTGTACCTATCTTCAATAAAGTAACAGGCGTTGTATTTACTGATATGGGTGATGCTTGGGATGCACCAAACGTAACCTGGTACGAAGATGATAAATCCTTTAACATCTCCGTCGGTGCCGGTGTTCGTATCAGCACACCAATCGGACCAATCCGTCTTGATTACGGTGTAAGTAAAGATGACAGCAAATTCCACTTCAGCTTTGGTGGACAATTCTAACCATGAAACGATTAGAGCTCAAGTTAGGGGCGGCTATGTGTATAGCCGCCATGACTTTGTCAGTGGCCTCGGCTGAAACGATTGAAAACGTTAATGTATCATTAACCGGTACATCGTACGCATTGCCACCTGCCTTAGCTCGGCGTATGAGCGCAGCCATCGAGGTGGCGGCGGAAAAAATCTATATCGGTACGGACAGTGAAACTGTTGCGGCCAATCGGGACACATACGATAAGGTAACGCGCGATATTATCGACCGTATTTTATACGGCTATACTGTATCGTCCATATCTATCAATCCCGGTGCTACCAGTGAATTGAATGTGTCACTGCGGCCGTACGGACCGGTAGTAAAGCATGTGGAGACGTCCATTTCTTACGGAAATTTAACACCTGTGGCACAGGAACTGGTGGCTAAAGACGCAGCTTTCGTACAAAACCGCATTGAACAGGTTCTGCTGGGAGCGCCTTTGGATTCTCTGGATTGGGCCAATGCCATTACGGGACAAGTGGTGCGCAATGAACTGGAAGCCGTGTTGCCGGAGTTTATTCCACAAGTGGATATTCGCCCGGGCGAAACTACGAAAGCCACAATTTACCTGATTCCTCAGGGGGCGGTGGTGCGGCACAGTACAACGGAGATTTCCTCCGATACGCTGCCTACATCCGTATTTTTCTCCACGAAAACATATTTTGATGAATACTTAGCCAATTTTGAAGGCGTGCCTGTATCCTTTATCGGAAGGCACGAAAAGGAAATATTGGCCAATATACAAGAACGACTGGATCAGAGCCGTGCATCCACGCGATTTAACATTGGCATGACACCGAAACTGCAGCTTGGCACAGATTTAGTCTTGCAGATTCAGGCCGACTCGTCGCGTTACATTATGCGTGGTGAAGGCTATTTGGATACGGGTCACAAACGGGACCACAATGTGGGTTTCAAGTTCTTTACCGGTATTAAACAAGGCCGTTCGGATTGGTATTTAGAAACAAATTTCTATCCTGATAATTACGAATGGGCGTTTTACCCATCCTATGCGTATCACATAACGGCGGATACAACGGTAGGATATCAGTACAATGTATCTGATTCTTTCAGCCGTTTATGGGTGCGTCAGACGATTGCCGACAAATGGCATTTGCGAGCACAACGGGAATTTCCGGACGACCGCAATGAATTTGGTTTGGCTTATGACGTAAACAACTATTTGGCGGTAGAATATGTAGTGGACGATGATAATCGATGGATTCGATTAATCGGTTACTTATAACTGAACGGTCATCATGTATAATGAAAGTTAAATAGTCGATGGGACCGGGGAATATCTAAGGAGGTCCTGGAAAAAACCGACTGTTTATGACAAAATAATAATTAAAAATAAGAAAGAAGGTAATTTTATTATGATGCGATTTATCAATAATAAAAAGAATGTTAAGATTGTTTCCTTAGTTGTAGCTGTGATTTTCTTGTTAGGTATCGGCGCTATCGCTTACCAGCAGATGGCGGTGCCTACAATGGCCGCAGCAAGTAGCAACATCGGTGTAGTAGATACGCATAAGATTGCGGACCAGAACACACCTGCCGTTGCAGCCGCTATGAAGGAAGATCAGGAATTCCGTGCACAGTTACAGAAAGATTACGCTGCACAATCTGCTAATATGGATGATCAACAGAAAGCGCAGTTACAGATCGAATTCCAGAAAAAAGCACAAGATAAATCCATGGAAATTCAGGAAAAATTACAAAAAGCTCTTAGCGATGCAGCTCAATCCGTAGCAGATGCTAAAGGTCTTTCCGTAGTTCTTAACAAAGAAGCTGTAATTTACGGCGGTGTAGATATTACCGACCAAGTTAAAAAGAAATTAAATGAAGGTGCTCCAACTACAGACACCAATGCAAGCCAGACTAACAAAACTGACGCTCAGAAATAGTAGAAAGGAAGCGGTACAATGAAGCTAACATATCGCTGGATTTCCCTAGCCGTAGTTGTTGCCGTTGCCGTAGCAGTTGGTTATTTGGTAATGACTCATTTAAAAAGTCCTGACACAGGGACTACTTCAAACGCGCCTAAGATTGGCTATGTAAATATGGAAAATATTGTCAAACTGAATCCGTCCTACCAACAGTACAAACAGTTGGAAAAGGAATACAAGGCGATGCAGGATGAATATTTGAATGAGCAGAAAACCTTGACGTTTAAAGCGGAAGAACAGCAGAAATCACTGCAGATGCTGAACAATGATCAGGAAATTACTAATCTGTTAAACATTGAGTTGGTAAGTCGAATTAAGGCGAAAGAGCAGGAGCTCAACATGGAGCTGCAAAAACAGCGCATCGCCTTGATCAATAAATACCGTGGTGAAATAAAAACGACCCCAAGCGAAGCGGACTTGCGCATCGTTAACTTACAATTGGAATTGAGTGCGGCTGAACCGATTGCCTATACAGAAGACCAGAAGGCTATCATCAGTGCGGACCGTGCCGCTAAAGAAGCGGAACTGAAGCAACTGTTGGAACAGCGCGGTGACAATGTACAGGGTAATTTAAACGGCCTGGAACAGAAAGTGGACAGCGAACTGGCACCGATTCGTGCGCGTGGACAGCAAGAACTGGAAGCATATGCAGCCGGTGTACAGAAAGAATTGCTCGCCCGTCGCGACGAACTGATGAAATCCAAGGCGGAAGCGATTATGGCTTCCAGCAATCTGCCGAAACCGGCTGATTGGAACAGCGCTTGGAACAGCAAGTTGAGCGCGAAGAAGAGTGAAATGGATGCACTTCATGACGCCATCCTGGAAGATGTGCGCATGCGTGCCGCTGTAGTAGCTCAAGAAAAAGGGCTCGATTTAATTGTAGTTAATAAAATGGCAAGTACCGATGCAGTCGATGTGACCGATGCCATCATTGCTTCGTACGGTTCAAAATAAAGGAGTTTTTTCCAGAATGACTAAAAAAACAAAGCGTATTTTTGCCGGGTTGGCCCTTATGTTATCCGTAACAGTATTGGCCGGCTGTGGCACACAAGATAAAGTAGGTTATGTAAATCAGACTCGTATAGTACAGGAAACACAGAAAGGCTTCGAGGTTTCTAACAAGTTCCAGGAAAAACGTACTGAAATTATGCAGCGTTTACAACAGGCATCCCAGTCCGGGGATCAAAGCGCATTCTTGAAGGCACAGGCGGAAGCACAGCAGGAAATGCAAGTGTTCCAGCAGGCGTTGGAAAGCGACTTTGAAAGCAGCATTCAGGCCAGTGCCGGTGCAGTAGCTCAGGAAAAAGGCTTGACTGTAGTTACTAAGAATGGTGTAGTTGTAGGTAATGGCGTAGACATTACTGATGAAGTAATTGAAAAAATGGGTAAGGTAGATCCGAAAGCAAAAGCTGATGCGGAAGCGAAAGCCAGCCAGGCGGCAGCACAGGCCGGCGCACAGAATTCCGGTACGCAGGAAAGCGGACAATAATTGAAGACGGCATTAGCCGCTATAACTGTTCCTCGTGGATTTTTCACGAGGATACAGTGCTATATACCCTTTATTCAAAATTGAGAGGAGACTTTCGTAGTGAAGTATACAGTTGAGGAACTGGCCCAAAAAGTAGGAGGCAAACTCGTTGGTGATGGGCAAGTTGTGATAGAAGAAACACGCAGTTTGGAGCATGGTGCACCACAGGCGATTTCATTTGCCATTGGCGATTATTGTGAATTTGTGGGGCAGAGCAAAGCCGGTGCGGTTATCGTGGAAGCGCCTATTGAAGGCGTAATCATTCCGCAAATCGTGGTGGAAAACGCGAAGGTGGCTTTTTCCGAAGTATTGGCCTTATTCCATCCACCGGTAGTTGTGCCGCGCACAATCCATGAAACCGCCATTATCGGTAAAAACGTTACCTTGGGGGAAAATATCAGTGTAGGCCCTTATTGCGTGATTTGCGACAACGCGGTTATTGGTGATAATGTAGTATTACATCCTTATGTATACATCGGTCACAACACTAAAATCGGTGAAGATTCGGCGATTTATGCAGGCGCCATCGTTCATGAAAACTGTATTCTCGGCAAACGTGTAGTACTTCGTGCGAAAGCGGTTATCGGCGGTGAAGGTTTTGGTTTCGCCACTGAAAATGGTGTACATACACACATTCCTCAAGTAGGTAATGTAATTCTTGAAGATGACGTGGAAGTAGGTTCCTGCTCCACCATTGATAATGCTACGATGGGCTCCACCTTGGTGCGCCGTGGTACTAAGATTGACAATTTGGTTCACTTGGGCCATAATGTGGAAATCGGCGAAGATTGTTTCCTTATCGCACAAGTTGGTATTGCAGGCAGTACCAAGTGCGGCAATCACGTTATTTTCGCCGGTCAGACCGGCTGTACCGGTCACATCACCATCGGTGATAATGTAACCTTTGCAGGTAAAACAGGCATTACAGGCAATGTGCCTTCCAACGGCACATATGCAGGTTATCCGATGCGCCCTCATAGAGAGTGGTTAAAATTGGCCGCCTATGAAACACGTTTACCTGAAATGGCGAAAACAATTAAGAAGTTAGAAAAGGAACTGGCTAATTTAAAGGCTCAGTTAAACGATAAATAGGAGCGACTATGTATAGGTTTATGAAACTTTTTAGTGCCTTCATATGTGCATTGCCGAAAAGCTTGCAATATGGCATCGGGGCATTATTAGGTGAACTTTTTTGGCTGTTGCTGCCGCCGAAACGACGGAAGCTGGCAATAGGACAGATATTATTCTGTAACATTACCGGCGACCCGAAAGAGGCAAGACGCATTGCCAAACGCAGTACGACCCGTTTTGGCCGTATGATGATTGACGTACTCCGTTATCCGGAGATTAAAGACGGCAAATATAAAGAAATGTTCGAGTTTGTGGACCGGAAGTATCTGGATGATGCCAAAGAGGACGGGAAAGGTGCGGTGCTCATGGCAATTCACAGCGGCAACTGGGAACTTTTGGGCGGTATTTTAGCGTCCGAAGGCTATCCGCTTATCTCTGTGGCGATGAAACAGAATGGTGACTCCGATCGATTCATCAACGAATACCGTGAAATGATGCATCAGCATGTAACCTATAAAACGGGCGTTCGTGAAATGATTCGCGAACTGACCAACGGCGCCATGATCGGTCTTATTATGGACCAGGATCCGGGCGACCAGGGACAGTTGGCACCATTATTCGGTTATGAAACGCTGACCCCTGTAGGTCCCGCCGTTATGGCGCGCATGCGCAATGTGCCGATTATTCCTGTAATGATTCATTACGATGAATACAAGGACAAGCATATTATCACTGCATATAAACCGTTCTATGCGGAGCATACGGACGATAAACGCCGTGATACGGCTGTTACGCTGACTCGTCTCAATGAATTCATTGAAGACTACATCAGACGTTATCCGGAAGACTGGTTCTGGCTGCACAATCGTTGGAAATGGACCCGCCGTTATTATGCGGGCAAGATTGAAGTACCGCCGGATCCTATGAAATCAAAGTAATATAGATAATAAACGAGTATTAAATTATATATAAAATATATTTATGGCGTATTCCGGACGATGACGGATGCATATATATGTATGGCTATAAATTAGTTTATAGAAGGGGATTTCCCTGATTTTAATGCAAAAGCATCATGGTCGCTTCGACGTCATGATGCTTTTTCCTTGTATTAAAATTACATGTTTGCTAATTTTTAGAATATTATTATATAATTAAATATGGTGTGTAAGAATATATGAATTAATAGAATGGAAAGGAGGAGGCTAATGGTACTCAAACAAAAGACTTTGTTAAAACCGATTCAGTATAAAGGCACAGGCCTGCACAGCGGCCTGCCGGTAACGATGACCTTGCGCCCCGCGGAAGCAGGCACAGGAATTGTATTTATTCGTACTGATTTGCCGGGAGCGCCTTCAGTAAAAGCTATCGCCGCTAACGTAACAAGTACCAATCGCGCCACAACTTTGGAAGATGGGGAAGCGAAAGTATTTACTGTAGAGCATTTATTAGCAGCCTTTTACGGATTACAAATAGATAACTGTTATGTAGAATTGGATTCGCCTGAACCTCCGGTTGGTGACGGCAGCGCCGCTGTTTTCACAGACCTTATGAAAGAAGCAGGCATCGAGGAATTGGATGCGGACAGAGCGGTATATGCCGTGAAGCGGTCCCATGCGATTTATGATAAAGACCGCTATATACTCATTGTTCCTTATGATGGCTTGCGTGTAACCTTTACATCTGTTAATAGTCATCCTTTATTGGGAACGCAACAGGTGGATATTCTATTGAATTCCGAAAATTTTGAAACGGATATTGCGCCGGCTCGAACCATCGGCTTTATGAGCGAGTTGAAACAACTCCAGGAGATGGGACTCGCCAAGGGCGGCAGTCTTGAAAACGTGTTGGTTTATGATGAAACCACCTGCCTGTCGGTGCCGCGCTTTGATGATGAACTGGTGCGTCATAAAATATTGGACGTATTAGGTGATTTGTTCTTATTAGGACCTATCAAGGGCCATATTATAGCTTTAAAATCCAGTCATGAATTAAACTCACGCTTAGCACGTGAAATATTAGCAGAAATGAAGGAGAACTAATATGATTCTTACAGTTGAAGACATTATGGAAATTTTACCTCATCGTTATCCATTATTATTGGTGGACCGTATTATCGAATTGGATCCGATGAAACGTGCCGTAGGCATTAAAAATGCAACTATGAACGAATTATTCTTCCAAGGTCATTTCCCTGGAAACCCTGTAATGCCGGGTGTATTGCTTACTGAAGCCATCGCTCAGGTAGGCGGCATCGCATTATTGTATCCGGAAGAAAACCGTGGTCTTACACCAATGTTTACAGGTATTGATAAAGTACGTTTCCGTCATCCTGTAAGACCTGGCGATCAGGTTCGTATGGAAGTGGAAATTGTTAAAATTAAAGGCCGCATGGGCAAAGTAGAAGGTAAAGCCTTTGTGGATGATAAATTAGTGGCTAGCGGCGAATACATGTTTGCACTTGTATAATAGCGGAAACACGCAATAATTAAAGGAAAAATGCTAAATATTGCAATACACTGCAATAAAAACCTAAAAATCTCTTATTGAGGTTGAATATTTCTGAAATATGGTTGTTCATTTTTAGTAAATGAAAACGATTATATAAGTAACAAGAAAAAGTCCCAATCTCAATGGAGTAAGGAGTGACATAGATGATAGTAGTAGGCATGGAAAACGCTGCCTCCAATATACATAGTACCGCTGTTGTACACCCTGACGCAAAAATAGGTGAAGGCGTAATTATCGGCCCCGGAGCCGTTATTGGGGAAAATGTAACTATTGGTGACGGTACACAAATCGGCGCCAATGTAGTGGTGGGCGGTTGGACCACCATTGGAGCACGTTGTGAGATTTACCCCGGTGCAGCTGTAGGGCTGGAACCACAAGATTTAAAATTTAAAGGCGAAAAAAGCTTTTGTAATATTGGCGATGAAACAGTTATCCGCGAATGTGTAACCATCAGCCGCGCTACCGGTGAAGGGGAAGAAAC
Organism: Veillonella sp.; assembly: GCF_018364065.1. GTDB lineage: Bacteria > Bacillota > Negativicutes > Veillonellales > Veillonellaceae > Veillonella_A. The sequence goes on from NZ_JAGZMO010000004.1 coordinate 109,250, forward strand.
TCGTATCGGTAATAACTGTCTCTTCCAGGCTTGTACACACGTAGCACATAACTGCGTAGTAGGTAACAATGTTATCATGAGTAACTGTGCCGGCTTGGCCGGTCACGTAACCGTTGAAGATCGCGTTGTTATCGGCGGTATCGCCGGCATTCACCAGTTTGTAAAAATTGGTCGCAATGCCATGGTAGGCGGCATGGCCAAGGTTGTACAAGATGTACCGCCGTACATCATTGCGGACGGTCAACCGGCTCGCGTAATCGGACTTAACTCCGTGGGCTTGTCCCGTGCCGGCGTGTCCGAAGAAGTACGTCATGATTTGAAACAGGCGTACCGCATTATTTTCCGCTCCGGATACTCCTTATCCCGAGCCATTAAAGAAATGGAATTACAATTAAATTCATCAGTTGAGATCGAAAACTTGTTGCGTTTCTTGCGCAATGCGGATCGTGGCATTATGCGTCCGCGTCGCGACTGATAAGAAGAGCCTTCACTTTGTTGGTCACCTTTTGGGGAGGACGGGGTTGAAAGGCTCTTTTTCGTTCCTAAATTGCAATTAATTCTATGTAAATACACGTTAAAACATGTAATTACAGAGGGAAATTTGATATAATATAGGGTAGTCGTTTTTATTCGTAATGTTTCCGGTTAGGAGGATTAGATGGGAAAAGTTGGTTTGTTGGCCGGCATTGGTAAATTACCGGTAGAATTTATGCGGGCCGCTCAATCACAGGGATACGAAGTCGTAGTTATTGCCGTCATTCCTAACACAGAGCCTGCGCTTCAACAAGAAGCAAATGCGTTTTATGACATTAACGTGGCTAAAATAGACAAGATATTTAAGACTCTTCACAAGGAAGGCATCACTGAAGTGACCATGCTGGGCAAGGTAACGAAAGAAGTGCTTTTCAAGGGCTTGAGTTTTCCTGACCTGCGGGCCATTAAAATGCTTACCAAGTTGAAAGACCGCAAGGATGACACCATTATGTTGTCCATCGTGGAAGAGCTTGAGAAAGAAGGCATTCATGTAGTAGACCAGACTGTTTACATGAAGCCCCTTATGCCGAAGGAAGGCATTTTGACGAAGAAAAAACCATCCAAGGAACAAGTTGCCGATATTATGTTCGGCTTTGAAGTAGCCAAGCAGATGGGCGGTCTCGACATCGGCCAGACCGTAGTAGTGAAGAATTTGGCTGTTATGGCTATCGAAGCCATCGAAGGGACCGACGCGTGCATTAAGCGTGGCGGACAATTGGGCCGCGGTGAAGCTGTGGTTGTAAAAACAGCCAAGCCTCGTCAGGACGTGCGCTTTGACGTGCCGGCCGTAGGGCTTACCACCTTGCAGTCCATGATCGACAGCGGCTGTAATGTGCTCGCCATCGAAGCGGAGCGAACTATTTTTGTAGAGCAGGACGAAGTATTGGACTTGGCCAATAAGAAGGGCATCATTATTTGTGCCATCGCAGGTCCTGATGAAGAGTAATTGCGTTTGATTTCATAGGAGGTACTGATGAAAATAATGTTTTCTGCCGGAGAGGCATCCGGGGATGTACATGCAGCCAGCGTAGCAAAGGCATTAAAGCAGGCGTATCCTGATGTTGATATGTTCGGCATGGGCGGTACCCTTATGGAAGAAGCAGGCGTGTCCATTGTGTACGATATTAAGAAACTCGGCTATATCGGCATCGTGGAAATCGTAAAACACTTGCCCAGCTTTTTCAAACTGCGCAGTTATTTGAAAGAACTAATGATCCGGGAGAAACCGGATGTACTGGTTTGTGTAGATTATCCCGGATTTAACATGCGCCTCGCTAAAGTGGCGAAGGAGCTGGGAATCCCTGTTGTATATTACATTGCCCCAACAATTTGGGCATGGCATAGAAGTCGTGGCAAAGACATTGCCAAAACAGTTACGAAAGTAGCCTCCATATTCCCGTTCGAAGCGAAAGCGTATGAAGAATTCGGCGTGGATGTGGAATTCGTAGGTAATCCGCTCATAGATATTGTGAAACCGACCATGACTTACGAAGAAGGCGTGTCGTACTTCAATATGCCGGAAGGAACAAAGCGTATTTTGCTTTTGCCGGGAAGTCGCAAGCAGGAAATTATGAGCTTACTGGACATGATGCTTCAAGGTGCCGAATTGGCATTGAAAGAACATCCGGAGTTAGTATTCTACCTGCCTCGGGCTCATACAATTGATCGTTCCGATTTGGAAGCGATTATTGCCAAGTATAATGTGCCAGTAACTATTACAGAAGGCAATACATTCGACTTGATGCAATGTTCCGATGCGGCGGTGGCCGCGTCCGGTACCGTAACTTTGGAAGCGGCCCTCATGGGACTGCCAACACTGTTGCTTTATCGGTTATCGCCGATTACATTTACGTTGGGCAAATTATTAGTTAATTTAACACATGTAGGGTTGCCGAATATTGTGGCGGGCCGGGAAGTCATTCCGGAGCTGCTGCAAAATGATGTAACGCCTGAGAATATAAAGAATCAATTGGAATCGCTAGTATATGATGCACCTCGACGCGCTCAAATGATAGCAGATTTAAAAACTGTAAAAGCTGATTTAGGTGCACCGGGAGCCGTTGCGCGTGTAGCGCAGGTTATCGGCTCTGTGGCCTTAGACCACAAGCGGAGGAAATAGATGGGAAGTTATAAGCGTTTATTAGTATATGTAAGGCCTTATGCGGGACGCATGGTATTCGGCCTGATTTGTATGATCATTGCAGCGGCCGCCTACCTCGTAGTGCCGTGGCTCATTAAAAATGTGGTGGACGAAGTATTACAGGCCAAGGATTTGGGCATGTTGAACCTGGTGGCATTCGCCATTTTAGCAGTATTCCTCATTCGCGGTTTCGCCACATACGGACAGACATATACGATGAGTTATATTGGCCAGCGAGTGATTATCGACATTCGCCAGGCTTTGTTTAAACATTTACAGCGTCTTGACCAGGCGTACTTTGACCGCCGCAAGACGGGGCAGATTATGAGTAATCTTACCAATGACGTGAGCGCGTTGCAGACGGCCATTGTAGATAATCTCATCTCCCTCATTACGGAAGGTGTTACCTTAATCGGTTCCTTGATTTCCATGATCCTCATCGACTGGAAACTCACCTTGGTAACCTTGATTATCGTGCCGGTTGTACTGGGCCTCGTAAATGTATTCGGCAAGAAGCTGCGCCGTGCAGGTCACGAAGTGCAGGGACGTATTGCTGATATTACAGCGCTTTTGCAGGAAGTTATTTCCAGCATCCGCATCGTTCGCTCCTTCGCCCGTGAAAAATACGAAATTAAGAAATTTGAACACGAAAACCAACGTAACTTTGCTGCGGCTATGAAGGCTACTAAATTATCCAGCCTTTTGAGCCCGTTGGTAGAGTTTTCCGCCGCTATTGCGGTTACTGTTATCCTCTGGTATGGCGGTTATAATGTAGTAACAGGCGTCATTTCCGCCGGTTCCCTCATTGCGTTCTTAATCTACGCCATCAACTTGTCGAATCCGGTAAAACGTCTCAGCCAGGTATACAGTAACATTCAGAAATCCATGGCAGCGGGCGACCGCGTTTTCGAAATTTTAGATACAGAACCGGAAGTTAAGGAAAAAGAAAATGCCATTGAGTTACCGGCTATTAAGGGCTATGTAGACTTCAATGATGTATCTTTCTCCTATGACGGTGAAAAGAAAGCATTGGACTCCTTATCGCTCCATGTACCGGCAGGCCGCATCGTGGCCGTAGTCGGTCCATCCGGTGCAGGTAAGACAACCATTGCCAATTTGTTGCCTCGGTTTTATGATGTAAGTGAAGGGGCTGTTTGCATCGACGGCGTGGACGTACGGGATGTATCCTTTAAGTCCTTGCGCGAGCAGATCGGTCTGGTGCCGCAGGAAACCATGTTGTTTAATGCGACAATCAAAGAAAATATTTTATATGGCCGTTTAGACGGTACAGATGAAGAAGTATATGCGGCGGCTAAAGCGGCCAACGCATTGGAGTTTATTGAGAAAATGCCGGATGGCATGGACACTATGGTCGGCGAACGGGGCAGTTCCTTATCGGGGGGCCAGCGTCAACGTATTTCTATAGCACGCGCTATTTTGAAGAATCCTCGCATTCTGATCTTGGACGAAGCAACGTCGGCGCTTGATACGGAAAGTGAAAAGCTGGTACAGGAAGCTCTGGAGCGTTTGATGGAAAATCGAACCGCTTTTGTAATCGCACATCGTTTGAGTACGATTAAAAATGCGGACCAAATTATTGTGTTAAGACAGGGACGCATCGTCGAGTCAGGTACCCATGACGAGTTATTGGCTCAGGATGGCTTATATAAGAACTTGTACTCGGTGCAATTTAACAGTAAAGGATAAGAGATGTATTTAATCTATAATTTTCTGCTCATACTCTACTGGATAGGACTGATACCTGTTATCCTCTATCGTTTAGCCTTTGAAGAAGGATTCTATGAACGTATACGGCAAAGTGCCGGATATATGCCGGATTCACTGATGAAGAAGATAGAGGGACGGCGCGCTATCTGGGTGCATGCAGCATCTGTAGGGGAGATTGTGGCTACGAGCCCTATCGTAAAAGACATAAAAAAGAAATTTCCTGACGCAGTAGTAGTTGTGTCAGTTGTAACCGCGACGGGCCACGCCATGGCGCATCGCATCATACCGGAAGCGGAAGGGATTATTTTCTTCCCTTTAGATTTGCCGTTCTTAACACGTCGAATTTTACAGATTATTAAACCGATTGCCATTTTACTGGTGGAAACGGAGATCTGGCCGAACTTCCTGCGCATCGCGGAGGATGAAAAGATTCCGGTTATGATGGTGAACGGACGCATCAGTGACCGCAGTATGAAACGGTACATGATGATTCGTTCCTTTACCCGTGAAATGCTGGGATCCATCGAATATTTCTGTATGCAGTCCAAGTTGGATGCAAAGTACATTGAAGTACTGGGCGCCAAGCATGACCGCATTACGATTACAGGGAATACGAAATACGATCAGACATACGCCAGCGTAACGCCGGAAGAAAAAATTGCGCTCCAGGACGAATTCGGTTTCGGCCGCAATCATCCAATCATCGTGGCGGGCAGCACGCACCGCGGTGAAGAAGAACTGGTGTTGGCGTCGTTTAAAAAGATTTTGGAAGCTTATCCGGAAGCGAGACTGCTTATTGCACCGCGAGAAATTATGCGCGGTAACGATGTGAAGCATTTGGCGGAACGAAATGGCCTGAAGGCAATTTGCCGCAGTGCCATGACAGGTCCTGTACATACGAAGACACCGGTGGTGGTGCTCGATACTATCGGCGAATTAGGGCGCCTTTATAGTTTAGGAGATATTATCTTCGTTGGCGGATCACTGGTAAAAACAGGAGGTCACAACATTTTGGAACCGGCCGCACATGGCAAGCCGATTCTCGTAGGACCTCACATGTTTAACTTTAAAGAAATATACGCGTTGCTCAGTTCCCGTGATGCATGCCTTATGGTGCGTGACGGCAACGAGCTGACAAGTACATTATTAGAACTTTGTGCAAATAAAGAACGTCGTGAAGAGATGGGGCAGCACTGCTTAGAGGTTATGATTGAAAATCACGGTGCCACTCAGCGCAATACGGAGGAAATGCGCGCGCTCTTTACGAAACATCATATTATTCCATAAGATGGTACAGGTATTTAGGTGAAGCAAGATGGAGGAGGGGCAACATGAAAGGCGAAGCTATATTTAAGCGAATAATAAGTGGACAAACAAAAGATCCTCTCACTGCAGCAGCACGAGGTGGATTGGGATTACTTAGCAAACTCTATGAAGCCGGCGTTAATCGCCGCAATGATAAATTTGATTCTGAAGAAGGCGTAACACATGCGGCCGTTCCGGTTATCAGTGTAGGTAACATTACGGCAGGCGGCACAGGTAAAACACCGATGGTGCGTTATGTGTGTGAATATTTGGAACAGGCCGGTTATCAGCCGTCCATTTTGAGTCGCGGCTATAAGGCGGCTTACAATGCGCAGCCGATTGTAGTATCCGGTAAAGGACAGGTTCTGGTGACACCGAAGGTGAGTGGTGATGAACCGTACTTATTGGCCAAAGGCTTGGATCAGACCAGCGTTATTATCGGACGCAATCGCAGTGCATCCGGCAATGTGGCGGTGAACGAACTTCAAAGTGATATACTTGTGTTGGATGACGGTTTCCAGCATCGCCGTTTGGCCCGCGATTTAGATATTGTTCTTATTGATGCGGTACAGCCTTTCGGTTACGACCATGTATTGCCGCGCGGTCTTCTTCGCGAGCCGTTGGACGGCTTAAAACGTGCGCAGGTAATCGTGCTTACCAAGACTAATTTGGTACCTAAAGATATACTGTTCGGCATTAAAAACCGCTTAAAGAACATGGTTCCGTATATGCCGATTTTTGAAACGATTCATAAGCCGTTAGCTGTGAAGACATTGGACCAGTGGGAACGCTGCAGCGACAATACTGTAGACAGCGACGAAGTGAAGAAACATCGTCTGTTGGCTGTAAGCGGTATTGGCAGTCCTGAATCTTTCAAAGCTACCTTGGATGGATTGGAATTCAATACGATTGACAGTATGGACTTTGGCGATCATCACGACTACACCACAGATGACTTGATTAAATTGTGGACGAAAATCTTCGCCACCGGTGCGACTGCTGTGATTACCACAGAAAAAGACGCCGTTAAATTGAGTCAGCTTTCAGGAATCAGAGATTTTAAAATACCGATTTATGTATTGCCTGTAGGCATTGAGTTCGTGGAAAACGAACAGGAATTCTTGGAGATCATCGACCGGACAGGAAAGAAGGGCAGACGATGAAAATAGCATGTGTAATACCGGCTCGTTTCGGTTCTACCCGCTTGCCGGGCAAACCCCTAAAGGACATTGCAGGTAAACCGATGATTCAACGGGTCTACGAGCAGGTGTCCAAAGCGACACATCCTCATGTAGTTATCGTAGCCACCGATGACCAGCGCGTTTTCGACGTGGTGGAAGGCTTTGGCGGTACAGCTGTTATGACCGATCCGAACCATTTGACCGGTACGGACCGTTTGGCGGAAGTAGCCCGCAAACAGGAAGACATTGATGTAATCATTAACGTGCAGGGCGATGAACCGCTTATCGAACCGAGCCTTATCGATCAGTTGGCTGTTCTTTTCGAAGACGACCATGCATTGAAAATGGCGACTGTGGGAGCGCCTTTGTTGGAAGAAGAATACAATGAACCGTCTGCCGCTAAAGTGGTATGTAACAAAAAGGGCGACGCCATGTATTTCTCCCGTTCGTTAATTCCTTATCCGCGCAATGCGTTCGTTAACGGACCATTGAAGCACATCGGCATCTATGCGTATACGCGTGAGTTTTTGCTCACTTATGCGGACATGGAACCGACACCGGCGGAATTGACCGAGTCCTTGGAACAGCTCCGCGCTTTGGAAAACGGCGTACCTATTCGTGTGATTAAAACCGATGCGCGCTTTGTAGGCGTAGATACACCGGAAGACTTGGTACGGGTTAACGAAATTTTTAAAAATCGGGAAAACTGATAACTAACATTCGGGAAAACCAATAGTTAACATTCGGGAAAACCGATTGTTAAAATTCGAGAAATCTGATAGTTAAAATTCCTCAAAAAATCATTAAGATTTTGTATACTAGTGAAATGAATCTATAAGGAGAATACTCATGAAAGAAGTTAAAGTTGGCAACCTTACTTTAGGTGGCGGCAAAGGTTTATTCCTCATGGCCGGCCCTTGTGTAATCGAATCCCCTGAACGCACTTTGGAAATTGGCCGTCGTGCGAAAGCCATTTGCGAACGCGTAGGCATTCCTTACATTTTCAAAGCATCCTTTGACAAAGCCAACCGCTCCAGCTATAAATCCTTCCGCGGTCCTGGACTGGAAGAAGGTTTGAAGATTTTGGCGCACATTAAAAAAGAATTGCAAGTACCGGTAGTGAGTGATATTCACTCCATCGAACAAATCGAACCGGCCGCTGAAGTTCTTGATGTATTGCAGATTCCTGCATTCTTATGCCGTCAGACTGACCTCGTATACGGGGCAGCTAAAACCGGCAAAGCTATCAATATTAAAAAAGGCCAATTCCTGGCTCCTAATGATATGATCAATGTGGTGAAGAAAGTAGAAGAAGCGGGCAACCCTAATCTTATGCTTACTGAACGTGGCGCTACATTCGGTTACAACAACCTCGTAGTAGACATGAGATCCTTCCCAATTATGCGCAGTTTTGACTATCCTGTAGTATTTGACGCTACTCACAGCGTTCAATTACCTGGCGGTGCGGGCACAAGCTCCTCCGGTCAACGCGAATTCGTACCTTACTTATCCCGTGCGGCTGTTGGTGCCGGCGTAGACGGTTTATTCATGGAAGTACATGACAATCCGGCAGAAGCCTTATCCGACGGTCCTAACATGGTATACCTAGATAAATTGGAAGCTATGTTAATGGATTTAGTGGCGATTGATAAAATCGTTAAAGGCGAATAATTATATAATTGACAATACAATGAGCAATTTCGCTCAGAAGGGATGGCATAGCCAATGAATGTATTAGAACAGGCGGCCCAGGTTCTTCACGAAGAAGCACAGGCCATTGAAGCATTAATAACAACTTTAGACAGTAATTTCAGTGATGCGGTGGCTATGATACTGGCCTCCAAAGGTCGCGTCGTTTGTACGGGCATGGGAAAATCCGGTCATATTGCACGCAAAGTGGCGGCTACATTAGCCTCTACGGGCACACCGGCCTTATTCCTACATCCCGGTGAAGGCGTTCACGGCGACTTGGGCATGGTTACGTCGGAAGACATTGTGCTCGCTTTTTCTAATAGTGGTGAAACCAGTGAAGTAGTCAGCTTATTGCCATCTTTGCGCCGCATCGGTGCCAAGCTGATCAGCGTAGTAGGTAACCGCAATTCTACATTGGCTAAAAACTCCGACATCGTATTGTTGGTGGAAGTGGAGAAGGAAGCGTGTCCGTTAGGATTGGCTCCGACCACAAGTACTACGGTGGCATTGGCCTTGGGCGATGCGCTGGCTGTATGCCTATTGGATCGTCATCATTTCACACCGGAAAACTTTGCTGTATTCCATCCGGGTGGATCCTTGGGCCGCAAGTTGCTCCTCACTGTGGAAAATATTATGCACAGCGGCAGCGACAATCCGGTTGTATATAAAGGTTCCACCGTGCGTGACGCCCTCTTTGTTATGACTGAAAAAGGGCTGGGCGCCACCAATGTAGTGGACGAAGACGGCAAATTAATCGGCCTCGTAACTGACGGTGACATTCGCCGCGGTCTCGACGCAGGCAGTAATTTCCTGGAATGGCCTGTAGAAGACATGATGACCACCATGCCTCGCACAATTACGAAAGATAAGCTGGCGGCGGAAGCTCTTCATATTATGGAGAAAAACCAGCCTCGTCCGATTACCGTATTACCTGTAGTGGATAAGCACAAACAGTGCATCGGTATCGTTCACTTAACAGATCTGTTGCGCAGAGGTATTGTATAATGGCTATAAAATGCTTAGTGCTTGATGTAGACGGCGTTATGACAGAAGGTGCCATTATCTACACATCAAGTGGTGAAGAAATCAAGGAATTTTATGCGCAGGACGGCTTAGGCTTAACTATGGCTCGTAAAGCCGGTATTAAACTGGCCGTTATTACGGGGCGCATTTCCGATATGGTGGCACGCCGTACGTCCGAATTGAAATTCGATTTCGTACGCATGGGCAGCCACAATAAAACACAGGACTTAAAAGACCTGATGAAAGAATTTGACCTGAAGCCTGAGGAACTGGCCTACATAGGCGATGACCTCAATGATTTGGGCGCCTTTCACCTGGTCGGGTATCCGATTTCACCGGCTAACGGCGTGGCTGAAATTAAAGCGGAAGCCGCCTATGTAACGAAAGCGACAGGCGGCCGCGGTGCCATCCGCGAAGCGGTGGAAAAGATTTTAAAGGATCAACATCAGTGGGATGCGTTAGTAGAATCCTACAAAAATGAATTATATGAACAAGGACAGTAAGATGAAGCAAAGTAATAGACAAAGGAGGCTCGTACGGTATGTCTAATGAGTGGCAATATACACTGCTGAAAAAACTCAGTGCCTTAACTTGTAAACTGTCGTATGGGACTGTATTGCGTATTGGTGCGACGTTGGGCCCTTTGTATTCCCTTTTCGGCAAAAAGCAGAAAAAACGGGGGATTAAAAACGTTATGCTCGGCATGGGAGTTACTGAGAAGGAAGCGGAAAAGATTTTATGCGAGCTCTTTAAGAACTTGGGTCGTTCCGCCATGGAAATCCTCTATATGCCGAACCTGACGAAAGAATTCATCCAAGAACATATTGAAATGCATGGTACCGAATATATTGAGAAGGCCTTAGCTGAACAGCGCGGCGTTGTCATTTTGACGGCCCATGTGGGCAACTGGGAATGGATGGGCGCCGCATTGGCTGCGGCAGGTTATCCGTCAACTACAATCGTTAAGAAACAGCCAAATGCACAGGTAACCAGACTGTTAAATGATTATCGTGAAATGGTGGGACTTGAAGTATTTGCCCGCGGCGGATCCGAGATGATTCGTGCTGTTAAGGCTATGAAGCAAAAGAAACTCTTAGGCTTCCTGGCTGACCAGGACGGATATATTCAGGGCCTGCCGGTTGAGTTCTTAGGACAAGAATCGTCTGCCGTTATCGGACCGGCCACCTTTGCTCAAAAATTCAAGGCACCGGTTGTGCCTGTATTTGCTCATCGTAAACCGGACGGTATCGGTCACGTGGTGGAAATTCTGCCGCCATTGTACTATAAAGATACGGGGAATGAAGCGGAAGATTTATACCGCTTGACGGAAGAAACTGTTCGTGTAACCGAAGATTTTATCCGGAAACATCCGACAGAATGGCTTTGGTTCCAGCATCGTTGGAATACGAAGCTCCATGAAATTGAGAACATTGAGGAGAAGTTAAAAGTGAGGGAGGCCGTACATGCGAAAGCATAAGAAAACCATAATTATGACCGCCATTGTACTGGCTTTAATCGGCGTTTTCGTGTGGATCTTCATGATCAGCAGCGTGGAAACTCCTGATGACCCTACAATGCCGCAAGGTGATTTGGTGACATTTGACGGATCGACAATTTCAGAAGAAAGTAATGGTCAGATCGCCTGGACAGTAACGGCGGAACAGATAAAAGTAAATCCTAAAACCAAGGAAGTTTACTTGACCAATATGAAGAGTGTTTTCTATAAAGACGGTAAAGAACTGACAGTTACAGCGCCGCGCGGACACATGACGGCGGATCACAACACATTCCAGCTCGGTGGCGGTGTTCAGGCTGTTGACAAGGACGGAGCGGAACTTCGTACCGATACGGTTACATATAATAATCAAACTAAAAAATTAAGTTCAACAACTGCCTTTACATTTACGAATAAAGACGTTACTATAACAGGTGATACATTTGAAGCGGATACAGTGTTACAAAATGTAACAGCTAAAGGGCATGCTAAGTTAGAGAAGAAATAGTGGAGGAATAAACATGAAATTGACAAAGGTTATGGCGGTAACCGCTGTAGTGCTCGGATTGGCAGTTCCGGTATGGGCCGCTGCTACTTCTAATTTAACAATTACAGCAGATACATTGTCCTATGATGGCAATTCCGGTAGAGCGACTGCCAACGGCAATGTGGTTATCACCAATGAAGATAAAACTATGACAGGCCGTGAAGGCTGGTATGATACAAAGACGCAGGAAGCATTCCTGACCGGCGGTGTAAGTATGCTCGGCACCAATATGAGCATGTCCGCATCGCAACTTCACAGTGTGAACAACACTCAGATTGAAGCGGCAGGCAATGTGCGTTTGCAAAAAGATAACAAGCAGGTATTCGGCGATACTGTAACATACAACACGCAGACTGAATACGGTACCAGCACAGGCAATGCGAAGCTCGTAATGGATGATGCGGTGCTTACCGGTGATTATGTGGAAGGGTGGCTCAACGAAATCAGAGCGACCGCACAAGGTCATGTAACATTGCACAGCAGCAAACACAATATTGATGCCAGCGCAGACAATGCGGTGTACACGCAGACACCGGGACAGAACGACGGTGTAGCGTACTTGACCGGTAATGCTCATGCAGTTCAAAACGGCAATGTAGTGAATGCGCCTGAATTAAAGCTTGAAATGAAAGACAATTCTGTACAGACAGTTGGCGGTCGAAGCACTTTGATTATCACGCCACAACAATAAGGAGCACTGTGGATGTACATAGAAACAAAAGAATTAGTAAAAACATATAAGGGCCGCAATGTAGTGGACGGCGTGAGCGTAAAGGTAAATGAAGGCGAAGTTGTCGGCCTTTTGGGACCAAACGGCGCGGGCAAAACGACTACATTCTACATGATTGTAGGCATCGAAAAGCCGAATGCTGGCGAGATCCACATTGGCGGCAAGGACATTTCCCTTATGCCCATGTACAAGCGGGCCGCTGAAGGCATCGGCTATTTGCCGCAAGAAGCGTCCGTGTTCCGCTCTATGTCGGTGGAAGACAATTTGCGTGCCATGCTGGAAACAACCAAGCTGAGTAAACACGAAATCGACGAGAAAGTGGAGTCTCTGTTGGAGGAGTTCCACATTACTCACGTGCGAACTCGCATGGGCATGCAGCTCTCCGGCGGTGAACGACGCCGTGTAGAAATTGCACGCTGTATTGCGTTGGAACCGCGATTTATTTTGTTGGACGAACCGTTTGCAGGGGTTGACCCTATTGCGGTTGCTGATATACAATCAATCATACGGCATCTTAAAAATAGAGGCATCGGTGTATTGATTACGGACCACAATGTGCGCGAAACATTGGGCATTGTAGACAAGGCATATATTCTTAATGCAGGCAAAATCCTCGTTGAAGGATCGGCTGATGAAATTGCCGTAAGCCCGATTGCCCGTGAATTCTATTTGGGCGATGCGTTTAGAATGTAGTCGGAGGTGATAGGCATACATGCGTATATTAGATAAATATATTTTGAAGGCGTTTGTGGGGCCTTTTCTCTTCGGGATATTTGCATTTACAAGTATCTTCGTAGGTACAGGCACTCTCTTCCGCATTGCGCAGTACATCACCGAGTACGGTGCATCCATTTGGGCTGTAACACGCGCATTTATTTTGGCTTTGCCGAGCATTGTAGTGTTAACGTTCCCGATGGCTGTATTGCTCGCCTCTCTCTTGGCTTTCGGCCGTTTGAGCGGTACCAGTGAGATTATCGTTATGCGTGCCGGTGGGCTCAGCTTCTTGAGACTGGCGTTGCCTGTGTATATAGCGGCGTTTATAATCTCCATCGGCGCCATTGCGTTTAACGAATATGTAGTACCGGCGTCAAATCACGCGTATCAGAATATTATTCGAAACGAAATTAAGCGTCAGGCTACGCCACAGGCGCAGGAACATATTATTATAAAAAATATGGACGGCGGCGACATCAGCACTTTGGTATATGCGAAGCGTTATGACTCTAACACTAAGTTAATTACGGGCATTACGGCACAGCTCTTTACGAATGGGGAAGTGACACAGATTGAAAATGCGGAAACCGCTACGTGGAACGGTACCTATTGGGTGATGCATAACGGCGTTATCTTCGATCTCTTGCCTAACGGTCAGGGCGTAGAGCGCACGATGCATTTCAACGAGCAGATTTTGCCGATTGCGAAGAATCCGGGCCAAATTGCCCAGGAACAGCGCGAACCTGAAGAAATGACGATTAAAGAATTGCGTCAGCAGATCAAAGCGTTTAAACTGAGCGGCGTGGACAGTAAAAAATGGGAAATGGAAATGTACCAGCGTTTCACAATTCCTGTGGCCAGCTTTGTATTTGCTCTGGTTGGCGCACCGCTGGGCTTGCAGAAGCAGCGTTCCAGCTCATCTATCGGCTTCGGCCTCAGCGTGCTCATTATCTTCGTATATTACGGCGTAATGACACTGACCGATGCGTTGGGTAAAGGGGGCGCCTTGCCACCGATTGTAGCGGCGGTCATCCCGGATACATTAGGGATTATTGCGGGTCTCTGGCTTAACTGGCGTGTATCTAAATAATAAAAGGTTTTCAACTTGTAACATATGGCTCATGATTGGAGCTATAAAAAATTACAAGTTGAGAGCCTTTTTCTTTTTATCAAAATAGAGTAAAATAAAAGAGAATTATATTGTATAGGTGTAGGAAAATATATGGTAAATTTTTCTACATATAGTGTTTAGGACTGCCATACTTAGGGATAGTCCTATTTGAGGAGGTTACCCCAGTGCTGGTTGGGTTAAATATACTGCTGATAATTGCCGTCATGGGTGGCGCCATCGCGTTTATCGGCGATAAATTAGGGACAAAGATCGGGAAGCGCAAGATGTCTATTTTCGGATTGCGCCCAAAACATACATCCATTATTATGACCATCGTAACAGGGATTTTAATTGCCGCTACGACCATCGGCGTATTGAGCCTGGCGTCGGAAAACGTACGTATTGCCCTGTTCGGCATGGAACAACTGCGCAGTGAAATGGCACAGTTATCATCCGATGTGGATAAGAAGAATGCGGAACTGGAAGCCGGGAAGAAGGAACTGCAGGAAAAAGTGGTTGCCTTAAATTCCATGCGTCAAGAAGTACAGGCTACACAGGCGGAAATTGAAGAAGCCAGAGCGGCCCGCGAAGCGATGGGTGCCGAACTTGTATCGGTACAGGACGCTTATAAAGAAGCGAATACGCGCTTACAGAAGTCGGCAGCAGACATTCAGAACCTGGAAGCCACTAAGCAGGAAATGGAAACGCATATTGACAACCTGAAAGTGACGACACAGCGATTGGAAGAAGGTATTGCCCATGTGCGTGAAGGTTCCGTTCTCTTTAGAAACGGCGAAGTTCTCAGCGGTGCGCTCGTTCGTCCGGGCTTAAATGAAGAAGAAAGTATGGCAGCTGTTACGGATATCTTAAATGATACGAACGGCCTGATTTTACGTCGCTTAGGTATTGACGAAAACAAACCGGTTATCTATGTAAGTCGTTCCAACTTGGCGGAAGCGGCGAAACAGATAGCAGAGGCTAATGAACAGATGACGGTGCGTGTAACGGCGGCGGCCAACATTATTTACGGCGAAGCGGCCTTAGCGGAAATCCATGTATATCCGTATAAGGAAATCTTCCCGAAAGGAACTGTCATAGCGTCGACTACAGTAGACGGCGGTTCTGACGCGCAATACGAAGTCTTGTCGTTCCTACAGTTAGTAAATGCGAAAGCTAAAGCAGAAGGCGTCTTGCCGGATCCGTTAACCGGTAACGTAGGAAGCCTGCCAGGCAGTGACCTGTTCGATATCATTCGCCAATTGAGTGCGGTAAACCATCCGGTTGAACTGGAAGCCATTGTCGAAGAAGATACATTTACAACAGGACCTATCCAGATAAAACTGCAGATACGGGACAAATAGACTTCATGTGTCATTAAAAATGCTAGTTTAAACTAATAGTTAGAGCTAAACCTTCAGTTTAAGCTGATTGTTAGAGCGAAATATCAAGATTAGACTGATAGTTAGAGTAAAATTTAAAAAGCTTATATAATAAAAAGCTGCCTGCAATTGTGTGGCAGCTTTTTAAATGCATAGAGTGAGAGTGTACTGATATTAAGAGTGCGCGTGTACTTAGATTGTTAATATACGTAATGAGTAGTGGTGTCAGTACACGGGAAACATATTATTATATAAAAATAGGACGATTCATGTGAAAGGAGAGCGGCTATGACGCAGCATACATTGCCGGATGAACATATAGTAAAAGAAACAGCCTCTATTATTGCAGTAGATCCGGGGCGGGAGAAGACCGGTGTGGCTCTGGTAGCCATAAAAGACAGTTGTTTGCTCCGTAAGGCCATTGTACCCACGGAGACGGTAGGTAAGTACTGTGCAGACCTGCTCGGGGCTTATAGCGCGATTGAGCGCATTGTGTGTGGTAATGGAACAAACCATCAGGCCGTATTTAAGGTTCTTACAGAGGCTGCTAAAGAATTTGGCAAGGAAGCGACGCTGACCGATGAAAAACACACGACGGAAGAAGCCCGGGTTCGTTACTTTGAATGGAATCCGCCAAAAGGATTGAAACGATTAATTCCGAAAGGCATGCTCTATCCGCCGGAGCCCGTAGATGACTTTACCGCTTGGGTAATCGGTGAGCGGTATTTGAACGAGAAAAAGCTTGAAACATGATTATTAAGGGGCTAATCTTGCAAAATACTCCATATATTGTAATTAAATCCTATAAATTTTCAAAAAAATTCAATATTTTGTAAATAAAACATTGAAAAAAATGGATATATCATTGATAATAGTATAGGAACGAATAAAATTGATTTATAGGAAGGGAGATAATTAATGGCAGCAGCTGTTAAAAAAGCACAAAAAATATCTTGGAAAGAAATTCTAATTCGCTATATATGGATTGTAATCGGTGCGGCAATTTATACATTCGGACTTGATGTGTTAATGGTACCGAAGAACATCATCGACGGTGGTGTAGTAGGTATTGCCTTGATGGCCACCGAGCTTACAGGCGTATCATTCAGTATTTACTTAATTCTCTTGAATTTACCTTTTTTATACTTCGGGTATAAATTGATAGGACGTAGTTTTACCATAGCAACGCTCTTCGGGGTTGTATGTATTTCCGTTATGTCCCTGTTCATGCATCAGGTGACACCGCCTGATATCGATCCGTTTCTGGCCGCAGTTTTCGGCGGGGTTATCCTCGGTATCGGGGTAGGCCTCATTATTCGAAACGGTGGTTCTTTGGACGGCGTAGAAATTGTTGCGATTATTTGGGATAAGAAAAGTTCCTTCTCCGTAGGGGAAATCGTAATGATTTGTAACCTCTTTATCTTAGGTGCAGCCGGTTTTGTTTATAACTGGAGCAGCGCAATGTATTCCTTGATTGCGTACTTCGTAGCCTATAAAATGATCGACTTGACCATTACCGGTCTTGAAGAATCCAAGGGCGTTATGATTATTACAGACAGCCCTGATGAAATCAGCGAAGTGCTTATGAATCGCTTGGGCCGTGGCGTTACCGTATTATTTGGTGAAGGCGGCTATTCAAAAGAACCGAAAAAAGTGCTATACTCAGTAGTGACGCGTCTTGAAATTACAAAGCTTAAAGATATTGTGTATGAACAAGACGAGAACGCGTTTATTACCATTTCTGACGTGCATGATGTATTTGGGGGCCAGTTCGGCAAGAAGAACATTCACTAAAAACGTTTGCTTGCAGTACTCGTAATTGATGGAATGGGGACTAAATACTGTCCAATCAATTGCTCATATCAATTGCTCATGCAGTCACAATGATGTGATGAAAGGAGTTCGGGCGAAGCTCGAAGAGATTATGGCAGAAGAAAGATCAATCGGTAAACAGATTATACATGAAATAGGCGAGTGGCTGTATGCCATCGTAATCGCCTTGGTAGTGGCCATTTTGGTTCACATTTTCGTTGGACAGATTACACGCGTATCCGGTGAATCCATGGAAAACACATTCCATAACGGTGATTTCCTGGTTGTATCCAAATGGGATCACATTCGCGGCATTACACCAAACTATGATGACATCGTAATCATCGACAGCCGCGTTAATCGCGAACGTACATGGAAAGACGATGTAACAGATGTGGTGTCCAACTACTTATCCATTTTCAGTAAAGATGCGGAACGTCATGATGCGTGGGTAAAACGCGTTATTGGATTACCTGGCGATAAATTAGAATTTAAAGACGGCCATGTTTGGCGAAACGGCAAAGAGTTGGAAGAACCGTATACGAAAGATCCGACCATGAACTACAGTCAGACTGCACCGGTAATCGTACCGGAAGGTCATGTGTTCGTAATGGGGGATAACCGTAACCACTCCAGCGACAGCCGCTTCATCGGACCTGTACCGATTAAAAACGTAATCGGCAATGTAGTATGGCATATCTAAGATAGAAAACGTTGGCTGAAAGATTAAGCCGATTACATACGAACAAAAACTAAAAAGCGTATATGCAGAAACAACCTCCTGAGGTTGGCCTTACCGGCTAACTTCGGGAGGTTGTTTTTATTGTTAGCATTCTTCTATTAGGTAGATTGGAAGCGATGCCTGTAAGAATAGAGTTCAGAGTAGTTTGACAAAGATAAAGAGCAGTGAAAAAGCCTATAAAATAGGCAGTAAAAGGGCATGAGATATAACAGTCTGTTAAAATTTTGATGATTAGAGGGGGAATGATAAGTAAATTAAAGATATATTCAACAAAATAGGATTATATGCAATTTTATCATTAGATGCATATAGAGAATAATAGAAATAACGAAAAATTATACTTTGAGTGAAATTTGAATAAATGAAAAATGAAATAATAGCGCCCAATTTAATGGTACTATTTTATAATTTCTTTACTTTATACAAATGGGAGTAATGGAACCTTATCAATAAACAGGCTTTATTGATAGGTTGTTAATATTAATAATATTGGAAACTTTACAAAAATAAGATTATTAAAAACATAATTAAGTCTTAAAGTTTAAAAAAATAGAGAAAAAATGAGATATTAAATGATAATGAAAGAACAATTGAAAACGAACATAATTTTACAATTTGTTTACTTTACAACTAGATTTTCATCGTGTTATCATTATGGCGTCTTAAGGAGCGAACTTATCATCAGAAAGTGATAAAGTTACAATAGAAGAAGGAAACGTGGATACTTCTGATTTTATACTTTATCGTTTTTATTGATGAGAAAGACGCCGCTAAAGACATTTTAACATTTTCTTTTTTACCGAAAGGGGTAAAGACCATGAAAAAACGTTTTGCAACAATGTTAGCGGCAACAGCAGTTCTTGGTGTAACTACTGCATTTGCAGCAAATCCTTTCTCTGATGTAACTCCATCCGATTGGGCTTACCAAAGCGTATCCCAATTAGCAGCTGCCGGCGTAATCAACGGCTATCCTGATGGAACTTTCAAAGGCCAGAACAACATCACTCGTTACGAAATGGCTCAAATGGTAGCTAAAGCTATGGCTAACCAAGCTCGTGCTAATGCTGAACAACAAGCCATGATCAACCGTTTGGCTAACGAATTCGCTAGCGAATTAAACAACTTGGGCGTTCGTGTAACAGCTCTTGAAAACAAAGTTGGCAACGTAAAAGTAACTGGCGATATGCGTCTTCGTTACCAAGGTTATGAAAATAACGGTCAACTTAAAGGTGTTGAAGAAGGTAAACCTGGTTATAGCAAAAAGTCTAAATTTGATTACCGTGGCCGTGTACAATTCAATGCTACAGTAAATGAAAACACTTCTGCTGTCGTTCGTCTTACAGGTTCTAATGAATTTGGTAATGCTTCCAATACTTCTGTGAGTATGGACCGTGTATATGTAGCTCATCAGTTTGGTGACAGCACTACTGCTATTGCAGGTCGTTTCGGTGCTTTCGTTGGCAATGGCTTAATCTATGATGATACTTTTGATGGTGCAGCTATTGCATACAACAATGGTAACTTCTCCGCATTGGCTGCTTACGGTTACTTCGTAGAAGGTGACTTGAAAGGTCTTTCTGAAGATAAAAACCTTTCCGTAACATTGTTACAGGCTCAAGGTAACCTTGGTGAACATGCTACAATTGGTGGTTTCTATGCATTCGCTAACAATAATGCAGAAGCATTTGCAACTAGCAAAACCTTTAACTTAGATGGCGACAGCTTCGACATCTATGGCGGTTTCGCTGATTTCCACTTCAATAATGTTTGGATCGGCGGCGAATATGCTACATTTGCTGAAGATGCTAAAGTAGGCGGCAATGACGCTTGGGTAGCAGGTATCGGTTTCGGCAACTACAATATGAAAAAACAAGGTACTTGGACTATCATGGCTCAATACTTTGACTTAGCAGAATCCGCTCCTGTATTCAGCTCCACTTGGAACCAACCAGAAAACCGTGATTATAAAGGCTGGTTGGCGACTGCAAAATATGCAATTGCTGATAACGTAGGTTTAGCTGCATACTATGCATTCAATGGTGAAACTCAAAAGGGTAAAGATATCGGTGACTTCTACCGTGCAGAACTTAACTACAAATTCTAATTTTATAGGATAAAATTAGAATAGTAGCATACTGAAGCGAAAGTGGATGTATTGCTCTTGATTGGTTAAATTCGATTGAACAAATTGAAAATGATTTAATAAAAGCTCGCTTGCTGATATTAGTAGGCGAGCTTTTTTGTGTGGTTGGATAAAAAAGTTACCAAACTATCAAAAGATTATTTATTTAAGTGTAATTTGATATGCAATAAATCCTATGAAATTAACGTGAATTATTCCTTTACAAAGGGACATGTGTATGGTACTATTAGTGCGTCTAAATTCTGTAAACTTATTGTAAGCAGGTGTTTAAGAGCTAATGGGAATTAAGGAAACATGGATACTTACGATTTCATTGCCTTAACAGTTTTATTAATAAGAGAGAGAGCAGAAGAGGACATTTTTTGTTCTTTGCATAACGAAAGGGGTTAAGACAATGAAAAAACGTTTTGCAACTATGTTAGCCGCTACTGCAGTTCTTAGTGTAACTACTGCGTTTGCAGCGAATCCATTTTCCGATGTAACACCTAATGATTGGGCATATCAAAGTGTAGCTCAATTGGCAGCTGCCGGTATTATCAACGGATATCCTGATGGCACTTTCAAAGGTCAGAACAATATCACACGATTTGAAATGGCACAGATGGTAGCAAAAGCCATGGCTAATCAGGAACGTGCCAATGCAGAACAGCAGGCAATGATTAATCGTTTGGCCAATGAGTTCTCTGATGAATTGAATAACTTGGGTGTTCGCGTTACTGAACTCGAAAATAAAGTGGGTAATGTAAGTATTTATGGCGATGGACGTTTGCGCTATATTGGTTCATCTGAAGGTGGTGCCAACAATTATGTAAAGGCTAATTCTAATAAGAAATCCAAGTTCGACTATCGTGCTCGTGTTAATTTCCGTGCCACAATTAATGAAAATACAACGGCAGTAATCCGTGTAGCTACTACAGGCATGGTTGAATTGGGGACCGGTGCCGATCAAACTAAAGATCCGCGTATTAACCTGGCTTATGTAAATCATAAATTCGGTGACAACACATCGTTAACTTTAGGCCGACAAGCATTGTATATTGGTAATGGCTTATTATTCGATGATATTTATGATGCTGCTAAACTTTCTTATAAGACAGATAAAATAAATTTAGGTGTAAGCTATGGTTACTTTGTTGGCGGTACTTTACATAATGATTACGATTGGGATGATACCAATAGTGTATTTAAAGGAAAGAGTTTTGACTCGGCCACTGCAGACGATAACTACACTGTAACTATTTTTGAAGCTGCCGGCAAAGTGAGTGATAATGTAACATTGGGGGGTTATTATATCCTTGCCAATGAAGGCTTTGATAATGATATTTATGGTGGTTATGCAGACCTTAAATTCAATAAAGTTTGGATCGGCGGCGAATATGCTACCTTCAATGATGATATTAACGGAAGCGGCGATACTGATGCCTGGATTGCCGGAGCCGGTTATGGCAATTTCAACATGAGTAAACAGGGGACTTGGGATTTCAAAGTTCAATACTTGGACGAAGGTAAATATTCTCCTGTAATTTCTTCCACATTTGTTCAACCTAAATCAACTGACTTCAAGACTTGGATGGTTACCAGTCGTTATGCTCTTGAAAAGAACTTAAGTCTAGTAGGATATTACTTATTTAATGCAGAAAAACAGGACGGTACATCCATGCCTGACTTCTACCGTGCGGAATTGAACTACAAGTTCTAAGTTATAATGCGGGAAACTAAGTAAAAATAATATAAAAAATATAAAGATTATTTAAAGAGGCTTTAAGATTTTCTCTGGAGACGGAGAAGGCTTAAAGCTTCTTTTTTTGTATATTATATTTTTCTAAATGGTGATCTTATAAAGCTTGTCGGTTTATATTTAAGTTCAGACATTTGCTAAAAATGATAAAAACAACATCAAAAATGATAAAAACAGCATTAAAATCATGAAAATAATCTTAATTTCATGAATTAATAATGAAAAATATAGAAAAGAATGAACTTGAAATGAACTTTCGGTAATTTCATCTTATCTTCAGTACCGAAGTGGTACTATGATTTCAGAAAAGGTTTTCCGATAGTGGTGCTGGTTTATAAGACGTAAAGGAAACGTGGATACTTTATAATGCTTATAACTGCAAAACTATTTTGAGAAATCCTTGAGAATTTTTTAATTCCGAAAGGAGATTTTAATTATGAAAAAACGTTTTGCAACTATGTTGGCAGCAACAGCTGTTCTTGGTGTAACTACTGCATTTGCAGCAAATCCATTCTCTGATGTAACTCCTAACGACTGGGCTTACCAAAGTGTGTCTCAGTTAGCAGCTGCAGGTATCATCAACGGTTATCCTGATGGCACATTCAAAGGTCAAAATAACATTACCCGTTATGAAATGGCTCAGATGGTAGCTAAAGCTATGGCTAACCAAAGCCGTGCTACTGCAGAACAACAGGCTATGATTAATCGCTTGGCTAATGAGTTCTCTTCTGAATTAAACAACTTGGGCGTTCGTGTTTCCAACTTGGAAAACAAAGTAGGCAATGTAAAAGTTACCGGTGATGTTCGTCTTCGTTACCAAGGTTCCGATAAAGGTGGCGTAATTAGCTCTTCCGACACTGATAAGAAATCTAAATTCGACTACCGTGCCCGTGTACAGTTCAATGCACAAGTAAATGACAATACTTCTGCAGTAGTTCGTTTAAGTTCCGGTGCTAATGAATTCGGTAATGGTGCAAGCAACTCTACAGACGTTTCCATCGATCGTGCGTATGTAGCTCACCAATTCGGTGCTAATACTACTGGTATCGTTGGTCGTTACAATGCATTCGTTGGTAACGGTTTAGTATACGATGATACATTCGATGGTGCTGCTCTTGCTTATGACAATGGCAACTTCAGCGCATTGGCTGCTTACGGCTCCTTCGTTGAAGGTGGTTTAGGCAGCAGCTATGCAACAAAAGGTGATTATACAACTTCTTTTGAAGATGCATCTTCCGATACTAACGCTACCGTAACTTTATTACAGGCTAAAGCTAAACTTGGTGAACATGCAAGCTTGGGCGGATTCTATGCATTCGGTAATAAAAACCTTGACGATGACATTTATGGCGGTTCCTTAGATATGAACTTCGATAAAGTTTGGGTTGGCGGTGAATATGCTCAGTTCAAAGATGCTGATGACGGCAGTGCTTGGGTAGCCGGTATCGGTTATGGCGATTACAATATTGAAAAAGCCGGTACTTGGGGCGTTAAAGCACAATACTTCAATGAAGATAAAAACTCTCCTGTAATCAGCTCTACTTGGAACCAACCATACAATGCTGACTATAAAGCATGGATGGCATCCGTAGATTACTCCTTAGCTAAAAACGTAGGTCTTTCCGCATACTATGCATTCAATGCAGAAGATCAGAACGGTACCGACTTACCTGATTACTATCGCGCTGAATTAAACTACAAGTTCTAATAATCCCTGAAATAACAGGTTAACTTGTAAAGAAATAGTCAGTAAAAAGTAAACACTTTGAAAAAAGAAATTACTTATTTGTTAAATTGAATAAGAAAACTAAATGAATTTATCGCAAAAATTTACTTAAGTTTTCAAAAATATGGAGTGAAAGAAGGCCTTGTTTTCAAGGCCTTCTTTTTGTTTGTTATTAAATAAATTTAAAAAATTTAATTGAAAACTAAATGTGAAAAAAGAGTTTTTTGAATCGAAAAAATTCACAATGGCTTTACATTTGATTTTTCGTGTGCTATCATAACCATA
Organism: Veillonella sp.; assembly: GCF_018364065.1. Classification (GTDB taxonomy): domain Bacteria; phylum Bacillota; class Negativicutes; order Veillonellales; family Veillonellaceae; genus Veillonella_A. Next base: position 133,275 of record NZ_JAGZMO010000004.1, read on the forward strand.
GATTCAGCGAACTGAAGAATGTTATCACTATGACGTATAACTGAACTGTGAGGAAACGTGGAAACTCCGGATATCGAGTTATATAGACTAGTAATTACATCTCGGATGTGCGCAGAAATCTATTTTTTTTATTTTTCTGTATTTACCGAAAGGGGTAATTACTATGAACAAACGTTTTGCAACTATGCTTGCAGCTACTGCTGTATTAGGCGTAACTACTGCATTCGCAGCAAATCCTTTCTCCGACGTAACTCCATCTGACTGGGCTTACCAAAGCGTATCCCAATTAGCAGCTGCCGGTGTAATCAATGGCTATCCTGATGGAACTTTCAAAGGCCAGAACAACATCACTCGTTACGAAATGGCTCAAATGGTAGCTAAAGCTATGGCTAACCAAGCTCGTGCTAACGCTGAACAACAAGCTATGATTAACCGTTTGGCTAACGAATTCGCTAGCGAATTAAACAACTTGGGCGTTCGTGTAACAGCTCTTGAAAATAAAGTTGGCAACGTAAAAGTAACTGGCGATATGCGTCTTCGTTACCAAGGCTTTGAAAACAAAGGTCAACTTAATGGCGTTAAAAAAGGTGTAGATGGTTATAGCAAAAAATCTAAATTTGATTACCGTGCACGTGTACAGTTCAATGCTCAAGTAAACGAAAATACTTCTGCAGTTATCCGTCTTAAAGGTGAAAATGAATTTGGTAGTGCTACAAACTCTGATGTAGATATCGACCGTGCATATGTAGCTCATCAGTTTGGTTCTGACACTACAGCTATCGTAGGTCGTTTCAACGCTTTCGTTGGTAACGGTTTAATCTATGATGATACTTTCGACGGCGCTGCATTGGCCTACAATAACGGTAACTTCAGTGCATTGGCTGCTTATGGTTACTTCGTAGAAGGCGATTTACGTGGTCTTTCTGAAGATGAAAACTTATCCGTAACATTGTTACAAGCTCAGGGCAACCTTGGCGAACATGCTACAATCGGTGGTTTCTATGCATTCTCTAACAACAATGCTAAGGCATTTGCAACTAGTGAAACATTTAATTTAGATGGCGATAGCTTCGATATCTATGGCGGTTTTGCTGACTTCCATTTCAACAACGTTTGGGTTGGCGGCGAATATGCTACATTTGCAGAAGATGCTAAAGACGGTAAAAACACAGGTAATGACGCTTGGGTAGCAGGTGTTGGTTTCGGTAACTACGACATTGCTCAAGCAGGATCTTGGGATGTTAAAGGTCAATACTTTGACTTAGCTAAATCTGCTCCTGTATTCAGCTCTACTTGGAATCAGCCAGAAAACCGCAACTACAAAGGCTGGATGGCTACTGTAGATTATGCATTGGCTAAAAACGTTGGTTTGTCCGCTTACTGGGCATTCAACGGTGAAGACCAAGACGGTAATGACTACGGCGACTACTACCGTGCAGAACTTAACTACAAATTCTAATTTTAGACTGTAGTTAAACCTCATAAGGTACTTACAAGAGACAACTCTTTCGAGAGTTGTCTCTTTTTTTGTGTTCAAAAAAGTTTCTAACCTTTTGTTCTATAAGCCTTCTATAATCCTTAATTTAAGTCGTTTTTATCTCATTTAGTTTCAGTCAAGTTGTTTCATTTTTTTCTATTTATGTTATACTTAAGTAATAGAGATTATTTTTTAGATTACCGCGTAAAAAAGTTATGAGGGTGTATATGAATAAAGAGATTAAGCTGTTGGCTATTGATTTAGACGACACGTTATTGCGTGATGATAATACGGTGTCCGCTTATACGATGGGGGTATTGAAGGAAGCGCAGAAGCGTGGGTTTCATATTGTGATTGCTACAGGCCGTATGTATCAGACGGCAGTTCCCGTAGGTCGCAAGTTAGAGCTTGGCGATTTGCCTATGATTCTGTTTTCCGGCGGATTGATTCAGCGTATTGAGTCAGGAGAAATTGTTTGGGAACGTGTAATTGAGCCAAAGATTGCGACAGAAATTTTGCAGCTGGCCAAAGAAAACAATTGGTATGTGCAATCTTATGTGGATGATGTATTATTGATCCATCACGATACAGATGCATCACGTCATTACGAAAAAACGACAGGTGCCAAAGCTGTTGCTGTAGGCGATGAGCTATATACTGTAACTAAGGGGCCAAACAAGTTGCTGTTTATCGGGGAACCGGAACGCTTGGAACTGATTGGACATACCTTACATGAAATGTATGGAGACAAATTGGAAATTGTTCGCAGCAAGGTGAACTTCTTGGAAATTAACAGTACGAACAGTACGAAGGGAAACGCGCTTCACACGATGGCCGAAGAATTGGGGATCACGGCAGACAATGTGGTGGCTTTCGGCAATTCGGAAAATGACGTATCCATGTTAAAGTACGCCGGTACAGCCATTGCAGTCGCCAATGCGGAGGACCCGATTAAAGAAATCGCCGATGAAGTATGCGAATCCAATGAAAATGACGGCGTAGCCAAATGGATTGAAACAAATTTATTTAAGTAATATAGAGTAGGGTCTCCTTGTGAGCAGAGTAGAAAGGAGTTATGAGTGTGGAAGGAAATTTTCGTTTACTTATCGTAACCGGTATGTCCGGTGCCGGCAAGACGCAGGTTATGCAGGCATTGGAAGATATGGGATTTTTTTGTGTGGATAATTTACCACCTGTATTGATTCCTAAATTCAGTAATTTATGTCGTCAGGCCGGTGAAAAAACAAATCACGTAGCCTTGGTGGTAGACATTCGAGGCGGCGAATTTTTTGAAAGCCTGTCGGATGCACTGAATTCCTTGAAGGAAATGAAAGTGCCTTATGAAATCGTATTTATGGATGCAACGGATGAAACATTGATCCGCCGTTATAAAGAAACGCGCCGCAGCCATCCGCTGGCTCCGGACGGACGTATTTTATTGGGCCTTCAAAAAGAACGTAAAATACTGGATTCAATTCGCCCGAAAGTTGATTATATTATCGATACGACGAATATGAAAACCAGTGCGTTAAAGGCCTATTTACGTAAGAAATTTTCTCAATTAAATGATAAAGGACAGGGCATTTCCGTTTCTGTTGTAAGCTTCGGTTTTAAGCATGGCATTCCACTGGATGCGGACATGGTGTGGGACGTTCGTTTCTTGCCAAATCCATATTACAATCCGGAGTTCCGTCATAAAACGGGGCGTGTACCGGAAGTTAATGCCTATATTCATTCCTTTGACGTAACGGAGCAGTTCTTGTCCACTATGTTCAATACGATGGACTTTTTATTGCCAAATTACGAAAAAGAAGGAAAGAGTCAATTCGTGGTGGCCATCGGCTGTACGGGCGGTATGCACCGCAGCGTCGCTATGGCGGAAGCCTTGTATAATCATGTGCAGACCTTAGGGTATCGCGCATCTGTAGAGCATCGTGATATGTTTAAAAATAATGTGGAAGAAGATTGTAATCCACGTGAAATAACAGCCGATGAAGTGAAGGAGTAATTCACATGATACATATGTCCGGATTTCGTTGGCTTACGCCGGGCCTGAAATTAAAGCGTTGGCTTGTTATGTTCGGCCTGGGTATGCTATTTGTTATTGCCGGTGTGGCCTTGATGATGAACTATCAGTGGCTATCATATTTTGAAGATTTATTTTTGCTCATGGTATTCGAAGTGACCGGTGCCTATGATTATACCGTACTTGCCACAATGGGCTTTGTCAGTATTATTATCGGCATTGTGCTTATGGTAATCGGTACTCGGCAGGTTGGCAAATCTGTTGTGAGAGCAATTATTCCTACCGATACGGATAAAGTAGGGGATTATATTTTCGAAAATATCCGCATGGCCAAAGGGCCTAAAGTGGTTGTAATCGGTGGTGGCACCGGTTTATCCACCTTGCTTCGTGGATTGAAAGTCCATACATCCAACTTGACGGCTATCGTAACTGTAGCCGATGACGGCGGTTCGTCCGGCCGTTTACGTGAAGACTTTAAAATGATCGCCCCTGGCGATTTACGTAACTGTCTGGTAGCCCTCGCTGAAAAAGAAGGTCTCATGGAACAGTTGTTCCGCTACCGTTTCGGCGGTGAAGGCGACTTGGCGGGGCACAGCTTCGGTAACTTATTCTTAACCGCTTTGACACAGGTACTCGACGCCGATGTGGACAAAGCATTGGATGCGGCCAGCAAAATTTTAAAGGTGCAGGGCCGTGTAATTCCTGCGTCTATTGAAAATATTTCCCTCATCGCGGAAATGGAAGACGGTACCATTGTAGAAGGGGAAAGCCAGATTCCAACTGTACATAAGCGTATTAAACGACTTTATACGGAACCGGCGTTACCACAACCGCAAGGTGAAGCGTTGCGCGCTATTGATGAAGCGGATGCTATTATTCTTGGTCCCGGCAGTTTATACACCAGTATTATGCCAAACTTGTTAATCGATAAAATCGTAGATCACATTAAGGCGACGAAGGCGCCGAAGTTCTACATTTGTAATGTTATGACACAACCGGGTGAAACCGATGGTTACACAGCCGGTGATCACGTGGAAGCATTGCAGAAAGTGGGCGGTCCTGAGTTAATCGATACAGTGCTTGTTAATGACGTGCCATTTGACGAAGCGGTTATTAAGAAGTACAAAGCGGCAGGGGCTGAACCGGTAAAAGTGGATATGGATCGTTTGGAAGATTTAGGCGTTCGTACGGTACGTGCGTCCTTATTGGAACATCCGGAAACGGCTGTTCATGACTCCAAGCGCCTGGCCAAAGTGGTAATGGACGTAATTTATGCGCTCCAATCCGGTTTGGATCCACATATTTTGGAATACTATTTAAAACGAGAAGATCGCTAATATTGTTGTTACTTGAGGCCGAGTGAAGACTACTGAGCTAGTTCTTTTGACGATGAATGAGTTGAATTTTAAGCGGCTTTAAGTAGCAATTAGCGTGATTAAAAATTGTAGCGATTAGAGCGATTTAAAATTTTGAGTAAATAGAAGAGAGAGGAGGAGCGACAATGTCATTTGCGGAAGACGTGAAAAACGAGCTTTGTCAGTTCAAGAATGAAACTGTATTGTCCGCGAAGGTTGAAGCATCTTGTTTGCTTCGCATGGGTGGCTCCTTGTTATTGGGGCGTCAGGGCAGTGTGGGGATTCGCCTGGCGACGGCCAACAATGCGGTAGCGCGACGGGTTTTGTCTATTTTGCGCGCTCACTATGCGCTGCACACATCTGTACTGATTCGCCGCGGGTTAAACTTGCGTAAGAAAAATGTGTACACCTTGATGGTGGATCCGACGGCGGAAGGGCGGGCGGCCTTGGAAGACTTGGCGCTGTGGCCTATGGATCAGGATATTCCCGATGAATGGCTAACGACCATGGAGACACGACGCGCCTTCTTGCGCGGTGCTTTCCTTGGCGGTGGTTCCGTGAATAAACCGGAAAGTGACTACCATCTGGAATTTATGACAGGCAATAAAAAATTTGCCGAAACTATCGTAAAAGTACTTCGCTTATTCCATATTGCCGCAGGCATGACAGAGCGAAAAGATGAGTTCGTCGTATACATTAAGGAAGGCGATTCGGTAACAGGATGCCTTCAGATTATGGGGGCTCAGTCTGCTCTTATGGAATTTGAAACAGTGCGCGTTGTTAAAAATGTGCGTAATCAGATCAATCGCCAGGTAAACTGTGAAACGGCGAATTTACAAAAAACGGTAAACGCCGCAGTCCGTCAATTGGAATCTATTCGCATTATTGAGCGACATCAGCCGCTCAGTGATTTGCCGGATAAATTGCTTACGGCGGCGCAGGTACGCCTGGATAATCCTGATGCAAGTTTGCAGGAATTATCTGATTTGATGGGCGGTCAATTGTCTAAATCGGGTATTGGACATCGCTTTAAGAAGTTGGAAAAACTGGCACTTCAATATGAGCCGGCCGGATTGGATGAAGTCTAGATTTGACCTTTACATTGTAAATGTATTATATACATAGTAAGTTAATTTTATATAAATCTAAGTCTTGACTTTAGATGTTAAATTTTAACGGATATAGTATAATATAGGTATAAGTATAGAAGTCCGGGGATTTATAATCCTTTGATGAGAATGTACCGATGTAACGTCTGTAGTAATGAAAAGATAGGAAGTTGTTATCGTGGAAAACAATAAATCAAACAAAACAGGAAAACGTTATAAATGGCTTGCCTTGGCCAGTGCATTATGGCTGCGCGGCGTGTCCATGGTATTCGGCGCATCCCCTACAACGGTGGATTGGAATACGATTAATTTAGTTCCATTGCCTGCTGTATTGACTGAAGAAAAAGATACGCTGATTTTATCAGACAGCCCGGAATATGTAGACAAGAGCGGTGTAGTAGCGGCAGGTACTGTAAACGGTACAGGACGTGTATTCTTCTATCATGTAAATGAAATGGAAGAACCGCAGAAAATCGCCATTGTGCTTGAAAATAAGGAAAATAAACCGGTAGAAGTAACCGTGCATCGCGCTATTTACGCAACACCAAGCTCCGATTACTTTAATGTAGGTCGCGAATTGTCGTATGATGATTTGAAGACTTCCTCAGTAGAAGCTAATTACGACTGGAAATTGGCGGCACAACATGGCCGTTCTTTGACAGCAGCGGGCGTATCCAACAAGAGTGCGAATGATAAAGAGGAACAGAAGCGTTATACATTTGGCACTGTGCCTGAATATAATGGAGACATTATGGGGACGGGCAACAGCGTAACCTCCACAGGTTATTTGGCCGCTGAAGGTGCTGTAACAACTGACGGAGCTCAAAGTGTTAACGGCGACAGTGCAAAAGTTGAATCGGGCACAATGAAACCGATGCAGCTCGTAGTGGATAAAGAACGTTACAAACAGATTAAAACGCAAACTGCACTTAACAAGAAAATGATTGAAAAGCGCGCTGACATGAAGGAAACAGTAGTGGCTACGTATCAGTTACCACCATTGGGCCGCATTGACTTGTTCCCGCAGTTAGATAAAGTAGTTGTATTAAAAGATCAGCTATTCTCAGGTATTGTTGACTTCACAACGTCCGGTCCTGTATGGACTAAAGTTATGATGGTGCCTCATGATATGCCGGCTTTAAATGCGGCGATTACTGCACAGGATCTGGAAATGGACGATGTAGCATTGCGCGGCACATACTTTGGTGCACAACGCCGACTCATGTTATTCCAACCATACGATACATCCCTAGGTCCTGTATCTATTATGGTGGCCAATGATCGTGAAGATCCATTCGTAGCCGGTGTGGATGAAATGAGTAATAACCAGCCTGTGACTAACCGCGGTAACTATGGTGTAAGCTATCACATTGCATTCCCGACTATCGGCGTGGAAGATTTTGCCGTGTACTTTAACCCATTGGGCGGTGCGTACTCCGGTGCACTCCGACTTACTTATGGGGATCAAACAGACATTTATAAAGTACCAAATACAACTCAACCTTATTTAGGTAATGGCACAATTTATGATACTCAATACCTTGATACATTCAAGGGTGGTCAAACATTGCATATCGAATTTATGCCAGCCGGTGCATCTAACTTGCCGGTACAATTCCTGTTAGTTCCTTTAAAACATAAAAACTAATTGGAGTTATAACTGAATAATTCAAAAGACGTCAACAATTCTGTTGACGTCTTTTTGTTTGAGAGAACTTAAAATCAGTAAGAAAATTAAATGTCTTTTTGGAGCAGATGGAGTTATTGTTCCTTGTTATCATTATTTTAATGAGTTATATTCTCATATTTATTAGGGATATAGCTCAAGTGGATTAGAGGTGATACGAATGGAACATATTTTTCTTTGGCGCCGTGCCGTTATCGGTTCGTTAGGCGTACATATAATGGGAGCCGTCTTTTTAGGGATTATCGGATGGCATATGAGTCAGTCTTTGCAGCAGGACTCCTATGAAATAGATTTGTCTATCAATCAGGATCAGGTGCAGGCGGAGAAGACTTCATTTGCACCGCCGTTGACGCAAACGGATATAGCCGCTCGTGTGACGGCGGCTATGCACGATGTGAAAGCTTCGGGGGAAAGTTCGAGTACTGATGCAGGTAGTCATGCAGGTGGCAATAATATGTCGGCAGGAGGAACTACAACGACTCACAGTACAGACACAGTCCCTGTACAGGGAGCTCAAGTTACTGCAGGACAAGGAACGATGGGTGTGCCTAGGGGCTCCGCCGGTGGTCAAGGTGTAGGCGGCGACTATGATGGTGCCGGCACAGGCACAGGCGGTGGCACCGGTATTGGTGACGGTGCAGGGAGCGGTTACGGAGAAGGCGACGGAGCGGGCTATGGCACCGGCGGTTCTTTTGATGGCGACGGATTTTGGAGTGCTGTAAATAGCAGTAAAACATACCCGGCACAGGCTGTTAAACGAGGCATTGAAGGCTCGGTAACTGTTCGCGTGGAATTGGACGGGGGAGGTAATTTGTTATCTGCCACGGTAGTAAGCTCATCGGGCAGCCGTATTTTGGAACAGGCTGCCGTACGGGCCGTAGAACGGGCAACGCCGTATCCGAATGCATCGGGACAGACGCAGGTGGTGGATGTACCACTGCAATTCCAATTAGTTGATTAGATAATTATTTGATACAGTAATTATTTGATACGGTAATTATTTGATACGGTAATTATTTGATACGGTAATTATCTGATAAGGTATTAGTCGATAAGGTAATTAGCAGATTAGTTGGATAGGTAATTAAGTAATTAGGTGAATTGCTAATTAATTGACAATTAATCTCAATAAATGTATAATAAAGTGGCTCTAAATGGAGCGGTATTATTTCAAGGTATGGAATTAATAGACCTTTCTGTAGGTACAGTTTATAGATTGTAATAATCTAAACGTACGTGCAGAAGGGTCTTTTTTTATTGGAGGCATATAAGGGATGGAACCGATGGAATTGATTAGAGATAAAGTGCAGGATACGGGAACACGCCTGTTAGAGGTGTTGCCGACGCACAAAGTATATGAGCGGAACAGTGAAGCGGGGCGGGCTCGCATGATCAGCCACAGTGTATTTGACGGCATAGAGCTGGTATACAATGATGTGGTTATGGATCGCATTACGCATAACGCCAGACCGCTGGAAGGCCTTTTTGAGATTCATTTTTGCCAGGACGGACGTATTGAATGTTCTTTCGAAAATGGAAAATGTTTATATATGAATCAGGGGGATGTTTCAATCGGTTGGAAAAAGAGCAATTCCTACCGTCACTCATCCTATTTCCCAAGCGGCTATTACAAGGGCGTGTCGCTGGCTGTTCATTTGCCGAAAGCACAGGAGGCCATCAATGATTTCGTAGGGGACGGTAAAATCGATTTACAGGCTATTTGCAATCGCTTTTGTCAAACCCACGAATTTGGACTCATCAAAGACTTGGGACGATTGAAAGACTTATTTTTAGATTTATATAATGTACCGCCGGTTTTACCGGAAGTATATTTACGATTAAAATGCGTCGAAATATTCGTCCTTTTGGGCACATTGAGCGGTGCGGATAACCGTGAGCGTGATTATTTTGACCGCGCCCAGGTGGAAACAGTAAAAGAAATTCACGACTTATTGGTGTCGGATTTAAGCAATCACTATACCATTGAAGAGCTGGCTGAACGGTACCGCATGTCCATGACCACGTTGAAGCGTTGTTTCAAGGGCGTGTACGGCATTACGTTATATCAGTATGTTAAGCGCAGTCGTATGCGCGAAGCGGCGCGAGAATTGAAGGAATCGAATGATACGATTTTAACCATTGCAAACCGCTGGGGCTACGAAAACGGCAGTAAGTTTTCCGGCGCTTTCAGACAAATTATGGGTTGCAATCCGAGAGAGTATCGCTTGCGACATAAGTGCTAAGTGCAGATGTGCTGTAGTAAAAGGCTCGTATGGAGTAAAAATGAATGTCTTAATGGAGCCTGAGTACCCGTTTGGGGTAGTTATGTAAAAATGAAATTTGTTATCATTTGATGTGCAGGGATTAAATGGATTGGTTCCCCTGCAAGGAGGTAATATACAATGGAAGCAGTTGCCTATGTAGGCCATTTATTTGTGAGCGGCGGCCTGGTGATGTACCCGCTGTTACTTTTGTCTATTATTACGGTAACCATTGCAATTGAACGATGGTATTATTTCAAACATAATACGCAGGGGATACGCGTTTTCGTGCACGGCGTATACCACAGTATTAAGGGAAATGACTGGGATACGGTAGATGAATTGTGCCGCGATTATCCGATGGCGCTAAGTCGTGTAATTCAGGCGGGCTTGCGAAACACGAAGTCGGAGCGGCACGTAAAAGACGGCTTTATGGAGCAGATGACCATGGAAATGTCGTCGTTCAAACAGTATCTTGATTATTTGAGTGCTATTGTTACCGTGGCGCCTCTGTTGGGGCTCCTTGGAACGGTTACCGGTATGATCGGCACGTTCGGCGTGCTTGATGCGGGCGGCGGTGCTTCAGCAGTAACCGGCGGCATCGGGGAAGCACTCATTGCGACGGCCAGCGGCCTGTGCGTGGCCATTATCGCCTTCGCGGTGTACACCTTCTACAACCACAAGTTGGATCATTTTATGGTTAATTCTGAAAAGACCTGCCTCATGGTAGTGAATAACTTGAAGAAGGAGTGGGATTAAGAGATGTTTAAAAACTTGGGAATGAAGCAGAAACCTGTGTTTATGATTATTCCGATGATCGATATTATCTTCTTTTTACTCGTATTCTTTATGATGAACAGCATTCAGACGGTGGTTCAAAAATCGCTGGATGTGCAGCTTCCTGCAGCGCAGACAGCACAGACACAGAAGCAAGTTCCTGTTATAATAACCTTAGACAGAGCGGGACATATTGTGATAGACTCACAATCATTTACGGCGGAGACGGCTAAACAGATATTAACGTCCAAAGCGGCCGAAAATCCCTCATTAGCAGTTATTTTACAGGCGGACACACAGGCACCGCACGGCCAGGTCGTGGCCATTATGGACATGGTGCGCAGTGCGGGCATCAAGAAATTTTCCATAGGTGCAACTAATCAGTAGTTGTAATCATTGCATCTAATTAGCAGGCCCAACCAATCAGTAGAAACATAATTACTCATATAGTATGTAAAAGCTTTTGAAAGGACCCGATTTATAATGAAACTTGAAGAATTATTTGCGAGTATGTCCGAAGAAGAGCGGATTATACAATTTGGACGCCACACAAATAATCCTTTAGTGGAGGCGTTTGATGCGAAGCGTGTCGTACATGCGGGACTGAACGGACGCCCGTTAAGTCCTGAATCAGCGCAGTCCACTTGGGAGAGCGTCATGGCCGAGGAGCCTGTAAAAGGGCAACTTCAATCGGCGTATATACACATTCCGTTTTGTCAGACTAAGTGCCTATATTGCGGTTTTTTCCAAAATGCGGCCAATCAGAGCGCGGAAGACCGCTACGTAGACTTATTGATTGAGGAAATGGAACGTGATGCGGACCATCCTCGCCTTAAAAACGGATTAATACAGACAGTCTTCATCGGCGGCGGTACGCCTACATCTTTGTCGGCACATAATGTGAGCCGTTTGCTTAAAACGATTAAAAAATGCCTTCCGTTGGCTAATGACTATGAGCTTACCTTGGAAGGACGAATCAATGATGTGGTGCCGGAGAAAATGGAAGCGTGGTTTGCCAATGGTGTAAACCGCATGTCCTTGGGCGTGCAGTCATTTCATACGGACATTCGCCGTCAAATGGGACGACTGGATGATCAGGAGACAATTTTAAAACGCTTGCAAGCGATCAAAGAATACAATCAGTGCTCCTTGGTGGTGGATTTGATTTACGGCTTGCCGGATCAGACGCCGGAGAAGTGGTTGGAAGATTTACAAATGCTGGAAACTGCGCCTATTGACGGCATGGATTTATACCAGCTGAATGTATTTGAAAATAGCGATTTAAACAGCCAGATTCAGAAGGGGATAATTTCGCCGGCAGCGACTACGCAGGAACAGGCGCAAATGTTTGCCTTGGCTCGTGAGTTCGTTGATACTCATAACTTCCGACGTTTAAGTGCGGCTCATTGGAGCCGTTCCACTCGTGAACGGAGTTTATACAATATGATGGCGAAGCGAGGTTATCCGATGTTCCCGTTCGGCTGTGGTGCCGGGGGCAATGTAAACGGATATATGACCATGTTGCATCGTTCCCTTCGTCCGTACGAAGCGATGGTGGAAGCGGGGCAGAAGCCGTTTATGGTTCTCATGAAACAGTCACCGCTGCAGGAAATGGTGAACATCATTGTGGATCAGTTGGAACATTGCCATTTTGATTTGCGTCCGCTCATTGCTTACGACGAACGTCTGGGCGACTTGGCTTGGCTCTTTGACTTGTGGTGTGACCGCGGTTTATGCAGACATAATGGTGTCATGTACCAGTTGACCTTGGCCGGTGAATTCTGGCATGTGAATTTGACACAGACAACCATTGAAATGGCACAATACATTTTGACCGGCGAGACCGTAATGCTAAAAGAAAAAATCGCCGCTCAAAACAAAGGGAACGGCGGAGGACATCCGGCGGGAGTGCCTAAACATGGAGGCAGTCATCCGGCTGGCGTTCCGAAACATGGAGGCGGTCATCCTGCGGGCGTTCCAAAGCATGGAGCCGCACATCCCGGCGGTGTACCTAAAGGCCACCCGGCAGGTATTTCGAAAGAGGGCGCAGCTGGGCATCCTCATGGAATTCCTAAGCACGACATAGGTGCTCATCCGACAGGTCCTATTAAAGGGCATCCGGCAGGAATTCCCAAGCAATAAGATGGAAAGCGGAAAGATTAAATAAACAACGATGCTAATACAAGTTACGTTCAGTCACAAAATGAATTAGCGTAATATAGTAAGGTAAGTAAAGTAAGTAAAGTAAGTAAAGGCAGTGAATTAAGGTGGTAAGTGAGGTGATGGCTTGAAGAAATATTTAATGATTCCTGTAACATTGGTTGTGGGCAGTTTGCTCGTTTTAGCTATATGGCTTTCAGGTTTTTCTGTAAATCAGGAGCCATCAGTTATGACGCGCACCGTGGTTGATGCCACGGGAACGCAGGTTACTATGCCCTTACATCCGAAGCGGGTTGTCATTTTAAATTCAGCGAATTTGGACATGTATTATGCGGTAGGCGGTACTGTAGTAGGGAAGCCGCGCTCGTCGTATCTGTCCCCGGAGTTGATCAAGGCTACCGCCGATGTGCCATCCATCGGGACAATTCACAGTCCCAATGTGGAGGCCATTATCGGATTGCAGCCGGATTTGGTTATCGGCCTGAACGTGCCGTTTAACACGAATCTGCGGGACATGCTGAGCCAGGCGGGCATACCGCTGTATATAAATGATTTGAACACCTATGACGATATGATTAAGGAGCTTCGTTTTTTTGGTACCCTCACAAATCATGAAGATGTAGCCGAGGCAACATCAGAAGAAGCGTTGAAGGGCTATAATGAAATTGTAAGGCTCGCAAGAGCCGAGCAGGGACCGCGTACTTTGATTATTTTCGGCGCACCCGGCAGCTTCAGTATGGCCACTACAAAATCGTTTGGAGGCAATCTTCTTCAGATTTTGGGAGGCGACAATATTGCAGACCGGGACAGTTCGCTTACAGGCGAATACGTGCCGCTCAGTTTGGAGTACATTATTAAGACGGATCCGGAGGTTATCTTCTTCATTTCCATGACAAAAAAGCCTGACAGCATTGAAACGTTTAAGCGTGATATGCAGGAAAATTCAGCGTGGCAGCAGGTAAGTGCGGTGCAACAAGGACGCATTTATTACTTATCGGGCGGCTTGTTCGCAGCCAATCCGGGCACGCGAATCAATGAAGCTTTGAGCATTATGTATAAGGATTTGTATGGAAAGGAGCCGTCGTATAATGCGCCTCAATGAAGATAGACAAATTAAAAATAATCAGTACGCCGATGCGCGTTATGGTCGGCGAAAAGCAGCCTTTCTAATGGCCGGGCTTTTATTACTCGTGGCTGTATGGGCAGGCATTTTATATGGCGCAGTGCCTATCAGCATGCAGGATCTAATGGCCATGTTTACCGGACAGGGGGCGGCCGATACGGAGCAAATCGTGTATTACTTACGTATACCTCGTGTAATAACGGCTGCCTTAGTGGGTATGAATTTAGCTTTAGCAGGCTGCATTTTGCAGGGCGTACTTCATAATCCGCTGGCCGATCCGGGCATTATCGGCGTTACGGCCGGTGCCGGGGTATCGGCTATGGCGATTATGATTTTAGCGCCAACCTTGATTTTCTGGGTGCCGTTGGCGGCCTTTGTAGGAGCCTTGACCGCTTTGGCTATCGTATTTTTACTGGCCTGGGACAGAGGCATCAATCCGTTGCGTCTCATTTTAGCCGGCGTGGCGGTAGCCGCCTTTTTCGGCGGTGGAACGACCGCTTTGTGGGTAGCGTTCCCTGACCGCATTCAAGGAGCCGTAAACTGGCTGGCCGGCGGTTTTGCCGGGGCTCGCTGGTCCTATGTATGGATTGTTTTGCCTTACAGCATAATCGGTTTAGTGGGAACACTTTGGAATTACCGCAAACTTAACGCGCTCCAAATGGGTGATGAAGTGGCCTTATCTTTGGGGATTAATTTAAAACAAACACGTTTTATTTTAATCCTGTTGGCAGCCGTTTTAGCGGCATCGTCAGCCAGTGTAGCCGGACTCTTAGGCTTCGTTGGCCTCATTGTGCCTCATATTATGCGTCTCGTCGTAGGCTCGGACTTTGCGTTCTTATTGCCTGCGTCAGCCGTGTTCGGTGCCGCCCTTTTAGTAGGTGCTGACACCTTCGCACGGACCATATTCAGCCCTATGGAAATCCCGGTAGGCATATTCTTATCCTTCCTGGGAGCTCCATTCTTTTTGTATTTATTGAAACGGAGGAGCCGAGCATGACAGGAATTTTAGAAATGACGAACGGCTCTATCGGGTACAGGGAGCGCGTTGTAGGGAAGAATATTAACCTTACGTTTCACAAGCCGGAGATTGTGAGTATTATCGGGCCTAACGGTTCAGGTAAGTCGACCGTGTTGAAAACGCTGGGACGACTACTGGAGCCTGTAGGCGGCGTGGTTATGTTGAACGGCAAAGACATTCAACAGCGAGGGGCCAAGGAAGTGGCACGGATTATTTCCATGTTGCCCCAATCGGCCCAGGCACCGCAGGACATGACTGTACGAGATTTAGTACTTTGCGGACGGCTGCCTTATCAAAATGCGTTCAGCACTTTGACGGAGGCTGATGTAAAAGCGGTGGATGATGCGATTACAGAAACGGGCCTTGAAGATTTACAACACAGACCGTTGAAAGATTTGTCCGGCGGCGAGCGTCAACGGGCCTGGCTGGCTATGGCGATTGCGCAGGAGCCGAAGATTTTGATGCTCGATGAGCCGACCACATTTTTAGACGTGCGATATCAGCTGGAACTTATGAAGCTGGTTGTGAAGCTTCATAAAACGCGCGGTATTACAGTCATCATGGTACTTCACGACTTGAATCATGCGGCCCATTTCAGTCATCGACTGATTGCTGTGAAAAAAGGTCAGATTATGGCGGACGGACCGGTGACTGATATTTTCAATGAAGACGTGCTGAGCAATCTATACGAAGTGAATATGATGTTCAACAAGGTTCGCATCGGCGAAGAAGAACACACGATCTGCATACCGTACAGTCAAGATTGAGGTTGAAAAAACTTAAGACTGAAAAAACTCAAGATTGAAACTGTAAAACTTCAAGCTTGAAATTGTAAAACCTCAAGATTGAAGCTGTAAAGCCTCTAGATTAAGCCTGTAAATCGGTGATTTAGTTTATAGTAATTGTTTGAAAGGAGCTCTACGATGAAGAGTATTGTTATTTATTCGTCCCGTACGGGGAACACAAAACAAGTGGCGGAAGCAATTCATTCGGTGTTACCGGAAGGTACCCCTATTGTAACGGTAAAAGAAGCGCCGGAGAATTTGAAGGACTATGATGTTGTGTTTATGGGCTTCTGGGCTGATCAGGGCAATGCCAATAAAGAGGCGCAAGCGGTACTTAAATGCATTGATGCGGAAAAAGTGGCCTTGTTCGCCACATTGGGCGTGCCACCTATGATGCCACATGCGAAAGAAACTATGGTGGCAGCTACACAATTACTTCCTGAAGGCCAAACACCGGTAGGCACATTCATGTGTCAGGGCAAAGTAGACCCTAAAGTAATTGAAATGATGTTTAAAATCTTCCCTGACGGACATCCTCATGGCCGCAGTGCGGAACGTGAAGAACGCCATAAACAGGCTGCATCCCATCCGGACGCGAACGACTTGGCTAAGGCTAAAGAATTTGCCAAAGACGTGTTGGCTAAATTAGGGTAAGTTTTTAATTTAGTAAAAGCTTATATATTGTATATGCTTTTAAATTAGTGAAAGTTTCTAAGTTAGTATCAGCGTTTAACTTGGAATACGCTTTTATATGAGTTTAAATTTTTATATAAATTTTAAAATGTATTAATCTGACATAATAGGTAAGGACCTATTCGCAATTTTCTTGGGAGCACAGGCGCAGTAAGCAGTGGCAGTCGTTACAACTGTTGCAACTGTTCACTTACATGCGCTGTGTGGCGAATCAGGTCCTTTTATTATGTCATTTTTTATGCATAGATTTTTGTGAAGTGTAGTAAGTGCTATTTGTGAAAGCGGCTTTAGTTACGTGAGTTAAGGGCATATAGAAAAGTTCTATTCAGAAAAGTAAATATTAAATCATATATGTGATTGTTGTTGGAGGTGATGCAGAGAGGGAGTTATGGTTGCCGTGTGGGTAAGTAATGGAAATTTAAGGGGATACCGTCACTTACAATTACTTATGGAGCTTAGTGTTTAGGGATATTTTAAAAGCGCATAAATAATTTATAGGAGATTCAGGTATGAACGGAGTATCAAAAAAGCATTTAATTTTAACCGGTTTAATTTTGTCGGCTATGGCGTCGCCGGTGTGGGCCGCCGATTCTGTAAGTGACTCAGACAGCACAGTGAGTCATATTGACACCGTTGTGGTAACCGCTTCAAAAACGAAAGAAACAATTAAAGCGGCACCGCAGGCCGTTGAAGTAATTACGGCGGAGGATATGAAAAAACTGGGCGCCGATAATTTAGTGACCGGTTTACAGTTGGCAGATAACTTAAGCTTGTCCGGTGCCACGCAGAGCGGCACGGGAAATCAGGTTATGCTTCGGGGCATGGACTCCCGTCACACACTGATTTTAGTGGACGGAAAACGTATGTCCGGCGAAGATACGGCGCAGACAGCCAATATTTATGTATTGAGCCGCATTAACTTGAGCAATGTGGAACGCGTGGAAATCGTGCGCGGTGCAGCCAGTGCGTTGTATGGATCTGACGCTATGGGCGGTGTTATTAACATTATTACGAAGAAAAATGCGGAAGAAGGCGGCTCCGTTGGTGTGAGCACAGGGAATCATGAAATGACGAACTGGTACAGCTATTCCACCGGTAAACAGGGCCGTTGGACTGCTACGGCGGATGCGCGATTTACAAAAGTACGCGAAATCAACGTACTCAGCAGCTCTTCGTCGTCCGGCAATGTATATAATCAGCCGAGCTTATACGGTACGAAGCAATTCTATAATGTGAGCACCACTTATGATTTCGAAAATGCTAACAACAATGAACTTCGTTTTGATGCGTCTTATTGGACTTCTAACATGCAGACTTCGAGTAGCAACAAGTCTTCCATTGCCCGCTATAATCAGGACGGCTACGATTTAAGCATGGCGTACAGCGGTAAAACGGACAGAAACGAGTATGAAATTCGTACGTACTATGACCGTTTAAATCGCGAGTATCGCCCGGCTTCATCAGCGTTGAACGAAGACGGCAAGTATTACAACTTCGTCGTGGAAGCTCATGACACTATGTATGTGAATGATGATCATACCCTTACATTCGGTGGTGAATATCGCAAAAACTATTACGAAGGTACACGTTTAGAAGATGAGGCGGCTCATGAAGTAGATTCTGTAGCGGCTTTTGTGGAAGATACATGGCAAGTCAATGATAAATGGATTTTACAGCCGGCTGTGCGTTTTGAACACAATGACCAGTTCGGTTCCAATGTGTCTCCGAAGTTGGGTACTACCTATAACTTCACCGATCATTTCCGTGTGAAAGCCAACTACGGATTAGGCTACCGAGCCCCAAGTATTTCCGATTTGTACATGAACTTCAGCCATACTGTGGGCACATTCTCGTACCGCATCTTAGGTAACGAAAATCTGGAACCTGAAAAATCCAGAAACTTTGATGTGTCCTTGGAAGGTGAAAAGGGCAACATGTTCGCAAAAGTGACTTACTACGACAATCGCGTTAAGAACTTGATTGACTATACGGTAGTGGGGTATATTAGCGGCTTCCTCACTATGAAGTATGTAAACATCGATGAAGCGCGTATTAAAGGTGTGGAAAGCACTTTGGGATACAACTTCAGTGACCGTTTAACCTTCAAATTGACACATAATTACATTAACGGTATCGATGAAAGCGATGGCAGCCGCTTGGCTAACCGCCCACGCTCCATCAGTACAGCTCAGCTTTCTTACGACAATAAAGAGACAAACGGCTATAATATTACGCTTTGGGATTCCTTTACTGATGATTATTACTTTAACAGCAAGTATTATAGCTTCAATACTCTCAATGTGTCGGCTACGAAACGCGTCAATAAAGACTTGTCAGTTTTTGCGGCGGTGGAAATTATCTTTGATAAAGAAATTGATGATCTGTACATGTTCGGACGCGTATGGCGTGTTGGGGCAGAAATGAAATTCTAATCAGTGAAACTCATTACAGCCTTTATCATGGACGTGTCGTGGGCGTGTAGTTTGAAGTTGTCCACTTCCAATGCTATGTTTTGGGCATGTGGTTTGAAGTCTCCCACTTGAAATGATATAAAATAAAAAGTTTACATTAGATTCTAAGTAGAATCTTTATGATGTTCGTTATTCGGGTAGGACTAAGCAGTCTAAGAAACGCTATGGTTCTGCCCGAATCACTTTTTTTAGATACTTAAGATGAAGGGATAGTGATAGGTCCTTCTTTGCATAGAGCATAGTTTATCACTGTTTTTTATAAGCCTTTGTGTAGACGCGGTTTATAGCCAATCGAGGCCTTGAACAGGTGTGTGTGAAATGAATTTATATGTTCGAGGACCTAAGCAGTTATGAGGGCGAACAGTTACTTTGTTCTTTGTGATTTAAACGTTTGTACGTGCGAGTATTGGTGTTGTATAAGAGGTAAACAAGAATGAGAGATTTAAAAAGAAAAGATTTAGTGTTACGTGCCATGACATTGGCGGTGCTGTTGGCGCCGATATATGGCGTGCAGGCGGCAGATTTATCGACGGATGTGGTGTTGGTAACAGCATCGAAAACGGAGGAAACGGTGAAGGCCGCGCCGCAGGCTGTAGAAGTTATTACAGCGGAAGACATGAAACAGATGGGGGCTACGGACCTTGTGTCGGCGTTGCAGCTGGCAGACAACGTGAGCTTGGCTGAATCTGCCATGACCGGAAATCAGGTTATGCTCCGCGGCATGGATACGAAGCATACACTGATTTTAGTGGACGGGAAACGCATTGCCGGCGAAGATACGGACAGTACAGCCAATGTGTATACCCTTGGCCGTATGAGCCTTGATACGGTGGAACGTGTGGAAATCGTACGCGGTGCCACCAGTTCGTTGTACGGCTCTGATGCGATGGGCGGTGTAATTAACATTATTACGAAACTGCCTGACAAAGAGGGCGTGACCGTTGGTGTGAATACGGGGACGAAACAGCAGAATAATTACTATCGTTATGATTCAGGTAAACAGGGGCGTTGGAACGTGTCTGCAGGCGCACAGTTTACAAAAGTAAGACCGAATAATATTTACACGAAAACGGAAGCATCTGCTACGAAAGTGGGCAGTGAAGGATACAACCGTTATATGTTCGGCAATCGTCAGAATTTCGACATTACGGCTACGTATGATTTTGAAAACGAAAATAAAAATAAATTGCGCTTGGACGCTAATTATTTTAAAGAAAAACTACGTACGGAATTAGCTGATGTGCAGGGCATTAATCGAGGCATGGTGTATGACCAGCAAAAAGACAAGGTGGAGCACTATGATAATACGGGTTACGGCTTGAGTGCCACGTATACGGGCTCTACAGAGAAAAACGATTATCAGGTCCGCACTTATTACAATCAGCTGAGAAAAGATTATGACATGAGAAACAATGTGGATTTTTCTTTCTTGGGCCGTTTCAGCAAGGTAGCACAAACTATGATGGAGCGCATGTATCCGAGCTCCGATTACGACCGTGCCAAATATTACACATGGGTGACCGACGCGCAAAACACTATGTATGTGAATGAAGATCATACGCTGACCTTCGGCGGGGAGTATCGCAAGGTGTATTACGCCGGCACACGTTTGGGAGGTCAAGCCGATGCGAACGGAGTGAAGAAACAGGAAGCACATACAGTTAATTCCTACGCGGGCTTTTTAGAAGATACATGGCAGGTAACAGATAAGCTCATGTTGCAGCCGTCCATTCGTTATGAGCACAACAGCTCCTTCGGCTCCAATGTGTCGCCTCATATCGGCTTAAACTACAGCATTACAGATAGCCTTCGTTTCAAAGCGAATTATGGCAAAGGCTATAAGGCGCCAACCGTTTCCGAACTGTATATGAATATGTGGCACAGCCCGGGGCCAATCATGGTAAATGTAGTGGGGAATCCTGATTTGGAACCGGAAAAAACCACGAACTTTGATATTTCGCTGGAAGGGGAGCGAGGTAAATCATTTGGGAAAATTACCTATTACAATAATAAAGTTTCAAATCTCATCAATTACAACCAGTGGCGAGATATGCTTACCGGCGTATACCACGCGCAATATGTGAACGTGAACAAAGCGCAGATCAACGGCGTTGAATTGACCTTGGGACATAATTTGAGCGACCGTTTAAGCTTAAAAGCTACGTACAATTACATCGATGCTATGGATAAAACCACGAATACTCGATTGCTGAACCGCGCTAAATCCATTACCACCATTCAGCTTGCTTACGATGACAAACAGCCGACCGGTTACACAGCCGTTCTCTGGAACAGTTTTACTCATGACTATGCGTATAACGCAAGCGGCCGCAGCAGCACAGATTATAACCTGTATTCCTTCAACACACTCAATGCGGCCATCACCCGTAACTTTAACGAAAACCTGTCAGCCTTCGTGGCCGTTAACAACATTCTCGACAAAGACGTGGAAGAATTGAACATGTACGGACGAGTATGGAGAGTAGGAGCTGAGATGAAATTCTAGGCTCAATTTATTAGATGGTAGTTAGGTATGACATGGAGTACATGAAACATATAAGGGAGTTAGAGGTTTATAATGAAAAAATTGAAAACTAGAGAGTTTATATTGACCGGATTGATTGTAAGTGCGTTGGCGGCGCCATATTTCGGGGCCGGAGTCAGTGCGGCTGAGACCGCTACTAATGCGGATTCCACGACGGTTGATTCCGGTATTGTGCTGAAAGCAACGAAGATTCAGCAGGAATACGTGGAGATTAATCGCTTAAAAGAAACAAAGCAGATTATTGTTTTGGATAAGAAAGATTTACAGGAAAAGGGGTATACATCGGTGTCGCAGGCACTGAGTGATGTGCCAAGTATTATGGTAGGGGCCACAGGCTCCGGGGATATTGATATTCGCGGTCAGGGATCCGATCAGGCAAACCGCAATATTCAAGTGTTAATCGATGGTGCACCGGTTACAACGTTAGTAAATCATCCGCTACAAAGTAATTACGACATTGTTCCAATCGAACAGATTGAAAAGATTGAGATTGTTCCCGGTGGCGGTTCTGTATTATATGGTTCCGGCGCCGTGGGCGGTGTAATTAATATTACAACGAATTTGCGAGACGGTGCGGCACAAAAGAGTACCGTGTCTACAGAATGGAATTCCAAAGGCTATCGTCTGAATGCGGCCGTTGTGGCTCCATTGGGCGAGAAGGCGCAGATGGAAGTTGATTACTCTAAAATTGACCGCGATTTATACTTTGTCAACACGTATCGCAACAGTGACTATTATGCGGTAGGGATTCATGCACAGCCTACAGAGAAGCAATACTTTACAATCCGTGCGAGCCGCTTAAAGGAAGAAGGGCAGCACATTGAAAATGTGAATGCGAAAACATTGGCCTCGGCAGGCCCTAACTATGTACCGGACTTTCAAAAAGAAACCATAGGGCTTGATGCGGAGGGGCATAAAATTATTCAAGAGCGACGCCGCTATCTCTATGGTGACAGGGAATTAACAACTTATTCTGCTCATTATCGAAATGACTTCGCAGACAATTGGTACTTCGATACAGAGCTTTTCTATAACGAAGGGTACTATAAAAATATCAATACGTCTGATAAGCAGATGGATCACAGCACGCGCGGTACACGTATGAAGTTCGGCTACGATTATGGCAATGAAGATAATTTATTAATCGGCATCGATTACATGCAGCAAAAGGCGAATCTCGATTACAACGACTATAAATTAGTGAATTCGAAGAAGAAAACGTATACGTTGAAGCCGTATTCGTTTAATTACGACAAGAAAACAAAAGCTATCTATGCCCTTAATACAATTAAAAACGGTCGCTTTACTATGACCCAAGGGATTCGTCGAGAAGTCATCGACTGGGGTTTTGATAAGACCGGTAATAACATCAGCGGGGCGGATACGTCGGTGCGTAACAATGTAGCGGCTGAACTTTCTGCAGCGTATCACTACAGTGACTTAGGGCGCGTGTATGCTCGTTGGGAACGGGGCTATACGACGCCGGACGGCATTCAGATCAGTGATGAAGTTAGAATAGATGGTGTTAAACGGTATGTGCCGACCAATGCGGATGATGAAATTTTCAATATTTATGAAGTAGGTGTTCGCGATAAAATCGGCGCATCCGCTGTAAGCTTGACAGCGTTTTACAATGAAACGAACAATCAGCTGAATCGCTTCTACATTATGGATAAAAACGGTTTATCTTATCAGACGTTGAATTTGTTAAAAACGAAGCGTCACGGCATTGAATTATCTCTCAGTCAGCGCGTTGGTAAATGGAGATTTCAAGAAGGTCTGACATACCTGAAAGGTAAGAGTGACTATACCGAGTGGGGCCGCGATTACATGGTGTCCAACGGTAAGCGCATCGTAAATTATACGAAGAGCGGGCTCAAAAAAGTGCCGAAGTATAAGGCCTTGCTCCGTGCCGATTACAGTCCTAACGATCAATGGACAATCGGATTGAAATATACTTTCTTTGGTGAGTACAATAACTTCCTTGAAGATGCGAATAAAGAAACTGACGGCATCATGGCGTCTTACGGCTTATTTGACATTAATGTCAATTATAAGGCCAATGACAGTGTTACTTGGTATGGCGGCATCACTAACGTATTCAATAAACGTTACTATGAATATGGTGGTGACGGCTTCTATACCTATGTACCGGGTGCGGAACGCATGTACTTTGCCGGTGCTAAATATACATTCTAATATGCTGTAATAAATAATTCGGGAGGAGTTGAAGCAGTTGGACAGGTGGTATCGAAGTTGTATAGACTCCGTTGGAATTCATGCAGTAACGTTGTTTCTCATCGGTGCGGCCATTGTGTATTGGCCGGCCACGCCTCCGGCTCCGACATATGTGGAGATTGAAATTAGCGGCGGAGGCAGTTTAGGCGGCAGTGGTGGAGGCGGTGATGCGGGCGGATTAGGTAATGTGGGAAATATTTCCATGCCCGTCAAAAGCGCAGGCACTGAAGCCATGGTTCAGGCCGCAATGAAGGAAATAGACCAGGCTATTGAGTCCGGTGAAATCGTTACGAGTCGTACGATGAATGACGCTCATGGGGTAGCGTCTAACTCGTTAACACACTCTGCGACTATGATTAATTCCAATGGAACTACAGCCTCAACAGCGACTACGTCAATGACAGGGGATGTAACAGGAAATGGCTCCGGAGTTGGCAGGAATCCTGACGGTCACGGTGCATTCAGAAACGGAACAGGCACCGGCACCGGATCGGGGAACGGCAACGGTGATGCGGATGGAGATGGCCGAGGTACCGGCGAGGGGAGCGGTAACGGTCTGGGCGCCGGCTTTTCCTTAGGCGGTGACGGCATTTATACGGCCACTGACGGCAGCAATGTGGATTATACATTGCTTCGTGATGCGGAGGGACGGTGGCCTGATGAAGCTCGCACCGTAGGCTATTCGAAAGTGGTACGTGTGAATGTGCGAATTCTGGTAGATACGGACGGGAGCATTTCTGATGTGACAGTAATGAATGATGCGCCTAACTTGGGATTTAAGGAGGAGGCTGTTCGGGCGGCCTATGGTATGAAATTCGCGCCTATATATTACGAAGGCCGCAACATCCGCATGTATATGGTGAAGCCCATTGAGTTTTACCCGCAATAGCGTAATAAGCACATGAAGTTTATTCGTATAAGTTTATGAATCTTATTCGCATAGAGCTATGAGTTCTACGCGTATAGGACTATGATTTTTACCATCAATAAGTTTGATAAATGCCACACGAGGTTTCACGAGCTTTCGCCTTGACAGGCTATGTTCCTACAGGTAAAATAAAGGAGTAAGAAACAGAAAAACAGTACGAGAGACTGTTCGTTTGAAATCATAACCTTTTAAGTTAGTCCTGTGAGGCTAGTAAAGGAACATAGTAGGGACCCGTGTGGCCATGGGTGTATCACTACGTCTGCTATAGACCTTTTGCCTCTGGCAAAAGGTCTTTTTTGATATCAGTTAGGAGGCTGACAATGGGACAAGTAAGTTTAAAGGGCAAGCACCTTCTGGGATTGGAAAACGTATCCCGGGAAGAGATTGAACTCATTTTACGAGTAGCCAAGAAAATGAAGAAGATTGTACTTTCAGATGATAAGAAACATCCTCTTTTGAAAGGCAAATCCATTATCAATTTATTTATGGAAAACAGTACTCGCACCAGAAGTTCTTTCGAATTAGCCGGTAAGTACTTAGGCGCTGATGTAATCAACATTTCCAAAAGCGGCAGCTCGATGGCAAAGGGCGAAAGTTTCCGCGACACATTGCTCACTATGTCCTACATGGGCACTGACGCAATCGTAATGCGTCACAGTGCTGAAGGGTCTCCTTTATACGCCACTAAAGTGGTAGATCCAATCATCATCAATGCCGGTGACGGTGCGCACGAACATCCGACACAGGCACTGCTTGATATGTACTCCATTATCGAACGCAAAGGCTCCTTGGAAGGCCTAAAAATCGTCATTGCCGGCGATATTATGCACAGCCGTGTAGCCCGTTCCGATATTTACGGCTTCACTAAAATGGGTGCCGATGTACACTTGGTAGGTCCTCGTACCTTGGTATATCCTGAAATGGAAAAAATGGGCGTAACCGTACATCATGATGTGCGCGAAGCCTTAAAAGATGCAGATGTAGTTAACGTACTCCGCATTCAGTTGGAACGTATTAACTCCGCCTTATATCCGACAAATCGTGAATATGCACGCATTTTCGGTATCAATAAAAAAGTATTGCAGGAAGCAAAACCTGATGTAATGGTTCTTCATCCGGGCCCAATGAACCGCGGTCTTGAAATCGCGCACGACGTGGCATACAGCGACGAGTCAGTGATTCAGGAACAGGTTCGCAACGGCGTGGCCGTTCGCATGGCAGTATTATACTTGACGATTATAGGAGGTGACGGCAGTGAGCTTGCTGATTAAAGGTGGTACGGTTGTAAATCCGGCCAAACAACAACATGAAATCGCCGACATTTTAGTGGTGGACGGCAAGATTGCCGAAATCGGTAAGAATTTAACGGCTGAAGCCGATGAAGTATATGATGCCACAGGGCTTATCGTGGCACCGGGTCTCATTGATATGCATACGCACCTTCGTGAACCTGGTCAGGAAGCGAAGGAAGACTTTTACAGCGGTACTCAGGCGGCGGCTGCCGGCGGGTTCACACGCATTGCTACTATGGCCAACACCAATCCGGTAGTGGATAATGCGGCATTGGTACGCGGTCTTCGCAAACAGGCGGAATTGACCGGCGTTGTAAAGGTTGAGTTCATGGGTGCCGTAAGTAAAGGCCTTAAAGGCAAGGAATTAGCTGAAATGGGCGATATGGCGGAAGCCGGTGTAGTCGGGTTCTCCGATGACGGCCACTACGTGGAAAGCGCCGCGTTCATGCGCCGCGCCTTGGAATACTCCAGCATGTTTAACAAACCTGTTATCGACCATGCGGAAGAAATTTCCCTCACTTGTGAAGGTCATATGCACGAAGGTTTCGTGGCTTACCAGATGGGGGTGAAAGGCCGTCCTGCCGTAGCGGAAGATATGGCGGTGGCACGCGATTTGCTCCTGGCTGAAATGACCGGCGGTCACATTCACATTGCGCACGTAAGCAGTAAAGATACAGTGGATCAGATTCGCGCAGCAAAAGCGAAGGGCATCAATGTTACCTGCGAAGTAACAGCACAGCACTTATCCTTCACTGACGAATACTTGCGTGAATACAATCCGGCTTTTAAAATGGCGCCTCCGATTCGCTCGGAAGACCATCGCCAGGCTTTGTTGGCCGGCGTAAAAGACGGCACTATCGATGCGATTATTACAGACCATGCTCCGCATGCGGAAGAAGAAAAAGATGTGGAATTCTGCTGTGCTCCGAACGGCTTCAGCGGATTGGAAACATCCTTGGCGGCTGTAATTACACATACATATAAAACGGGAATTTTATCCCTTGATGAAATTGTAAGTCTTATGAGCGTGAAACCTGCTCAGATTATGGGCGTCGATGCAGGCGTTCTCGAAGCAGGTAAAGCGGCGGATATCACGGTGTTCAGCACTGATGATACTTGGACCGTGGACCGCAATCAGTTCTACACGAAAGGTAAAACCAGTCCGTTCGACGGCATGACCTTGACGGGTAAAGCAAAACTTACAGTTGTAAATGGCGAAATTGTTATGAAAGAGGGAGTTGTGATCCGGTGAAAGGTAAATTAGTATTACAAGACGGCAGCGTATATGAAGGCCAATTCCTAGGCGGCGCTCCTATCCTCGGCGAAGTTGTATTTAACACGGGGATGACAGGTTATCAGGAGATTTTAACAGACCCATCCTATGCGGATCAGATTATTACATTAACATATCCATTAATCGGTAACTACGGTGTGTACCGCGATATCGTGCAGGCACCGAAACCATATTGCCGTGCTATGATCGTAGGCGAATTGTGCGACTTCCCAAGCAACTGGCAGAATGAAGGCACTTTCGAAGAAAATCTTCGCGCGTACGGCATTCCTTGCTTATACGACGTAGACACTCGCGCTATTACGCGCCGCATCCGTAACCACGGCGTTATGAAAGGTGTTGTATGTCCGATTAATACTCCACAGGAACGCATTGACGCTTTATTGCAGCAGTCCTTGCCAACTGACCAGGTTATGCGCGTAACTACAAAATGGGAAGGCTATCGCGGCAGCGATGACGCACAGTACCATGTAGCCGTTTACGACTTCGGTATTAAAGAAAACATTTTAAAATCCTTGGAAGAATGCGGTTGTCGCTTAACCATTTTCCCGGCTGATACAAAGGCTGAAGATGTGTTGCGCGTCGATCCTGACGGAATCTTCTTATCCAACGGCCCGGGGGACCCTCAAGATCTTCAGTTCGCCGTAGAGGAAATCAAGAAATTAGTAGGCAAGAAACCTATTTTCGGTATCTGCATGGGCCATCAGGTATTGGCTCAAGTGTTTGGCGGTTCCACTTATAAAATGCGCTTCGGTCATCGCGGATCCAATCATCCGGTAAAAGACCTTCGCACAGGCCGCGTTTACATTACATCGCAAAACCATGGCTACGCAGTGGATGAAAACAGCCTCAACGCAGCGGACATTACAATTACGCATCGCAGTGTGAACGACAACACTGTAGAAGGCATGGTTCACAACACATTGCCTGTTATGTCCGTTCAGTACCATCCGGAAGCGTCTCCGGGACCAACTGACAACTTATACTTGTTCGATGAATTTGAAAAAATGATGGATGAATTTAAAAAATAGAGAGGGCTGTGACAATGGAACAAAAGAAAATACTCGTTATCGGGTCCGGCCCGATTATTATCGGCCAGGCTGCGGAATTTGACTATGCCGGTACACAGGCATGCCGCTCCTTACGTGAAGAAGGTTACAAAGTTGTGTTGGTAAACTCCAACCCGGCTACAATCATGACAGACCGCGACATTGCGGACCGCGTATATATTGAACCGATCAGCCTTGAATTCGTAACCGAAGTTATTCGCAAAGAACGTCCTTACGGTTTACTTGCCACCTTGGGCGGCCAGGTAGGCCTCAACATGGCGGTAGAATTGTCCGAAGCGGGCGTCCTTGAAAAATACGATGTAAAATTACTCGGTACAACCTTGGCGGCTATTAAACAGGCGGAAGACCGCGAGCTTTTCAAAGAAGCGATGAAACGCATTAACCAACCTGTACCTGAAAGTGATATTTTCAGCGACGTGGAAAAGGCTGTTGAATTCGCTAACCGCATCGGTTATCCAATCATCATTCGCCCTGCTTACACATTAGGCGGCACCGGTGGCGGTATTGCTCACAACGAAGAAGAAATGTACATGATCGCGCTTCGCGGCATTAAGCTCAGCCCGATTCATCAGATTCTGGTAGAACGCTCCGTAGCAGGCTGGAAAGAAATTGAATACGAAGTTATGCGCGACGCTGCCGACAACTGCATCATCGTATGTAACATGGAAAATATCGACCCTGTAGGGGTTCACACCGGTGACTCCATCGTTGTGGCACCAAGCCAGACTTTGAACGACTTACAGTACCAAATGCTTCGTACCGCTTCCGTAGACATTATTCGCTACTTGGAAATCGAAGGGGGCTGTAACGTTCAGTACGCATTGGATCCTTACAGCAACCAGTACTATGTAATCGAAGTTAACCCTCGTGTATCCCGTTCGTCCGCGTTGGCTTCTAAAGCAACCGGCTATCCAATCGCGAAAGTGGCTGCGAAAGTTGCTCTCGGGATGACCTTGGACAGCATTACAAACGCCGTAACCGGTGAAACTAAGGCTTGCTTCGAACCATCCTTGGACTATGTAGTAACGAAGTTCCCTCGTTGGCCATTCGAAAAATTCAACTTGGCTGACCGCACATTGGGTACACAGATGAAGGCAACCGGCGAAGTTATGGCCATTGACCGTACTTTAGAAGGCTCCTTATTGAAAGCTATCCGTTCCTTGGAAATCGGCTTAGATCATATCGAATTGCCTAAGATTACCCATGAAACTCCGGAACAGCTCATCGAACGCTTACGCCTTGTAGATGATGAACGCATTTATGTTGTGGCGCAGGCTCTTCGTGCGGGCATCAGCGTGGAAAAAATCCATTTCATTACGAAAATCGACACATTCTTCATCAACAAGATTAAGAATATTGTAAACGTGGAAAAAGACTTGGCTAAGAACGGCGTTACTGAAGAAAACCTTCGCACCGCTAAGCGATACAGCATGCCGGACAAAGTGATTGCCCGTTATGCTAACACAACGGCTGAAGATGTATTGGCAAAACGCAATGAATTCAAGTTGTTCCCAACTTATAAATATGTAGATACTTGTGCTGCTGAATTCGAAGCGCACACACCTTACTACTATAGTGCGTACGCTTATGAAGACGAAGTGGTGCCACGCGGCGATAACAGCGTTATCGTATTGGGCTCCGGTCCTATCCGCATCGGCCAAGGGGTAGAGTTCGACTATTGCTCCGTTCACTCTTCCTGGGCACTTCGCAAGGCAGGCAAACAGTCTATTATCATCAATAACAATCCGGAAACAGTAAGTACGGACTTTGATACATCGGACAGCCTCTATTTCGAACCACTTACAGTGGAGGACGTAATGGAAGTTATTCGCAAAGAAAACCCAATCGGTGTTATCGCACAGTTCGGTGGTCAGACCGCTATCAACTTGGCCGGTCCTTTGGCTGAACGGGGCGTAAAAATCCTCGGTACTTCCGTGGACAGCATCGACATGGCGGAAGACCGCGAACGATTCGACGCCTTATTGGCTGAATTGGGCATTCCTCGTCCTGTAGGGGCTCTCGTAACAAGCCATGAAGAAGCGATCGAAGCGGCTAAACGCTTGTCCTATCCGTTAATCGTTCGTCCTTCCTACGTATTGGGCGGCCGCGCTATGGAAATCGTGTACAACGACAAAGAATTGGACGTTTACATGAAAGAAGCGGTAGTGGCCTCCAAAGACCATCCTGTATTGATTGACCGTTACATGGTGGGCATGGAAGTAGAAGTTGACGCCATTGCGGACGGCGAAGACGTTTGTATCCCTGGTATCATGGAACAGATCGAACGTGCCGGCGTTCACTCCGGTGACTCCATTGCCGTATATCCGGCTCAACATTTATCCGAGGAAATTACTGAACAGATCGTAGACTACACTCGCCGCATTGCGAAAGGCCTTAATGTAAAAGGTATCGTAAACATTCAGTACATCGTTGCGAACGGCGAACTGAATGTAATCGAAGTTAACCCTCGTTCTAGCCGTACAGTGCCATTTATCAGTAAAGTAACCGGCATCAACATGATCGAATATGCAACACGCATCGCCTTAGGCGAAACCATCAAATCCATGGGCTTGCCTACCGGTCTCGTACCTGCTAAAGACTATGTGGCTGTGAAAGCACCTGTATTCTCTTTCTCGAAAATGGGTCTCGTAGAAATCGCCTTAGGGCCTGAAATGAAATCCACCGGGGAAGTTATGGGTATCGGCCGTACATACTCCGAAGCATTGTTCAAAGCTATTCACGGCGCCAACATGCGTATTCCTGAAAAAGGCCATATCCTTATGACCGTAGCGGACCGCGATAAAGAAGAAGCATCTCGCTTGGCGAAAGGCTTCATCGACTTGGGTTACCACATTCAGGCAACCGGCGGTACCGGCAAATACTTTGAAGAACACGGCATCCCTTGCGTAATCGTTAACAAGATTCACGAAGGTGAAAACAACTGTGCCGACTTAATTCGTCGTGGTGAAGTAGACTTAATGCTCAACACCTTGACTTACGGCAAACGCCCTGAACGCGAAGGTTTCCAACTTCGTCGTTTAGCCGTTGAAATGGGCACACCTTGCTTAACATCTCTCGATACGGCACGCGAAGTATTACGTGTAGTAGCCGGTCGAGCCAGTGAAGAATTTAAAATTGAAGTAGAAGCGTTACAAGATTTTGAGATGGAGTGATCAGATCCATGAGTGGATATGTAGAAATGGCGCGAGTGCTCCGCAATGAGCAAATCGGATCCGATGTATGGATTATGGATCTATACGCCCCTAAACAAGCGGCCGAAGCTAAGGTCGGACAATTTTGTAATGTACGTGTAACCGGTGGAACGGCGCCTTTATTGCGCCGCCCCATCAGCTATGCGGGCTTTGACAGTGTAAACGGCACGATTACCTTGTTGTATCGTGTGGTGGGCAGCGGCACCGAATTGATGACCTGCCTGGAAGAAGGGGACGAACTGGATTGCCTGGGACCTTTGGGCAGCCAGTTTGAGCTCACAGATAATATGCTGCTCGTAGGCGGCGGCGTAGGTATTGCACCGATGCTCTGTATTGCATCCAAACTGAACGAAGTGGAAAATACAGCCCGCTATACGAACGAAGAAGATGAAGAAAAAATCGAACCGGTTCCATCGAAACGCGCCACCGTGGTGCTTGGCTTCCGCAACGAGTCGGAAACCTTCTGGGCCGATTTATTTAAAAATTGCCCGGTAGACGTTTACGTGACGACTGACGACGGCTCTGTTGGCACAAAAGGCTTCCCTACAGCCATCATGCCGGAACTCATTACGAGCGAACGGGGCGAAGAAAAACGCAACTTGCAACCCTACCTGGTAGGGACTAAAACATTAGTTGATGTGGACGGTAAAAAGGTTGTGCCTGCAGAAAACGGAAACGGCTCTGTAGCTTCAATCGGATTTACATCTGTATTGACCTGCGGCCCTACACCTATGATGAAAGGTGTGGCCAAAGTGGCGGAAGACTACGCCGTGCCTTGCCAGGTATCCCTGGAAGAACGCATGGGCTGCGGCACCGGCGGCTGCCTCGGTTGCGGCTGTCACGGTCGTAGCGGCAAACGCTACAAAGTATGTAAAGAAGGCCCTGTATTCCCTGCGGAGGAGGTGTTCTTTGAATGAGTCATGAACATTTAAAACGCCTGGGAGACCACGGTGAATTAGGCTATCAATACATGGACCACGAAAAAGATTTGAACGGTAAAAAACCGGCTCATAAGGAACTGGCTGTAGACTTCTGCGGTATTAAAATGAAGAATCCGATCGTAGCCGCATCCGGCACATTTGGTTTCGGCCTTGAATACGCAGACTATTTGGACCTAAGCAATGAAGTGGGTGCCATTTCCGTAAAAGGCTTAACGCCGAAAGCGCGTAACGGTAACGAAGGTACGCGTATTGCGGAAACGCCATCGGGCTTGTTGAACTGCATCGGCCTGGAAAATCCGGGTGCCGAAGCGTTCGTGGAACACATTTTACCGGAACTGAAAAAATACGATGTGCCAATTTTGGCCAACATCTCTGCGGCGGACATCGACGGGTATGCTTTCATGGCGCAAACCTTGTCCGTAGAAGGCGTAGCAGGCTTCGAAGTTAATATCAGTTGTCCAAACGTTAAAAACGGCGGTATGGCTTTCGGTGTCAGCGCTGAAAGTGCGGCGGCTGTTTGTAAAATCGTGCGCGAAAAAACAAACTTACCGGTGATTATGAAATTATCGCCAAACGTAACAGATATTGTGGAAATTGCCAAAGCTGTTGAAGCGGAAGGTGCTGACGGCATCAGCATGATTAATACATTGCTTGGCATGGCCATCGACGTGAAAACACGTCGTCCTGTATTGGGCAACCTCTATGGCGGTCTGTCCGGCCCGGCTGTAAAACCGGTAGCATTGCGCCTGGTTCATCAGGTAGCGCAGGCTATCGACTTGCCGATTATGGGCATGGGCGGTATCATGAACGGTACCGACGCCATTGAATTCATGCTGGCCGGTGCGGACATCGTATCCGTCGGAACAGCCTCCATGGTTGATCCTCGCGCCATCGCACTCATCGCAGATGGCATGAAACAATACTGCAACGAAAACGGCGTAGCTCACGTGAGCGAACTCGTTGGGGCGTTGCAGCCGTATAGATAAGTTGTGGTTTAATAAGCTGTGGCTTAATAAGGTGTGAGCCATATTAGTTACCTAATTGCAATGGCTATATCAATACAAGTAGCTTTATAGGAAACTATTTGGGGTTACATAAGTAAGCTATAGCTTTATAAGAAAAATAAAGAACCGTACCGAAATACAGGAAACTGTATTTTTCGGGGCGGTTCTTTTTATATAATCACTGCCTATGATATAATTACTATGTATTGTATTAAGTAGTATGGTAGGAGGTTTACATGGAGTACAATAGTATTGCTATTGGCCGTGCAGCGTTGCAGTTGGCCATAACAGAAACCAGGGAAAAAGAGCAGATTTTACGTAAAGAATTACAGGAAAAGGGGATCCGATCCGTAGCCGTTGATTTCGGCGGGCAGTTCGTGCAGTCCATTCCGAAAATCATTGAACACGCCGTAGTAGCGGCGCAGCGTCAAAAAGTAGTGGCTGATAACCATATCGGCGAAGGTGCTGTAATCGGAGCTACCCAGGAAGCGTTGGAACAGTTGAAGCGTAAAGCTATTGGCCTTAACGTGGGCGGTAAAATCGGCATTGCCCGATACCGCGAACACATTAGCGTAGCCATTTACATTGGCGTTGGCATCTTGCACCTTAACGAAATCGCTGTGGCCATTGCACATCGAAGCTTGCCGGCGAATGAAGGTTAAGGTATAACCGTTAAAGCATAATCGTTAAATCACAGTTGGAAAACCTAATAAATGAAGATTAGAGACCTGAGGGGACTTGAGAGTGTTCCGGATGGTCTCTTTTAACGTGGGGGCGCTTATTTGTGAAAATTAGAAGCTATTTGAAACTATCGAATCTATCATTATTAGCACCAATAGACGAACAGGAGAATGCATCGGACGTTTTATTGATAATACAGATTTGACGACGGTTCAAAAAAATATAAGTTTAAAACTCTCCAAGTCCAATTTAAAAATATGTTATAATATTTAGATAGACAAATTGACAGGATTTCCTAGTTACCAATAATTATCAAACGGAGAATAATAATGAAAGAGTTTCCTTCCAATTTTTTTGAAGAAGCAAATTTTATAAAATCGAAAATAGATTATAATTTCCTTGACTTAAAGCCAGGTGAGCAGGCTTACCATGTGGCATATAATGTGAATGACGGCTTTATTCATATTATGGGCGCCTCCGTGGTATCTGTATTGGAAACCAACAAAGAACAACCGTTCGTTTTCCACCTTTTTACCGACGGATACAGTGAAGAAAACAGTAAGAAAATCGAACAGCTCGCTAAAGACTGGGGCTGTCGTTGCATTTTATATCATTTGGACATGAAGCCTTTTGAAGACTTTCATATCAAAGTAGCCCGTTTCTCACGCATTACCTATGGACGCATCTATATGCCGAAGGTGTTGAAAAAGTATACCGATCACTGCATTTACCTTGATGCGGATACTATGTGTTGTGGTTCTTTACGAGAACTTTGGGAATTGGATATGAATGGGGCAGCCATGGGGGCTGTTTCTGAGCATCCGGAAGCGGTTACTTATCGGGTCGGCTATTTGAATTTGAAAAATGGAAAATACTTCAATGACGGCATTATGTTAATAGACATTAATCAGTGGGAAAAACAGGAAATCACAAAAAAAGCGTTTTCCTATCAGAACGAACCGCCAAAACGCTTTCTGGGACAAAGCCAGGACGTACTAAATTTAGTGTTTGACGGAACTAACTACTTCTTGCCGTCAAAATATAATCGCTCCGGCGGCGATCCGGAAGGTCAGGCGGACACTGTCATTACGCATTGGACAGGACGCCGGAAACCTTGGCAGATGGTCGTTACGGAACGCGATGCACAGTGGCGTATGTACAATGAAAAATCTCCGTGGGAAACAATTACCAATATTCTGCCTATTAAAAAACCGGAGAATTATCACGACTTCCAGCAATGGGGCCGTTACCAGAAATCCTTGGGACATTATGGCAAATATTTACAGGGAATGTTCTGGTATGCCGCACTTCGCACAGTGTATAAATTGGGTGGAAATAAGAAGAATTAAAAAATCGTAGAGAGATAAGAAGGAATAGATCATGAAAATCGCAATTGCCGGGACCGGCTATGTAGGCTTATCCAACGGATTGCTGTTGGCGCAGCACAATGAGGTTGTGGCCTTGGATATTGTGCCGGAAAAAGTAAAACAATTGAATGAGGGCATATCCCCGATTATTGATAAAGAAATTTCGGAATACCTTAAACGGTCGGATATTAACTTTAAGGCAACATTGGATCCGAAAGAAGCATTTACAGATGCGATGTACATTATCATTTCTACGCCGACTAACTATGACCCGAAGAAAAACTTCTTTGATACGTCTTCTGTGGAAGCGGTGATTGAAGAAGTGCTGGATATTAATCCAGATGCAATTATGATTATTAAATCAACGGTACCGGTTGGATTTACTGAAAAGATGCGTCACACATACAATACGGAAAATATTATTTTTTCACCGGAATTCTTGCGAGAAGGTAAGGCTTTGTATGATAATTTATATCCATCCCGCATCGTTGTAGGTGAACGTTCTGAACGAGCTAAAACATTTGCAAAACTCCTTCAAGACGGGGCATTGAAGAAAGACATTGATGTGCTGTTTACCGGTTCAACAGAAGCGGAAGCGATTAAGCTCTTTGCAAACACCTACTTAGCATTGCGTGTGGCTTATTTCAATGAGTTGGATTCCTACGCTGAAATGCGCGGTCTGCACACGGATGAAATTATTCAAGGTGTCAGCTTGGATCCTCGTATTGGTGATTTTTATAACAATCCGTCATTCGGTTATGGCGGCTACTGCTTGCCGAAGGATACAAAACAGCTTTTGGCAAACTATCACGATGTACCACAGAATCTCATGTCCGCAATCGTGGAAGCGAACAGAACTCGTAAAGACCATATAGCGGATATGATTATTCAGAAACAACCGAATATTGTGGGCGTGTACCGCCTCACAATGAAGAGCGAGTCTGATAACTTCAGAGCGTCCGCTATCCAGGGCGTTATGAAGCGTATAAAAGCGAAAGGCATTGAAGTAGTAGTGTACGAACCAACGTTAGATGCTCCTGACTTCTTCAGATCGCGCGTTATTAAAGACTTGGACGAATTCAAGAAGGTCAGCGACGTTATTATTACAAATCGCTGGTCGAAAGAGCTAGACGATGTGGCGGATAAAGTATATACGAGAGATTTATTCGCTAGAGACTAACTTGATGAAGTGTGCTCAAGTTTTCTATTAATCGATATGACATATTGGGAAAAGGATGTGAAGAGATGGGGGCATACAATCCCTTTGATAATTCAAAAACAGTTCTTGTAACCGGAGCAGCCGGGTTTATCGGTTTTCATCTGGCACAACGTCTGTTGGAATTGGACGGAACGGTTATCGGCTTTGACAATGTGAACGACTATTATGATGTATCGCTCAAAGAAAGTCGTTTGGAAATTTTGGCGAAGTATCCAAAGTTTACCTTTATTAAAGGCGATTTGGCAGATAAAGTAGCTGTAGAAGCTATTTTTGATGAATATAAACCGGCTATTGTAGTGAATTTGGCAGCACAGGCCGGCGTTCGCTATAGTATCGATAATCCACAGGTGTATTTGGAGTCCAATATTATCGGCTTCTTCAATATTTTGGAAGCATGCCGTCATCATGAAGTGGAGCACTTGCTTTTTGCCTCCAGTTCGTCTGTATATGGCAATCAGAAGAAAACCCCGTTCTCTACAGACGATAATGTGGATCATCCAATCAGCTTCTACGCGGCAACTAAGAAGTCGAACGAGTTGATGGCGTATACATATAGCCATTTATATGGAATCCCGGCAACAGGACTGCGCTTCTTTACTGTGTATGGCCCGTATGGCCGACCTGATATGGCGTATTTTAAATTTACCAATAAAATTTTCGAAGGTAAGGCCATTCAGATTTATAATGATGGTGACATGTATCGCGATTTTACCTACGTGGATGACATTGTGGAAGGTATCGAGCATATGCTGAATAATCCACCGAAGGAAAATGAACAAGGCGATCGTTATAAGGTGTATAACATTGGCAATAATAAACCGGAAAAACTCATGCACTTCATTGACGTGTTAGAGCAGGCTATCGGCAAAACGGCTGTAAAAGAATATTTGCCTATGCAGCCGGGTGATGTGTATCAGACTTATGCCGATGTAAGTGAGTTGCAGAAAGACTTTGATTTTAAGCCGGCGACCTCTATTGAAGAGGGCATAGGGAAGTTTGCGGCATGGTATAAAGCGTATTACTCGATAAAATGATTTTATATGTATGATTTTGATGATTTCCGGATAATATGGTATAATACGGTACAATATAGTGAAATTTAGGGGATTTCATTATACTAACTTATGAAGGTATTAGAGGTTGGCTTTAGGGAGGGTCAATGGGGCCGGAATTATTATCAGTTATAGTTCCTGTATACAATTGTGAGCTATACTTAAGGGAATGTATTGAATCTTTATGTAATCAAACATATAAAAATCTTGAAATTATATTGATTAATGATGGGGCTACTGATAGAAGTCCGGATATTTGTGATGAGTATGCAAAAAAAGATATTCGTATTCAAGTAATTCATCAAGAAAATAAAGGTCTTAGTGCTGCCCGAAATAGGGGCATAGAGGTAAGTACAGCGAAATATATAACATTTGTGGATTCTGATGATTTCGTATTATTGGAAGCCTTTGAATTGTCAATGGACGCTGTTAAAAAACATAATTTGGATTTTGTTCGTTTTTTGGCGTACAGATCGGGAGACGGTAGTAGTGGTACCGGAGATGTTACGCTAAGTTTGGAAGATGAGTACGAGGAACGAATAAAAAAGTGTATAGCTAATAGCTGGGCAATAGCTTGGGGGAGAGTTTATCGGAAAGAACTTTGGGATAATATAAGATTTCCTGAAGGACGATTTTTCGAAGACACTTTTGTTGCACCTTATATAATAGAAAAGACTAAGCGCTGTGGAACAATAGAAAAAGAACTTTATTTTTATAGAAAAAATCCTTGCGGCATATGTAGTACAAGTATATTTAATTCTAAAAAAAGATTTGACTACGTGTTGGCTTGTGAAGAATATTTGAAGTTTGCCATAGCAAAATCAGTATGTATAGAAGAAGCCAGAGGGGCTTTAATTAAGTCAATATTGTATTATTTGACTGCTTTTTATGGAGCTGATGACAAGAAAGACGAACGATTCGTTTATGCCACTGAGTTACTACGGGCGGAACTTAAATTACCTTATAATCGTCAGCGTTTGAATGGTAAATATCAAATATATATAAAGAGCTTTGACAAATTTGAATTTGTTCATTATGTAAGTGCTAAAGTATCACTATATGCCCAACTTATTAAGAGTTATATAAAATCGAACAAATAATTTAATTTTTGTGGTTGACAAAGTATGTCTTAACAGATATACTATTAAAGTACTCTTTTGAGAGATATAAGAAGTAGAGGCCATCCGCTTCTCACCTGTTATCACGAAGTAACGGGTTGTATAGAGTTATACACGCATAGCATTATTTGTTGTGCTGTATAGAATGACTTAGCTCGTATCGGATGGCGTTATGCCATCCGTTTTTTTATTATATATTACATAACATTTTAAATAACAAAGTATTGTACTTGGAGGTGACTGTTATTAGTAAAGATACACCACGTATTAATGAAGAGATTCGCGCTCGCGAAATCCGTGTAGTAAGTGCTGACAATGAACAGCTGGGGATTATGACTGTTCGTGAAGCATTAGCGTTAGCTGAAGAACATCAGTTAGATTTAGTGGAAGTGGCACCAAACGGTAAACCACCTGTATGCCGTATTATGAACTACGGTAAGTTCCGCTACGAACAACAGAAACGCGAAAAAGAAGCAAAGAAGAAACAGAAGACTTTCACTTTGAAAGAAGTAAAGCTTCGTCCACATATTGAGGATCATGATTTCTACGTTAAAATGAAGAACGCTGCCAAATTCTTGGCAGACGGCAACAAAGTTAAAGTAACAATCATGTTCCGTGGCCGTGAATTGAGCCATCCTGAATTAGGTCAAAATGTTTTAACCCGTTTCGCCAAAGAATTAGGCGAACAAGCTGTAGTAGAGAAAGACGCTAAGCTTGAAGGTCGAAATATGACAATGATATTAGCAAAAAAAGGATAATTTGAGGAGGATAATTAATTATGCCAAAGATTAAAACTCGCCGTGCAGCGGCTAAACGTTTTGCAGTAACCGGTACCGGTGAATTTAAGCGTGCAAAAGCATTCAAGAGCCATATCTTGGAAAAGAAAGCTCCTGGTCGTAAACGCAATCTTCGCAAAGCTGCTTTAGTAAGTAAAGCTGACCACAAACGCGTTTCTAAATGCTTACCATACGCATAAGTCGTTAATTTGTAGATAATGGAGGAAACATAGAATGGCAAGAGTGAAAAAGGGCGTTACAGCTCATGCACGTCATAAGAAAATTTTAAAATTAGCTAAAGGTTACCGTGGTACTCGTAGCCGTTTGTTCAGAAAAGCAAACGAAACAGTAATGAAAGCCGGCTACTATGCTCGTCGTGACCGTCGTGCGAAAAAACGCGAATTCCGTAAATTGTTTATCGCTCGTATCAACGCAGCAAGCCGTATGAACGGTTTAACTTACAGCCGTTTCATCGCAGGCTTAACTAAAGCAGGCGTTGCAGTTGACCGTAAAATGTTAGCTGACTTGGCAGTAAATGATGCAGCAGCATTTGCTAAATTCGTAGAAATCGCTAAAAACGCTTAATAACAAAATACAACTTATAAAACACCAATGAGAGAAGAGAACTTTGTATAAAGTTAGCTTTAATTATTGGTGTTTTTTTTTTATATTTGAGGTGATAAGATATTCAAGTCACAACAAAATAATTTACATTAGATATAAAATAATTTGATTATATAGTTTAGCTAAATGATAATAAAATGAAATTGAGTTATTCCTAGTTAAAAACTAGTGATTAAATAAGCAAATTCGAACGATAATAAAGAAGTATTAATATTAGTCTTAATAGTCAATGTTAAATTCATAGCTACATGTTATAATGAAATAATGTGATAATTATTGATGGAGTGTTTGCGGCTGTTATAAAGTTAAAGCAAAAAGGTTTATGTATTAATTTATTTAGAAAGAGCAGCTAGTACACTATTAAAATACCATGTTTTAAGGTGAGGTGCCCTGTTATGTCAAAAGTAAGAAAAGCTGTTATCCCTGCAGCTGGTTTTGGAACACGTTTTTTACCGGCAACGAAAGTTCAACCGAAGGAAATGCTTCCTATTGTTGATACACCGGCTATCCAGTACATTGTGGAAGAAGCGTTAGCGTCCGGAATTGAAGAAATCTTAATTATTACTGGTCGTAATAAGAGAGCCATTGAAGATCATTTTGACACGAGTGTTGAGTTGGAGCAATTGTTGCAACAGCAGGGAAAGAAAAAGCAATTAGACATGGTGCGCAGATTAGCAGATGTGAAGACTCATTTTATCAGACAGAAAGCACCACGTGGACTGGGTGATGCTATTTATTGTGCCAAGGCTTTTGTAGAAAATGAACCGTTTGCAGTTCTGCTTGGTGATGATGTAGTGTACAATCCGGAGTATCCTTGTTTAAAACAGCTTGTTGATGTTTATAATGTACATAATGGGGTTGTACTAGGAACACAGCGTGTGCCGGAAGAACGTATTAGTTCGTATGGTATTATCTCAGGTGATATGATTGAGGATAACTTGTATAAAGTAAACGGGCTTGTAGAAAAACCAAAAAAGGAGTTAGCGCCATCAAATTTAGCTGTATTAGGACGTTACATATTAACTCCTGAAATATTTGAAGCGTTAGAAAATACTCCTTTAGATGCGGGAAATGAGTTACAACTTACAGATGCTATTGCACAATTGAATGGTTCTGTATATGCACTAGCTTATGATGGTATTCGATATGATATTGGTAATCGCTTGGGGTATTTAAAGGCGATGATTGAATTCGGATTACGCCATGAATTAACAGGTAAAGGATTAAGAGAGTATTTAATGAAGTTAGATATTTCTTCATTTTAAGTATACATCTATTTTTTATCTAGGATTATGTCGCGGAAAAACAAGGAAAGGGTTTGCTATGCTATGAATCAAGAAATTCCTTTGCTAAAACGAAACTGTACATACTTACTGCCTTTATGTTTGTTAATAATTGATTACTTTATGGTGGTTTTAGGGCTAAATAGCGCTTTACATCTTCGTAAGATATGGATGTTTCCACCTGTAAGTGAATCATTTTATATACGCAGTATTTATATTTACTTGATAGCACCGGCATTGTTTCTATTCATGCAATTTCTTACCAATTGTTATGAGATTGCATTGCCTTACTGGGACCGTGTTCGAAATATATTTAAAGGCGTTTCCTATAGTGTTTTGCTCACTGTATTTTTAATGTATGCAGCTAATGTGGCCGGAGATGTGTCACGTCTATTTATATTATTTTCCTGGATACTTACCTTCATATGGGTGTTGGTAGGGCGCTATACGTTAGAGCGCATATTAATTTATAAAGGTATCCTTAAAATTCCTGTAATCATTATTGGAGCAGGAAAAACGGCAGAATTACTACTAAAATCTTTTGAACGACATCCGATCATGCGTTATGAAATCGTAGGGTTTATTGATGATAATCCAGTTTGCAAGACTCTAGTAAGAAAATATCCTTTACTCGGTGGATTTTATGATATTGAAAATATAGTGCGCAACAGCAAGATTGAACATGTTATTGTGTGTGCGCCGGGATTACCGCCGGAGCAATTAATTACACTCATAAATCGTTTGGAGATATTAGTTAAAAATGTATCCTTTGTACCAGAATTAATCGGCATGCCGGCAGCGAATGTGTCCGTTCAAGGTTTAATGGAAGAGAATATGCTGTTGGTTAGCGTAAAAAACAACTTGGCAAGGCCTTATTATCGATTTGTAAAACGACTCTTTGATATATGCCTGATTATCCTTTCAAGTTGGTTCATTATACCGCTCATGATTTCTATTGCAGCTTTGATTTATATGTCGGATCCTGGCCCTATAGTTTTTCCACATAAGCGAGTAGGACAACACGGAAAGGAGTTTTACTGTTATAAATTTCGATCTATGGTCATCAATGCAGAACAGGCTTTGAGTGAATATTTAAAAGATAATCCTGAAGCGAGAAAAGAATGGTATCGTGATTTTAAGTTAAAGGATGATCCGCGAATTACTAAAATTGGACAATTTTTACGAAAGACAAGTCTTGATGAATTACCACAGTTGTTAAAT
The DNA here is from genome assembly GCF_018364065.1 of Veillonella sp. Lineage (GTDB taxonomy): Bacteria > Bacillota > Negativicutes > Veillonellales > Veillonellaceae > Veillonella_A. The sequence continues at coordinate 176,079 of NZ_JAGZMO010000004.1, forward strand.
GTTTTAAAAGGAGAAATGAGCTTGGTTGGACCACGACCTATTGTTTCTGAAGAAGTTGAACGATATGGAGAGTATATTCAAGACTTTTACCTCGTGCCGCCTGGAATTACCGGTGTATGGCAGGTGAGTGGCCGTAGTGACACGACCTATGATGAACGCGTTCGTATGGACTCCTGGTATGTGCATAATTGGTCAGTTTGGGTTGATATTGTATATTTGGTTAAAACAATTTCGGTAGTAATTAAACGTAAAGGGGCATATTGATTGTGATAAAATTAGCACTTTTAAATAATTTATGTTGGAGGCTCAGAGATGAATATATATGATTATTTAATTGTTGGTGCAGGGCCATTCGGCTCTGTGTTCGCTCATGAAGCATATAAACGTGGTAAAAAAGTGTTAGTTATAGATCGTCGAAATCATATTGGTGGCAATATGTATTGCGAAAATAAAGATGGCATCAATATTCACGTATATGGAGCTCATATTTTCCATACCTCTATGAAATATGTATGGGATTATGTAAATCAATTCGCAACTTTTAATAACTATGTGAATTCTCCAGTAGCTAATTATAAGGGCGAAATATATAACTTGCCGTTTAATATGAACACATTCAGTAAAATGTGGGGCATTTCAACTCCGGATGAAGCAAAAGCTATTATTGAGAAGCAACGTTCAGTGATTACTGATATTCCTAAAAACCTGGAAGAACAGGCTATTAGTTTAGTAGGTACCGATATTTACGAAAAGCTCATTAAAGGCTATACAGAAAAACAATGGGGACGTCCTTGCACGGAAATTCCTTCCTTTATTATCAAACGCTTACCGGTTCGTTATACCTATGATAACAACTATTTTAATGATCGTTACCAGGGAATTCCCGAAGGTGGTTATACTAAACTCATTGAAAATATCTTAGAAGGTATTGAAGTTCGTTTAGGCGTAGATTTTATTAAAGAACGGGAAGAATTATCTAAGATAGCGGATAAAATTGTATATACAGGTCCAATTGATGAGTACTATAATTATGAATTCGGTCAATTGGAGTATCGTGGTTTGCGTTTTGAAACTGAATGTTTAGAAACAGAAAATTATCAAGGCGTAGCCGTAGTGAATTATACAGATGATGATGTACCTTATACTCGAATTATTGAACATAAACATTTTGAATTTGGTAAACAACCGGTTTCGTATGTGACGAAAGAATATCCGGCAGATTGGAAAGTAGGCGATGAAGCATATTATCCTGTAAATAATCAGAAAAACCAGGACTTATACACTAAATATGCGTTAAAAGCCAAGGAAGAAAATAATGTAATCTTTGGTGGGCGTTTAGCCGAGTATGTGTATTATGATATGGATAAAGTAATTGCAAGTGCATTACGCTTAGTGGAAAAGGAATTAAATTAAGTGGTTAATATTAAGATTCTTGTAGCGACTCATAAACAATATTGGATGCCTTCCGATAATGTGTATATGCCAATTCATGTAGGTAAAGAAGGAATGCAGGATTTAGGTTATATAGGCGATAATACAGGGGACAATATTTCGCTTAAAAATCCTAATTATTGTGAATTAACTGCTTTATATTGGGCCTGGAAAAACTTAGAGGCCGATTATATAGGGCTTGTTCATTATAGACGGTATTTTACAAATAAAGAGGTTCGTAATTTAGATAAGAAGAAGCATCAAATTCTTACTGGTGAAAAATGGCAAGAATTGCTATCCAATTATCCGGCAGTAGTAGCTGATAAGCGTAAATATTATATTGAAAGTAATCGCTCTCATTATAATCATGCGCACTATAGTACAGGGCTGGATGTAACAGAGCAAATTATAAGAGAAGTTTGTCCTGATTATAGTTATGCATTTGATCTGGTGTGCAATCGTACATGGGCACACATGTTTAATATGTTTGTAATGAGAAGAGATTTATATAATCGGTATTGCGAATGGCTATTTACTATTTTATTCGAATTAGAGAAGCGAATAGATATTTCAGAATATGATACATATGAAGCTCGGGTATTCGGTTTTGTCAGTGAAATACTGCTAGACGTTTGGCTTGAAAAAAATAACATTCTCTATAAAGAACAAAATGTTTCATTTATGGAGAAACAGAATTGGTTAAAAAAAGGAGGGCGTTTTGTTTTTAGAAAAATACGGAGTTTTATTTAGTAAAATGTTAGTTTATTAAAGAGGTCGCAATGGTAAATAGCAAAATTGATATATTATATAATTATATGCCTTTATTAAAGGAATTAGTTTTAAGAGATTTACGGATTAAATATCGAAAATCTTTTTTTGGATATTTATGGAGTTTAATGAACCCTTTAATGATGATGTGTATCCTGACAATAGTTTTTTCGCATGTCTTCAGATTTGATTTACCTAATTATTCTTTGTATTTAATTATAGGGCAAGTTGTATTTAATTTTGTTTCAGAATCTACTACTTCAGCTATGTACGGAATAGTTGGTAATGCAGCATTACTTAAAAAAGTATATGTACCAAAGATAATATTCCCATTATCAAGAGTACTATCTAGTTTTGTAACAATGTTATTTAGTATGGTTGCAATTTTTATTGTTATGATTGTTACAAATGTACATATTACAAAAAAATTGATACTATTGCCAATACCATTATTACTCCTTTTGGTTTTTTCGTTAGGTGTTAGCTTGATAGTATCTTCTGTTGCAGTTTATTTTCGAGATATGTTTCATCTTTATGGTGTTTTTACAACTGCATGGTCTTTTTTAACACCTATTTTTTATCCATTTACTATTGTCCCAGAAGAGTTTAAACAAATTTTATTATTAAATCCACTTTATTATATTTTATTGTATTTTAGAGAAATTATTTTAAATAATACAATACCATCAATTGAATTAACGGTGTTATGTTTTCTTGTAAGTTTTTTTACTTTAATTGTGGGAACGCTTATCTTCCGAAAACTACAAAATAACTTCTTAATGTATATATAATATAAACTTTATTATTGCTGGAGAAAATTATGGATTGTATTTCGATTAAAAATGTGAGTATGGAATTTTATTTAGCTGAAGAGCAATTTTCAGGCTTAAAAGATTTTGTCATTATGGCAACAAAGCGCCGGCTAAAATTCAAGAAATTTTGTGCTTTAAAAAATATTAATTTAGAGATAAAAAAAGGAGAATCATGGGCACTAATAGGTGAAAATGGATGTGGAAAAAGTACTTTATTAAAGGTCATTTCAGGCATATATAAACCAACAAAAGGAGTAGTACGAGTTAACGGATCTATTGCTCCATTAATTGAATTGGGCGCCGGATTTGACTCTGAACTTACAGCACGTGAAAATATATACTTAAATGGAGCTGTATTGGGGCATAGTAAGAAAGTAATGAACCAATATTTTGATGAGATTATAGAATTTTCGGAATTAAAAGATTTTTTAGATGTTCCTATTAAAAATTTCTCATCAGGGATGGTGGCTCGTTTAGGTTTTGCAATTGCAACAGCAATCAAAGCAGACATAATAATCATTGATGAAATACTAGCAGTAGGTGATTATGCATTTCAACAGAAATGTTATAAACGAATGGAAGAAATGAAAAAAAATGGGACCACAATTATTTTTGTTTCTCATGATGAAGATCAAGTAAGAAGTATGTGTAAGAATGCAGTTTGGATTTCGCATGGTGAAATCCAAGCTATTGGTGAAACTAAAGACGTATGTGATTTATATAAAGAATATATAACGAATAAATAGAGGTGATTAAATGAATGATATTGTTGCTATTGTAGTGACATATAATAGACTTGAGCTATTAAAAGAATGCATTCAGAGTTTGCAAAGTCAGAGTATACCTTTAGATATTTTAGTAGTTGATAATAATTCAAATGATGGGACTAGAGATTACGTTGAAAGTCTTGTTTTAGATCAAGAAAATATTATTTATAGAAACACAGGTAAAAATCTAGGAGGAGCAGGTGGTTTTAATTTTGGAGTGAAACAAGCTGCTAATTTAAACTATAAATACGTATGGATAATGGATGATGATTGTATTGTTCAGCAAAATACATTAACTGAATTTTTAAACTTTACAGGAAAAAATAAAGAAACATATGGTTTTTTAGCAAGTAAAGTGTTATGGAGAGACAGTTCTTTATGTACTATGAATATACAACGAAAGAGTGTTTATAGAAATGTTACTGTGAAGGAATTTAATGAACCTATAATAAAAGTAAAAATGTCATCATTTGTTTCTTTGTTTATTCCGATGTGTGTAGTGAAAGAGGTTGGATTTCCAATAAAAGATTTTTTTATATGGTCAGATGATTGGGAGTATACGCGAAGAATATCTAGAAAATATACTTGTTATTTATTAAATAATTCAACTGTAGTTCATAAGAGTAAATCAAATAAGGGCGCAGATATTTCGACTGCTGATTGGAGAAATATTGATCGGTTTAATTACTTATATAGAAATGATGTTTATTTGTATAGACGTGAGGGAGTTTTAGGATGGACATATCAGGCGTTTAGATTGCCATATCATATCTTAAAAGTTTTGTTAAAAGCACCAAATAATAAAATAAAACGTATAGGTATTATTGTCCGAGCAACACTAAAAGGATTAACCTTTTATCCTAATATAGAGTTTTAAAATTGGTAAAATTTATGGAAAAGATAAGCGTAGTAATACCAACGAATAGGGGCTCATGTATTGAGAAAATAATAAGTGATTGCATTATTCCTTATAAAGGTAAACTTTTTGTTTTCGAAATCCATGATAGTAGTAAAGATAATCAAATAGAGAATTTAATAAAAGAAGTGACTCAATCTTGTGAAATAAATCTGCTATATAAATCTTATCAAACAGATATTAGTGCTGATAATAAGGCAATTAAAGCTATTGAGTCTGTTTCAACGGCTTATTTTTGGTTAATGGGAGATGGAAACTTAGTTGATTTCAATCAAATTGAATCAATCTTATTAAAAGAAAAATATTATTTATATAAGGTAATTAATGTTGATATTGCTAGTAGAAGGGGGCATCTAAATCAAGACTCTGATAAGAAAATAAATTGTATATATGAGGAAGAGGAGTGGTTAGTATATTGCCGTAAGTATTTTTCAAGATTGACGTATTGGGGAGCTCAAATAATACAAACAAGTTTTTATCATCAAGTTTTTTCGCTCAATATTATAGATAAATATATTGAAAGGGAAATTCCTTGGTGGATTGCGTTTAGTTTATTAGAATTAATAGAGCGTGAATGTAAAAAGAAGAATAAATTGGGTTATATTTATACTAATTTTATATCTTACAATCCTAATAAAAAAGATCATTGGTGGACACATGATGAAAGATATTATGTATATGTGTTCAATAAGATTAATGAGGGCTTTTCGATTTTACCTGCAATTTTTAAAAGTATAGAATATCAAGCTATTGATTTTTTTAGAAAAGATGCACTTATGTCTAATAGTTATTTAATATTTTTAAGGAGTATTGGGGTAATAAATCTAGTGTGGGTTAAAAAGTACAGAAACTCAATAAATGTCATCAAGGGAGATTATTTGAAATTGCGTATTATATCTTTAATACCAATTTGGGTCGCAAAAGTATTAATGTACTTTAAGCAATATATTAAGTTATTAAGAAATGTTTTTTGTTTTAGGAGGAGACAATGAAAGTTGTATTGTTAGCAGGTGGCTTTGGAACTAGGATTTCTGAAGAAAGTCAATATAAACCTAAGCCTATGTTAGAGATTGGTGAAATGCCAATTTTGTGGCATATAATGAAGTCATATAATTATTATGGATTTAATGAATTTATTATTTGCGCGGGATATAAACAACATTATATTAAAGAATGGTTTGCAGATTATTTTCTGCATACATCAGATATTACATTCGATTTTACTCAAGGAAATAAAATGATTGTTCATAATAGAACTTGTGAACCATGGAAAGTAACTGTTGTTGATACCGGATTAAATACTATGACTGGTGGACGAATAAAACGAATAGAAGAGTATGTTCAAGGTGAAACATTTATGATGACCTATGGTGATGGAGTATGTGATGTGAATATACTTGACTTATTAAATTTCCATAAAAAACATCATAAGATTGCGACATTAACTGCAGTACAATTGGAACAATCAAAAGGGATATTGAATATAGGTTCTGACAATGCAGTTCAATCATTTAGAGAAAAATCAGCTAGAGATAGTGCACCGATAAATGCTGGCTTCATGGTCTTAGAACCTGAAATTTTTGAATATATTGATGGTGATGACTGTATTTTTGAAAGAAAACCATTAGAGGAGTTGGCAAAAGAAAAGCAATTGATGAGCTATATGCATAAGGGCTTTTGGCAATGTATGGATACTAAACGAGAAAAAGATGAATTAGAAAAATTGTGGAAATCGGGTGCTGCACCTTGGAAGGTATGGGAGGATTAAATATGTATTTTGATAAAGATTTTTATAAAAATAAAAGAGTATTGGTGACAGGTCATACTGGCTTTAAAGGATCTTGGCTTTGTAAAATTCTGGCTAACTTAGGCGCTGATGTCAGCGGATACTCCTTGAAACCACCTACAAATCCAGCTTTATTTACAATTGCAGATATTGATAAAGATATTAAATCTTTTATTGGAGATATTAGAGATTTTTTTACTTTAAAAAAGGTTTTTGATGAGATAAAGCCTGAAATTGTTTTTCATCTTGCGGCACAACCAATAGTTCGAGATAGTTATCAGAATCCTGTATATACTTATGAGACAAACGTTATGGGAACTGTTAATGTTTTAGAATGTATTAGATTAAGCGACACAGTAGTATCTTTTTTAAATATTACTACTGACAAAGTATATAAAAACAATGAATGGGAATGGGGTTATAGAGAAAATGAACCCCTCGACGGTTACGATCCATATTCAAACTCTAAATCCTGCAGTGAATTAGTCACTCATGCTTATCGTAATAGTTTTTTTGAGGAAAGAAATGTTAGTATATCTACAGCTCGAGCCGGTAATGTAATCGGTGGCGGTGATTTCGCTAATGATAGAATTATACCGGATTGTATAAGAGCTGTAGTAGAAAAAAAAGATATAGTAGTTCGCAATCCATTTTCAACAAGACCATATCAACATGTATTAGAACCACTTATGGCATATTTAATGATTGCATATAAACAATATAACAATAAGTCATTTGAAGGTTATTATAATGTTGGGCCTGATGATAGAGATTGTTTTGAAACGGGGCGCTTAGTTGATTTATTTGTTTCAAAATGGGGAGAAGGTATTAAATGGATAAATCAATATGATGGAGGACCTCATGAAGCTAATTTCTTAAAATTGGACTGTTCTAAATTAAAGAAAGTATTTGGTTGGGAGCCTAAATGGGATTTGGAATTAGCTATTGAGAAGGTTGTTGAATGGAACAAATGTTGGCTTTTAGATGGTGATATTAGAGAATGTATGGATAAACAAATATCCGAGTTCTTAAAATAACTTAGTAAATGGAAATGGAGATTGGAATGAAGAGCGAAGAATTAGCAAAGAAAATAAGAATTCATGCTATCAAAATGGTTAGTCATGCTCATGCTTCTCATATTGGTGGGATATTATCTTGTGCAGATGTTATTGCAGTTCTATATAATGATATTGCTAGAATATATCCTAATGATCCTCAAAACGAAAAACGTGATAGGATTATATTGAGTAAAGGGCATAATGGGGTTGCAATATATGCAGCTTTAGCAGAAAAGGGTTTTTATGATATTGAAAAACTGAATACATATGGTGATAATGGTGGATGGTTCTCATCGCATATTTCTCATAAGCTAGTTCCAGGAGTAGAGATTTCAACAGGTAGCTTAGGGCAAGGCGTTTGTGCTGCTTGTGGTATGGCGTTAAGTGGTAAATTACGCAGTAAAGATTATCATGTTTATGCAATTGTTGGCGATGGTGAATGTAATGAAGGCGCCATATGGGAAATGGCATTGTTTGCAGCTCAATATAAATTAGATAATTTTACCGTTGTTGTCGATAGAAATCGCATGCAGGCAATGGGAGATTGTGCAGATGTATTAAATATGGATCCATTAGATGAAAAGTGGAAAGCTTTTGGGTGGAGCGTAATTGATGTAAAAGATGGTAATGATCATAATTCATTGAAAGAAGCCTTTCAATATAAGGGGAATAAAAATAAACCTACAGTGATTATTGCTAATACAATTAAGGGAAAAGGCGTATCATTTATGGAAAATTCGTTATTATGGCACTATAGAGATCCACAAGGTGAGTATTTAGAATCAGCTCTAAAAGAGTTAGGGGGGGAAATATGAGAGATCATGTAATATCAGAATTAGTAGAGTTGGCAAAAGATGACAAAATTATGTTAGCTACTGCTGATTTGGGATTTAATGTTGTAGAAAAATTTAGTGAAAAATATCCTGACAGATTTATTAATGCTGGGATCGCAGAACAAAATATGACTTCAATTGCAGCAGGACTAGCATTAGAAGGGAATGAAGTTTATACTTATTCGATTGGTAATTTTCCAACCTTAAGATGTATTGAACAATTACGCAATCTAGTTTGTTATCATAATGCTAATGTCAAAGTATTGGCTGTAGGTGGTGGATTTGCATATGGAACTTTAGGAATGACTCACCATGCTACTGAAGATATTGCAATGATGAGAGCATTACCTAATATGGATGTGTACGTACCAGCTGATGCTATTGAAGCCATTTGGTGTTTACGAGCAATTCATGATAAAAAAGGACCGGCTTATTTACGTATGGCTCGTGGTAAAGAAGCATTAATTCATAGTGCAGAGGAAAAACTTAATGTCAAATCTATTATTCCAATCAAAGAAAACGGAAATGATGTTACAATTTTGGCATCTGGAACTATTTTATCAGAAGGAATTAAGGCTTATCAGTTGTTAAAAGAACACGATATTAAGTGTAGTGTATATTCTGTTCCTTGTATAAAACCAATTGATGATAAGAGTATAATTGAGCTCGCTCAAAGTTCAAAACTTTTAATTACTATGGAGGAACATAATGTAATTGGAGGTTTAGGTGGAGCTGTTGCTGAAGTCATCAGTCAATTGTCACATCATTCTAGCTTAATTAGATTTGGACTTCAAGATAAATTTTCTTCAATCGTAGGAAATCAAGATTATTTAAGAGAAGTGTATCATATTGATGCTCAATCAGTTTATGAAAAAGTAGAAAAAACTTTAGGAGAGATTTAGAAATGAGAATTGCGATTTTAGGCGCTTCTAGTTTCATAGGTAAACAACTTATAGAATCATTATCTTTATCCAACCATGAGTTATTAGCAATAATTCGAGAAGGAAGTTCAAGCAAAGATTATTTTAAATCATTTGAATCAGTAGAAATAATCGAATGTAATATGGATAAATATCCTACTTTAGCTAATCAAATTATGAATTTAGATTGTTTAGTGTACCTTACTTGGGATGGAACTAGAGGTTCAACTCGAGATGATTATGAAAAACAAGAAAATAATTATAAAATAGGGCTAGATACTATTCATGCATTTGCAAAAAATGGTTGTAAAAAAGTAGTTTTAGCAGGATCGCAAGCTGAATATGGTCCATTATTGGATAACAAAAAAGTTACCGAGAAAGATTTAGCCAATCCGAATACAGAGTATGGAAAGTTTAAGTTAAAACTTTACCAAGACGCATTGGTGCTTGCTGAAAAATACTCTTTTACATTAATTGAACCTCGTTTTTTTAGTTTATATGGTCCTGATGATTATGAAGGGACAATGATTATTTCAGTTTTGCAGAAAATGCTGAAAAATTTGCCTTGTGATTTAACTGAGTGTATTCAAATTTGGGATTTTCTATATATTGATGATGCGATTGATGCCTTAGTAACATTAATTGTGAAGAAAAATAATACTGGAATTTATAATTTTGGTTCTGGAGAGAGTCATAAATTAAAGTATTATATTGAGTGCATGAAAAACATTACTAAAAGTCAAAGTGTATTAAACTATGGAGTTATCCCTTATCCAAAAACTGGAATGGTAAACGTTAATCCTTCTGTGGAAAAATTAAAATCTATTGGATGGTTACCAAAAGTTAAATTTGAAGATGGAATTAAGTATGTTTTAAATTCTATTGAGAATAAAATGAAGGATAATTGATGATATGGATAAACCAAAAAAATTAAAAAAAGAATGGGAAATAGTAAATAAATCATTATATGAAAAATCTTTGCAGCCTTCTTTTAATGATAAATGTGCGATTACATTTGTCTTAAGTGAACAATATATACCTTATTTTACAGTTACATTAATATCCATACTTGATTATATTTCTAAAGATAAGGAATATGAAATTGTTGTACTTACAAGTGAAATCGATTTGCATGATTGTAATATTTTACTTGACTTAGTGAGACCATACCCTAATGTACGTTTAAAGTTTTTCGATCCAAAACCATATGTCAAAGAATATATAAAAAATAGTAGATTCAAATATTTATATTTAAACTATTTTAAATTAGCTATTCCATGGCTATTTAAAGATTATAATCTTGTTTTAAATTTAGGCGCTGATATCCTAGCAAGAAAAGATGTATATGAGTTATTAGAAACAAAATTTACAGATCAAGAATATATCGGCGGTGTTGTTGATTTAGGATATTTAGGACGACTTAAAATGGATATTCCGTTAGAGGAATTAGACTTGAAACATCCTGATGGATATGTAAACGCAGATGTATTACTTTTTGCTGTAGAAAATATTAGACGTGACTTTTCAGCTGATTATGTTATGGGATTATGGCAAGAATATAAATTTAGATGTGCAGAGCAAGATGCTTTTAATGTGTTATTTGATGGTAAGATAAAGCATTTAGATTCTCGTTGGAATGTTTATCCTATTCGGATGGCATCCGTTGAACATATAATGGAAAATAGTAAAGAAAAGATTCAAGAATGGAAGAGTAATTTAAAGAATCCATTTATTGTGCATTATGCTGCTTTTCCAAAACCATGGGATTATCCATTAGTTGGTGAAGGTAAAAGTTGGTGGGAGTGTGCTCGTCGATCTCCATATTATGAAGAAATAATTAGAAAAATGTGTTTACTATCAATGCGTGGAGAGCTTAATGGTCGTAAACGCTTAAATATGAGGCAAATAGCTGAAAAGGTATTCCCAGAGGATAGTGATAGACGATTAATGTTAAGAAAATGGTTTCCCAAATACTCAAAACAAAGAGAATTTATAAAGAAAATCTATTATCTATTTTTCACTAATCCTAATTCTGAATGGAATAAAAAATTTGGGAAAATGATAAAAAAATAATTATTACCTAAGGGCTATCACTTAAATTCAGATCTAACCTGAATTTTACGTGATAGCCTTTTCACATTATTTCATTTAATGATAGTATTAGTCGTAGGTGAGTGAGAGCAGAGGACTTTTTAATTATAAGTCTAAAGTAAGTTTATGAAATGCGCGGAATGCTTCCATTTACTTTTAAATACCTATATCAATTAATATTTTAGTTTAGTGGGTAGCGGCATATAAATATAATAATTCAGTATATACTATACTAAGATAATTTGATTGAGATAATATGTTAGTAAATTTAGGTGATAGAATGTTATCTGTTGTTACATTAACAAAGAACGAAGCTTCTAATATAGTAGCGGCGATTAATAATGCTAAACTTGTTACATCTAGTGTGTTAGTGATAGATTCCGGAAGTGAAGATAATACAGTAGAACTTGCTAAAAAAGCCGGAGCTAAGGTTATATATAGAGCTTGGGATGATGATTTTGCAGCCCAGCGTAATTTTGCATTGGAACATCTTGATAATGAGTGGGTTCTTTATTTAGATGCTGATGAGCGCTTGAGTGATGAACTTATTAGCTCGATTAAGATTGCTGTATCTGAAGGAACTGCTGCTTTATACGAAATGGAACGACGTAATAGTGCTTTTGGAAGGGATTTCAAGTATGGTGTATTATCGGCTGATTCTGTAAAACGCTTATTTCCGGTAAAACAAGGCAAATGGCAGGGTAAGGTCCATGAAAGTGTTAAAACAGAATTACCTACAATTAAATTAAATGGTTATATTCAGCATTATACATACAAAGATTTTGATCAATATGTCTATAAGATGAATATGTATTCTACTATTTGGGCTAAAGATAGTAAGAAAAAGGCTAGTTGGTTTAAAGATATTTTACTACGACCAATTTTTGCCTTTTTTAAGATGTATGTTTTAGAACTTGGCTTTTTAGAAGGCTGGCTTGGATTCATATTGGCTGCCAATTATGGGTTATATACATTAAATAAGTATGCGAAGCTTAAAATTAAATAAGACAAAGGATATCTTTAAAATTTGATAATAAAAAGTAAATAGGAAATATCTTTTAAAAAGTAGAGTTATCACTTAAATTGGGTTTGAAATTCACATTTAGGTGATAACTCTTTTATATTGCTTTATTGAGCGTTAAATATCAGATTTTCGTAAACATATTGATATGGAGGCTTTATTGAGCACTATTTATTCGGAAAGAACTTTGACAGTGGATTATTTTTTTACTAGTGATACGATTGAAAATATTTGTGAATTACCGGAAGAATAAGTCTATATTAATCTAACGGAGAGCAGAGAATGGTTTCTTCAGGGAATATTTGATCTTCCATAATAAGTCTAAGATTGATGTAAACACATTCTGGCATGTAAAAGTGGATACTCTCCAATTTGAGAAAACATAATGGTAGCATGTCTTGAAAGTTTTGTAAGCTTGCATAGAAATATTACAAAGTTAGTGAAATAACAAATCCCTCTTGATATCAGCAAGATATAAGAGGGATTTTAGTCGGCTTATTTTATAGGGTTATTGATAGCGGTGAGATAAGAGGATAAGGTATTAATAATTTGAGAATTGCTTATGTTATTTACATCTTGCTCGTCATATAAATGTAGAACTTCATCTCCAATAATACCCCAATGGGCTATTGATGTTTTCCCGTAAAGTGCTACGACTTTCTTGCTTAATGCGCCGGCAATATGACCTAATCCCCCATCTCCACATAGTACAATATCTGCTGCATTTACATAGGATAAAAATTCATCAAAGTTTGGAGTAGTGAATATTGTTGTGTGTGGGTTAAGGTTAGATTTTAACGAAAGCGCTTTATCGTAGTCTTTTTCTTTGGCTGTGATAAGTATAGAAAAGTTAAATTTTTGTGCTAGGACATTAAGAATTGTTGCTGTTTTTTCTTGGCATAATTGAGATGTTGGTCTATTATTGGATACTTCAACCATGATTTTAGGTAATGTAGTCTCAGGCAAAGAATGTTTAGCAATTAGTGATTGAATAAATTTTGGATAACAGTCTTGAGGAATTTTTGAAAGTGTTTGATCATAATATTTTAAGCTGCAAAGTCCAACGGACATGTTATATAAATCTGAAGTATCCTTACAATGATAAGGGTGATTAAAATATTGTGTAAACATGCTATTTGTAACTCGGCCATACCTTTCTTTGGCACCAATTAGGCGTAGAAACAAACTGTTGAGTTTAGGATAATCCGGCATAGGAGAGAAACCAATATCCGGCTTTATATGAGCATTTTGTAATGCTGTTTTTAAAGTTTGTATATATTTGTTGCCACTGGGAATATGATATACATGTGCATCAGGAAAAAAGTATTTTACTAAAAATGAGTTATGTTTTTCCATAAAAAAATGAAATTCGCATTTTCCATGAATTTTTTCTAAGTAATTACAGATAGGAACAGTACCTGCTATAAAATCCCCTAAACCTGTTCGTCGAATCATGACAATTTTCTTCATTGTATCTCCCTAATAAATAATATTGAGTAAGTCTCTAATAATGTAATTTACCTATAACTATTATTCATTTTAACACATAGATACATACTCTTATAAATCAAAAAAAGTGATTATTTTAGCAAATGTAAAGAGAATGTAATAAATTTTAGGGAATAAAATTTATTATATAGAGAAAGATTTTCAATTCTTTTTATTTTTTATAAATTATAAGAGAAATTAATTTTTATATAGAATATGAATTATCGGTAACGATTGATTATTTAAAAATATTTTCATATTTCACGTAAACCCTCTAGAGCATTTCATCAATTTGTGATACCATAGTTTAGATAAGAAAAGTTTTACAAAATTTTTACTAAAACTTTAATGAAAATCAATAAATTATCAATTATGTAAGAGTTTTGAAAAGTTGATATCGAATTTTATGAATGAGTCGTGTTACCTAGGGAAAGAGGGGGTTAACATTGGATATAAGTTCTGTATATTTAGCACCGGGCTTGTACTTTTTCTCCTATTTTTATTACTTAGCCGTATCTCATGGCTTGGGGAATAAGGCGACGTTTTTACAATTGCGTCGATTTTTGCCATGTGCTATTGTAGCGGTATTGCCGATTCTTATGGGGCATGTAGAAATAACAGCTCCTTATTTGGGTACGAGCCTGCTCACCGGCGTTGCGTGGATTGTGACATATCCGCTGCTATATTTTATTACCTATCGTAAGAGTTCAACTGACTTCGGATTTCATTTTGATCCGGTGTTCGGTATGTACATCATCGGCTGGATGATGGCTTTGAAAGTACTGGTACTGCATTTTAACTTGCTTCCCGTAGTTATGATGCCGATACTAGCCACAATCGAATTTCTAATTTTCATGATTCCGCTTGCCCAGTGGGCCTATTACTACCTGTATCGTTCCTGCGTTACAGAAGATGGAATGATGATGATTCAGGAAACCCATTACAATGAAATCATTGAGTACTTTAAATCCTTTTCTATGGGGTTTAATATTGTAACATTTGCGTCTGTCATTGGAATGTATGCCTTGTTTATTTGGGCTAATTTGCAGTATACGGCGGTTTCAGTAGATTTATGGCAGGCTGTATTCCTGGCCGGTCTTTCCGTGGTTCTAGGCGTTTATATGTGGAAAAAACGCAAAGGTGTTTTCGTCCGTACAGGGATTGTGGAACTATACTTTGATATTAAAGAGTATTTTGAAACTACTATGTTGTATCAGACTAACATGGAAGAGCGTATTAAGGATTTGGAAGTTACGCCATCTACGCCTGTGTTTGATCAACCGTCTACGATTATCTTGGTCATCGGTGAATCCGCTTCGCGCGACTATATGTCGGCGTTTACAGACTACGAACACGAAACGACGCCTTGGTTGTCTGAGAAAAAACGGGATCCTCGTTTTATTTTGTATCCGAACAGTTACTCCAGTATTGCTCATACCGTATCTTGTTTGGAACGAGCCTTAACTGAGTTTAACCAATATAATGACAAGCAGTTCTATACGTCCTGTTCTATCATTGATATCGCTCGTAAGGCGGGGTATACCACACATTGGTATAGTAATCAGGGGCATTTAGGTTGTGCCGATACACCGGTTACCTTGGTAGCCAATACATCAGGCGTAGCAAAATGGACCAAGCAGAATCTCAATGAGGTTCAATATGATGAAATGCTGCTTGATTATCTTGACGAAGTAGATCCAACGAAAAACAACTTTGTTGTTGTTCATTTAAAAGGAAACCATTTTAACTTTATTAACCGTTATCCGCAAAGTTTCGCAAGATTCAGCGAACCGGACAAATATGATTTGATTAATAACTACATTGACTCTATTGCCTATACGGATCACATTTTGCAGAAAATCTGGGAATACGGTAAAGACAAACTCAACATGCAGGCCATGTTGTATTTCTCCGACCATGCAACTATTCCGGACAAACGACGTGCGCCGGACTTTGGCGGATTTGGAACCGTGCGCATCCCGATGTTTACATACTTCTCTGATACTTATATTGATAAGTTCCCGGAAACGTATAAAACATTGGTGAATCACAAAGAGAAATACTTCACAAATGATCTGGCCTACGAATTGGTGTGCGGCATTTTAAATGTAAAATCCAATCACTATGACGAAACCAACAGTTTGGCATCACCACTTTATAAATACACACGCGACATGCTTAAGACAAACTTGGGTGAGCGGAGTATAAGTGAGGATGTGGATTAAATATACTTTAATCTTCCAATAAAAAAGCAGCCTTTAAAGGCTGCTTTTCTTTTTGTTCGGTTATTAAGCTATTGAGTTATTGAGTTATTACATAGCACTGACGCAATTGTAATGTGCCGGTTAATTATCGGCAGCAAGGTCCATAACCGTTGTTATTGTACGTACGGTTATTATTGTAGTTGCTATTGTAGTTACTGTTGTAATTGTCATAGCAGTACTCGGAGTTGCCATAGTTGTTTGAATAGGTGTAAGCTGCTACGAGTGGTGAAGCCATAAGGGCAAAAAGACCTGTGAGTACTAAAATAGATGTTAATTTTTTCATACAAATACCTCCTTAGTAATGAACCTATGTTCAATCGGCTTCCCCCGGGCCGCTTGAAGTGAAGTGCGTGCTATTGTTATAACTGGTGTAATAGTTCTGGCAAGGCTCTAATTGCACCAATATAATGTATGTTTATTTTTTAACAATAGCGATAAAACATGTACTTATTATTTACAATTATAAACTCTTTCATTTTTTAAGACAAGGAGGGGGTATAGGGAAAGGTTGTTTCGTGATACAATACATGTAAGAAGGACATTTGTATTATTTCCTGAATGATTTTAATAGGGGAGGATATTATGATCCAGAAGGAACGGTTATTAAACGAACTTTTTGAATTTGTGCAAATGTATACGCCTACGTTAGATGAACGTGAAATTGCAGACCTTTTAACGAAGCGTTTGGAAGACTTGGGCTTTGAGGTTGTAGAGGATGATGGGGGCAAGAAGTTGGGCGGTACAGCCGGCAATTTAATCGCTACACGAAAAGGGACTGTACCGGATGCACCGATGATTATGTTAACGGCACACATGGACAGTGTGGAACCTTGTAAAGGCATTAAACCACAGATTAAAGATGGTCTCATTGTGTCTGACGGAACGACTGTGCTTGGCGCTGACGATAAAGTGGGGATTGCCGTTATTTTAGAAGCCTTACGCGTTGTAAAAGAACAGAATATTCCACACGGTGATTTGCAGATTGTTTTTAATATTGCAGAAGAAGGCGGCGTTAATGGCTCTCGTGTTATGAATTCGTCATTATTAAAAGCGCAATATGGATTCGTGTTTGATACGATCAATTCGCCGGGCCGGATTGTGCGTAAAGCGCCAGGTAAAAAACGCATTGAGGCTCGTATTATCGGTAAATCTGCTCATGCAGGCAATGCACCGGAAAAAGGTATTAGTGCCATTGTAGTTGCCTCTCACATTATTAACAAATTACCACAAGGCCGTATTGATGAGGAAACAACGGCCAATATTGGTACTATCCACGGCGGTAGTGAAACGAATGTCGTGCCGGACGAAGTTACCATTGCTATGGAAACACGCAGCCGTGATAAAGATAAATTGACAGATCTCACTGACGATGTGGTACGTAAGTTTGAAATGATTGCTCGTGAAATGGGCGCTACCGCAGAAGTTACCGTTATTAAAAACTATTCACCGTTTAATTTAGTACCGGATCATCCAACCGTACAGTTGGCGCAGCGTGCCTGTGAAAACTTAGGCTTTACCGTGAACATTACTGAAGGTGGTGGCGGTAGCGATGCCTGCTTCTTTAACGCTTATAACGTGCCTACCGTAGTACTTGGCGTAGGTATTCGCAATCCACATTCCAAAGAAGAATACATTCCGGAAAAAGAACTCTATGAAACAGCTGAATTGGCGTTGGAGCTTATAAAGGAAGCGGCAGCGATGAAGGTATAAGATATTAGAAGAAGCTAATTTAGATTTCTAATATTTGTGTACTTAGAAATTAACCTAATAGAGGGATATAGGGTAAAATTAATTGCCTTATATCCCTTGTTTAATAAAAAAGAGAGGACATCATATTTAATATATGATGTCCTCTTGGGGGCAAGCCCCAGTCTTTGAAATGTGGCAAATTTGCCAAGAGCGTATAGCTCTGTTGATATCCTAATTATAGGATATGAAACAGGGAATGTCAATTTGGCTTTTTTAAATATTTTGTTTAGTAAATCTCCTTATAATTTCTTGATCTAGCTTATTTAAGGTTTTAGTCGTTAGTTTAAGTTTATACAAGGGATGATGTGTATATTTTGGAAATTTAATTCTAGCTTTACTAATTGTAGTAATGTCGTCTACTCTTAAATAACTGTGTTTTAATAACTTGGGAGAGTCATCTAAAAACTTTTTAAATGATTCTAGATTAGATAAGATTTTATTTAAAACTGATTCCGCATCAATTGTGACTAAATCCTTTGGTAATGCTGCAAACTCATCTTTTAATCTTTTTATATGGGCAGTGCAGTTAGGATAAACAGTAGAGTAGCATCCTATTGCAGGTGTACCAAAACTAAGACCAGTAATATTTTGGCATTGCCTTTCAAGAGCTCTATATGGAATCCAAAATGTAGAACGTTCTTTATTTCTAATTAATGTTTCTAGGTTATCAGCCATTTCATAGCCGATATCTATTTGATGTGGATGCTTTTTTGAAGTGATTGGAACTACGGTAACTTTTGGTGTTTTTTTAGGACTATTATGAAGTGCTACACAATAATGAAAGTTCCTAAATTCACTTTGTATTCCATATCCAAAATTTACTGCTAGTATTTGTCCTCTAGTTATATTGGGGATTTTTTGCTCATAAGGTTTCGAGAAATTTTCGTTTTTAGCAGCAGAAAGATAAATATTCAGCCAATTTCGTATTTGTTGAGCTTGATCTGGATTAATTTTTTCTATTTCTTTTAACTGTTTATATATATTCATATAATTACCCTTTAAATTAAATACTAAATAATATAATGATTAAATAATTTTGCAATTAAAAGCTTATTCTTTCTGATCTTCTTCTAGAAAAATTTAATTCCCTTAATATTCCCTCAGCATTTATCAAGTACATTTGAATTATATCATATAATTCAAATATACGAAACGATGTTCTTATTTATTTAATTCTCCCAATATCTCCAACACATCCTCCGGTTTATGAGCAATGTGCACCGCACCTTTTTCTTTTAAAAGGGCTTCTTCACGGAAGCCCCAGGTTACGGCGATAGGGAGAAGTTTGGAGTTTTGCGCCGTAGCCAGATCGACTTCGGAGTCGCCGATGTATACGGATTCTTCAGTGGTGCTGTTTAATTCTTGAAGTGCAGTATTCACCATGTCAGGAGCAGGTTTGCGAGCTAGGCCCGGGCGTTCGCCGATACCAACCTCGAAGTAGCCTTTGAAATATTGTTCGTTCAAGGCCGTAACGCCTTCCTGAATTTTATTGGACACAACGGCGATTTTATAGCCTTCTTGTTTGAGCGTATCTAGCAGTTCATAGATTCCTTCGTAAGGGGCCGTTTTATCTTGCCAATGTTCAGCGTAGTACTCTTTGAATTGAGCAAGTAGGTCAGCCTGAGTTTCAGCGGATGTGCCTTCCGGTACGCTTCGTTCTACTAATTTGCCTAATCCATTGCCTACGAATCGGCGGATTTCATCGAGAGTTCTTGTAGGATAGTTATTAGCTTTCAGCACGTAGTTCATTGTGTCTGCCAAATCATCGAGAGTGTTGAGTAAAGTGCCGTCGCAGTCAAATACGATGGTAGTGTAGCGTCGATTGATTGATGTATTATTTGTGGATGTCATAAGATTCTCCTTTACCGAAACGTTCATTCTTTTATATTTTAACATAAGATTTGAAAAATATTAAAAACAAGGAATTAGAAAAATGTATGATGATAATTTGATATAAATATTTATGCAAAGTACTTAAATTTCGTAATAAATTAATTGTCTATGTCCACTGATTTAGTATATACTTATATAAGAGAGCATAGGAGGAGTCATTAATGAGTACGATGGAGTTATTACAGCCTGTAGACAACGCATTTCGTGACTACTTGGATTTAAGTGGACAGTGGTTTTTTGCATTTGATCAGGCAAAGGACAAAAGTTATGAATCCGGTGTAGCTCGCGACATTTCAGTTCCTGTTCCCGCCGCGTTACAGGATATTTTTGTGTTGCCTGAAGAACGGGCCTTTTGCGGTAATATGTGGTATGAACGCCAAGTCTATATACCGAAACGGTGGCTAGGCTCGGATGTATTTTTGCGTTTTGACGGCATCGGCAATCGGGCAGTCGTTTATGTAAACGGCATGGAAGCGGGTCGTCATGAAGGCATTTATACATCGTCAACCATTGCGATTACAAGACAGCTTCGTTATGGCGAAGACAATCGCATCGTAGTAAAAGTAAATAATGAATTATCACCCTATGCATTACCGGCCGGACAGGTGGTTTCCTCCCCTAAGGGGCAGCGTGTGAACCAACCTCATTTTGATTTTGCTGTACCATCGGGCATGTATGGTAAGGTAGCGATGTATACGGAACCATCTACACGTTTAATCGATGTTATGGTACAGACTGTATCGATTACGAAGGAGCAGGCGGTGCTTCAATATATGGCACATGTACAGGGGAACTGCTTGGTAACTGCTACATTGCGTACCCGTGATGGTCGTTTAATTGCTACCGGTGTAGGTGGCAATGCAAAATTAGTCATTGATGATCCGCACATTTGGACTGTTGGTGACGGCTATTTATACAATTTGGAATTGGAAGTCAGTCGTTTAGGCAAACAACACGATGCGTATAAGATGAAAGTCGGCATTCGCACAGTGGCTATGGAGAACGGCAACTTTAAACTGAATGACACGATCACTCGCATCAAAGCGGTACATTGGTCAGATTCAGATAACGAAAGTCTCAGCCCATCACCGGCCCAGATCAAAAAGCGTATGCTTCAGATTTTAGCCATGGGCGGAAACTGCATTTACAATGGCGGTCGCGCTTTATCTCCTGACGTATTGGCTATGGCCGATGAATGCGGCTTGATGGTTATCGGGGAGATTCCGGGAGCCGGTCTTAAAGCGAAAGACTTGAAACCGGGTGAAGCGAATTTCAGTAAATCGGATATTAAATCTCGTTTATTAGATGCGCACAAAGAAACCATTCAAGATATCATTCGTCGAGATAAGAATCACCCGTCTATTATTACATGGTCTCTTATGTATAATCCTGTAACTGTTTTAAAAGACGATGAAGCGTATTATCAGGGATTAGTTGATGCGGCTAAAGAAGTTGATTGGGAAGAACGTCCGTTGAGTATTACGGTGAATCAGCTGGTCAATACAATGTGGTCGAACAACTTAAAAGCGTTCAGCATGTGTATTTTGACACAATGGGAACACATGTGGCGCAAGCAGTCGGAACTTTTGGAAAGCGATATTTACAAAGAACTGGTAGCTTGGCAGGCGAAATATCCTGATAAAGGTGTAGTGGTAACTATGGATTCAGCCGTTCATGAGCCATCCATTTCTTACAGCGCTTACAAAGAACAAGTGGAGAAGCTTACTTCTTTGCTGAAAATGTTGCACAGCATGCCAAATGCACAGGGTGAATGTCTCGTAATTAACGATCGAGGGTTGCTGGATGCGTTGAAAGCAAACTGGAACGTTTAGTAAGGCCATTTACGAAACTATTAAGAACTGAAAACATAGAATATTAGAATTTATAAATACATAACATTAAAATTAAAAGTTCTATAAAAAGAGGACAGGCTATAGGCCTGTCCTTTGTTTTTTGCAGAAAGAATATCTTAGAGATAAAATTTCTTTTTAAATTAATTATATTCTTTTGGTAGTGTTTCCAACGATAAACTAATAGCTACATAGTACCAATAGAGTTTCATAATCGCTGAAGCATCAAAGGTATAATCTATTAAGCCGAAAAGTAGAAAGAACGTTGTAGCAGCTAAACGAATATATGCGTAAGGATTTCCCTTTAAAGTGTTTCTGAAAGCTGAGATTTCTATATAACCGAATAATATAAGAAAGGCTAAAAAACCTAAAACACCTGATTCAACGGTAACTTGGATAAAGTTATTATGGGTATGAATCATATTTTGTGTTACTTCCGGTAACTTATAGTGCGCATTGTAAACATTTGAAAACTCACCCGGACCAACACCAAGAATAGGATGATCTTTTATCATCATGGATGCAGATTCCCAAACAACAATTCGATCGGCATTAGAGCGGTCAGTAGTTGTATTAGTTGTTGAAAGAATTCGGTTTTGCATAGCCGGACTGGATGCTATATAACCGCCAATAATAGCAAACAGTATAATGCAGGCAATTAGGAAATATTTATTTTTACGCCAATACTTCATAGAGAAGAATGGTGTAAAGGCTAATAATAACCAACTAGCTCGGCTTTGACCACCAATTAATCCCAAAATACTTGTTAAAATAGATATTGCGGATAGCTTTCTTAATAGTAAGGGGAATACAGTTTCTGCGCTTATAATTACTTGTACCGGAATTGTCATAACTAGAATAGCGGCTAAGTTTAATGGATTATTACTGAATCCGGATGGACGTGGATTTTTTAATATTACATGTTGAAACAGCGCTAATAATGAATCCACGTTTAGTGAAATAAAAACGGCACCTAAGAGCCAATACATTGATCTTCGATTACGCACACAAACCGGAATAATAAATAAGGGTAAAGCGCGATAAACCCAGACTTCAAACATTGTTTTAAAAGAACGGCCTAAATGGTCACTAATAAGAACTGACGGTAGAATTAAAATAAGAGAGAGACCTATTAACTTTAAGTAAGGCAATGCCTTTTTTAAAACAGGATTATCTTTTAACGTATGATTTTTATACTGTTTATATAAGCTTATTAAGAAAAAGAGGATACTTAAACCGTAAAATATATTACCGGCACCAATCGAAATTCTTTGAACAGTAACAGCCGTTCCCATAAAAAGAAGTGCATATGATTCAACAGTAAATTGTTTTAAATAGTTCATCATTTTATTCCTATAATATTCTTAAAAATTGAAAGTAAGTTTTTAGTCGTTTTATCTATAGTAAAGTTATTAATGACTTTTAGATGTGCTTGTTCGGCCATTTGTTGTATCTCTTGAGGATGCTTAATTGCAAATTCTATTGCGTGAGCTAAGGTATCTTCATTAAATGGCTCAAGAATTCGCCCATCCACTTTGTCGGTGATAATTTCACTTTGAGCCCCGCTATTGGTAGTGATTGTGTAAACTTTACTATACATGGCTTCGCACAAAACTAAACCAAAACTTTCTTTTACTTTGGAAGGCAATACAAAGACGTTTAGGTGCTTGTAAAAGTCTCCTATATGATTAACTAGACCTAGGAAGGTTACACTTGATTCTAACTGTAAGTCTTTTATTAATTCCCTAAGGTAGTGATCATAATTTTTCTCCGGCATTCCGGCTAAGAGCAAGTGGACTTGAGGATGTTCTTTTTTTAAGGAATGAATACATTTTATGAGTGTAGCAATTCCTTTATTCTCGGCTAATCGGCCGGCATAGCCAATATAAAACGGATTATCTAAGCTTGGTAAACGTAATGAATCGTTAGGGGATTCATTTAATCTGTCTGCCAAAATTCCGTTATATACTAAGTGCAGTTTATGTACTTGTGAGTTATCCAGGGCCGGTTTTTGTAAATTATATACTAATTTTGAGACACAGATAATGGCATCTAATTGTTTGGCTATCCATTTATGATAAACGTCGCTTTTTCCCGGAGTAGCGCTATGTTTAAATAAGACTACCGGTATGTTTAAACTTTTCTTTAATAGAATACCTAAAAGTGTCAATTTTCCACTATGTACATTGATGATATCAATGTTTTCTTTTTTTATTATCTTTTTTAAAGTGGAAAAGGCCGGCAGTCCACTCAAAGAGTAGAGGCTGGTTGGAATAACGTCGCCAACCTCTTTATATTTTTCTTGAAATGTTATATTTTGGGCATCTACGGCAATTATAGATTTAACATTCTGTGTCTTTAAAGAGGCGGCAATGTCAAAAACATATTGTTCGCCTCCGCCCCAAACTTTGGCACAAACTAAATGTAATACTTTCATTTTTCACTTATGCCTTTCACTCGATTTAACTCTAACAGCTTAATATATTTAGTAAACGTGTATACGGCATGATAATAGGTAAAAGTAAATCCAAGTTTTCCTTCAAGAAAACCGCCTCGAAGAATTCCCATTTTGAGAAATCCCAATGTACTGTGTAGTATAGCTTGAAGAAAGCTGGTTCTCTTCCCTGAGTTATAGGCATTTTCCGCCCAAATTGTAGTGTATTGATTAAATTTTTGCCAATACTGCTCCCAAGAACTATATGAATAATGTTTTATATAGCCGGGGAGTTTTTTTATTGGCAAATCAGTAACAGGTCGCTCATGAATTTTATTTACCCAAGTTACTTTGTTAGAAGGAAATAGTCGGGTAACTATGTCCGGTTTCATGGCGCCTCTTTTTAATTCTTTGCCAAAGATAACAGAACGACGCTCCATAGAGAGGGCATGACTTAATAGATCGGAATCTACAGTTGATTGTATTGCTTTAATTAGTTCGTCAGAAAGGCGTTCATCAGCATCTAAATAAAATATCCAAGATGTGGTTACGTGATTAAGAGCAAAATTTCGTTGCGCTGCAAAGTCATTAGTCCAAGCTCTAAATACTACAGTAGCTCCCAAAGATTCTGCCAATGCTACCGTGTTGTCAGTACTTCCTGAATCGATAATAAGAATATGATCGGTAAGCTTTTTGACATTATTTATTAAATCGGGAAGTTGAGATTCTTCATTTTTAGTTAGTATTACGGCAGTTAAATCTTGGCGTGAATTTTTCATAAATATCCCTTTCTTTACTTTTAGTTAATTGTAGCATATTTATAAGATTTCAGGGAGTAGAGTCAGTAAATAATCAAGAAAAAACCACTAAAGAAGTTAATCAATTAGTGGTTTTATTTAAAGTCTGACGATGAGAAGCTACAGAATTTGCAACGTTTAGTTTTTTAAGCTTTTATCTTACGCCTTCTCTCTAAAAAATTTCCCAATCACCGGCATGCGCTGCGCATCGTGTTTGTTCAAGCCTTTTAGGAGGAACATGATGATGACGTAGATGACGCCGCCAATAAAGGCTGTAATGGCCATGGCGAAGAATTTATGCATCACTGATTCCAATGGCGGATACATGAAGTACATGGCGATGCCCATGATGATGGCACTGACTACGTTTTTCCAAAGGAGTGAGAAGTCCAGGAAGTAGCCAGTGTATTTTTTTATCCAGATCAGGTTGAGCAGGGCTGCTACGCCGATGTCGGCTACAGTGGCCCAAGCGGCACCGGTAATGCCCATCCAAGGCAAGGCGGTGAGGTTCCAGTTTAAGATAACTTTGCAAATAGCGGCGAAGCCCATGTTAATAACCGGTAAGGTCGGTTTGCCTAAGCCCTGTAAAATACCGGTGGTTACCTGGTGAAGACCGAGGAAGAAAATGGCAATCGCTGTGATTTGCGTTGCACCTGCAGCGCGCGGTGCGTTGTAAATAACGCTGACTACCGGTTCAGCCAATACATAGAGCATGATGGTGAACGGCACGGTAGACATGAAGCTGATGCGCATGGCGCCGGCTGTACGATAGAATACGTTTTGTTTATCCCCCGTAGCGTTAGCGTTGGAGATGGCCGGTACGATGCTGGTAGCCAAGGCTGCTGTAATAATGGTGGCCAAGTTGATGAGTGGCACCGCCATACCGGTTAAGTAACCGAAGAGCTCCGTCGCCTGGCTGGTGGAGAATCCCGCTACGGCCAAACGGCGAGGTACGATAATTAAGTCTAAATTAGATACGATCGGTAACATGAGACTGGCCAGGGAAATTGGCAAGGCTAATTTAATGAGTCGTTTAATAATGGAGTTAACCGATTCACCCGGTCCGTCCGGTTGTTTATGCCCATCTGTCGGTGCAGATGGCAATTTGTAATAGTAGTAGAGTAGAACGAGTAATGCGCCAAAGGCACCGATGCCGGCACCCATGCTGGCACCGCCGGCTGCAGCGGCCAAGCCCTGTGGTAATAAGAGGTAGGCTGCGCCGAGCATTACGATAACGCGCAATAATTGTTCAACAATCTGACTCACGGCGGTCGGTGTCATAAGCTGCCAACCTTGTAAATAACCGCGGTAACAGGAAATGAGTGTTACGAAGAAGATGGCCGGCGCTAAAGCAATCAATGCCAAGTAGGCGCGGTCATCGATAATGATGCCGGATGAAATGAGCCAATCGGAGCCGAAGTACATGAGAATACTGAATAAAAGCCCGGTGGCGAACAGAAGATAAAAGGAGATTTTAAAGACCTTGTGCGCTCCTTTGTAGTCGTAAAGCGCTAATTTTTCCGCAGTCAATATGGAGATGGCGATCGGAATACCGGCGCTCGACAGTTGTAATGCCAAGAGGTAGATAGGGAAGGCCATCTGGTAAATCCCGATACCTTCACCGCCCAGTACGCGCGATAATAAAATCCAGTTAATACTGCCAATTGCTTTTACCACAAAGCCTGCAATCGTTAAAATGAGCGTGCCTTGTAAAAAACGGTTAACCATTTATGATATACTCCCAACTTCTTGTGAATCTTGCTGAAAAAGTGTTCTGCTTATTAAAAAATTTCGAAATAAAAGTGGCCGAAGCCCGTCAATAGTTAATTTTAACATAGATTTTGAGAGTACGCATTAGGTTTTTCAGGACTTCCCGAAATGAAAATAACCTCCTACGATGAGAACTTTAAGTCTCACAGTAGGAGGTTAGTGGTTAAACGACAGCGTTATTGGATAAAATTCCAAATACTGACGTTAAAAGACAAAACTTATTATTCCATTTCAAAGTGACGGTCTTGTTTGAAGACGCGTAATACGATGGCGATTACCAGGTTTAATACAAACAGGGCGCTGAATACGAAGAGCGGCTGGCTGTAGCTGGCTGTGCTTTCACGAAGGAAAGAGATAAGCATTGGACCGGCGATGCCTGCAAGGCCCCAGGCTGTTAATACACGGCCGTGGATGGCGCTTAACTGTTTAGTACCGAACAAGTCGCTCAGGAAGGCCGGCATACAGGAGAAACCGCCGCCGTAGCAAGTGATGATTAAGAACACCAATAACTGGAACATGAACGGTGTATCGGTTAAGCCTAATAAGGCAAAGGCGATGATTTCAATTACGAAGAATACGATGTACGTGCCGGGACGTCCCAAATAGTCGGAGATGGTGGACCAGAAGATACGGCCCAAGCCGTTCAAGAGGCCGATGATACCAACCATGGAAGCCGCTTCCGTAGCCGTCATGCCTACAACTTCTTGTGCCATTGGGGATGCTACGGCTAAGAGCCCGATACCGCAAGTGATGTTGATGAAGAAAATCCACCAGAGTGCAGGGAACTGCCAGGTTTTCATGGCTTGTTGAGCTGTAAGACCGCGATTAAAAATATGAGATTTGCCGGTAGATTCTGTGGCATCAGCCGGTGGTTTTAAGTAGAGAGCGGACAATGCCATGATAATTACATAGGCGGTGCCCAAGATTTGGAATGTTTTTGTTAAATCGTATTGACTGGTTAAATACTGCATTAGCGGACCGGCAATGAGGGAGGCGAAGCCGAAGCCCATGATGGCCAGACCGGTGGCAAAGCCACGGTTGCGAGGGAAGTATTTAACTAATGTGGAAACAGGGGTAATGTAGCCTACGCCGAGGCCGATACCGCCGATAACGCCATAGAAAATGTAGAGGAGCATTAGGCTGTGGGACTCTAATGCAAAGGATGTGCCGAACATACCGACACCGAAGAATAAAGTACTGAGAAGGCCGCTTTTTTTAGGGCCGATCTTTTCAACAAAGCTGCCCAGCAAGCCGGCGGATAAGCCTAAGAATAAAATAGCTAACGAAAAAGTCCAAGTTGTTTCTTTCAAAGTCCAACCCATAGTGGCCATGATTGGGCGTGTCAAAACACTCCACGCATAAACACTGCCGATACAAATGTGAATGCCGATAGCGGCTAGGGCGATAAGCCAACGATTTCGCATGTGATGATCCTTTCCATAACATAACATTACTTAACATTACTTAAAAAAGGAGAGACAGGTTTGGTCTTAATAAAAAAAGACCGCCTGAGCAATCTCCTGCCCAGACGGTCGGCTTTTCCCAATATACAATACATGTGGTTAATTCCACTCATCCGTCAGCATTGCATATCCTTATTACGTTCTCAGTATAGCAAATACATCGAAAGAAGTCAATTTGCTATATATCCTTGTACGTACTGAATTTCAGAGTATAACTCTATAATTCGGTGATTTTTAAATTTCTTGCCTGTTAATGGCAAATTTTGCAGAATTTACGCCTTGCCGGAGCAGCCAAGTACGTTTTTAATTTTGTGCTGTACCATGTCTTTAATAGCGGAACGAGCAGGGCCCAAGTATTTACGAGGGTCGAATTCGGATGGAGCATTTACGAAACATTCTCGAATGGACGCAGTCATTGCCAAGCGAAGGTCTGTATCAATGTTGATTTTACATACAGCCATGCTTGCCGCTTTGCGAAGCATTTCTTCAGGAACGCCTTGTGCGCCCGGAATGTCGCCGCCGTATTTGTTACATTTTTCCACGAATTCAGGAAGAACTGTGGATGCACCGTGTAATACGATAGGGAAGTTAGGTAACAATTTACCAACTTTTTCCAAACGTTCGAAGTCGAGGTAAGGAGTGCCTTTGAATTTGTAAGCGCCGTGGCTAGTGCCGATTGCGATAGCAAGGGAGTCAACGCCGGTACGTTCTACGAATTCAGCAGCCTGATCAGGATCAGTGAAGATAGCGTCGTTGTCGCTTACGTTTACGTCGTCTTCAACGCCGGCCAAACGACCTAATTCGCCTTCAACCACTACGCCGTGAGCGTGTGCGTATTCAACTACTTGTTTAGTGAGGGCTACGTTAGTTTCGAAATCATGTTTGGAGCCGTCGATCATAACGGAGGAGAAACCGCCATCGATACAAGCTTTACAGATTTCAAAGTCATCGCCATGGTCTAAGTGAAGAGCAATTGGTAAGCCGCTGTCTTCAAGAGCCGCTTCCACGAGTTTTACGAGGTAAATATGTTTAGCGTACTTACGAGCGCCGGCAGATACTTGTAAAATCAAAGGAGCGTTTTCTTCTTTGGCCGCATCTACAATGCCTTGAACGATTTCCATGTTGTTTACATTGAACGCGCCTACTGCATAGCCGCCTTCATACGCTTTTTTGAACATTTCAGTAGTTGATACTAATGGCATGTCATTTCCTCCTCAGTTACCGGTTGTAAATCCTTACGCTTCGAGAAGCGTTATAATTGCGGGATTTACAAGGTAAACCTAATTAATTAAGACATAATTAAAATTGAAATTTACATTAACTTCAGTATAGCAAGAAGCGCCGTAATCGGCTACTGCTATTTATGCATAATGGGAAAGACAAGCATACGTGGCGGTCAACGCCCTTGAGTGCTCACAGGCTTACTTGGCTGAGAAATTCGCCTGTAGTAAGGGTTTCCATGTGTCCGGTAAGGGTGCACTCAGTTGAATTGGCTCTTTTGTCATGGGGTGGACAAATTGAAGCCCGCTTGCATGGAGGGCTTGGTGTTGAAGTAAGTCTAAACTGCCACCGTATAAATCGTCACCGACGAGGGGATATCCGAGTTGCGACATGTGGACGCGAATCTGATGTGTACGCCCGGTGTGTAACAGAAATCGCAAGTGAGACAGGCGTGGTGACGCATTGAGACAGGTAATGTCAGTCCAGGCCGGTTTGCCGTAGGGTGAGCAGGTGCGTTCTATGATACTGCCTTCTTTGCGGCTGATGGGCCAATGCACGCTGATGCGGGGCGCCGGAAAGCGACCGTCACACAGGCCTTCGTAGAGTTTCTGTATTTTTGTATGTCCTTTTGAAAAGGCGTGCTGCACCAAGGCATTTTTGGCAATAATAACCAGACCTGACGTGTCCTTATCCAAGCGATGGACCGGATGGAATGATGCATTAGTCTGACTGGTTTTGTTGTAGTAATAAATCAGACTGTTCGCCAAAGTGTGAAGCCGCTCAGTGGAGGTAGGGTGCATGAGCCAGCCCGTCGGTTTATTCACCACTACAATATGTTCGTCTTCAAAGACAATGGGCGGCTCCACTTCCCAAGGTTCAAAGCGCGGCTGAGTCTGCCAGTAGATGATGAGCTCGTCGCCGCCTTGAAGCAGTGCATCCCAATGAGCGCGCTCCTTGTTGATGAAGATAATGCCGTCCGTGCGCAAGCGGCGGCGTAATGCTTGAGAAACGCCTTCGCGACGTACCGCGTGGTTTACGGACATGCGTGTAACTTCCGGATCTATATGAATATGTAGTAATGGTTTTTGATCAATCATTGTGTTCATAGGAAAAAATATTTCAACTCCTCTGTGTTGAGGTATAAGGAAAACCTTCCAATGGCAAGGTGTAACGTTTATTTATTGTATTGGAATGTACGTTCAATTCTGTTATGTACGTTCAATTCTGTTATGTACGTTTAATTCCGTTGTTTAGTTTACGGGTAACAATTTATTGTATCGAAGGAGCGGAGTTTATACAAGTGGGAAGCGTAGAATTTGTATAAGGGCAAAGTGCGCAACATGTACAAAGATAAACGAATAAACCGAGCGACACATGTAGAGCTAGATGAGTAAAGTGCGAAGCATGCAGAAGAATAAAGTGAATAACTCTCGTATGTATTTTACAATATTCAAAGTACTTCTAAAAATGGTATAATGTTTATATATTATTATCAATTTTTATTAGGAGGAGTCATACATGGCTAAAGATTGTTCATTTGACGTTGTATCAGAAGTTAACATGCAGGAAGTGGATAATGCTATCAATCAAGCAAAGAAGGAAATTGGCACACGCTATGATTTTCGCGGCAGTAAATCCGAGATCTCTTTAGAAGGAGAGACTATCAAAGTTATTTCTGATGATGAATATAAATTAAATGCCGTTGTGGATGTTATCAAGGGCAAAATGGTTAAACGTAATGTGGCGTTGAAAAACTTGGATTACGGCAAGGTTGAACCTGCTTCCGGTGCTACGGTGCGTCAGATTATTACCATCAAAAAAGGTATCGACAAAGAAACGGCTAAAGATGTTGTTAAAATGATTAAAAACATGAAGCTGAAAGTACAGGCTCAGATTATGGAAGACCAGGTACGTGTTACCGGCAAAGATAAGGACTCCTTACAGGAAGTTATCCAAATGTTGAAACAACAGGATTTACCTGTAGAATTACAGTTCGTAAACTTCCGTTCCTAATAGGGATTTACAGAATACGTATTGTAAGAGGAAACTGTGTGATAAGGTACCTGCCAGAGACGGCTTCATACGCAGTTGTGAGTTGGGAAGAGCAGCGTAGTTACGCTGCTCTTTGCTTACTTCTGAGGGGAATCGAGCTCCGGGTATTAATTTTTAATATAGGTGTATGGGGATTTGTGATTTAACAAATAGTTAGGAAAGAGGCGAGGACATGACAGACAGTCAAAAGGCCACGAATCAATCAACAAAGAATTTTGTGCATAAAGAAATGCGCAGCGGTTATACGACCGGATCCTGCGCAACGGCGGGAATGAAGGCGGCCCTTTTGGCGCTTTTACGTGGCGAAAATCCTCGTCAGGTTACAATTACAAATCCGCAGGGACAGACGATTGATATTCCTGTGGCCGGCATTGACATAATTTCCTCTGAAATGGCGGAAGCCACGATTATTAAAGATGCAGGCGACGATCCGGATGTAACTCACGGAGCTGAAGTGGTTACTACGGTAACACTTACTCATGACGGCGTGCTTCGATTTGAAGCGGGCAGCGGTGTAGGTACGGTGACTAAGCCGGGCCTGGCACTTTCTGTAGGTGAACCGGCTATCAATCCGGGACCGCGCGCCATGATGGGGCTCGTGTACAATGAACTTTGTCCTCCGGCGGAAGGGGTGCTGGTAACGGTCAGTGTAACGAACGGCCGTGAACTGGCCAAGAAAACCTTAAACGCCACCTTGGGTATCGAAGGGGGTATTTCCATTATCGGAACCACCGGCATTGTGAAGCCTATGAGTGAGGAAGGGTTTAAAAATTCCTTAATTCCTCAGCTTCATGTTATGAAAGCGGCCGGCTATAAAACGGCGGTTCTCGTGCCGGGGCGCATCGGCCTTAACTTGGGACAAAAGAAGCTTGGCATTTCCCCGATACAGATGGCGGAAACCAGTAATTTTATCGGCTTCATGCTGGAAGAATGTGTGAAGGCCGGCTTTAAAGATATTTTAATTATCGGCCACATCGGTAAAATTGTGAAATTGGCCTCCGGCAGTTTCCATACGCATAACCGCATGAGCGATGGCCGTATTGAAACGCTTATGGCCTATGCGGCGCTGGAAGGGGCGAGCCGTGAGGTGGTACAGGAAATTATGGAATGTAACACTACAGAAGCGGTTATGCCGATTTTGGAGCGGGAACACTTGACCGGTGTATACCAACGCATTGCGGACCGAGCCTCGTTGCGTTCGGAGCGCTACATTGCTAATGAAGCCCATGTAGGGGTTATGATTGCTACATTGGACGGCAAAATTCTCGCCATGGACAAAGAGGCGAAGCGCATGGGAGGTGATTCGGAATGGAACATACCCTCTATGTAGTGGGCATTGGTCCGGGGAATCCTGACTATGTGGTGCCTAAGGGACTGCGACTCATTGAAGAGGCGACCGTACTTGTAGGCAGCGAACGGGCTTTGCTCGATTTTGCTCATGAAGGCCAAACCACCTACCCGGTAACCGGTAAGCTTACAGAACTGGTAGCATGGCTCAAGGAACAGCTGGCAGAACACGATGTGGTGGTGCTGGTGAGCGGTGACACCGGGTATTATAGCTTGTTGCCTTATTTAAAACGCAATTTCGCTGAGTATCCTATTGAAGTGGTACCGGGAATCAGTTCCATGACTTTTGCCTTTGCCCGCATCAATGAAGTGTGGCAAGATGCAGACTTATTGAGCTTCCACGGACGCGTACCGCCTGAAGAGGCACTCCTGTATGCACCGAATCGGAAACTGGGATTTTTAACCGATAAAACATATAACGGTGCGGCGATTGCCAAGGTTCTCATGGACCATGGATGGCCGTCCGACTGCCGTATTGTCGGTTGTGAACGACTCAGTTACGAAGATGAACATGTGGAAGAGTTTACCTTGGAAACAATGACGCAAAGCGAAGGCTTTACCCATGCGGTTATTATTGCCTTTGCTCACGGAGAATAAAGTACATATATTTTAACGTTGGAAAGGAGTTCGTATGGCTCATTTTTATGGCATTCCTGATGAGGAGTTTATTCGCGGCGATGTACCTATGACGAAGCGCGAAATTCGCATGGCTGTGCTCAATGAAGCGCACATTCAGGAAGACAGTATCGTTCTTGATGTGGGCGCCGGCACAGGCTCGTTATCTATTGAAGCTGCGCTGGGAGCTCCTAAAGGGCATGTATATGCGATTGAACGATTTGATAAGGGGATTGACCTTATTGAACAGAATAAAGCGAAGTTTAATACGCCGAATTTGACGGCCATTAAGGCGAAAGCGCCGGAAGGTATGGACACTTTGCCGGCTCTTGATGCGGTGATTATCGGAGGCAGCGCCGGCGGTATGGAAGTCATTTTAGACGAAGTGGAACGCCTGTTAAAAGTCGGCGGTCGTCTCGTTGTAACGGCTGTGACTATGGAAACCGGTTATACTATTTTGAAAGCGTTGAAACAGCGTCCCTTTACTTATGAAGGGTATCAGATGGCTGTAAGCCGTTTCAAAAAAGCCGGTCCGTATCATATGATGGATCCGTTGAGCCCGATTTTTATTGTCACGGCAACGAAGGTGGCACAAGATGAGGAGGCGAGTGTATGACCGGTTCTGATATGCAAGCAACAGTGCCGACCGGCAAGGTTTTCTTTGTCGGTGCCGGCCCGGGAGATCCGGAACTGATTACGCGCAAGGGTTACCGATTGGTAACAGAAGCGGACATCGTGATTTATGCAGGATCCTTGGTAAATCCGGCGATTCTGGCAGATTGCAAACCGTCCTGTAAGATTTATAACAGTGCCACGATGAACTTGGATGAAGTGCTGGCCGTTATGAAAGCGGGCGCTTCTGAAGGCAAGCTGATTGTGCGCCTTCATACAGGGGACCCGGCTATTTACGGGGCCATTCAGGAACAGATGGATGCACTGAACCCGTTAGGCATCGATTACGAAGTGGTGCCGGGGGTAAGTTCATTCTTGGCTACGGCAGCTGCGTTAAAGCAGGAATACACGCTTCCTAACGTGAGTCAAACTGTAATCATTACACGTATGGAAGGGCGTACGCCTATGCCTCCTAAAGAAAAGCTGGCTTTACTGGCGGCTCATGAGGCGACTATGTGTATTTTCCTTAGTGTTCAAATGATGGACAAAGTGGTGGAAGAGTTGATTCGCGGCGGTTACGATAAAACGACGCCTGTAGCCATCGTGGTAAAAGCGTCCTGGCCGGATCAGCGCATTATTCGCGGCACCTTGGAGACTATCGGACAG
Source organism: Veillonella sp. (assembly GCF_018364065.1). Taxonomy (GTDB): domain Bacteria; phylum Bacillota; class Negativicutes; order Veillonellales; family Veillonellaceae; genus Veillonella_A. Next base: position 210,703 of record NZ_JAGZMO010000004.1, read on the forward strand.
ATTGTGGCGAAGGAAGGCGTGCTTCGTCAGGCTATGATTGTAGTCAGCAAGGTGTTGGACAGCGATTACGAATTATCGAAGCTCTACGACAAGGGCTTCAGCCACATGTATCGCAGCGCGAAAGAGTAAGAGACATCTAAGAAGAGATATATTGGACGCGCGTTAAAGCTTGTAAAAGCGGGGTGAGTGTATGAAGACGGCTATTGTATCGGTTACGGCTGCAGGTGCAAAGTTAGGGCAGCAGATTGCCAATGCCTATGATGAAGTTCATATTTACGAGAAGGAAGAGCGGAGTTCAGGCGCAGAGGTTCACGCGTACTTTACATCGCTCAAGTCCATGATGCCTCAGTTGATGGCAGAGTATGACCGCCTGTTGTTTATTATGGCCACAGGGATTGTAGTGCGTCTCATCGCCCCTTTTATTGTCCATAAATCGACGGACCCTGCCGTAGTCGTTATGGATGAACAGGGACAATTTGCCATCAGCTTATTGTCCGGCCATTTGGGTGGGGCCAATGAGTGGACTCAGGAAGTGGCTCGTTTGGTCGATGCTATTCCGGTCATTACCACTGCTACCGATGTGAACGGCTTGCCGGCGCCCGATGTGCTGGCCCGCAAGCTGCAATGTGAAGTAGAGGACTTTGCTGTTCTAAAAGCGGTAAATGCGGCTATTGTGGCTAAAGAACCGGTTCGCTATTACTTGGATGATACACTGTATTTTAGCAATCAATATAAAAAAGTGGCCAATCGGATGGGCATTGAGGTGGCGAAGTTTAATCCCTTTACGGCGTGTGGACAATCGTTGTGCCACGATGATTTTAAAGGGATGCGCGTAATTATTACCGACATGGTGATGCGCGGTTGTGAACGGACTTTGTTTTTACGGCCCAAGACAATTACATTAGGTATAGGGTGCCGTCGTGATACGCCGAAAGAGGCGATTGTGGCGGCTATAGAGGAGGCGCTCCGAGAGGTAAAGCGCAGTCCCAAAAGCGTGCGGAGTATAGGTTCCGTGACGGTAAAACAGGATGAAGCGGGATTATTGGCGGCGGCGAGAGAGTTCGACCGGCCCATTCATTTTCACAGTCCCGAAGCAATAAGAGAAGTGATAGAAACGCAAGGGCTTGAAGAGTCGAAATTTGTTAAAGAAACGATAGGAGTAGGCAACGTATGCGAGACAACAGCATTATTGGAAGCGAACAGTCAAACATTATTACTGAAGAAAACAAGATTTCCCAACATAACCATAGCCATTGCACAGGTACAATCAAGGTAATCGGCATCGGCCCGGGCAATGAGGAGTTTATGACTCCCCAGGCCAAAGACGCTATTTTAGCGGCAGACCGTGTAGTTGGGTATTTGACGTATTTAGATTTAATTGCCGATTTGATTAAGGATAAGGAAACAGTGGGCACCGCCATGATGCAGGAAGTGGATCGTTGCCAACAGGCTGTGGATTTGGCGCGTGCCGGTCATCAGGTGGTCGTTGTATCCAGCGGTGATTCCGGTATTTACGGCATGGCCGGTTTAGTTATGGAATTGGCCAATAAAGTGCCTGCCGAAGAACGTCCTGACGTAGAAATTATTCCTGGCCTCAGTGCCGTTAATGTGGCGGCTGCCGTACTGGGCGCACCGCTTATGCATGACTTTGCAGTCATTTCCCTCAGCGACTTGATGACGCCATGGGATTTGATTAAAAAACGCGCCGCCTTAAGTGCGGAAGGTGATATGGTTATCGCCTTGTACAATCCGCGTAGTAAGAAGCGCATTACTCATTTGGATGAAGTGCGCGATATTGTACTCAAGTTCAGATCGCCGGATACACCGGTCGGTATTGTGCAAAAAGCCGGCCGCGCCGGTCAGCACATGGTCATTTCCGACTTGGAACATTTCACGAAGGAAGAAGTGGACATGCAGACCTTGGTTATTATCGGCAACAGCCAGACCTATGTGGAAAATGGCCGCATGATTACGCCGCGAGGCTATAAATTATGATTTGGGTCATAGCCGGAACTGTGGACGGTCGCACCTTGGCCGTTCAGATTCAGCAGCATACGCAGGAGGCTGTGTTGGTGTCCGTGGTCAGTCAATATGGTGCGCAACTGGCAGCCCATGAAGGTATTGAAGTTCATCAGGGGCGTCTCGATAAAGAGGCGATGGAAGCGTTGATTCGCGACAAACAGGTGAGCCTGCTTGTCGATGCCAGTCATCCTTATGCGGCGGTGGTGACCGCTACCGCTCGCGAAGCGGCCGGTGACATGGACATTCCCTATGTGCGTTTTGAGCGCAAGGAAGTTCCGTTGCCGGACTATGATAAGCTTCATCATGTAGCGAATGAAACGGAAGCGGCGGAATTGGCGGGACGATTAGGACAATGTGTTTATTTGACTACCGGCAGCAAGACGATGCACATATTTGCGAAAGCACAGGCTTTGAAAGGCAAGCGTGTTTGGACGCGCGTACTGCCAACGGCGGAAGTATTAACCATGATGGAAGAGCTCAATGTGTCGCCGAAAGATATTGTGGCCATGCAGGGACCTTTTTCCTATGATATGAACCGCGTTATGTTTAAGGATAGCGGTGCAGACGTGGTGGTTATGAAAAACTCAGGCCTTATCGGCGGCTCCGATACGAAGTTGAAAGCGGCTATGGACCTGGGGCTTCATGTCATTGTGATTGATCGCCCTCGCCTGGCGGAAGGGGCCGTTACCATTACGGATGTAAATGAGTTTTATGAATTATGGAAGGATTTAAAGGATGAATAATTACATTAAAAACCCGAAAGCAATTGAAGATAAAAGTATGGAATTAATTTATCCCTATGTGAAGGATTTGAACTTAACCGATGATGAAATCCGCGTATATTCCCGTACGATTCATGCATCCGGCGATGTGGAGTATGCGCAGCTCGTTCGCACCAGTGAAGGGGCCGTAGCGAAAGGGATTGAAGCCATCGAAAAGGGCGCTCACATTTACTGCGACGTGGAAATGGTGCGCACCGGTATCAATAAAGGGGCCTTGGCGTTGCGCGGCAGTGAAGCACATTGTCTCATTAAAGATGAAAAAGTGGCTGAAATGGCGAAAGAGTTGGGCGTGACCCGTTCCATCGCCGCTATGCGCACATTCGGCAAAGCCTTGGATGGTCAGATTGTAGCCATCGGCAATGCACCAACCGCATTGTACGAAGTATTGCGCCTCGCCTTGGAAGAAGGCGTTAAACCGGCTCTGATTATCGGCATTCCCGTAGGATTCGTGGGCGCAGCGGAGTCCAAAGATTATTTAATGGAAGTATCTCCTGTGCCTTATATCACTGTAAAAGGCAATAAAGGGGGCAGTTCCATTGCAGCGTCCGTTGTTAATGCCTTGCTTTACACCGGCGTTAAACGGGACGGCATGCTCTTTGTGAAAGGGAAGGATGAGAAGTAATGACTTCATCGTCATCTGATTTTGATGTAAATACTGCTGCTACTGTAAAGAAAGGAAAATCACGCAAGGCCAGGCGCCTTGCATGGGTGCTTCTGTTTCTCGGACTCGCCTTGGCCAGTCTGGTCATTTCTCTGATTTACGGTGCGGCCGATATTTCACTGGGAAAAATTTGGCATACCTTGTGGAGCTCGTCTCTGGTAGATACGGAAGACATGGTTATTTGGAATATCCGTTTTCCACGCAATATTGTAGCTGCTCTGGTGGGGGCTAACTTGGCAGTAGCCGGTGCCATCTTGCAGGCGGTTATGAAAAACCCTTTGGCAGACCCGCAGATTGTAGGGGTTTCCTCCGGTGCCGGTTTGGCCGGTGTCATCATCTTTATTTTATTTCCCAGCTGGGAGTATTTAGTGCCTCTGGTGGCCTTTGTGGGCGCTATGGCGGCGGCCTTGCTGGTGTATGCACTGGCTTGGAAACAGGGGATTCGACCTACGCGTATCATATTGGCCGGCGTGGCGGTGGCCGCTTTCCTCGGATCCGGCATTTCCGCATTGCTCGTGTTTTACGGCGATCGCGTGCAGGGTGCCTTGCTGTGGATGGCCGGTGGGTTGTCCGCGCGCAGTTGGCCACATGTGTATATATTAGTACCTTATACCATTGGGGGCTTATTATTGGCTTTCTTCGGTTCCCGACGCCTTACGATATTGAGTCTTGGCGATGAAACGGCGAAAGGTCTTGGCCTTCCGGTGGAACAGACGCGCTTTATGATGACTGCCGTAGCGGCTTTATTGGCGGCCAGCGCGGTCAGCGTAGCGGGCCTTATCGGCTTCGTAGGGCTTGTTATTCCTCATGTGGTGCGCATGATTATCGGCAATGATTATACTTATTTGCTACCCGGGTCGGCATTTTTGGGCGCCACGGTGCTCATTATCAGCGATACTATAGGGCGCGTAGCCTTTGCGCCGGTGGAAGTACCGGTAGGCATTATTATGGCTTTTCTGGGAGCACCTTTCTTCCTGTATTTATTGAGGAGGGAAGCGTAATGAGTGAAAAACAGACAGCCATTGCTGTAGAAGGGTTAGACGTAAGCTTCGTTCAAAAAGATGTGCTGAAGGATATAAACTGGCAAATTCCGAAAGGACGCATTACGGCGCTCGTAGGACCGAACGGCTGCGGCAAGAGTACCTTGTTAAAATGTATTATCGGCAACTTAAAGCCTCATAAGGGGCGCATTTCCATAAACGGTCAATCTTTGGAATCCTATTCCGCCCGTACGCTGGCTCATACGGTGGCATTCTTACCGCAGTCTCCGGAAGTGCCCGGCGATATGACGGTGGAAGAACTTGTATATTGCGGCCGCTATCCCCATCAGAAATGGTGGATAAATTCCGCAAGGGAAGATCGAATCGCCGTAGAAGAGGCGTTGGGGGCCACGAAGACATTGCACTTAAAGGATCAGATTGTGCAGTCTCTGTCCGGCGGTGAACGGCAACGCGTGTGGATTGCCATGGCGCTGGCGCAGGAGAGCGATATTCTATTGCTTGACGAACCGACCACGTATTTAGACATCAATCATCAGCTCGAAATTATGGAGCTGTTGCAGCGTTTAAATAAAGAAAAGCAACTTACCGTAGTCATGGTACTGCACGAGTTGAACCAGGCTGCGGAATATGCCCATGAAGTGGGGGTCATTCATAAAGGTGGACTGAAGGCGGTGGGTACACCGGCCGAAGTTTTCACGGAAGAACTGTTGCGTGACGTATTCGCTGTCAGTGCCCGCATTGAAGAGGGCGAGAAGCGCGGTGCGCCGTATATAAAGATAAAGGGTCTTTTGAAGTAAGCTTGGAAAGTATTTCAACGTAGTGCGCAGATACATTGCCTTTGGGTGAGGGCAATGTTGAAAGGCTTTTAACGAAATATAGACAAACAAAAAGGAGTTCACTCCCGAGGGAGGAACTCCTTTTTGTATACCTATATCTTACAAAAGAGGTTAGAGAGTAAAGCGTATTTTAAGGATAGGTGTTAAAATATTACCTCTTTATTGTAAGCCATTTTAACAAGCTCTGCCATCGCATCCGGAGTATGGAGTCCCGGATTGAGTAAGAAGTAATTTGATGGCAGGTAGAAAACTTTATTGTTGCGTACGGCTTTCAGATTTTGCCAAGCCGGATTATCAGTCATTTCTTTGGCCATGGTTTTAGTGATTTCATCTTTTTTACCCATAGTGGAAATGAAGATAATGTCCGGATCGTCAACGGTCAATTTTTCCAAGGAATAAGGAATCGTTTTGGCGGAATGGTCGTAGTCACCACTGCTGAGGACTACATTATTCATGCCTAATTCTTTGACCATGGACGCCGTAATGGCTAAGTCTGTTTCCGCGGTTACCGCTTTGGCTGTAGCGCGCAGAACGGCTACTTTAGCGGTACCTTGCTGAGCGGCGCTGTCAGCGGCGGCTTTTTTCGCAATATCAATCTTGCGGTTATAGTCGGCCACAACAGCTTTCGCTTTATCTTCGTTGTGGGTTAATTCGCCCAAGAACAGAAGCAATGGTACATTATCTTTTATGCCGTCGTAGTTAAAGAGGATATAAGACAAGTGGTTGCTCTGTAATTGTCCTTCGTATTTACTGTGCTGGTTGCCAAGTCCAAGTACCAGGTCAGGTTTTAAACCTAACAGTGTTTCCATGTTGATGTTGGCGGTAGTGCCGATGGAAGGCAGGTCCTTAAACGTATCAGGCAACGGCTCAGTGCTGTCAACGCGGTCAATGGATTTACCGCCCACTGCATCGAGCAGAGCCAGTACGGAGTTGGACATGGTCGCAATTCGCTGCGGATTTGCCGGTACCGTATAGGTCTGATCTTTGTAAGTCAGCGTACGGGTCTCATTGGACTGTGTTGTATCAGTTTTACCGCACCCTGCAAGGACCAGCAAGGTAAGAAGAGACACAACGAAGAAGAGTATGTTATGCTTCGAAAATTTCATTATTCAGCCTCAGTTGGCGCCTGTAATGCTTTCCATGCTTCGTCAGCACGTTCGGAGTAGATGTCGCGGATTTTCTGGTTTTCACCAAGACCGTGAATGTAAGTATCTACTGTAAAGCCTGCGTCGATTAATTGTGATTTATGGGAATCAGGTTCGTCACCGGCCATATCGTTGTTCGCATGGTCGCCTGCTACCATCATGAATGGCATTAAGGTTACGTGGTTGATACCTTTTGCTTTAAGAATAGGGATAATATTTTCTAAACGAGGATTACCTTCTACTGTGTAGATGTAGGTGTTTTTCAAACCTTCGGAATCAATGCGGTCCTGAATTACGGAGTAGTACGCATTGGAAGGATCCGGAGTACCATGTGCCATGATCAATACGGCATCGTTCGGTCCTTGTTTAGGGAACTGAGTGGCGGTCGCTTTTACAACTTCCACTACATCGTCAGCCTGATCTTCCTGGCCCATCCAGTACATAAGCGGAGTACCGAACGTCATTTTTTTGAAGTTTTGTTTGTAGGTGTTGAATACAGCTGCTTTGTAGTTGTATTCGATACCCGGAATTACGTCTAATGTAGTTAAGGCAACGCGAGTGTAGCCTTCAGCTTTTAATTGATCGAGCGCTTCTTCAGGAGTAGGGTATGTAATACCTTCTTTGGCTTTGATGCGGTCGATGATGATGTGAGATGTGAAAGCAGTTACCACTTTTACATTTGGATGTTGTTCCTGAATTTCGTTTACAGTAGCTGTAATCGTTTTATCACGGGTATCTTTGAATGTAGTACCGAAGCTCATCACTACGATAGCGTCTTTGTTTGGTGCATTCATAAGAACAGGATCAGTTGTGTTGTATGTTTTTAAACCGATCTGAGTGGCTTCCAATAGAGCCGGAGTAGCCGTTTTAACTTCGGAGCTCAATGTGTAAGCTGCGGAAACGGGATTGCTCACAAAGCCGGCGCCTACGAGTGCCGCCACAGTAAGAGCTACAGTGATAGAATACTTAAATACCTGTTTTTTCATAATAATCCTCCCTGACTATAATCCGGACAGTTTGCTGTCCTAAATATATTTCGAAAAAGCTTTTGGAATGAGTATCCGAAGGCCTTCGAAATAGCCTCCCTATATAAAAAATCCTCGTACCACAGAGTCGGTCGAGGATAATAAGGGCAAATCAAATATATCCTTAGCCACATCACTTTTTAACACAAGGGATGTGAGTAAGAATTGTTTTCATGCTGACTTCGATATACCTCGCCATCTCTCGTGGGTTTACGGTAATCCATTTCAGGCAGTTCTTCTGGCTCGAGTTCATCGTGGACATCGCCTTCCCGGAGTACTGAAACTCCAGTGACATATTGATGGCACTCCCTCACACAGCGGCGGGACCGCAGCAGCGTTTACTGCATTTCTCTATTAAGTAGGGTTACACCTGATATGGTCTTATTCACTTTTACTTTTTTTTATCATAGCAAAATCATAAAGTACCTGTCAATTAAAAGAATGTACGCATGTGAAGGAATAAAAATGGGATAGGCAAAACTGAAAAAGTCTGTTACTATTACTTCTGCAACTACTTCGAAAACGATAAAAGTCTCAATTGATATCGTGATGTGCTCCGCAAACAGATGATCATGTGCTTCCGGTGAAGCATTCAATTTATGTAACTTGCATGGGAACGCATAAAAAACAATATGCACAGTATAAGCATTAGATGTATGAAATTGTTGTGAGCATACGAGTAATTGATAAAACCGATAACAGAATTACAATAAAATGATGACAATACCTGCGGTATAAGCAGAGTTGCCATTAATTTGGTTTCGGAGCGTCAATTATGATGGCAGTTCAGATAATTATGTTGGAGATTTAATAGTTGTTAAAATGTATAAAAATACATTAAATGTATGAAAATAGTATAAAGTGACTGAATGATAATTATGAGGTTTGAAGTGGATTTCTCATTTGGACCGAATGAAGAAGTCAACTTTTATTATCGTAATTATTAATACCTCTCACTCTGCAGTATCTATTCGGGAACTATGTTTCCAATTAAATAGCGGTAAATCGATAATAATCGAAGTAAATCGTTATAATTAGATATACTTTTTGGTACTTATTATGAAAATTATATCTTATCATTGATATTCAATGATAAAACCATAAATGAGATAAATTCTCATTGACTTACTTCCTAAAGTAACGTATTATTATACCATCAAAGGAAAATTCAACATACATTTCGAGAATTTTCGATAGAACGAAATATGACAGTTTTCGGAACTTTTATAGTCCCATCATGGTAATGATGTTATAGGTATATTAATATGGAGGATTATCGTATGAGTACAAAGGGTATTATCTTAGCAACATTCGGCTCGATTTACGGAGAGGCCGTGGAGAAGTCCGTTGGTATAATGGAAACAAAGATTAAAAAAGCATATCCCGATGCCATTGTGCGCCGCGTATTTTTGGCGGATGCGCTCATTGAAAAATGGAACGAAAAATATAATACACCTGTACACTCATTATCCGATGCATTGAACGAGTTTAAAGGGCAGGGCATTAATGATGTTTTCGTATTGCCATTCGCCTTGGTGGCCGATCAATGTTACCAGAAGATGCGCAAAGCGATTGCCTCTTTCACCTATGCGCAGGATCGAAACAGCGGCATGCGCATTCATGTGGGCAAACCGCTATTGAGTTCCTTGGGCGTAAAAAACTACGCTGATGATTATGTGGCAACTATTGATGCGATTATGAAACACGTAAATATTCGTGCCTTAAATAAATCCGTATTGTTGATGGCGAATGGCCAGAATCAATTGGAATTCAGTGCGCTGCAGCTTAAATGCCTATACGGTAACGGCCAAAATGTGGCGGTGTTCACATCCAACGGATTCCCGAACTTCAAACAGGCGCTTACTTTATTGGAACGCCTTGATCACAAAGAAGTGTTGGTTGTGCCTTTAGCGCTAATCGGCTCGGAGCATTTGATGGATTTCCTCGGCGGCGATCGTTCCGATTCCGTGGCAACCCTACTCACCGAAGAGGGGTACGGCGTAGCCATTTGGAATGAAGGCTTAGGCGAAAATCCATTCGTTCAGGAGTTGTTCTTAAAACACTTGGCACAGTCTGTTCGCATGATTGAACGCAAACAGCAGGGGCAATCGAAACAGGAACAGTCTAAAGTAGCACATTTGGCAGGTTAACAAGCAACGTAAACGTATATGACAGATAATTAAAGATAGATAAAACGGTCCTTATAAACAGGGCCGTTTTGTTTTTATAGAAATAAACAGGTCACAATAGTGGATGTGAGTTTTTGAATTTGTTTAGTATAATGAAAGTAATAGTGAAGATTCAATCAGGGAGGTTTTGATGAAACAGGCAATTTTGGTGGTCGCCTTCGGCACCACGGTAGAAACGGCGCGACAACGGCAAATTAATCCGGTTGTGGAGCATATACGAAAGACCTGGCCTGAGTTTGAAGTGCGTTTAGCATTTACATCGCGTATTATTATAAAACGCTTGCGCGAACGGGGCGAGGAAATCGCTACGGAATTGGGGGCCATGGAAGCGTTAATCGCTGAAGGTTATGATACGATTTATGTACAGCCATTGCATTTTACCGGTGGCGAAGAATTCGATAAATTAAAACACAATATTTTAGAGTTTGAAGGGCAAGGAAATTTAAAAACTGTCCGAATTGGTCGTCCTTTGCTGTATTTCATGGGGCAGGAAGAACGCCCTGATGATTATGAAACCTTAATTGAATCGTTTATAAAGCCGTTGAACATTCCTGATGATGAGGGATTACTACTCATCGGCCATGGTGGCACGAGCGTAGGTAACGGCTGTTACGGTGTGCTGCAATTGAAATTGTTGTGCAGCGGATTGTCTCGTGTGCGCATTGCCGCATTGGAATGTTTCCCTGAAATTGATGATGTGGCATTGCCTTGGGAGCAATTGGGCGGTCCTGTTCCGAAACGTGTTCACCTCCATCCGTTGTTACTGGTGGCAGGAGATCATGCACTAAACGATATTTTCGGTGATGAACCGGATAGTGTGGTAAAGCAGCTGGAAGCAGACGGCTTTGAAGTGGTTCGTCATGAAAAAGGCCTTGGCGAATATGAGACCATTCAGAAGCTATATGCATCCCATTTGGAAGATGCGATGGCGAATCGCTATGAAGGGCGGTCAAAACGAAAACCGGCAATCCCAAATATTAAATAGAAATATAGTCCCTAACTAAATAAATATTAAAGAGAAGTGTAGTCTCTCTAATATTAATATAGAAGTATATAACAGTGTAAAAAGGAGCATCTTATGAAAGGCAAATTATATGGAATCGGTGTAGGACCTGGTGATTCGGAATTAATGACAGTAAAAGGGGCCCGCATTATTGGCGAGGCGGATGTAATTATTACGCCTAAAACGGAGAAGAAGGACGGATCCGTAGCGCTTACAATTGCAGAACCTTATATTCAATCTCATACGGAAATCGTGCCGGTTGTGTTCCCTATGGTGCTTGACAACAGCCAGCAACAAGAAGGCTGGGAAGAAGCACGCCGCATTATTGTGGGCTTATTGGAAGAAGGTAAGAAAGTGGTATTCCTTACCTTAGGAGACCCTATGTTTTATAGTACCTACATGTATGTGTACCGCTTGGTGGAAAATGCCGGCTATGATATTGAAACGATTCCCGGTGTTACGGCTTTCTGTGCCATCGGCTCCCGTCTTGGCTATCCGATCGTAGAAAAAGAAGAAGTGCTGGCTATTGTGCCGGCTACGGCGCCAAAGGAAAAAATCGACAAGGTGCTGGCCGTTGCTGATGATGCGGTAATCATGAAAGTATATCGCAACTTTGGTGAAATTCAGGAAACACTTAAAAAATATGACATGGCCGATGAAGCGGTTATGATCAGTCGTTGCGGCTTGGACGGCGAAGAGATTTATCGCGGTTTAGATGAATTACCTGAAGATTTGAAATTAAATTATTTATCAACTATTTTGACGAAGCGTAAAGATCGATAAGTGGGAAATCCCTAAATATTAATAAGAATATTATAAGAACGCTATAAGATTGATACGAGGTAAGGCGTATGCTTGATAAGGAAACGGTAAAACGTCCCCGCCTTGTTATTGCAGGGACGAATTCCGGTGTAGGTAAAACTACAATTGTAGCCGGGATGTTGCGTCATTTACGTGATGTGGGACACGCGGTACAGGCGTTTAAAGTGGGGCCCGATTATATTGATCCGGGGTTTCACAAGGAAGCGAGCGGTCGCGACTGTTATAATCTGGACACCTGGCTCGTGCCAGCGGAAAAGTTGAACGACTATTTTGTAAATGCCTCAGCCACAGCCGATTTGTCCATCATTGAAGGGGTAATGGGCCTTTATGACGGTGGACGGGACGGCGTGAGCTCTACAGCGGAAATTGCAATACAGCTACAGGCGCCGGTGGTGCTTGTTATTGACTGCAAAGCTATGGGTGAAAGTGCGGCTGCCATTGCTAAGGGATTTCGCGATTATGACGAGGAATTGGATTTTCGTGGTGTTATATTAAATCGCATCGGATCGGCTAACCATGAACTCATGATTCGCAATGGGCTGGAACGATTGAATATTCCGGTGCTTGGTGTTATTCATCGAGATGAACGCATGAAATCGCCGGAGCGTCATTTAGGGCTTACACCGGTTACAGAACTGGATGTGGAACAGACGTTGGTTGTTATCAGCGAGTGCATGGGCGAGAGCTTGGATTTTGATGCACTTCTGAAAATTGCTGAGTCAGCTCCTGCTTTAGAGGGGCCCGTAAAATATCATGAGGTGTTGGATTCAAAAAATGCTTCTAAGTTTAAAACAGCTGGACACATTAACCAAGCTGGGGATATTAACCAGTCTGTAAAAATCGGCGTTGCTTACGATGAAGCCTTTTCCTTCTACTATCCTGCGAGCTTGCAGGTCTTAGAGGTACAAGGGGCGGAACTTATTTATTTCAGTCCGTTGCGGGATAAGACGATTCCAAAGGTAGAGGCGCTTATATTTGGCGGCGGTTTTCCGGAAATGTTCTTGCAATCGCTCAGTGAAAACGAGTCCATGAAAGAGGCGATTCGAGAAGCAGCCCGGTCAGGTATGCCGGTGTATGCGGAATGTGGCGGTCTCATGTATTTATCTGAAGAGGTAGTGGATTTTGAAAAAAATACATTGCCTATGGTTGGTCTTGTGCCGGCGCGCTGTGCCATGCAGGACAGTTTGCAACGCGTAGGATATGTAGAAGCGACCGCACTTCAGGATACAGTGCTGGTACGGAACGGTGAAACACTGCGCGGCCATGAATTCCACTTTTCCACTATGGAAGTGATGGATGATTCTGTTTCGAAGGATGATAAAGCTTCAGCGGAAAAGACTTCTGATTCGATAACAGGAGTCTCTGCCGAGGACGTAGACTTCCCTTGGGCGTTCCGCTTTGAAGGAGGTCGTAAAAAGCAGGTCTACGTGGGTGGTTATAGCAAGGATAATGTATTGGCGTCCTATTTACATATTAACTTTGCCGGCAATGATGAAGCGGTGGCCCGTTTCATAGAAGCGGCGCGGCAATATGGCGGAAAGAATTGAGGTGCCCCTTATGGCTACAGAACATACAGAACATACAGATAATCAAACGCATGAATCATCATCCAACAGACCGGCTGATGTATCGAATAAATCAACAGCTAATGCATCGAATCATTCCACAGCTGATTTGCCAAAAGGATTAATTCTGGTTAATACAGGGAACGGCAAGGGCAAGACGACCGCAGCGTTGGGCACGGCTATGCGCGCCGTAGGTCAGGGCTTGCGCGTGCTGATTCTTCAATTTATCAAAGGGGCTATGAACTATGGCGAGCTCACCTGTATAGAGGCGCTTAACAAAGCGGGCCTCCCTATCGAGATTCGCCAGATGGGCAAGGGCTTTGTGTACCATAAGCAGAAGAGCACGCCGGAAGAAATTAAGGCTCATGAAGAAGCGGCCGCTGAAGGTTGGCGCATGGTGGAGCGCGAAGTGCAGTCCGGAAACTGGGATCTCATTGTGTTGGATGAGATTAATTATGCCATTGGCTTCGAACTGGTGGATGCGGAGAAAGTAGTGCAGCTTTTAAAAGATAAGCCGAAAGATTTGCATATGATACTTACAGGACGTAATGCGCGCCCTGAAATTATTGAGCTGGCACATACAGTAACATCTATGGAGCCGGTAAAGCACGCCTATGAACAGGGCATCAAAGCGGCGAGGGGCATTGAGTTCTAGTTAATGCTTTGGGAGTTATGATTAAAGTATAATAAGAATGCCCTCTGTTAACTATATAAAGGGCATGCTGTTGTCCCGGCATATAAGTTATTTTTCAGTTGGTTGTCCCTGTAGTTTACTACCGGTTTATATAAAGTTTACTCAAATTTTATATCGAAATAATTCGTGTCAATGCTTGAAAAAATACTTGTATATGCGTATAATTAAAGTGAAGTTAAATGATTATCAATACTTGATAACTTTAATTTACAAAAAGTATAAAGTTATACTATAAGAATTTTCTTATAGACGATTTTAATTTCCAAGGGGGTTATACTAATGACATTAGGTAATTTCGTAAAATCTGCAGATTTCAAAAATGAAAAACACGTTCCTGTAATTACTGCACCTGATACAGTAGCAGCCGGTGAAAAGGTTCATATCGAATTAGAAGTAGGTAAGGACATTGCTCATCCTAACACAACAGAACATCATATCTCCTGGATAAAATTATATTATGTTGAAGAAGGTACTACTTTGCCTTACGAAGTAGCTCGCTTAGAATTCAACGTGCATGGTGAAGCTCCTGCAGGCGCTAACGAAGGCCCTGTATATGCTGAAGCAGCCGGCGTAGTAGTAGCAAGCTTTAAGAAATCCGGTAAGTTAATCGCTACTTCCTACTGCAACATCCACGGTTTATGGGAATCCGAAAAAGACATCGTAGTTAAATAAGTAATTTAACCTGATGGCGGATTCGATGTATCGTGAATTACATTGAATTAGATAAAGCGCTGAGACCTTGGTCTTGGCGCTTTTTTGCATACGACTTAAAACCTTAGAAACGTTGTTTGCGTATGACTTGAAACTTTGGAAATGTCTGCGTACGCATAACTTAACACCTTGGAAATGAAAGAATTCAAAATAACTTTAAAAGAATAAAGGATTTAAAATAATAAAGGATTTAAAATAATAAAGGATTTAAAATAATAGAGGAAGGAACGATTAATATGTATAAAATTGTTCAATATGGTTCAGAAGCCTGTCCGGCTTGTGGGGCGCTAAATGTAAAGCTCAATCAGTGGCTTACGACCCACAAGGATGTGGAATATACCTATGTGAATGTGAAAGAGGAACCGGCTGTGGCGGCGCAACAGGGCGTGTTCTCTGTACCGGCACTGGTGGTGTATCGCGATGATAAGGAATTGGACCGCCGGGCCGGCTATTTCAGCCTGGAGGAATTTTTAGCGCGCGTAGAAGAATTGAAAGCGCGAGCGTAAAACGCTGTGATAGGGAGAGAATAAAAAGATTTTTACTTTACAGACGGCGTCTATATGTGTTAGATTATTTTTATATATTTTACTAGTGTATGGTTGTTTTTGAGTAAAGAGGGATTGCTGTGGCATTAATTGTTAAAAAATTCGGTGGTAGCTCCGTAGCTACACCAGAAAAAATCTACAATATCGTAAATCGTGTGCTACGCGATAAAAAAGAAGACGACCGCATCGTGGTGGTTGTTTCGGCCATGGGGAACACAACAGATGATTTAGTTAGTTTGGCTAAAGAAGTAACGTCCCGTCCGTATGGTCGTGAGATGGACCGCTTACTTTCCATCGGCGAACAGATTACAATCGCCTTAATGTCCATGGCATTTATGGAAAAAGGGCAACCGGCTATTTCCATGACCGGTGAGCAGGCGGGGATTATCAGTAGTGATAATCACGGTAAAGGCCGTATTTTAAATATTGATCCAAGTCGTGTATTTGCCGCGTTAGATAAGGGCAATATCGTTGTAGTTGCCGGTTTCCAGGGGATTACCGATGCCGGTGATATTACCACATTGGGCCGTGGGGGGTCCGATACGACGGCGGTGGCTTTGGCCGGCGCTATGAGTGCCGATGTGTGCGAGATTTTCACAGATGTGGAAGGGGTTTATTCCACAGATCCGCGCATTGCACCGAACGCTATAAAGTTAGAAGAAATCACATATGGCGAAATGCTTGAGATGGCACGTTTGGGTGCAGGTGTAATGCAGCCGCGTGCAGTTGAAATGGGGGTTCGCTATGGAGTACCTATCCATGTGCGTTCCACATTCACTGATAGAGAAGGGACAATAATTCGGGAGGACTATACAATGGCAGCAAATAAACATACCGTTATGGGGGTAGCTGACGATACAAATGTAGCAAAAGTATCGATTATGGGCGTTGAAAATAAACCGGGCGTAGCTCATAAAATTTTCCAGAGCTTGGCTGATAAATCCGTAGATGTGGACATGATTGTTCAAAGCATCCGCACTGTGGAAGATACGGTAACTGATATTGTATTCACCATTACCCGCGATGATGTTGTATTGGCCCGCGAAGTGTTGGACGAATTGAAGAAACACACTAAAATGGAAGGCTACAGCATTAACGAACAAATGGCGAAAGTGTCTATTATCGGCGCCGGTATGTTAGGCCAGCCGGGCGTAGCAGCTCAGATGTTCGGCATTTTCAGCCAGGAAGATATTAACATTGAAATTATCTCCACCTCTGAAATCAGCGTAGCTTGTTTGATCGACGAAGCGCGCGTTAAAGATGCAGTTCGTGCTATTCACGACAACCTGATTATTAATCAGCGCGGTTAATCTGAAGGCGTTAGACATACGAGGCTAACGAACCGATGAGTCTATGGTGTCTTTGAGATAATAAATAAAAACTGAATGTCCGCTCCGTCGGTGAGCGCGAATTTATAAAAGCAGATTTCTCTTATGGGAAATCTGCTTTTTGGCGTCATATTTAAAAAAGTCAATATAAACTAATGAAAAAATCTATCAGTTGTGATACTATTAAATAGTGACAATATTAACATATGTGCTAATTCGATGATAAATTTACGTCATTTTAGCCGATTAAATAAATTTGTTTGAAAGGAAGAGTTATATGAAAGTAAATGAAATGTACCATGGATTTCGCGTGGAACGCGTAGAATTTGTGGCAGAGCTCAATAGCGAAGCGTATTTACTGAAACATGAAAAATCAGGCGCACGCCTGTTATATATTGATGCGGACGACAACAATAAAGTGTTCTCCGTGTCCTTCAGAACACCGCCTAAAGACAGCACCGGTGTGGCCCATATTTTGGAACACTCCGTACTTTGCGGCTCCCGCAAGTTCCCGTTGAAAGAGCCATTCGTTGAATTGGTAAAAGGCTCTTTGAACACATTCTTAAATGCCATGACTTATCCGGACAAAACTATGTATCCGGTAGCGTCTAAAAATGACAAAGACTTCCACAACTTGATGGACGTATATTTGGATGCCGTATTCTATCCTCGCGTAGCCAACGACAAGGAAATCGTTATGCAGGAAGGCTGGCATTATGAATTGGAATCTATGGACGACGACTTAATTTACAAAGGCGTTGTTTACAATGAAATGAAGGGTGTATACTCTTCGGCGGATTCTATTTTAGATACGCACATGATGGCTGAATTATTCCCTGACACAACCTATGGTGTTGATTCCGGCGGTAATCCTGATAATATTACAGATTTAACCTATGAAGGATTTAAAGAGTTCTATCACAATTATTATCATCCGTCCAACAGCTACATGTTCCTTTATGGCAAAATGAACATTGAAGAACAGTTACAGTTCATCGATGAAGAATACTTGTCGAACTTTGACGCTATTACCGTAGATTCTTCCATCGCATTGCAGGCTCCGTTCGGAGAAGGCAAAGTGGCTTCCTATGCTTACGGCATCGGCTCCGAAGAAGATGAAGCGGGCAAAACAATGCATGCTCTTACTTATGTAATGCCTGAAATGAATGTGGAAAAGAATTTGGCTTTCGAAATTCTGACTCATGCTTTATTAACTTCGCCGGCGGCCCCTCTTAAAGAGGCGTTGGTTAAAGCCGGTATCGGCAGTGACATTAGCGGCTACTATTTAGACAGCTTGCGTCAGCCAATCTGGAATATTTCCGTAACCGGTTCTGAAATGAAAGAACAGGCTCGTCTGCAGTCCATCGTGGAAAGTGAATTATCCCGCATGGTAACAGAAGGCTTGGATAAGACTTTGTTGGAAGCGTCTTTAAACATTACAGAATTCGCTCTTCGCGAAGCTGATTTCGGCGGTCGTCCAATCGGCCTTGCATACGGCATTCGTGTAATGGACCAGTGGATTTACGATAAAGATCCTATCGAAGTACTTCGCTACGACGGCGCGTTGGCCGCCATCCGCAAAGGCTTGGAAGGGGATTACTTCGAAACATTGATTCGCCAGTGCATTTTAGAAAACACTCACAAAGCATTGGTTTCCATCTATCCTGAAAAAGGCTTGCAGGAACAGAAAGAAAAAGCGGAACGTGAAAAGCTTCAAACATTGAAAGCCGACATGTCCAAGAAAGAAATTGAAACAATTATTGAAGAAACAAAACGTCTGAAAGCACGTCAAGCTGCACCGGACACAGAAGAAGCGCTTCATACGATTCCATTGTTGGAATTGTCCGATTTGTCTCCAAAAGTAGAGCATATTGACCGCTACGATGAACCGGTTGATGCCGCTCGTCTTCACTTTGTGCCTACGAATGCAAAAGGCATTAACTACTTGGCTTTCTACTTCAATTTGGACAGCCTCACTGAAGATGAATTATTCTACGCAAACTTAATCAGCGAAGTGTTGGCCCGTGTAAATACAGAAAAACGCACCTATGAAGATATTGCTAAAGATATTAACTTGAACTTGGGCGGTTTCAGCGCTGAAGTGGTGGGCTTGCCTAAGTACAATGAACGTCAGGCCTTTGTACCGCTTATGGTGGTACGCGCCAAAGCATTGCATGCCAAATTGGCCGATGTAACACGCATCATCACTGAGTTGGTAACAGCTACGTCTTATGCGGATACAGCTCGTCTTACAGAACTTGTAAACGAATCGAAAACGATTTGGGATACCGATGCATTCCGTCGCGGTCATACTATCGTTTCTAACCGCGTTATGGCGCAGGTTTCCGATATTGGCAAATTCCGTGATGCGGACGGCTTAACATACTTCAAACAATTGGCGGATCTTTTGAAAGATAAAGAAGCCTTGGCACAGTTACCTGAAAAATTAGTTGCTGTAGCTCGTAAAATCTTCCGCGCCAATAATGTGGACATCATGTTCGTTGGCGAAAAAGCGGAATACGAAGTATTCAAGCCTCAAATAGCTGAAGCTCTTACATCCTGGTCTCACGAAGAATATGCAACCGGCCAGTTGAAGATGACGAAGACTTACGAAAACGAAGGTATCGTTACAGCCGGCAAGGTTCAGTATGTAGCGCAGGGCGGTAACTTCAAGGACCACGGTTTCAAATACGAAGGACCTATGAGTGTATTGGCTACGATTTTGCGTTACGAATACTTGTGGACCCGCATCCGCGTTCAGGGCGGTGCGTACGGCGCCTTTGCCAACTTCTACAACAACGGCAACATGGTACTTTGCAGCTATCGCGATCCTAACTTGACTGAAACATTGAATGTGTACGAAGAATTGGCTCAATTCTTGCGTAATTTTGAATTGTCCGACCGTGAAATGCGCAAATATATTATCGGTACTATGAGCGGCTTGGATATTCCAATGACACCTGCATTGCGCGGACCTCGCGCTATGGGCTTGTACTTCGGTGAAAATAACGAAGCGGCCGCTGAAAAATTCCGTGAAGAAGTTATCGCAACTCGTCCGGAAGATATTCGTCGTCTGGCCGATTTGGTTGAAGCCGTTATGGGTGACAAACACATCAGCGTTATGGGCAATGAACAGAAAATCAGAGCTGCCGGCGATGTGCTTGGTCAGGTAAACACGTTACCACAATAAAACGGATTTGGAATTTCTACAAAACGTGAAATACAATTTCACATAGCCTTGCTGCTTATTGAAGAAAATTCTTCATAATAATAAAAGAAGCTCTTTGCACAACGTCATTTCTCTGAAATATTGAGGAAAGAGAATGACGGACGTATGAAGAGCTTCTTTTTCGTTGAAAAGCCTGTTTTATAAGGACAAAATGACTTATGTATGGTATAATTTAGTGTAAATGTAATGAGCCTGTAGCTCGTATTTTGCTTGAGAGCCAGAGCCTTATATTTGATTAAGATTGAATATGTCAGACGCTCTAAAGGGAGGACATACATATGAAAAAGAAACTATTAGCAGTCGCATTGGTTGCATCACTTACATTTTCTACCGGCATGGTAGCAACTACACAGGCGTTCAGCTTGGGCAGTATTTTAAAAATCGGCGGTGTAGGTATTTTGGTTGACCGCTTCGGCGATCAAATCAATGACTTCTTGAACAAATTATTAAGCCAGAACAATTTGAGCACTACTTACACAACTAAAGTAGTTCCAATTGTCAGCGTTGGTAATAACGGCTACATCGGTGCCGCTCAGGTAACCGGCCCTGCATCAGAAGTCGAACGCGTTCAGGCGGTAGCACAGCTTGAAGCAAGCTTCAATAATGTGGCGCGTGTAAAAGGCTTGGTGCCAATTGACAGCACAAACCCTGTAAATGCTACTCGTATTCAAGGTGTAGGGGTATCAGCAATTATTGACGTTAAGTTTTAATGTAGTTGTGGAGGATATATGAAGAAACAAGTCGTACTGTTAGCGGTAGCAGCTTTGTTTTCCGGACAAGTTTGGGCTGCTCCTGAAACTGTATTAGAAAAAACAGATGCATTGGAAACCACTATTTATGGATCCGTTCAAGTAGGCGCTCTTGTGGACCGCGTTGATCAGATCGGCCAGACTGTATATGGTAAACAGGGAGATGGCACTTTAACATCTCGTGTAGACTCTTTATACAGCTCTATTGAAGGCAATAAACAGGGTAAAGTATCTGTACAGCAACAATTGGCCATGTTGGAATGGTCTTACCAGAATAAAGTGGGCTCCGGTTCTTTAATATCCCGCATCGAGCACTTGGAACGCAGCGTGAACGGCCGCATTGCCACCGGTTCGTTGGAAAGCCGTATTCAGTCTCTCAACAAAACAATTAACGGACAACCGTTGAAATTGACTTCTCAGGTGGGGACTGTAAGCAGTACTGACGTATTCTCCATAACATTGAACACGCCAATTTCTTCAAAAACCAATAAATTAGGTGACACATTCTCCTTTACCGTAGCGGACGATATTATGGACGGTAATGTACTTCTCGTTCCTGCCGGTACAGTCGGGGAAGGTCATATTTCTGAAATCAAATCGGCTTCTTCCTTCGGTCGAAGTGGCAAATTAGATATGGTGTTCGATAAGGTTCCAACGTTGGATGGCGGTTCTTTCACAGCTATTCAAGGTGAAGAAGCAAAAGAACGAACTAAACAGGAATTGAAAGCGGCCGGTGCTTCCGTAGCCGGTGCCGTACTTCTCGGACCTGTCGGTATTGTGGGCGGTTTCTTCGTAAAAGGAAAAAATATCGAATTGCCTGTAGGTTCTTTAGTGTATGTACAGCCGCAGGAAGCTGTTACTGTACAGGGCATCGTTATCGGTGGTGACGGGCTCGCTCATACGAATAACAGCGGCGTAAGCAGCTCTAATTATGACGACTATGAATTAGGTAATTCTGACGAATCCGTAACATTGGTTCCGGCTGATGATGCCGCTGACCATACGTCCACGGTTTCCGATGACAGTTCCGAACAGACTGTAGAAGAAAGTTCAGTAGAAGAAGATACAACAGATAACAGTGCAGACAATACAGAAAGCACTGTTCAGGAAGAAGAGGAGAGTTCCTCCGCAGCAACAGCACCGGCTCAGCCGATTATTGTAGTTAAGCGGAGCTAATCTAAGCAATAAATGAGGTATTAGTAAATGGTAAGGAAAAAAGCGACATATGCTTTAGGTGCGGCTTTGATGTTAATGCCCCTTATAGGTGTGCAGGCTGCCGACGGGACTGAACAGAATACAACTGATGCGCTGAGTACGGCAAATTCTTTGTCCACTCAGACAGCTTCTGAAGCTCGTTACAACGAGATCAATCGTCAGGCTGAAGCTGACAGTAAAAGTCAGAGTACGGCGGTGACTATGTACAGTGCGGATATACTGAATCCGCCTGTTCAAGTAGTGCGCCGAGGCAAGGTACAAGTTGCACAGGATCCGAGTACATTGCCGATTCGCATTGATGCGGACAGTATGTACTATAGCGACTTAACAGGCAATGTGGTCGCTGTGGGCAAAGTGGAAGCCCGGCAGGGGAATCGGGAGATGTTCTCCGAAAAGTTATTGGGCAATAGTAAAACACAGGACTATACAACGGAAGGTCCGTTCCGCTTTTTAGAGGATAAAGGGGCTACTAAAAATATTACCGGTAGTGATTTACAATTCAATAGTGGCACTAATGCCATGTCTGTACCTGATGTAATCGGCTTTGTGGCGCCTTACTATGTGAAGGCGGAACACGCAGATTTTGACGGGAATACAGGCCTTATTACCAATGGCTGGCTTACAACCGAGCATGCCATGGCTTTTAAAGGTGTGCCTGACTATCGTATTGAAGGTTCTACCATTGAGGTATATCCGGGCGATAAAGCCATTGTAAATGATGCAAGACTATATATTAAAAATGGTCAAATTTTGAGCATGAAGCGCTATGTAGTCTCTTTGCGCCGTGATAAAAGCAAATTTAACACCTTCAGTATTATTCCAAGACCATCGTATACCAGTGATGACGGCTTCGGCTTAAAAGGTAATATTGATTATCCTATCGGAGAAAATGGAGAACTGTATTACAATTACCAATGGATGACGAAGGAAGGCTTTAAGCCAAGTTACGGTTATCGTCATTACTTCCCTTGGGGCGGTATGCGCTTCGGTGTAAGTCGTGAGTCTTCTACTTTAAACGCCCGTACTGTATGGGTTAAAAAGAAACCGGAATTCTCCGTTTATACGAATACATACCATGTTGGCGATACACCATTTACCGTGCGTGGTGAAGCGAATATCGGTCATTGGAAAGAAGACTATATCAGCGGCAGTCACAATATGATTAAAGGTGAGTTAAGCCATGATACGGTTCACCCGCTAAAAAATGTAAATACACGTTTCTATATAGGATATCAACGCGACCATTATGGGTACAATGACTTAACGCGCAGTATGCCATATTGGGGTGTGAATAATAGCTGGCGTATTAATAGCAAGTTGACAGCATGGGCTAACTATCGTCAGCATAATATTGATCCTAAGCATAATTCGCCATATCCATTTGACCGTGTAGATGTTTTACATAACTTATCAACCGGTGTGTCGTATCAATTGACACGTCTCGATCGAATCAGCGTCAATTTGCAACGTGATGTGGAAAGTGGCGAGCTTCGCTATGTGGATTACACATGGTATCGTGATATGCACTCCTTTGAAGGTTGGTTAACCTATCAGTCAAAACAGAAAAAATGGTCTTACACAGTTGTAGCTAAGGACTTCTAATAGAGAAACCTGCCTCTTTTTGCGGCAGGTTTGTCTTATGTGATTACATAAATTAGGGAATGTAATGGTATAGCACATTGAAAAGAGGCTCATCATGAAAACAGTAAGAAAAGCAGTAATACCGGCAGCCGGTTTCGGTACACGTTTTTTACCGGCCACAAAGGCGCAGCCAAAGGAAATGCTTCCTATCGTAGATACACCGGCCATCCAGTATATCGTGGAAGAAGCGCTCGCGTCGGGTATTGAAGAGATTCTGATTATTACAGGGCGCAACAAGCGCGCCATTGAAGACCATTTTGATACCAGTGTTGAGCTGGAACAGTTATTGCAGCAGCAGGGAAAGAAGACGCAGCTCGATATGGTTCGCTCGCTGGCCAATATTCGCGTTCACTTCATTCGCCAGAAAGCGCCTCGCGGCTTAGGTGATGCGGTGCTCTGTGCAAAAGCGTTTATCGGCAATGAACCGTTTGCAGTACTGCTTGGCGATGATGTAGTGTACAATCCGGATAATCCTTGCTTAAAGCAACTTATGGACGTGTACAACGAACGGGGCGGCACGATTTTGGGCGCTCAATATGTATCGTCTGAAAAAGTAAGCTCCTACGGCATTGTATCAGGCAAGCTGATTGAGGATAATTTATATAAAGTGGAAGGTCTGGTAGAAAAACCAAGCCGTCATTTGGCACCGTCCAACTTGGCCGTGTTGGGACGCTACATTTTGGATCCGGAAATCTTTGATATTTTAGAGAAAACGCCACAAGGGGCCGGTAATGAAATCCAGCTTACTGATGCGTTGGCCCGTTTGAACTGCGATATTTATGCCTATAACTACGAAGGTCGACGCTATGATATTGGCGACCGCTTAGGGTATTTGCAGGCTACCGTGGAATACGGCTTACGCTCTCCATTAGTGGGTGAGGATTTTAAGGAGTATATCCTTGAATTGGCCCATGACCTGCAGAGCGAAGTACATAAATAGTCCGGACATTCGCTGCAAGGACGTTTATAAATGAACCTAACATCCATTGCAGTGGAGCTGTATAAAAATTGGTGAGATCTTAATCGACCTATTACAAAAAATAACTGAATATTAAAGAAGACTTTGAAGTTTGATGATGAAACGGCTGCGTTTTTTCACATCTTTCTTCAAAGTCTTTTTTGTTAACCTATAAATTTAACTAAGTTGACAAATAGAAAGGAGTTCTATATAATCAAGTCATGTTTCCAAATGAAAATAGCCAGATCAGGCAGGTTACATGTTAAAGAAAACTGCCTTTACAAGCAGGGAGATTTAAACTGTAAACACCTGTATTTAGGTTATTCGCTTACATTACCGCAGGAGGACTTATGACGGAATTACGACAATTGTTTAAAAAGATAATAGCGTCATATCCCGATTGTCCAAAGAATGTAGTTATCGGATCCTTACATTGGAAACAGCTCTCCGAATCGACAGAGCTTGTTCCTGCCGCCGCGCAGAATTTTGAAGAAGGGAACTCGAAACGAGCCTTTACTTTACAAGCGGTAGAACATGGTATGGAACTGGTTGAGTTGGTGACGATGTCTCATAAAGTGTGTGAAGCGACAGAGCGTGAAAGCCAAAGTGGAGCTCTATATAGCAGTGATGCTCCATGTACCGGTGATACTTCATATAGCAGCAACACCTCATATAGCCCATATAGCGGTGATACTCCATATAGCAGTACTCCACGTAAAGAAGTGACTGAAACAGTGGACGCGAACGGTTTACAATACAATGCGTCTCAAATCCTTCAGTTTGTCCGGTCTGTGAACGATGAAAACCCCATTCATCGCACAACTCATCCCATTGTACCGGGCTGTCTCTTGTTGGAAGGACTTATGGAGTGGCTTCATGGCAGAAATCACATGCCTACAGACATTTACATGCGGTTTAAGTTGCCCGTATATGCAGACGAAGTCGTAGAGCTGGTTGAACAACCGACCGGGCGATATAACTTGCACGGCCTTGTGCAGGGCCGTACAGTGTTTATGGTTAAATGGATGTAAGGGGCAGGTAGAACGTTTAAGTTTATTTAAGAGTGATTAAAAGCGACTAAGTACGTTCTGAATAATTTAGAGCCTGCAGGGAAACTAAGAATTATAGAATCAAAGACGTAAAAATGTATATAGGTATTTAGGTGAATTAGTTAGGAGTGTTTATTTTGACAACTCGCGATCTTACGAAAATGGCTTTATTGGTAGCCTTATGTGGTATTTCAGCATATCTTTCATTTCCGTTACCTTTAGTTCCGGGGATGGTAACGGCATTGACTATCGTGTTCTGCCTTATCGGCTTTTTATTGCCGCCAAAGCAGGCGTTTATTACGCTCTGTGTGTATGTACTGTTAGGCGCTGTTGGTGTGCCTATTTACATTGGGGGCACCAGCGGCTTTGCCAAGCTGTTCGGTCCTACAGGCGGTTTTATCTGGAGTTTCCCGATTGCGTACACATTGCTCAGCATATTTAAAGGTCCCAATAAGGTCCTTTCTTATTTTATTCGTGCTGCGCTGATTACTATTCCTGTTACACATTTAATGGGCATGGCCGGCGGTATGATATACAGTAACTTATCATTTACTCAGGCCTTTATGACATTCTCCTTGCCATTCATTCCATTGGATATTGTAAAATGTTTTGTAGCGGCATGGATCAGTGTACCGTTAGTTAAAGCCAAAATTTAATCGCATGAGCGGTCAGAATATTGTAGTGATTAATCATATGAACAGTCAGAATATTGTGGTGATTAAATGAATACAACTGCACAAGTTTACACTATGGGCGGCCTCAGGACGCCCATTGGTGTTTATAACGGACAATACAAATACATACGGCCCGAATTGTTGGGGGCGGCGCTGCTAAACGAGCTTTTTGAGCGCGAGTATAAGGCGGACGAGATTATTTGCGGTAATGCTGTAGGCACCGGCGGTAATATAGGGCGTCTTATGTCGCTGTATTCGTCTTACGGGATGAAGACACCGGCTTATACACTAGATATGCAATGTGCTTCCGGCGGCTTGGCGATTATCCAGGGATACCGGGCTCTATTGAGTGGTCAGGCGGAATATATATTGGCCGGCGGAATAGAGAGCAGTTCTTTGCAACCGCTCCGCACGTACGACGAACGAGACTCCCGTGATGGCTCCTATATGGTGGCGCAGTTTTCACCGCACACAAATAGTGCATACACTATGATTGAAGGGGCGGAAGCGGTAGGACTCCGTTATAGTATGACGAAAAGTGAATTGGACCGTCATGCACTGCGCAGTCACACGCTGGCGGCAGAGGCAAAAGAAAAAGACGTTTTACATTCAGTCATAGTGGAGGAACAGACTTTAAAATCCCGATTGGCGCCGTTATTAAGAGAGAATTTGTCATCTCAAACATCGGTGGATAAAGTGCTGGACAAACAATTCGTCGATGAGAGTATTCGAGCAAGAATAAGCAGCAAACTGTTAAACCGCATGCCTTTTATTTTGGAAGGCAGTCATTTGCTGACTGCAGGGAATACTTGTTTTACTCATGACGGGGCGGCTTTTGTTGGACTCAGCCTTACACCGGGACCGTTCCGTATTGTGGATACCTTAATTTGGAGCGGTGATCCGCGCTATAGCCCTGAAGGGGCGTGGCGCAGTACAGAGGCTTTATTGGAAAAGAATAATCTGTCTATGGATGCAATTGATGCGGTGGAATGGAACGAAGCGTTTGCGGTTATTGATGTGCTGTTCGAACGCAATTATGGCGACCATATGGAAAAATACAATAGCCTTGGCGGAGGTTTAGCTTACGGCCATCCGTACGGTTGTTCCGGGGCCATGAATGTACTTCACCTCATGTCAGCCTTGGAACAAAGAAACGGACGCTATGGGGTAGCGGCCGTGGCCGGGGCGGGCGGTATGGGCACGGCTATTTTATTGGAGCGGCAGTAAGAAGATAATTTATTGGTAAACGGATGGTTTACTTACAAGTGCAAGATGGGAAGGAATTTCGATGGCGGACAGATTGTTTCATGCTTTGGCAGACTATGGAAAAACGCAGCCACAGAAGACTGCCTTAGTGATTGAAGATAAAAAAATAACATACGGTCAATTGTGGGAATGTGTGACAGCACCCATGGATGCCGGTTGTGATACAGACGGGGTCAGTATGAAAGGCACCGTTTGTTTTATCAAAACGGAGAACATTGAGACACAGCTTATAAGCTGGCTCAATGCTATATACAATCAATCACGGCCTTTGCTCTGTCATGCAGATCTGAGTGAAGTGCGTACGGCGCAACTTTGCAAGAAGTATGCCCTGGACGATGTAGCTGAACAGGAACATATTATTCCGGAGAAGGCTTCTTTTGGCGTTCTTACATCCGGCACTACGGGTTTACCTAAAGTGCTTTGGCGCAATCTAAGTACGTGGTCTGATTTTTTTGACGAGCAAAATCGCGTATTCCTTACCGATAAGGAGTCTGTATTATTCGTACATGGCAGCATGAGTTTTACAGGGAACTTAAATAGTGTACTGTCTACTTTATATGCCGGCGGTACGGCGATTATCGCGCGTTATATGTCGCCGCGGCGATGGGTGGAACTGTTAAGGCTCCATCAAGTGACTCATATATATTTGTTGCCTACGAAGTTGCGCATGCTCTTACCTGTATTGCATGAAACCTTGCCGGACTTGCAGGTTATTTTTACAGGATCGCAGTTACTGGATTATAAGCTGGTTTTGGGGCTGAAAAAGCTCCAACCTCATACGACCTGTATTTTGTACTATGGAGCCAGTGAATTGAACTATATCACATATTGTACGTTTGAAGAGTGGCTTCGAGAACCGGATACGGTGGGCTATGCCTTTAAAGGTGTTGCGGTGAGTCTTGACAGAGACAATCGGATTGTTGTAGATACACCATATGGTATTGAGGGAATCAGCCGGCCCTTTACAGTGGGGGACTTGGGGGCGTTTACAGAAAGCGGCCGCCTGTTGTTTAGAGGGCGCAATGATGCGATTATTAATCGGGGCGGTTATAAATTATCCCTTCCGTATTTAGAATCTCAACTATTATGCGTTCCCGGTATAGCTGATGTGGTCGTGCTGGGGGTGAAGGATGACTTGCGCGGTGAGCAGCCGGTGGCCTTTATAGTGCCTGATGAGAAAATCAGAATAAAAGAGACTAACGAAGAGAATTCTTCTAATTTCTTCGTTGAAGATGAACATATTGTGGATGAATCGGATATTAACTCCTTGAAATGCGAAATATATGCTGAGGCAAAGGAAGCTGTTATACGGGCTGTCCACGAACGTTTACAGGCAAAAGAGTGTCCAAAGCACTTTTTCTGGTTAAGGAAATTGCCTTTAACCGGTGCTTCGAAGGTAAATAGAGCGGTTCTGACTGCATTCTATTTAAGTCAAGTGAAAAAATAAAATAACATAATGCATATTATATATAGTATAATTTATTGAAATGCTCTACTAGATATTGTATAATTAACAAGAAGTTAATTATACAATATTTTTTTTCACACATAGGGAAAAAGGCCGATATATGGAGACATGTAGCGAGTGTGACCGGATGCGTCACATATTTTTTTCGACTATTATTGGTCCTTTTTTCTAGTCGCTATACTACAACTTGTATAGGTTGACCGGTTTATATACAATCAGGGAAACGATAAACGGCGACCAATCAAGATGTAAGTAGGGCGAAATAAAGATTAAAATACTTAGGAGGAATAGTCGTGTTAGAGGTAATTAAACGAGATGGCCAAAAAGTGCCTTTCGATAAATCAAAGATTTCCATAGCTATCGAAAAAGCTATGAACAGTAGTACCGGTCTTTACGAAGAAGGTCTTGCAGATCGCATTGCCGATGAAATCGAAGAATATGCATTAAGTCTGCACAAAACAATGACAATTTATGCCATTGAAGATCAGGTATACTACAAATTGATTCAATACCATAACCCGGCTACCGCCAGAGCGTATGAAAACTATAAGGCTGTTCAGAGCTTCAAGCGCAAGGTAAATACAACTGACGAAGATGTATTCGGCTTGTTGGACCGTAGCAATGTAGCAATTTTAGATGAAAACTCCAATAAGGACGCCGCTATTGTTTCTACACAGCGCGACTTGATCGCCGGTGAAGTGAGCAAAGATATTGCCCGTCGTAAATTGATTCCTGCAGACATCGTGCAGGCCCATGACAGCGGTGCTATTCACTTCCACGACATGGATTATATTATTCAGCCTATGTTCAACTGCTGCTTAATCAACTTGGAAGATATGTTGACGAACGGAACCGTAATCAACGGCAAGAAAATCGACACACCGAAGTCTTTCCAGGTAGCTTGTACAGTAACGACTCAGATTATCGCGCAAGTAGCTTCCGGCCAGTACGGCGGTCAGAGCATCAATGGTATCGACCGTATTTTGGCGCCATTTGTTCGTAAGTCTTACGACAAATTATTGGCCAATGTATTGGAAGAACAGGTTGAAATTTACGGCATGAAGCCGAATATGGAAAAGGCGAAGGAGATTGCGTGGAAACGTACGCGCAAAGAAGTTAAGGACGGTATTCAGACGATTCAGTACCAGATTAACACCTTGATGACTACAAACGGTCAGGCTCCTTTCGTTACCTTGTTCATGCATTTCGACCCTAACAGCGAATATGCAAAAGAAGCGGCTCTTATTGACGAAGAAATCTTGAAACAGCGTATTCAGGGCGTTAAGAACGAAGCGGATGTTTACATTACGCCGGCGTTCCCTAAGTTAATTTATGTATTGGATGAACACAATATTCACCCTGATGCACCATATTATTATTTGACTGAGTTGGCTGCACAATGTACGGCAAAACGCATGTACCCTGACTATATTTCCGCTAAGAAAATGAAGGAAAATTACGAAGGCAACGTATTCAGTCCTATGGGTTGCCGTGCGTTCTTGTCTCCTTGGAAAAACGAAAAGGGCGAATATGTATTTGACGGTCGCTTCAATATGGGCGTAGTAAGCTTGAACTTGCCTCAAATTGGTATTTTAGCCCGTCACAGCGAAGAACGTTTCTTTGAAATTTTAGATAAACGCCTTGATTTGGTAGAAAAAGCGTTATTGCTTCGTTACAATTTGTTAAAAGACGTAACCAGCGATGTATCTCCAATTCATTGGCAGCATGGTGCTATTGCTCGTTTGAAAAAAGGCGAACCTATCGGCAAATTCTTAAAGGGTGGCTATGCAACGATTTCCATGGGCTATATCGGTATGTACGAAGCGACTAAGCTGATTACCGGTGAATCCAATACTGGCGAAAAAGGCCGTGTATTTGCCATGAAGGTTATGGATCGTTTGAACCAGGCAATCGACACTTGGAAAAAACGCCACAACATGGGCTTTGCCCTCTACGGCACACCTGCTGAAAGCTTGACAAACCGCTTCAGCTCCATCGACCGTGCTCGTTTCGGTGAAATCGAAGATATTACCGATAAAGGCTATTACACTAACAGTTACCATGTAAACGTACGAGAAGAAATTAACGTATTCGACAAATTCTCGTTCGAATCGGAATTCCAGAAAAAATCGACCGGCGGTTGCATTTCCTATGCGGAAATTCCAAACATGACGAATAACATTCCGGCCGTAATGACAATGATTAAGTACATTTACGATCACATTTCCTATGCGGAATTCAATACTAAATCCGACTACTGCCATGTGTGCGGTTTTGACGGTGAAATCAAGGTTAACGACGACAACCAGTGGGAATGCCCTCGTTGCCACAACAAAGACCGCGACAAATTGACAGTTATCCGCCGTACTTGCGGTTACTTAGGTGAAAACTTCTGGAACGAAGGCCGCACTAAGGAAATTAAAGACCGCGTAATGCACATTTAGTATGTAATATACTTACGCATTGTAACAAATTTATTACAAATAAATAACAGGTCATGTTACCATGGCCTGTTATTTTATCTTATAGAGCTTATATGGATTGTAATTTTAATAGAGACAGAGCTTTTATAGGGTGTAGATTTTATAACAATATGTGTTTTTATAGAGATAGTATATAAGGCTTATAGAGCTTGTAAGTTTTAAAGCAATGTGATTATTTTATAGAAGTAGTATATAAATGATGAACTTTTGGAGGCGAAGACAATGAATTATGGACAAATTCGCAAATACGATATTGCAAATGGCTCCGGCATTCGCACATCCATATTTGTAACCGGTTGTACCCATAAATGTTTTAACTGTTTTAATGAAGAGTACCAGGATCCAACAGCAGGGAAGCCTTGGACAGATAAAGAAACGGAAACGGTTGTATCCTATGTGACCGATCCGAATGTAGCGGGGCTTACTTTACTGGGCGGTGAGCCGTTTCAGAATGTAGAGGGTCTCCTGGATGTGGTGAAGGCTGTTCGAGCCGCTGCACCGGATAAGGATATTTGGGCCTATTCCGGCTATACTTGGGATCAATTAATCAGTTGCCCCGGTAAAAAAGAACTGCTTGAACAATGCGATATTTTAGTGGACGGCCGCTTTGAAGATGCCTTGAAAGATCCAAGTCTTCGCTTTAGAGGTTCAAAAAATCAGCGCATCATTGATGTGAAGAAGAGTTTGGCCGATGGTGAAGTAGTTATCGCTATGGACTAGATAAAGCTTAATGGATATAAATAAAAAACGGATGGTGAGAAGAACTCATCATCCGTTTTATTTTATTACACGATTTCTGAACCGTCGTATGTTTCCCCGTCCGGTTTATGGAGGAAGCCGTATTTTTCAGTCCAAAGTTGTTTGTATTTTAAGGCCTGGCTGTGAATGCGGTCTTTTTGTGATTCGTCGGTGCGAATTACTTTAGCAGGGCAGCCTACAACTAAGGAGTATGGAGGAATGGTTGTATTTTCCAACACAACGGCTCCCGCAGCAATAATGGAACCCGTGCCGATGTGACAGCCGCTCAGTACGACGGAGCCCATGCCGATGAGCACATTGTCTTCCACAGTGGAAGCGTGTACGATGGCGGAATGGCCTACCGTAACGTAGTCGCCGAGTACACAGGCTTTGTCGGAATCAACGTGAAGTACGGCGTTGTCCTGTACATTGGTGTAGCGGCCGATTTCAATTCTGTTGATATCACCGCGGGCTACCACATTAAACCAAACGGACGCATACTCTTTGAGTTCCACATCGCCGATTAGTTGAGCACCGGGCATAACATGGCTTTTCGCATCTAATTTAGGAAACTTTCCGTTAAAACGCATCATAATATAACATCTCCTGGAGAAGGGTAATAAAATAGAAATCAGAAATAATAGTTAAACATAACAGTTAGAAATAAAGGGTAGAAATAATAGTTGGAAAACTCGTATTACACGAATTGCTGGGCCTGTTTAATGGCGTTTTTAGCTTCTTCGATGATGGAGTCGATAATTACCTTGGCCGGCTCAATTTTTGTGAGGCGGTTTAAGCTTTGGCCGCATTGTACAGCACCGTTTACGATGTCCCCGTCAACGGCAGCCAATTTGTTAGTGCCTACAGACATAGCCGTTAATTCTTCTTTAGGGGTGCATTTGAACTCAGCTTCAATGTATTTCTTTGTAAATTCGCTCTTCAAGGAACGTACGCCGTGACCGCTGCTGAGGCCGGTAACGGCGGAGTCGGTGTCGGTTGCTTTAATGATGGCATCTTTGCAGTTCTGATGCATTTGACATTCTTCGGCCAAAATGAAACGGGATCCGATTTGAACGCCTGCAGCGCCCATGGTTAAAGCGGCTGCCAAAGCGCGACCGTCCGCAATACCGCCTGCAATGATTACAGGGATGGAAACTTCAGGAAGAACGTTTTCCATGAGGGCCATGGTTGTTTGCGTACCAATATGACCGCCAGCTTCCTGACCTTCCACGATGATTGCATCGGCGCCCGCATCGGCTACGCGTTTAGCAAGTTTTACATTTGGAACTACAGGAATTACTTTGATGCCGTGAGCGTGTAAGGGCTCAATGTAAGGAACCGGGTTGCCTGCACCTAAGGTTACGAAGGCCGGTTTTTCTTCGATGATAACGTTTACGATTTCATCCACATTGTTCGCCATGAGCATGAGATTCACGCCGAACGGCTTTGTAGTAAGCTCTTTGGCAGCGCGGATTTCGTCGCGTACCCAGTCGGCAGAGCGGCCGCCGGACGCAATAACGCCGGTTGCACCGCCGTTAGCTACGGCAGCGGCTAATTTATGTTCGGAAGTCCAAGCCATAGCGCCTTGGATAATAGGATATTGAATGCCTAACAATTCGGTAAGTTTCGTTTTCATAAATGCCTCCTTTGACATAAAATGACGATAGAGACGTAGAACTCCATAGGTAGCGGTTTCGCCTTTTATGGGCTTTGCGTCGTATTATTCTCTATTTTGGAAATTATATGTGTAATAAAAAATAGTACTTACCTGTTATTTTGTGGTAATTGAAAATAAATACTATTTCCTCTATATTATAAGGGATTTTAAGGAAAAAATATATAATTATAAAAAAATATGAAGGCTAGGTACTGTTAATTAAATTATACAGATCCTTGTTCCCGTAGTTACAATGAAGAGGTGATTGATGGTGCAATTCAAATTCCTAAAAGAGATACTAAGATTGCATACAACGAATAATTTATCAAAGTCCATGAATATGAGCCGTGAAAAATCAGCGTATCGATTCCCCCTGATATGAGGGCGGATAGATATTATTATACGTTGTTAAAATAGGATAAATTTAGTCTCCTATAGTTTTATTAATCATAAATCAAAAAAACAAAAGTTGAGTGAAATACCGTAAAGAAGCCCATAGAAAGGGCTTTTTTGCGAGTTGTATTAAAAATAAAAAATTAGCAAAAAAGATATTGAATATAATCGATATTTGTGTTAAACTTAATTCATAGATGAAGTGTCTATCTCAATTTAAAAGGAGGCAAGTGAAATGGATAAATATGTATGCGTAGTATGTGGCTGGATTTATGACGAAGCTGTTGAAGGCGTAAAATTTGAAGATCAACCTGATGATTATGTATGCCCAGTTTGCGGTGTAGGTAAAGATCAGTTCGAAAAAATGTAATAACAAGATTTGAACTTGTTTTATAAAAAAGTCTCCTTCAATGGAGACTTTTTTCTTTGCCAATCTTTTATAGTTTTTAATCTGTGATATAATATGTGTACCGATGCGGGGAGTAAGGTCTTTAGGAGTACCTGATGACCTACATCGGAAGGCTTTACTTAATCGGTGAACACGATTTAACGGAGCGAAAGCGACACATAAATCGTACCGTGTTTTTTCTTTATAACTTTATAGCTTATTTATTTGACAAAGCCCATATAGATAGCTATAATATTATAGTCGAGGTAAAATTATGAAACTGCAAGTAGAGCAAGCAAAAGAACACATAGGAAAGAAATTTCCTTTTAAATTTACTGAACCGGCCACTGTGCTGGGGGATGTAACTGCTTTTCCTTGGAGCCGTCATGATATAACCATTAGTGGTGATTTTCGTTACGATGGACAGAATTTCATTGTCGATGGCACAGTCAGCACCCAAGGCGATTATGAGTGTACCCGCTGCTTAGCGCCGGTACATCATGAGGAAACGATACCCTTCGGTGAAACTTTCAAAGTCTTTAAGGACTGGGAAGATAAAGAGGCGAGTGAGGTAGTTCCATTTGATGGTGAGACCATTGACTTAACGGAAGTCATTCGGGAAACATTAATCATCAATGAGCCCTCTCAAGTGTTATGTCAGGAAGATTGCAAAGGATTGTGCGTTCATTGCGGAGCAAACAAAAATGTTTCACCTTGTTCTTGTGAATCCTTTGTGGTGGATCCTCGATTGGCAGTGCTTCGCACACTGCTCGATGAAAAAGATGATGATTAATTTGTCCCAGTGATTATGTTAAGGAGGTGCAGATAATGGCAGTACCAAAGCGTAGATTGTCCAAATGCCGTCGCGACCGTCGTCGTGCGAACTGGAAGTTAACTGTTCCAGGTTATGTAGCTTGTCCGCAATGCCACGAACCTATGATGCCTCATCGGGTTTGCCCAACATGCGGTCATTATAAAGGAACTCAAGTAGTTAACAACGTAGCTCAATAAGACCTGCTGAGCTGAGCGAAAACGCTTACAGCTCTACTATAAAAGCGTGGATATCCAATGGATGTCCACGCTTTTGTCGTACAGGGAAAAATAGATTAACTTTAAGTTGTTAGATTAATTTTAAGTCCGTAGATTAATTTTAAGTCTGTAGATTAATTTTGAGCGGTAGATTATTTTTAAGACGATAGTGTAATTTTAAGGTGATAGATTGATTTGAAACAGTAGGAGAATAAAATGTATCCATTAACAGAAGCGCAAAAAGTCTGGAAGTCCAAGATAGGGGAGTTTTGCCGGGAAAAGGTTGAGCCTACCGTACTGGACCGCGATAAGCGCCGTTTCTTCGATCGAGGATTACTCGATGAAGTGTTGCAAACAGGCTTGTCGCGCATATATTGGCCTGAAGCCTATGGTGGCATGGACGGCTCGTATTTAGACTATATTACAGCCTTAAAAGAATTAGCCGTTCATGATGACGGTTTAGCTATCAGTGCGTCGGTAACGGCCGGTTTGTGCTGCGAACCCTTGCATCGCTTCGGCACGGATGAGCAAAAGAAAGCCTTTTTGAAACCGTTGGTAACCGGCGAAGCCTTGGGTGCCTTTGCTCTCACCGAGCGTGAAGCGGGTACTGATGTGGGCGGCATCAAGACGAGCGCTGTAAAAGACGGTGACTTGTATGTACTGAACGGTGAAAAGGTATATATTACGAATGGTGGCGAAGCGGAATACTATATTGTATTCGCTGCTACCAATCCTGAAGCAAGAACGAAGGGATTGTCCGCATTTATCGTAACCAAGGACATGGCCGGATTCAGTGCCGGTGAACGGGATTTCATGATGGGCCTTCACACATCGACTTGTTGCACCTTAACATTTAAGGATGTACAGGTGCCGGTATCGAATTTACTGGGCCGCGAGGGAGATGGCTATAAAATTGCCATGAGTGCTCTCGACAGCAGTCGTATTGGCGTGGCGGCGCAGGCAACCGGTCTGGCTGAAGCAGCGTTGCAACAGGCTGTGGCATATACTAAAAAGCGGGAGCAATTCGGTAAATCCTTGGCGCAGTTTCAGCATGTTCAATTTGAGTTGGCTCATATGGCCATTCAGGTGGAAGCGGCCAATATGATGCTTTACAATGCTGTGCAGGATAAAGAGAACAGCAGATCCTATACGGTGTCCGCGTCGATGGCGAAAAAGTTCTGTTCCGACGTTGCAGTCGATGTGACTGCAAGAGCCGTACAGCTTCTCGGTGGAAACGGATATTCTGAAGCGTATCCGGTGGCACGCCTTATGCGCAACGCAAAAGTGACTCAGATTTATGAAGGCACCAATGAAGCACAACAGATGGTTATCAGTGGAGCTTTGCTCAGATAAGTCCGGCCTGGCGGAAGAACCCTTTGTAGGCTGCGGCTTTCTTGTCTAAGCTTAATGGATAGGCCCGCGATGTGGATGGCAGGCGTGTTAACTGTATGGTCCGTTCACCGAAGTGGAGCTCCACGGTTTCACCGGTTTTAGGTAATTTAGGCGGATTGTCAGCTAAGCTTAAGAGCACTTCTGTGGCTTTACCGCCGGTAGTGCCGATAGCACGGCAGTCCGGTAATTGATCCAGTACTTCGTGAATGTGGACAGGCTCAACGACTGTTAGGAATGCATCGGACGCATTGCCGTGTTCGCGGATGGCTTTCCAAACTGTAGGACAGGAAGCGATGCCTTTTTCGCGAAGAAAGGTTTTGATCTTATCGGCGTCGAAGGCTTTCTCTTCGCCTTTTCGGAAATGCTCTTTATCGTTAAAGAATATCATGCCGTATACGCGCCACATATCATTTTGAAAGTTCGGGTAATGGAACTGCATGGCCCGTTTGTCTGTGGCAGGTGGGAATGTGCCCATCAACATAACCGTAGCATTGGTCGGCAAGAGGGGCGGGAATGGCATGCTTTCGATGCGAGGATCGTCCGGCGCGAAATCATGACTTGCTGTATTTGTATTTGCTTTACTATTTGATGTTTTATTTGAAGCATTCGTTGAAGTAGATTTGGTTGTTTTGCTCATAATAAAAACTCCTTTACATAACTGTCTATAGTTAGTATAGCACAGGGTTGTAAAGGAGTTTTTTCTTTTTATAAGTAAATTGTTGTCACGTTTTATAAGCTAATTAGCGTAAGCTTTACCGGCAAGTTGATGTTAGTTCTTATAGATACGTTGACGTTACGCTTTATAGGCGAGTTGCTGTTATGCTTTCGATGGTGCGGTTAGCTTATCTACAAGCCACTGAACCATGGTTTCGTTTACCAATTGTCCTTGATTGCCGTGAGGGGCTTCGGAGTTGGAAATGAAGAGGTTCTCTACGCCGTTGGCATTCAAGGCGTCACGTAAGCGATAGCTTTGAGCGATAGGCACCAAAGTGTCACGGCCGCCATGAGCGATGAACAAAGACAGGAACATTTCGGTCATGCCCTTATTCTTGAACGAGCTATTCGACGGGAACGAGATCAGCTGTCCTGGTTAAGTGACGCTTACAAACGACTGAAGTAACACTTTTGTCTACTATATAATAACTAATAAAGAAACAGCTCTTCCTCTGAATTGGGGAAGAGCTGTTTTGCATTAAGCAGACCTATTTTCTACTAAAATAAATATTATATTATTATTTTTACTGTTTTGTTATAGTCAATTCATTGCTGACAGCATATTCATCGCTGATAGTGTATTCATTGCTTAAAGTGAGCTTACTGTTTTTCTATAAATTCACTGATAGCGTCGATTAGTTCGCTTTCGCTCATGCCGGAGCGGCCGGCCGCTTTTGCGATGGTGGCATTTTTAGCCATTATTTTACCAAAGGTGGTGTTGAGCATAGCAAAGTTGCTGTTAATCTGTGGCATGTGATGGCGCAGACCGTCTACTTTGTTGAATAAGTCGAAGAGTTTTGTGTCAGGCGCAATAGTGATGCCTTTAACAGTTTTGCTAAGTGCTGAGGATGTTTCGTGGGATACAGTTGCTATTTCTTCAGAAGTCACAGTTTCTTTAGAAGTTGCAGCTTCGTTAGAGGATACGGTAGCTTTGTTCAAATCTGTTTCAGTGTTACTTTGCTTAGCTGTAGTGCCTTGTTCAGTTGCATTAGCGTGACCGGCTGCATCACCATGTACTTCATTGTCCCAAGTGAGCAATGTACGGGAGCCTTCCAAGCTGCGGATGCGGGTGCAGTCCTGCATCATTTCCAACACGCCTTTGAAATTGCCCTGTTCGTCGCGAACGGCGGTGTAGAGGATGTAAATGAATGCTTCCGGTTTGTTAATCCAGAATTCCGCTTTGTCCTGCTCGCCGGAGCGGAATTTTTCAATAATTTCCTCTACCAGGTGCACGCTCTTGGCAGGGTGGCAGTTGCGCACTTCGCGACCAATAACGTTGGCGCTGCGAGGGAAGATGCGATGTTTCGTATCGCTGTAGAATTTTACTAGTTCGTTTTCATCTACATAGGATAGGTCTACCGGCATATGTTTGAACAATAAGTTAATGCGTTCCAAGGAAAGTTTGCCCGTTGCCACATCGAGCTCTGTGTCAGGGGATGGCGCACTGTTTGGCGCTGCTATATTATATTTACCTAATAATGCAGCTAATTCGCTCATGAAGGACTGTTCTTTATGTGCGGCGTCGGAACCATGTGCACCGGCATGAGCGGTAGCATACATAGCGTTGTTTGACAAACCGTGAGTGTCTCCGTTATGGGATGACATGTTGGCAGTTGTGCCGGTTGCTGTTTTTGTTTCTTCGCCGTAGAATGGAGGTGCAGGGATAAGTGCAAAACCGATTTCGTGATCGCCAATGCTCATGTAGGAGAATTCATCATCACTAACTAATTTGATGGCTGTAGGGAAGAGGACTTCCTGTTCCTTGGCGGCCAAGTCGCGGAAGGCGTCAATCATGGCCGGTTGCAAGGCTACAAATTCAGCGTCTTTATCGGATTGAAGAAGTTGGCGGCTCTGACGGATAAGGTCACGCACTTTATCGTCAAAGGTCCACATAATTTTAGTCGGGCGGTCGAAGCCGTATTTTTCAAGAGCCGGATAGAGTTGATTTTGCTTGCGAGATAAATGCTTGGACCATTGGCTGAGGCTATCATAAAGACCTAACCAAGGGTTTTTAATGAAATGCGGCTTTTTTAACAATTCGTCCGCTTCGTCCATGAGGGCCAGGCCGGCGTTGATTTCCTGCATGTAAACCCATAGGGGGTGATTAACCGGATAGGTGTTGTCGGTGCGAACTAAAATGCCTTCGAAGAGGTTGAGAAGGTCATCCATGCGATGGGTAATTTCTTCGTCTGTGTAGGATCCCTTCAATTGCTGCTCACCATAGGCGAATTCGTCCGGTGTGCAGGTGCCGATTTTTTCTTTTAATAATTGGCGTGCTTCTTCAAGGGTAAGTTCATTACTTAAATAGCGGTCTTTAATATCTATCATTGTGGAAAGGCGGTCGTTGTTCTGAAAACCTAAGGCTTCTTTCAAAGTAGTCATTGTAGCAGCTCCTTTATATAGTAAAAAAATATTTAGCTTATACTGTATTAGTGGTATAATATAGTGATGCTTTTGCACAGAATCACATATCATATGAGTTAAACAACATTAAAAATTTGCGAAACTGAAAACGGGCTGTATTTGCGAATTTTTCATGCTGTTTGAGTTCTTGATGTATTTTTATTATAATTGAGTTGAAAATAGTTTTCAGTAGCTGAGGCTACAGTTTTTTAGCCGGGTAACAAAAAATTAATAGATTTACTTGCAATAATTGTGACGGTAGCATATAATTGTAACGAAGTATTATTACTTGGTCATAAAAGGTGGTACCATGTCTCGGAGAAAGAAACAAGAGCGACAACAGTTATTACAAGAAAAACTGAATACAACGCCTTTCCTTACCGATGAGGAGCTGGCCATCTTATTTAACGTCAGCGTTCCTACCATTCGTTTAGATCGGTTAGAACTGGGAATTCCTGAATTGCGTGAGCGCATAAAAGCAAAAGCAGAAGGATACGCTCATGAGGCTAATGATCACGACCACATCGAAGTGGTCGGCGAGCTGATTGATTTGACAGTCGGCGAGCAAGGTCTTAGTATATTACGCACAACCAACGATATGACGGATTGTGCAGGTTATGTAGAGCCTCAATATTTATATGCTCAAGCAGATTCATTGGCAAAAGCCGTACTTGGTGTGCCGGCCGCGTTAGCGGGTGTTGGTAATATTAAGTACAAGAATCCTGTTAAAGCAGATTGTAATTTAGTTGCGAAAGCATCAGTGATGCGGCAACGTGGTGAAAAGCATTTCATCTGGGTAACAATCAAGGATAAAGTTAACGAAGTCTTTAGGGCCAAATTTATAATGGAGCCCATCGAGGATAGGATGTAAAGATATGAAAATTGCAGTTGATGCTATGGGCGGTGATTTCGCTCCGGTCGAAATGGTACTGGGTGCGATTGAAGCTGCTAAAGCGTTTCCAAAAATGGAAATCGTATTAGTAGGTGACGAAACTAAAATTCGTGACGTACTAGTAGAACAAGGACAAGAAAATAACCCGCAATTGCTCATTCAACATGCCAGTGAAGTCATTGAGATGTGTGAACATCCCGGTACGGCTATTCGCAAGAAAAAAGATGCGTCTATATTAGTTGCTACGCGATTGGTTCGCGATAAAGTATGTGATGCAGTTATTGCGCCGGGCAGTACAGGAGCAGCTGTAGCGGCCGCTCTATTCGGATTGGGCCGGATTAAAGGCATTGATCGTCCCATGATTGCTACACCGATACCTACACCAAAAGGGGTAACGGTTATGCTTGATTCGGGCGCCAATGTAAACTCCAAAGCGAAACATTTGGTGCAGGGCGCCATTATGGGTTACAACTATGCGCGACTTATGTTCGGCAAGGAGCATCCTACAGTGGGGCTCTTGAACGTAGGGGAAGAAAACACGAAGGGCAATGAACTTTGCCTGTCTACATATCCTTTATTGGAACAGTTAAAAACAATTCCTTTTAAAGGCAATGTGGAAGGGCGCGACATTCCGAAGGGCACCGTAGACGTAGTTGTCTGCGACGGCTTTGTAGGTAATGTAGTGTTGAAGTTTGCGGAAGGCCTGGTTGGGGTAATGACCCAGCTGGTAAAGGAAGGCATCAAAAACGGCGGCATTATGGCTAAGCTCGGTGCGTTATTAATTTACCCGGTATTTAAAAAAATCCGTCACCGTTTGGATCATACGGAAAACGGGGGAGCTCCATTATTAGGTGTCAATGGGGTATTCCTGATCTCTCACGGCAGCTCCAGGGCGAAAGAAATTTTCACCGCCATCAAGATTGCCGGAGAACTGGTTGACAGAAAAATCATTGAAAACATTCA
Organism: Veillonella sp.; assembly: GCF_018364065.1. Classification (GTDB taxonomy): domain Bacteria; phylum Bacillota; class Negativicutes; order Veillonellales; family Veillonellaceae; genus Veillonella_A. The sequence continues at coordinate 252,333 of NZ_JAGZMO010000004.1, forward strand.
ACATAGTATTGAAGAAGAAGGAGCAATCAAATATGACGATGTGGACTAAACCGGTGGGAATCGTCGGTACCGGCAGTTTTCTGCCGGACAATATTGTGACAAATGCGGACCTGGAGAAAATTGTTGATACAAGTGATCAATGGATCCGCGAACGTACAGGCATTGAAGAACGACGCATTGCACCGGAAGGCATGAACGCTTCCGATATGGCCACTGAAGCGGCCAAACAGGCATTGGAAGCGGCGAATCTTACCGCAGAAGATATTGACTGCATTATTGTAGCTACATTAACCGGTGATATGAGCATTCCTTCCACAGCTTGTCTTGTTCAGGCTAACCTGGGCGCAAAGAATGCGGCAGCCTTTGACTTAGGCGCTGCGTGCTCCGGATTTGTATATGGACTTATTACGGCCGGCAGTTATGTAAACTCCAATATGTTTAAGAATGTATTGGTTATCGGCGTAGAAGTATTATCCCGTGTTATTAACTGGCAGGACCGCAGCACATGCGTGTTGTTCGGTGACGGTGCCAGTGCGGCTATCGTATCTTCTGTAGAAGAAGGATACGGCATGCTCGGCATGGATATGGGTGCCGACGGGACAGGAGGAATGAGTCTTTGCATTCCTTCCAGCGGAACTGCAATGGTTCCAAATGATCAACGAATTGAAGAAGGCCTTACTTACATCCGTATGGATGGGGCCGATGTATATAAATTTGCAGTAAAAACTATGGGCAAAACCGTGTTGACTGCTCTCAAGAATGCAGGCTTGGAACTCTCTGACTTAGATTGTTTTATTCCTCATCAGGCAAATACGCGTATTATTGAGTCCGCTGCACATCGACTTAAATTACCTAGTGATAAGGTATTTGTTAATTTACCAAAATACGGTAACACTTCAGCTGCTTCTGTAGGTATTGCACTTGACGAAGCCATCCGTTCAGGATTTATTAAACGCGGTGATACCGTAGCCTTTGCAGGCTTTGGTGCCGGATTGACTTGGGCCGGTCTGGTAATGAAGTGGTACTAAGGAGGAGAACCATGATAAAGACTGATATTTGTGATTTGTTAGGGATTGAGTATCCCATATTTCAAGGCGGTATGGCTTGGCTAGGTACTGCTGAATTGGCAGCGGCTGTTTCTGAAGGCGGCGGACTTGGTATCATTGGTGCCGGTCATATGCCACCGGATGTATTCCGCAATGAAATTCATAAACTTAAAGAACGTACGAGCAAACCATTCGGTTGTAACATCATGCTCATGTCTCCTTTCGTAAAGGAAGTTATGCAAGTTGTTCTTGAAGAACGTGTACCGGTAATCACTACCGGCGCAGGTAATCCGAGTACTTACGTACCTGCTTTAAAAGAAATCGGCACTAAGGTTATCCCTGTAGTGGCATCCGTATTATTGGCAAAACGTTTATTGCGCGGCGGTATTGACGCAGTTGTTGCGGAAGGTACTGAATCCGGCGGTCACGTTGGTGAAATCACAACTATGTGTTTGATCCCTCAGATCGTTGACGCAGTTAATGTACCGGTTATCGCAGCAGGCGGTATCGGCGACGGCCGCGGTGCGGCAGCAGCTTTCGCATTGGGCGCAAGCGCTGTTCAGATGGGTAGCCGTTTCGTATTATCCGACGAATGTATTGCACATCCTAACTACAAGGAAGCAGTACTTAAGGCAAAAGACCGTTCCACAATCATGACCGGCCTTACTACAGGTCATCCGGTTCGTATTTTGGAAAACTTATTGTCCCATCAATACCAGGAATTGGAATTCAGCGGTGCTTCTAAAGACGTATTGGAAGAATTGGGCGCAGGCACACTTCGCAAAGCGGCTATCGAAGGCGATGTGAAGAACGGCTCTGTAATGATTGGCCAGATTTCCGGTATGTTACAAGATGTAAAACCTTGTGCAGAGATCATCAAAGATATTATGCGTGAAACTGAAACCGTTATTGGCGGTTTACAGAAAATGGTTAAATAATACAGGAGGCAGTAAGGTGAAAACAGCATTTGTATTTCCAGGTCAAGGTTCTCAAAAAGTAGGCATGCTTCAAGATTTATACAATGAGTATGCTATTGTAAGACAGCGTTTTGCTGAAGCTGATGAAGCGTTAGGTTACTCTATCAGTAAACTTTGCTTCGAAGGTCCTGACACTGAACTCGTTAAAACAGCTAACACTCAACCGGCTATTTTAACAGCCAGCGTGGCTTGCTATGAAGTGTTGAAAGAAAAAGGCTTTACCCCTGATATCGTAGGCGGTCACAGCCTTGGCGAATACAGCGCTTTGGTAGCTGCAGGCGTATTGGACTTCAAAGACGCCGTGTACATCGTACACAAACGTGGTCAATTTATGCAGGAAGCTGTGCCAATTGGCGAAGGTGCTATGGCGGCTATTCTCGCATTACCTCGTGAAACAGTAGTATCTATTTGTGAAAAGATCGACAAAGAAGTAGGATCTGTACAGGCTGTAAACTTCAACTGTCCGGGCCAGATCGTTATCGCCGGTGCAACAGCAGCGGTTGAAAAAGCGGCGGAAGAAATGAAAGCAGCCGGTGCAAAACGTGCTGTTATGCTTCCTGTAAGTGCTCCGTTCCACAGTCGTTTGATGGAACCGGCAGCGGCTCGTCTTAAAGAAGAATTAGATAAAGTAACTGTTAAAGACGCTCAGATTCCGGTAGTAGTAAACGTAACCGGCGAAATCTTAACAGATGCTGAAGCTATTAAAAAATCCTTGGTTATCCAGGCAGCTCACCCTGTACTTTGGGAAGACTGCGTAGCTACCATGGTAGACTATGGCGTAGGCAACTTCGTAGAAGTAGGCCCTGGTAAAGTATTGACCGGCTTCACGAAGAAAATTAATAAAGAAATGCAACTGGCTAATGTGGAAGATGTAGAATCCTTAGCTAAAACAATTGAATTTTTAGAGGGGGTTCGATAAAATGCATTTAGGAGATAAAGTAGCCTTAATCACAGGCGCATCCCGTGGTATCGGCCGTGCTATTGCGATTCGCATGGCGCAGGTTGGTGCTGACGTAGTTGTAAACTACAGTGGCAGCGAAGCGGCCGCTCAGGAAACTGTTGACGCGATTTTAGCACTTGGTCGCAAGGCCATCAAAATTAAAGCTGACGTTTCCAATGCGGACGAAGTAGCCGCTATGGTAGAAGAAGCTCATAAAACATTCGGCCATATCGATATTTTAGTAAACAATGCGGGTATTACTCGCGACGGCTTGTTAATGCGCATGAAAGACGCTGACTGGGACGATGTAATCAACATCAACCTTAAGAGCGTTTACTTGGTAACAAAAGCTGTTTCCAAGATCATGATGAAACAGCGCAGCGGCAAGATTGTTAACATGACATCCGTAGTCGGCGTAACCGGTAATGCGGGCCAGGCTAACTACAGTGCTTCCAAAGCCGGTGTTATCGGCTTCACGAAGACTTGTGCTAAAGAATTGGCATCTCGCGGTATCTGCGTAAATGCCATTGCACCGGGCTTTATTCACACAGACATGACTGACGTTTTGCCTGAAAAAGTGAAAGAAGCTATGGTGGAAACAATCCCGATGCGACGCATGGCGGAACCTTCCGAGGTTGCCAATGTGGCCGTATTCTTATCCAGTGGATTATCAAGCTATATTACCGGCCAGGTAATCAATGTTGATGGCGGCATGGTAATGTAGTATCATATACTAGATTCCATTGAAAGGAGGTGAAATCACAATGACCACGTTTGATAAAGTAAAAGCGATCGTTGTGGAACAGTTAGGCGTTGACGAAGCTGAAGTTAAAATTGATTCTACATTCATCGACGACTTGGGCGCTGACTCTTTAGACATCGTTGAATTGATCATGGCTTTCGAAGAAGAATTCAATGTAGAAATTCCTGATGATGTAGCTGAAAAAATTAAGACAGTAAAAGATACGGTAGAATATATTGATTCTATCAAAGAAGCGTAAGACTAAGACTTGTGCACCGATAGGAGGCTTCGGCCTCCTGATCGGTATACGTAACAGGAGGAATTTATAGTGAAGCTCCCTGAACTTCGCATAGGGAATCTGGTGGCAAAGGTGCCTATTATTCAAGGTGGCATGGCGATCAGGTTATCTACAGCACGCTTAGCGGCTGCTGTAGCTAATGAAGGTGGCATTGGTCTTATTGCGGCCTCCGGTATGCCATTTGATGAATTACGTTATGAAATTAGATTAGCTCGAAAATTATCACCTACGGGTATTATTGGTATAAATGCAATGGTGGCAGCAACTGAGTTTGCCGGCCTTGTAAAAACTGCTATTCAGGAAGGCATTGACCTTGTTGTAGCAGGAGCGGGTTTCTCCCGTGATATGTTCGGTATGGGTAAAGAGTCAGGTACTCCTATCGTGCCGATTGTTTCCAGCGGAAAATTGGCTCGTATTTCTGAAGGCTTAGGAGCGTCTGCAGTAATAGTGGAAGGCAGTGAAGCGGGTGGACATTTAGGTACTGACCGTTCGTCTCGTGAAATCGTGCCTGAAGTATTAAAAGCAGTAAAAAATATTCCTGTAATCGGTGCCGGTGGTGTTCTTGACGGTAAAGACATTGTTGAAATGTTGAAACTGGGAGCCCATGGGGTACAGATGGGGAGTCGCTTTGCAGCCAGTGTGGAATGCAACGCATCTGATGAATTAAAGAAAATGTACTTGCGTGCTGAAAAGCCGGAAGATATTGTTTTAATTGACAGTCCGGTAGGGTTACCGGGGCAGGCGATCCGCAACAAATTTGCAGCGTCTGTAATAGATGGTACCGTAGCACCGCCGAAGGTGTGCAATCGCTGTTTAAAGCATTGCTCTCATAAGTTCTGTCTGATCAAAGCATTGGAACGGGCGCAACAAGGGGACGTGGAAACGGGCCTCGTGTTCTCCGGCAATAATATGAGAAAAGTAGATGAAATTTTGCCAGTGAAAGAGATTTTTGCAAAATTAATCAAAGAAGTCTCCGCTATTGATTAATGTATTTCAATGCATAGTTTACATGTGAGGTGAATTAATTGGAAAAACGTGTTGTAATTACCGGTTTAGGTGCAGTAACACCTGTGGGAATTGGTAAAGAAGCATTTTATGAAGCGTTGTTGAAAGGTCAGTCCGGTATTGGCCCAATTACGCATTTTGACGCCACTGATTATGCTACACGCATTGCTGGTGAAGTTAAGGATTTTGATATTACGCAGTTTGGCGTAGACAAGAAAGAAGCTCGTCGTATGGACCGTTCTTCTGAATTTGCTATTGCCGCTGCTGTACTTGCTCTTCAAGACTCTAAACTTGATTTAGACGAAGAAGATCGCGATCGTTGTGGTACTGTAGTAGGTACAGGCATCGGGGGGATTAACTCCATCCATGATGTATATGTTACCTTGTTCGAAAAAGGACCTAATCGTGTAAGTCCTTTCGCAGTGCCAATGATGATTGCTAACATGGTGTCTGGCCGTGTATCCATCGAATTGGGTCTTCGCGGTCCGGCAATTACTGATATTACAGCTTGTGCTTCCGGCACAAACTCTATTGGTGATGCATTCCGTATTGTTGCTCGTGGCGACGCAGACATTATGTTTGCCGGCGGTACTGAAGCTGCTGTTTCTCCGGCTGCTGTTGCAGGTTTCGCTGCAATGAAAGCTATGTCCACACGCAACGACGAACCTGAAAAAGCATCCCGTCCATTCGACGCAGAACGTGATGGCTTTGTAATGGGTGAAGGGGCAGGCATCGTAGTATTAGAAGAGTTAGAACATGCTAAAGCACGTGGTGCCCACATTTATGCGGAAGTTATCGGCTACGGCAGCAATGGTGATGCTTATCACATCACAGCTCCGGCTCCTGGCGGACTTCAAGCTCGTAAATGTATGGAACTTGCTATTAACGATGCAGGTATCGATCCTAAGGAAATTAACTATATTAACGCTCATGGTACTTCTACAGGTCTTAACGACAAAAACGAAACCTTGGCAATTAAAGAGTTGTTCGGCGATCATGCAAAAGAAATCGCTATTAACTCTACAAAATCCATGACCGGTCACTTGTTAGGTGCTGCCGGTGCGATTGAAGCGATTGTAATGGCTATGGCTATTGAAACCGGTAAAATCCACCCAACTATCAACTTAACAAATCCGGATCCTGAACTTGATCTTGATTACGTTCCTGAAGGAGCACGTGAACTTAAAGTTAACTGCGCTCTTTCCAACTCCTTCGGCTTTGGCGGCCACAATGCGACACTCTTAGTTCGTCGCTACGAGGAGTAATTGAAGGGCCGTAAATCACATAAGGCAATGACGCGCCAAGCTCGAGAAGCCTCGCTTCAAGAGCTTGTGGCGCGTCTGCGCGTGCCTTTGACGGATTTGACCTTGCTGGATAGGGCATTCACGCATACGTCTTATGCGAATGAAAACAGGGCAAAACACGTACAGCACAATGAACGATTGGAGTTCTTAGGTGATGCTGTATTAGATTTAATTATTGGAGAATATCTCTTTAAGACATATCCTCAAATGACTGAGGGTGAACTGACAAAGATCAAAGCGGCTACAGTTTGTGAAACTGCCTTAGCGGCTTGTAGCGCATCATTAAATTTCGGCAATTATTTGCTGTTAGGCCGGGGGGAAGCCACATCAGGCGGACGGGCCCGTGCATCAATTTTAGCGGATACATTTGAAGCGGTTATCGGTGCGTTGTATGTAGGTACATCGTATGATACGGCCGCACAGTTTGTATTGAGTCATTTGCAAGGATATTTGGAAAAAGCAAAAGCCGGTAAATTGGGGAAAGATTACAAGACCATGTTGCAGGAATATGTGCAGCAGGACGGGGAAAAGCAGATTGTTTATACTCTCGTCAGTGAATCAGGTCCCGACCATGACAAAGTATTTTGCATGGAAGTCCGTATTGAAGGCAAGGCATACGGATCCGGCACAGGAAAAAGTAAAAAAGAAGCGGAACAACACGCGGCACAGGTTACCTTGGAATATTTACAAAGCCAACAGCTGTGTGAATGCGTTCCCTGTCACGAAATCATAGAGACTCGCAACGCGTAATAGATAGAGCCTCATATGAAGTTTGTTCTCATTTATAAAAGTAGAGGAGCGGATATCCGCTCCTCTTTCGTATATCATATGAGTAGGAGGATATATGGGATTGAATAGTAAATTTTATACAAAGCCGCTAGGAATGATTCCATTCTATATACCTCACGCCGGGTGTCCGCAACAGTGTATTTTCTGTAATCAGCATCGCATTGCCGCCCATGAGGCGCCGGCGTTTTCTGTAGACATTGACGCGACTATTGATGAATATATTGGCTCTAAACGAGACGAAAAATATTGGGAAGTGGCGTTTTACGGCGGCAGTTTCACAGCCTTGCCGGCAGATTTGCAGGAGTCCTTGTTGAAGCCGGCTTATGAAGCGTTAAAGGCAGGCCGTATTGACGGCATTCGCTGCTCTACACGGCCGGATGCTTTGGAGCAGGACGCCATTGACCGTTTAAAGGCGTACGGTGTAAGTACGGTGGAAATCGGCGTACAGTCCATGGATGATGACATATTGCGAAACTCTAAACGGGGCCATACATCAGATCAGGTAGTGGAAGCGGTAGGCCGATTAAAAGAAAATCACATCAAGGTGGGCATTCAGCTGTTACCGGGATTGCCCGGCGAAACCTGGAAGACTTTGGTGCATACAGCTGTAGCCATCGCGAATACGGAGCCGGACTTCGGACGCATTTATCCCGTCCTCGTCATTGAAGATACGGAATTGGCGGATCAGGTGAAAGACGGCACTTATACGCCGTTAAGCACTGAGCAGGCCGTGGTGTACAGCGCCTTCTTGAAGACCTATTTGGAATCTAAAGGGATTTATATTATTCGCACCGGATTGCAAAGCACGGAAGAACTGGATAATGGCGTTTCCCTTGTAGGCGGGCCTTATGAGCCGGCTATGGGAGAAATGGTTATTAATCGTCAGTGGCGGTTGCGGATTGAAGAGTTTATAGAAAAATATGCACATGAATGTCAGCAACAAACTGTCATAATTTCGTACGCACGTTCGCTAACTTCCAAGGTGCGCGGATTGAAGCGAAGTAATTATAATTATTTTAATAAGATGTACCCGCAATTTACCTGGAAGTGGGAAGAAGACCGCAATTTACATGATGAAGAGCATATTTATATTTACATAGATAATGTTAAATATATGCTCTGATTATGTTATAATAAAGGGTACACAAAAATTCGATGAATTGATTATTAAAAGGTGGTAGGCATGCAGCTCCTAAGATTAGAAATGAAAGGTTTTAAATCTTTCGCGGATAAGACAATTGTAAAATTTTCCCCCGGAATGACTGCCATCGTAGGTCCGAACGGAAGTGGTAAGAGTAACATTACGGATGCTATGCGCTGGGTATTGGGTGAGTCCAACGTACGCCAGTTGCGCGGTCAGAAGGCGGAGGATATTATCTTTTCCGGTACGGAGAAGCGCCGCCCCTTAAGTTCGGCAGAAGTAACTTTAATTTTTGATAATGCGGATCGCGGATTGGACACGGACTTTCCGGAAGTGGCCATTACACGACGCATTTATCGCAATGGGGACAGTGAGTTTTTAATCAACCGCAAAGCGTGTCGTCTAAAAGATATTCACGCTTTATTGGCTGATACAGGCTTGGGGCGCGATTCCATGGCCATTATCGGTCAGAACCGCGTAGATGCGATATTGAACAGTAAACCGGAAGAACGCCGTCTCATTTTCGAAGAAGTGGCCGGTATTGCCCGTTCGAAAATGGACAAAGAAGAAGCGTTGCGCCGTATGGGGCAAACGGAACGCAATATGGAGCGTGTGGCGGACTTGATGGCCAGCTTGGAGGAACAGATTGAGCCCTTAGCTGAGAAGGCGGAGAAGACGAAACTCTACGGCGAATTAAGTCGCACGAAGCGTATTTATGACGGCGCCTTAGCGTTCCATGACTACAAAGTGGCGGACCGCCTTTTTACGAAACAGGAAAATGAAAAAATCAGCTTAACCAATGAAGATGTGGAGCTGCAGACTGAGTTATCCAAGCAGGATGCGGCGTATGAACAGCTGAAACTGGATACGGAGAAGAAGGAAGAAATTCTCCGTGAGGCTGACGAAACGTACAGTGAAACGCAGCAAGCTGTAACGGCTTTGCAAGGTGATGTTAAGCTGGAAGACGAAAAGCTTCGCACGGCGCAAAAAAACTTGGAAGACTTAAATCGCCGCGCTACGGAACTCATCATGTCCCGTACGACGGATGAACAGAAAAAGTTGATGCACGAGAAGCTGGTGGCGGACAGTGTAGGCGAGTTAGAGGCGAAGGAAGCGGCAGCGGCACAGTTAAAATCCGTACAGGACGAAATGTATAAGGCCCTGTTGGTGAAGCAAAATGAACTGCAGACCTTGCAGGCGGAAGAAGAATCCCGCCACAATCGCCAACTTGAGTTGGTAGGCCAGGTGGAACAGAGCCGCCAGGAAGTGCAGAACTTGCAGGCACAGTCGGTGGAACTGGACCGACTGATTCAGACGTTAATCGGTGAAGAACAGGAAACCGGCGAAGAGTTGCAGACACTGCAGGCTAACTATGATGCGCTGTTGAAGGCACAGGAAAAAGCCGGCGCGGAGCGTCAGAGCAAGCGCGAAACATTGCAGGAGTCATATAACCAACGCCGCGGCCTTGAAGGTGAATTGCAGACTATTAAGCGGCAGATCCAAACCATTGACGGGCGCTTGGATGTGCTGGCTCAGTGGGAAGAGCAATATGAAGGCTATCAGGAAGGTACGCGCAATGTGCTGCGAGCGAAAGAGTCGTGGCGCAGCGGAGTACGCGGTGCTGTAGGTGACTTATTCACTGTAGAAGCAAAGTTTGTGACGGCCATTGATATTGCGCTGGGCGGTTCGATCAATCACATTGTTACGACCACACCGGCGGTGGCTTCCGCAGGGATTACCCATTTAAAACGAACCCAGGGAGGCCGCGTTACGTTCCTGCCTATGGAAACTGTGAAAGGTCATGTGGCGGAAACGCCTGCATTGGCTGAAGACGGCGTACTGGGCCGGGCCGTAGACTGCATTCAATTCGATGCAGATTACGAAGGTATTTTTAGATATTTATTGGGCCGCGTACTCGTAGTGACTACGATGGAACGGGCTATTGAGCTGCAAAAGAAATACAAGCAGCAATTGCGTATTGTCACCTTAGGGGGCGAGCAGTTCCAACCGGGAGGCTCACTGTCAGGTGGCCAGGTAAAACGCCGTAAAGCGTCTGTTATGGCCCGCAAAGAAGAAGTTCAGAGCCTGGAAGCAGATAAAGTAAAAGCGGAACAGGCGTTGCACGGGCTGGAGCAGAAACTGGACGATGTGAATCGTACTATCGGCGAACTGGAAGGAGCGGCGCAAACCTTAAACAGTGCGTACGAAGAAGCGCACATGCAGGTTATGAACGGCCAATCCGCATTGAAGCTCGGTGAAGAACGTCATGCCCGCAAAGGCCGCGTGTTGCAGGAGAATAAGGCAAAACAGGTTGACCTGGTGCAGCGCATCAAGTCAGCGGATGAGCTTCTTTTGAGCCGCACGGAAGAATTATCGGGCTTCAAGAAAAATGGCGAAGGCACGTCCAGCCAAAGTGAACTGCTGGAGGAATTATCCCGCTGTCAGACCGCTCATCAGGAAGCGATGACGACCTATAATGAGGCGCATCTGGCCTGTGAAAGTTTGCGACAGTTACAGAGTCACCGGGAAAGCCAGATTCAGGAGTGGGAAGTTTCTATTGAAGAAGCCACTCGCCGACTGGTACCGCTTCAGGATGAAGTGGCGCTCACAAAAGAGCAGGTGGACAAGGAACTTCCGCAGCGCATTGCAGCTCTTAATAAAGAGTTGCAAGCAAAACAGGAGGAGGCGCAGACGCTTAAAGAAGAACGAGAAGTTCTTTACACGGCGACGAAAGAGCAGCGCTCTACGTTGGACAGTATGAGCCGCAGCCGTATGGAAATGGAAAGTCGTTTGCGCAAATTGCAGCAGAGACTGGGCCATATGGAAGGGCTCTTGGCCAAGTATGAAATGGGCAGTACCCAGGCGTTGGCCCGACTGGAAGAATTGGGCTTTACCAAGGAAGAAGGTCAGGAGTTGAAGCCGGATGGTGTCGTGGCGGATTGGCGAGCTCAGGAAGAAGCGCTCAGTCAGGAGATTGAAGCGTTGGGACCAATCAACCCGGCCGCTGTGGAAGAGTACGAACAGGCATTGAAGAATCAGGAATTTTACCATAATCAGCATACGGATCTGGAACAGGCAAAGGCGCAGCTGGAAACAGTTATCCAGGAGATTGATGCGGCCATGTCTGAAAAGCTGAACGATGTACTGATTAAGGTAGGCGAACGGTTCCAAACTGTATTTGCTCAATTGTTCGGCGGCGGTACGGCACAAATTGCCTTAACTGATGAAACAGATATTTTAAACAGTGGTATTGATTTTTATATTCAGCCACCGGGAAAGAAACAGCAGCAGCTGACGCTGTTATCCGGTGGTGAACGGGCGTTAACCGTAATTGCATTGCTGTTTTCGTTTTTAGATTTTAAACCGGCTCCATTCTGTGTACTTGACGAAGTGGATGCCGCACTGGACGAAGCAAATGTGGAACGTTTCGGCCGATATTTACAGCGTTTAGGCGACGATACGCAGTTTATTGTAGTATCGCACCGCAAGCGCACAATGGAAGCGGCGCAGGTTCTCCAGGGTGTAACCATGGTGGAACGGGGCGTATCGCGCTTATTGACCGTAGCCTTTGAAGATGTGAAGGAGGATATGTAATGGGATTTTTTAATGCATTCAGCAATGCCCTTAAAGATACAAAGAAGAAACTGACTAAAACGATTGAAACGGTAATTATCGGCTATGCTGAAATTGACGACGATTTTCTTGATGACTTGGAAGTGGCCATGATTACCGGCGACTTAGGGGTAAAAACAACCGACTACCTCATGAAGGAAATTCGCCGCGGTGTTACGTCCGGTCAGATTAAAAATACCGGAGACGTAATGCCTGTTATTGAAGATTGTATTAAGCGACTGCTCGGTGAACAGGAAGAAGAATTACCGCTTCATTCACCGGAAGTTATCCTCGTAGTAGGCGTAAACGGCGTTGGCAAAACAACAACTATCGCCAAGTTGGCCAACTATTATAAAACACAAGGCAAATCCGTGCTTTTAGCGGCGGCCGACACATTCAGAGCGGCGGCGTCCGAACAGCTGACTATCTGGGCTGAGCGCGTAGGTGTGCCAATTGTAAAACATCAGGAAGGGGCCGATCCGGCAGCCGTTGTATTCGATGCGCTGGCATCTGCCAAAGCCCGTCAGGCGGACATTGTTATCATTGATACGGCCGGACGTTTGCATACGAAGACAAACTTGATGGAAGAATTGAAAAAAATCGGTCGCGTGGCGGACCGCCAGGTTCCGGGCGCGCCTCATCAGACCTTGCTCATCCTTGACGGCACAACCGGTCAAAATGCGGTGAGTCAGGCTAAATTGTTCGGTGAAGCAGTGCCGATTACAGGCATTGTGGTAACGAAACTTGACGGCACGGCCAAGGGCGGTGTAGTTATTTCAGTAAAAGAAGAGTTAGGCGTTCCTGTGCGCTGGATCGGCATCGGTGAAAAAATGGATGACCTGAAGCCGTTTAATGCAGCGGACTTTGCGAATGCATTGTTTGAAAAGGATTGATACAAGTGAATTTTAACTTAACGAGAGAAAAGTTGGAGGCTTACGCACGTCTGGAAAACAAGAACAACGGCTATGGCGCTCCTGAAGAGGTTATTCAACTCATTGGAGATTTAGTGGATTATGTGGCGGAAATGTACCGTCCTGTAACCCGTTTGGTATTGGCCAACTGGAAAGATTTGGACGAACGAATTAAAAACTTCACGTCCGAACAGTGGGAAATGCCGATGGAAATCAGCTTGCAGACCGGGGTAAATCAGAAAGCGGTAGCTTTGTTGATTGAAGTGTTGGAAGGACCTGATACGGCAGAACAGCGCGATGAAATTCGCCGCGAAATGAATGAACTTGAGCGGAAACAGTTGCAGGAACATATTGACCGTGTCCGCGAAGAAGAAGCGGCGGCGCGCGAGCAGGCCGCAAAGGGGAAAGGACATTAAGTAATGGCACATGCATCCATTCATCGAAACTATGAAGGACCGGGTACGCCTTTTAAAGTCGAAGCTCCCTTTGAACCTATGGGCGATCAACCGACGGCCATAGCGTCCTTAGTGAACGGTGTGGAGCAGGGCGACTGGGCCCAAGTGTTGTTGGGGGCTACGGGTACGGGGAAAACGTATACCATGGCGAAGCTTATTGAAGGCGTACAGAAACCGACCTTGGTTATTGCGCACAATAAAACATTGGCGGCACAGCTCTGTAGCGAGTTCAAAAGTTTCTTCCCTAATAATGCGGTGGAATACTTTGTTTCTTATTACGATTTTTATCAGCCGGAAGCGTATATTGCGTCCACTGATACTTATATAGAAAAAGATGCGTCTATTAATGACGAAATCGATAAATTGCGCCACTCCGCCACAATGAGTCTCTTTGAGCGGCGCGACGTAATCATCGTGGCCTCCGTAAGCTGTATTTACGGCTTAGGTGACCCGGAAGACTATAGCGACCTGGTTGTATCTCTTCGACTTGGCCAGGAGCGCAGTCGTGACGACATTTTGAAAAAGCTGGTAGACATTCAATATACACGTAATGACATCAATTTTACACGCGGTACATTCCGCGTGCACGGCGACGTTATTGAAGTGTTCCCGGCCGCCTATAGTGAGCGTGTAGTTCGCATTGAATTGTTCGGCGATGAAATCGACCGCTTATCGGAAATCGATGTGCTTACAGGCGAAATCATTGCGGAACGCAAGCACGTGGCCATCTATCCGGCTTCTCACTATGTTACGACGCAGGAAAAACTGCGGGTAGCCATCAGCCGTATTGAAGATGAGCTGGACGAACAGTTGCGCTTTTTAAAGAGCAAGGACCGTTTGTTAGAGGCACAGCGATTAGAGCAGCGTACTCGTTACGATATCGAAATGATGCAGGAAATGGGCTACTGTTCCGGCATCGAAAACTATTCGCGCCTCATGTCGAACCGCAAACCGGGGGAAGCACCATTTACCTTGATTGATTATTTCCCTGACGATTTTCTGATTTTAATCGACGAATCTCATGTGACAATTCCTCAGATTCGCGCTATGTATAATGGTGACCGGGCTCGTAAGACGAACCTTATTGAATATGGGTTCCGCTTGCCGTCCGCCTTGGACAACCGTCCTTTAAAATTCGAAGAGTTCGAAGAGCGAATCAATCAGATCGTATACGTTTCGGCAACGCCGGGACCCTATGAAATGGAATCGCAAACCAATATTGCGGAACAGATCATTCGTCCTACAGGCTTGTTGGATCCGGAAATTGAAATCCGTCCGATTAAGGGGCAAATGGATGATTTACTCGGCGAAATCAAGGACCGGGCGAAGAAGAATGAACGTGTATTGGTGACGACGCTGACGAAGAAGATGGCGGAAGACTTGACGGAATTCTTGAAAGAAGTGGGCGTACGGGTGCGTTATTTGCACTCCGATATTGCTACCATTGAACGTGCGGATATTATTCGCGATCTGCGAGCCGGCGTCTTCGACGTGCTCGTAGGGATTAACTTGCTCCGTGAAGGTTTGGACATGCCGGAAGTTTCTCTGGTGGCCATTCTTGATGCGGACAAGGAAGGCTTCCTGCGCAGTGATACGTCCTTGATTCAGACAATCGGCCGTGCAGCCCGTAATGAACATGGCCGCGTTATTATGTACGCGGACCGCGTGACGGGTTCTATGGAACGAGCCATTGGGGAGACGGAACGTCGTCGCGATGTGCAGGCTGCGTATAACAAAGAGCACAATATTACGCCGAAGTCGATTAAGAAGGAAGTTAAGGAACTTATTGAATTGACTAAACTGGAAGAAGAAAGTCAGGCAGTAGGTGAAGTAACGGAAGTATATGGCGTCAGTGAAGACGGCAAAGCCGGCACTGGAAAAGCGGGCAAAGCCAAATCCGGACGCGGTGCCTCCGGTAAGGCTTCCGGTAAAGCGGGGGCTAAGCGCGGTTCCAAGAAAGCCGCTGCAGATACAGCAGCTGCACCGGTGGCAGCTGCGGCAGATCAGGTGGAACCGGCTGTTACTATAGAAGATGTATTCAATGAAATTGAAGAAACAACCCGCCAGATGAAGGCGGCCGCCAAACAGCTTGAATTTGAAAAAGCGGCGGAATTACGAGACAAATTGGGCCTCTTGCGTCAGCAGTTATCCGATTTACAGGATGTGCGTGACCGTAAAGGACGTTAACATATATGCATTAACCGGGAGGTTATGGTGAAAGAAGAACTTATAGTAAAAGGAGCAAGACAGCACAATCTTAAGAACATTGATGTCGCCTTGCCTCGCGATAAATTTATCGTCATCACCGGCCTGAGCGGTTCCGGCAAATCGTCCCTCGCATTCGATACGATTTACGCGGAAGGACAGCGACGCTATGTGGAATCGTTGTCCGCCTATGCCCGTCAGTTCTTGGGCCAGATGGATAAACCGGATGTGGACTATATTGAAGGTCTGTCACCGGCCATTTCCATCGATCAGAAGACGACCAGTCGCAACCCCCGTTCCACCGTGGGGACCGTAACGGATATTTACGACTATTTGCGACTTTTATTTGCTCGCGTGGGCCGTGCCTATTGTCCAAGTTGCGGCAAGCCGATTACACAGCAGTCTGTAGAGCAGATGAGCGATGATGTACTCAGCCTACCGCAAGGTACAAAGATTTTAATCATGGCACCTCATGTGGCAGGTAAAAAAGGCGAACACAAACAGGTATTTGAAAAGCTTCGCAAAGAAGGCTTTGTCCGTGTTCGCGTAGATGGCGAAATTCGCCTCTTAGATGAAGACATTGAACTGGAGAAAAACAAGAAGCACTCCATTGATATAGTGATTGACCGTCTGGTAGTGAAAGACGGTATTACATCCCGTTTGACCGACTCCATGGAAACGGCGGCCAAATGGGGTGACGGCATGGTAATCGTTCAGGAAGTGGACGGCGAGCAGCATATGTACAGCCAGCACTTTGCCTGTCCTGATTGCCATATTTCCTTGCCGCCTATTGAACCGCGCATGTTCTCCTTCAACAGTCCGTTCGGTGCCTGTCCCGCATGCTCCGGCATCGGCAGCACCATGGAAGTGGATGAGGAGCGAGTGATTCCTGACGGAGATATTCCGTTTATTGATGGAGCGGTTAAACCGTTGAGCTCCAATATTAATGCATGGTTCATGCGTCAGTTGGATGGTTTGTTGCAGTCTCACGGCTACAGCTTGGAAAATACGTACAACGAATTGCCTAAGAAGTTGCAACAACTGGTCATGAACGGCAGTTCTGATTTAGTAAGCTTTGAATACGAAAATATGAGCGGCGAAGTGAAGACCTATCGTCAACCGTACGAAGGGATTTTGCCGATGGTGAAACGCCGTCACAGTGAAGCTACTACGGACTCCATGCGCGAAGCTTTTGAAGAATATATGTCCGTTAAGCCTTGTAAGACTTGTGGCGGTGCCCGTTTGAAACCGGAAGCATTGGCCATTCGCGTAGGCAGCAAGAACATTGTAGAAGTGACAGACTTATCTATCAGCGAAGCGGTAGAGTACTTCGACACTGTAGAATTGACGGACCGTGAAAAATTTATCGGTGCGCAGATTCTAAAAGAAATTAAAGCGCGACTCATGTTCTTGAACAATGTTGGTTTGGATTACCTCACAATGAGCCGTAATGCCGGTTCCTTATCGGGCGGTGAAGCGCAGCGTATTCGCCTGGCTACACAGATCGGTTCCGGACTTGTAGGCGTATTGTATATTTTGGACGAACCGTCCATCGGTCTTCATCAACGCGACAATGACCGCTTAATCGCCACCTTGAAAGGATTGCGCGATTTAGGCAATACATTGCTCGTCGTTGAACATGACGAAGATACTATGATGGCGTCCGATTATCTTGTAGACATCGGCCCGGGTGCCGGCGAAAACGGCGGCCAGGTGGTGGCGCAAGGTACGGTGGAAGAAGTGATGGCCAATCCGGATTCCATTACCGGCCAGTACTTGAGCGGCAAGAAGTTCATTCCGGTACCGGAAGAACGTCGTAAATCCAACGGCAACGAATTGGAAGTGCGCGGCGCCAAGGAAAATAACTTAAAGAATATTAATGTAAAATTCCCCCTAGGTGTGTTTACCGTTGTAACCGGCGTGAGCGGTTCCGGCAAATCCACGTTGGTTAATGAGATTTTATATAAAGGCTTGGCTAATCGCCTGTATCGCTCCTACCATAAAGTGGGTGCTCATAAAGAGATTCGCGGTGTAGAATATATTGATAAAATCATCAATATCGACCAGAGTCCAATCGGTCGTACGCCACGTTCCAATCCGGCGACATATACCGGCGTGTTTGATTCTATTCGCGAGTTGTACAGCCAGACACCGGAAGCGAAGATTCGAGGCTACAAACAGGGCCGTTTCAGCTTTAACGTGCGCGGCGGCCGTTGTGAAGCGTGTCGTGGTGACGGGATTATTAAAATCGAAATGCACTTCCTGCCGGATGTGTATGTGCCTTGCGAAGTTTGTAAAGGGGCCCGCTACAATCGGGAAACCTTGGAAGTGAAGTACAAAGGCAAATCCATCGCTGACGTATTGGACATGGTTGTAGATGAAGCGGTAGATTTCTTCAAGGCTATTCCTAAGATTCACCGCAAATTGGTAACCTTACAGGAAGTAGGTCTGGGCTATATCCGTCTCGGCCAGCCGGCTACCACCTTATCCGGTGGTGAAGCACAGCGTGTCAAACTGGCCACTGAGTTGGCTCGTCGCAGCACCGGCAAGACCTTGTACATTCTGGATGAACCGACCACCGGTCTTCATGCGGAAGATATTCGCAAGTTGCTCGATGTATTGCAGAAGCTGGTTGACGGCGGTGATACGGTAGTCGTAATTGAACACAACCTGGATGTAATCAAAACGGCGGACCATATTATCGACTTGGGGCCGGAAGGCGGTACACGCGGCGGTACCATCGTAGGCACCGGTACACCGGAAGCGATTTGCAAGCTGAAGGAAAGCTATACAGGCAAGTTCTTAAAACCTGTATTGGATAAAACAAGAGCTTTTATGAAAAAAGCTGCGAAATAAAATGGTTATATAAAGCAGCTATATAATCGCAGTTAGAGAGACTATATAAAGAAGCTATATAATCGTAGCTACAGCGACTATATAAAGTAGCTAAAAGTTGTATATAGAGTATCTAAAAGTTTAAAAACGTTAAATAGAGTGGCTTAATAGCAACCATATATGAAAGGCGGTATGTAATGGTCAGTGAAGAAGTACTGGAGAAAATAAGCCATTTGCCTACAACGCCCGGTGTATATATTTGGCGTGATCAATATAAGCGAATTATTTATGTAGGAAAGGCGGTCAATATTCGCAATCGCGTGCGCTCCTATGTGCGCCATGATGCGAACCGCGCCCCTAAAGTTACGGCTATGATGAAGCGGGCCGTCGACGTGGAAGTCATCCAGACCAAGACGGAGATGGAAGCGCTCATTTTAGAAAATACGCTCATCAAGGAACATCATCCGAAGTATAATATTATGCTCCGCGATGATAAAACCTATCCCTATGTAAAAGTAACGGTGCAGGAAGATTTTCCTCGCGTCATTATGGTGCGGCGCATGGAGCGTGACGGTGCCAAGTATTTCGGGCCCTTTACGGATGTGACGGCGGTACATCAGACGATTAAGCTGTTCCGCCGCCATTTTCCGTTGCGCACCTGTCAGAGCATGAAGGTGCAGCGCCCCTGCCTGCAGTATCATTTGGGCTATTGCGAAGCCCCTTGCGTGGGCCTGGTAAGCAAGGAAAAATATCGCACCTATATTGATCAAATTGTGCAGGTGCTGGAAGGCAAACATATTCCTTTGTTGGATGAATTGAAAGCATCGATGGAAGCGGCTGCGGAGGATTTGGACTTTGAAAAGGCCGCACAGCTGCGCGATCAGTTGCAGGCGCTGGATAAACTGAGAGAAAAACAGCGCATGGTAACACAGCGCGGCGACATTGATGTAATCGGTCTCGCCATGGAAGCGGCCATGGTATGCGTACAGGTATTTTTCATACGCCAGGGACGCATGCTGGGACGCGAAAATTTCTTTATCAGAAATGACGGCGACTCCGAAGCGGATATTATGACTGAATTTATTAAACAGTACTACGGCGGTGCCAGCTTTGTACCGAAAGAAGTACTGTTGCCGTATGAAACGGAAGAGCGGGCACTCTTTGAAGAATGGTTCTCCCAGATGAAGGGGCAACATGTGGAAGTATCAGTGCCGCAGCGCGGTTTCAAACGGGATTTAATTAAAATGGCTGAAGAAAATGCACAGAACTTCTTGGCCGAACGTCGTCGCCAATGGCAGTATGATCTGGACAAGAGCGGCGGAGCAGTGAAAAAAATGGCGGAAGTATTGGACTTGCCGCGACTGCCGGAACGTATGGAATGTTTCGATATTTCCCATACGCAGGGCAGTGAAACTGTAGCGTCCATGGTGGTGTTCGAAGACGGCAAGCCGGCGAAAAAAGAATATCGCCGCTTTAAGTTGAAAACCGTACAGGGCAAGCCGGATGATTTTAAATCTATGGCGGAAATTATGGCGCGCCGCTACGGCAATGAAACGGACTGGCCTATGCCGGACCTGATTATCATTGACGGTGGCAAGGGCCAGTTAAATGCGGCTTTGCCGCTCATTCGTGCCGTAGGCGTAACGGATGTGCCGGTTATTTCATTGGCAAAGCGAATCGAAGAAGTATTCGTAGAAGGGCAGTCGGATAGTATTATCCTTTCCCATCATTCGCCGGAATTGCAACTGTTACAGCAAATCCGTGATGAGGCCCATCGATTTGCCATTACGTATCATCGTAAATTGCGCGGTAAACGTAACTTGGAGTCCATTCTTGATCACATCGAAGGGATTGGACCGAAACGGCGCAAGGCCTTGTGGGACGCATTTAATACGCTGGAATACATCAAGGCGGCCTCTGTGGAAGAGCTCGCGGCGGTGCCCGGCATGAATCAGAAAGCGGCGGAAGCAGTTTACAACTTTTTCCGTTTGTCGAAAGATGAAAAAGATGCTACCATTAAGGGTAATGTAATTAATTCATAACAATCTGTACTGCCGGTGTACTTAGTGCGCAAGATTCATTTGCACAGGGCGGGTATAAATGTAACGCACTTTGCAGGCGAATCTTGAGCGCTTCTATGCTTGCAGGAATCGGATTGTTGTTGAATGTAAGAAGGGAAAAGAGAATTTGGAGGGATGCTTATGAATGGGAAATTGTCATTCAGTTCAAGTATTGTTATCGGATCTATGTTATTCGGTATGTTTTTCGGTGCGGGGAATTTAATCTTCCCGGTACACATGGGGCAGGAAGCGGGGGCTTCCGTCTGGGTTGCAACTGTCGGTTTCTTGCTGACCGCAATCGGGCTTCCATTTTTAGGGGTTGTAGCTATCGGTATTTCCCGAAGCTCCGGCTTATTTGATTTGGCATCGCGCGTACATCCGACTTATGCGAAATTATTTACTATTTTATTATATTTAACAATCGGACCTGCGTTTGCCTTGCCTCGTACAGCTACTGTATCGTATCAGATCGGCCTGGCGCCTTATATTGGAGCTGATGCACAGACTGCCAGTTTAGCCGCC
The DNA here is from genome assembly GCF_018364065.1 of Veillonella sp. Taxonomy (GTDB): domain Bacteria; phylum Bacillota; class Negativicutes; order Veillonellales; family Veillonellaceae; genus Veillonella_A. The sequence goes on from NZ_JAGZMO010000004.1 coordinate 273,175, forward strand.
TTTACCTTTGTGTTCTTTGCCGTAGGCTTGTTCCTGGCTATGAATCCGGGCAAATTGATGGTGTATATTGGTAAAATTTTGAATCCTTTATTCCTCATTTTCCTGGCCATTTTATTGGTAACGGCTTTGATTTCCCCAATGGGTTCCATCAGTACAGCACCTGTAAGCGGTGACTATCAGACGATGGCTTTCTTTAAAGGTTTTACAGAAGGTTATAATACGATGGACGCCTTGGCAGCCTTAGCCTTCGGTATCGTCGTTGTTAAAGCGATGCAGAATGTGGGGGTTACTGAACCGAAAGACTTGGCTGTAGGCATGGTTAAATCCGGTATTGTTGTAGTTATCCTCATGGTTGTTATTTACGGTTTCCTCGCCTATGTAGGTGCCAGCAGCCTGGGCGTATTGACCTTATCTGCTAACGGCGGTATCGCTTTGGCGGAAACAGCAAACTATTACTTCGGTTCCGTAGGGGCTATTTTGTTGGCTATCATCGTTACCTTGGCTTGTTTAAAAACAGCCGTAGGTTTGCTTTGTGCGTGCGGTGAAACCTTCGTTGAATTATTCCCTAATTCCATCAGCTACAAAAAGTATGTGTATGCATTCGGCATTATTTCGTTCTTAATCGGCAACGTAGGTTTAACTCAGATTATTACCTTGGCCATTCCGATTTTGATGCTCTTATATCCGCTTACAATTACGATCATTTTACTTACCTTCTTGGCGCCTCTTTTCAAAGAACGTCAGGCTGTGTATTTTATTACGACCATGTTCGCATTGGTGGCGGCTATCGGCGATGCATTGAACACATTACCGGAGGCCTTAGGAAAAACAGAGGCCGTTCAACAATTATTGGGCTTGTATAAGGCATTGCCTTTCTTTGACTTAGGCATGGGCTGGATTGTACCGTCCGCTATCGGCTTTGTGTTGGGGCTAATTTATATTGCTGTCAAAAAGAGCGACAAAGCGTTAAACTAATGTTCAGTGACAAGGCGTTAAATTATTCAAAAAAATTCTATTAGAAGATTCTATGAAAAGATTCGGGGTAGAGCAATGAAAATAAGTGTTACCGGTGGAGCCGGTTTTATAGGTTCCCATTTAGTAGACCGATTAATTGAACAGGGACATACGGTGCAGGTTATTGATAACTTAAGCACAGGTTCACTGTCTAATGTGAATGAAAAAGCTCAATTTTTGAACATGGATATTCGCAGCAGTGAGTTGACTAAAGTATGGGCGGAATTTAAGCCGGACTATGTATTTCATGAGGCTGCTCAGACCATGGTGCCTGTATCTATGAAAGATCCTGCACTTGATTGTGATGTAAATCTCATGGGACTTATTAATGTGCTTAACAGCTGTGTACAGAACGGCGTGAAGAAGATTATCATGCCTTCGTCCGCCGCTGTTTACGGCGATTTGGACAGCTTGCCTTTGGATGAAACCATGGCCGGCAAACCGAGCTCTTTTTATGGACTCACTAAATTGACGACTGAAAGTTATTTGGAATTATACGCAAAGAATTTTAACTTGCCTTACATTTGTTTCCGTTACGCCAACGTATATGGTCCGCGCCAGGGTCATGGCGGTGAAGGCGGCGTAATCAGCATCTACTGTGAGCATTTACAAAAGGGCCAGGACTTGGCTATTTTCGGTGACGGTGAACAGACCCGCGACTTTGTTTACGTTGATGATGTGGTGGAAGCGAACCTGTTGGCATTGGAAAAACCGGAAGTTACCGGCATCTACAATGTAAGTACAGAAAAAAGTACGTCGTTAAATGAACTGATTGGTCATTTTAAAGATATTGTAGGTAAATCTTTTACTGTTAATTACGAAGCGGAACGGGCAGGGGACATTAAACACTCTTTGTTAAGTATTCAGAAAGTGCATAAAGACCTGGCCTATTCGCCAAAAACAGAGTTGCGCGACGGCTTGGAAAAGACGTACAATTATTTTATAAAGAAATAAAAAATAATTGATAACTCTTGAAAAATATTTTAATTTTTTGTGAAATTCTATAGAGACAGTAATGGTTTTTCTCAAATTTTTATCATAGATTTATGACGGTAAAGTATGATAAAATAAATATATGAAGTATAGCATTTTATATGTTCAAAGTTGTAGCTATACATTGTTGTACCAAGTTGTTAATTATAGGAGAGTATTGTGGAAGCGAACAACGAAAAAACGATCAAGTACATTATTTGCCGTGTATGTGGGTATATTGAAACTGCAGATAAGGCTGATCAGCCATGTCCGGCATGCGGTTTTCCTAAAACTGTATGGGCCGAATATACTCCACGACGTTTAAATCCTACACGCAAAAAACTTTTGGATTTACATTTACATCCAATCGCAGTGCATTTCCCGATTACCGGCTCTGCACTTACTTTCGGTTTGCCTTTATTGGCTCTATTAGTGCCTTACAGCTTATCTTACCGCTTATTTGACTTCACTATGTTGGTAGCTCTTGTAATGCCATTATTATGCTTAGTTGGCGCCATCTCCGGTTATGTAGGAGGCAAGTTGCGCTATAAAACAACTTCAGCACCTACATTGAAGTTCAAAATTTATTTAAGCGTAGTTTACTTCATCATCACGCTGGCTCAAGCCTATATGGCCTGGACCTATGGTGTTGATGCGGGTAATGCACTGATTATGATTGCTTTAGGGGCAGTTTCATCTCTATGTGCAGCAATACTTGGCAAGAAAGGTTCTTACCTCTTTGCCGGTATGTTCGGCCCTTACGTTCAGGGTTAAGTAGATCGTATTAACAATGGAGAGGCCTTGTTCCGACGTTTTAAACGCGGGGCAAGGCTTTTTTCAAATTCTGAATCATTAAAATATAAATATATTCAAGTTGAACGTGTTAATTATATAAATTATGCGCATTGAGTTATATTAAGTTGTGCGTATGTTACATATTTAAGTTATACGTAGTAAGTTATGCAGCTTTAAGCTGTGGAGAAAGGCGTATTCATGCAAGTTAATAAGGCAGTATTGCAAATATTTGATTTTCATTCATCCTTGGCTGTGTTTTCCGAAGGTGAACTGGATTTAGGGGAAGCGACTATACAGGAATATATTAGCGCCCATGTGGAAAAAGCGATAAAGGACCCGGGCCTTCGTCAGGGGCATCTGAATCCGTCAAGTCCTGTGGGGCATATGGTGAGTGCTTACGCGAACGGCGACATGAATATGGTGGAATTCGGCAAGAAAATGGGTGAGTCTATTTTCAACTTTATGAAGCAGGCCACGGAACCTTCCATTATGGATGCCATCGTGTGTGAAGCGAAGGGGCATAATACGTATTTATGTGTGCTTATCTGTCAGGCTCACGACGGATATACTCACGGTACTGTAAGTGGGGAAGATGGTGAATTGGCTACGAAGCTTGTGTCGAATCGGGCTGTCTTGCCTATGCCAAGCCAGAAGTTGAGAGCCTTTTTAGCGATTAATCCGGAAAGTTTTGCTGTATCCGTATTTGAGCCGAAAGGTGAATACGACGGAGAAATTACGTATATCTTAGCGGATAAGGTATTGCAAATCGGTACGAATCCGTCATCCCGCGATACGGTAAACAAGGTGCGCCGCATTGTAGATAAAGTGGCAAAAGCGCATGAAGGTGACGGCGTGGCGGAATTGGTAGAAGTGCGTCAGCTCATTTCGAAGAATGCGGAAGTGTCTGATACGATTGATCCGGAAATTATTGTGGAAACCGTATTTGCCACAAATCCGGTGCAACAGGAAGCGGCTAAAAAAGAATTAGCCGAACAGGACATGCTCCGTCCGCTGCCGGTTAATCGCGAATTTGCCGCCAAAGTGGGAGAAAAGCATAAGATTAAAACTGACACGGGCATTGAAATCAGCTTCCCTGTTGAATATATGAAGAACAGCGATTTTATTGAAATTGTTACCAATCCGGACGGCACCTTGCGGATTGAACTGAAGAATATCAGCAAGATTTTGAACAAGTAAAAGTAGCTGAAATTAAAGAATAAAGATCAAAGAACAACGAATAAAAATAGAGAATAAAAAAAGAAGGTATTGTAATGAGTAAGAAGGATCATAAAAAAACGAATGCTATGCGCATGTTGGACACACATAAGGTGGACTATGAAGTGCTGACCTATGAAGTGGAAACACAGGGGCAGGTGGCACAGGTAGGCCGCAATGCAGGCCTTCATGTGGCGGAAGAAATGCATTTGCCGGAAGAGCAGGTATTTAAAACATTGGTGGGTAAGGGCAATGTGACCGGTCCTGTGGTGTTCTGTATCCCTGTAGCAGAGGAGCTTGATTTGAAGCAGGCGGCCCGCGTGAGCGGTAATAAGTCGGTGGAGTTAATCCATGTAAAAGATTTGTTGGGCCTTACAGGCTATGTGCGCGGCGGTTGTTCCCCTATCGGCATGAAAAAACTGTTCCCTACCTATTTTGATAACACGATGGAACAGTTCGACCATGTGTATGTCAGTGCCGGTATGATTGGTAAACAGGTAAAAGTAAATCCGCAGGATCTTCAGTCTGTGGTCCAGGCTAAGTTTGAGCCTCTCACAATGGGCGCTCGTGACGCAGGAAAGGAATAATTAATGGCAAAGAAATATTATGCTGTGCAGCAGGGACGTAAGCCGGGCATCTATGAAACGTGGGCGTCCTGTGAAGCACAGGTCAAAGGATTTAGCGGCGCTGTTTATAAATCCTTTCCCACATTAGATGAGGCGAAAGCATTTATGGGTGACGCCAGCACTTCAACCACTGCTAACTCCGGTTCACAGTCTACATCAGGTTCACCATCTAAAGCAGGTTCCAAAGCTTCCACAGGCGAGACTAGAGGCTCCTTAGCTGATTATTTTAGTGGAGCTGTGAGCGGGGGAAACAATAAGGGAACACAAAGTACATCTAACGCTTCAGGTGTTCCGGGCTCATTCGAGACTTCCGGTGCTTCCGGAAATGTGGATGGTCTAGTTGCTTATATTGACGGCAGCTTCGATAAGCACAACGGCAAAGTGGGGAGCGGCGGCGTTATTTTCTATGAAAACAACACGTGGGAGTTTTCCTTTGGCACGGCCGATCCATTTTACACGACCTATTGGAATGTGGCCGGCGAGTTGCTGGGGGCCATGCATGTTATGAAAGAAGCGAAGCGCGTCGGTGCTGAAACGGTTCATCTCTATTATGATTACATGGGCATCGAAATGTGGGCCACCGGTCGCTGGAAGACGAACAATCCGTTGACGCAGTCTTATGCGCAATTTTTCAAGGAATACCGTCCCTATATGAAGGTGCATTTTCATAAGGTGGCGGCGCATACAGGCGTTACGTATAATGAACGGGCGGACCAATTGGCCAAGGCGGGCACAAAAAAATAACCGGAAAAAAAGATACAATATCACTGAGAATGTAAAGGGCAAAAACAAAGGGATTAATATTTATATTGCATAATAAATCAAAATACTGTCTATTGCATACGGCTCATTGTAAAGGTACAATAATATGTAGGGCATGACAGACATGTCATCGGTATAGTTATTTAGATTCTATTTTTGAGATTATATACAAGTAAGTATTACATTAAAGGAGGATCTTATGGGGAAGATTGTTTTACCTTCAGGACTTACATTTGACTATACAAATGTATTAAGTGATTGGGCCGTTACAGAAGCTGACGTGCAAAGTGAAAAGGCTCATATCGAAAAAGCTGTGAAAGCGGCGGCTCAAGTTCGTGTTAACGGCGTTGTAGAAGGTCATTTATCTAAGGACGGCACTCCGGAATTAGTTTTATTCCCTCAATTGCCATATATTGAAGATGATCACTTGAATTCCGAAGCGGTAATGAAACGCTTGGAAGAATTGGGTGCTCATGCAAAAGCTGATATTGATGCGGTAGTAAGCTTCGGTATCGGCGGTTCCTATTTGGGCGGCAAAGTATTATTCGACGTACATTGCGGCGAATTCTGGAATCAAAAAACTCGCGAAGAACGCGGTGGCTATCCACAGTTGTACTTCAGTGGCAATAACGTAGATCCTAAGCGCACTGCCGAATTGATTGAAATGTTGAAAATCAATGCGGAACGCAAGGGCGGCCCATTCAAAGTAATGCTCATCGTTTTTTCCAAATCCGGTTCCACTATTGAGCCAATGTCCAACTTCATGGTTGCTCAGGAAGCTATGTTAAAAGCCGGTATCGGTGTAGAAGTGGTAGCTGTAACAGATCCTCGTTCCGACGAAAAAGAAACGTTACTTCATAAATTAGCCGTGTCTCAGGGCTGGCCGATTTTTGCAGTTCCGGACGGAGTAGGTGGACGTTTCTCCGTATTTACAGAAGTAGGTCTTGTAGTAGGTGCTGTTGTGGGCTTCGACATTCGTCAGTTCTTGGCCGGTGCTAAAGAAATGGACGAAGCCTGCAAGAGCGAAGACATGATGAAAAACCCTGCTTTGTTAAGCGCCATTTTAAAATACATCGCCTCTGAAAAATACGGCCGTATTATCGAAGTGATGATGCCTTACGGCGATTCCTTAAAATCTTTGGCTGAATGGTATGTACAGTTATTGGCTGAATCTTTGGGTAAAGAAAAAGACGATAAATCCGGTCGTTACGGTCGTACGCCGGTAGTTGCCGTAGGTACAACTGACATGCATGCGCAGACTCAGGAACATCAGGAAGGGCGCCTCAATAAAGTGGTAACCTTCGTAAAAGTAAATGAATGGGGCACTACATTGGAAGTTCCTCATACTTACAGCGATATTCCTACCTTGGAAGCGTTCAGCGGTCTTGATTTAGGCACTATCTTGAATACTGCTTTGGAAGCAAACAGCGAAGCACTTACAGGGGATAATCGTTTTAACTTGACCATCGAATTACCTAAAGCGGATGCGTATAATTTAGGTGCATTCATGTTCATGCAATGCTGGGCAATTTTCTACGAAGGCCAATTGGCTGAAGTAGATGCATTCAACCAGCCGGGTGTAGAAGTGTATAAAAAGTTATTGGGGCCTAAGTTAGCGGCACATAAAAAATAAAATTTATATACAAATCAGCAAGTATACAAATCAGCAAGACAATATAAACTTAACTATTTTGTTGCACATTAAACCGGTTCATTGAAAGACCGGTTGCACATACTAACTAAGGAGACCTTGATAATGAATATTTTAGTTACCGGAGGAGCAGGTTATATTGGAAGTCATACGGTGCGTGCCTTATGCAAAGCAGGGCATACGCCGATCGTATTGGATAATTTATCACGCGGTCATGTAGAATCATTACCGGCCGGCGTGGAATTCATTGAAATGGATATTGCCGATCCCGGCGTAGTTGATGTGATTAAAAAACACAACATTGAAGGGATTATGCATTTTGCCGCACATTCACAAGTTGGTGAATCCATGGTCAATCCGTCCATTTACTATGAAAATAATGTGGTCGGCTCGTATCGACTCATTGAATCGGCTCGCAACGGGGGCGTAAAATATTTTGTATTCTCCTCAACAGCTGCTGTATACGGTGAACCGAAAGAAGTTCCTATCGTGGAAACAGCCGCATTGAATCCTACAAATGTATATGGTCGCACAAAGTTGATGATTGAGCAGATGCTTAGCGATTATAGCCGTATTTACGGCATGCGCTATGTGGCATTGCGTTACTTCAACGCAGCCGGTGCGGACCAAAGCGGTGAAATCGGCGAAGACCATACACCGGAAACACATTTGATTCCTATTATTTTGGAAGCAGCTTTGGGTAAACGTGATGCGATTACGATTTTCGGTACCGACTACGATACAGAAGACGGCACTTGCGTACGCGATTATATCCATGTAACTGATTTGGCATCCGCTCATGTTTTGAGTATGGAATACTTGAAAAACGGTGGAGACTCCAATGTGTTTAATTTAGGTACAGGCAATGGCTTCAGTGTTCAATCCATTGTGGATACCACTAAAGAAGTAACTAATGTAGACTTTGCTGTAAAATATGGCGAACGCCGTGCCGGTGACCCGGGTATATTGATTGCTTCCTCTCAAAAAGCACAGACTGTATTGGGCTGGAAACCGACACACAGCGATGTGAAACAAGTTATCGGCGATGCATGGAACTGGCATCAAGGTCATCCTGACGGATATAAAGCAGCAAAATAAGAAACTTACATACTCTATTTGTAATAGATTGTGAAAGGATTACGAATATGAAAAGACTGACCCTACAAGATATGCGCACTTTTTTATATAAGAAAGGCCGCCTCTTGTACGGGGCGGTCTTTTTATTTTGCCTTGTTTTAGTATATGGACTTTATAGAACTTATGTAGCGCCAACGTTTGAGGGAAAGACAATGGCCGGCGGATCATCGGAAACTGAGGAAGTATTGAAGTCTGAAGGACGAAAGAATTTGGATGAGGTGAGGAAAAAGCGACTGCAATCCTCTAGGGATGAATCAGGACAGAATACGTTTAGTGCCAATGTTACTAATTCCGGTAATTCTACTAGCTCTTCTAATTCTACGAATACTACTAGTTCTATGAATCTGGATGACGAATCGTCGCTCCGGGGACGGCAGATTTACTCTTTAAATAAAAGCCTGCGCCCTTTGCCTTTTGAAGATCCGTTTTTTATACATCTTGTGGTCGACGGGAGTGTGGATACTTTGGATAAACAAAAGAGTAGCAGCCAAAGGAATGGGACTCAAACAAACAGTACTCAAGGGAGTGGTAATCAAAGCCGTAAGTATCGAAGAGGTAATACTGAAAGTAATAACAATGAAAACTACAATAATGAAAACAACAAGCAGCATAATAATCGGAGTAATTATATTCAAAGCAATAATCAAAGTAATAAGCAAAGTAATAATCAAAAACGTAGCAGGCAGAATCACACAGGGAATGAAGGATATATAGGAGGTAACTCAAGATCATCGGGAGATATTGTGCTGATGGGAATTGTGCAGGGTCATACTACATTGGCACTCATACAAACTTCTAATGGAGACGGCGCTTATGCCGAGGGAGAAGGCAATGGGGATCTCTATGTGAAGTCTATTGATTCCGGAAGCGTTCTAGTCGTTTACAACGGCGTGGAGCGGAGGCTTTATATACAGTGAAATAATTTTTTGGAGATTTAAGTCTAGTGTGTTTTAAATAAAGTAGGTTTATGGGAGTGTTATATGGGATGTGTTAAATGGTGGGGGCTGTTAATGCTCATTGTTGGATGGCTGGGCTCAGCAGGGGTTAGCAATTTAGTTTACGGCTTAAATATGACGGTCACGAACGGAAGTTTAAGTACTTTGGTTCAGTCCATTGCACGCAGTGAAGGGCTGTCTCTTATGGGGGCGGAGTCATTGTCCGGTACGGTAAGTGTGACTATCGAAAATGAAACAGCCTTAGAAGCATTACAGCAACTGGCAAAGTTAAAAAATTTCTCTCTTACGGAAGATGAGGGTGTATGGGTGGTAGACGGCAGCGGTATGGACAGCAAGGAGTCTCGCCAGGCTGTTTTGTTTACGCCCACACATATGAAGGCGATCGCATTGGAGCAGGCGCTGAAAACGATTGTGGGAGATAAATATGTAAAGGTCCTGGCCGATTCCAATCAGGTACTCGTATATGGAACTGCTGCGGAGCTTCGACAAATTAAAACTGTTATAGGTGAATTGGACGTCGTGCCTCGTCAGGTTCGCATTGAAGCGGCCATTGTGGCCATGGAAAACTCCTTTATGAGGGAAACGGGTATTCAGTGGTCATGGAAGAGTTTTACAGGTCACGGCGAGGATGAAACCGGTTCCTATGGCAGTATTCGTTTCGGCAAAGCCCCTTCAGGCGAGCCGTATTCGTTCTTTGTAAAGCCTGAACTGAAAGCGGAAGAAAGCGATGGGAAGAGCGTATTGATTGCTCGCCCATCCATTACGGCTGTAAATGGCCAGGAAGCTAAAATTTTAATCGGTGACCGCATTCCTGTATTGGTGGAAACCAGGGAAGGGAATGAAAGCTGGACTACGGTTCGCTATGAAGAGGCGGGTATCCGACTTACGTGCACGCCCAGCATCAGTGCCGACGGCAGTGTGGATGCACAGATTTATGCAGAAGTAAGTAATCCGGTCATGGTATCTGAACTGAAGGCATATCGGATTACGACACGGCAGGCGGAAACGCGAGTTCATCTCAATAAGGGAGATGTGCTGGTTATTGGCGGCCTCATGGATAATCGGGCCGGGAAACAGTCTTCGAAAATCCCGTTTCTCGGAGATATTCCATTGTTAGGTAAATTATTTCAGCATGCGCGGAAGACGAAGGATTCAGTGGAGCTGTATATTTTCGTGAAGGCGGATATTATTGAAAGCGAGACGGATATGTGAATATTCAAGGTCAAACAGGTCCTGTCTATGTTATAATAAGCTGTATACATATGGAACGGAGGAATTGGTGAATGGAACGAATCCGTATTATCGGCCTGTCAAAATCATTTGGGGTTCGCACGATTTTTACGAATGTATCGTTTGAATTGAAGCGTGGCGAACGGGTCGGTCTTGTAGGTCCTAACGGGGCAGGCAAGTCGACGTTGATGAAATGTATTTTGGGCCTTGAGGAAGCAGATGAGGGCCAGGTGGTGAAGGACAGTGCCACCACGATTGGCTATTTACAACAGGATATAAATTTGGGCGACGACAGCTTGAATGTGGAAATTCAGAAGGCTTTTGCGGACGTGCAGCACTGGGAGCAGGAATTGGCCGCTGTGAGCGCGCAATTGGAACAGAATCCGCAAGACGAAAGTTTGTTAAAGCGGTTGGCATCGGTACAGGACCGTCTTGAATGGCTGGGCGGTTACGACTATGAAATGCAGACACGCCGCATCGCTTACGGTCTCGGATTTTCCGATGAAGATCTGGCGAAATCCGTATCGGAATTTTCCGGCGGTCAGAAAACGCGCATTAATTTAGCGAAAGCCTTGGTGCGTCGTCCTACCTTTTTATTTTTAGACGAACCGACAAACCATTTGGATATGGACATGTTGGAATGGTTGGAAAATTATCTTACCTCTTACGGCGGCGGTATATTAATTATCAGCCATGACCGTTATTTTCTTGACCGTGTGACAACTCGCATTGTGGAAATGGATCATCACAGCGCCACTGCCTATCGCGGCAATTACAGCCGTTATGTGGAGCAGCGCGAAGCACAGCGAAAAGCGCAACAGACTGCCTATGAAAAACAGCAGGAGCATATTCGCAAAACGGAAGAATATATTGATAAGTACCGGGCGGGTATTAAGTCGAAGATGGCGCGAGGCCGTCAGTCTCAACTGGACCGATTGGAACGCATTGAAGCGCCGGAGACTTCGGAACAGTTGAAGTTTACGTTTCCGAAAGCGCAACTCAGTGCCGATAAAGTACTTACGGTGGAAGAGTTGTACTTGTCGTATGGCAATCGGGATATTGTAGAAGATATTTCTTTCATGGTGCGCCGCGGCGAAGCGGTAGCGCTTATCGGACCGAACGGCGCCGGGAAGTCTACTATTTTAAAATCCATTGTAGGTGAATTGAATCCGGAAGCCGGCTTTATCGATTTGGGCAGCCGTGTATCTATCGGCTACTTCTCTCAGGAGCATGAAAAGCTTCATCCTGAATGGTCTGTTGTGGAAGAAGTGATGAGCGAGTTCAACTTCAGTGAAGAAAAGTCCCGCAATGTGCTGGGCATGTTCCTGTTCCGCGGCGACGATGTGTTTAAGCTGGTTAAGGAATTATCGGGCGGTGAACGGGCACGACTGAGCTTGCTGAAACTGTTTTTACAGGGCGATAACTTCCTCATTCTTGACGAACCGACAAACCATTTGGACATTCCGACACGCGAAGTGGTGGAAGAAGCGCTCATGCATTATACAGGCACGATTTTGGTCGTATCCCATGACCGTTACTTCTTGGACAAGGTGGCAAAACGAACTTTGGTGCTTGGTGAAGACGGCATTACTTCTTATCAGGGGAATTATTCGTACTACAAGGATAAAATCCGAGAACAGGCGGCCTTGGCAGCCTTAGCGGAAGCGGAAAAAGCGCAGGCGCAAACAAAGAGCAACGCAGGAGCATCAAGTACGGCAGGAACTGCAGGAGTCGACACCGGTGCAGCTTCTTCGGGTAACAATGAGCAAGTTGGCGCAGCAGGGGAAGACAAGGAATCGAGTTCCTCAGGTACCGGTGCGGCACGCAACAATGCGGCACGTCCCGGCAACTCCTTTATGCAGGCGAAAGAACTGCAAAAGGTGGAAACTGAAATTGCCCGTTTGGAAGCGACGATAAAGATGTATGAAGTCCAGTTGCAGAATCCTGAAGTAATTGCTGATGCGGACTTGCTGGCGGAAACGTCGAAAGCTATGGAAGAAACCAATGAAGCTTTGGCCGGCCTTTACGAACGATGGGAGCAGTTGGCACAGTGATCTATGAGGGCGGGTTTAATAAATCAGTGAGTAATACAGCATCGTGCGATACAGCGAAAAAAGATATAGCAACCGGTAATGCAGTGATGGATAATATTGAGACGAGTAATACTGCGGCGAGCCATATAGCAACGAGCAATATTACAACGGCTACAAAGAAAGGGCGGTTCGCGCCCAGTCCTACGGGGCAACTTCATCTGGGTAATATTTGGGTAGCGTTATTAAGTTACTTGCATATTAAACAACAAGGTGGCCGTTATGTGGTGCGTATGGAAGATATTGATACGCAGCGGTCGAAGCGGAGTTTAGGCGAAGCGCAGCTGGATGACTTGGAGTGGCTCGGTATTGAGTGGGATGAAGGTCCTCGAGTGGGCGGACCGGACGGACCCTATTGGCAAAGTGAACGCTACGATTTATATGAAGCGCAGCTTGAAGAATGGCGTAAGGCAGATAAAATATATCCTTGCTACTGCAATCGGGCCCGTCTTCACAGCATAAGTTCTGCGCCTCATGGGCAGGACGGCATTGCTTATTACGACGGCAAGTGCCGCCATTTGACAGAAGCGGAACGGCAGGCCATGGAGAAGACGCCGTCCTGGCGGTTGAAGGCGGAATCAAGAAATTATCATTTTACAGATATTTGGCAAGGTGAGCATGACGTGATGCTACAGCCTGAAGTGGATGACTTTGTGGTAAGGCGGGCGGATAATATGTTCGCCTATAACTTGGCGGTGGTTTACGACGATATTGCCATGGGCATAACGGAGATAATCCGCGGTTACGATCTGTTGCCGGCCGTAGCGCATCAGTTGTGGATTTATGAACTGTTGGGCGCACAGCCGCCACAATATGGTCATGTGCCTTTAATTGTAGATGAGGAAGGCTATCGTTTATCGAAGCGTCAGCGCAGTATTACCATTAAAGAATTGCGTGAAAGCGGCTACAGTGCTTCTATGATTATAGGCAGACTGGCCTTGCAGGCGGGCTTTGTTAAGCCAGGACAAATCGATTTACAGACGGGATTGACGGTCAATCAGTTGTTAGCAATTAATTTTGATAATTTATCGCTAAAATTGCATCAAATCAAATTGACAAATTTCGATATTGAGATATAATATAGGAAGAGAGTTGAGGTGAATCTATGAATCTTGATGAAGCAATTAAAAAGAAAGTTTGGGCCGTAGTAGGCGCCACAAATCGCACCGAAAAGTTCGGTTACAAAATCTTTATGCATCTTCGTAAACGCGGTTACACTGTATATGCGGTGAATCCGAATGTAAGAGGGATCGATGGTTCTCCCTGCTTTGCTTCTCTATCCGATTTACCGGAAGTTCCGGAAATCGTGGATTTTGTAGTACCTGAGAAGGTAGGCTTGGCAACGCTGGACGAATGTAAAGCATTAGGTATTCCGGTAGTTTGGTTACAACCGGGTGCTGACAAACCGGCTGTTGTTGAGAAAGCACAATCCTTGGGAATCGATGTGATTCAGGACTGCGTGCTTGTACAAATCCCATAAATTGACGAATAAAATCTGAAACATGATTTTTATTCCATATAAATATTAGTAAATATACTCATATCCGTTTATAATGATATGGGCAGCATACGATTTAATTTAAAGCGGTATTGAAACCGCGACGTTATTAGGAGGTCATTTAACATGGCAAACATCGCAGAATTAACAGTAGAAAATTTTGAAAGCACAATTTTGAAACACGAAGGCGTGGCAATCGTAGACTTCTGGGCTCCATGGTGCGGTTATTGCGTACGCATGATGCCTATTTTCGAAGAATTGGCCGGCGAACTTGGTGATAAAGTACAATTCGGTAAAGTAAATACTGACGAAGTTGTTGCATTGGCTCAACAGTTCAATATCGAAGTATTGCCTACATTTGCAATCATTAAAGACGGCAAAGTAGTAGACCGTAAAATCGGTTATGTGCCAAAAGAAGAATTGAAATCCGCTATCGAAGCTCAGTTCTAATAACCGACTGTTGAATCTTTGATTCACTGTTAAAATTAATACAATTACATAAAAATAAAGCTGTGTCTTTATCTGTAAAATCCTTTGGGGGATTTAGATAAGACACAGCTTTTTTGTTTTTATAAAATGTTTGGAGTTATAAGACAAACCTAGAGTTAGCGTTATAGGACAACCCGGAAGTTATCGTTATAGGACCAAACGTGCCGGTTATTTCTCTTCGTCATAAATGTGATGATAGTGACGGCGTTTGTGAATGAACTGTTGTAGATTGAGTTCTTTTTTACGATCCAGGTAGCCACGTGCCAAAATGTGGGGAATGGATACGCCGATAGCGATGCAGACGATGATCAGACTGCCGGTGATGCCGCTACGCAAGGTTGTCATGAAACTTTCCGTGGATAAAGTATTGATGGTGAGCACGCCGTATAAGAAGCGATACAGCAATACGCCCGGAATCATAGGAATGACGGAAGGAATGGCGATAATCAACGGAGCGGTCCGCACTTTTTTATAAATTAACAAAGCGAGGAGACCGATGGTGGCTGCTGCTACAAAGCTGGCGCCGATTGACGTAAAGCCGAGCCATACAACAAGCGTGTTGCGGATCAGAATACTTACGGCCCCGCCGATACCGATAAGGTACAGCAGGCGATGCGGCGTATTAAAGATTAAGGAGAAGCTGATAGCCCCGATGGCTCCGGCCAACAGATTATACGGAGTTACCACGCTTGGCGTTACGCTCAGATTCGTAAATGTGGATACATGATCGAAGTAGAGCGCACTGGCAATACCCACCGCCATGCTGGCTACGATGAGAATCGTGTTGATAAGTCGGGTGGCACCGGAAATAATGTGGTTGTTGATTGTATCGTCAACCGCATTGATGAGCGGTATGCCCGGAACCATGAAGAGAGTACAACTGATCATGGCATATACGAGACCGTCCCAGCCGGTGACGGCGTAGATGAGGAACGATAAGGCGGTGGCCGCAAAGGATGCAATGGCAATACTGAAATAGAAATTAATCTGGAATTGATTGCAAACGCGCCGCACATAAAAACCAACCAGGGTACACACTAAGGCGACTAAAGCGGACAACATGTTGCCACCGAAGTTTATGGCAAAGGCTCCGCACGCTGCGCCCGCAGCCAAGGCTAAAATGGGAATAGGATATTTTGGCGGTGTTTTCGCAATTTCCTGTAACTCCCGTTCAAATTCGTCGAGGCTGAAGTTTTGATCCAGCGCACGCCAGGTGAGTTTGCTTAAAAACGACAGGGTGTTCATATTGACCCCGTGGTGTAAGGTTTTATGAAAGGCCGTGTAGGACTGTTCATCGGTGTGGACGTTGAGCATGAGCGTCGTATAGGTTACATGAATGTGTACATAATTGCGGGGAATCCCCATATATGTAGCGGCACGCATTACGTCGCGCACAATCTGATTTGTATTGGCACCATTTTCCATTAAAAGCCGCCCCAGGAAAAGAATCAAATTCATCTTGCGATGAATCTCTGAAAAGGGGTGATAAAACACTTGTGCTGTTTGAGCTGTTGTTGGAGACATGATCATATTCCTTTCTGCAATATATATTTAAGTATATCACAGGGGACTGCAGTTCGTACATTTCGAAGGTGGACGAACTGTGTAAAATGTGTATTCCTGCAGCACATGATTTATGAGGTATATGTGATTAAAAGAAGTGATTATAAAAAGTAAAAACACCTATGAGTTAAAAACATAGAAAATGAACAAAGTGGTGGTGAGAAGTGGGGCCACCGCTATTTTTTTAATCTTTAAAATCGAACAAACGAACTTTTTAAGGGTACAAAAAAACGATGAAATAAGCAAAAACAGTTAGGAAAAAAATTTTTTTGACAAATTTCAGTAAATTTTGTATATATTCTTGTTAAAGAGTGGGGGATTGTGGTAGAATTTACCATATAGTGGAGGATGGAGTAGAGTCAGTGTTAGGAGGTGAGACAATTATGTTTTTGGGTAATCATTCACATACGATTGATACGAAAGGCCGTATGATCATTCCCGCTAAAATGCGTGAAGAACTGGGCGAACGTTGTATTATTACCCAGGGATTCGATAATTGCCTTGCCGTTTATTCACTGGAACTGTTTCAACAAAAAGCTGACAAACTGAGTAAAATGTCTACCACTAAATCCACTGTTCGTATTTTGCAGCGTCATTTCTTCGGGAATGCGGCAGAAGTGGAGTTTGACCGCCAAGGTCGAATCTTAGTGCCTACCAATTTACGAAAATTTGCCGGACTTGGCAAAGAAGTGGTCGTTGTGGGACAAAGTAATTTCATCGAAATTTGGAGTCGCGAACGCTGGGATACGTATACTGCAACAACTGAAGGCAGTGTGGAAATGTATACGGAAAGTCTGGAAGACTTGGACTTTTAACACGATTAGGAAATTTAGGAAATATAGGTTTAGAGATAGAAAGGAGTGTCATTGTGGAATTCAATCATGTCAGTGTATTACTGACGGAAACTGTTGATGCTGTCATGAACAATCCTCATGGCACTTACGTGGATTGTACGTTAGGCGGTGCAGGGCATGCGATGGCCTTAGGCTCGCAGCTCAGCGAAGACGGATTGCTCATCGGCCTCGATCAGGACAGCGATGCATTGCGCGTGGCGGAAGAACGATTGCAGTCTTTAAAATGCCGCGTTATGACAATTCCCACCAACTTTCGCTATTTAAAAGACGCCCTCACGGAAAGAGGTATTCATGAGGTTGACGGTTTTATCTTTGACTTAGGCGTATCTAGTTACCAGCTCGATACGGCTGAACGGGGATTTTCTTATATGCATGACGGTCCGTTGGACATGCGCATGGATAAGGAAGGCAGCTTAACAGCCGCAACTATAGTCAACACCTATGATGAAAGCGAACTGGCCCGAATTATTTGGGATTATGGTGAAGAACGCTGGGCGAAGCGTATTGCCAAATTTATTGTGGAAGCGAGAGCGGAAAAACCGCTGGAACGGACCGGTGAATTGACATCGGTAATTAAAAAAGCCATTCCGGCCGGAGCACGCCGCGAAGGTCCACATCCGGCAAAACGTACATTTCAGGCCTTGCGCATCGAAGTGAATCAGGAGCTTACTATTTTGCATGACACCTTCGTTGATGCCGTAAGTCTTCTGAAACCGGGCGGACGCATCGGGGTTATTACATTTCACTCTTTAGAAGACCGAATTACGAAACAGACTTTTAAAGAGCTGAGTCAGGGATGTATTTGTCCACCGAATTTGCCTGTATGTGTATGTAACCATACAGCGGTGGTGAAGGCTCGCAACAAAGCGATTGAGCCTAGCAAAGAAGAAGTGGAAGCAAATAGTAGAGCGCGCAGTGCGAAGTTACGAGTTGCTGAAAAGTTGTAGTTATAAATAGTTGTAGGGGATGATGACATGTTGGCGAGAAAGACAATAGGTGCAAGAGCCTTAGAGCCGCAGGGGAAACTTTATATTCCTACACAGGCAGGGCAGGTAAGGCGCACCGGAGCACTTCGGAGTGCACATATAAGTCGTGAATTAAGATCTGTTATAATGCTCTTAGCTTTAATTATGGGATTTATGTTTATATATGAATACTTAGAGCATGTTAAAATAGATGCAGGGTACCGCTTAGTTGCCATGCAGCAGGATATGAAGCGACTTTCGAGAGAAAATGATGAATTAAACTTAAGTGTGGCGGAACTTCGTTCGCCTACACGTATTCAACAAATAGCGCAAGATAAGTTGGGAATGGTTTTGCCCGATGCTTTTGTGTTTAATAGCAAAGGTACAACTGTAGAGCGAGAGGTTAAGATTACCAAACCGATTGTTGACTAGTTACAGTGAGAGGCAGCTCTGAGTGGGAGCTGCTTTCATTGTTTGAAGTGGAGGAAATATCGTGAAAACCGTACAGGAATTATTACATCGTGTCAGTGCTGGCACATTGACGCAAGGGTCGGAAGACATTGTGGTTAAGCATATTACGGCTGATTCAAGAGCTGTAGAAAAAGACAGTTTATTTATTTGTTTAACCGGTGCACATGTAAATGGTCATACTTTTGTGGATAAGGCAATCGCAGGTGGTGCCACAGCTCTATTAGTTTCAGAGCCTGTTTCGGTACCTGAGCATATTGCCGTTATTACTGTTCCTGATACAAGAGTAGCCATGCAGGAATGTGTACCATTTTTTTATGACTACCCGGCCAATAAAATGCGCATGATCGGTGTAACCGGTACGAACGGTAAAACCACTACGACCCACATTATCGGTCATATCCTTCGCGCACAGGGGCACAAAGTGGGGATTATAGGTACAGTTCACACCTTAATTGGTGACAAATCCTATCCAATCCACAATACAACACCTGATGTGGTAGACTTACAACATATTTTGGCCCAAATGGTGGAAGAAGGTGTCACTCACTGTATTATGGAAGTGTCCTCTCACGCGTTGGCCTTGGATCGTGTAGCCGGTGTGGAATATGACACCGCTGTATTTACAAATCTTACACAGGATCACTTGGATTTCCATAAAACCTTTGAAAATTACCTGGCCGCTAAAGGCAAGTTGTTCCAACAGGTGAGCGCACCGGGACAGCATAAGCCTAATAAAGGCGCCGTCATCAACATTGATGATCCATATGGTAAACGAATTATGGACCTTAATTCCGCACCGCTCATTACCTATGGCACTAAAGGCGTAGGTACTTTGGAAGGGGAAAATCTTACGATTACGTCTAAAACAAGCGCTTACGATGTAGTTTATGAAGGTAAAAAGTACCCTATCCATATGAAAATTACCGGTCTTTTTAATGTATATAATACATTGGCGGCCATCGGAGCGGCGCTCTTCGAAGGCATTTCCATGGAAGCTGTCATTGAAGCACTCAGTACTTTTACAGCTGTACCGGGCCGTTTCGAATTGATTGAAGAAGGTCAGCCTTTCGCCGTTGTTGTAGATTATGCACATACACCGGACGGCTTGGAAAACATTTTAGAAACAGCTAAAAAAATTGTAGATAATAAAATTTTGGTAGTATTCGGCTGCGGCGGCGATCGAGATGCGACGAAGCGTCCGATTATGGGGCGTATAGCCGCACAATATGGTGATACCATTTACGTAACATCCGACAATCCTCGTACAGAAGATCCGGTGCAGATTGTAGAGCAGGTGGCAGCGGGCGTTAAAGAAGCATTGCGCGACGGTTCTTCCTACGAAGTGGTGGTAGACCGCAAGACGGCTATCTTTGAAGCTATCAAGGCGGCACAGCCCGGGGATGTGGTAATCATTGCCGGTAAAGGCCATGAAAACTATCAGATTTTAAAAGATAAAACGATTCATTTTGATGATCGTGAAGTAGCACGTGAGGCATTAAAGGAGAGATAATATGGCAGAGTTTACGCTCCGGGAGGTGTTGTCGGTTACCGGTGGCACCTACACGGGCAAAGAAACAGACACAGTAACGTTTTCCAGCGTGTCAACGGATACGCGCACTATCGGGGCGGATTCGCTCTTTGTGGCACTCACCGGTGACACCTTTGACGGACATGATTTCCTCGACCAGGCAAAAGCGAAGGGTGCTATCGGCGCCATCGTAAAAAAAGGCAAAGCACATGAGGGCTTAATTTGCATTGAAGTGGATTCACCGCTCTTAGGTTATCAACAACTAGCCAATTATCATCGCCGCCGTTTTGACATTCCTGTAGTAGCCGTTACCGGCTCTTCCGGAAAAACGACCACAAAGGAAATGGTGGCCGCCGTGTTAAGTACGAAGTTCAATGTACTTAAAACGGAAAAGAACTTTAATAATGAAATCGGGTTACCGAAAACCTTACTGCAACTTACGGACGAACACGAAGTGTGCGTCGTGGAAATGGGGATGCGCGGCCTCGGTCAGATCGATGAGCTGGCCCGCATTGCGGAACCGACTGTAGGTATCGTGACTAACGTAGGGAACAGTCATATTGAATTGCTTGGGTCCCGTGAAAATATCGGCAAGGCGAAAGCGGAATTGATTCAGCATATTCCCGCTGACGGCATTGCAATCCTCAACGAAGATGACGACTTAGTTCGGGAAATGACAAACCGCACAGAAGGTAAGACGATTTATTACGGCATTAAGGAACGAGCCACCGTATCCGGCTTCAACCTGCGCTATAAAAAAGACGGCATCAAATTTACCTGCCGTTGTTTCGATGAAGTGTTCGATGTGTTCTTGCCTATGATTGGGGAGCACAATGTATACGATGCGTTGGCTGCCATTTCGGCCGGCCGTGCTTTGGGCATATCGTCTCAGAAAATTGCCAAAGGGCTGGGCCAGTTCACCGGCATGCCGATGCGTCAGGAAATCATTTCCTTCCCTGATATTGTTGTATTAAACGACGCCTACAATGCAAACCCTGCGTCCATGGCGGAATCCATCAAAGCTTTGGGCCAGCTGGACGGTAAGCGCAAAATCGCCATGTTGGGTGACATGCTGGAATTGGGCGGATTTTCCGAAGAAAGCCATCGTGAAATCGGTCGCCTCCTCGTGGAAGAAGGGTACAGCGAAGTATACACATTCGGCGAAGCGGCTAAATTTATTGCGAAGGAAGCCAAATCTGCAGGGCTGAAAGCGGCTTACGTTTGCTCCAGTCACCTGGACATGGCAAACCAGTATTTTGACCATCGTAAAAAAGGCGATGTTATCTTGGTAAAAGGCTCTCGCGGCTTGCGCATGGAACGTGTTGTATCCGAAATTAAAGAACGGGAAGAACAGGCTTAAGCGTACGCACTCTTTTGGAGTAAAGTACATTAATTTGACAATCTGTCGTAAAGTGGCAAATTTTTTTCAAAAAAAGAAGAAATACATTTGCATTACCGTCGGTAATGTACTACCATAGATAACGGCCTATAAAAAAGGCCATATCTGATTAATAGAGTGAGGAGCGATTATTCGAATGACCATGCAGTTGTTATATACATTTATTACCGCGTTGGTAATATCATTAATACTGGGGAAAATAGGTATCCCTATGTTGCGGAGTTTACATGCGCAGCAAAGTATTCGTGAGGAAGGGCCGAAGGCGCATTTATCGAAGGCGGGAACACCGACTATGGGCGGTATTTTCATCCTCTTGGCTTTAATTGTAAGTGTGTTGATTTTCTCCCCTTGGAATACATCCACCTGGGTGCTCATATTCCTGACAATCGGGCATGGTTTACTCGGATTCTCCGATGATTTTATAAAATCTGTTAAAAAGCGTAATTTAGGACTTACGGCGAAACAGAAATTGTTGGGACAGATTATTATGTCCGCCATCTTCTGTTACATCGCCACAGAAGTGATGACCGTATCGACGGCGCTGTGGATTCCTATTGTAAATACTACTGTTGACTTAGGTTTCTTCTACTATGTATTAGTATTTATCATTATCGTAGGCACTACCAATGCGGTAAACTTAACGGATGGTCTGGACGGTCTGGCAGCCGGTACTTCGGCAGCGGCCGCCATTGCGTATACGGTAATCGGCATGATTCTCTATCCTGAGAACGGAGCCGGTGCAGGCGTGTCATTTTTCAGTATTGCTCTATGCGGCGCTGTATTGGGATTCTTATATTACAACTCCAATCCGGCCAAAGTGTTCATGGGCGATACAGGATCATTGGCCCTGGGCGGTGCTTTTGCAGGCATGGCCATTTTAACCAAGACGGAATTGTTGCTCATCTTGATTGGCGGCGTCTTTGTTATGGAAGCATTATCTGTTATCATTCAGGTAGTATCCTTTAAAACAAGAGGTGTACGCGTATTTAAAATGAGTCCGATTCACCATCACTTTGAATTATCCGGTTGGAGCGAACAGAAGGTTGTTGTTCGATTCTGGTTGGCCAGCTGCTTATGTGCAGTGCTTGGCTTGTTAGTATTTGCAATACGATAGGTAGGCGTTATTATGGAATATAAGGGAAAGCAGATTCTCGTGCTGGGCGCAGGCAGAAGCGGCGTCGGCGTAGCGCATGTGCTGGGAACGGCCGGTGCGCAAGTTGTGCTTAATGACTATAAAGAGATACAGTTTACGGAGGCGGAACAGAGTCTCCTGCAAGCGTCCGGTCATGTAACTGTCATTACAGGCCGTCAGGAGAACGATCTTTTGGACGGCGTGGACCGCATCGTCGTGTCTCCGGGGATTGCACTTACTATTCCTATTTTAGAAGAAGCGAAGCGTCGCGGCCTTGAAATTGTAGGCGAAGTGGAAGTGGCTTATGATTTATCGAAAGCGCCTATTTTAGGCATTACCGGTACGAACGGTAAGACCACAACGACTACCTTGTTGGGTCAAGTTATGGCGGCTACGGGGAAACCGGTTCGCGTGGGCGGCAATATCGGCCAGTCCCTCAGTGAAGAAGCGGCCCGCATTTCGGCAGACGGTTATTTGGTGGCGGAATTATCCAGCTACCAGTTGGAAAGTGTTAAAGACTTTCGCCCGATAGGTGCGATTATGCTCAATATCACACCGGATCATCTGCAACGTCATAAAACCATGGAAGCCTATCAACAGGCAAAAGAAAATATCTTTAAGAATCAGCAGCCCGGCGATGTAACTGTTTTGAACATTGATGACAAAGCGGTGGCAGGCATGGCGGATCGTGTACCGGGACAAGTACTTTGCATCAGTCAGCAAGAGGCGGTGACTGATGGAGCGTATTTCTCTCAGAATACATGTTATGCCGTAGCGGATGGTCGTGCAGAAGCGATTATCGGCACTGATGAAATCCATATTCCTGGACATCACAATATTGAAAATATTTTGGCGGTTATTGCCTTGGCCTATAAGCTGGGCGTGAGTCGTCAAATTTTGCACGATGTGATTGCCGATTTCCACGGCGTGGAACATCGCATTGAACGAGTGGCAACGATTCAGGGCGTAACATTTTATAACGATTCGAAAGCAACGAACACAGATTCAGCCATTAAAGCGCTGGAAGCGTTTGAAAAACCGGTTATTTTACTGGCCGGCGGCTATGATAAAATGACAGATTTAACAGAGTTCATGCAGCTTGTGGCCAAGCGGACGAAACATCTCGTTCTCATGGGCGCGGCGGCGGAACGCTTCGGCAAAGAAGCCAAGGCGGCAGGTGTGCCACATATTACCTTTGTAGATTCTATGGAGCATGCGGTTCGCACCGGTTATGAATTAGCCGAATCCGGTGACATCGTATTACTTTCACCGGCTTGTTCAAGTTTTGATTGGTACCATTGCTTTGAAGAACGGGGCGATGATTTTAAGCATAAAGTACAGTCTCTGGCAGCATCATTGGCAGGCACTGACACTCATGAAGGAGCACAGTAATGAAGCGTATTATTATTTCCGGTGGCGGCACGGGAGGGCACATTTATCCGGCCATTACGATTTATAAAGAAATAGCAGCTATGACCGATGCGGAGTTCTTGTATGTCGGTACGGAGCAGGGCCTGGAAGCAGGCATTGTACCGAAGGAAGGAATCCCTTTTAAAACATTGTCGGTACAGGGCTTAAATCGTAGTTTGTCCTGGCGCACACTGGTTACATTAGGTAAAACGCTGGGCTCTTTAGTACAGGCCAATAAAATTATTTCCGACTTTAAACCTGATATTGTCATCGGCACAGGAGGTTATGTGTGCGGTCCTATTCTCTTGGCCGCAGCACTTCGCAAGATTCCTACACTCATTCAGGAGCAGAACACCATCGCCGGTGTAACGAATAAAATTCTGAGTCGCTTTGTCGATGTGGTAGCTGTAGGCTTTGAAGAAGCGAAAGCTGCGTTCGGCAAGGCGAAACGCGTGGTGTACACAGGCAACCCGGTTCGTCCGGAAGTACTGGTGGATACGCGCGAAGCAGGCCGTGAATTTTTTGGACTGAAAGATGACGAATTCGCTGTTCTTATTGCCGGCGGCTCTCGCGGCGCGCGCAGCATCAATACAGCGATGATTGAAGTTCACCAACACTTTAAAGACGTAAAGGGGATAAAATTAATCCACGTTACGGGCACCAATGAATATGATCGCGTGCTGAAGGCATTGGGTGTTACTGATGGTAAGGAATTCAGCGAATCTTCGCTCATTGTTCCTTATATGTATGAAATGCCGAAGGCGTTGGCGGCCGCAGATCTGGCTGTGTTCAGAGCCGGAGCGGTAGGCCTTGCGGAATTGACCGTTCGCGGTATTCCGTCTCTCTTGATTCCGTATCCATATGCGGCGGAAGATCATCAGACGTATAATGCCCGTTCCTTGGTAAGTGCGGGTGCGGCGCGCATGATCGTAGATAAAATGCTGCGCGGCAAGGATTTAATATCGGACATCGAGTTCTATTTAGCCAATCCCGGAGAACTTGAACGCATGGCCAAGGCGGCCAAAACATTGGGGAAACCCGGTGCGGCCCGCCACATTGCGGAATTAGCCTTGGAAATTGCTAAATAGTAAATAGTATAATAGAAATATACATCAAAAATAAAATGTTAGGAGTACCAGTCCATGTTAGAAGGTATACATAAAATTCATCTCATTGGCATCGCCGGTTCAGGTATGCGCGCTATTGCCAACATCTTAATCAGCCAGGGCTTCGAAGTGTCCGGGTCTGATATTCAGGAATCCCCGACGACGGAAAAATTCCGTAAAATGGGTGCGACGATTCACATCGGTCACAATGCGGACTATGTGAAAGGGGTGGATGCAGTTGTTCGTTCCACTGCCATTCACCAGGACAATCCGGAGTTGTTAGCGGCACAGGAATTAGGCATTCCTGTATTGCATCGTTCCGACATTGTAAAAGCGGTACTTGATGTAACTACCGGTATTGCCGTAGCCGGTGCGCATGGCAAAACCACTACCACTTCCATGTTGGGACAGATTTTCGTGGAAGCCGGTCTTGATCCATCCGTTATTATCGGTGGGGAAGTAGATTACCTTGGTGGCAGCAGCACTTGGGGCCACGGTAAATACAGTATTGCCGAAGCGGATGAAAGTGACGGTTCTTTCTTGAAGCTCAACCCGGCATACATTGTTATTACCAATATTGAAAATGACCATATGGACCACTACGGTACTATGGAAAATCTTCTTCAGGCTTTTGAACAGTTCGTTGAAAAAATGCCGAAAGACGGTGTAGCCGTAGTTTGTGGTGACAATAAAAATATTCGTAAGGTTATGTCTGAAGTGGACCGCAAGTTCATTACTTACGGTTTGAACGAAGACAATGATGTAACAGTTAAAAATGTTCACTACGAACAAGGTATCCTTGTGTACGAAGCGGTGACGAAAGCGGGCGAAGTGTTAGGCGAAGTACGCCTTCGCGTACCGGGTACTCACAATGCGTTGAATTCATTGGGCGCGTTGATGTTGGCACGCCAGTGCGGCGTTTCCATGGAACACATTTTACAGGCATTGGCCAAGTTTACCGGTGCTAAGCGCCGTTTTGAAACAAAAGGCCATGAAAAAGGAATCTGGGTGGTTGATGATTATGCACATCATCCAACTGAAATTAATGCTACTTTGAGTGCGGCCAAGGCATTGGAATCGCATCGCGTAGTATGTATTTTCCAACCGCATCGTTTTACGCGTACAAGCTTATTGTTAAAAGAATTCGGTACAGCCTTTGAAAAAGCGGATGTATTGTATATTACAAATATTTACAGTGCCGGTGAAGATCCTATTGCAGGCATTGACGGCCACTCCATTCCGGATATGGTAAAATCCATGACCGGCAAAGAAGTACATTATATCGACAATGTAGATGATGTACCTGCTGTTGTGGCACCTGCGTTAAAAGCAGATGATTTAGTAATTACTATGGGCGCAGGCAGTATCAGTTTGTATGGGCCTAAATTATTGGATATCCTGAAGAGAGAGGCATAAGATGAAAGACAAACATATTATTGTATTGATGGGTGGTCCGTCCAAAGAGGCGGAAGTATCTCGCCGTACAGGCCAGGCAATTGCTGATGCATTATCCGGCTTAGGTTATAAAGTATCTCCGTTGGAATTGGAACCTGCTACAGTGGTGCAGGACATTCAACGTTTGCAGGGCGATGTTGTTTTCATTGCGATTCACGGCAAATTCGGTGAAGACGGTGCCGTACAGGGTCTCTTGGAAATGGCCGGCATTCCATATACCGGTTCCGGTATTATGGCGCAGGCTGTGGGCATGAACAAGAAAATCAGTAAAGATGTATTCTTAGGTGCTCACATTCCTACAGCTAAATCTGTTTCTTATAATGGTGCCGTTATGACATCGGAACAGATTATTGCTGATATTGAAAGTAAGTTCCAATTACCGGTTGTATTAAAACCGGCTACGCAAGGATCCAGTATCGGTGTGACTATCGTTCGCGACGCCAAGGCTTTGGCTGAAGGTGTGGCGGAAGCTCTCGTTTATGATCCGATTTTAGTAGTGGAACAATTTTTGGGTGGTAAAGAATTTACCGTGTCTATTTTGGACGGCAAAGCATTGCCGGTGATTGAGATTCGTCCACACTCCGGTGCGTACGACTACAAATCCAAATACACAACCGGTGCTACAGATTACCTTGTACCGGCTCCTATTGATGAAGAATTAACTAAGAAAATGCAGGCTATCGGCGAGCAAGTGTATCGCGAGTTACAGTGTGCAGGGACTATTCGTGTAGATATTATGACTGATGAAGCGGGCGAACCGTTCGTATTGGAATACAATACGATTCCGGGCATGACCGCCACATCCTTGGTGCCTAAAGCGGCCAGAGCTGTAGGTATCGAATTCCCTGAACTTTGTGAACGCATCTTGCACTCGGCAGGGCTTGGCAAATTTTAATAATGGAGTATGCATATGAGTGAAGAATATCGTAATCATACGTCAAAACCTCATATTGTAGAACCAAAACGGATTGCATCCTTTGCGGAAGATTTGGAAAAATCTAAAGTACAAAGTCGACCGCTTTATGATTTTAATCCCGAACCGGAAGAGCCCGTGGAGGAGATGGGGGAAGAGCAGGGTCAACGCGCCCCGCAAAAGCCACCCACTCCCAAAACAGGCTGGCGCCGCCGTTTGACTATCACAGGTATATCCTTGTTTGTCATTTGGCTTATCTTGGTGATTTTCCCAATTCCCTTCGGCACCATACAGGTGGTGGGGAGTCAGAAGGTGACTGTAGCCGATGTGATGGCGGCCGGGAATATTCGCAATCCGGTCAATTTATTACAGATTAATCCGGGACATCTGGAAGAACGTTTGCAGCACGACTTGCGCGTAGAAACTGTAAAAGTTTCTTACGCATTGCCTTTGACGTTACAAGTAACTGTTACGGACCGCAAAGCGGCAGCCGTAGTGGCTACACAGTTCGGTTTTGCCACCTTGGACAAAACGGGCCGAGTAATTAACTTGGGACCTGCCATTGAGGACACGACGGCACCGATTATTTCCGGTGTCAAACTGGGGAATGTTCTCTTGGGTGACATGATTGAAAATCAGGCAATAAAGGGTGCGCTTACGTATCTATCCTCTCTCAGCGAAGAAGGCGTGAAGAATATTGCGGAAATCAATGTGGGAGACACGAAGCAGTTGGTGGCTTACACGGTTGACGGATTGCCGCTTCGTTTGGGCGATATGACTGAACTGGATAAAAAAGGGCCTTTATCTGAAAATATGCTGCGGGATATTAAGGCTCGTGGAGTTGCAGCTGAATATGTTGACGTAAATTTGAAGGCGCCTTTTATTAAGACGCCATAATGGAAGAGGAATCATGTTAAAGCAAGGTCGTTGGGCCATAGCGGCCGTGAGTATGCTCATGGGCATCATGTTTGTCAGTCAATATCGGATGACACAGACAATTGCGCAGAGCAATGTAAACTTACAACGTGCAGGTGATTTAGCTCGCGAATTGACGGCAGTTCAAAAAGAGCGGGACGACTTGCGCGATCAATTAGAACAAGTCCAACAGGGAGAAGCGTCGGCCAGCGCTGTAAAGGATATTAATTTATTGAAACAGCGTGCGGGGCTTACCGATGTAAGCGGTCCCGGCGTGCTAATTACTATTAATGACAGCAAAGTGCCTGTGAAGGACAATGAGAATCCGAATTTATATTTAATCCACGATGAAGATATTTTGCGAGTTCTGAATGAATTAAGAGCGGGCGGTGCGGAAGCCATCGCGGTGAACGATCAGCGTCTCTTGGGAATTTCCGAAGTGCGCTGTGCGGGACCGACGATTATGGTAAACGGCAAAGTGTTCGGACCTCCGTTCGTTATTAAGGCAATCGGCGATCCGAAGACATTGTCCGCATCGTTGACGATGCGCGGCGGTGTAGTGGATACGCTGAAATATTGGGGCATTGAGCTGAATATTCAGGAAGCCGACAATATAGTAGTTCCCGCCTTCTCCGGTACGTTTAGAGAAGATCACATAAAGACGGTGGGAGAAGGAGGCGGTAATAAAAAATGATTTATGTATTTATCGCCGGCGGACTGATTATAGGCGTGGTTCTGGGGATTATGTCCCCCATGGAAATTTCGCCGATTTACGCCAAGTACACATCCGTAGCTCTCTTGGCTGCGCTTGACAGTGTGTTTGGCGGTACCCGGGCGGCATTAGAACGGGTCTTCAATTTATCTATTTTTTTGACAGGGTTTTTCTCCAACTCTTTACTGGCGGCCTTACTGGTATTCTTGGGAAATCTGGTAGGGATTGATTTGTATTATGTAGCGCTTATCAGTTTCGGGTTGCGGTTATTCCAAAATACGGCGGCTATTCGTCGTCTTATCCTGTCCCGTCGCACAAAATAAACGGGGGCGCTAAATAAAATATAAACTGTTCATATAAATAGTAGAAAAATTCAAAAAAATAGTGTAAAATGAAATGAAACTAGTTATACTAATACTGAAACCGAGAGGGAATGCGCTGTAGAGAAGGGCTGAACAGGCTTTTATCTAGGGCGATTCTTCAGGTTTACATGAATTGAATAAATATAACAGAAATAATAATTCCAAATATAATCGCAATAAATTTTACGGGCAACAGGAGGAGGAACGTAAATGTCAGAATTCGCAAACATTAAAGTTATCGGTGTTGGTGGCGGCGGAAGTAACGCTGTAAATCGCATGATTGATAGTGGTCTTCAAGGTGTAGACTTTTTAGTAGCAAATACAGAAACTCAAGCCCTGGAAAATTCTAAAGCAGAAGTAAAACTTCAAATCGGTGAAAAATTAACTAAAGGCCTTGGTGCCGGCGGTAATCCTGAAATCGGCGAACAGGCCGCTCAGGAAAGTCGTGAAGAAATTGTAAAATCCTTACAAGGTGCAGATATGGTATTCGTTACAGCCGGCATGGGCGGCGGTACCGGTACAGGTGCAGCTCCTGTAGTTGCAGAATGTGCTCGTGAATTGGGCGCTTTAACAGTTGGCGTTGTAACTAAGCCATTCACATTTGAAGGTAAAAAACGTAAAACTCAGGCTGAAGGCGGCGTAGATATGCTGACCAGCAAAGTTGATACAATTATCGTAATCCCTAACGACCGTTTATTACAGATCGTAGACAAGAAAACTCCTTTATTAAGTGCATTCAGCACAGCTGACGACATTCTTCGTCAAGGTATTAAAGGTATTTCCGACTTGATCACTGTACCTGGTCTTATTAACCTTGACTTCGCTGACGTTAAATCCATTATGTCCAATCAGGGCGAAGCTCTTATGGGTATCGGTGTAGGCGAAGGTGAAAACCGTGCCGTTGATGCTGCTAAGATGGCAATCAACAGCCCATTGTTGGAAACTTCCATTGAAGGTGCTAAAGGTATTCTCTTGAACATTACCGGCAGCAGCGATTTAAGCTTGTTCGAAATTAATGAAGCGGCAGAAATTATTTCTGAAGCGGCAGATCCTGAAGCTAACATTATCTTCGGTTCCGTTATCGATGAAAACTTGGGCGACCGCATTCAGATTACAGTAGTTGCTACAGGCTTCGGTAAACAGCCTAAAACAGGCGTAACAAAATCACCTTTCGGAACTATTGGTGGAAATGATATTCCTACTTTCATGAAGCGTTAATATTTGTTATAATATGGTTGAAATATTTTAATAATATGTATTATTCATATTATTTATGTAGTTTACATACTATCTAAGGGAGGACTAACTATGAAAAACAAATTTTTAGTAACTACTTTAGCGGCTATGATGGTAACTGGCGCAGCTTTTGCAGCATCCGTACCTATGACTCAGATTGAAGAAGGTCAGAGCAAAATCGGTGTTGATTACTCTTTCAGCCAAAACGTAACAGGCGAAAGCGGTCATGCTGACGGTTATGGTATCAACTTACAAACAGCTCTTACTGACAAATGGGGTCTTCAATACTCCTATAGCCGTGTAAACTTGGACGACAGAAGCGATGTTAAAGATCATCAGTTAAATGCTGTATATAACATCCATCCAAACTTCAACGTTTATGCAGGCGGTACTTACGTGCGTGCAGCAGGCGACCATGAAACAGGTTTACAGGTTGGTGTAATCGGTTACATGCCTTTAACTGACCGTATCCAAGGTTTCGCAAAAGTAGGTTTCGGTAACGACCTTAAGAATACATACCAAGTAGGTGCAACTTATGCATTGACTAACGAATGGGATGTAAGCTTATACTATCAATACGACAAATATGATGTAGATAACGACACTATGTCCGTTAAAGGCTTCCATGCAGGCCTTGGCTACAACTTCTAATTGTCGATTTTCAGCAGTTAGCTATTGTAACAAATAATATAAGAGCACTTCATGGGGCTTTACGCCTCTTGAAGTGCTCTTTTTATTGGTACAGAGACCAAACAATAATTTATATAGTGTATACAATATTCTTTTCACAAAATACACATTTCGCACGGTTTTGAACGTTTTTCCTCTTGTAAGAGACTCTTATTTTCGATATTATAAAAGAGTAATTTACTTATAAAGATAGGATGGTGTTCTGTATGGCGGTAAGTATGGCAGCCTCGCACGCACGAGGAAAGAAATCTAAGGATCGTATTTTTGCGTTAAACTCCCAGGCTCAGGAAGAAGCTAAGGTATTAGGCAAAGATAAGGTAATTAACGGTACCTTAGGTTCCATTATGGATGAAAACGGAGATATTGTATTCTTGAAGGCGGTAGAACAGGAATACTTAAATTTGCCACGCAATGAATATGTGGCATATGCTCCAATTGCAGGTTTGCCTGAATTTTTAGATGCCGCAATTTCAGAATGTTTCGGTGAATCCCGTCCTGACGCATATATTGAAGCAGTCGCTACGGCCGGTGGCACCGGTGGCATTCATCATTTGGTGCATAACTACACGGATCAGGAAGATACGGTGTTGACAGCTGACTGGTACTGGGGTGCCTACAATCAGATTTGCAATGACAATCATCGGTATTTGAAGACTTACACATTATTCGATGAAAATCGCGAGTTCAACTTTGCCAGCTTCAAAGAAGAAGCTGATAAATTGGCGGCGAAACAGGAAAACATTGTACTTATCTTCAATTCTCCGGGTAACAACCCTACAGGCTTCAGTTTGACTGACAATGATTGGGATAAAGTAATTGCTTATGCAAAAGACTTGGTAAGCAACGGTAAGAATAAAGTTATCATCGCTTGTGACGTGGCCTACATTGATTACTCCGGCGAAAAACAGACAGTACGCCGTTTCTTCAAGAAATTCGGCCAATTGCCAAAAGAAATCTTAGTGGTGGCTTGCTACAGCTTGTCCAAAGGCTTTACCTTATATGGCCAACGCGTGGGCGCTATGATCGGTGTAAGCTCCGATCGAGAGATTGCGGACGAGTTCAAAGAGGTAAACTCCATTACCTCCCGTGCTACATGGTCTAATATTTGTCGTCCGGCTATGCGCACTATGGCGAATATTGTGAGCAATCCGGAAAAGAAAAAAGCCTACGAAGAAGAACGCGAAGGCTATTGTGAATTGATTCAAGAACGTGCCCGTATCTTTGTGGAAGAAGCGAAAGAAGTAGGACTTCCTTGCTTGCCATATTGCGGCGGTTTCTTCTTAACGATTCCTACAGAGCACAGTGAAGCTATCGTTAACGAATTGACGAAGTCACACGTTTACATCGTTCCATTGGGACATGGTGTTCGCGTAGCGGCTTGCAGCATTCCAAAAGCGAAAATTAAAGGCTTGGCTACAAAAATCCATGATGTTATGAAACAGTTGGGCTATTTATAATTTGCAACGTTAGAGTACCAATAAGCCGGCAACGGTTAGAGTGCCAATAAACCGGCAACGTTCGGTGTTTATAATTTCCAAACGTTAGGCTTGTTATAGCAGAGTAGCGTTGGGACATATACCATCTAACAATAAAAAACAGGTTAGTTACACAATCGGTTTTAGTGCCACCTGTGTCATGCAATGCATGATGCAGGGACGGCTTGGCCGGTGTAATTAACCTGTTTATCTTTTTGTTTATAATAGTTTGTCTATAATCAGCTAGGCGTGTGTGATTACAAATAGCTTGGCTTGTGTGATTACAAATAGCTTGGCTTGTGTGATTATAATAAGTTTGTTTTTTTAATTATAATCAGTTTGGTTTGTTTGTTTTATTATTCGCAGCAGCTACAGGATTATTGCTATCAGGCACTTCATCGACAAATTCGATGCGATCTAGTTGAGATTTTACCTGATTTCGGATAAAACCTAAGTACTCAGCATAGAGCTCTTTTTTTTCTGCCAATTCGGCATCAGTTAAAGGAATGCCGGATTTCTTTTTATGTGCTAATTCATTAATTCGTTTTAAAGTTTCATTAATGCCCATAGAGACCTCCTATATTAATGTCTATAATATTATAACATAGGTAGACCTAATTGTTTTGATTTTTTTAGATATATAATGCTATAATAAAGCAGCACAGGGTGTGAATGTAAACACCGGTGAATTAGTGCTAACATATATTATTTTATAGATTATATTACTTCATGGACTTTACTTCATAGACGGGAAATTTCCGGCTCGGAAGTAAATTTTTACATATTTCTTAAGTTGGAGATACATATGCGCGTAACTAAAGCGATTAAAAACGAACAAATACATATATTGGAAACCGTGTACAAAGACGCCAAAGTGGCATTGGATTTCAATAATCCTTTTGAACTTCTTGTGGCGGTGGTTCTGTCGGCGCAATGCACGGACGAACGGGTAAATATTATTACGAAACGATTATTTCCTACTTACAGCGATCCTGCGGATATGCTCGCATTGGGAACAGCCAAACTGGAAGTATTAATCCGTGACTGCGGTCTTTACAGAGCGAAGGCGGCTAACTTAATAAAAACTTGTGAAATCCTTGTTAATACCTATGGCGGCGAAGTGCCGAAGACATTTGATGAATTGGTCGAGTTGCCTGGCGTAGGCCGTAAAACGGCGAATGTTCTGATTTCAGTTCTATATAACACACCGGCTATTGCCGTAGATACCCATGTATTCCGCGTATCCAATCGATTAGGCTTGGCAAAAGGTAAGACGCCTGATGAAGTGGAAGAAAAATTGAAAAAGGCAATTCCTATGGAGAAGTGGAGTGCGGCCCATCACTGGATTATTTGGCACGGCCGCAAAATCTGCAAAGCCAGAAAGCCACTTTGTTTGGAATGTCCTTTAGCTCATGTATGTCCTTCTGCGGGCAAAGAGGCATGATTACGTAGGCCATTTTGCAAGGGAAGAAGCGAACGTTTGAGAGCGATTGTTAGAAAGCGATTTCCTATGTGAGGAAGGAGATGAGGTAAAGCTTATGAACAATGAATTATTTGAAAATGCTAATATGAACGAAGCGAAGGCGGATAGGGTTGCAACCAACAAAACAAACGCAGAAGCAATGTCAGCCATGGTTCGTCTTGTTCGTGCCTTTGGTGAAGCACAGATACAAGGCAGCCAGGTTGTTAATGAAATGCTTCGTTTTTACCATATAGATGAACAAATAAAAGGGAACAGCGCTTACGCACTGCGCGGTGTAGGCGGTGATGAACTGTATGCTCTGGCGAAGGCGTCAGAGGCGGAGTTCGGCGAGCTGCTGTATGACCAGGGGACGTTGGAACGGTTATACCCATTGTCATTTTCAGTGGAGCTTATTGATTTAATCAGTGAATTCGGATTGGTGGATGGTTTGGTAAACGGTTATCAATGGCGTCTTCCACTGGAGCCGATTATTGAAGACTATATGGATCGGGAAGGCATTATTCTTTTTGCGTACGTAGAAGAATATGCAGGCCTTTTGCCGTATATTATGAAAATGCTGCCACAGGAGCGGCTGATTTTTTATACGCCGTCGGACAGCGCGTTCATCGTGTTGAAGCAACTGTATCCGACAGCAACCATTACCATGGAGTGGCCTGATGATGTGATTTTTGATCATGTGGTGGCTGCTACCACCGGACTGTTCCGTGCACCGGTTACGATTATGGAAGAGCTCGCTATGCGCGTAGGCAATATTAGTGAATTCGGCTCGGCTCACTACTTCATTCCTTTAGGAGCCGTACAGGACCAATTAGGCATGAATCGCATGGCTATTCAATTTATGTTGTTGCAAAAACGACTGCATTCGATTTGTGAATGGGCGCCGCTGAGTACCTATGAATTTGTGTATGGCGAAGGGGAAGTCAAGAAGGTGGGCCTGCAAATCAATGAAGTGGTTAATGAGCGACAGATTCGCACAACGCCGTTCATCAAGCTGCCTCATGAAGTGTTAGGCGCGATGGAAACATTCTCCATGGTGGCCTACGCCTTGTCATTATGCGGCGTGGAACCGGCCATGCAGGCTCAATTGCCGACGCTCGGCGAAGACGGCTATATGAAGGTAGACTACAAGTTGCCGGCGTACATGCAGAAAATTACCAATGCTTATGAAGGCCTGCGACTGGAAGTATCCCGTCAAGGCCGAGCCATTGAACTTGCCTTGGCAACTCATGAAGGACATCCCGTTGGCAGCGCTTTGACGGAAGAGGCGTTCATGGCCATCGTTGAAGGCTATAATGAAGCGGCCCATACTGATTATTGGCTGTTCAGCGATCCTCGAGCCGCCTATATATGGTATATATTCTTTACGAGTCAAAAAGGGCAGTTGGTACTTGAGAAGTTGGGGCAGATGGTTACGACTACACCGGCTTTATTACAGCTTATGAGCAGTGTGCGCCGTCAGATTTTAAAAGATGATCAGTTGGACAAGTTGGCCTCATCGTTTGAGCAGATAAAGGATACCTATGAAGCCGATCTGGAACGATTAAGCGAAAATTTTGAACATGATGTAGATGTGTTAAGCAGCGCTGTCGTACCTCCTGAAACAGAAGTTGTTGAATGATAGCAGCTTATATATTAAAATTATATGAGACTTCGCAGAAGTCATCGGTTAATCGTTGTTAATGTATTGACAGACTTATATAATTAAGCTAGAGTATAAAAATAGATAAGGAGGGTTACTATGGCAGTAGTAAATTTTGAAATATACAAAGTATTAGGGACTTTATCTGAAAACAAAGACGGTTGGAAAAAGCAGTTAACTTGTACAAGCTGGGGTCGTTACAATCCTAAATTCGATTTGCGCTCCTGGGACAGTGAATATAATGGCATGACAAAGGGTATTACTTTGTCTTTGGAAGAAATTATCGCATTGCGCGATCTTTTAAATGAAGTGGATTTGGAAGAAGCCATGGAAGAATCTTTAAAAGAAAGAGCGGAAGCGAAAGCAGCTGAAAAAGAAGCGGAAAAGAACGCTGAAGAATAATAGAAAAAGCGCTTAAAATCAGTGTTAAAAGCGCATCGTAAATTTTATGTCCAACAGTTGCATAAAGTGATTGACCATGATATAATCAATAGGCATAGTTTTGGACAGTGAAAAGAGGTGTATAGAATGAAACAAGGAATTCATCCTAATTATGGTGAAGCTACCGTAACTTGCGGTTGTGGCAATACATTTAAAACCGGTTCTGTGAAAAAAGATCTTCGCGTAGACGTATGTTCCGCCTGCCATCCGTTCTTCACAGGACAGCAACGTACTGCTCAAGCTCGCGGTCGTATCGAACAATTCAACAAGCGTTACGGTAAATAATTACTGTAGTCTAGCTATACAAATAATGCGGCAGAGCTTCGGCTCTGCCTATATTTGTTTATGAGAGGAGACGCTTTTGACTAAGAAGAGAGTTAAGAAATTCGTAGGAGGCCAGGCTGTCATTGAAGGTGTAATGATGCGCGGCCCAAAACATACAGCCACAGCTGTGCGTGAAGCGGACGGGAATATTGTGGTAGATACGTATGACACCACATCGATCAGCGATACGTATCCTATCTTGAAGAAGCCCTTATTGCGCGGTTGTGTAGCTCTTTATGAATCTTTGGTCATCGGCATGAAGGCGTTGGCTTTCTCGGCGAAAGCGGCCGGTGAAGACGAAGAAGAAATGACGAGCAAGGAAATTGCGTTGACTATGGTGTTTTCCACTGTAGCGGCCATCGCCCTGTTTTTAGCATTGCCAACCTATGCGGCAAAGTTAATTCCGGGCATTGGTGATAATCATTTCGTATTAAATATTGTGGAAGGGAATATCCGCCTCATTCTGTTTTTGCTCTATGTGTGGGGCATTGGCCAGACAAAGGACATTCAACGCGTATTCCAATATCATGGTGCGGAGCATAAAACGATTCATACGTATGAAGACGATGAACCGCTTACCGTAGAAAACGTACGTCGCCACTCGCGTTTACACGCCCGTTGCGGCACTAATTTTTTGATGATAGTAATGGTAACCAGTATTTTCGTATTTGCATTTTTAGGCTGGCCAAGTCTTTGGGAACGTATTCTTTCCCGCGTAATACTCATGCCGGTTGTAGCAGGCATTGCTTATGAAGTCATTCGCCTGGCAGGCCGCAGTGACAGCGGGATTGTTAAGTTTTTCATCGCCCCCGGACTTTGGCTTCAATATATGACGACCAGAGAACCTGACGACGATCAGATTGAAGTGGCCATTAAAGCCCTGGAATCTGTACGTCCTGCCGAAGCTGATGCGTACGAAAGTTGATAGAATATATTTGTACCTGAAAGGGGTATGCGGTCGATGGTATTAGTTGATAAACTACAAGTAATTGAAGATAAATATATGGACTTGGAGCAGCGCATTAGTGACCCTGAGGTAATTGCCCGTCAACAAGAGTGGCAAAAATTGACGCGCCAGCATGCAAGTCTCACTGAAACGGTGACTACATTCAGAGAATATAAAACCGTGCTTCAAGGCATTGATGAAGCTCTTGAAGTGTTGGAAGACAAGTCTATGGATGAAGAGTTCCGTGAAATGGCGCAGGAAGAATTAAAAGAGTTAAAAGAACGTAAAGAAGTGTTGGAAGAACAGCTTCACATTCTTTTACTTCCAAAAGATCCTAATGATGAAAAGAACGTAATCGTGGAAATTCGCGGTGGTGCCGGCGGTGACGAAGCCGCTTTGTTCGCCGGGGATTTATTCCGCATGTACACAAAATATGCGGAAGCACAGGGATGGCGTTGTGAAATCATCGATGCGAACGCACCTGAATTGGGTGGTTTCAAAGAAGTGGTGTTCTCTGTAGACGGCAACAGTGCTTATTCGAAATTGAAGTTCGAAAGCGGTGTACATCGTGTACAGCGCGTACCGGAAACTGAATCTTCCGGACGTATTCACACATCCACTGTAACCGTAGCCGTATTGCCGGAAGCGGAAGATATTGATATTGAAATCAACGATAAAGATTTGCAAATCGATACGTATTGCGCCAGCGGTGCGGGCGGACAGCACGTTAACCGTACGGAATCGGCTGTTCGTATTACCCACAAACCTACAGGTATCGTTGTAGCCTGTCAGGATGAACGTTCACAATTAAAAAATAAAGATAAGGCAATGCGCGTTTTGCGTGCTAAGTTGCAAGATAAAGCGGAACAGGAAGCGGCTGCCAGTGTGGCGGCGGACCGTAAGAGCCAGGTGGGCACAGGTGACCGAAGCGAACGTATTCGCACCTACAATTTCCCACAAGGCCGTGTAACGGATCATCGCATTAACTTAACCCTTTATAAATTAGATCAGGTTTTAAATGGCGATTTGGATGAATTAATCCAAGCTTTAATTGCCGCCGATCAGGCAGCTAAGATGCAGGAGACGGATAACAATGCCTAAGGAGCTATGGACAATTGGCCGACTGCTCCAATGGACAGAGCAGTATTTTCGCAATAAGGGCGTCGAATCAAGTCGCCTTGATGGGGAAGTACTGCTTTCTCATATATTAGGGGTGGACCGGATTTACTTGTATACTCATTACGACCAACCGCTGACCAAAGAAGAGTTGGATAAATTCCGCCCCCTCGTCATTGAACGAGGCGACGGTTTCAGTGTGGCGGCCGTTATTGGGAAAAAAGAATTTATGGGCCTCACGTTTAACGTATCAAAAGACGTACTCATACCGCGTCCCGATACGGAAACCATTGTGGAAGATTTGCTCAGTGTGATTCCGAAGGACAGTGCGCCATATATACTTGATGTATGTACCGGTCCGGGAACAATCTTGTATAGTTTGTTACATTATGTACCGGCAGCTACGGGACTGGGCTTGGATATTTCAAAAGATGCCTTACAAATAGCGGCACGAAATCGAGAAGACTTAAAGCTTATGGACCGAGCTAAATTGTGGCAGTCCGATATGTTCACAGCCTTACATGGTGATTTGCCAACTTATGAAAATGCCTTCGATGTTATCGTGTCCAATCCGCCATACATTCCCACGGCGGATATGGAGGACTTAGCCATTGAGGTGAAAAATGAGCCGCAAATCGCTTTAGACGGCGGTGCAGACGGGCTCGACTTTTACCGCATCTTGCTTCAGGAAGCGCCGCGCTTTTTAAAATCAGGCGGTACGTTAGCCTTTGAAATCGGTATCAATCAGGCGGAAGATATTGCGGCACTGGCTGAAGAAACCGGTGCTTATGGACTGGTGACGATGACGAAAGATTTGGGCGGCATTGTTAGAGCCTTGCGTTGGGTGAAAAAGTAAGCATAACAGCTTTTGATATACGTTGAATAGAAGCTGATATATATGTTAAATATATGTTAAATAGATGCTGAACTATATGGTGGATAGAAGTTGAAAGCTCTGTTGAACGAATTAGTATGTATTAGGTGACCCGGAGCGGCCATTGGAAAGGAAGCTTTAGTAATGGAAACAAAGCTATATAATGACTTCAATGATAAGACAATTGAAGAATTAGGCGCTTTATTGCGTAAGGGGAGCCTTGTAGCCATTCCTACCGAGACTGTATATGGCCTTGGGGCGAATGGGCTTGATGAGGCGGCTATGTCCCGCATTTATGAGGCGAAGGGAAGACCGTCGGACAATCCGCTCATTCTTCATGTGCCGGGGCAGGAGGAAGTGGCACCGTTGGTAGCTGAAGTATCGCCGACGGCAAAAGCGCTGATGGATGCGTTTTGGCCGGGCCCGCTCACCATTATTATGCCTAAGTCGGACAAGGTCCCTCTACGGGCTACCGGTGGTTTAAATAGTGTAGCCTTGCGTTGCCCGGACCATCCCGTATGCCATGCCATATTAAAAGCGGCGGGCGTACCTGTGGCGGCTCCTAGTGCTAATATTTCAGGACGTCCGAGCCCGACGACGGCGGACGATGTGTACCGAGATATGAACGGACGCATTGAAGCTATCGCCGATGCAGGCCCTTGTGAAGTGGGACTTGAATCGACAATCGTGGAATGCGCTGATGACAAGGTTGTTATTTTGCGTCCCGGAGCGATTACGGCAGACATGCTCAAAGAAGTAGTCAGTGATGTATCTTTCGATCAGGCCATAGTATCGCCTGATGTAGCCCCTAAGGCGCCGGGAATGAAATATAAGCACTACGCCCCTAATGCGAACTTAATTACCCTGGTAGGCGAAACTAAGGCATTAGGTGAGGCGCTAAGCTATATACTGGACCATAAGGGACATGTAGAAGTCGACACATATCCACAGTTGAGCGGTTTGATAAGTTCTTTTGAGGCTGACGAAAAATTGGGATTACTCCTCAGTGAAGAGGTGGCGGAAGCGGTGAAACCGCATTTGGAAGAGCTCCACATTCCGTATCATTTAATCGTATATGGTGAAGCGGAAGATTATGCGAGCTTGGCACGTATTTTATATCGTTCCCTGTTAGAATTTAATGACGCCAATGTAAGCCGCATCTTTGCTACCGGCGTTGGCACGGAAGGATTGGGCAAGGCCATCATGAATCGCATGGATAAGGCCAGTGCTCATCATGTAGTGGAAGTTTAAATATAAAAAGGATGTTGTAATATGAATATATTATTTGTATGTACAGGCAATACTTGCCGCAGCCCTATGGCGGAAGGTTTACTTCGTGCGAAAGCGGAGAAGGAACAAAAAGATATTGTTACATTGTCGGCCGGATTATTTACGGTACCGGGCGGCACCGTATCTCCTTATGCCCGTGAAGCTGTAAAGGATCAGGTAGATATTTCGTCTCATCAAACAAGACCGCTCAGCATCGCCCTTATGGAAGCGGCCGATCTTGTGGTAGGCCTGGCATCAGGCCATAAAAATACATTGCTTCGTCAATTTCCGGCTATGAAAGATAAGATCGTAACATTAGGCGAATTGGCAGGCACCGGCGAAGATGTACAGGATCCGTTCGGAGGCACACAGGAAGAATATTTCGAATGTGCCAAACAGATTGAAGAGCTCATCAATAAGAGCTGGCCAAACATTGTAGAGAAGTTAATATAAATATAAATCTAAAGATATGAGGTTATTC
This sequence comes from Veillonella sp., assembly GCF_018364065.1. Lineage (GTDB taxonomy): Bacteria > Bacillota > Negativicutes > Veillonellales > Veillonellaceae > Veillonella_A. The sequence continues at coordinate 314,369 of NZ_JAGZMO010000004.1, forward strand.
TAGACCTCATATCTTTTTTGCTGTATTATTAGTAATAGACATACGTATTATAAAAATACTATATAGGGTAAATTCTGATTTTATAAATTACACATAGTAGAATATATCAGCATATAGTATAATAGTAAAAGCTGAATGCTTGCTGTCACAGTAGGCAAAAGAGTAAATTGACAGGAGGAATATATGAAAGTAGCTATTGGATCAGATCACGGCGGATTTAATTTAAAAGAAGCAATTAAACCTGTGTTGGAACAATTAGGCGTTACTTATGAAGATTATGGAACTCATTCCGTAGAATCTGTTGATTATCCGGATATTGCAGAACGAGTAGCTCATGATGTGGCGTCCGGCAAGTTTGATCGTGGTATTTTAATCTGTGGCACCGGCATCGGTATTGGTATTGCAGCCAACAAAGTGCCGGGAATTCGTGCTGCATTATGTCATGATACATTTTCTGCCCATGCATCAAGAGAACATAATGATGCCAATATTTTAACAATGGGTGAACGTGTAATTGGACCGGGCTTGGCCGGCGATATTGTTAAAATCTGGCTCAATGCTGAATTTGAAGGCGGCCGTCACGCACGACGCATTGCTAAAATTACTGACTTGGAAAAATAATCAAGTCCTTATAGAATGAAGAATTATATTGAGAGAGTACATAATATGTAGGAGGTAATGTGATGAGCACATTAAAAGGACAAGATCCTGAAATCGCAAAATATATTGGTTTGGAATTAGGACGTCAGCGCAACAAGTTGGAAATGATTGCGTCTGAAAACTTTGTGTCTCCTGCCGTTATGGAAGCACAGGGCAGTGTATTGACCAATAAATATGCGGAAGGATACTCCGGCAAGCGCTATTATGGCGGTTGTGAATATGTAGATATGGTGGAAACATTAGCGATTGAACGAGCTAAGAAATTATTCGGTGCGGAACATGTTAATGTGCAGCCTCATTCCGGATCACAGGCAAACTTTGGGGTTTACTTTGCTTTGTTACAGCCGGGCGATACCATTATGGGTATGAACTTGTCTCATGGCGGTCATTTAACTCATGGTTCCTCCGTTAACGTATCCGGTACTTATTTCAATATCGTACCTTACGGTGTAGATGCTGAAACACAACAAATCGATTATGATGAAATGCGTAACATTGCCCTTGAAGCAAAACCTAAATTGATCATTGGCGGCGGCAGTGCGTATTCCCGCATTATCGACTTCAAGAAAATGGCTGACATTGCTCATGAAGTAGGAGCTATTTTCATGGTAGACATGGCTCATTTCGCCGGTCTGGTAGCAGCAGGTCTTCATCCAAATCCTGTTGAATACGCTGACATCGTAACAACAACTACCCATAAAACATTACGCGGTCCTCGCGGCGGTATGATTCTTTGCAAAGAAAAATATGCAAAAGCTATCGACAAAGCGATTTTCCCTGGTATCCAAGGTGGTCCTTTAATGCACGTAATCGCTGCTAAAGCTGTTGCTTTCGGCGAAGCGTTGCAACCTGAATTTAAAGAATATGCAAAACAAGTAGTAGCTAATGCAAAAGTATTGGCTGATGCTTTAATGGCTGAAGGCTTTACTATTGTTTCCGGTGGTACAGACACTCATGTAATGCTTGTGGACGTTCGCAGCTGCGGCTTAACCGGTAAAGTAGCGGAATTCTTGCTTGATGAAGTGGGGATTACTTGCAATAAGAATACAATTCCGTTCGACCCTGAAAGCCCATTCGTAACAAGCGGTATCCGTCTTGGTACACCTGCTTTGACTACACGTGGTCTTAAAGAAGATGATATGAAAGAAATTGCAGCCATCATTGCCATGGTACTTAAAAATGCGGAAGATAAAGCCATTCACGAAGATGCGCGCAACCGCGTGAACGCACTTTGTGAAAAATATCCTATGTACCCTGGTTTATAATCCTTTTATACGAGAATAGAGAGACAGAGACTGATATGTTATAATCGTCTTAGAACATACTGACCGTATGTCGGAGTATATAAGGAGGTTCTCACCTATGAATGTTAATGTTATGACACATCCTTTGATTCAACACAAAGTGACTCTAATCCGCAGTGTTGAAACAGGTTCCAAAGTTTTTCGCGAGCTTTTAGAAGAAATTACACTTCTCATGGGCTATGAAATTACACGCGATTTACCATTGGAAGAAGTGGAAGTACAGACTCCGCTTGTTAAAACAATCGGTAAACAAATTGCGGGCAAAAAATTGGCTATTATTCCAATCCTTCGTGCCGGTCTCGGCATGGTAAGCGGCTTGCTCGACCTTATGCCTATGGCAAAAGTTGGTCACATCGGTTTATACCGCGACCCTGAAACTCTTAAACCGGTTGAATACTACTGCAAATTGCCTTCCGATTTAACGGATCGCCGCATTATCGTAACAGATCCAATGTTGGCTACCGGCGGCAGTGCTGCAGCAGCAATTACACTTCTTAAAGAAAAAGGCTGTAAAGATATTCAGTTAATGTGTCTTGTAGCCGCTCCTGAAGGGGTAGAAGTGGTAAATAAAGAACATCCTGACGTGCGCATTTACGTGGCTGCTCTTGATGAAGGCTTGAACGAACACGGTTATATCTTGCCTGGTCTTGGTGATGCGGGCGACCGTATCTTCGGTACAAAATAATATAGCTATATGCAATTATAAAAAGCTCTCCCTTGGGAGAGCTTTTTTGTATTTCAAGTTACGGGAAGTAAATATAAGCAACTTTTTAAGGTGTTTTACTATTTCAATTTCCAGGTAACAGAGGAGCAGTTAGGGGTTAATACGATTTCAAATACTAGTTAACAAATAATGTGATTAATGATATAATATTAAATTATAAAATATATTTGATTTTTTCGATATAATTGTTAGTGCACAGGAAGGAGCAGGACAATGAAGAAACTAGTAAAAATGTTAGCAGTAGCGGCTGTTGTGGCCGGTACATTTTCATTAGCGCAGGCAAATGGTGAGATTACTGCGGATCAGGCGACGGCTATTGCCCTTGCCAGAGTACCGGGTGCTAATGCATCACATGTATATAAAGTTCATCCTGATTTTGAAGACGGGCGTAAAGTTTACGAAGGCAAAATTTACTTCAATGGTGTGGAGTACGAATTTGAAATTGATGCTGCTACAGGTCAAGTAACGGAGTGGGATGTAGACCGTTAATAGTAAGCTGATAGAATTGATTATTTTAGCTGCTTATGGTGGGGAATTATAAACAGAGTGTTAATTACCATATATTAATGGATAGGGATTAATAACAATTTGTTACTAATCAAACTTAGTTTATAGGCCAAACTTACAGTTAAATAATTAATCAGTTTGTTAAATAATTACATATTATTTAGAACGGATAATAAAAAAATAGCTGTGCTCAGTGCACAGCTATTTTTTATTTTCTTACTGTAATACCGTTACGAAGTACAAGATAAATTTCTGTTATATTCTATACCTATATTACACGATAAAGCGCATAACTAACATGGATAATACGGCGTTTACCACGCTTAAGAGAATGAGTAAAGGCCAGTATCTTACAGGTACGTCAGCTACACCGAGAAGTCGTCCAAGGTATTGTAACTGGGAACCGATAAGGAAGATGGCAGGCATAAGAATTGTAGCACCTTGACCATCTAATACGCCCTGATTCATGAGACCTACGGCAATACCAACGCCGGCGGAAGAAGATAACCAGGAAGTAAGGAGAACTGTAATCGCTTCACCGGGTAATCCGAAGATAGCCATAACAGGACCGAAAACGACGCCGATCATATCGAGGACGCCTAATAATTTTAAGATTAACGCTAAGGTGTACGCCATCATAACGTTAGGCAAGAGGTTGTTAGTACCTACTGCAAAACCTTTACGGGCGCCGATGATAAATATATCAAAAGGATTTTTGCTTTTCTTATTGTTGCTCATCTTGGAAATCCCCCTTGTAAATTGTATTTAAGGCAAGACGACAGAACACGGCGCCTACGAATTTGAAAATGAAGATAAGTACTAATGGAATGGATAATGGCAAGGTGAGCACGCCGAAGAGGGCCGCACCGTTGGAGAAGTAGTTGGAGATCATCCCCGCACCACTGTACTGCCATTGGGTGATAACGATTAACTCTTTCATGGTAACCATTTTGTTATCATATAATTCCTTGGTAAGGGCTGCGCCCGCATCGGTACTCTGTAAGTCTGTAATCAAGGCAAGGCCTGTACGACCAGGTACGCGCATAATAGGATATAAGAGCGGAGTAAGAAGTTTGTGCGCTGCACGAATTGCACCGTATTCGGTGAGTACTTCCAGTACGCCGAGAGCGAGCATGATGGATGGAATTAAGGAAAGGGCGAAGATAAAGCCTTGACGGGCACCCTGACCACCGGCACCTAAGAAGTTTGTTTTACTTTCAGGACCACCGATAACACCGAATTTACCACCTAATGTCGTAAAGTCAAACGCGCCAAGCCATTCATATCCTTGGACTTTCATAAACACCCCGGAGAAGAACAGTATTGCCACTGCCAGTGCAATATAATCAGTCCATTTAGTTTGGGGGTTCCAATCAGTTTGCATGTTTTCTTGATTGTTCATTTGTTAACCTCCTTAGAATATCTGTACTTGTACAGTAGATAAAATTATTATAATATATAGACATATTCTCTTTCAATCCTTTTATAGAAAAAATTTAATTAAGTTATTAATTAATATAGTATATAGAATGTAGGAAATGAAATGATAAAGGATGAGAACGTAGGACGATGGAGAAAACTCGCTGATAAAGTGGATGAAGAGAAAGTTTGGTTTTACCGGGGCTTTATCCTTCTATAAATTCCGTTTCGTTACTGTTTTATAGTAGAATATTTAACGAAACGCATATTTAAAAATCGGTCAGTACCGATGCATTTTCAAAAGGAGGCTTTATTATGAGTCATGTATTAGAGTATTACAATCATCTGCACACCATTCCTGAATTAGGCTTTGAAGAAGTGAAGACATCCGCCTTTATTGCAAGCAAGCTCAAAGAATTCGGATTCACTGATGTTCAAACCGGAGTGGGCGGAACAACCGGTGTAGTTGCCACCTTGGACAGCGGCAAGCCGGGTCCTGTAGTATTGCTCCGTGCAGATATGGATTGTCTGGCTCATAATATTGAAGGTGAAACCGTGCTCCGCCACACTTGCGGTCATGACGGCCATTCCTCCATGCTCCTTGCCACAGCGGAAGAAGTCATTAAGAACCATACTGTAAAATCAGGTACGTTGAAATTCTTATTTCAACCTGCAGAAGAGTTGGGTACCGGTGCACATGCCATCGCCGATGCCGGTGTATTGGAAGGCGTTGACTATGCCTTCGGCGCTCATGTGCGTCCTATTGAAGAGGCGGCAAACGGTCAAGCTGTAGCTGCTATTTACTATGCATCATCCGCTACTATTCAGGCTACCTTTACAGGCGTAACCAGCCATGCGGCGCGTCCTCATTTGGGTGTAAACGCACTGGATGCGGCCGTACTGGCTATTAATGCAGTAAATACAATCCACTTACGTCCGACCGAATCATATAGTGTAAAAGCAACGCAGTTCCATGCGGACAGCGGTGTAACTAACAGTATACCGGGCAAAGCGTTCGTTACATGGGATTTGCGCGCACAGATGAATCCAACTATGAAAGAGCTCCACGAAAAAGTTATCATGGCCATTACGAATGCCGGTCAGGCCAACGGCTGTACGGTTGAATACGATGACAGCAAAATGTTGACTGCAGCGGAACACAACGAAGAGTGTGTGGCATTGTTGGAAGATGTTATCAGCGATGTATTGGGCAAAGAAAACATGGTACCGGCTGTAATTACGCCGGGCGGTGAAGACTTCTGGGTATATACAAACCGCTATCCAAACCTGAAAGCCGGCTTCTTCGGCTTAGGCTGCGACTTAAAACCGGGCTTACATCATCCTGATATGAGCTTTGATACGTCTGCATTAGAAAACGGTGTAAAAATCTATTTGGCATTACTGGCTAAATTGGGAACTGTGGCTTAATAATTTACATTGATTAAGGCTTCAGGAGATAGTCTGAAACTGCCAATCTGAAAGGATTGGCAGTTTTTTTGTTGCAGTGAATCGGCAATCTTTTAGTCGTTGATCTTGGCTTTTTTTCCGGTTGATCAGTATATGGAGTTTACATTGGCAATGTACAAAAATTTATACCCTATGACAAATTATGGCAGGAAAAATTCATGTTATATGACATAGTTTGCAGTGAACAGGATGGTGTATTATATTCACGTGAGGTACGGAGAATAGGTTAACTGAGCCGTTTTTTACCATATGTTGTCCATATAGATACGTTGTGACGCTATATTGTCAACTGCGTAAGGTTTCAGTTAATATTTTGTAAAATGACTTGCGTGAAACTACTATGTTGAGGTAGAATAAATGCGAGGATATTTTTTTGGTAAATGCGGGACGATTTTTGCTCCGGCGGGATGAAAGAGGTACAACGTGAAAGATTTATCAGAAGTGTATCAACGAATAGCGCCAGAGTTAATGCGTATTGTGGAAGAGCGATATTTGTTGCTGAACCATATCTCATATGCACAGCCAATCGGCCGACGCATGCTGGCAACGCTCAGCAAGCTGTCTGAACGAGTAGTGCGCTCCCATGTGGAGATTATGAAAGATAACGGTTTAGTAGCGTTTACGCAACAAGGCATGGTACTCACGGAAGAAGGCAAGCGCATCTTGCCTGAACTCAATTCGTCGATGCATGAATTCAATAAAATCAGTGAATTGGAGAGTAAGATTAAGAAAGCCTTGCAGATTGATGAAGTTATCATTGCAGGCACTGACAGCGACACTCCGAAAGACCGCAAGGAATTGGGCTTTAAAGCAGCCAAAACATTACAGCGCGTGTTGCGCAGCGGTACAGTCCTGGCAGTGAGCGGCGGTAGTACGATGGCGATTATGGCTGAGTCGTTGCCACCGAAGAAATGCGATGTGACAGTAATTCCGGCCCGCGGGGGCATTGGTGAACGGGTTGAATACCAGGCCAATGTAATCGCTTCGGTCATTGCGGAAAAACTGGGCAGCTCGTATCGGATGATTCATCTGCCTGACGGCTTGTCGCAAGAATCGCTCAATATCCTGATGAATATGGAACCTCAAATTAAAGAAGTTATGGAACTGGGGAATCAGACGGAAGTTCTGATCTTCGGTATCGGTGAAGCCATGCATATGGCGGCACAACGACATATCAGCGACAAACAGCGTACAACCTTGCGGAATAAACGGGCTGTAGGCGAAGCACTTGGTTACTACTGCGATGTGGCAGGCAATATTGTGTATGCCACCAACAATGTGGGGATTGCCTTATCCAATGTGGTAAACATCCCTCATGTAATTGCTGTAGCGGGCGGTGCGGAAAAAGCCAAAGCCATCGTAGGTGTTATGCGGGCTTGCGGTAAAGGAACCTTGATCATTGATGAAGGGGCCGCCGAAGCGATGTCAGCGTTGCTGCATCTGAGCTAATGTTATATTAGGTTATTTTCTAGGCTATTTTTCGAGGATAGTGGCTTAGCGAATATATAGTTATACAAATAGAAATTGTATATGTAAGAGTTAATCGTAGGAGGAATGAATCATGGCAGTAAAAATTGGTATTAACGGGTTTGGTCGAATTGGTAAATGTGTTATGCGTGCCACTTTAAACAATCCTGATGTAGAAGTTGTAGCAATCAACGACCTTGGCGATATCGAAGGGTCTGCGTTACTATTCAAATATGATTCTGTTCATGGCAACTTAGATCATGAAGTTAAAGTAGAAGGCGACTACATGCTCGTAGATGGCAAACGTGTACGCGTATTCCACGAAGCAAATCCTGCCAATATTAACTGGTCCGAAGAAAATGTTGATATCGTAGTTGAAGCTACCGGCCGTTTCCGTAAAGGCGCTGAAGCTGCACAACATTTGGGCGGCACTGTTAAAAAAGTTATTATCTCCGCTCCTGCAAAAGAAGAAGATATTACTATCGTAATGGGTGTTAACGAGGACAAATACGATCCTGCAAAACATCATGTTATTTCCAACGCAAGCTGCACAACTAACTGCTTAGCTCCATTTGCTAAAGTTCTTAATGACAAATTCGGCATTAAACGCGGCTTAATGACAACTGTTCACTCTTACACCAACGATCAACGCATTTTAGATACTCCGCACAGCGACCTTCGCCGTGCACGCGCAGCTGCTTTATCCATCATTCCGACAACTACAGGCGCTGCTAAAGCGGTAGCACTTGTATTGCCTGAATTGAAAGGCAAATTGAACGGTTTCGCACTTCGCGTACCAACTCCAAATGTATCTATTACAGACCTCGTAGCTGAACTTGATCGTGAAACAACTAAAGAAGAAATCAACGCAGCACTTCGTGAAGCTGCAGAAGGCGAATTAAAAGGTATCTTGGGCGTATCCGATTTACCATTAGTTTCCCACGATTTCAACGGCGATTCCCGCAGCTCCATCGTTGATGCTGATTTAACGATGACAATGGAAGGCAATATGGTTAAAGTTGTTTCCTGGTATGATAATGAATGGGGCTATTCCAACCGCGTAGTTGACTTAGCGAAATTCATTGGTGAAAAAGGCCTATAATTATAACGGGGGACTGAGGTCCCCCTTTTTTCACATGTGAAACTGAGTATTGGTGTAATACGTATGTGTAATGCGCTCATACTCAGCAGGTAAATTATGGAGTGATATTATGAAAAAAACTTTGGAAGCCATTGATGTAGCTCATAAAAAAGTCTTTGTCCGTGTAGACTTTAACGTACCTTTGAAAGACGGCCAAATTACTGACGACACTCGTATTCGTGCCACATTGCCGACCATTAACTATTTAATCGGCAAAGGGGCAAAAGTTATTTTGGCATCTCACTTGGGTCGTCCTAAGGGAGAACGGAAACCGGAATTTACATTGGCACCTTGTGCTAAACGCCTTAGCGAATTGTTGGGCAAACCGGTTGCCTTCGCTAACGACTGTGTAGGTCCTGAAGCGGAAGCGGCAGTTAATGCGCTCAATGACGGCGACGTACTTCTTTTAGAAAACCTTCGTTACCATAAAGAAGAAGAAAAGAACGGCCCTGAATTTGCCAAAGAATTGGCAAGCTTGGCTGAAGTAGGCATCAATGATGCATTCGGCGTATCTCATCGCGCGCATGCATCCGTTGAAGGCATTACCGCTTACTTACCAATGGTGGCAGGCTACTTATTGGAAAAAGAAATTAAATACGTGGGCGGCGCTGTGGCAAATCCGGAACATCCATTTGCAGCTATCATCGGCGGTGCTAAAGTAAGTGATAAAATCGAAGTTATCTCCAACTTGCTTCCTAAAGTGGAAGTACTGATTATCGGCGGTGGCATGGCCAATACATTCATTGCCGCTAAAGGATATCCTACCGGTTCATCCTTAGTAGAAGCTGATAAAATCGAATTGGCAGCCTCTCTTATTAAACAGGCTGAAGAAAGCAAGACTCAGCTCTTGTTGCCTACAGACTTTGTAGTGGCTGACGCGTTCAGCAATGATGCAAATCATAAAGTAGTGCCTGCAGACGGCATCGAAGAAGGCTGGATGGCTCTCGATATCGGTCCTGACAGTCAGAAAGAATTTGCGAAAGCGTTGAATAATATGAAGATGATCGTTTGGAACGGTCCAATGGGCGTGTTCGAAATGGACAACTTCGCAGCCGGTACGAATGCGGTGGCAAAAGCAGTGGCAGAAGCTAATGCAGTAACTATCGTTGGTGGCGGTGATTCCGTGGCAGCTATTGAAAAGAGCGGCCTGGCCGACAAGATTTCTCATATTTCCACCGGCGGCGGTGCATCTCTTGAGTACTTGGAAGGGAAAGCGCTTCCAGGCATTATGGCATTACAAGACGCATAGGAGGCAGTATGAGACAGCAGATTATTGCAGGTAACTGGAAAATGCATACTAACTTGGCGGAAGCCACCATTTTAGTAGAAGGATTGAAACAGGCTCTCAGCGAAAGCACAACTGACCGCGAAGTGGTAGTGTGCCCTCCGTTCACAGGCCTCAGCACTGTGTGCGATTTGGCGGAAGATACGGCGATTCGCGTAGGTGCTCAGAACATGCACTATGAAGAAAAAGGCGCTTTTACCGGCGAAGTATCTCCTGTAATGGTAGCCGATTTAGGATGCCACTATGTAATCTTGGGCCATTCGGAACGACGCCAATACTTTGGTGAAACTGACGAATTGATCAACAAGAAAATCAAAGCGGCTTTCCAAAACGACATTGTACCTATTTTATGCGTAGGCGAAAGCTTGGAACAGCGCGAAGCTAATGAAACACAGGCTTTCATCGACAGCCAGTTGGAAGCAGGTCTTGTAGACTTGAGTGCTGAACAAATCGGTCAGATGGTTATTGCTTATGAACCGATTTGGGCTATCGGCACCGGTAAAACTGCCACAGCTGAACAGGCCGGTGAAGTTTGCACGGCAATCCGCAGCAAAGTGAACGCTTTGTTTGGCCAGGAAGCAGCCGATGCTGTACGTATTCAATACGGCGGCAGCGTAAAGGGCAGCAATGCAAAAGAGATTTTATCTCAACCGGATATTGACGGCGCTCTTGTGGGCGGTGCGTCTTTAAAAGTTGAAGACTTTATGGCAATTATTAATGCATAATGACCATTATTGATGCCGGTATTTTGGGGCGATTAACAATGGCTTGATTTTATGCCATTGTTAATGCCTTCAGGTAACAATGCATGGTCATAGGCAAATAATAATATATTTTTAAACTTATAATAGGATGAAAGGATTGTTATGGCAAAATTAAAAAGTCCTGTTATGCTCATGATTTTAGACGGTTTTGGTTTAGGGGATATTAATGATCCGACGAATGCTGTTGTACAGGCGAAACCTTCCAATTTCTTAAAGCTTTGGGAAACTTACCCACACACAACACTGAAAGCTTCCGGGCTTGCAGTTGGTTTACCGGAAGGCCAGATGGGCAATTCCGAAGTGGGACACTTGAATATTGGAGCAGGCCGCATTGTATATCAGGAATTGACTCGCATCACGAAGGATACACAAGAAGGGGCATTCTTTGAAAAGGCTGTTGTCAAAGACTTGTACGCACAAGCTAAAGACCATCGCCTTCAAATTATCGGCCTTCTTTCCGACGGCGGCGTTCACAGTTCATTGGATCACATTAAGGCAATTTTAAAAGGCGCCAAAGAGGCCGGTGTAAAAGAAGCGTATGTACATGCGTTGCTTGATGGCCGCGATGTACCACCTAAGAGTGCATTAACCTTTGTGGCTGACCTGGAAAACTATATGAGTGAATTAGGCCTTGGCAAGATTGCTACTATCGGCGGCCGCTATTACGGAATGGACCGCGATAAACGCTGGGAACGTGTAGAGCTTGCTTATAAGGCGATTGTAGACGGCGAAGGCCCTACAGCACCGAGTGCGTCCGCAGCGGTGGAAAACTCATATAAAGAAGATGTGGTAGACGAATTCGTTGTACCGGTTGTAGTGGATAAAGCGGGCGCTATTGCAGCTGAAGACGGCGTTATTTTCGCCAACTTCCGCCCTGACCGTGCACGTCAGTTAACACGTGCTATTGTGGATCCTGAATTTACAGGATTTACTCGTGCGAAAGGGGTAGTACCTGTTTACTTTGCCACGATGACGAAATATGAAGACGGATTGCCTGTACACATCGTGTACGAAAAAGAAGTGCTTACTAATACATTGGGCCAAGTGTTGGCCGATGGTGGCTATAAACAGCTTCGCATTGCGGAAACTGAAAAATATGCCCATGTAACATATTTCTTTAACGGCGGCGAAGAAGTTCCATTTGAAGGAGAAGAACGCATTTTAGTTCCATCTCCGAAGGTGGCAACCTACGACTTGCAGCCGGAAATGAGTGCTTTTGAAGTGACTGACAAAGTAATTGCGGCTATTGAAAGCAAAACCTTTGACATGATCGTGTTGAACTTTGCCAACCCTGACATGGTAGGTCATACGGGTGTGTTGGAAGCGGCAGAAAAAGCAGTGCAAACTGTTGACACCTGCTTAGGCCGTATCGTTGAGGCTCTTAAAGCTGTAAACGGTCATCTGCTCGTAACAGCAGACCACGGCAACTCGGAAATGATGGTTGACCATACGACGGGAGCACCGCATACGGCGCATACTACCAATCCGGTACCGCTCATTTTAGTCAGCGAAACATACAAGAACAGCACCTTATCGGAAGGCAGACTCTGCGACTTGGCACCAACCATGCTCGACTTGGGCGAAATCAGCCAACCTGCTGAAATGACCGGTAAGAGCTTGCTCAACCGCTAATTGCGCTTGCGCCGGTAGTTTCTGCTTGGTTAGTAGTTTCTGCTTGGTTAGTAGTTTCTGCTGGGCTAGTAGTTTCTGCTTGTGCTAGTAGTTTCTGCTTGGCTGGCAGTGCTGTTTGTATCAATCGTTGCATTGCCTATTAGCAAATGTTAACGTGTTTTTAACGTAACAGTTTTTACGATTTTTACGTACTTAACTATTATTCTGAGTTCCGTCACAGGTGGAACTTGTTCTCTGTAATATAGGCAGAGGGTGACGGGCTCGGATATAATAAAAAGTAAGAGTGAATACTGGCTATCAGTATTTTTTAGCCTTAGTATATTAGGTTACTGTATAAGGAGGTCCTATCATGGCAATTATTACAGACGTTTACGCAAGAGAGATCCTTGACTCCCGCGGCAATCCTACTGTGGAAGTAGAAGTATATTTGGAAGACGGTACAATCGGTCGTGCCGCTGTACCATCCGGCGCATCTACAGGTCAATTCGAAGCTGTAGAACTTCGCGACGGCGACAAAGGCCGCTATTTAGGCAAAGGTGTTGAACAAGCTGTTCATAACGTAAATGAATTGATCGCTCCTGCTATTATGGGCTTCGACGCATCCGAACAAGTAGCTATCGACAAATTGATGATCGAACTTGACGGCACACCTAACAAAGGTAAATTCGGTGCTAACGCAATTCTTGGCGTATCCATGGCCGTAGCTCAAGCTGCTGCAGCTTCCTACGATTTGCCATTGTTCCAATACTTAGGCGGTACTAACGGTAAAGAATTACCTGTACCTATGATGAACATTTTAAATGGCGGCGCTCATGCTGATAACAACGTAGACATCCAGGAATTCATGATTATGCCTGTAGGCGCTGAATCCTTCAAAGAAGCATTACGTGCTTGCGCTGAAGTATATCACACACTTAAAAACGTATTGAAAGCAAAAGGTTTGGCTACCGGTGTAGGTGACGAAGGCGGTTTCGCTCCAAACTTAGGCTCCAATGAAGAAGCATTGCAAGTTATTTGCGAAGCTATCAAAGAAGCAGGTTATGAACCTGGTACTGATTTCAAATTGGCTATTGATGCGGCTTCCTCTGAATTCTTCAAAGACGGCAAATACAACTTAGCCGGCGAAGGCAAAGTTAAAACGGCTGCTGAAATGGTAGATTTCTACGAAGACTTAGTAAGCAAATACCCAATTATTTCCATCGAAGACGGCCTTGCTGAAGAAGATTGGGAAGGTTGGAAATTGTTAACTGACCGCCTTGGCAAAAAAGTTCAATTAGTTGGCGACGATTTATTCGTAACTAACACTGAACGTTTGGCTCGCGGTATCAAAGAAGATACAGCTAACGCTATTCTTATCAAAGTTAACCAGATCGGTACTTTGACTGAAACTTTCGACGCTATCGAAATGGCTAAACGTGCCGGTTACACTTGTGTAATTTCTCACCGTTCCGGCGAAACTGAAGACAACACTATTGCTGACATCGCAGTAGCTGTTAACGCAGGCCAGATTAAAACCGGTGCTCCTGCCCGTAGCGAACGTGTAGCTAAATACAACCAATTACTTCGCATTGAAGATTTATTGGCTGAAACAGCTCAATATCGCGGACTTGACGTGTTCTACAACTTAAAACACAAATAATTCGCTTTGTTAGACCGGCTTTATAAACGCTGCGTACACAACTAAACGAAAAATAAAACTGCCACACTAAGGCCGTATGTATATCATGCGCGCTCACTAGTGGGGCAGTTTTTTGTTTTATAAAAATTTTCGCATCCGTTGAGGAATGGTGTATAATAGATAGGTGTTCAATCGAGTATATACTAATACGTTTAGGGGGAATCTAATTGGCTAATCTATATATCGGCCTGGTTCATTATCCGATTTACAATAAACATATGGAAGTGATTACTACGGCGGTAACCAATTACGACGTACATGATATTGCCCGTGCGGCCATTACATACGATGTGAGCCGCTATTTTATCATTCATAATATTCCCGGTCAGCGTGAGCTGGTGAGTCAAATCATGGAGCATTGGAAGGCCGGCTTCGGCAGCACGTACAATCCGGACCGCAAGGAAGCGTTCAGCGGTGTGGAACTGGTCAATTCCATTCGGTCAGCCATTGATATGGTAACAGAGTTGGAAGGCGTACGTCCCCTTGTGTGCACGACCGATGCGCGCACCTATGATAACACCATCACATACCGTGAAATGCGTAAAAACCTTGAACAAGGGGCCCTTCCTGTGTTAGTATTATTTGGTACCGGGTACGGTATGACTAAGGAAACCATGGAAGAGTTTGACTATATTTTAGAACCTGTTTACGGACATGGTGCATATAACCACTTATCGGTTCGAAGTGCCGTATCGATTATACTTGATCGACTTCGTGGTGAAGCTTGGTGGAACAAATAAATAGTATCATTATATAGGAGGTAATACGATGTCTGGACATTCAAAATGGGCCAATATTAAGCACAAAAAAGGAAAAACTGATGCGCTCAAGGCTAAGATTACAACGAAAATCAGCCGTGAAATCACGGTAGCTGCGCGCATGGGCGGCGGCGACCCGGTTGGCAACATGCGTTTGAAACTGGCTCTTCAGAAAGCTCGCGAAAACAATGTGCCTAAAGACAATATCCAACGCGCTATTGCTAAAGGTGTTGGCGCTACCGATATGGATAGCTATGAAGAAATTACATACGAAGGCTATGGTCCCGGCGGCGTTGCATTAACAGTTGATTGCCTCACAGACAATCGTAATCGTACAGCAGCTGATGTGCGTCACGCATTCTCCAAAAATGGCGGCAACCTTGGTGAAACCGGTTGCGTTGCGTGGATGTTTAAACGTAAAGGGATTTTCGTAATCAATGCGGAAGGCCATGATGAAGAAGAATTGACTTTATTGGCTTTAGACGCCGGTGCGGAAGATCTTAAAAACGAAGACGATTCCTTCGTAATCTACACAACTCCGGAAGATTACGACGCTGTAGAAGCAGCTTTGGAAGCGGCTAATATTGAAACAGAAGTAAGCAAAATCACTATGGTGCCTGACAACAGCATCGAACTTGACGGTGATAATGCAGTAAAAATGCAGAAAATGCTGGATGCATTGGATGATCTTGATGATGTACAGGATGTATATCATAATGCCATCCTTCCTGATGAAGAAGAATAATCAGCTTTATAGCCATTCAGTTTATGTGATATAAGTATTGAGTCTTTTTGAGACTTTAATTCATCACATAGGCCACTACTTGATCAATCGATCAGGTGGTGGCCTTTTTGCATTTATATTGTATATACGAAGAGGAAATCCATATAGTATAATTAATAGTGAGGTAGTCTGCAATGGAACGGTAAATTAACTCATGTCTGTTTTTATCTGTTTTATAATGACGAAAGGTGGCGGGACATCATGGTAAGTGGGAAAGCACGGGAATTTTCTGATATGACCTGGGGTGTTGAAGCGTATATCAGAAACCACGCAAAAGGGTTTAAAACAGCAGGTAAAGTTATTTTATGTATTGTGTCGTTAATGATTGTCATGGGGTATTTAGGTTCCTGTAAGAAAGCGGAAGAAAAAGAGTACGGCGGCGCCCATTCAACAAACCAGGCCGTTACAGTACAACTTTCAGAATCGAGCATGAATACAGCGGGGAAATAATTTTATATATTAGCACTTATTTTTTCATACCCCCTAGTGTATTTATATATCTCGATATGATATAATAGGTAAGGTAATTAGTATTAATTATCGATTGTAAAAGCATTAACATTTTTACTTCCTATTTCAATCTGAAAGGACGATAAGTAAATGAAACAATATGATATCATTGTCATCGGTACCGGTGGCGCAACAATTGTAGCGGATTTAGCCATTAAAAAGGGCAAGAATGTGGCCATTATTGAAAAAGGCAAGTTTGGCGGCACATGTTTGACCCGCGGTTGCATTCCTACAAAAGTTATGGTTACCGTAGCTGATGCAGTACGCGAAATCGAAGAGCTTCCTAAAATCGGCGTAAAGGTTCAGCCGGCTACTATCGACTGGGATCTCATGTCCGATCGCGTGTGGAATCGAATTAACCTCAGCATTCCTATGGAAGAGTACTACAAAGAGTTTGAAAATGTAGACGTTTATAACGGTGCAGCAACCTTTGTAAAAGATAAAGTATTAACCGTAACATTAAAAGACGGCAGCGTAACTGAAGAAATTACAGCGCCAATTATCGTATTAGGCGTAGGCGGCCATACAAAAGTAAATCCTATTAAAGGTCTTGAAGAAGCAGGCTACATGACCAGTGAGTCCTTATTCGGCGATAAATATCCGAAGAAACCGTTCAAGTCCCTTATCGTAATGGGCGGCGGTCCTATCGGTACTGAATTTGCTCACGTTTTTGCTGCAGCGGGTACAGAAGTAACATTAATTCAGCACAATGTGCGCTTACTTCCAAAAGAAGACGAAGAAATTTCCGCACAGATTTACAAAGATATTACCGGCTTGGGCATCAATGTAATTCTTAACCAGGAACCGCAGGAAGTACGTGTGGAAAATGGTGAAAAAGTGGTAGTCATTGAAGACCGCAAGACCGGCGAAATTCGCGAAGTGCGCGGTGAAGAAATTCTTATGGCATCCGGTATCCAGCCGGCTACTGAAGAATTGAAGCTTGAAAACACTTCCATTGAAACGAAACGTGGCGGATGGATTAAGACGAATGAATTCTTGGAAACGTCCGTTGAAGGCGTATACGCTATGGGCGACGTGAACGGGGAAGCTCCATTCAGACATAAAGCTAACTATGAAGCGGATATTATTGCCCATAATCTATATCGTGCCGAAACTCCACAGGATTTCCGTTGGGCTCGTTACGATGTAGTTCCTGCAGTAACATTCACATACCCACAGGTAGGTCATGTGGGTCTTACTGAAAAAGAAGCTCGTGAACAGGGCTATGATGTGAAAACAGGCAAGAATTTCTATTCTTCCACAGCAAAAGGTTTCGCTATGGGCTTTGATCCGGGCGATGATAACGACGGTTTCGTAAAAATCGTTGTTGACGGTGCAACTAACCGCATCCTCGGTATTCACATTATCGGGCCTCAGGCATCCATTCTGTTCCAGCCTTATGTAAACCTCATGAACAGTGGAGACACTCCGTTAATTCCTATCAATGAAGAAATCGGCTCCGCATTGACTAAACAGCTTCGCAGCGAAGGTTTAGTTCGTAAAATGGATCCGCATTCTGTTATCACAGTGGGCGAAACAATGGCTCCACATCCAAGTCTTTCCGAAGTGGCAATGTGGACACAGAGCTTCTTTGAAAACCGCTGGTAAGAGGAGAAGGGGATACATAAGTTAAATTGCTGTTTGAGAAGGCTTCTTAAAACAGTGATTTATATGAAAATTCTTCATATTCCGTATTAAAAAATATTATACTATTTTAGTGAAATAAATATTGATAATTGATGAGAAAAGATGTACAATAATCATCAATAAGTAAATGATAATCCGTTAGTAACTTGTTACTGGCGGATTATTTACACGTTGCACTAGATACTAATAGGATATTAACGGAAAGAGGATATATAAAATGAGGGACTTGCTTATCGAAAGGTTCGTGCCTGACAGTGATTGTGTAAAGGCGCCGAGCGTAAGAACTAAATATGGTGATTTAACAAGTATTGTAGGGATTGCAGTTAATTTAATCATTTGCCTGGGTGAGGTGATTGTAGGATTTCTTATCGGATCTCTGGCTATGATTAGTGACGGCATTCATAATGTGACTGATGCGGGCGGCTCACTCATATCGTTTATCAGTTTTCGATTGGGCGCCAAGAAGGCCAGCGATTCACATCCCTTCGGTTATGGACGTATTGAGTACTTGCTGTCCATTGGCTTCGCTTTGTTGCTTTTTGTATTAGCTATTCAGATTTTAATCGAATCAGTCCATCGTATTTTAAACCCTGAAATTGTGGCCTTTTCCATAACATCCGTAATTGTTATGCTTTGTGCCATGGGGCTTAAACTTTGGTTGTACTCCTTTTTTAAATATGTAGGCAATTTGATCGATTCGCCGATTTTGCGTGCTAACAGTTTAGAAGCATTGTCGGATATATGGGGCATCGCCGGTGTAACGGTAGGTCTGATTATAGGCGGTGTTTTTGAACTTCCTGTAGACGGTTATTTGAGCTTTTTGGTGGCTATTTTAATCGGCCGAGCCGGTTTCCATGTTCTTTCTGATGCGATTACACGTATTTTGGGGCGCGAGCCAAGTCCTGAATTGGTAACATCCATTGTAGAATTTGTAAAATCTTATAATGGGGTAAAAGGGATTCATGACCTGGTAATCCATGACTATGGTCCGGGTAATGTATTTGCCAGCATTCACGTGGAAGTGGATGCCAAAGTAGACGTTATAAAAAGCCATGCATTAGTTGACCGTATTGAACGGGATATAGCAACGAAGCTCTACGTGAACCTAACTATTCACATGGATCCGTTGGTAATTAATGATGAAATGGCAGCGCTCTATAACATGGTCAATAAGGTGGCCAAAGCGTATAATACCGACATTTGCGTGTATGATGTGCAGGCCATCAAAGAAGGGGATAAAACGCGCGTATCCTTTGATATGACCATGCCATACTCTTGTACAGAAGATGTAAATGAGGTAGCGGATCGAATTAAAAGCATTATAGAAGCGGTTAATCCGGAATTTGACGTGCATATTAACGCAGGCCGTCGCTATACGGGCAGTCAGTATGTACATCCTTAATAGTCTGGTTGAACATCGGAAAACAGCATATATAAAAACAAAGCGAATGAAGACCCATCTTTCGATGGGCCCTCATTCGCTTTTTGTATGTTAGGATATGGTGAAAGTAATTATTTAGCTGCTGCGCTTACAACCTTAGTTGCTTCATCAGCTGTCATAGCATGTTCTTTTTGAGCTACATTATTAAGATCTTCCGGATAGCCGTGAGCAGCGAAATCAGCTGCGGCAGTGAACAGAATGTCTGTGGAAGAGTTCAAAGCAGTTTCAGTGGAGTCTTGAAGAACGCCGATGATGAAACCAACGCCTACGACCTGCATGGCAATATCATTGGAGATACCGAACAGGCTACATGCTAACGGAATCAGTAAGAGGGAACCGCCGGCTACACCGGATGCACCGCAGGCACCGATAGTAGCGATAACACTGAGAAGTAAAGCTGTTAAGAAGTCTACCTGAATATGCAATGTATTGGCTGCTGCCAATGTCATAATAGTGATTGTAATAGCGGCGCCGGCCATGTTGATTGTTGCGCCTAAAGGAATCGCGATTGAGTAGGTATCAGGAGATAAACCAAGACGTTTTGCTAAATCCATGTTTACAGGAATATTGGCTGCAGAGCTGCGTGTAAAGAATGCATATACGCCGGATTCTCGTAAACATTTAAAAGTAAGTGGATATGGATTGCGTTTAATAGTGGCAAATACGATGATTGGGTTAATAACTAAGGCTACAAAGAACATGCTGCCTAATAATGTTACTAACAATACTGCGTAGTCTACCAATGCTTCAATACCGTTAGTAGCGATAGTTTCAGCTACGAGGCCCATAATACCGAATGGAGCCAAGCGAATAACCCATTGTACACATTGAGTTACGGCTTCGGAAATACCGGAGAATACGTCTTTTACTTCGTTAGATGCTTGGCGAAGGGCAAAGCCGATTACGATAGCCCAGCTGAGGATACCGATATAGTTACCGGACATAATAGCGTGAAGCGGGTTGTCTACAGCATTTTTAAGAAGGGTGATCAGCACTTCGGAAATACCTTCCGGTGCACTGGCTTCCTGTGCTACGTTAGTTAAATGCAGTACAGAAGGGAACATCATACTTACGACTACAGCTAAGGCTGCGGATAAGAACGTACCTACGATGTACATGGTGATGATTTTTCGCATCCCTGTTTTTTGTCCGGATTTGTGACGACATACAGCGGCAATTACCAGGAAGAATACTAATACCGGTGCAATCCCCTTTAAAGCACCTACGAAAATAATGCCAAGTAATGATAAGTTCTTGCCGATCTCCGGATTGATGAGTGATACGGAAATACCAATGATAAGTCCGATGATGATTTGTTGAATGAGGCTCAACTTGTTGAACAAACGTAATACGCTCTTCATAAAAATATCTCCTTTTTCTACTGAATTGTGTCCTTATATAATTCTCTTGTAATGGACATATGTCATTATAGAACGGATATCGAATAATGGCAAGAGTTTTTTTCGAAAAAAATGAAGATTTTATCATATTATTCACAAAACTTTACAATTCGGGTATAATTTTAGTATACTTTAGGAACGGTAATAGACTTGAAACGAATAGGAAACCGGTATTGGGTTAGAGGTTTGGGAGACTGAACTTTTATTGTGGAATATAAATTTACAGTAAAGTGATGTGAAGCAGAAGATGGATTTAAAAGATAAGGCATCATTGCCGGAATTGGAATCAGAAAAGAATATAGAAATCGTATCCGGTGTAGCCGAGTCGAACTTGCAGTTTAAAAGCAATCAGGATAAGGAAGTATATGTGCAAAACGTATTTTCCCATATTGCGAAGCATTACGATTTGATGAATACCATTTTGAGCTTTCATCAGGATGCGTATTGGCGAAGATTTGCTGTATCAAAATTGAACTTGCAGGAAGGAAGTCGCTTGTTGGATGTGGCCTGTGGCACAGGCATGCTCACTATTGAAGCACTTCGTCAAAATCCGCATATGCAGGTGGAAGCATTGGACTTCAGTCCGGAAATGCTGCGACGCGGTAGGGAACGTCTCCATGAATTGGGATTATTGGGGAAAGTCAATCTGGTAGAAGGGGATGCTATGAGCCTTCCTTATGAAGAAAATACCTTTGACTGCGCCATGAGTGCTTTTGCCCTGCGCAATGTGCCAAGCATTACTGTAACCCTTCAGGAAATGATGCGGGTTGTGAAACCGGGCGGCTATGTAGTCACCTTGGAATTGGCGAAGCCGACGTTGATCGGATTTAAACAACTTTACTATTTATACTTTGAAAAAATATTGCCTTTCTTAGGAAAGTTGAGCAAAGACAGTTCCTCGTATGCATGGCTACCGGAATCATTACGCCGTTACCCTCATCAGGCGGAAATACTGGATGTATTTAAAGCCGTAGGGTATGAAGAGGCGGAGTACTTTGAATTGACCGGTGGCATCGTGGCAGTTCATGTAGGGCGTGTGCCACAAAAGTAGAGCTGTATAAGAGAAGCGCTATTTTGCTATATAATAGAAGCGTTATATAAAATAAAAAAGATTTACAATACGAAACCTTTATATAAAAGTAAAAAAAGGAGCTCCCGAAATAAATCGGGAGCTCCTAATGTATTTTAGATTCAAAATATTGCTTGCAGAGCGTTTTGAATCTAGTATTTAGCTTTTAATCTTACTGTACGTAGAATACTAAGTTTACAGTTTTAACTACGGACAAGTCGCCTTGTTCTACAGGAGTGCTGGTGCTAAGAGCAGCTGCTTTGAAGAGGCGAGGTGTGTTATCCATTTCGTAAGTGCTAGTGGAACTTACAGATGCTTCTTTAATACCTTTTAACTGTTGGCCTAATGCAGCGGCAATGACTTCAGCCTGATGACGGCCGTTGCGTACAGCTTCCTGAGTCATCTGATCAGTTAAGTCCTGGGAGATGTCAGCATCGAAAGATAAAGACTGAATGTTGTTGGCACCAGAGTTTACGGAGCTGTCAATAACCTGGCTGATTTTGTTTAAGTCGTTAATTCGAACGGTTACGTCGTTGGATACAGTGTAAGAAAGAACTTGTCTGTCTCGTTGACCTTTTACGGTTTGATAATCGTACTGTGGGTTAACGGAGAAGTTGGACGTTTGAATGTTGTTCTTAGTGATACCCAATTTAGCCAAGTTAGCGATGAGTTCGCTCATAACGCGGTCGTTTTCGCTCTTAGCGGCGCTAACATTGTCAGCCATGCTGGTAATACCTAAACGCAAGGTTGCATACGTAGGGGCAATGGTGCGGTTAGCAACACCGGTTACTGAAATCTGAGCTGTTTCAGTAGTTTCAGGTGCAGCCAGCGCCATGTTAGTAACACCGAACGCTAATGTAGCAGCCAATACGGCGCGAGTTAAATGTTTAGCAAATTTTAATTTCATAATAATCTCCTTTGTTCAAACATACGAGTAATAAGCTAAAAATAGCAGTTATGTCGTAGTCTTAAGCCATACAACATATTAAGCATTCATGGGAACGCTTTTTGCTAATGAACTATTTATAGTATAACAAAAAAATTCGAACCATGCAAAACTTTATGGACAAAATTGGTTTTATGTCCGCGTCAAAAGAACTTGTGAACATTACGTATAGGCGATATAAAATTTTGGCATATATATTGATATAGTTGATTTTTTCATATACTATATTTAGTAGAGAGATTTTTTTGTTATTTTGAAAAAAGAGGTGGATTCATGAAACTTTGGAAAAATGCAGTGTTAGCATTAGGCGTACTAAGTGTATTAAGCTTTGGCGGTGTTTTTGAAGTAAATGCGGCCAGTTGGTATTATATTGGTGAAAATATTGACGGTGAGCAATATTCTGTAGATAACGATTCTGTAGTAAAAAATGATCAAGAAGCTACTATGTGGATCCGCGTAAACAATCTAAATGGTGAATACTACTTGGAACAAGTAAAGATTACCCGCGATAAGAAGACAATGCAGACATTGGATGTAAAACCTTTCTATGCGGATGGCACTCCATATGCACCGGATGAATATTATTTTGATACTTCCGTAGATACTATTGAAGAAGGAAGTATGGGCGCTGAGTTGTACCAACTTGTATGGGCTAATAAATAATATATTAATCGTGTATACCTGCCGGTAATAGGGACCGTACTGGACAGTTTACTGAAATAGTGGTACCTTATAGAGAGAAAATTCGATATATTTGAGATAATACTATATACGGTATTAATGTAAGGAGCTGATTCCATGAATCCAATAGACGTACTATTAAACCATCGCTCAATTCGCGAGTTTAAATCAACACCGGTTTCGCCACAGCAATTAAATGTATTGCTAGATGTGGCAAAACGTACGGCTAGCAGTCAAGGAATGCAGAGCTTCAGTATTATCCATATAACGAAGCCGGAACTGAAAGCTGCCATTGCAGACATTTGTCATCAAGAGTATGTGGCACGTGTTCCGGAATTATTGATTTTCTTAGTTGATGCGTATCGCAATTCCCGTCTTGCTCGCGAGCAGGGAGTGGAAGGTACGGCAGAACGTGATAGCGACAGATTCTTTCAAGGCTGGACCGACGCGTCATTAGCGGCGCAAAATGTAGTAGCCGCAGCAGAAATGGCCGGATTTGGCACAGTATACTTTGGAAGTATTTTAAATAATGTACCGAAAATGATTGAGTTGTTGGGACTGCCTGAGTTAACATTCCCTATGTTGGGACTGGGAATCGGAGTGCCTGCACAGGAACCTCAATTGAAACCGCGTATGCCGAAAGAAGCAAATATTTTTGAGGATCAATATAAGGTATTTGACTCCTACTTGGAATTATTGGAAGACTATGACGAAGAGATGAGCCAATACTATGATTTGCGAGATACGAACAAACGAGTTGACTCGTTCAGCTTGCAAATTGCCAAGAAGACGCAAAGTCCGGTACCGATGCGTCAAAAATTAATTCAACAGGCCGAAGCGCAGGGATTTAGATTTGACTTATAGAATTGCAAGTGCAGTTGCAATAATTTTGAAGTAATAAAATATATAAGTTCATTTAAAACTATGACATGAAATAGCCGGTTGCTAATGCAGTATCCGGCTTTTTTTTTGTACTACGGGGAGGTGCAAGGGAATTCAATAGGGAATACAAACTATTATTTTACTGATAAAAAGGAGGCTACATGTCAACATATGATGTAGCAATTGTAGGTGGCGGTCCGGCCGGACTGTCAGCTGCTGTAACGGCGCGAGTGCGCGGTAAATCCGTAGTGCTCTTTGAGTCGGGCGGATTTAGTGATAAATTACGCCGGGCGGAAAAAATTAATAATTACTTAGGATTCCAAACAATCAGCGGCACTGATTTGATGGATATGCTGGTAGCACAAACAAAGACATATGAACCGGAGATCGTACATGAACGGGTACAGTCCATATTTCAGGGTGAACCATTTACCATTTTGACTGATGAAGCGGTATATACAGCTAACAGCGTTATTTTAGCGACCGGTGTAACTATGAACGGTGTTATTCCGGGCGAAAAGAATTTATTGGGGCGTGGTGTAAGTTACTGCGCAACTTGTGATGGGCATTTCTTTAAAGATAAGAACATTGCCATTTATTTGAACACGGCCAGCGGTATGGATGATGTAAAACTATTGGCGGACTTGGCACGGACAGTCGCACTTTATGTAGATCCCCTCATGGGACTTGAAATGGTGGCCAATGGTGGCTTACCTGATTCTGTGACTTTGTATCATGATCGTATTGTTCGCGTAAATGGGACAGATAAGGTGGAAACCGTATCGAGCCGTTCTAAAGAACATACAGTAGACGGATTCTTTATATTGCGTGATTCCAATCCTCCGGACAATATGATAGACGGATTGGAAGTTACTAATAATGCCATTGAAGTAAATCGTTTTATGGAAACTAACTTTGCCGGACTGTTTGCTGCAGGTGATGTGGCAGGCGGACCTTTGCAGGTGTCAAAAGCGGTGGGGGATGGTCAAATGGCGGCCTTCAGTGCAGTTGCATATGTAAATAGAAAATAATTTAAAAATAGGGCTTGACGAATGAACCGGAAATCGGTATACTAATCAAGTCGCTGTTACTACGGCGGTGCAAAACACGAACTGATTCGTCTGCTTTGCAGAAGCAACAGTGAGTGTTTGCACTGAAAAGTTTTTGAAAATTTTTTGCTTGCAAAAAGTAAAAAAATATCAAGATACTGTATAGTTTTTTCAGACATTATACTTTATATATAACAGTATAAAATTACTGAAAAAATTATGTAAAAAAGTAGTTGACATGAAATGTGTGACATGGTAGTATATACAAGACGTCGCACCAAGCGACATCAGATCTTTGAAAACTGAACAATGTAAGGTAATCATTTCTAACGGAATGAACATATGCCAGAGTGCGGGTTTCACTAAGTTGAAACCAACCAAATAAATTCTAACCGGATGTAAATCCGGGACAACAAATTAAATGAGCTATCA